>NZ_JBQFTN010000004.1:0-255943 GCF_056538665.1 Ruegeria sp. BF6
GTCCCACCGTCTCACCGGTGCGTCCCAAGCGCCTCAGCAGCGCCGGTGAAGGGGGTTCTAAGTATAACCAGCACTAGCCGCAAGCAGAAAATCACATCCTGCGCAATTTTTTTGCCATTTTACTATTTTTTATTTATTTTCAATAATTTATGAGCACCTCCGGCAGGGCGATCTCTGCCAACACACCCCAAAGCCGGTGATCCACCACAAAGCCATGACCCGGCCGCGTCCACGCCCACTCTATATATAGTGAGTCCGCCTTCCGCACCCACAAGGCCAGCCCGACTCGGTTGCCCAAAATTCGGCCAGTTTTCCCGACTCGACTCGCATTTTAGACTTAGAAAGCCGCTCGGGTCCAAGCCCGGGGCTTGCGCATTGGCCCGGGATAAGATCACCTCGCCGCAAAGAAACGTTCGAACGCATTATGAGATGACACCCAAGCAGGTAGCCCCTTTCCCACGCATCCGAACAGTTGGTCTGGACGGTGTGCTGATTTCGTTTGGAGATACGATTTCGGAACCCTCCAATCGTGCCGCCCTCGCGTTCCGCAACGCTGTCGACTCTCTGAATTGGGATGGTGTGGCGGAGACATCGGCCTCGCTTGCTTCGGCCTATATCCGGTTTGATCCAATTCGATTGCCGCACTCCGAAATTCAGGCGCGCCTGGAACAGATTTTAGAGCGACAGAATTGGTATCAGGCATCGCTTCCGGCCGGGCGTCGTCTGTGGAAGGTGCCAACCGTTTATGGCGGCGAGCTTGCGCCGCAACTGGATGAGGCCGCCGCCGCGGCGGGGCTGTCATCCGTCGAAGCCATCAAACGCCTCGGCAACACCTGCGTGCGCGTGCTGACCATAGGCTTCGCGCCTGGTCAGCCCTATCTCGGCCCGCTGGGACAGGAGTTCAACATTCCGCGCCTCAAGGAACTGACGCCGATGGTACCCGAGGGCGCCCTGGTGCTGGCGATTTCCCAGTTTGTGCTGTTTTCGGGGCCAACCCCCACCGGATGGCGGCATGTAGGTCAGACCGCGTTCCGGTGTTTCCGCCCCGAAGCCGAGCAGAGCTTTGCACTGCGCCCCGGGGATGAGATGCAGTTTATTCCGGTTAGCCCGGACGAACTGGAGGCCATCCGCGCGACCCGCGATAGCGCGGGCGGCGCGTCCTGCACGGAGATCCCGGCATGAGTCTGCTTGTGCATCAGATCGGACCGGCCTGCACAGTGCAGGATCAGGGGCGCACGGGATATCTGGATCAGGGTCTGTCACGGTCTGGCGCGGCGGATCAGTTGGCCCTTCATGAAGGCGCAGCGCTGTTGGGCCAAAGCCCAGAAAGCGCTGCATTGGAAATGGCAGGCAAGGGCGGATCGTTCGAGGCCACTGAGCCAGTCAACATTGCCCTGTCCGGTGCGTCGATGCAGGCGAATATCGATGGCACGCCGATCGTCTGGAATGCCTCTTATGCCTTGCAGGCCGGGCAGAAGCTGACCATCGGTGCGGTCACACAAGGAACATATGGCTATCTGCACGTTGGAGGCGGGATTGATGCGCCCCAGTTTCTGGGGTCGCGCTCTGCCCATTTGACCGCGAAGGTCGGGCGCGCAGTGCAGATGGGTGACATGTTGCCGGCAGGTCCGCATGCGGGCAGCGCTGGAATGAAGCTGCGTCCGGAGGATCGGTTCGCCGGTGGCACTCTGCGTGTAGTTGCAAGCTTTCAAACCCCCTTGTTCGAGCAGAGCACGCTGAACCGTTTTGCCCGGACAGCGTTTCGGCGCGGGGCACGGGCGAACCGGATGGGTATGCAACTAAACAGCGATGGCGAGGGTTTCGCTGCCCAAGGTCAGCTGAACATATTGTCCGAGGTGATCACCCCCGGTGACATCCAGATGACTGGCACCGGCAACCCCTTTATCCTTCTGCCTGAATGTCAGACCACCGGAGGCTATCCCCGGATTGCCACCGTCCTGCCCTGTGACCTGCCCCGTGCGGCGCAGACCCCTTCGGGAGGGCAGGTCCGGTTCCAATTCGTGACGATGGAGGAAGCTGTCGCCCTGCATGCAACCTATCTTTCCGATCTGTCACGATTGCGGACACGGGTCGAACCTCTGGTCCTTAACCCACATGACATACCGGATCTGTTGTCCTACCAATTGATCGGCGGAATGGTCTCTGCCACGGAGTAAGGAGTGTTGCCGATGCCCAGCGTCGATCTGAATGCAGATATGGGAGAAAGCTTTGGCCCATGGAAAATGGGCGATGATGACAGCCTGCTGAAGATCATCACATCGGCCAATATAGCCTGCGGCTTTCACGCGGGCGATCCGGATGTGATGGCAAAGACGATGACTCTGGCGGCCCGGAACGGAGTGGGCATCGGTGCGCATCCCGGCTTTCCCGACCTGCAGGGGTTTGGTCGCCGCAACATGAAGGTGCCCCATGACAGCTTGCGCAATCTGGTGCGTTATCAACTGGGCGCGGCGATGGGGATGGCCAAGGCAGTTGGCACCAAAGTCCGACACCTGAAACTGCACGGAGCGCTGGCCAATATGTGCTCGGTCGATATCGACATGGCGCGGGCTTGTTATCTGGGCGCGCTGGACGTGGACCCGGATATCATCATCATGGTTTTAGCCGTCACCAAACAAGAAGAGGCTGTGCGTGAGATTGGCTGCAAATGGGTCGGCGAGATTTTTGCCGACCGCGCCTATAATGATGACGGCACTCTGGTGGATCGCAGCCTGCCCGGCGCGGTTATCCATGACCCGGAGCTTGCCGGGCCGCGCATCCTGAACATGGTCCGCGAAGGCGCCATCATCACCGAATCCGGCAAACTGCTTGAAACCTCGATCGATACGATCTGCCTGCATGGCGATGGACCTACCGCAGTGCAAATCGCTCGGTCCGTGCGCGAGAACCTGATCGCAGGCGGTGTCGAGGTGACAAAATTCACCCGATGACCATGCGGTCGTAAGACCATCGCCCCACCTTCTTACTGTTGCCCGCTTGGACTTCTGACCCTAGCATGACCGCAAGTGCATGTTCTGATTATTGGAAATCCAAGCAAGGCCACGCCCGACTGCCACCGGGTATGCGCAAGGAGGTTTATCAATGTCTTTCGATTTGATGTCGTATCAGCCCCGCGGGGACAAGAAGAACTCGGACTTCTTCAACGAGTACCTGCCGATGATCTACGAACGGCGTACCAGCTCGGGTGTGGCCGATCAGGTTGGGCCGATGCGGGCAATAGTCCTGCAGGTGGAAACCACCGCGCTGTTCGATACGCTGATTGAGCTGTATGTGATGACCCCCTATCGCCACACGGCCACATATATGGGGCAGACCCACAAGTTCTCAATCCTGCATTCGCATCCCGATTACCCGGCCATGATCGTGATGGCTCCGCTGAACCCCAGCTTTGAGGACTTCATCCCACGCATCAACCGGATGTACCCGCTGGCGCGCAACACACCACAAACCCGATACGTCGGAGAAATCTATGGTGCGACCGACCTGAAAACGCTCAGCAAGACGCTCGAAGATCAAAACATCCGCTTTGAGTACAAAGGCGATACCGAGAACCCATTCTACACGCAGGATGGATATTGCTTCACCACCCCGTCCGATTTTACCTGCAACCGGGTGGGTTATTCCACGCTGGACTTCAATGACACGGACGGTTTGGGGCTGGGGGACCGCGTGCTGCTGAGCGATGCGGAACGGGCACAACTGGATCAGGCCGCCGCGTTTGGGGCGGACAGCAAAATCTCTCCTTTGATGCTGGGGATCGATCACCTCGCCACCCGCATTCTGGCCGGTGAGCGTGAGGACGCGATCCTCGAGTTCCTGACAATGGTGCCCTATTATTTCTGGGGGGCGTACAACATCTTCGACATGAATTCCTCGACCAACGTGAACCGGAATGCCAATGTGGATGATGACAAGAAGTCACCCGCCAAGGTCTTCACGGCGAACAACACGCCTTCCTTCGTCAATTCCTTTGAACAGTTGCCGATGCCGACCGAGGATTTTGTCCGCAATTTTGGTCGCCGCCTGCATCACATGGCGGTTGAGATTCAGGATGGTGATCACAACGCCGGGGAAAAGAACGTCGATTTCGTTGTCAATACGCTCAAGGACAAGGGCGTGCCGTTCCTGGCGCATGTGGTGGGTGAATGCAAAGACGACCCTAACCTGAAACAGATTTTCTCGAAACACTCAAAAAACACTCTGCTGATCACCGAGTATATCGAGCGCTGCCATCACTATGACGGGTTCTTTACGAAGGACAATGTGGCCGCTCTGACCGCAGCTGCCGGGCAGGATGAGCAATATCAGCACGGCCACGTGTTCGACTAAGGCGTTCTGACAAAAAAAGAGGCTGCGAGTATCCTCGCAGCCAGACCCATTCAGGAGAGTATATGTCGGATCTTATGACGGCCCGATCATGAAACATGTGACATTCCGGGCCTGAAGCCTGCGGCAGGCCAGATCAGCCTGTTCGCGGGTCATGCCCTGAAATGTCGCCTCGAACCCGCGCGAGCTTTGGTTCACCTTGCGCAGGGTTCCTTCCAGAGTGGTCATTTCCGACAGGGCGGTTTTCAGCAAAACCTTTTCCGCCTCGTATCGGGTGGTATAGCGGCCCACATTGACGCCCCACAAATGCCCGCCGGATGTAGACAGCCGGGTCACAATTTCCTGTTCGGGCTCGGGCTGCACGTTCGGGTCGGTCGATGCCAGAACCAGTTTTTCCGGACGTGCGGCTGGCCGCGTTGTGTCGTCGGTTGCAGCCTGAACATCCGCAGCCGCAATGGCTGCGGCGATACCGTCCTGAATGCGCGCACCGTTCTTGGCAGCGGTCGCTGCAACGGTGCCAGCCACCTGTACGGCGGCACCTGGCCCCGGACGTAGAACCGGCCGCAGGCTGGTTTTCGGTGCTCCTGTCAGAGCCGCGACAGTCGCGTCCAACCCGACATTCCCGGCATAGGCCGGACGGGCCGGTTTGCGGATCGGTGCCCGCGACGGTGCGCGACGGAAACCCATGTCCAGCAGCTCGGCCACTTTGGCATTGCGCGATGCGCCGGATTTACCGCCGAACACGGTGGCGATGATCCGTTCATCTTTGCGCTTGGCCGAAGCCACAAGGTTGAAGCCCGCAGCCCGGGTGTAACCGGTTTTGATCCCATCCGCGCCTTTATAGGCGGCCAGCAGGCGACGGTTCGTGTTCGGAACGGTCTTGATCCCGGCATTGGTCGATTGCCGCGAGAACAGGTTGTAGTACTGCGGGTAATCATACAGCAGGTGACGGCCCAGCGTGGTCATGTCCCGTGCGGTGGACAGGTGACCCGATTCTGTCAAACCATGCGCGTTCTTGAACGTGGTGCGGCTCATCCCCATGGCCTTGGCGGTGCGGGTCATGCGGCGGGCAAAGGCGGCTTCGGACCCGCTGATGGCGATACCGATGGCAGTGGCGGCATCATTGGCCGACTTCACTGCGGCAGCGCGAATCAGATAGCGGAAGGCAATCTTCTGCCCTGTGCGCAAACCCAGTTTCGATGGCGGCTCGGACGCGGCTTTCGTGGTGACACGCACCGGTGTGTCCAGCGTGATTTCCCCGTTCCGCACCGCTTCGAACGCGATGTAGAGCGTCATCATCTTGGTCAGCGAAGCCGGATGCAATCGTGTGTCGGCGTTGCGCGAGTGCAGCACCTCTCCGGTTCGTGCATCAATCACCATTGCCGCATAGGGCGCGGCCACCCCTTGCAACGGCGCAAAGGAGAGCAGCCACAAGAATGCTATAAGGAATAAGCCCATTCGGGCCGGAACTGTCCGCCGAACCTGCACGATCTTTGCCTCTGTCTACCTCGGGCCGCCGGGTTTTCCCGGTCAGCTTGTAATTATTTTATTGCTTTAAAGGCTAACACAGGGACCCAATGAAATAAACCAAAAGCTCATCAAATCGCTGTTTGGTTACCCTTTGCATGACATACAACATATGGCCATGCACGTCCCCTGCCCCACCACATCCATGAATGTGACCGGAAAATGCCGCCGCTCTGCGTCGAATTTTCGAAACTGAGACCATTCGGCAACATCAGCCGAGCCGCTGAACAAGGTCCGAGAGCTGGCCCAGGTCCTGCAACTCGCGGTACCGGGGGTTCTCGGCTGGCGTTTCGGCCTGCTCGACCTCCCAGACCAGCCCGTACGGCACATACACACCCCAGCATCCAGCCTGAATCGGGGCCACCACATCAGATCGCATTGAATTGCCGACCATCATGGCCGACGCAGGTCCGCCCTCGTACTGGCTAAAAATCTGCTGATAGGTCTGTGGTGTCTTCTCAGAGACGATTTCAACCCCGTCGAACAGCTCTCCCAATCCGGACTGCGCCAGTTTCCGCTCCTGGTCGATCAGGTCGCCCTTGGTGATCAGCACCACCTGATGAGTCGCCGCCGCGCCCTCGATCGCTTCACGTGCATGGGGCAGCAACTCGATCGGATGGGCCAGCATCTCTTGCCCGGCTTCGACCAGTTGGCGGATGACCGAGGCCGGAACCCGGTCATTCGTCACCTCGATCGCGGTTTCGATCATCGACAGGGTAAAGCCTTTGATTCCGTACCCGTAGTGACGGATGTTGCGCTTTTCAGCCGCCAGCAGGCGCTCCAACAGATGATCCTTCTCGGCATGATCGGCCAGCAAATCGGTGAAATGAGCCTGTGTGAGCTGAAAAAAACGCTCGTTGTGCCACAAAGTATCATCCGCATCGAAGCCGATTGTGGTAAGGTTTTGACCCATGTCGAATACGTCCTGCTGGCTCTTTTCTCTGGCCAGTACGACGTTATATAAGCGCACAGATAAACCGAAGCCTGAATCGGACAGTAGAACGCAATGCTTGAACACCAATGGATCATGTCTGACAAACCGGACGACGACGACCCAGACTCGTCAGTCCTGGTGCAGACGCGCCCAAAGACCAAGCGCCCGCCACTGTACAAGGTTCTGCTGCTGAATGACGACTACACCCCAATGGAGTTCGTGGTGCATGTACTGGAGCGCTTCTTCAGCATGACCCACGCACAAGCGTTCGAGATCATGCTGACTGTCCACAAAAAAGGCGTCGCGGTCGTGGGTGTGTTCAGCCACGAGATCGCCGAAACTAAAGTAGGTCAGGTCATGGATTTTGCCCGTCGGCATCAGCACCCTCTGCAATGCACCATGGAGCGGGAAGAGTAAGCCCGCGCTGCTCTTTCGAAGTCGTTCATGTCTCCTCGTCTCGATCTCGCCCTGCATAGCGGCCTTTCGCTGTCGCAACCGCTGACGGTGCTTGGACCAACCGCAAGCAGTGACCTGTCTGCCTTGCCCCGCGAGACGCGGGTGGTGCAGCCGTTCAAGCCGTTTCATGATCACTTTGCCAACCAGGGGTTCTCGGTCACCCCTGAAACGGATGAGCCCTGTCGGGACGCCATTGTGATCCTGCCCCGTGCCAAGGCGCTGGCCCGCTCGATGGTGTATCAGGCGTGCTGTCGCGCCACAGGAGTCGTCGTTGTGGATGGTGCCAAGACAGATGGCGTGGACAGCCTGCTGAAAGACATCCGAAAACGCGTCGCGGTCGAGGGGCCGATCTCCAAGGCCCATGGCAAGATTTTCTGGTTCCGGACGGATCGCCAGACTTTTGCGGATTGGGCCGCGCCCGAGCATCAGACCGCAGACGGCTTTCAGACCGCGCCGGGGGTGTTCTCGGCGGACGGCATCGATCCGGCTTCGGCCCTGTTGCGGGCGGCGCTGCCCGAAAAGCCGGGCGCTCGGGTCGCTGACCTTGGTGCGGGTTGGGGATATATGTCCGCCGGGCTTCTGCAGGCTCCGGGCCTGAAGGCCCTGCATCTGGTCGAGGCCGACCACACCGCGCTTACCTGCGCCCGCACCAATGTAGCTGACCCGCGCGCGCAGTTTCACTGGGCCGATGCGGTGACCTGGCTTGCACCCGAACCCATCGACGCAGTGGTGATGAACCCGCCGTTCCACACCGGCCGCAGCGCCGAACCGGAGCTGGGGCAAGGCTTCATCCGGTCGTCCGCCAGGAACCTGACCCGCACCGGTGCACTGTGGATGGTTGCCAACCGTCACCTGCCCTATGAAACCACTCTGACCGACGTTTTTATCCATGTCGAAGAAGTAACCGGCGACAATCGGTTCAAGGTCTTTCATGCCTCTCGCCCTCGGCGGTGATCCCGGCTAACCTGCGCCGCAACTCAGGAGTTTACGCATGTCCTTTTCCATAGCTGGCAAAACTGCAATCGTGACCGGCGGGGCCAACGGCGTCGGTCTGGCCATCGGGCGTCACTTTGCTGATGCAGGTGCCAATGTGATGTTTGCCGACATGGACGAGAAACGGCTGACCGAGGAGCTGGGGGAACAGGCCGACGACAGTAATATCCGTTTCTTCGCCGGGGACCTGCGGGAAAAGCTGACCATCGCCAACCTTCTGTCCGCCACCATCGACGCGTTCGATCAGGTGGACATTCTGATCAACGGCGCGCGGCAGGTGATCCCCTCCGATCCGCTGGATACCGAAGATGACTCGGTGCGTACCCTGCTAAACCAGAACCTGATGCCTGCCCTGCGGCTGAGCCAGCTAGTCGCCAAACGGATGATCAAACAAGCCGATGACGAGGACGAAAACCCGGCCAGGTCGATCATCAACCTGTCCTCGATTGCCGCCCGGCGCACGCACCCTGATCTGATGGCCTATTCCGTGTCGACTGCCGCACTGGACCAGTTGACCCGCTCACTGGCAGTGGCGCTGGCCCCGAACCGTATCCGGGTGAACTCGATCGCTCTGGGCTCGGTGATGAGTGCCTCGCTGCAATCCACCCTGAAAGAGAACCGCGACTTCCGCGACGACATCGAGAAACACACCCCTCTGGCCCGGATCGCCGCGCCTACCGAGTTGACCGAGACGGCACAGTTTCTTGCCTCGGACGCCGCCGGGTTCATCACCGGGCAAATCCTGACCATTGACGGCGGCCGCACCCTGCTGGATCCCGTCGCAGCCCCGGCCCACTAATCCCCATGTTCGACACTGAAAAATCAACCGCCTCTGCTTGGTTCCGCGATTTGCGCGACCGGATCGTCACCGCATTCGAAGCCCTGGAAGACAGTCACGACAGCGGGCCATTCTCGGATGAGAAGCCCGGCCGGTTCGAGGTCAAGGAAACCACACGCCAATCCGAGGACGGTTCGGACGCGGGTGGCGGGTTGATGTCTGTGATGCGCGGTGGCCGCGTTTTCGAAAAGGTTGGCGTCAACATCTCGACCGTCTACGGCACGCTGGGTGAGCGGGCGCAGCAAGCCATGGCCGCCCGCAAGGGCATTCCCGGCATGGTCGATGATCCACGTTTCTGGGCCTCTGGCATTTCGCTGGTCGCACACATGCAGAACCCGCATGTCCCGGCCGTGCATATGAATACCCGTATGTTCTGGACGCCACACGCATGGTGGTTCGGAGGCGGATCGGACCTGAACCCCTGTATCGAATATGATGAAGACACCGTTCATTTCCACGCCACGCAGAAGGCGCACCTGGACCCGCACGGACCGGGGCACTATCCGCGCCTCAAGGAATGGGCGGACGAATACTTCTATATCCCACACCGGAAACGCGCCCGAGGCGTGGGCGGCATCTTCATGGATGACTACTGCACCGGTGACTGGGCGGCAGATTTTGCGCTGACACAGGATATTGGCCGGGCCTTTTTACCTGCCTTCCTGCCTCTGGTCGAAAAGCGCCGCGTGCAGGGCTTTGACGATGACGATAAAAACACCCAACTGGTGCATCGCGGCCTCTATGCCGAATACAATCTGGTTTACGACCGGGGCACCAAGTTTGGGCTGGAAACCGGCCACGACCCGGACGCAGTGCTGATGAGCCTGCCCCCATTGGCCAAGTGGGTCTGATTTTGGTCAGAAGTCGAAATCCATGATGTTGTCAAAGCAATGGCTCTGTGCTCCGGATGCCGACATATTCTCACCCACGCGGCTGACCGTGATAGAATAGCTTTTCGAGGTGTCGCCGCCTTCGGGCGGCGCCAGCGAAAACTGCACTGTACGCGTCTGCTTGTCATAGGCTTTGGCGACGTAAATGCGCTGGGTCGTCGGCAGGCCGAGGGTGCGGATGGCGAAATCTCCAATACCGCACCAATAGGCGATTGCCGCTGACGAGCCATGGGTGGCCACCTGGTAATTACCATTGTCCAACTGCGTGACCGTTGCGCGATATCCGGGCCTGATTGCAAAGCCAACTCCGACGGCTTGCGCCAGTGTTGGCAGCAAAAGAAGAACAACTGCGCCTGAAACTCTGAAAAACCGCATAGCAACAAATCCTTGGCCTGAAACACATTCGGACATTACCATAAATCATAGGAGGCACGGCTTGTGAGTAAAGCCCGGGCTCATCGGGCGCTCAGCCGACCGCCAACATCCTGCGGCGCCAGGGCAACCGTCTTGATCACCGCATAGCAGGGCTTGCCGGGCTCCAGCCCCAGCGCCTCGACCGAGCGGCGGGTGACGCGGGCCAGTACCGGTCCTGCCGGGGTTTGGACCGACACAATGGCTCCCGGCCCTTCACCCGCGCGGATCGTATCGACTGTTCCTGCCAGCATGTTCAAGGCCGAGAGTCCCTCGGGCCGCTTGCTGGACAGGATCACCTCCTGAGCCGGAATACGGATGCGCAGTTCTTCCCCCACCTGATGCGGAATGCGCGGCAGGAACAGGCGCGCGCCGCCAGCATCCAATTCAGTCAGCCCGTCGGCGTGATGGTCCCGAACCCGAACCTTAAGCACCGCGCCCACAGCACGTACCCCGGCCGGGGCGATCGACGGATCGGCCATCACCTCGGACGCCGGGCCGTGTCGCACCGCCTTGCCGTCCTGAAGCGCAACCACGGAAGTCGCCAGCCGCGCGACCTCGGCCGCGGAATGTGTGACATAGAGAATCGGCACCGAGACCTCATCCCGCAGCCGTTCGAAATAAGGCAGGATCTCAGCCTTGCGTTCGTCGTCCAACGCGGCCAGAGGTTCATCGGCCAGGATCAGCCGTGGACTGGCCAGCAATGCTCGTCCAATCGCCACGCGCTGCTTTTCCCCGCCTGACAGGCCCGCAGGACGTCGGTCCAGCAAATGTCCTATGCCCAGCATCTCGATCACTTTGTCCGGGTCCTCGCGGCGCGCTCGTTTCGGCGCAAACCAGCGGCCATAGGACAGGTTCTGCCGCACGGTCAGATGCGGGAACAGACGGCCTTCCTGAAAGATATAACCCAACCGCCTGCGGTGCGGCGGCAGCCAGAGGTTCTGCTCGGTATCGAAAAGCTCCCACCCGTCTACAGCGATCCGCCCGGCCTTGGGACGCAGCAAACCGGCCACGGCGTTGACCACTGTGGTCTTGCCCGACCCGGAGCGCCCAAACAGAACGGTCACGCCCGAGGGCGCGTCAAAGCTGAGATCCAGCGTTAGGTCGGGCAGATCGTGCTGCAGGCGGACAGACAGACTCATGACCCGGACACCCGGGCAGCGGCGCGACGACCGACATATTCCGACAGTAGCAACGCCCCCATGGCGATGATGATCGACACCACCACCAGCCGCGTCGCCGCGCCCTCGCCCCCCGGCACTTGCAAAAAGGCATAGACTGCCGACGGCAGGGTTTGGGTCTGGCCGGGGATGTTGGAAACAAAGGTTATCGTGGCCCCGAACTCTCCCATCGCTTTGGCAAAGGCAAGAATGGCACCAGCGATCACACCGGGCAGAATCATTGGCAGGGTGACTGTGGCAAAGACGAAGGGGCGCGACGCGCCCAGTGTCGCCCCAGCCTGCTCCAACTTGGGGTCCACCGCCTCGATCGACAGTCGGATGGCCCGCACCATCAACGGAAAGGCCATGATCCCTGCGGCCAGCGCCGCGCCGGTCCAGCGAAAGGCCACGACGATGCCAAACTCGGCCAGCAGCTTGCCCAACGGCCCCTGGATGCCGAAGGTCAGCAATAGCAGATATCCGGTCACCACCGGTGGCAGGATCAGTGGCAGATGCACCAACCCGTTCAGCAACTGACGGCCGGGAAACCGCCAGCGCGCCAGCGCGTAGGCCACAAAAATGCCAAACGGCAAGGTCACCAGCGTAGCCCAAAAGGAAACGCGCAATGACAGTCTGAGCGCTTCAAGCTCTGCTGGCCCCAACCACCCCATGTGTCAGCGATCCGGTAGGGCAAAGCCCTGTGTGATGAAAACTTCCTGGGCGGCGTCCGATTGCAGGTGATCCAGAAACGCCCGAGCTGCGGTTGTGCCAGACGCGGTCACCGCTGCCGGATAGATAACCGGCGGGTGCAGATCGGGCGGGAACGAGGCCACAACCTGAACCCGGTCTTCGACTTGCGCATCCGACTGGTAGACAATCCCCAACGGCGCGGCCCCTGACGCAACCAGCGCGAGCGCCGCGCGAACGTTGTCGGTCTGTGCGATCCGGGTCTGCACATCCTCCCACAACCCCAGGTTCTGCAGCGCCGCCTTGCCGTAAATTCCCGCTGGCACCGCATCGACCAGCGCCATCGCCAGATGCCCGTTCCCAAGCCTCGCAGGTAGATCGACATCCGGCTGCATCCGGCCGATCTGATCCTGACCTGCACCGCCAATCAGAACCAACCCATTACCCAGCAAATCCACCCGCGAGTCCGCGTCGATCAATTCCTGGTTCTGCAGAACATCCATCCAATCCACATTCGCCGAAATGAACAGATGCGCAGGTGCGCCCAGTTGAATCTGCCGCGCCAATACGGACGAGGCTGCATAGGACACCGTGACCTCATGCCCGGTTTGCTGTTCGAAAACCAGCGCGATCTCGTCCAAGGCATTTTTCAGGCTGGCGGCGGCAAAAACCAAAACCTCCGCCGCTCCGGCCCGTATCGGGGCCAGCGTCAATGTGCCCAACACCAAGGCTGCGATTGCACATCGGCGGGCAAGGGAAAGGATCATGTGCTCTCCCGTCTGGAAAGTTTCAGTTCCTTCGGGAATATCTGAGGGCGCATATGGCACGCAAGCGCCTTTCCCAGGACCGAGGGCGCAGCCTGCCGAAAATGAACAAAATAAACGTGGAGCAATATCAAAGGAACTCGCCTGACCGGGCCGTACATCAAATAAATTGTGCAAGACCCTCTTGCGCCCGCGCGCAGGCTTGGCTACATGCACCGTCACGGGTGATTAGCTCAGTTGGTAGAGCGCTTCGTTTACACCGAAGATGTCGGGAGTTCGAGTCTCTCATCACCCACCATTCCTGTTTAAATCGCGCAAATACCACGGACCCAGCGAAATTCGCACCTGATCTTTGCAACCGATTGCAAGTTTTGACCGTTGGCGCGTAGTATTTCATCATGAATTCGCTTGTTAGCCTTCCCCAGTTCCGCGGGCGCCAGTCATGAGTGTCACCCTCAAAGATGTCGCCGCATTGGCCGGCGTGTCCCGCTCGGCCGTTTCACGCACCTTTACCGAGGGCGCTTCGGTGTCGGCCAAGACCCGCAGCAAGGTTGAAAAAGCCGCCAAGGAACTGGGCTACAGTCCCAACGCGCTGGCGTCGTCGCTGACCACGGGACGGACCAAGCTGATCGGGTTGATCTCCAACAACTTCCACAACCCGATCTTCCTTGAGGTATTCGACCAGTTCACCCGCGCCCTGCAGGAACGTGGGCTGCGGCCGCTGATCGTGAATCTGACGGACGAGACCGAACCGGCCAATTCGGTGCGAATGTTGCGGCAATACTCGGTAGATGCCGCCATCGTCGCCTCATCGACTTTGCCACCCAGCTTTGCCAAGGCGTTTCATGACGCGGGTGTTCCGGTGGTGCATACATTCGGCCGCTCGGCCACTTCGCCCGAGGTGCACGTCGTGGGAATCGACAACGTGGAATGCGGGCGGATGGCAGCGCGTGAACTTCTGGCGCGCGGCTACCGGCGCGTGGGATATCTGGGCGGGCCGAAGGATGCAACATCGGCCATGGACCGGTATCGCGGCTTCATGGAGGAGTTAGAAAAACGCCCCGACATTGAGGTGTCGCATTCCTTCGCTGGGGCCTATTCCTTTGACGCAGGGCGTGCCGAGATGCTGAGATTGCTGGCTGGCGCCCCCGCCGAAGGCTATTTCTGCGGAGACGACATCCTGTCCATCGGCGCCCTGTCGGCCCTGCGGGACCACGGGGTGAAACCGGGCACGGATATCGGTATCATCGGCCTCAACGACATGGAAATGTCGCGGTGGGAGAGCGTAGACCTCACTACAATTCACCAGCCGATCAAGCAGATCATCACCTCGTCCGTGGATCTGGTCGAGGAAATGCTGAAGGACCCCAAACGCTACCCCGAGGCGCGGATTTTCCCTTGCCGGGTGATTGAGCGGGGCACGCTGCGGCCCCGCCCCTGATCACTGGAACATCGGCGGGCGCGCGTCTTTCCAGGCGCCGTCCTCTTTGCCCGATGCCACGGCCGCGTGCACAGCGGCAATCGAGCGAACCCCGTCTGACGCGCCCGGCAGGCCGTCGCGGGTCTCGCCCCGGATCGCATCGGCCAGGTCGCAATAGATATTGGCGACCGCCAGCGGAAACCCTTCGGGATGCGCGATGGCCACGCGGGACAGGCGCTGCGCTTCATCATGCAGGCCGCCCTCACCCTTTTCGATGATCTGGGTGCGCCCGCCGACAGGGGTATAGATCAATTGGTTGGGTTGTTCCGAAGTCCAGCGCAGACCGCCGGTTTCACCGAACACCTGAATGTCGAACCCGTGTTGCCGCCCGATGGCCACGGATGAGGTCCATAGGCGGCCGACAGCGCCACCCTCCATCCGGAAGTTGATCATTGCGTCGTCTTCCAGTTCGCGGCTGGAAATGGTCGAAGCCATGTCGGCGGACAGTGTCTTCACCTCATCATCGCAGATGAAGCTGGCCATGTGCAGCGCGTGGATGCCGCAATCAGCGAATTGCCCCGAAACCCCCGCCATCGCTGGATCATAGCGCCAGCGCACACGCGGGTTGTCGGCATCGGTGGCATCGCCATGGTGGCCGTGACTGAAATTGGTGACGACCAGACGCACCTTGCCAATGTCGCCTGCCCGCACCATCGCACGGGCCTGCCGCACCATCGGATAGGCGGAATAGCAGTAATTCACCGCACAGATCTTGCCCGACGCCTCGGTCACGCGGACAATCTCCTCACCCTCTTCCACGGTCATGGTCATCGGCTTTTCGCACAGTACGTTGAACCCGGCCTCAAGGAACGCTTTGGCGATCTCGAAATGGGTGGAGTTTGGCGTGGCAATCGTCACCAGATCGATCCGGTCGGCGCGGCCCTTTTCGCCAGCCAGCATCTCTTGCCAATCGCCATAGGCGCGGTCGGCGGCCACGCCCAGCCGCTGCGCATATTCCCGGCCTACGTCGGGGCGGTGATCCAGCGCACCGGCTGCGAACTCGAACATGCCGTCCGCCTGAGCCCCCAGACGGTGTGCAGGCCCAATCTGGCTTCCTTCGCCACCACCAATCATGCCCCATTTCAGCTTTGCCATGGTATTTGTCTCTCTTAAGTGTTTTGCCGTTCGCGATCAGAAATCGCGGATGTTTTGCCATTGCCGTTGCCGGGAGGACGCCAGCGCCGCGGCGACGACAAGGTTAACCTCGTGCCCGTCGTGGAAGGTGGGCCAGATGGGCTGCCCGGTATGGATCGCCTGCAGGAAATCCTTGGCCTCAATGATGATCTGGTCCTGATAACCGGTGCCGTGGCCCGGACCTTGGCAAAAGGGTTCGTAATCCGGATGCGCCGGACCGGTCAGGATCTTGGTGAAGCCGCGCTGCGCCTCGGGGCCTTCGCGGCGATAGAACCACAGAGCGTTCTGGTCCTCCTGATCAAAACGCAGCGCGCCCTTTGTGCCAGAAATCTCATAGGCGTAGCCCATCTTGCGGCCCGTCGCGACGCGGCTGACATAGATATTGCCCATCGCACCATTTTCGAACCGGCACATGATCTGCGCGTGATCATCATTGTCCACCATGCCGCCGGGGCGGGAGTGGTGAACGGTCTCGACCTCGGCCATAACCTCGGCAATCGGCCCCATCAGCGCCAGCGCGCCATTGATCATGTGCGGCGCCAGATCGCCCATCGTGCCGTTTGCCATGCCGGTTGTGCGCCAGGTGGCCGGGGCCTCGGGGTCGGCATAAAAATCTTCAGTATGCTCGCCGCGGAACCAGGTGATGTCTCCCAGCTCACCCTCTGCAATCAGTTTTCGCGCGTATTGCGTGGCGGGGGTGCGGGCATAGTTGAAGCCGACCATGTTGGTGACACCGGCCGCCTCGGCGGCCGCTACCATGGCTGCTCCATCCTGCATCGACGCGCCAAGCGGCTTTTCGCACAGCACCGGCTTACCCAAGGCAAAGGACGCTTCGGCGATCTGGCGGTGGGTGTTCTGGGGTGAGGCGATCACTACAGCCTCGACCGCCGGGTCGTTGACCAGCACCCGCCAGTCCTCGGTCGCGCGGCGGAATCCGTACGCCGCCCGATACCGTTCGGCGCTTTCGGGGCTTGAGGCGCAGATCATCTCAAGACGCGGGCGAAGTGCCGTGTTGAACACTGCACCCACCGCCGACATGGCAACGGAATGGGCCTTGCCCATATAGCCACCGCCAACAATTCCAATTCCGATTTCAGGCATCTGTCGCGGCTCCGAACATATCATTTGCAACCGGTTGCAAAATGAGTATCGTGTGAATCGATTCAACGCAAGGTCCAAACTTTGCCGACCCCAGCTTGCCGGAGGAACATGACGTGAGCGCTTTGATAGACGGTATCAAAGGAAACCGGTTCGCCGTGTTGGGGCGTGCGGGCATGGACATGTTCGCCGATCCCATTGGCGCCAAAAGCGAAGATGCTGATACGTTCCACGCCGATCTGGGCGGATCGTCGGCCAATATCTGTGCAGGTCTGGTCAAGTTGGGTAGTCAGGCGTCGCTGGTCACCTCGGTCTCGGATGATGCCATTGGGCGATTCTGCCTTAATCGCCTGCGCCACTATGGCGTCGACACGTCCAATATACGTGTCGTTGGCGGTGAATACCGCATGTCGCTGGCCGTTTATGAAAGCCGAATCGAGAATTTCCAGAACGTCATCTATCGCAACGGGGCCGTCGATTTTCAGGTCACTGAAGAGGACATGGACAAGGTCGACTATTCCACCTTCTCCGCCGTGATCTCGGCGGGCACCGTCTTTGCCGCCGAACCCTCGCGCAGCGCCACCTTCCGCGCTTTCGAAAACGCCCGCGCAGCCGCGTTGCCCGTAATTTTCGACATTGATTACCGCCCCTATAGCTGGCCCTCGCCCGAGGTGGCCGCCGACGTCCTGTCGCTCGCCGGAGAGGCCAGTGACCTGATCGTCGGCAATGACGAAGAGTTCGGTTTCATGGCCGGGGGTATCGAAAAGGGTTTCGCCAAGGCCAAGGAACTGGCGGAAAAACCGGGCCGAATTGTCATCTACAAGAAAGGTGAACAGGGCGCGGTGACGCTGGCGGACGGTCAGGAGATCCGCACCGGTATCTACCCTGTCACCGCCGTCAAACCCAACGGCGCGGGCGACAGTTTCATGGCCGGCCTGCTGGCGTCAATCGCGGCGGGGCATTCGCTGAAAGACGCGGTCATGCGCGGGTCGGCCTGTGCCTCGATCGTTGTATCACAACCCGGTTGCGCCCAGGCGATGCCAACAACGCAGCAACTGGACGCATTCCTCGCCACCCACCCCGGCCCGATCACATAGGAGGCTCCCATGCATATCGCGCCCTATGACAATCAGAACAAACCCATCGTCGACGCCGACGACCCGACGGTGCCGCTGAACTATTTCAACATCGTCAAACTGAAAAAGGGTGAGGCGTTCGAATATCAGGTGCCGGGGTATGAAACCTGCATCGCCCCTGCCACCGGTAGCGTGGATGTAGATGTCGAAGGCATGCAGTTCCCCAAGCTCGGCAACCGGGGCGAAGACGTGTGGGATGGCGAGCCCGAGGGTGTCTATGTCCCCGTCGGAGCCAAGGCCCAGATGGTCTGCGTCTCGGACGAGGCCGAAGTGTTTATCGCTGGGGCCAAATACGACAAGGTGCTGGATCCTTTCGACGTCCGCCAGCATGACCTTGTGCAATACGGCAGCGACGACACCAAAACCCATCGCAAGATCAAGCACATCCTCGGTCAGAAACAGCATGACAAGGTGGGCCGCCTGCTGGTCAGTGAGCTGTTCACGGTGGGTCAGGGCGGCTGGTCCGGCTTCCCCAGCCACAAGCACGACACCAACCGTCTGCCGGATGAAAGCCGCCACGACGAGACCTACAACTTCCGCTTCAAACCCAACTGGGGTTCGGGTCTGCAGATGTTGCAGCGTGAGGACAACGAGTCCGGCGATGCCTATCACATCGTCGATGGCTCAACGATCTGCATCGACAAAGGCTACCACCCCTGCTGCGTTTTGCCGGGATACGAGATGTACTATTTCACCATCCTCGGCGGTCTCAGCCAGCGCTCGCTGGTGCAGTATTTCCAACCGACACATGCCTATCAGATCGAGACCATTCCGGGCATCAAAGACATGATCGCGAAATTCAAATGACCCTCGTCACACTGAAAGACGT
Source organism: Ruegeria sp. BF6 (assembly GCF_056538665.1). Lineage (NCBI taxonomy): Bacteria > Pseudomonadati > Pseudomonadota > Alphaproteobacteria > Rhodobacterales > Roseobacteraceae > Ruegeria > Ruegeria sp. BF6. The sequence continues at coordinate 18,685 of NZ_JBQFTN010000004.1, forward strand.
CCTGACCCCCGCGTATGAACAAGGCTACGCCATCGGTGGGCTGGTAACGCTGGGCTGGGAGGATATGCGCGCCTATGTGGCCGCAGCCGAGGCCGAAAACGCGCCCGTGATCCTGCAGGCCGGCCCTAGCTGCCGCGAACACACGCCTCTGCCTGTTCTGGGAAAGATGTTCCGCCACTTGGCCGAGAATGCCTCGGTCCCCGTGGTGGCCCATCTGGACCACGGTTATACGTTTGAGGAGTGCAAAATCGCGCTCGACAGCGGGTACACGTCGCTGATGTTCGACGGCTCGCGCAAACCGCTGCAGCAAAACATCGACGAAACCGCTGCAATAGCCGAGATGGCCCACGCGGCCGGGATTTCCTGCGAAGGTGAGATCGGTTTTGTCGGCTATTCCGGCGGTGAAGGCTCAAACGGCACCGACCCGGCCGAGGCGGCGCAGTTCGCGCGGGAAAGCGGCGTGGATGCGATGGCCATCTCGGTCGGCAACGTCCATCTGCAGCAAAACAAAGAGGGCGGTCTGGACGAGGACCGCATCCGCCAGATCGACGCCATGACCGAAGTGCCGCTGGTGATCCATGGCGGGTCCGGCGTGCCGGTCGAGCAGCGCAAGCGTCTCGCCCGCGAGACCTCGATCTGCAAGTTCAACATCGGAACCGAGCTTCGCATGGCCTTCGGTGCAGCGCTGCGCGAGGCAGTGAACCGCGACCCCAACAGGTTCGACCGCGTCACCATCCTGAAAGAGACCCACGACCCGGTCGAAGCTGCGGCCCGTGTTGTCATTCGCGCTTTCGGAGCGCCGCCGCAAAGATAAGCCGCTAGAGCGTAAAAGAATCCCGGAAAGCCGTTAGCGCCACTTCCGGGTCGCCTGCCGCAAAGGCTTCCATTCCGACTGCCCCACGGTAACCCATATCATTCAACGCCTGTGCAACCGCCGCGAAATTGATCTCGCCCGATCCCGGCTCGCACCGGCCCGGATTGTCAGCAACCTGAACTTCTCCAATCCAAGGCAAGCATTTTTCGCACCAGCGGATCAGGTCACCCTCTCCGATCTGCGTGTGATACAGGTCGAGATTAATGCGCAATTGAGGGCGATCAATAGCTGAGACCAAATCCAATACATCCGCTGTCGATCCGAACGGACAACCGGGATGGTCCAGCAGGTTCAGGTTCTCCAGCGTGAATACTACACCTTCTTCCTCAGCCAGATCGCAAATTCGGCTCAGCGTATCCCGCGCTTTTAGCCACATTTTCCCCGTGACAGATTCGTGCTGCCAGATTGGAATACCGCCATCACCCAGCCCTGTACCGTGCAAGTTTAGACGATCCACACCCAAACGTTTGCCGATCTGCACTGTTTCGCGCGCAGATTTCAGCAACATATCTGCGCCTTCGTCATCCGCAAGACGGCCTTCGAGATAGCCGTTCATGATCGTGAAATTCGCGCCGACGCGTTCGAGTTTATCGAGATCCCACTCAGGCCAGTTCCACAGACCCACACTGAACCCCATTTCCGTCAGGCGAGCGGCGCGCCAATCGATTGGCTTATCCGGCCAAAGCATTTCGGCACAGGCTGCCAATTGGAATGGTTGGGACATCCTAAACCTCAGAATATGGGACGATCAGATCGACCCGCCTTCGACCATGAAATTCCCCGCGCTGCACATGGCAGCATCGTCAGAGGCCAAAAACAGCACCATCCGCGCCACGTAGACCGGATCAATCGGGTCCGGCAGGCATTGGCGGTCGACCTGCTTGGCCAGTGCTTCGGGCGTAACCCAGAGGTCCTTCTGGCGCTCGGTCATGATCCAACCGGGCACTACCGTGTTCACGCGAATACGGTGATCTCCCAGTTCGCGCGCCATCGTGCGGGTCAGGCCATGCACGGCCGATTTTGCGGTGGCATAGGCCGGGAAGCCCGCGCCGGCCTCCCACCATGAGTTTGAGCCGAGGTTGACGATGGCCCCACCGCCCCGTTCGATCATCGCTGGCGCGACAGATTGGATGGCAAAGAACATGTGTCGGATATTGGTCGCCATACGCTCGTCCCAGTAGTCCGGCGTCACCTCGCGCCAGTCATGCCGGTCGTCACGCGCAGCGTTATTGACCAGGACATGAGCCGCACCAAGTTCGTCCGTCAACTCTGCCAATGCGATACGCAACGCTTCGACATCGCGCAAGTCGCATTGGGCGAAGACGTGTTCGCCGTCCACCTGCGCCAACAGCGCGTGCCCCGCGTCCGCGTCAATATCAAGAATCCCGACCTTGGCCCCTTGGGCCGCGAAGGCTCGGACTGTTTCTGCACCAATTCCCCCTGCCCCGCCGGTGATGAAAACGGTCTTGCCGTTCAGACTGGGATAGGTGGCAAAGTCTCGGGTCATCCGTCACGCTCCATGATCCATTCGACCTCGGGGGCCGCAACAAAACGCCATTTCCGCAACGGTCCGGCCATGACATTCAGATAGTACATCTCAAACCCATAGGGCGCACCGCAAGGGTGATGGCCGCGCGGGACGGTCACAACATCGCCATCGGACACGGCCATCGTCTCGTCCAACTGGCCGTCATCGGTATAAACTCGCTGGATACCAAACCCGGTTGCCGGGTTGAGGCGGTGGTAATAGGTCTCCTCCAGATAAGTGATCCGGGGATAATCATCCTCGTCATGGCGGTGGCTGGGATAAGACGACCAGTGGCCATTCGGCGTGAACACCTCGGTCACCAGCAGGCTGTCGGCATAGTCCTCGTTCTCCATCGCGATATTGTTTATATGACGCGTGTTCACGCCCTTGCCGCGCTCGGTCAGGGTAATGCCGTCAGGGCCGATGCGCCGGGCCTGATGCCCGCCTTTGCCGGGGGCCGAGCAGACGGCGATGACGCAATCAGTTTCGGCGACAGCTTCCCACTCGGTTCCGTTGGGCAGGTACAGACAATGCGGCGGTGACTTTTCAAAAACGTCCAAACGGTCGCCCAGAACGCCCCAATTCTGCCCGGCCCCGGTGATCTGCGCCTTGCCTTCGACCATGACCAAGATGACCTCGCGGTCGCCCGTGGCCTCGGCGGCTTTGTCACCTGCACGCAGATGATAAAGGCCGAAACCGACATAGCGCCACCCTGCACTGGCCGGAGTGATATCGTGGACCTTGCCGCGGGTCCCGAACGGTTTCTTGAGCAGGTCTGCCATGGTGTCGTCTCCTTGATGGGCGGGCGAACAGCTCACCCCTATGTTGTCTCAGGCAGCTTGCCTTGCCTTCAGGGCCGAGAGCGCCTCGACCAGTTGCGCCTCGGTCCAGCCCTCTGTGACCGCCCGGCGCAGGACATCCGCCTGGCTTTCCGGCGCATTGCCCCCGATCGGGGGGTCCGTGTCCAGATTGGTCGGGAAAGGATAGCCTTCTGCGGTGGCCGCAATCGCCGCATCCAGTTCCGACTGGGCCAGATCTCCACGCTGTTTCAACGCGATCAGATGGGGGAACACGGCCTGCGACATGGCACGACGATCCACCGCTTCCATCGCGCGCCCGAAGGCCGACGAGATTTGCAGCAGGTTCGCCATGCGGTCGATATCGGCGCTGCTATTTTCTCCGGCAGAGTGGAACAGCGCCGGGTTGAAGAACACCGCGTCCCCTTTTGACAGAGGCAACTGAACATAGTTGTCTTCGAAATGGTCCTGATGCGCGGGATCGTGAAATGCCAGATAGCCGGATGAATAGAGCTGCGAGAACGGCAGCAGTTTTGTCGGGCCACTTTCCACCGGCATGTCACAATGGGCAACAGCCCCTTGCAGGGTCAGCGCAGCGGTCAGGTGATGGGCATGGGCGGGATACCGCGCGGCGCTGTCGGCGCTTTGGAAACCCAGGTGGTAGTCCCTGTGCGCTTGCTGTGCCTTGCCTCCGGGGCGTACCTGATTGACTTGCGCGGTCATTTGATAGTTGGGGCCCAACCACGCCTCGCAGGCGGCCGCAATCGCGGTGTTCCCAAAATACAGTGCAAAGCCTTCCGGGTCGCACAGGCATTGCTTTTGCAGCGCATTCCAAACCCGGTCATTCGCACCCGAGGCGGCGAAGTGATCACCTTCACCTGCCCCGCTTCGCCGTTCCTCATCGATGATCTGGCGGAATACCTCTGTAGCCCGGTCGATCACGGAGGTATCCGAATAGGCCCCTTTCAGGGCAATCACCCCAGCTGACTTACTCAAAACCCAGCCCCATTCCGCCAACAAAGCCTGACGCTTGTCCGTCTGCTCTAGCACCGGGCGCAGCGCCTGCATGTCGTAGACAGGTACGTTCTTTTCAACCGACGCGGCATGGGGCACCGCATCGGCCGAAAGGTTCTGAGAGGTCAACACCTTGAATTCATCCAGATCGCAGGATTCTCGGTCGAAATAGCCGACATATCCGAGGTCTTGATGCACCATGACATGCTCCCTTCTCATGGCTTACGGTGTTGCGCCTATGGGCGGTCGTTACGCAGTGATCTGCAACCCTGCCTGCTCGCAGACATCGACGATGTGGTCATAACCCTTCTTGGAATACTCATAGGGCGGTGCCTTGGCAGGGTCCTGTTCGGCCTCGACCACGATCCAGCCGTCGTATTCCATCGCCTTGAGCGCGTTCGCGACCGCCTGGAAATCAATGCAGCCATCGCTAGGCACGGTGAAGGCACCGGCAATCACTGCATCAAGGAAGCTGCGATTGTTCTCAAGCGTATCGTGCACGATGGGCGGGCGGATATCCTTGAAATGCACGTGATGTACCCGGTCGCCCCAGCGGTTGAGGGTCGCCATCACATCGCCACCACCAAACAGCAGGTGGCCGGTGTCAAAGCACAGCTTTACCTCGGGGCCCGATCCTTCCATCAGCCAGTTCACGTCATCCTCGCTTTCGATGATCGTGCCCATGTGGTGGTGATAGGCCATCGGCATGCCCTGATCGGCCATCCATTTCGCCAGTTCGGTGAGCTTTCCAGCGTAGCCCAGAACCTCATCCTTCGACAGCTTGGGACGGTCATTGACCGGCGTTCCGATCTGACCCTGTACGGTGTTGGAACACTCGGCATAGACGATGCAGGGGCTGTTTAGCGCCACGAACTGCTCGACCTGTTCGCGCACGGCTTCACGTTCGGCCGCGAAGTTGTTGACCAGCGTGTTGCCCGAGCACCAGCCGCCACAGAGCGCGATATCGTTGCCGTCCAGATAGGCGCGCAGCCCTTCGGTGTCGCTGGGCATCCGCTGGCCGCGTTCGACACCGGTATAGCCGATCTCGCGCGCCTCTTTCAGCGCCTGCTCCATGGTATAGGCCGCCGTCAGGTCCGGCAGGTCGTCATTCTGCCAGGCGATGGGCGAGATACCGATTTTCACGCTCATTTGGTGTTTCTTTCCTTGAGTGCGACCTCATAGGCCGCACGTTTTTCATTCACTTCGGGGCGGATGCTGACCTCGGGCACGGCCACTTCCCACCACGTGCCGCCAAATTCGGTGGATGGGTAGGGATCGGTGTCGATAACCACCACATACGGACCCTTGATGTCACCGCGTTTGGTTAAAGCGTCCTCAAGCTCGGCAATCGAGTTGACTTTGACCGAAGTTGCCCCCATCGCCGCCGCGTGCGCAGCAAAGTCGATGGCCGAGGGCGTGTTGTGGACCGTGTGATCCAGCAGGTTGTTGAACTCGGCCCCACCGGTACCCATCTGCAGCCGGTTGATGCAGCCAAAACCGCGGTTGTCGGTAATAACGACGGTGAAGGAAATGCCCATCATCGCGGCCGAAGCCATTTCCGAGTTCGCCATCATATAGGTGCCGTCGCCGGTAAAGCAGATCACGTCGCGCTCCGGCTGGGCCATCTTGATACCCATGGCGCCCGCGATCTCGTACCCCATGCAACTGAAGCCGTATTCCATGTGATAGGCCCCGGGGCGGGGCGCTTTCCACAGTTTGTGCAGCTCACCAGGCATGGTACCTGCTGCACACATCACAACCGTATCGTCATGCGCGGCACGCTGAACCGCGCCAATCACCTGCATATCGGTCGGCAGCGCGTTGCCGTCGCCGGGCGCGTCGGTCAGCTTGTCGACCTTGCCGAACCAATCGGCCTTCAGCGTGTCGGCCACAGGGCCGGCGCGATATCCCTGCAGAGCAATGCCCAGTTCCTCAAGCCCGACACGGGCGTCGGATTGCAGTGGCATCGCGCCGTGTTTCTCGGCGTCATAAGCGGCTGTGTTCAGGCTGATCAACTCTCGCTCGGAGTTCGAGAACAAACCCCACGAGCCGGTGGTGAAGTCCTGAAAGCGCGTCCCGACGCCCAACACCAGATCGGCCTTGGCGCAAATGTCGTTGGCGGGTTCGCCACCGGTCACGCCGATGGGACCAAGGTTCAACGGGTGATCCCAGGCTAGCGCGGACTTACCGGCCTGTGTCTCGGCTATGGGAATGTTATGCGTTTCGACAAAGCTCTGTAACGCATCGGTTGCGCCCGAATAGTGCACACCTCCGCCAGCGACGATGACCGGGTTTTTGGCGGCTTTGATCGCAGCGACCGCACGGGCCAGTTCACCCTCATCCGGGCGAATGCGGCGCTGATACCAGACGCGCGGCTCAAAGAAGCTTTGGGGATAGTCATAGGCCTCGGCCTGCACGTCCTGACAAAAGGCCAACGTCACCGGTCCGCAATCAGACGGGTCGGTCATGGTCCGGAAGGCGCGCGGCAATGCGGTCAGCAGGTGCTCGGGTCGGGAAATGCGGTCGAAATAGCGGCTGACCGGTTTGAAGCAATCATTGGCGCTGATTGTACCGTCGCCAAAGCTCTCGATCTGCTGCAACACCGGGTCAGGACCGCGGGTGGCGAACACGTCACCGGGGATGATCAGAACCGGCAGGCGGTTCACATGCGCCAGCGCCGCTGCAGTCACCATGTTCGTGGCGCCCGGCCCGATCGAGGACGTGACGGCCATGGTCCGCGTACGACGCATCTGCTTGGCATAAGCAATCGCACTGTGCGCCATGGTCTGCTCGTTATGGCCGCGATAGGTGGGAAGGCTGTCTTTTACGGCGTGCAACGCCTCGCCCAATCCTGCCACGTTACCATGGCCAAATATGGCCCAGACCCCAGCGATGAACGGCTCTCCGGCTTCGTTCATCTGCGCGCCCAGATAGCGCACCAAAGCTTGCGCTGCGGTCAGTCGGACTGTTTTGTCCATTGTGATCCCTTTCAACACAAGGCCATTTCGGCCAATTCCGCAATTTCGATAGTTGTTGGGCCTCTGGCCCCTGAGGGAGGGAGGAACGGTGTTAAACCGTACCGCCCAAAGACCCTTCCAGTTCGGCCATTTCCTGACCGCCTGCCATAAGGTCCTGCAGTTCCTCGGGCGTGATTTCGCCCCGTTTTGCGGTGCCCAGAGTCTTGCCCCGGTTCAGCACGGTAAACCGATCGCCCACCGCCAGCGCATGGCGCACGTTGTGGCTGATGAAGACAACGCCAACGCCCTGGCTGCGCACTCGGTCAATGGTCGCCAGAACATTCGACGTTTGGCGCACACCCAAGGCCGAGGTCGGTTCGTCCAGGATCAGGATTTTAGCACCGAAATAAACCGCGCGTGCAATCGCAACGGTCTGCCGCTCGCCGCCGGAAAGCGTACCGACTGCCTGATCCGGTCCGCGCAGATTGATGCCCATCTTGCGCATCTCTTCCATGCAGACGTCATTGGCCTGGTCAACATCGAACCGCTTGAGCAGACCCTTTCCTTTGGTTGGCTCGCGCCCCATGAAGAAGTTCCGCGTCACGCTCATCAGCGGGATCATCGCAAGGTCCTGGAACACGGTCGCAATGCCCGCCTCCATCGCATCACGCGGGGTGTCGAAATGCAGCGGCTTGCCTTCGAAAAAGATCTCGCCCTTGGTGGGTTTGTGCACCCCGGACATGGTCTTGATGAAGGTCGATTTGCCCGCACCGTTGTCGCCCAGCAAGCAGTGGCATTCACCCGGTTTGACATCAAAGCTGACACCAGCCAAAGCAATAATGTTGCCAAAGTGCTTTTCGATGTCTTTCATTTCAACGATGGGCGCCGCGTCGGTCGCATCGCCGTGGTGGAACTTGGTATCTTCGGTCATATCAGCGCTCCCCGGTTACGCGTTTACGGATCGCGTTGTTGAACAGAACGGCGATCAGCAGCATGGCGCCCAGGAAGACCTGGAACCAGTCCTGATCGAAGTCGGTATAGGTCAAGCCGATGACAACCATGCCAAAGATGATCGAACCGAAGAACGCCCCGATAGCCGAGCCATAGCCACCGGTCAGCAGACAGCCCCCGATCACGGCTGCGATGATCGCCTCAAATTCCTTCTGGAAGCCCCGCCGTGCATCGGTTGAACCCGCGTCCATCACCGTGATGATCGCCACCAACGCAGCGCAGCAGGCCGTCAGCATAAACAGAGAGACTTTGACGCGGTTCACCGGAACACCCGAGTTGGACGCCGCCGTCTTGTCGCCGCCCGAGGCAAAGATCCAGTTCCCTGCCGGGGTGCGCAGCAGTACATATGTTGCAGCCAGCGCCATCACGATGAACCACAGGATTTCGACCGGGATACCTGGCACCTTGGGCGCACCGCTCTTGAAGGTATCGATCGCGCCCTTCTCGGCCAGCCAGGCGAACAGGCTGCCAAAGGCCTCGCCCGAGAAAACCGGCGCCAGCCAGTCATTTTCGGTCGCGTCACGCACGCCGCGCAGTTGGGTCGACCCGCTGGTCGCCATTTTCAGACCGACCAGAGACAACCCTCGCAGGATGAACAGAAACGCCAGCGTCACGATAAATGACGGCAGGCCCGAGCGGATCACGATATTGCCGTTGATCGCGCCGACCATTGCCGCAAAAACAAACGTCATCGGGATCGCGGCGACCAGCGGCAGCTGCCAAGTCACCACGCAGACGCCGAAGAACAGGCCGGAAAACGCCACCATCGAACCGATGGACAAGTCAAACTCGCCGCCAATCATGAGCAAAGCGGCCCCGATGGCTAGGATACCCAATTGCGCCGCAGGCGTCATGAAGTTCATCACTCCGGCAAGAGTGAACATCGATTCATCTGCGGTGATCGCAAAGAAGATGACCACAAGGACGACACCTGCCATCGCACCAAGTTCGGGGCGTTTCATTAGCTTGGTCAAAAACGGTTCGCTTTTGACTCTTTCGTCCGCTGCAACTTGCGCTGACTGACTCATGTTTCCCTCCCAATTTGGTTGAAACGGCGCACGCAGCGCCGTTTCTTTTGTCTCTGTCCCGTTCGGGTCAGCGAATGCCCTGCGATGACAGGTCGATCACCTGAGCGGCCTTTTCCTGAGTTACCAGGTTCGGGCCGGAAGGTACGTTGCCACCCGGCATCAGGCCGTATTTGGCGTGCAGGCCCATGAAGTTCACCGCCAGATAACCCTGCAGATATTGCTGCTGGTCGATGGCAAAGGCCGCGTCACCGTCTGCAATCGACTGCAGGAAGTTGGCCGACAGGTCGAACGAGGCCACGTTCACGTCACGCCCCGATGCTTTGACAGCTTCCACTGTCGGTTCACCGGCCGAGCTGGCACCCAATGCCATGACAGTGTCTACATCTTCGTTCGCGGCCAAAGCAGCGGCGACTTTCGACTCGATTTCCGACGGATCGTTTGATGTCGGCAGCACTTCGACATTGCCGCCGAAACCTTCGGCGAAGCCCGCGCAGCGCAGGTCAAGTGCGACGTTGCCAACCTCGTGGTTCACACAAATCGCGGTTTCGCCGCCCATCGAGGCCAGTGCCTCACCGGCGGCTTTACCCGCGTCGAATTCATCCTGACCAACATGCAGGAGTGCGCCCAGATCCTTGGAAACATCTGACCCCGAGTTGATCGAGATCACCGGAATACCGGCCGCGACCGCACGTTCGATTGACGGGCCAAGCGCGTCTGCGTCGGGAATCGAAACGATCAGCCCGTCAGGCTCCTGGTTCACGGCAGCATCGATCAGTTGCGACATGGCCACCATATCGAAAGTCTCGGGCGCGCGGTATTCGACGTTGACGCCGACATCCTTACCCGCCTGTTCGACGCCGTTCTTGACGACGTTCCAGAACGCGTCATTTGCCTGACCGTGCGACACAACTACGATTTCCTGCGCAAATGCAGGGGTAGCCAAAGCCAATGCACCGGCAGCCAATGCGCCTTTTACGAACTTATTCATTTGGTCTCCTCCCATAAGAACAGTCTGTCTTTTGCCGGGGCTTCAGCCCCAATCATTCGGATCCACCGAATCTCCTCCGCTCCGATAACTGGCGGAGCTTGCCCCAGTTTCTAGATATCGGGTCATTTTGCAACCGGTTTCAAAACCTCGGCCAGTTCGACCGCCTGCCCAGACTGAGCGGACCGGGTCGCGGCCTCGGCCATTGCCAGGGCTGCAACGCCATCCTCCAGCGTCACCGGCATCGCCGAATCGGTCAGCACGGCCTGAACGAAGGCATCCCATTCCGCGCGATAGGCGGGCATGTAACGTTCCAGAAAAAAATAGGTCGGCTTGGCGCCTGTGACGCCATCGGCCGTCGATTTGACCACAGCGTTTTCCAGAATGTTATGGGCTTGCAGCAACCCGCCCGAACCCAGCATCTCGATCCGCTGATCATAGCCATAGACCGCCCGCCGCGAATTCTTGATCACCACGATCTGACCATCGGCATAAATCATTGTAACCACAGCAGTATCCACATCCCCAGCGCGTCCGATCTCGGGGTCAACGATCGAGGAACCTACAGCAGTAATCCGTTCGGGCAGCCGACCCATCAGGTAATTCGCCATGTCGAAATCATGGATCATCATGTCCCGGAACAGACCGCCAGATACCTTGACATAACTGATCGGCGGCGGGGCCGGATCGAAAGAGGTGATCGACAGCATCTCGGTCGTGCCGATTTCGCCGTTGTCTGCGGCCGACTTCAGGGTCGTGAAGCTGGGGTCAAACCGGCGGTTGAACCCGACCATTACCGGCTGGCCGGTTTCCGCCGCAACCGCCTGACACGCCAGCGCCCGTTCAAGGCTGAGGTCAACGGGTTTTTCGCACAGAACCGCCTTACCAGCCTCTGTGGCGGCTTCGATCAGTTCAGAATGGGTGTCTGTCGGCGTCGCAATCAGCACTGCATCAATTGATTGGTCCGCGATAATCTCCTGAGATTCGCGTGCCGTTGCCCCCTGTTCCGCGGCAAGGCTTTCAGCAGCTTCGGAAATCGCGTCGGAAACCGCACAAAGCTGACTTTGAGGATGCGCGGCAATGGCCTGTGCGTGTACCCGACCAATGCGCCCGGCGCCAAGCAGTCCGATTCTCAGCATGTGGCTCTCCCGATTCTTTAACTTGGCGTTACAATGTTGCTTTTTGCAACCGGTTGCAATATTTTTTTGATGCAAAGAGTCCGCAACGCCAAACCACTCGAGTTCTGCGATGGTGCGGTAGGCTGCTATTAAGATAACTGGCGATCCCGGAAGGACTCGAACCCTCAACCTGCTGATTAGAAGTCAGCTGCTCTATCCAGTTGAGCTACGGGACCGCTGCGCCCTTCTTGCGGTTTTTACGGGCGGGGTTCAAGACCCAAGCGCATGAAGGCGCTGTTTGGGTCGGTCTCGTATCCGTAGATCGGCTCGCAATAGGAATATCCAAGCGCCTCATAGAGTTTGCGGGCCGCATCATATTCCGGTAGATGTGCCGCGCCGGTTTCCAGAACCAGCGCTGTAACCCCTTCTGTTCTGGCCAGATCCGCAAGATGGACCATCATTTTGCGCGCCAGACCTCGCCCACGCGCCCGCGCCAGAACATGCACCGATTTCACCTCGGCGGTACCATCCGGCAACGCCTTGAGCGCACCGCACCCAACTGGCTGGTCGGCTTTGTACATGGCCCAGAACCGAATCCCCGGCCCGGCCAGCGCCTCGGCATCCATGGTGTGGTTGCTTTCCGCGGGACCGGCCGTTTTGCTATGGGCAAAATGCGCCTCGACCACCGGTCGCAATACATCCAAGGTTGGATCAGCCTCGCGAATGTCGATCAACTCAGTGGGTCCAAGGACCACGCCGGTCGGTGGCGAAGTTTTCGCCATAGCCACGGGCGCGCAGGTTGGGTTTGCGCTTGTGCGGTTCGCTCACCTGCGCGTCGATACCATTGTCCTTGGCGTAATCCAGCGCCTCTTCCTTGGTGTCGAACTTCAGGCGTATCTGGGTCTGCGTGTCATTGGATGAGGTCCAGCCCATCAGCGGATCAACCTCGCGCGACGACGCGGGGGCGTATTCCAGAACCCACTTGCGGGTCTTGGCCATACCCGAGGTCATCGCATTCCTAGCAGGCTGGTAAATCCGTGCGCGCATGTCGCCTCTCCGTACTCACTTGGCTAGGGGTGTTTATGCGCCAGACGCGCGGCGCGGACAAGTCCGCAATTGTCGCAATTTAAGGCTTTGAAATTGCCCCCTTGAACAAGAACAAAAACAGATCAAAATCAGGCGCGAAAGGAATCTCCCCTGATGGCTTACGCTCATTCCGACAAGACCCAGCTGACTGCCGAAGACGTCCGCGCCCGCCTGAAACTGGAAGGCGGCAAATCCTTCGTCATGCATACCGAGTTTTCGCCGGCGGGCGACCAGCCGACCGCGATCAAGGAACTGACCGGCGGCGTGCAGGACGGTGAACGCGATCAGGTTCTGCTGGGCGCGACCGGGACGGGCAAGACCTTCACCATGGCCAAGGTGATCGAGGAAACCCAGCGACCTGCCATCATCCTTGCGCCCAACAAGACGCTGGCAGCGCAGTTGTATGGCGAGTTTAAAGGCTTCTTCCCCGAAAACTCGGTCGAATACTTCGTATCCTACTATGACTACTACCAGCCCGAGGCCTATGTCGCGCGGTCGGACACCTATATCGAGAAAGAATCGCAGATCAACGAACAGATCGACCGGATGCGCCACTCGGCCACGCGGGCGCTGTTGGAGCGGGACGACGTGATCATCGTGGCCTCGGTGTCGTGCATCTACGGTATCGGTTCGGTCGAAACCTACGGGGCAATGACCCAGGATCTGAAGGTCGGCAACGAATACGACCAGCGGCAGGTGATGGCCGATCTGGTGGCCCAGCAATACCGGCGCAACGATCAGGCGTTTCAACGTGGGTCGTTCCGGGTTCGGGGCGATTCCCTGGAAATCTGGCCCGCCCACCTTGAGGATCGCGCCTGGAAGCTCTCGTTCTTCGGTGAGGAATTGGAAACGATCACCGAGTTCGACCCGCTGACTGGCGAACGCGCCGCGACGATGGAACAGGTGCGCGTTTATGCGAACTCGCATTATGTGACGCCGAAGCCGACGATGAACCAGGCGATCATCGGCATCAAAAAAGAACTGCGCATCCGGTTGGATCAACTCGTCGGCGAAGGCAAACTCCTGGAAGCACAGCGTCTGGAACAGCGCACCAACTTTGACCTTGAGATGCTTGAGGCCACCGGCGTCTGCAACGGGATCGAGAACTACTCGCGCTATCTGACCGGCCGCGCACCCGGCGAGCCGCCCCCGACCCTGTTCGAATTCATCCCCGACAATGCGATCGTCTTTGCCGACGAATCCCACGTCAGCGTGCCGCAAATCGGCGGCATGTACCGGGGCGACTATCGGCGCAAGTTCACGCTGGCCGAACACGGCTTCCGCCTGCCGTCCTGCATGGATAACCGGCCCCTCAAGTTCGAGGAATGGGACGCCATGCGCCCGCAATCGGTCTTCGTCTCGGCCACCCCCGCCAAGTGGGAAATCGAACAGACCGGCGGCGTCTTCACCGAACAGGTGATCCGCCCCACCGGCCTGCTGGACCCCGAGGTCGAAATCCGCCCGGTATCCATGCAGGTCGACGACCTGCTGGACGAGGTACGCAAGGTCTCGGCCAATGGCTATCGCACGCTGGTCACCACGCTGACCAAACGCATGGCCGAGGACCTGACCGAATACTTGCACGAACAGGGCATCAAGGTCCGCTACATGCACTCGGATATCGACACGCTGGAACGCATCGAAATCCTGCGTGACCTGCGTCTGGGGGCCTTCGACGTACTGGTCGGCATCAACCTGCTGCGTGAAGGGCTCGACATCCCCGAATGCGGGCTGGTCGCCATTCTGGACGCGGATAAAGAGGGTTTCCTGCGCTCGGAAACCTCGCTGATACAGACCATCGGCCGCGCCGCGCGGAACGCTGATGGGCGCGTGATCATGTATGCCGACAAGATCACCGGCAGCATGGAGCGCGCTTTGGGTGAAACCAACCGCCGCCGCGCCAAACAGCTCGCCTATAACGAGGAACACGGCATCACGCCTGAGACGGTGAAAAAGAATGTCGAGGACGTTCTGGCCGGTCTCTACGAAGGCGATGTGGACATGAACCGCGTCACCGCCACCATCGACAAACCGATGCACGGCGCAAACCTTGAGGCCCATCTGGACGGGCTGCGCGATCAGATGCGCAAAGCCGCCGAGAACCTGGAATTCGAAGAGGCCGCCAACATCCGGGATGAGATCAAACGTCTTGAAGCGGTCGATCTCGCCATCGCCAACGACCCCATGGCGCGCCAATGGGCGGTCGAGAAAGCCTCAGAAGACGTAGTGAAATCGCGCGGACGCTCAACGGCTGGACGGCCGGGCCAGCGGGGTGGGAATGTGAAGCGACGGAAGCGGTAAAAAAAGGACTCCCAGTCACGATTGCTTCAGGGAGTCCTGATTTTTAGCCGTTGCAACTAGGCTGCCATTTGGCGACTAAATCCCTTTCCTCCACCAATCGGGCCTGCTCACCGCTTTCATTTGTATGAGCATGAATGTGGGTTGCACCGTTCCTACGGATGCAATCCATCTTGTGGTGGTTGTCGAACCTTTCGCTCAAGTCCGACGTTTGACCAATGTAGACAGGTCGGTATCTGCCAGGAGATACTTCCTTGGCAAATATGTAGTTGCCTGGCTTGGCAACAAAGTTCGGAGGCAGCTTATAAACCCAATACTTATAGGATTTGCCTGATTGGCCTTGCCACGTGATTGTGTTTTGTTTGATCAGCGTCATTACACGCCCTTTCTCAAAAAATGAGAACGGTCGCTTGACCTCGTCGTTTTGAGTTGCATAACTCAAATTGCACTCGACATACCGCTGCGACCGTCCAAGGTACGCGGACCGGAGTGAAGCGCCGTCAAAGCCCGCCAGCTTTGGCGGCGTACTGATTCCGGTGGTACTACAAGCGTGTCGCTGAATCTCATTAGCGTCAACTACAAAATGACAATTTTCTCCCTGACTCCGCTATAAGTCCGGAAGATACGCAATCCATCGTAGTTTTCCCAATTGTTACCCCTATATATTGGGACAGTCAATGCGTTTACTTGTGGATAACCGGCATTTAGGCACAACATATCGACAGAGTTATCCACAACCATACAACTTACAGCATGACCTTTTGAGCAGTAGCTTTCTTGATTTCCCTTTTCGATGCAGCAATTTTCCCTTTCTAAATTTCGATCCCATGCGCCTCTTTTCCGTCTGGCTCCATACATCACTCACACTTCAAACTTGCAGCCCAGCGCCCTCTCCTCCACGTTTGAAATCACAAATTGTGAGTCCAAACGGTTGCCATGACGAACCCGAACACTCTGCCCAGCACGCATGAGGTCCAAAGCGTCGTTCTTTCCAAAAAAGTAGGGCGGGTCCACCCCGCCCAAACCTTTACCCCTTATCCCAATGCGCAATCACATCGTATCCCACCGGTGAGGGCGGACCTTCCATGAATTCGGCGAAATGGCCCCACAGTTCGGCCACTTTGGGCGCGTTTGCGTTCGAGGTCGCCTCGCTCTCGACGACCGAGATCACATAGCCCGAACCGTCCTCGTTCATCACGTTGGTAAAGCAGTGCATCCCGGGCATACCCATGATTTCGGATTTCAATGCACTCATTTTCGCCGTTGCCGCCTCCCGCGTGCCAGGCTTCATTTTGTATTGAGTAATTCGCGCAAACATCACTTTCCTCCCTCGTCTGGCGAAATTGCCATGTGGCGGGCCGGAGCGGCCTCGCCGCGCGCACCCTAGCACGACAGCGCGAAATCTCGCATTGATACGAGGGATTTGTGGGCGTTTTCAACTAGACGCCTGACCGCATCCGGGCGGCTGACACTTCAAGGTTGCAGCCCAGCGCCCGCTGCTTCACTTTTGAAATCACAAATTGTGATTCCAGACGGTTGCCATGACGAACCCGAACACCCTGCCCAGCACACATGAGGTCAAAAGCGCCATTCACCGGGTGCGCGGCACCCGTGTGGTGCTGGCCGAGGATCTGGCACAGTTCTACGGAAAATCCGTCAGCGCTTTCAATCAGGCGGTCTCGCGCAACAAGGACCTGTTCGAGGGCTATCGCTTTCAGCTGACCGATACCGAGGTCGCCGATTTGCAATCACAGAATGTGATTTCAAAACCCAAGGGGCGCGGCGGGCGGCGGGTCAACCCGTGGGTCTATACGGATTACGGTGTGGCCATCGCCTCGGCCCTGTTCAAGGACCCGCGCGCGATCAAGATCACCCGGATGATCACCGAGGCCTTTGTTGATGGTGCAAACGCTCTGGCCGAAACCCCGCGCAGCGTGCCGGAAATTCTGCCGCCCGAGAATGCCCCCGCCCCGCTGCTGCCCAATGGCGAGCAACTGCGCGATCTGGCCGAAAACATCCTCGATTCCGGCCAGCAGAGTCTGGTCGACTACATCGCCAACCCCACCACCAAACGGCAACAGGCCGTAGCGATGATCATGAAGACCCTGGCCGAAACAGCCGGGGAAGAGGTGCGCACCCAACAGGAACGCCTGCGTCTGAGCATCGCCGAGCGGTTGGCAACCGGTGACTACACCGATGATGACGACCGCAAACGACTGCTGGAATTGCTGCACGCGATGAAGGGTTAAACCCCCAGCTCGGCCCGCATCTTCTTGGTCAGCTTGGCCACGACCAGATCATAGGACGTCACGATATGCTCACGCAATGAGGCATCGCTCATGCCGCGTTCTTCATAGACCTGCAACCATTTCATCCCGCGCGATGCCAGATAAGGCGCTGGGCGGATGCCGGGCTCATCGCCCAGCACCTCAAACGCCAGATCGGTTGCCTTGAAGGTGAACGCGTCGCGCCCGTCGTTCCAGCCGCAGATCGCAAAAACCTTGCCACCCACTTTCCACACATCCGCATTGCCCCATTGCACCACGTGGTTGGTGGCTTTGAAGCTGGCGCAGAAGGCGTTGAATTCAATACGGGTCATGGCCCCAACTTTGGCGACAGATCAAAATTATGCAAGCGCCGACGCAGCAATCAGCCGATCACGGCCGCACAAACTTGGCGGTTCCAACCGTTCGTGATGGGCGCGCGCCAGCCTGTTGCGGAACCGTGTCGGAAACCGGGGTGGGCGCGATGGTTTCGCAGGCAACCCCATCGCCATCGGGATCGTTGCGGGGATGATACCCTGGCCCTCCGACCAGAAACGGCCCCGGCACAACCGATTCAACTGCATCACACCCAGCCAGGGCAATCAGATGGATCAGGGCCTCTTCACGTTCAAAGCCGGATGTGCGCAGGTAAACGGCCACAACAATACTCAGTGTCGTCAACGGCAGCATGAGTACCATGATCAGTATCCGAACCGGAGACAAAGCGCGTTTGCGCAAGGCGTCTGCACGTTTCTGGCGCCTCGATACCTTGGGGATTATCGTATCTGTTTCTAGCTTGGGCTTGTCGACTGGCATATCCTTCACCTAACCCGGATTTGTGGCGAAACCGAGGCCCGGGCACAACCGGCAACAAGGCCTCGCACCGGGCAGATGAAGCAGCTATGTTTGGCCCGTTGCAGACATTCCGGGACACATCAGCCATGGCCAAAGCCAACCCCTTTCGTCCGGTCGATGATACGGCCCGCAGTTTGGCTCGCGGCCTGATTGAAGACACAACTTATGGGGCCCTTGCCACCTTGCAACCGGGCAAAGCGGTGCCCTCGGTATCGCGTATCGCTCTGGCAACGGATGCGGACAGCGGGTTGGTGACACTGATCTCGACGCTGGCGGATCACACGCGCGCCCTGCACGCCAATCCGGCCTGCGCGTTGCTGATCGGAGAGCCCGGAGGGACAGGTGATCCCCTGACCCATCCACGTTTGACCCTGCACGCCGAGGCCGGTTTCGTTGCGCGTGATAGTACAGAACATAGCCGCCTGCGCACAAGGTATCTGGCCTTGCGACCCAAAGCGAAGCTCTATGTCGATTTCACCGATTTCGGCTTTGTTCGGTTCAAGATTTCGGAGGCCTTGTTGAATGGCGGCTTTGGCAAGGCCTGGCGCCTTGCCCCTGCCGATCTTGTGCCCGATCAGCGCACCACGTGAACCGCGCAGGCGGCGTGGCGGACCACATGGTTCGCAGTTGAACCCAGAAGAAGATCCTGCATACCCGGCCGATGCGAAGCCATGATGATCAGGTCCGGCTTGTGGGCATCCGCCCAGTCCAGAATGGTACGTCCGGAATGCCCTTCGATAACCACACCCTTTGCGTTGGGTAGCTTCTCCGCAAGTTCATCCAACTCAGTCTGAATCGCCTTGCGGGCTTCGTTCAGGTATTCGGGCGGCATGTAGGAGATCGCATAGTTGGGGATGTGCTCGACCACATGCAACAAAGTTACCTGAGCGTCCGGCGTCGACAGTATCTCGGCCAGTTTGAGGGGGCCGGAGATATCCCGTTCGGCATCGAAAGAAATGGGAACAAGAATGTTATGATACATGAAGCGCACCTCCGTTTTCCTGCATCCACTTTGGGCGGAGCCGGGTGTTAAGGCTTTGATCCAAGTCAGGAACTGCCAAATGTTTCAGCCACGTCATACATCACCGGCTCAAAGCTCTTGCAAAGCTCGTTGATCTTGCGATTGCGGTCGCGCATTTCAGGGGTGCGCAGCATGGCCAGAAAATCCTCGCGGCGTTCCCACTGTGAATAATTGGCAATCCGCGTCTGGGCGTCGTTCACATGCAACCCGGCCGAGATAAATCCCGGCTGCTTCGAGATGAACTCGGCATAGGCGTCGGTCAGCGCCTCCAACAGATCGTGGCAGGTGCCGGGCGTCATTTCAAAGGTGGTGATAACTGTCTGGACGCTCGCGCTCTTGGAAATCTTCGGCATCTGGATTCTCCTTATTGTTTCACAAGCTTAACACAGGAATTGCAAAGGTCTCGTGTTTCCTTTGCAGCCGACGCCTCTTTGCCGGTTCTCAAAAAAATGAACGAATTACTAACCATCCGTTAACCATGCTGGCGGATTCTGCCCGCATGTGCCGGATCGTCCTTCTTTTGTCTCTGCTGCTTGCTGCCGCTCCGGCATTGTCCGGGGCGTGGCTGCGGGAAAAGGGATCGGCATTTACCGCGGCTTCGGTGACCGCCTTCAGGGACCCCGGTGGTGCATATGACTACAAAACAGGGCTATACGCAGATTTCGGATACCTGCCGAACCTGACAATCGGGCTGGATTTCGAGGAAAACCGCGACCTCTATGGCCACGCGCTTCTGTTTGCCCGGCTTCCCGTGGCCGATTTCGACAAATGGGGGCGTTTTGCGGCCGAGTTCGGGGCGGGTGCCCATCACAGGCACCGGGACGCCTGGGCCATGTACAAGCTGACCCTCTCTTATGGCAAAGGGTTCCAGACCGATTGGGGGAACGGTTGGGTGGCCGTCGATACCGCTTTGGAATTGCGCACGCATGACGCCTTGTATCGCAAGCTGGATATCACGGCGGGTCTGTCCGGTGACCGGCTACTGAACCCGATGATACAGATCGAAACAGCCTATACGCCCGAGCATTCGCTGTTCTGGAGAGCCCGGCCTTCAGTCATGATCCGAACGAAGAATAGTTCGGCAACGTGGGTGCTGGGGCTTGAGCGCAATGATGCGCGTAGCGATACGGGGCTGAAGTTGGCGATCTGGAATGAGTTCTGAGACAGGCGAACCAGCCGCCCCATGACAGGGCGGCCAGCCTAAAAATCAGCGCTCCATTCGCACGATCGCGGAAACCTCTCCGCTCAGAGCTTCGGGCCAGCGCAGGTTGACTGCGTTATTCGATGCGCCCTGCTCCAGCTCTACATATGGGTTAGCGAAGGTCAGCGATCCGAAAACCGTTTTCAATGGCCCCAGAACCGTGACCGCATCACAGCTGCGTGCAAGACCGCCGAACGGTAGCTGCCCCGAGGACTGGACGGTCCAAGCCTGAGATGCGGAACCTTGAGCGTGCCTTATCCGCAAGGGGTTCGAAACTTTCTGGTCTACCCCGTGGAACGTATTGTTCTCAAACGTCACATTCCGGTGTGCATATTTGTTCAGATCGGCATAGGTGGTGTCCACCCGCTCCACCCGGGTAATACTACCGCTTGTTGAGCGGAATTTGTTTCCGGTCACGACCACACCGTTCAGGAAATGCCCCGCACCATAGGGGCGGATAACAATATAAGTGAACCAAGACGCAACTTCGCTGGAGTAGAAGATATTGTCGGTGATGGCCATCGAACTGAACGAGTAACCCGCAGTATACACCGGGTTGGCATCCCTTTCGTTGGTCCACTGGATCGAGCAGTTATCAATATAATTTCCTGAAATGGTCGAGCTGTTATACGTGCCGATCATGACCAAACCGGCGCTGCGAACACCCTGTGGAATACTGTCGCCTTGGAAAAAGTGGTTCCCCAGGATCATATTGTTGGTGCCGCCTAGAATGGCAAAGTGCCGGAACCGCACCGCCCGGTTGTGACGCAATTTGACGTCATTGGCGGTGGAGTTCAGCGCGATCGACGTGCGATCCTCCACATTGAAGGATTCTTCGGTGGACAGGAACTGGCAATTGTCGATCAGCATGCCCTGACATCCGGTCCCGATAGACGTGATCCCCCGATCCTTGGGGCGGCTGATGAAACAGTTCGTCACGGCAAAAGTACTGCCCGACGGAGACAGACGGATCGCGCTGCTTCGGCCGTTGCACTGGAACTCGATCTCTTCCATCCCGAACTTGCGCAGCGTGCTAAACCCGCTGAAATCCAGCAAGTACTTGTAAGACACGAAGGTAAAGGTCTGCGTACCGGCGGCATCATAAAATGGCGCATTCAGCGTGATCTCACCCGCGCCCTCGTTTTTGGAGCGGACATAGATCTCGCGCCCGACACCGCTTCCCTGCACCAGCGCACCAACCGGAATATTGGCCACGTTGGCAACATTTACCAAACGGGTGGGATCATTCGGGTTGTAGGTCGCAACCGAGGTGAAAGTCTCGGTATCCCAGGCCGAGCTGCTCTGAACGTCGAACTGGCCATTACGGATTACACGGCGTGTCGAGAACCCGCTTTGCCGGTTTGGTACCGCCGCAGCCATGTCGATGGGTTCGCTGACTGAAATCTTGCGCCCCCCCAGATCAAGCGATTCATGGTCTGAGTTGTTCAGCAATGCCTGAAACGCCTTTTTGAAAGCCAGCGTTTCATTACCAAAAGCGTTTACATAGGTCGGCAAGTCGAAATTCTTGGTCAGCAGCAGCATCTTGTCGTCGGGCATCGTTACAGTGCCTTCAAAATCCATCTCAGACGCTATCGACGTGTTCTGCGCCAACAGATAGGTGCCCTCGGGCACGAAAACCGTGCGCCCATTCGCGGCTTGATCCGCTGCCTCGAAGGCCGCCGAGTCATCCGCCACACCGTCACCGACTGCACCGAAATCGCGCACATCGACGAGGCTGATCAGATTACGCAGGAACACGCCGGTGATATCCGTGATCTCGATATCGTCGACCCGGATGACGGCCCCGTTTGCACCATCGATATCCAGCCCGAAATGGCCGTACAGCGCCTGCACACCCCAGGGCATGTCTACACCGGGGCGCTGTCCGGTGCCGACAATTGCGGTAACCTCATGCACCGTGCCATAGCCTGAAAGCTGCGTGGCCGGGCCCTGCTCGGCCACGCCAGTGACCTGCACGTCGCCGGCGCCACCGGCCCAGCCGGCGATGCGCACTTCGGGCAACGGGCCACTGATCGCTTTGACCCGCGCCTTGATCTGCAGATAACAGCCCGGCAGCAGCGGCGTCTGGCCCATATAGCGCAAACGTTGGGTGGCGCTGACCTTCAGGATTTCAAGACAGCCGCCGAAATCCGCATCGGCCGGAACAAACGCGCCGGTGCCCGACCCGTCATAGGTCGGCGAGCCCGGTGTTCCATCGCCGCTGGACCACACATTCAAACCGTTTGCGAAAGCAGGCGGCATGAACACGATGCCGTCGGTTATTGCCTTATTCATAGAAATCCCTTTCCCAATCGCGCGAGCGGTGACCCGCTACGCGCATAAACCCAGTGCCCGGGATCGCGCGCCCCGAACGCAAAAGTCTGAGTACCGAATTGGGATTAACTGCCACTCACGCCACCGTGACGGTGGTGTTGCATCAAGTTGCAGGGTCGGAGTTTCCCAGCAACTGAACGCCGTTGATCTTCCAGCCGTTTTCTAGCGGCACCATCTGATAGTCCAGAATGTGCACCCGGCCCTCACCGTCGGTGATCATGACCTTCTGCCACAGTTCTCCCGCGACTTCGCGCAACTCCAGAAAACGCACATCCGCAGGCCGCCATACCATCGGATAGCCACGTCTGACCATCACCCCGAAATTCTCGGGTGTTTGGAACAGTTGCTGAATAGAGGGGCTGGCGAAGGTGAAAGCAGCGGCGAAATCATCCGCTTTGAAGGCCTGTATCTGCGCCGATATATTGGCCTCGATCTCGGCGCTTTGGGCAAATGCGCCCGACGCCAAACCGGCGCTCAGGGATATGGCAAGCAATAAACGACGCATGGGGCTACCTCCTGTTGAAAGGGTAGCCCCACGTGGTTTCAGGTCAAATCAGACCAGCTCTCCGGCCAGCGCCTTGTCGATCAGTGCGATGGTTTCGGGCACGCCATATAACGCGATAAAACCGCCGAAACGCGGGCCTTGAGATGCCCCCAGCAGTACTTCGTACAAAGCCGTGAACCAGCCTCGCATCGGGTCAAACCGCTCACGCCCGACGGAGTAGACCACGGATTGCAGCGCTTCGTCTTCAATCGGACCATCATAAGCCACAAGCGCGGCTTTCAGTTCTTCCAGCGCTTCACGCTCCTGATCGGTCGGCGCGCGGTGCTGGCGGGTTGGTTTGACGAAATCATTGAAGTAACGCACCGCAAACCCCGCCGCCTGATCCAGATCGGGGTGCGTTTCGGCCGTGGCTTCGGGCGCGTAGCGGCGGATGAAGCCCCAAAGCGCCTCTTTGTCCTCGGCCCCGGAAACCGAAGCCAGGTTCAGCAGCATCGCAAATGGCACCATCAGCGTGGATGCAGGAACGTTGCCGCCGTGGATATGCCAGACCGGGTTGTTCAACTGCGCCTTCAGATCCTGTCCCGGATAGGCGCGTAGCTGCTGGTGATATTCGTCATAGGCTTTCGGGATCACATCGAAATGCATCCGCTTGGCCGTCTTGGGCTTCTGGTACATGAAATAAGCCAGCGACTCGGTCGGCGCATAGGTCAGCCATTCGTCGATCGACACTCCATTGCCGGACGATTTCGAGATCTTCTGTCCGTTCTCATCCAGGAACAGCTCGTACGAAAAGTGTTCCGGCGCGCGACCACCCAGTGCACGGCAGATCGCATCATAAATTTTCTCGTTGGTCGCATGTTCCTTGCCGTACATCTCGAAATCGACGCCCAGCGCAGCCCAGCGTGCACCAAAGTCCGGCTTCCACTGCAATTTCACGTTGCCGCCAGTGACAGGAACGGTCCATTCTTTGCCAGCCTCATCGTCAAAGGTGACGGTGTATGTTTCAGCGCAGACCTTTTTCATCGGCACATACATAACCCGCCCACTTTCGGGATGCAGCGGCAGAAAGATCGAATAGGTCTGCTGGCGCTCCTCGCGCAGGCTTTTGAGCATGATCGCCATGATCTCATCATAACGCTCAACCGCGCGTTTGAGGATCTCGTCAAACTGCCCAGACTCGTAGAATTGCTTGGCTGAGTAGAATTCATACTCGAAACCAAAAGTATCGAGGAACCGCCGCAGCATCGCGTTGTTATGCTCACCGAAGCTGTCGTATTCACCAAACGGATCAGGTACCGAGGTCAGCGGGCGCTGCAGATGCTGCTCCAGGATCTCTGGGTTCGGCACATTGCTGGGCACTTTACGCATTCCGTCCAGATCGTCCGAGAAACAGATCAGCTTGGTCGGGATGTCCGACAGCGCCTCGAACGCGCGCTTGACCATCGTAGTGCGCGCGACCTCGCCAAAGGTGCCGATATGCGGCAGGCCCGAGGGGCCATAGCCGGTTTCGAACAGCACGTACCCCTTTTCCGGAGCCGCTTTCTGATAGCGTTTGAGCAACCGACGCGCCTCTTCGAAAGGCCAGGCCTTGGACGACATCGCGGTTTCACGCAGTTCAGACATCAGATTTGCTCCATCGGGAAAAACAGCGCCGGTCGCCGTTTGCAACCGACCGGCCCCTCCTATTGTGCCGGTGCAGCATGAGTCAATAAACTGCAGGGTATTTCCTGAATGGAAGGTCGTTTTACGCGGTCAACTGGTCCAGTTTGGCGGCCCAAATGAAGTCATTCTCGCTAAGACCGCCTATTTCATGAGTGGTCAGTTTGACGTCCACATAGCCCCAGCCAAACGATACATCCGGGTGATGCCCCTGCTGATCGGCCAGCCAAGCGCAAAGATTGGCCAGATAAGTCGCCTTGGCGAACCCTTTGAACTTGTAGTGGCGGCTGAGTTCCTTTGCCTCTGTGTCCAGATTCCAGTCGGACGAAAGTTCCGCCATGTGGGTGTTTGCCTCGTCCCGGGTCAGGGCCGGGACACCTCCGGAACAGGGCACACAGGTTCGGTCCGAAAGGCTGCAGGTTTCTCCTGATGTGGTCATGATCCGTTCACTCCGCTGCGGTTGCTTTTTCCGGGAACTTGTTCGGCAGCAACCCAAGGGATTGTGCCTGCTGCACATCCGCCAGCAGATCGCGCTCGGCGGCGGCGAACAGCTCCTCAGGTGAGTTTAACACGAAATAGCCCATCTGGTGCATGTCGATCCGATAGGGCGTGCGCAGGATAGTCAGGACATCGAACGGATCACGGTCCGGAATGTCGCTTTCGACGGCGTAAACCAGTTCAGTAGGCGAGGACGCAAGCCCGGACCCCAGCGCCTTGATCTCTCCGTCCTGCCGACGCAATCCAAACTCGATCGAGAACCAGTAGAGCCGGATCAGCCAGGAATAATCCTTGTCCCCAGCCTGCACCCCGGCCTTGCCGATGGCATGGCTAAAGGCCGCAAAGCGCGGATCGCTCAGCAAAGGGGTATGGCCAAAAATCTCGTGAAAGATGTCGGGCTCTTCGATGTAATCAAAATCCTCGCGCGAGCGGATGAAGGATGCGGCAGGAAATACCCGGTCTGCCAACATGCCAAAGAACGTTTTGAACCCGATCAGTGCGGGCACCGGCTGCACCCGCCACCCGGTCATGTCCAAAAGGCGTTCCGAGATGTCGGCGCAGGACGGCACACGGGTTTTTGGCAGGTCCAGCCTTTCCAGCCCAGCAAGGTAATCGCGGGCCATGTAGCGCTGTACGTTCTTTTCTTGCGCGGCATAAAGATCGGCCCAAACCTCGTCTTCCTCAGTCGTATAGGCGATATGGCCGCGCGCATCAGCCACCTTGGCGACGTATTTGGTCGATTTTGGCATCACTTTTTCCTCCTTGAGAAAAGTATAGCCGCGCGCCCTGAAGATTTTGATTTGGTACAGCGTGATATTCTGGGTATTTTGGAGAATATGTATCGCAAAGGTACTAATTGTGAAACAAACGCTTCAACCCGCTGATATTGCCATCCTGCAGCAGTTGCAGACCGATGGCCGTCTGTCGATGCAGGAACTTGCCGACCGCACCGGCCTTTCCGCCTCGCAATGCTGGCGGCGCGTACGCGACCTAGAGGCGTCGGGCGTGGTCTCGGGCTATATCGCTCAGGTGCGGGCCAAATCCGTGGGGCTGAACGCCATCGCCTATGTACACGTCGCCTTGCGCGACCATCAAGAGGACAACATCACCGCATTCCTGCGGCTGGTCGAAACCGAACCACAGATCGTCGAATGCGCCTCGATCACCGGCGACCACGACTTCATCCTGAAGGTCTATGCCAAAACGCCCGAAGACCTTGAGCATTTCATCATGCAGCGGCTGCTGAAGTCTGGTTTGGTGCGTGACACCCGCAGCAATTTCGTGCTGCGCCAGACCAAAACTCGGGGGCCGTTGCCCATTCTGTGACTCAATGCGGCAAAATCCGTTGAACCTGCCCGCCAGCCCTCCTATCGTGCGAGCGCAGAAAAGACCAATCAGGACGACACCATGACCGAACAAGTACCTCACCCGATGTCCCCACAGGATTGCCTTGTCGCGATCATGGTTGCGGTCTCTGCCTCGGATGAGACCATCCGCACCGCCGAGCTGGTCAAGATCGAAGGCGCAGTCAACATGCTGCCGGTTTTTGCCGAATACGATATCGACCGCACGCGCCGGGTGTCGCAAACCGTGTTTGATCTGTTCGAGCAGGAGGACGGGCTGGACGCCCTGTTCGGCCTGATCCGCGACAACCTGCCCGAGCGGTTGCACGAAACGGCCTACGCGCTGGCCTGTGACGTGGCTGCGGCAGATGGATCACTTGCCGAGACCGAACTGCGCCTGCTGGAAGAAATCAGATACGAACTGAATATCGACCGTCTGCACGCCGCCGCGATCGAGCGTGGCGCGCGAGCGCGCCACACCACCTGATCTCAGCTGCCCGCCAGCATCCCCCAGCGCTCGATCAGCGCGCGCTGTAGTTTGCGCGACCTGTTGTTCCAACTGCGCGCGCCGTCGGGACGCTCGCGCAACGCGCGGGGGATCGTCGCGCGGTGATCAACATCAGCGGTGAAAATGGCAAAGGCCAGTTCCGAGCCATCCGGCGCCGTGATAAAGCCGCCCAACCCAGACACGAAATTCAGCGTCCCGGTCTTGGCATCTACCCTGATCGGATGATCCTTGACTGGTCGCCCCTGACTGTCGGCCAGGGTGAATTTTTTCAGCAACGGCCGTAGCGCCCCGTCCTTTCGGGCCTCAACCAAGGCCGTCACCAGATCTGCGGGCGCGACGCGCGACGCATCGCCGAGCCCCGAGTGATCTACCATTGCGATCCCGCGCACACCGTAGGTTTCAGATGCCCAACGGTTCATCTCCTCAGCTGAATCAGCCAGAATCTGCAACTTGGCACCCCGCGCTTTCGAGGCTGCCATCCCTACCATTTCAGCTGTGATATTGGTCGAGTATTTCAGCATTCCTCGCAGGATACTCTCCAGAGGGTCGCTTTGATGCACCACCAGAACTGAGCCCTGCGGCACCTCGCGTGTGATCTGCACACGGCCCAAAACAATTCCGTTCACCCGCGCCAGAGTGCTAAACACGTCGCCCGCATAAAGCGCCGGTTTGCGCACCGGCAACCATCGCGCACCTCCATTTCCCAGTGCACCGTTAGCCACAGTCCAACGATCCTGCCGGGCGCTTGGCTGGTAGGTGTAGATCGGCAAGCTGCGTTTTTCGACGCGCATTGACGCCATATCCACGGACGGCCTGTACCGCGCCGTGCGGGCGTCCATGGTCACATCATACCCGGTACCGTCGCGCTTCCATTCGAAATGTACGCGGTTGAAATTCAAAGAGATGCCGCTTATGGCCGGGCTGTATCCCAGATGGTCCGGCTGCCCGGGGTCGACGCTAAAGATATAAGGCAGCGCACCGTCATAGACCTTGAACGCGCCCTGCACCTCGGTAATTCCGGCCTCGCGCAGATTGGCCGCCAATGCGGCCAGATCGTCGGTATCCAGAAGGGGGTCTCCGCCGCCCACAAGGATCAGGTCGCCCTTCAGCACGCCATTTTCGATCGGGCCATCGGCCATCAAGGTGGTTTCAAACCGGTATTCGGCCCCCAGAACATCCAGCGCATAAAGCGCCGTCAACGCCTTGGCGACACTGGCAGGGGGCAGACCTTGATCGCCGCCAAATTCTTCAAGCTGCGCACCGGTTTGCACATCGGCGACGGCAAAAGCCACCTCGCCTTTCAGCCTTGCGGATTTGATGAGCCGCTCCGCTCCAGTGGGTAGATCCCCCCGAATCTGAGGCCGCAAAGACTGCGCTGGGGCATCAGCCAGAGCCGAGCCTGAAACAACCGAGGCCCCCAGACCGGCAAGAAACAAACGACGCGAAAGACGATCAACCATGGGTCAATTAAAATCCCAGAGATCACAGGCAAACAACCACTGAATGCGATTATGTGCCCATCTTAGCTATTCAGGCAACACCCCACCGTCCCACTCACCGCGCGTGCGCAGCTCGGTCGAGCTCACATCGACCATCGGCACATTGACAAAACACCACGCCGGCGCCTGTGCGCGGCCCAACAGATGCCGCGCCTGTCCGTCGATGCGATAGCGCGCATACAGCCGGGCGGCAGGCGACATCCGGGCCGAAATCCGATCCCCCGGCCGCGCAACCACACCAACCGACACGCTATCCATGATTCGGCGCCAGTCTTTCCAGCGATGAAACTGCGCCAGATTGTCCGCACCCATCAGCCAGACGAACCGCACCTGAGGGTAAAGCCGCTGCAATGCTGCGAGCGTATCCGCCGTTGCGCGCGTTCCGGTCAGCGCCTCGATATCCGTCACCTCGGCACGCGGATGTTGCATGACAGCCTGCGCCGCACTGACCCGCCGTTGCAACGGCGCGGGGCCGCGCTCTTTCAACGGGTTGCCCGGCGACACCAGCCACCAGACCCGATCCAGCCCAAATGCCTTCATCGCCTCAAGCGTCACATGCACATGCCCCTGGTGCGGAGGATCAAAAGACCCGCCGAACAGACCGATGACCTGCCCCGGTCGTGCGTATGGAATGGCGCTGCGCAACATCCTTTGCTGATGTTCAGAACTCAGTCGGCTTGTCAATCAACAGGTTGCACCGGATCGCCCAGCCGGACCCGTCCGGGCTGAACAACTTCGGCACACCAACCCCCATGCCCGCGCACGGCAGAATAACCACCTGTGCCCAGCGCCTCCTCCATCCGGCTGCACGGCGCACAGATGACAGTAAAGCGCAAAATCGCCTCCCTCACCTGCACCTCCCGCCCCTTGAGTGCCGCAAGGTTGATACCCGACACCACCAGATTGCGCCGAAGGATTTCAGGCGCAACCGACCCCTGCCCCAGATAAGAGCCAATCGCGGCCAGATGCTCCTGCTGGATCAGAGTCACCGCCCGCTTGCCTGCAGGTGCTCGGTCGCCGTCCAGCCCACCGGCTAATATCATGGTCACTTCTGGAACTCGCATCCCGAGACGCCGTTCTGGCCTTAACCCGATCCAATCAATTTGGCCGGACTTAGCCCAACCAGAAATCAGCTGTTTCAACGCCATTCAAGCACCGAGCTTCTCGACTACAAAGTAAATGAAGCAACAAGAAATTGTCACATCCGACAGCATCCGCCTGAATGCCTTCCACCAGTATTTTCGAAAGGCAACATCTTGAGGGGTACTTTTGTCATACGAGGCGGGTACAGGAATGCGAATATGATCCGCCGGTGAAACGGGTTCTTGATAAATCCGTGACCGCGCACCAACTACCTCAGACCAGAACTTGGCCACGCGGAACATGGCAAAAAAAGCTAGAGCAACCACAATACAATCTGCAAACAATGCCACGAATTCCTCCGTTACCTGCAATGTCTTCGTCCCCTCAAGAGTCTCTACCGATACTCTTTTTCAGCGCGTTGGGAAACACTCCGGGCAGTGGCTGTTTTGCGAAACCATATCCATTGCCCCCACCCCAACCATCCGCTATCACACCGCCCAACTCAATTTCCCCGACCCAAAGGACGCGACATGGCCGCCTATCAATATGTCTACCACATGCAGGGTGTCTCCAAGACCTATCCCGGTGGCAAGAAGTGCTTTGAAAACATCCACCTGAGCTTTCTGCCCGGCGTGAAAATCGGTGTCGTCGGCGTCAACGGCGCGGGTAAATCGACACTGATGAAGATCATGGCCGGCCTCGACACCGATTTCTCGGGTGAGGCATGGGCCGCCGAGGGCGCCAAGGTCGGCTATCTGCCGCAGGAACCGCAGCTGGATGAATCGCAGACCGTCCGCGAAAACGTCATGCTGGGTGTGGCCGCGAAAAAGGCCAAAGTCGACCGCTTCAACGAAATCGCCATGGAGATCGCCGAGAACTATTCGGACGAGTTGATGGAGGAAATGACCACCCTGCAGGACGCGATTGACGCGGAAAACCTGTGGGACCTCGACAGCCAGATCGACGTCTCGATGGAGGCGCTGCGCTGCCCGCCGGACGACGCCAACATCGCCAACCTCTCGGGGGGCGAGAAACGCCGCGTGGCGCTGTGCAAGCTGCTGCTCGAAGCGCCCGACATGCTGCTGCTCGACGAACCAACCAACCACCTGGACGCCGAAACCATCGCCTGGCTGCAACAGCACCTGATCGACTACAAGGGCACCATCCTGATCGTCACCCACGACCGCTATTTCCTGGATGACATCACCGGCTGGATCCTCGAACTCGACCGGGGCCGCGGCATTCCTTACGAGGGCAACTATTCCGCATGGCTGGAACAAAAAGCCAAACGGCTCGAGCAGGAAGCGCGCGAGGACAAGTCCAAGCAAAAGACCCTGCAACGCGAATTGGAATGGATGCGTCAGGGCCAGAAGGCCCGTCAGGCCAAATCCAAGGCCCGGATCAACGCCTATAACGAGCTGGCCGAACAGTCCGAGCGCGAAAAGCTGACCCGCGCCCAGATCGTCATCCCCAACGGCCAGCGCCTTGGCGGCAAGGTGATCGAGGTCGAGGGCCTGTCGAAACACATGGGCGACAAGCAACTGATCGAAGGGCTGGACTTCGCCCTGCCCCCCGGCGGCATTGTTGGCGTCATCGGCCCCAACGGCGCCGGTAAATCGACGCTCTTCAAGATGCTCACCGGTCAGGAAAAGCCCGACAGCGGCTCCATTACGCTGGGCGACACGGTCGAGCTGTCCTATGTCGACCAGTCCCGCGACGACCTCAAGGACAACGACACCGTGTGGGAGGCGATCACCGGCGGCGCCGAGATAATCCAGCTGGGCGACGCACAGGTCAATTCCCGCGCCTATTGCTCGTCCTTCAACTTCAAGGGCGGTGACCAGCAGAAAAAGGTCTCGCTGCTGTCAGGTGGTGAGCGCAACCGCGTCCACATGGCCCGCCTGCTGAAAGAGGGCGGCAACGTCCTGCTGCTCGACGAACCGACCAACGATCTGGACGTTGAAACCCTTCGCGCGCTGGAAGACGCATTGGTCGACTTCGCCGGTTGCGCCGTGGTCATCTCGCACGACCGCTTCTTCCTCGACCGCATCTGCACGCATATTCTGGCATTCGAGGGCGACGCCCATGTGGAATGGTTCGAGGGCAACTTCGAAGACTATGAAGAAGACAAGAAACGCCGGCTGGGTCCTGATGCTCTGGAGCCCAAGCGCCTCAAGCACAAAAAGTTTGCACGATGATCGACTTTTTTGAAAAGCGCATCGACAAGTGGAAGCGCAGTGTCCGAAAACGGGTTGCTATTCGGCGGTTGCAGCGAATTCCGCAAAACGCACCTCAGAACTGTGTTATTGTGGCAAGCAATGGTCGGTCCGGCAGCACGTTGACCTTTCTTGCCCTTGCTGATGCGCTGAAAGAGATCGACCCTATATCGGCAAAGCGGGTGGATTTTGTCGCCCGGTTGAGTGACACGGAGTATTACACTCCGTGTGTGTACAAGACCCACGACTTTCCTCAGCCGCTCGCTACATGGCCCGAGAATACCCGGGTCGTTTTTTGTTTCGGACCCACCAAGGATTCCGCGTTTTCCGTTTATTCCGCAATGGAAAGATTTGGCGCGGACTGGATAGATCAGCACTTTTATCATCTGCACGCTACCGGCACCTTTGATGAGCTGTTCGAACGCGATGTGCTGCAGCAAGCACGGCAGATCAGGGAGTGGGTAACATTTGAAGATGTTCCCGTTCTGTGCGTTCGCTATGACGCGCTTTGGGACCATCAGGATACAATTTCGCGGTTTACCGGGTTGGATTTCACCCCGCCCAAGCGGCGCGAGCGGACCCCGAAAGACATTCCGGATGAATTCAAAGCCGACGCCGATCGGCTATATGACCCGATTGATGAAGTGATCGACGAATTGCCAGAGTGTTTTATTGCCTCGGCCCAATATAGCGGCGTTGTAGGTAAACTACCCGTCGCCGACTGAGTGTAGATGATTGGTGGCTCTTTTTGTCGGCGCCCGTTGGGATTTTATCAAAACGCGTATGACCGACGCGACAGCAACTGCCTGAGCGAAGACCCCACGCGGTCGTTCGCCTTCGGAATTCGCCTGTGTGAATTTCTTTTGGCCAACTTGGCATCGGTCAAACCTGATTCAATTTGGCGCCGTCCCGGTAAGGGCGAACGCCAAGCAACAAAGGACCAATTTGGTGAGAGTGCTTTTTTCAAAGGGGCTTGTGTTCATATCTAAGCCACGCTGTGGCTCTACATCGGTCCGCAAGTATCTAAAGCGATACCTGTCAAGTAAAGCCGGAGATTTCGCCGTCGATTATGCCCACGACTCCGAGCATTTTCACCCTCACGATACCGCCCCGTATGTCAAAACAACGCTGGCAGACCTGTATCCCGGGCACGCAAGGCTTTCGTATTTCATGACCACGAGAAACCCGGTTGAGTTGCTTTGGTCTTATTACCGGTATTTCAAACCCGATGCCGAGTGCCGCTACAACTTTGCTCCTGATTGGGATGAAATGACGAAGATGGAGTTCGAAGAGTGGGTACAGCATGGCAAAATGGGCATGAAGGATGGGTGGAAGGAACTCGCTCCCAGTTGGATTTCGACGCAGAACCTGTCGCCCCTAAGCCTTGAGGCCCACGCCATCGATCGGGCGGGAGTCAACCATATCGATCACCTGTTTCGGCTCGAAAACGTAAATGAGCTGAACGGCTGGCTTTCTGGCAGGTTACCCAAACGCTGGTATTCGGCGTTTTCACTGCGTGAAAACTCAGTTCCACACATCAACCAGGCGGGCGGTCATACCGAAGGTGATGAAAAGCCCTTCACCCTGTCAGAAAAAAGCCTGAATGCTATCCGGTTGATGTTTCCTGCCGAAAGCAAAATGTACAATATCTAGGCTGGCTTAGCCTGTACTTTAGGCGGTCATTCGAAAACCTGTCAGGCGACCACCAGCAGGCCAGATTCGCCATCCACTTTGGATTTCCGGGGGTTTTTTTGTTTCTTACAGAACAGGACTCCTCCCTTGCCCTGCGCCGTTGCCGATGCCATATCTAAATTGCTAACGTTTTTCTATTTCGACCTACTGTCTCCTTCTACGGCGCTCAGTCTATCGATCCAGACAACGACGCCAGGCTGCCGCAACTCCGTGGGCAGCATTAAACAGGAGACAACGGATATGCCCGCAGGCACCGTAAAATGGTTCAACACCACCAAAGGCTACGGCTTTATCGCACCCGAAGATGGCGGCAAAGACATCTTCGTTCACATCTCGGCCGTGGAACGCTCGGGCCTGACCGGCCTGGCCGACAACCAGAAGGTCACATACGAGTTGCGCGCCGGTCGTGACGGCCGCGAAAGCGCAGACAATATCGTGCTTGCATAAGATATTGGAAGGGCAGAGTATTCTCTGCCCTTTTTCTTTTTCGGGTATCTGTTTGCGCTCGTGATGCGACATGATTGTGTGTCCCCACGACGACATCACAATAGGGTTACTTCTCTCCAGCGATTGACCAGATCGGTTATCCTTCCGACATTAGGGTCAAGATTTATCTGTTGTTTTATAGAGAGCTGCCATGTTCACCCGCCGTACCTTTCTGACCGCGACCGCAGCCGCCAGCCTGGTGCCTGGCGTTGCCGCGGCAAAGAAGAAAGCTGTCGAATACGATCCCACGCCGCAATTTGTGCGCATAAAGAAGCAGTTTCAGCCGGGTCAGTTGCTGGTCGCGCCCCGGTCGTTCTACCTGTATTTCGTGACCGAACCGCGCAAGGCGGTCCGCTATGGCTGCGGGGTAGGCAAAGCCGGTCTGGAGTTCACTGGCACCGCCACCATCGACGTCAAGAAAGAGTGGCCGACCTGGCGCCCGACCGACGAGATGATCGAGCGCGAACCCGTCACTTATGCCCGGTTCAAGGACAATGACTATGTCCAACCTGGCGGCGGCGACAATCCTTTGGGCGCGCGGGCGCTGTACCTGTTCCAGAATGGCGTCGACACCTATTTCCGCATTCACGGTACCACGCAGCCGCAGACCATCGGTCATGCGGTCTCAAATGGCTGTATCCGAATGATGAACGAACACGTTGTCGATCTCTACGAGCGTGTGCCGATCGGGACCGTCGTAACCGTCGTTTGATCACTGCTGGGCAGCAGCAACAAGTTCCAGCACATAAGGGCCGAGGTTATCAACGATCAGGGCAACCCCTTCGGCGTTCGGGTGAATGCCGTCCGGCTGCATATAGAGACGGGCGGTGTCCGGATCGCCCTCGGCGGTCAGCCCGGTGAAAAAGCTTGGGGCGTAGCCGGTTTCATACTGTTCGGCCAGATCAGGATAGATGGCATCAAACGCCAATTTGTAATCTGCCCCGTAATTTCCCGGTGCCTGCATCCCGATTAGCAGCACATCGACATCTGCGACATCCGCCGCTTTGACAATCGTTTCAAGATTGGCGCGCGACACCGCCGGGTCGATCCCCCTCAGCAGATCATTACCACCAAGCGTCACGATCATCCCGTCCACATCCGGCGTCAGCGTCCAGTCCACCCGCGCCGCGCCACCAGCCGTGGTGTCTCCGGACACACCGGCGTTGATAAGGCGCACATCCGCACCCTGCGCCTTAAGCCAGCGGTCCAACTGAGGCACAAATCCGTCCTGTTCGGGCAACCCATAGCCTTGCGTCAGTGAATCCCCTAAAGCAGCAATCACCACCTGCTCGGCTGTGGCCGCAAAGCCCCAGAACGTAAACAGCATCGACATCAAAACCTTGCGCAACATCTGAACCGCTCCATATCCCAATTGACCATGCCCATCCGGAATGACCCATGACGACACCCGTTCTTTCGCTCCAAAATGCCGCTTTGTCGCTGGATGGCAATGCCGGTCGAGTGAATATCCTGCACGACATCTCCCTGACCGTCGCCCAAGGCGAAACGCTAGGGTTGGTTGGGCCGTCCGGGTCCGGCAAATCCTCACTGCTGATGCTGATGGGCGGGCTGGAGCAGGCGACCGGGGGCGAAATCACTGCTTTGGGCCATGATCTGACAGGAATGGACGAGGATGCGCTTGCCCGGTTCAGGCGTGATGCAATGGGGGTGGTGTTTCAGAACTTTCACCTGATCCCCACCATGACCGCGCTTGAGAATGTGGCCACGCCGCTGGAACTGGCCGGGCATAAGGATGCATTTGCCCGTGCCGCGGCCGAATTGGACGCGGTCGGTCTTTCACATCGGCACGATCACTATCCGGCGCAACTGTCGGGGGGTGAGCAGCAGCGGGTTGCGCTGGCGCGCGCCTCCGCGCCGCGCCCTCAGATCCTGCTGGCGGACGAGCCGACCGGAAATCTGGACGATACCAACGGTGCGGCCATCGTCGAACTGCTGTTCGGTTTGCGTGACAGGCATGGTGCCACGCTGGTTCTGGTCACCCACAGCCACAGTCTGGCGCGCAAATGCGACCGGGTGATCCGGTTGCGGGATGGCACCATCGCGGAAGACACGCAACAAGAGGCCGCGGAATGAGCCTGCGCCTGGCCGGTCGTCTGGCACGCCGGGAACTGCGCGGCGGCGTGCGCGGCTTTCGCGTGTTTCTGGCTTGTCTGGCGTTGGGAGTGGCTGCCATTGCCGCTATCGGGTCGGTGCGTTCTGCGATCCAGACCGGGCTGACGCAGGAAGGCTCGGCGCTGCTGGGCGGGGACGCGCAGTTGGAATTCACCTACCGCTTCGCCACAGATGACGAGCGCGCGTGGATGCAACAAACCGCGACCGAAGTGTCCGAGGTTGTGGATTTCCGCTCGATGGCCGTTGTGCGTCGGGGGGGCAAAACCCAGCGTGCCCTGACGCAGGTGAAAGCCGTGGACGCGGCCTATCCGTTGTTGGGAACAGCAAACCTGAAGCCTGACCAATCGCTTTCCGCCGCATTGGACGGCCAGCAGGGCCTGCCCGGAGCGGTCATGGATCCGGTGCTGATGGACCGGCTGGGTCTGTCCATCGGAGACCGTTTTGCACTTGGCACGCAGGATTTCGTGCTGACGGCAGCATTGATGCATGAACCGGACGGCGCCGCGGACGGCTTTGGATTGGGGCCGCGCACTCTGGTCCGGACCCAGGATTTGCAGGCATCCGGCCTGCTGGCGCCGGGGACGTTGTTTGCCACCAAATACCGGCTGAAGCTGCCGCCGGGAACCGACCTCGAAACCCTGTCCGCCGCGGCCAGAAGTAGTTTCGACGGCACCGGAATGCGCTGGACCGATGCCCGCAACGGCGCGCCGGGGATTGCCGAGTTTGTCACGCGTCTCAGCGCCTTTCTGGTTCTGGTCGGCCTGTCCGGTCTAGCTGTTGGCGGCATAGGCGTGTCCGCTGCCGTACGCGCCTATCTGGCGCAAAAGACCGAGACAATTGCAACGCTGCGCACGTTGGGCGCGGATCGCGCGACGATCTTTCAGACATATATGATACAAATAGGGGTATTGTCAGGGCTCGGCATCGCGTTTGGGATTGCTCTGGGGGCGGCTTTACCGCTGCTGCTGGCCCCTCTGATCGAGGCCCGCCTGCCCGTCCCTGCCGTTTTCACGCTCTATCCCCGCCCTCTGGCCGAGGCTGCACTGTACGGAATGCTGACTGCGTTCCTGTTCACCCTCTGGCCCCTCGCCCGAACCGAGGAGGTTCGCGCCGCGACTCTGTTCCGCGACGCGCTATCATCGGCGCGCGCTCTTCCGCGCACTGCCTTCGTGGTCGCAACTGCCTTCGGATTGGCACTGCTGATCGCGTCTGCCGCTTGGTTCAGCGGCTCGATTCGCCTGACGCTCTGGACAAGCGCCGGGCTGGTCGGCGCGCTGCTGCTGCTGTCCTTTTCCGCGCTTGCGATCCGCAAACTGGCGCGCATCAGCACCAAGGCGGCTCGGGGTCGCCCCGCCATGCGATGGGCTTTGTCGGCGATCTCAGACCCGCGAGAGGGGGCTGCTTCGGTCGTGCTCTCGTTGGGGCTGGGTCTTTCGGTGCTTGCCGCTGTTGGCCAGATCGACGGAACCCTTCGAAATGCGATCTCGGGCAATCTGCCTGACGTGGCCCCGTCTTATTTCTTTGTCGACATTCAAAAAGACCAGATGCCCGGCTTTACCGAACGGCTGGACTCTGACCCCGCTGTCCGCCGCATCGAAAGCGCTCCAATGCTGCGCGGCATCATCACCCAGATCAATGGGCTGCCCGCGCGCGACGTCGCTGGCGATCACTGGGTTCTGGATGGTGATCGGGGCGTGACCTATTCCGCCACACCGCCCAAAAACGCCCGCATCACCGCGGGCGCATGGTGGCCCCAGGATTACTCAGGCATGCCGCAAGTCAGTTTCGCCGCGGAAGAAGCCGAAGAAATGGGTCTGGACCTTGGCGACGAATTGACCGTGAACATTCTGGGCCGCGACATCACCGCCGAAATCACTTCTTTCCGCGAGGTCGATTTTTCGACCGCTGGCATGGGGTTCATCATGTCGATGAGTCCCTCCGCCCTTGCCGGGGCGCCGCACAGTTTCATCGCCACGGTCTATGCCGAAGAACAGGCCGAAGCCGGCATCCTGCGCGATCTGGCGGGCCAGTTTCCTAACATAACCGCAATCCGGGTGCGCGACGCGATTGACCGCGTCTCGAGCCTGCTGACCGGGTTGGCCGCCGCGACTTCTTACGGAGCGGGGATATCCTTGTTGACCGGATTTCTTGTTCTGATCGGGGCCGCCGCCGCAGGAGAAACCGCGCGTCGTTACGAATCCGCGATCCTGAAAACACTGGGCGCGGATCGGCGACGCATATTGATCAGCTTTGCTCTACGCTCAGTCCTGCTGGGTGCAGCGGCCGGGGGCGTTGCCCTGCTGACCGGCATTCTGGGGGGGTGGGCGGTTGCCACCTACATCTTCGACATCAGTTTCTCGGTCATCTGGACTTCAGCGCTGAGCATCGTTCTGGCCGGCATTCTGGTGACCCTTGGCGCGGGGCTAGCCTTTGCCCTGCGCCCTCTGGCCGCACGTCCGGCCCGCATCCTGCGGGCCAGCGACTGATCTCAACGCACGCAGGCGACCGGTTGCAGGATTTGCAGCAACTGGTCGTTGTCGCACACAAGCGAGTCCAGTGTGATTTCGTCCAGCGAAGCATAGAACACCTCGGCCGCGTCTTGCAGCGCAAGCCGCAATCGGCAGGCATCCGTCAGGGGACAGGTGTTGTCGGCATCGGCAAAGCACTCGGCGATTGGCAAGTTACCTTCGACATGGCGAAACACCGAGCCGATCCGAATCTGATCGGCCGGACGCGCCAAAGACATGCCACCGTTGCGACCACGTTGAGTACTGAGGTAGTTCAGCTGGCTCAATTGGTTGATCACCTGCGCTAGGTGGTTTTCCGATATGTTGCACACATCGGCGATCTCGGCCTTTGTAACCAGCCGATCCTGATGCGCCGCGCAATACATCAGCAAGCGCACCGCGATATTTGTCCTTTTGGTAATCCTCATCGAGACCTCCCAAATTTCAAGATGCGATCTTATTGCATGTCCGACAAAAAAGCGGTTTGACATACATCAATCGCTCAAGAAGGACCTGACGGCGCATGGCAGACCCTTATTTCTTTGGCTATGGTAGCCTCGTGAACCTAGCGACGCACGATTTCCCCGACCCACATCCTGCGCGGCTGATGGGGTGGCGACGCGCCTGGCGACACACCGACCTACGCCCAGTAGCCTTTCTGACTGCAATCCCGGACCCTGAGTCCGAGATCGAAGGGATGATCGCCCATGTCCCGAAAAACGACTGGGTGGCGCTGGACGAGCGGGAATGGGCCTATGACCGGGTTCCCGCGACCCAAGCTGTCACACATCCTTTGACCCACGAGGTCGAAATCGCCGTTTACGCGGTACCGCAGGGCCGCCACGCCGTGCCCAGCAATCGTCATCCGCTGCTGCTCAGCTATATCGACGTGGTCGTGCAAGGGTATCTGCGCACCTTTGGTGAGGACGGTGCGGACCGTTTTTTTGCCACCACCGATGGGTGGTACGCGCCGATTCTGAACGACCGGGCTGAACCTCGATACCCGCGCCACCAGCATTTGAAACCGGCCGAGACCGAATTTGTCGATGATCGGCTGCGCCGCATTTCTGCGTCGATTGTCCATACTGCATAGAAAAAAGCGGGGCTGCATATCGGCCCCGCCTTTCGGATATCAGTGCTTTCGCGCTTAGCCGCGTGCCCGGATAACCTGCAGCAACGGCAGCAGGTTCGCCATTTCCGGCCCGCGCTCCATACCCGTCAGCGCCTTACGCAGTGGCATGAACAGGCCTTTGCCCTTGCGACCCGTGGCCTCTTTCACGGCTTTGGTCCAAGTGCCCCAGGTCTCGCCATCGAAAGGCCCTTCGGGCAGCAGAGCCACGGCCTCAGAGATGAACTCACGATCCTCGTCGGCGATCAAAGGCTCTGCCCCGTCACGGCACAGCTCCCACCAACCTTTGAGGTCACCCAGAGTGGTGATGTTCTCACGCGCCATCGCCCAGAACGGCGCGGCCAGTTCTGCCGGAACGCCCGCGTCAGCGACCGCATCGGCCACGTCCGCCAGCGGCAGCGACTGCAGATGCTTGGCGGTCAGCGGGAACAAGTCCTGCACGTCAAACTTGGTTGGCGCAGCGCCAAAGCGGTTCACATCAAAGCCTTCGATCAGTTCCGCCATGTCCGAGCGCAATTCTACCGGATCGGACGAACCCAGACGCGCCATCAGGCTCAGCAGCGCCATAGGCTGCACGCCCTGTTCACGCAGATCGCGCAAGGCCAGCGTGCCCAGACGCTTGGACAATGCCTCGCCCTGCGGGCCGGTCAGCAGCGAGTGGTGCGCAAAACGCGGGCAAGTGCCGCCCAGCGCTTCGATGATCTGGATTTGCGTCGCAGTGTTGGTCACATGGTCCGAGCCGCGCACGACATCGGTTACGCCCATCTCGGTGTCGTCCACCACTGACGCGATCGTATACAGAACCTGCCCATCGCCCCGGATAAGCACCGGATCAGACACTGATGCAGCATCAATCGAGATGTCGCCCAGAATACCGTCAGTCCACTCGATCCGCTGGTGATCCAGCTTGAACCGCCAGACGCCATTGCCACGTTCAACCCGTAGGGCCTCTTTCTCGGCATCCGACAGGTTCAATGCAGCGCGGTCATAGACCGGCGGCTTGCCCATGTTCAGCTGTTTCTTGCGTTTCAGGTCCAGCTCCGTCGGCGTTTCAAACGCCTCATAGAAACGGCCCATTTCGCGCAGCTTGTCAGCGGCTTCGGCATAGCGATCCAGACGGTCCGATTGACGCTCGATCCGGTCCCAGTGCAGGCCCAGCCACTCCATATCCTGCTTGATGGCATCGACATATTCTTCTTTCGACCGCTCAGGATCGGTGTCGTCGATACGCAAGATAAACGTGCCGCCCGCTTTGCGAGCGATCAGATAGTTCATCAGGGCGGTACGCAGGTTGCCCACATGGATGTAACCGGTGGGCGACGGGGCAAAACGGGTGGTGGTCATGGAGTTCTCCTGTTGGCGC
This sequence comes from Ruegeria sp. BF6, assembly GCF_056538665.1. Classification (NCBI taxonomy): domain Bacteria; kingdom Pseudomonadati; phylum Pseudomonadota; class Alphaproteobacteria; order Rhodobacterales; family Roseobacteraceae; genus Ruegeria; species Ruegeria sp. BF6. Next base: position 59,677 of record NZ_JBQFTN010000004.1, read on the forward strand.
GGCTCATGTCACAGGATGGGCCAATTGTCCAGCAAGGGCGTTCAGGTCGGCTCCACCGGCCAGTGCCGCTCCAAGCCCTCAAGCCCGGCACGGATCAGCTCGGCCAGGACATCCAGATCGATATCCGCCAGCTTGTTCACGTATAGACAAGATATACCCAGCTTGTGCTTACCCAGACGGGACAGAATGTCCCCGAAATCCGCATAGCCGGGCATGATGTAAATTGACAGCGCGGACTTGCGTGGCGAAAAGCCGGTGGCAAGGAAGTCGCCCTCGCGCCCGGATTTATAGCGATAGTGATAGCGGCCATAGCCCACAATCGAGGGCCCCCACATGACGGGCTCGAACCCGGTCGTCTTGCGGAAAAGCCCGTCCAGAACCTTCCCACTTTCGGCCCTGCCGAAAGGCTGCACCCTGGATAGAAAGCTCTCGACACTCTGGTCGGTTGGAACGGTCTTATTCTCAGATCGCGGCATAAACAAAATTTAACACGCATTGTTCATCCACGCAGCCCATATCTCCGGGGTATAAACTGGCAAGAGACTCGCGCCGACCTAACTCACCTACAGGTGTTCTGACAGGGAGAACCACAATGACCATTAAACTCACACGCCGCGCCGCTTTGGGTTCTGCGGCCGCTTTGCCATTTGCCACAGCCGCGGCCCCGCTTTTGGCCGCCGGGAGCGAGACCAAGGCCAATTCATCCATTGCCAAGTCCTTTACACTGGGCGATTTCACCGTCACCACGCTGCTGGATGGAAGCCTGCCGCGTGATGGCGCCCAAGAGATTTTCGGCGGCGGTGCTTCAGATGAGGATTTCGCCAAAGTCTCGGCCGAAAACTTCATCTCCCCGGATGTAGCGCAATTCTTCTTCACGCCGACGCTGGTCAATACCGGGTCCGAGCTGGTGCTGTTCGATACCGGTTTGGGCCAAGGTGGCATTCAGGCTGCACTGGCGGATGCAGGTGTCACTCCGGATCAGATCGACGTTGTTGTCATCACCCACATGCACCCCGACCATATCGGTGGCATGACCACAGATGATGCGCCGACCTTCCCGAACGCGCGTTATGTCACCGCGTCGCCCGAGTATGATTTCTGGGCCGCACAAGAGGCCGGAAACCGGGTCGGTGATCTGGTGGCCGCCAAGGTGACACCGCTGGCCGAGAAAATGACCTTTGTCGAAGACGGCGGCGAAGTTGCGTCGGGCATCACTGCCGTCGCCGCCTATGGGCACACACCCGGTCACACGGTCTATCATCTGGAAAACAACGGTCAGCGGTTGGTGCTGACCGCTGATCTGGCGAACCACTATGTCTGGTCCTTTGCCCACCCGGAATGGGAAGTGCGCTTTGACATGGACAAGGCTGCCGCTACCGCCTCGCGGCGCAATGTGCTGGGAATGCTGGCCGCCGACAAGGTACCGATGATCGGCTATCACATGCCCTTCCCTGCAGCCGGGTTCGTCGAAAGCCGAGGTGACGGGTTCCGCTTTGTGCCGGTCAGCTACCAGATGATGGGCTAGGCCCTCAGTACCCAGGATCCGGTCGCACCTTTGAGCCATCTGAAAAGCGGGAGAGGCGGAAGGCGGCCGGATCGACGCATGGCGTCGTTTCGGCGACCAGATCGGCCATCAGGCGGCCTGCTGCCGGGCCGATGCCAAACCCATGGCCCGAAAACCCGGTTGCGATGAACATTCCCGGCATCTGATCAACCCCCGAGATCACCGGCACCGCGTCCGGCGTAACATCAATAAGGCCCGCCCAGCTTTGTACAAGCTCGGCCTGTTCCAGCATCGGGAAACCTCTGCGCGCCGCTGCCCAAGCCTGTCGCAGCGTTTTGGGCGAAGGTTCGGGATCCAGCACGCGGCAATGTTCGAACGGGGTGACATCCGTGGGTAGCCAGGTCTGGTCCTGGCTTGCTTCGATGCTCCAGCGCTTTGACAGTCGAAACCGCAGCGATCTCCATTCCTGTGCGAATGCGGGTAAGAACTGCCGCGCCAGCCGAAAACTGTCAGGTACAATGTCCACCGTGTTTTCATGGCCCGAGGCGATGGAATAACCCCCGTCTGACCGTTTACGCATGGCAAAATCATCGGACCAAAGCGCCGCTTCCGGTCCATCAGCTGGAGAGGTCCGCAGGACCGTATTCAAAACCTTCAATTGCGGTAGTTCAATCCCCGCATTCCCCGCAAACAGACGCGACCAGGCACCACCGGCCAGAACCACGAAGTCACAGGCCACGCGGCCACGCTCGGTGAATACTCCGGTGATACGACCACTCCCGGCATCGACGCTGCGGACGGCACAATTGGTCGTCAGAACAGCGCCGCGATCCCGCGCTGCCTCGGCAATTGCTGGTGCAGCCTGTTGTGGTTCGGCCCGGCCGTCCTGTGGCATGTAAAGGGCGCAATCGTAGGAAGTCTGATTGCCCGGCAGCAGGGCGTGCAACTCGGCCCCCGAAACCAGCCGCGCGCCGGTTTGCAGCCCGTCCACGTGACGCAGCCACCGTTCCAGATTGCCGCTGTCGCGTTTGCCCGAAGCACCAAACAGAATGCCCGCGCGGGTATAGCCGGTTTCCCGCCCGATGCGCTGATCCAGCCCTTGCCATAGATGCAGCGATTCGATCATCAACGGAATCTCCCGCGGGTCGCGCAACCCCAGACGGACCCATCCCCAATTGCGAGAGCTTTGCTCGCCCGCAATCTGCCCCTTTTCGCACAACAGTACCGAGGCGCCTCGTTCAGCCAACTCCAGCGCGGTCGATGCTCCGATAATGCCGCCGCCAATGACAACGACATCCACGGTTTTGGGCAGGTGCAGATCGGGTTCAACGGGGGTTGGTTTGGGGCCGGGCATCAACCGCTCTTACTTCATGGCTCGGGTCGCAATGAAGGCGTGATGCAGGCGCTCAGGCAACATGTCTTCTGCTGCGGGACCTATGTTTTTTGACAGCTGTGGCGAACACGCCAACAGGCGCGAGAAAGCTCGCACCGTCCTGTTTCAAATCGCTTGGAGTTTACGCTGCGCCGCTCAGTTCAGCCCATTTCTGACGCAAGGTTGCCGCAAGGCCAGAATCGCGAGGTTCCACTTCTTCGTCTATTTCCGCCTGTTCGGGCAGGACCGGGAAGATCGCGTTGAGTTTAGTCGCTCCCACTACGGGCTCGGGGTCTTCGCTTTCTTCTTCGCGAAGAAGATCAGCAATCGCCGAGTCCAGCTTGGCCTCGTCCAGAACCCGTGCTTCGGATTCCATCGACTTATACCTTAACGGCGGGTGAAGCGGCTTGTCATATCCCTTATACATAATAGCACCAAATCGTTAACCCAGACATTCAACACGCGTGCGCCACAGATCCATACATCGAATTGAGGTCACACCGCCCCATGTGGGGCATCAATTAAGCCAAAATGTGGCAAAAAAATGTCTCAGTTTCAAGCAGTCAGTTCCCTGAGAGCTTGAAAAATCAGAGAGTTATCTACTATTCGGAAACAATAACAAAACAACCTGGCGTAATGGGTCTGATATCGAAACGCCGTTTTGACCCAGCTTCACGATTCCCCTTCGGCTCAGTCCCGATCCCGCCAGCGGTTCACAATCGGGTAACGGCGATCCAACCAGAATGCCCGGCTGGTCAGGCGCGTTCCGGGGGCGGACTGAAAGCGCTTGTATTCGCTGATATAAATCAGGTGCTCAACCCGCCGCGCGTCTACCTCGTTGAAACCGGCGGCCACGCAATCAGCGATCGAGCCCTCCTGATCGACCAGAATATCCAGAATCGCATCCAGAATCGGGTAATCGGGCAGGCTGTCGCTGTCCTTTTGATCTTCGCGCAGTTCGGCGCTGGGGGGTTTGTCAATGACCGAGGGGCGGATCACCTCGCCCGCCGGGCCCATCATCCAGTCGCGGTGATTGGTGTTGCGCCAGCGGCAGGTCTCGAACACACGCGTTTTGTACAGGTCCTTGATCGGGTTGTAGCCACCGTTCATGTCGCCGTAGATCGTGGCATAGCCCACCGCGACCTCGGATTTGTTGCCGGTGGTCAGCAACATCTCGCCAAATTTGTTCGAGATCGCCATCAGCAACAAACCGCGCAGGCGGGATTGGATGTTTTCTTCTGTCAAATCTTCATCATGACCGGCAAACAGCGGGGCCAGAGTATCTGTCACTGCCGCCCGACTGTCCGAGATCGGCACGTAGTCGTAGTACACGCCAAGTGCTTTGGCCACGGCCTCGGCATCGTCCAATGAAGCCTGACTGGTATATTCCGAAGGCAGCATCACGCAGCGAACATTCTCGGCCCCGATAGCATCCACGGCAATAGAAGCGACCAGAGCGGAATCGACGCCGCCCGACAGACCCAGCAGAACCTTTTTGAACCCGGTCTTGCCCATGTAGTCGCGCAGGGACTGCACCATGGCGCGATAGTCCTGCTCCCATTCATCGGGCTGCGGCACGATCTCGGCCGGTACGATGCGCCAACCATCATCGCCGCGCTCCAAGTCGATATGGGTCACGGTCTCATCGAAAACCGGCATCCGGAACGCCAGTTCTCCACCTGGGTTCAGGCCGAAAGTGGCCCCGTCAAAAACCTGATCGTCCTGCCCGCCCACCATGTTGAGGTAGATCACCGGCAGACCGGTCTCGACTACGCGGGCCACCATATGATTCAGGCGTATATCGTACTTGTTGCGAAAATAGGGCGATCCGTTGGGGATCAGCAAAAACTCGGCCCCGGTTTCCTCAAGCGTTTCGGCCACATCAGGGTGCCAACTATCTTCGCAGATCGGGCTACCGATACGTGTATTTCCGACTGCGTAAGGCCCGCCCAGCGGGCCAGAGTCGTACAGGCGCACCTCATCGAACACCGTTTCATTGGGCAGATGATGCTTCAGCACCTTGCTGCCGATCCGACCGCCCTTGAGGATCAGATAGGCATTAAACAGGCTGCTATCTTCAACCCACGGCCCGCCAATCGCCACCGCCGGGCCGTCGGCGCATTGTGCGGCCAGTTCTTCGACAGCCACCATCGCCGCCCGGTGAAAGGCGGGCTTCATCACCAGATCCTGCGTGTTGTAGCCGGTGATAAACATTTCGGGGAAAGCCACCAGGTCGGCCCCGGCATCGCGCGCCTGCTTCCACGCGGCTAACGCCTTGGCGGCATTGCCTTCGATATCCCCTACGATCGGGTTGAGTTGCGCCAGAGTGATGCGGAAACGGTCGGCCATGCTGCCCTCTTGCCCTCGTCGGTCTTATTGCCATTTAGCAGATCATTGCGCGAGTGAAAGGCAAATGCGGCAAAACCCGTTGCTCTGCCCCCGCGCGTGCCGTAGTTTTGCGCAAAAGATGAAAACCGGACAGGCAGGACCGATCATGAACGCTTTCTGCATTTCTATTGCCGCATCCGCGATGGCCCTGATCGCTGCGGGTGCCGCCGCACAGAACGGTCAGGTGATCACAACGGATGATGAGGTCGGGGGCGTCTACGAGGGCACCTTTGAAAACGGCCTGCGTCACGGCACCGGCACCTACCGCCTGCCCAACGGGTTCGAATACAGCGGCGAATGGGTTGAGGGCGAAATTAAGGGAATGGGCATCGCCCGCTATGTCAACGGCTCGGTCTTTGAGGGGATGTTCGCCAAGGGCCAACCCGAAGGAAGTGGCAAGATCACCTATGCTGATGGTGGCAGCTACGAGGGCGAATGGGCAAACGGTGCGATCAATGGCACGGGTGTAGCCGTCTACGCCAATGGCGTGCGCTATGAGGGCGGCTTCCAGAACGCCCGGCATCACGGTAAAGGCGTACTGAGCGACCCGGGCGGCTACAGTTACGATGGCGATTGGGTGGATGGCGTCAAACTGGGCAAAGGCAAGGTGACTTATGCCAATGGCGGTATCTACGAAGGTGACATCCGCAACGGTCAGCGCCACGGCCAGGGCAGCCTGACCCTGCCCGACGGGATGACCTATGCCGGCGATTGGGCCGAGGATCGCATCACCGGCACCGGGCGCATGTCTTTTGTCAACGGGGACGTCTACGAGGGCGAGTTGGTCGAAGGCCGACGGCAAGGCAAGGGCAAGATGACCTATGCCAAAGGCGATGTCTACGAAGGCGACTATTCCAACGACCTGCGGCATGGTCAGGGAACCTATACCGGCACGGATGGGTTCCTCTATACCGGTGAGTGGACCGACGGCCTGCTTGAGGGGGTGGGCGAACTGACCTACCCGGACGGCTCGGTCCATGTCGGGGATTTCAAGGCCGATCTGGCCGAGGGCAAGGGCCTTATCACCTACCCGGACGGTTCGACCTACGAGGGGGATTGGATCGCCGGGGTAATCGAAGGCGAAGGTGTGTCGACCTATCCTAACGGTACCGTCTACAGAGGCCAGTTTCGAAACGCCAAGAACCATGGCAAAGGCATTCTGACCATGGCCGACGGCTCCAGCTATGAAGGAGACTGGGTGGACGGCTTGCGGCAAGGCAAGGGCATGTCCACCTACCCGGATGGCACGGTCTATTCCGGAGAGTTTCTGACCGGCAAACGCCACGGGCAGGGCGAGATCATCATGGCAAACGGGTTCACCTATTCGGGTCAATGGACCGAAGGCAAAATTACCGGAGAAGGGATCGCAACCTATCCCAACGGTGATGTCTACGAGGGCAATTTCGTGGACGCGAAACGCCATGGCGCCGGCACCGTACGCTATGCCAACGGCGAAACGGAAACCGGCGTTTGGGACAACGGCGCACTGGCGACGGCTGATGATACTGCTCCCGAAGCGGCTCCCGAGACGCCCCCGTCAAACCCGGACGGCTGAAGCAATACCGCTACCATGGCACCGGTTTTCCCGCCCAGTCGAAGAACCCGCCGGTATCGGTCGGGGTCAATTGCGCCATCACGTCCAATAAATTCGACGCGGCCTCGTCCGGGGCAACAGCAGGATATCGGCCGAGGTATTTCCGGGTGACGTCCGTTTTGACAGTACCGGGATGCAGCGCGACACAGATCGCCTGTTTGTGGGTGCGGGCCAGTTCGATTGCTGCCGTGTGAACAATCTGATTCACCGCCGCCTTTGCCGCCCGATAGCTAATCCAACCACCCAGCCGGTTATCCCCGATCGAACCCACACGAGCCGAAAGCACGGCAAAAACCGCGCGGCGGTCGCGGGGCAACAGACGTGCCGCGTGACTGAGGACCAGAGCCGGGCCCACGGCATTCAGCGCAAACTGATCCATCATTGCCTGCCCAGATACAGCGCGGACGGTCTTTTCCGGTGCAGTGCCGTTGATCTCCAATGCCCCGGACGCAACAAGGATCAGGTCGAACACTCCGGGGATCGCGCCCAGCACGCGATGCACGCCATCAGGGTTCGTCAAATCAAACCCGTCGGCTGAGCGTGACAAGCCCTTCACAGCCACCCCCTGCCCGCTCAGGCGCTGACAGACTGCCTGTCCGATGTCTCCTGATGCGCCAATGATCAGTGCTTTTTCCATGGCGAACCACCTAGCCGCCTGTCTGCGCGGATCAATGCGGCGCGGAAAAGAAACCGCTCAACTGCAGTTACGTCGCAAAATGGTCTTTTCATTCCGGGACGGCTCTGTATAACCTCGTTCCCATGATCAACCGCGCAGATATCCTTGTTGCCGACACCGCCATTCGCGGTGCGTCTCTGCGCGGCCTACTGATCCTAATCCGCCTCTGAGCGTGCCATCCGGCGCGCCCGCTCAGAGGAGGACGCCCGCGCGCCATAGGCTTTAGGACAGAAGAAGAAAGAGAATCCCATGACCAACGTGACCGACCAAGACCGCGTCTTGATCTTCGATACCACTTTGCGCGACGGCGAGCAGAGCCCCGGCGCCACCATGACCCACGCCGAAAAGCTCGAGATTGCCGAGTTGCTGGACGAAATGGGTGTCGACATCATCGAAGCCGGTTTCCCCATCGCCTCGGAAGGTGACTTCAAAGCGGTTTCGGAAATCGCTCAACGATCCAAAAACAGTCGCATCTGCGGTCTGGCCCGCGCCAATTTCGCCGATATCGACCGCTGCTGGGAGGCCGTGAAGCACGCCGGGAAGAACCGGATTCACACCTTCATCGGCACCTCTCCGCTGCACCGCGCGATTCCGAACCTGACCCAGGACGAGATGGCCGAGAAGATCCACGAGACCGTCAGCCACGCGCGCAATTTGTGCGAAAACGTGCAATGGTCGCCGATGGATGCGACTCGAACGGAATGGGATTACCTGTGCCGTGTAATCGAAATTGCGATCAAAGCCGGTGCGACCACGATCAACATTCCTGACACCGTTGGCTATACCGCTCCGGTGGAAAGCGCGGACCTGATCAAGCGCCTGATCGAGACCGTGCCCGGTGCCGATGAGGTGGTTTTTGCCACCCACTGCCACAATGACCTTGGTATGGCGACCGCAAACTCTCTGGCGGCAGTCGCAGGCGGTGCGCGCCAGATCGAGTGCACCATCAACGGTCTGGGCGAACGTGCGGGCAACACAGCGTTGGAAGAGGTCGTGATGGCTCTGCGAACCCGCAACGACATCATGCCGTGGAACACCGGCATCGACACGACAAAGATCATGCATATCTCGCGCCGGGTGGCGACGGTCTCGGGCTTCAACGTGCAGTTCAACAAGGCCATCGTCGGCAAGAACGCTTTTGCCCATGAAAGCGGCATCCATCAGGACGGCATGCTGAAGAACCGCGAAAACTTCGAAATCATGCGCCCCGAGGATATCGGCCTTTCGGGCACGTCTTTGCCGTTGGGCAAGCACTCGGGCCGCGCGGCGTTGCGCGACAAGCTCGAGACACTGGGCTACGAGGTCGGGGACAACCAGCTCAAGGATATCTTTGTTCGGTTCAAGGATCTGGCCGACCGCAAGAAAGAGGTATTCGACGACGACCTCATCGCGTTGATGTCGCTGGACGATGACGAAAGCAACGACCACCTGCAACTGGTATCGATGAAGGTCACCTGCGGCACCGGTGGTCAGGCGGAATCGACCGTCGAACTGGAAGTAGACGGCAAGGACGTCATCGCAACCGAACACGGCGACGGGCCGGTGGATGCGACGTTCAAGGCGATCCGCGTGATCTATCCGAACACCGCCCGGCTTCAGCTCTATCAGGTGCACGCGGTGACCGAAGGCACCGATGCGCAGGCCACGGTTTCGGTGCGCCTGGAAGAAGACGGCATGATCGCCACCGGTCAATCCGCCAACACCGATACGGTGGTGGCCTCGGCCAAGGCATATATCCACGCCCTGAACCGCCTGAAGGTGCGCCGCGAGAAAACCGGTCCCGGTGCCGACGCGCGTGAGATCAGCTACAAAGACCTGACCTAAAACGACGGGAAGAGGCTCCCGCACCCGCACCGGCCCGACTTCGCCGACCTTCTTGGGTTTTGGGCCCGGCAGCGCGCCGCAGGCGCGCTGCCGGGCCCAACTCGGTTGGCTGCATCTTTGATGCGGGCAAGCGAGGCGGGAGCCTTTCACCGTCTTCGAAGACTATGTATTGAGCTCTTTGAACAGCGCCGTCAGGCGAGCCATTTCATCCTCAAGCCCATAGGGCGCATTGATGATGAACATACCCGACCCCACCATGCGATGCCCCTCGCGCACAGGGTCGAACCTGACTTCGTGGCAGAAGGTTTTCGGCAAGTTCTGAGATTTCAGGGCGGAAATCATTGCACCATGTCGATTATCCGACAGAATCGGATACCACAGAGCGATTACGCCCACGTTCCATTTCCGATGCAATTTGCCGATGATACCTGGCAGACGGTCGTATTCAGATTTCACCTCGTAGCTCGGGTCGATCAGCATCGCTCCACGCCGTGGTGTCGGGGGCAGCAGAGATTGCGCCAACTCGTACCCGTCCTGCTGGTACACCTTGGCCCCATAAGCTGACATCGCCATGGCCAGCGCGGAATGTTCCTGCGGGTGCAGCTCGGCAAAATGCAGGCTGTCCTGATCTCTCAGCAAATTGGCGGCAATCAGTGGCGATCCGGGGTAGGCCTCAGCCCCATGCCTTTTCTGAACAGCGCGGATCGCCTGTTCCAGCGGATGATCCGCGTCAAACCACTTGGCCCGCTGGACGCGCCGGATGCCGGCCTCGGCCTCGCCCGTGCGCACCGCCTCTGCCGCATCCAGCTTGTACAAACCTCGGCCCGAATGGGTTTCCAGGTAGGTCAGCGGTTTGTCTTTACGGGTCAGATACTCCAGCACAATTGCCAATAAAGCGTGCTTTTGCACATCAGCCAGATTCCCAGCGTGGTAAATGTGTTGATAAGAGAGCATGTTGCCTTCTAAAGTCCCTCTCAATAAGGCGGAAAGGTGCTGATTATCGCGGAATCAGCCCTTTTACCGGGCGTGCTGGCACCCTATAAGTCATCCGTCCCGGAACCGTCGAGTCGCGGGCAGTAGAAAAACCGACATACAGGATCAGGGGAAACATGGGGATCTTTGGCAATCTGGGCGGCCTGTTCACAGCGGACATGGCTATCGACCTTGGGACGGCAAACACCCTGGTGTATGTCAAGGGGCGTGGCGTGATCCTGTCTGAGCCATCCGTGGTGGCCTACCACGTCAAGGACGGCGTGAAAAAAGTTCTGGCCGTTGGCGAAGACGCCAAGCTGATGCTGGGCCGAACCCCCGGTTCGATCGAAGCGATCCGCCCAATGCGTGAAGGTGTGATTGCCGATTTCGACACGGCCGAAGAGATGATCAAGCATTTCATCCGCAAGGTGCATAAACGCTCGACCTTTTCGAAACCCAAAATCATCGTCTGCGTTCCCCATGGCGCAACCCCGGTCGAGAAACGTGCGATCCGTCAATCGGTTCTGTCCGCTGGCGCCCGTCGCGCGGGTCTTATTGCTGAACCTATCGCTGCGGCCATTGGCGCAGGGATGCCAATCACCGATCCGACCGGGAACATGGTCGTCGATATCGGCGGCGGCACCACCGAGGTTGCGGTTCTGTCGCTGGGCGACATCGTATATGCCCGCTCGGTCCGCGTTGGTGGCGACCGGATGGACGAGGCCATCATCTCATACCTGCGTCGTCAGCAGAACTTGCTGGTGGGTGAATCGACTGCTGAACGCATCAAGACCACCATCGGCACCGCGCGTATGCCCGACGATGGCCGTGGTCAGTCGATGCATATCCGTGGCCGCGACCTGCTGAACGGTGTGCCGAAGGAAATCGAGATCAGCCAGGCCCAGGTGGCCGAGGCGCTGTCTGAACCTGTCCAGCAGATTTGCGAGGCGGTGATGACCGCGCTGGAAACCACTCCGCCCGATCTGGCTGCGGATATCGTGGACCGGGGCGTGATGCTGACTGGCGGCGGTGCGCTGCTGGGCGATCTGGATCTGGCGCTGCGCGAACAGACCGGTCTGGCCGTGTCGATTGCCGACGAAAGCCTGAACTGTGTGGCATTGGGCACCGGCAAGGCCTTGGAATACGAAAAACAACTGCGCCACGCGATTGACTACGAAAGCTAAGGCGCGCACCCTTTGCAGATAGGGTAAACTCGGCACGAGCAGCACGGGAAGGAGTCCTGTGGCAAAAGACCGATCACAGCGCGATGAATACACCACCCCCCTGCGCCGCTTGCTGTTGGGGATCGTGGTGCTGTGCCTGCTGGGGATCTTTCTGGTCTGGCGTATCGACAGCCCGCGGGTGGAACGGTTCCGCGCCCAGGTCGTCGACCGGGTCGTGCCGTCGATGGAATGGGCCATGGTACCGGTCACCGCTGTGGTCAACCTGGCCCGCGATTTCCAAAGCTATCAACGCCTGAGCGAACAGAACCAGGAATTACGCAGCGAGTTGCGCCTGATGCGGGCCTGGAAAGAGGCCGCGCTGCAGCTTGAGCAGGAAAACGCCCGGCTGCTGGATCTGAACAACGTTCGGCTCGATCCACGCTTGACCTATATCACCGGGGTTGTGATGGCCGACAGCGGCTCTCCGTTCCGGCAGTCAGTTCTGCTGAATGTCGGCGAGCGGGACGGCATCACCGATGGCTGGGCCACGATGGACGGAATCGGCGTGGTCGGACGGATCTCGGGTGTGGGCCCGGACACGGCGCGGGTGATCCTGATGACAGATGCCTCCAGCGCGATCCCGGCGACCATTCAACCTTCGGGCCAGACCGCCCTGATCACGGGTGACAATACTCCGGCCCCCGCCGTCGAGTTTCTTGAAAACCGCGAACTGGTCCGCCCTGGCGACCGCGTCGTGACCTCGGGCGATGGCGGAGTGTTTCCGGCCGGGTTGCTAATCGGACAGATCACGGCCGATCCCGGAGGCCGTCTGCGGGTGCGTCTGTCGGCGGATTTCGAACGGCTCGAATTCTTGCGGGTGCTACGATATCAATCGGCGCCTACCATTCGGGACCCGGGCAGCATCGTTGGCCCCACACAGCCTGAAGCAGCTCTGCCGCCGGTGGAGGTTGGCGATGGATAGTCAGACTTCACAGCTTTGGTCCAAGCGTGTCCTGTACCTGTTTCTGGCCGCGCTGATCCTGTTTTTGCACCTGTTGCCTCTGGATACAAAACCGAACCGCTGGCCGTTTCCGGACTTGTTGATTGCCCTGACCTTCGCCTGGGTGCTTCGGCGGCCTGAATTCGTGCCGATCTTGTTGGTCGCAATCGTGATGCTGATGGCGGATCTGTTGCTGCAACGTCCGCCCGGCCTGCTGGCGGCGCTGGTGGTTCTGGGGGCCGCTTATCTGCACTCGGCCGCGTTTGGCTTGCGGGACTCGGGATTTGTCGGCGAATGGTCAACCGTTGCCGTGGTAATCACAGCTGTTTTTACGCTGAACCGCGTCATTCTTGCTATTCTGTCAGTGCAACAGGCAGCATTGGGGCCGGTGGTGATCCAAGTGGTTCTGACAATTGCGGTTTATCCACTGATTGTTCTGCTCAGCCAGAACGGATTCGGTGTGCGGCGCAAATCCACGGCTGAAACCGGCGCATTGGGAGCGCGCGCATGAAGCAACGCAAACCCAAAGCCCAAGGCCTTGCCTATAAACGCCTGCCGCGCAGAGCGCTGGTTTTGGGTGGATTGCAAGCCGTCTTTATCGGCGGGCTAGCCGCCCGGATGCGATTCATGCAGGTGGATCAGGCCGACGAATACCGCCTGCTGGCCGAGGAAAACCGGATCAATATCCGCCTGATCCCACCGACCCGGGGCCGAATCTATGACCGGAACGGAGAGATTATCAGCCAGAACTCGCCATCGTACCGGATCGTCATGGTGCGCGAGGATGCGGGCGATGTGGACGAGGTGATCGCCAAACTGTCCCAGTTGATCCCCCTGACCGAGGACGAGATCGACCGGGCCAAGACCGAAATGCACCGCTCGGCCCCGTTTCTGCCGGTGACACTGGCCGATCAGGTCACATGGGAAGATATCTCGAAGGTTGCCGTCAACGCCCCTGCGCTGCCCGGCGTGATCCCCGAAGTCGGGCAGACCCGGCAATATCCCCGATATGAAGATTTCGCCCATGTGGTCGGCTATGTCGGCCCGGTCAGTGACTATGATCTGAGCCAGATCGAAGACCCCGAGCCCGTGTTGCGCATTCCCCGATTTCAGATCGGCAAGGTCGGGCTGGAAGCCAAACAGGAAATCACCCTGCGCGGCAAGGCCGGGGCCAAGCGGGTCGAGGTCAACGCCACCGGTCGCGTGATGCGCGAACTGGACCGTCAGGAAGGTACCGCCGGGGCGGATCTGCAACTTTCGGTGGACGCCAACCTGCAACAATACGCGCAGGCGCGGCTGGCCGGTGAAAGCGCCGCTGCCGTGGTGATCGACTGTGAAAGCGGCGATATCCGCGCCATCAGTTCGGCGCCAAGTTTCGATCCGAATCTGTTCGTGCGCGGCATCTCGGTCGCCGATTACCGAGCATTGACCCAGGACAATTATCGCCCTCTGTCGAACAAGACGGTGCAGGGCACCTACCCCCCAGGGTCGACCTTCAAGATGATCACCGCCATGGCCGCGCTTGAAGCCGGTGTAATCGGGCCCTCGAACACCGTTTACTGCCCCGGCCACCTGAAGGTGGGCAGCCGCCGTTTCCACTGCTGGAAACGGGGCGGGCATGGAACGGTTGACCTGGAAACCTCGCTGAAACGCAGTTGCGATGTTTATTACTACGACGTGGCGCTGCGGGTGGGAATCGACAAAATCTCGGACATGGCGCGCACCTTCGGGCTGGGCGTAAAGCACGATATCCCGATGTCTGCCGTAGCCGCGGGGCTGGCGCCGAACCAGGAATGGAAACAGCGTGTGCACGGGCAGGACTGGTTGGTGGGTGACACCGCGAATGCCTCGATCGGTCAGGGTTTCATGCTGGCCTCGCCATTGCAACTGGCGGTGATGACGGCGCGTATTGCGACTGGTCGCGCGGTGAAGCCAAGGCTGGTGCGCTCGGTGAACGGGATTGAACAGCCCTCGGGCGCGGGGGAACCTTTAGCGGTGAACCGCAACAATCTGGAGCAAGTGCGTCAGGCGATGTTCTCGGTCTCGAACGACCGGCGCGGCACTGCCTATCGCAGCCGCATCATCGCGGATGAGTTCCGCATGGCGGGCAAGACCGGCACCAGCCAGGTGCGCAACATCACCAAAGCCGAACGTGCCGCGGGAGTGATCCGCAACGAAGACCTGCCGTGGGAACGCCGAGACCACGCGCTGTTCGTTAGCTTTGCGCCGTATGACAATCCGAAATACGCCGTGGCCGTCGTGGTGGAACATGGCGGCGGTGGCTCGAAAGCGGCTGCCCCGGTGGCCCGCGATATCATGTTGCAGGCGCTCTACAACGGAACGCCCCCGCTCGAGGCTTATCCGACCGCCGATCGGGACGGCATCAAGGAACAGCAAAAACGGCTGGAAGGCGACCGTCGCCCCAAAGCGCGACCGTCCGAAAAGGACCGCGCATGAGCTATCTTGAGTACGCCGTCAAATCCACGCCCTCGGGGTTCCGCAAATTCCTGTACATGAACTGGGCGCTGACCCTGCTCTTGATCAGCGTGGCCAGCACCGGGTTCCTGATGCTGTATTCCGTGGCGGGTGGATCGTGGACCCCATGGGCCGAACCGCAAATGGAACGCTTTGGGCTGGGTCTGGCCGTCATGTTCATCATCGCACTGGTTCCCATCTGGTTCTGGCGCAACATGTCAGTGCTCGCCTATATCGTATCGATCCTTCTGCTTATCTATGTGGAACTGTTTGGTACGGTCGGCATGGGCGCCCAGCGCTGGATCGACCTGAAATTCATGCGGCTGCAACCCTCGGAACTAATGAAAGTGACGCTGGTGATGCTGCTGGCGGCCTATTACGACTGGTTGCCCTCGCACAGGACCTCGCGGCCTGTCTGGGTGATCATCCCGGTCCTGCTGATCCTGATCCCGACCTTTCTGGTGCTGCGCCAGCCTGACCTTGGCACTTCGATCCTGCTGTTGGCGGCGGGCGGCGGGCTGATGTTCCTGGCCGGGGTACACTGGGCGTATTTCGCAGCCGTCATCGCGGCGGTGGTGGGCCTGATTGCCACGGTATTCAACAGCCGAGGGACCGATTGGCAGCTACTCAAAGATTACCAGTTCCGCCGGATCGACACCTTCCTCGACCCCTCGACCGATCCGTTGGGGGCGGGGTATCATATCACCCAATCCAAGATCGCACTGGGATCGGGAGGCTGGAACGGGCGCGGGTTCATGCAGGGCACCCAGTCCCGTCTGAACTTCCTGCCCGAGAAACACACCGATTTCATTTTCACTACTTTGGCCGAGGAGTTCGGTTTTGTCGGGGGCATCACCCTGCTGACCCTCTATGGCCTGATACTGGTCTTCTGTCTGGTTACCGCGCTTTCAACCAAGGACCGGTTCTCGTCTCTGGTGACGCTGGGCATCGCGTTGAACTTCTTCCTGTTCTTTGCCGTCAACATGTCGATGGTGATGGGCCTGGCCCCGGTTGTGGGTGTGCCGCTGCCGATGGTCAGCTATGGCGGCTCAGCAATGCTGGTTCTGATGGCCGCCTTCGGCATCGTCCAAAGCGCCCATATTCACCGCCCCCGCTGATCTGAAAGGCCTGCTATGCCCGTGAACATCCTGTTTTCCGCGCGCCCTGCCCTGTGGCCTGTTTACGAACCACTGCTGACCAAGTACCTGACACAGGTCAGGCTGGACTTTCGCCTTGCCACCGAATTCGAACCGGACCAGGTGGACTATATCGTCTATGCCCCGAACGCAGGCCTGCTGGATTTCACCCCCTACGCGCGATTGAAGGCCGTGCTCAGCCTCTGGGCCGGGGTCGAGAAGATCGCGGGCAATGGGACCCTGACCGTCCCGCTGGCGCGGATGGTGGATCACGGCCTGACGCAAGGCATGACGGAATGGGTCGTCGGCCACGTGCTGCGATATCACCTTGGAATGGATCAGCATATCATCGCTCAGGATGGTGTCTGGGCACCTGACGCACCGCCTTTGGCCACCGAACGCCGGATTTGCATTCTGGGGCTTGGCGCGTTGGGCGAGGCTGCGGCTCGCGCTTTGTCCGCGTTGAACTTTGACGTCACCGGCTGGAGCCGCTCAGCCAAAGAGATTGCTGGCGTCACATGCCTGTATGGCGACGATGGGTTGCGCGTTGCGCTTTCACGGGCAGAGATCGTGGTTCTGCTGCTGCCGGACACGCCCGCTACGGTAAATACCCTGAATGCCGAAAACCTGGCCCTGCTGCCCAAAGGCGCACGCATCATCAACCCGGGCCGGGGGCCACTGATTGATGACGACGCCCTGTTGGACGCGCTGAACTCCGGTCAGGTCGGCCACGCCACGCTGGATGTGTTCCGGGTCGAACCGTTGCCTGCGGATCATCCCTATTGGGCGCATCCGAATGTGACGGTGACCCCGCACATCGCCTCGGAGACGCGGCCGGTGACAGCGGCGCAAGTGATTTGTGAGAACATCCGCCGCGGTGAGGAAGGCAAACCTTTCCTGCACCTCGTCGATCGCGACTTGGGGTACTAGGGCGCGATCAAACCACGCCCTTTCAACAAAGCCTCAACCCCCGGCAACCGGCCACGGAAGGCGAGGTATAGCTCCTCGGCCTCACGTGAGCCACCAGTGGACAAGATGTTTGCCTCTAACGCTTTGGCTCGTTCCGGGTCGAATGCGCCGCCCGCCTCTTCGAACGCCGCAAACGCGTCGGCATCCATCACCTCGGACCACATATAGCTGTAATAGCCCGAGCTATAGCCATCGCCCGCAAATACATGCGAAAAGTGCGGCGTCGCATGACGCATTCCGATTGCGTGTGGCATCCCAATCTCGGCCAGCACCTCGGCCTGTTTCGCCATCGGATCGGTCGGAGCCGCACCGTCATGGAACGCAAGATCGACCAGCGCCGAGGCGACGTATTCCACCGTTTGGAACCCCTGATCGAAATTAGCTGCCTTCAGCAGTTTATCCAGCATCTCCTGCGGCATTGCTTCTCCGGTCTCGGCATGGGTCGCGAACTCGGCCAGAACCTCGGGGACCTCCAGCCAGTGTTCGTAAAGTTGGCTGGGCAGTTCTACGAAATCCCGCGCAACCGACGTACCCGAGATGCTTTCATAGGTCACATTTGACAGCATCTGGTGCAGGGCATGGCCAAATTCATGGAACAACGTGCGCGCATCGTCATAAGACAACAGTGCCGGATCGCCCTTGGCGAAATTGCAGACATTGATCACGACCGGCGCCTGCATCTTGGGGAACTTTGCCTGCGACCGCATCGCGCTGCACCACGCGCCCGAGCGTTTCGATCCCCGCGCGAAGTAATCGCCGATGAACACTGCTATATGCCGCCCATTGCGCGTAACCTCCCACGCCCGGCAATCGGGGTGATAGAGCGGTACATCCAGCGGTGCGAATTCCAGTCCGAACAGGCGATTGGCGCAGGCAAAGGACGCCTCGATCATACGGTCCAATTGCAGATAGGGCTTCAGCGCCGCCTCATCCAGATCATGCTCGGCCTTGCGGCGTTTCTCGGCGTAGTAGCGCCAGTCCCAAGCCTCCAGCGGACCATTGACGCCGTCTTCCTGCATCATCTGCGTCAGGATTTTGGCGTCCGCATCGGCACGGGTCTTGGCCGGCTCCCACACCTGCATCAGCAGATCCCGGACCTTGTCCGGTGTGCGGGCCATCTCCGTTTCCAGCTTGTAAGCCGCGAAACTGTCATAGCCCAGCAGCTCGGCCCGTTCCTCGCGCAGCTGCAGGATTTCGGCGGCGCTCTCGCGGTTGTCAGTCTCTTTGCCGTTAGCACCCCGTGCGGTCCAGGCGCGATAGGCCTTTTCCCGCAGATCGCGGCGGGGTGAGAATTGCAGGAACGGTACGATCAGGGACCGCGACAGGGTTACCACCGGTCCCGCCGCGCCCTTTTCCTGCCCTGCGGCACGGGCGGCATCCACCACGAAACCCGGCAGACCTTCCAGATCACCCTCTGACAGGTCCATGAACCAATCGCGTTCATCAGCCAGCAGATTTTGAGTAAAGGAGGTCCCCAGCGAGGCCAGCCGCGCCTTGATCTCTTGCATCCGGGCGTCCTTATCGCCCTCAAGCGCCGCACCGGACCGTACGAACCCCCGATGGGTCAGCATCAGAACCCGCGCCTGCTCGTCGGTCAGGTTCAGTTCGTCCTTGCGCGCCCACAGATCGGCCACGCGCTGAAACAGCGCCTTGTTCGACGAAATCCCCGAGAAATGGGCCGCCAGCTTGGGTGAGAATTCACGCTGCAACTTCTCGCGCGCCGGGTTGCTGTCCGCCCCGACGACGGTGAAGAACACCGACAGAACCTTGTCCATTTCCTCACCCGCGGCTTCGAGAGCCTCGATCGTGTTGGCAAAGGTGGGGGTGTCCGGGTTACCCGCAATCGCGTCGATCTGAGCGTTATGGGCCTGCATCGCCTTATCCAGAGCGGGAGCGAAATCGTCATCCGCAATTTCGGCAAATGGTGCGATTTCAAACGGTGTGGTCCAGTCGGACAGGATCGGATTGGTCATGCGTGTCTCCTTTGACCACAGAGTTAGGAACGGCAGGCCGGATGATCCAGAGCGGGGTTACGCCCCCGAGCCACAAATCGGACAATCGGCACGGCGCGACAGGGTGATCTTGCGGCTTTCGCCATAAAGCGCGTCATATATCAGCATCTCGCCGCGCAGGGCCTGCCCGGCCCCGGTGAGCACCTTGATTGCCTCAACCGCCATCATCGAACCGACCACGCCGGGCAAGGGGCCAATCACACCCGCCTCGGCGCAGGAGGGCGCCAAGCCGGGGGCCGGTGCCTCGGGGAAAATGCACTGATAGCAGGGCGCATCATTGGCGGGGTCAAAGACACTCAGTTGTCCTTCCCATTGCGACAATGCGCCCGAAATAAGGGGTTTGCCCAATGCTGTCGCGGTGCGGTTGGCCAGATAGCGGCTTTCAAAATTGTCGGTGCCATCAAGGATCAGATCGAAATCGGCGAAAAGATCATGAGCGATCTCATGGGTCAGGCGACGGTGATAGGGAAGAACCGTGACATTGGGGTTCTGCGCCTCCATCGCCTGCTGCGCCGAAAAGACTTTGGGCATCCCGATATCGGCGTCGCGATGAATCACCTGCCGTTGCAGGTTGGCGTTTTCAACCTCATCATCGTCGATCACGCCGATGGTACCCACTCCGGCAGCAGCGAGGTATTGCAACGCAGGCGCGCCTAGGCCCCCGGCGCCAATGACCAGCACACGGGCCTTTTTCATCTTTTTTTGACCGGGTCCGCCCAGTTCTCGCAGGACGATGTGGCGGGCGTAACGTTCCAGTTCGATCTCAGAGAATTGGTCGGATGGCATCGTGGGCTCCTTGGTGGCGGCAGGTGCTGCGCGGTTTCTCAGCGCTTTCAGAAACCTTCCGTAAACCAGAACCAGAATGGCCGCGCCACCCAAGATCAGCCACAGCGCCGCAGAGCCGCCAGTCGCCTCACGCAACGGATTACCATCTGGCAGAACCAGCTGGGCTGTAATCACGCCCAGCAGCAGAACCCCGACCGAGGTCATGCGAGCCGCCCTGGACACTCCGGCCAGATAGCCGATCCCCCAGAGACCCGCAGCCAGAATCAGGACCAGCAGCATCAGCCGCGCCCGGTCGAGCCGAAGCCACCTGCGCCGCGGATTGTGTCGCTGAGCGCCTCCACCGGCTCGAACGCGGCCTGCACTACGGGGGCAACCACCAGTTGGGCAATGCGCTCACCATGGGTGACTTCGAACGTCTCTTGCCCGGCGTTCAGGACGATCACGCCGAGCGGGCCGCGATAGTCACTGTCAATCGTCCCCGGAGTGTTGGGCAGGGTGATGCCGTGTTTCAGCGCCAGACCCGAGCGAGGACGCACCTGAACCTCAAAGCCCTTCGGAATCTCGATCCGCAAGCCCGTTGGCACCAAAGCGCGCTGGCCGGGTTCCAGCGTGATCGAGGCCCCGTCCGGCAGATTCGCCCGCACATCCGCCCCGGCTGCCCCGGAGGTTTCATAAGATGGCAGCGGGACTGACGGATCAGACCCTTCCTCTCGGATCACACGAATAGCAACCATCACTGCTCCTTTGGTTTAGCTGGTCAACGCGTCGGCGATCTTTCGTGCCAGACGCTTGGCCACTTCATCCTTGCCCATGCGCGGCCATTCCTCGGCGCCGTCGTCTGAAATCAGGATCACCGCATTCTCGGACCCGCCCATGATCCCCGTCGCCGGGCTGACATCATTGGCTACGATCCAGTCACAGCCCTTGCGCCCTCGTTTGGCGGTGGCGTGTTCGACCACATTGTCGGTTTCAGCCGCGAACCCAACGACCAGCGCGGGGCGGCCTGCGTCCATATGCGAGACACGCTTCAGGATGTCCGGATTTTCGGCAAACTCCAGCACGGGCAATCCGTCGCGGCTTTTTTTCAGTTTCTTGTCCGAGGCACTGGCCACGCGCCAGTCGGCAACAGCCGCCGCAAACACACCCGCATCGACAGGTAGCGCCGCATCAACCGCGTCGGACATCTGTTGCGCGGTTTCCACCGGCACAACTTGAACCCCGTCTGGCGGCGGTACATCTGCAGGGCCGGTTACAAACACCACCTCAGCCCCCAGCGCAGCCAGCGCACGGGCGACCGCCGCGCCCTGCGCCCCGGACGAGCGGTTGGCGATATATCGTACCGGGTCGATGGGTTCATGCGTCGGCCCCGAGGTTACAAGCACGCGTTTGCCGTTCAGCGGGCCGTCACCCAGCTCCGTCTCGATCGCCGCGACGATCTCCAGCGGTTCCGACATACGGCCAGGGCCGAATTCGCCGCAAGCCATGTCGCCCTCGTTCGGGCCGACAAAACGGACGCCATCCGCTTGCAGTTGTTTCAAGTTGCGCTGCGTGGCGGGATGATCCCACATCCGCACATTCATCGCTGGTGCACAAAGAACCGGCGTATCGGTCGCCATCAGCAGGGTCGAGGCCAGGTCATTGGCCAGCCCCCCGGCCATCTTCGCCATCAAATCAGCAGTCGCCGGGGCCACAACGATCAGATCAGCCGAACGGGACAATTGAATATGCCCCATCTCGGCCTCATCCGTCAGGTCGAACAGGTCGCGATAGACTTTCTCTCCAGCCAAGGCAGACACCGACAGAGGCGTCACGAATTCCTCGGCCGCACGGGTCAGCACGGGTTTCACAGACGCGCCACGTTCCCTCAGGCGCCGGATCAGATCCAGCGACTTATAAGCCGCGATCCCGCCACCGATGATCAGCAGAATGCGTTTCGATGCCAGCATGTTGTGCCCTTCTCGTCCCGGTCGGCCCAGACATTAGGCAAGCGGGCCGGACAGTTCCAGCGGTTAATTGGATGTTTGAAACGCCAAGCAAGGGTCTTCGCGCTCAACACTTGGGCTATCGATCACGGCATCGAATTCCCCATTCACCAACCCGTCCTCGGACTGGCCCAGCACGAACACTTTCAATCCAGGGCGCATTCGAGACAGAAAGGTCGGAATGCCCCGGTCCTTGCGAGCGTGGCCGTTGCCCGTAATCACCGCGACCGGTCCGCCGGTCTCATCCGTCGCGCGCAGGATGGCACGGGTCAACACCGCATCGCGCAGCCTTTGAATGGCGACCAACTGCGGCAAAGCGCTTTCCGGGATCGCATTGCAATGAGCGGCCAGTTGATCGGCCTCTCGCGCGGCCTGTTCGTCAGCCGGTAGCGGAACGGTCAGACCAAACCGCGCCGCATCCGCCCCCAAGGCCGTGGCTGCGCCCCGCTCCATCGCCGCACGGGCGGCTGTACGCGGGACCATTGCGCCATAAACCGGCGCGTCCGAGGCCTGAAACACCGGGTAATACATGCTGAGCGGCGGCCAGCCGGATTCGATCCACTTTAGAATACGCGCGAGCTCCTCGGGGTCGGATACAGCCTTGTCCGCAAGGCGCTGCGCGCCTTCCTCGGTCACCATTTCCCATACAACGGCTGATGGGTTTATGGCCTTCAACGCCTCGGCCTGAACAACGTGGTGCTGAGGGTTGTCGTGAACCTCACCCAGAATCACCACGTCCGCTTCAGTCATCGCGGCCAGAACATCATACGGTATCAGATTTTCGGCATGGCCAGGTCGGGCCATAACCACAAGTGCACAAAGCAGAATCGCAAGCTGTCTCATGCGATGAAGTGTTGCACCTCACGCGATTGAGCTTCAAGGTTCTTGCGCATTTTCACGAAGGCCGCGGCCTCAAGCTGACGTACACGTTCCTTGGACAGGCCAAGCTCCTGCCCCAGACTTTCCAGCGTACGGGACGGTTCACGCAGCTTGCGTTCGCGCACGATAAAGCGTTCGCGATCGTTCAGTGCCTGCATGGCCATCACCAGCCATTCGCGCAGCTGTTCGGTGTCATGGTTATTCTCGACCATCTCGGCGGCCTGAGCACGTTCATCTTCCAGCGCGTCGATCCACTCGCGCCCGTCCTCATCAGCCGACTGCACCGCGTTCAGCGAGAAATCGGACCCGGACAACCGGCCCTCCATCATCTCGACGTCGCGCAGAGGGACGCCGATCTCGGCGGCGATCATCTGATGCAACTGGTGGCGGTCCAAATCCATCCCCTCGGTCGCAGCTTCGCGCTCAAGGCGCGCCTGAACCCGGCGCATGTTGAAGAACAGGGATTTCTGAGACGAGGTCGATCCGGTTCGCACCATCGACCAATTGCGCATCACGTAATCCTGAATGCTGGCCTTGATCCACCAGACAGCATAGGTCGAAAAGCGCACACCGCGGTCAGGGTCGAACTTGTCGGCGGCTTTCATCAGGCCCAAACCGGCTTCCTGGATCAGATCGTTCATCGGCGCGCCATAGCGTTTAAACTTGGCCGCCATGGAAATCGCCAACCGCATATAGGCCGTGATCAGCCGGTGCAGCGCCTGTTCGTCGCGATCATCACGCCACGCATAGGCCAGTTTCAGTTCGGTCTCCGCGTCCAGCAGTTCGGCCTTCATCGCTTGCCGGGACATCGAAAAATCGTTCGCATTGTCCAGTGCCATGGAAATCTCCCCTTTTCACAGGCGCGGGCCGGACTTGCCTTGCCGACCTAGGGTCGATACGCAGAACAAAACCGGGTGGATCACATGAAAGGTAATTATAGTGTATCCGGATTTAACCTTTGTGTTGGGCGGAGCGGCCTCGGGAAAGTCGGTATTTGCCGAACAACTTGTTGTTTCATCAGGGAAAAACCGGATCTATCTCGCAACATCACAAGTGTTTGATGACGAGATGCGCGATAAGATCCGACGCCACATTGCCCAGCGGGGCGAAGGTTGGGCGACCGTGGAAGCGCCATTCGATCTGGGCCCCGTTCTGGCCGAGCTAACCCCAGACCATGTCTGTTTGATCGACTGTGCCACGATGTGGCTGACCAACCATCTGCTGGCCGAAAACGACTTGGATCGGGTACAAACGGATCTGTTGCAGGCGCTGAAATCCTGCCGCGCTACAGTTGTCATCGTCTCGAACGAGGTCGGCCATGGCATCGTCCCCGACAACACCCTGTCCCGCCGGTTCCGCGAGGCTCAGGGTCGGTTGAATATCGCGCTGGCGGCACATGCCGATCTGGCGGTGCAGGTCACCGCTGGGCTGCCTCTGGTGCTGAAAGGGCAATTGCCGTGACTCGGCTGCATCTTGTCCGCCACGGGCCGACCCATGCGAAAACCATGGTTGGCTGGTCCGACCTGCCTGCGGACCTCAGCGATCAGGCGGCAATCGCGCGGCTGCATGATCACCTTCCGGTCGAGGCTCTGGTGATCTCGTCTGACCTGTCCCGCGCCGCGGACACCGCCTCGGCCATTCAGGGCACCCGCCAGCGCCTACCGCATCACCGTGACCTGCGAGAGATTCATTTCGGCACGTGGGAACTGCGCAGTTTCAAGGAAATCGAGGCCGAAGACCCCGACCTCACCTTCGCTTATTGGGACAACCCCGGCGACGTGCGTCCGCCCAAAGGCGAAAGCTGGAATGAGGTTCGGACCCGCGTGGATGCCGTAATCGATCGGCTGATCACCGACCACACCGGGCGCGATCTGATCATCGTGGCCCATTTCGGCGTGATCTTGACGCAAGTGCAGCGCGCGCTTGGGGTTGATGCGCAAGAGACGTTCAGCCACCGGATCGACAACCTCTCGGTCACTGAAATCACCCATTTTGGCGACCGCTGGTCGGTTGGGCGGATCAATCACCTCCCGTGATTACACCCCGCACAAATCACTGATTTACGGAATGGTCCTGCTGCGCCATCGTAGCGGCATGACCTATGATTTGTTTATCGGAGACCGTCTGTTTTCCAGCTGGTCCATGCGCGGCTGGCTGATGCTGGAAAAGTTCGGCCTGCCCTATCGAAGCCACATGATCGGCCTCTATTCCGGCACCATGGTCGAGGATATGAAACCGCTGGCCCCGGCGCGCCTTGTGCCCGCCCTGCGCCTGCCTGACGGTACGGTCGTTGGTGAAAGCCTCGCGATGGCCGAGACATTGGCCGAACGGCATCCCGAGGCCGGGTTGTGGCCCGCGGCCCCCTCCGCCCGCGCAACCGCACGGTGGCTCTGCGCCGAGATGGTGGCCGGGTTCAACGCCTTGCGCGGGGAATGCCCGATGCAGTTGATGCACTGCTGGCAGGGGTTTGTCCCGTCGCCTGAGGCAGTGAGTGATCTGGAGCGGGTCGAAACCTTGTGGTCCCACGCCCGCACAGTGTCCGGTGCCAAGACTGGGCCTTTGTTCGGAAACTATTCTCTGGCCGACGTCTTCTATACTCCGGTGGCTGCGCGGATCATCGGGTATGGCCTGCCGGTCTCCGAGGCGAGCAGAGACTATTGCTTGGGCCTGTTGTCTGACCCCGCAACACGGCAATGGCGCGCCATGGGACGGACCGTAAGCTATGAGCCGTTCCCATACGACCTGAACCTGTCGACGCAGGCCTGGCCTGTCGGAGCGAGTACTGACGCGCAGGCCATGGATAACGGACCATCTCTCAACGAGTTTTGCCCCTATTCCGGCAAAGTGGTCACGCATTTTCTGGAGTTGAACGGGCAGCGTTGGGGCTTCTGTAACCGCTTCTGCCGCGACAAAACCGTCGCAGATCCGGGGGCTTGGCCAAAATTCACCGCAATGACGGACGCCGTTAACGATTCTTAAACCGCGATCATGGCAGCAACGACTTGTTAACCAAAAAGGTCGTTCATGGTCGCTCGCTCTCATACCGTCGCTTTCCAAGGGGTCGATGCCCGCCCGGTCGAGGTGCAATGCGCCGTCTCACCTGGGCTGCCCGCCTTTTCCATCGTCGGCCTGCCAGATAAGGCCGTGTCCGAGGCCCGCGACCGTATCCGCAGCGCGCTAAGCTCGATGGCCATCGCGCTGCCGTCGAAACGGATCACCATCAACCTGTCCCCTGCCGACCTGCCGAAAGAGGGCAGTCACTTCGACCTGCCCATTGCCGTGGCCTTGCTGTCCGCACTGGAGATCATACCGCCCGATGCCGCCGAAGGCGCGGTTTCTTTGGGTGAGTTATCTCTGGACGGCTCGCTGGTGCCTGTCGTAGGCGCCCTGCCCGCCGCCATGACCGCCGCCGCCGAGGATCGCACGTTGCTGTGCCCACGCGCGTCCAGCGCTGAGGCCGCGTGGGTAGATGCCACGCAAGTGATCGGTGCCGGTTCATTGGGAGAAGTGGTGCGCCATTTCTCGGGCCAGTCACCTTTGCCAGCCGCCCAACCCGGAGAAGTAAACCTTGCGCCCAGCCCCCGCGATCTGCGCGATGTGAAAGGACAGGAACGGGCCAAACGCGCGTTAGAGATCGCTGCCGCCGGGCGCCACCACCTGATAATGATCGGTACGCCTGGGTCGGGTAAATCCATGTTGGCCGCGCGTTTGACTGGTATCCTGCCACCACTAACCCCGACCGAAGCATTGGAAACCTCAATGATCCAATCCCTGTGCGGGTTGTTGGATGAAGGCGGCATCAGCCGCACCCGCCCGTTTCGCGAGCCGCACCACACAGCCTCGATGGCCGCTATCGTCGGGGGCGGCAAAGGGGCGAAACCGGGGGAAATCTCACTCGCTCATAATGGCGTTCTGTTCATGGACGAATTCCCCGAGTTCCCGCGCACCGTCCTGGAAACCCTTCGACAACCGATTGAAACAGGCGAGGTCATGGTCGCCCGCGCCAATGCTCATGTGAAATATCCTTGCCGGTTCATGTTGGTGGCTGCCGCCAACCCGTGCAAGTGCGGATACCTGACCGACCCGGCCCGCGCCTGTTCGCGCGCGCCTGTGTGTGGCGAAGATTATCTGGGGCGGATTTCCGGCCCGTTGATGGACCGGTTCGATCTGCGGATCGAGGTGCCTCCGGTGGGGTTCACCGATCTCGACCTGCCACCATCAGGCGACAGCTCGGCCATCGTTGCCGCACGGGTCGATGCCGCGCGTGCCATTCAGGCGGAGCGGTTCCGCGAGACAGCGGGAACCCGCCAGAACGCAGATGTAGAGGGTAACGTGCTGGAGGAAATCGCCTCCCCTGATGCCGAAGGCAAAGAACTATTGCTGAAAGCGGCCGAACGGTTCGGCCTATCCGCCCGCGCATTTCACCGCATCCTGCGCGTGGCGCGCACGATCGCCGATCTGGATGGCGAATCGAATGTCCGTCGCCCCCACGTCGCCGAGGCGCTGAGCTTTCGCATCAGTGCCAAGGTCGCGTCTTAAAGCTTGGCCTCGATCGCCTGCCAGATCTTTTCGGCGATGTTCACGCCGTCAAACCGCTCAAGCTCCTGAATACCTGTCGGAGAGGTCACGTTGATCTCGGTCAGGTAGTCGCCGATCACGTCAATCCCGACAAAGACCTGCCCTTTTTCCTTCAGCAGAGGTCCAATCGCGGCGCAAATCTCAAGATCCCGTTCAGACAGGCCGATCTTTTCCGGCCTGCCGCCGACATGCATGTTCGAGCGTGTTTCACCCTTGGCTGGCACACGGTTGATCGCGCCGACAGGCTCTCCATCAACCAGGATCACCCGTTTGTCGCCATTGCTGACATCAGGCAGAAATTTCTGAACAATCAGCGGCTCGCGCGAGAACCCGGTGAACAATTCGTGCAGCGAGGTCAGATTGCGGTCATTCGCATCCAGCCGGAACACGCCCGCACCGCCATTGCCATAAAGCGGCTTGAGGATGACATCGCCATGCTTTTCCTTGAACGCCTTGATGGTCTGAAGGTCGCGCGCAATCGTGGTCGGCGGTGTCAGGTCGGGAAAATCCAAAACCAGCAGTTTTTCGGGGTAGTTACGCACCCAGAACGGATCATTGATCACCAGCGCCTGACCTTTCAGGCGATCCAGCAGGTGGGTCGACGTGATGTAGTGCATGTCGAACGGCGGGTCCTGACGCAGCCAGATCACGTCGAAATCTGCCAGATCAACCTCACGTTCCGAACCGAGCTCAGCCGGGTTACCTGCCACGCGCTGAACGGTCATGTCATGACCGCGCGCGGTGATCCGCCCTTGCTGATAGGCCAGCTGGTCGGGCCCGTAGAAAAACAGCGTGTGCCCGCGCGCCTGTGCCTCTTCGGCCAGACGGAATGAGCTGTCTGCATTGATATCCACGGCCCCGATCGGGTCCATCTGAAAGGCGATTTTCATGGCGTGTCCCTCAATTTTACGCCCGATACATGGCCCAGCGGGGCCATGGGTTCAATGGGGATCAGGCCTGACCAAAGGCGTTTTCGATGATTTGAACAGCCCCCGAGGCGTCCACCAACGCGGCGTCGAACCGGGCATTGGTCAGTTGCCCGCGCGGTTCAGTTTCCAGAAACTGAGCGGCCGAGGCGTAAATCCGGTTCATCTGGCGACGGTTGATCCTGGCTGCGGCCATCTCAAAACTGCTGCTTTTCTTGACTTCGATGAAAACGACGCCCTCTGCGTTGCGGGCGATCAGGTCGATCTCACCCCCAGCGCTTCGCCAACGACGATACGCGATTGAAAACCCGCGCCGCTCATAGTCGGATGCAACCTGCTGCTCTGCCGCCTGTCCGGCGTGATAGGAAACCGAACTTCGAACGGATCGCGCGGTCATGTCATCCCTTTCCCAGTTTCAGGGCCTTCTGGTAAATCGGACGCCGCGGCAGCTTGTACATTTCAGACACCAGATCCGCCGCGTCCCGAACCGAATGGGTCTCCAGAGCCCGTTTCAGAGCCTCTTCTACGTCGGAATCGTTAACAGTTTCCGAATGTCCGCGATCCACAAGCAGGACGATCTCACCTTTGATCGTTTGCCCTTGCAGGTCTGCCGCCAATTCACCCAAAGACCCGCGCCGAACCTCTTCGAACTTCTTGGTCAGTTCGCGGCACATCGCGGCGGGGCGGTTTTCCCCCATTACCTCGGCCAGATCTGAAAGACAGGCCGCGACGCGTTTTGGCGACTCGTAGAACACCAGCGTTCCGGGCACGTCGCGCAGCGCCTCGATACGCGATCGGCGGGCACCAGAGGCGTTGGGCAGAAACCCAGCAAAAAAGAACGCATCCGTCGGCAAACCTGCCAAAGTCAGAGCCATCAAAGCTGCCGACGGCCCCGGCGCACAGGTCACCACATGACCGGCCTCGGCCGCCTGCCGCCCCAGATCATATCCTGGGTCGGCGATCAGCGGCATTCCGGCCTCGGACGCGTATGCGACTGATTTTCCTTCGCTCAGCGCGTTTAAGATTTTTCCGCGAGCGCCCGCGCCGCTGTGGTCGTGATAGGCCAGAATGCGCCGTCCATCCAAGGGAACACCGTGAATTTCCATCAACCGGCGCAGGCTGCGGGTATCCTCAGCCGCGATCATATCTGCCGAGGCCAGCACATCCAGCGCTCTGAGCGTGATATCGCGTGCCGTACCGATTGGAGTGGCAACAAAATACAGGCCGGCGCCCAATCTGACTTTTTGGAAATTCAAAGCTGGACCCTCACAGCGTGACGTTTATTATCGCGGCGTAATAGATAGGTGGCACCCCAAGCCGCCGGGACAGGGAGTTTTCATTCAGATGTTTACCGTTTGCAAGCCCGTTCGCAAGCTGGCGCGCACCGCCGCCGTTCTGGCAACTGCCGCCTTTCTGGCCGCCTGTGACGTCAGCACCATTGGCGGCGGACCATCGATCAACACATCCGAACCTGTCCCTGTCGCCCTGCTGGTACCCGCCGGATCGGGTCAGTCTGGCGACGCAGCACTGGCGCGCAGCCTTGAAAACGCAGCCCGACTGGCGATGGCCGACCTGCAGAACGTCAAAATCGATCTGCGTGTCTATGATACCCGTGGCAGCTCGAACACAGCCGCAGAGGTTGCGCAGCGCGCGGTCGCCGACGGAGCCAAGATCATTCTGGGGCCGGTCTATGCGCAGGCGGCGAATTCCGCTGGCCTGGCGGTGCTGAACAATAACGTCAATGTGCTGTCCTTCTCAAACAACACAAGCATTGCCGGCGGCAACGTGTTCGTCCTTGGTCCAACCTTTGACAACACGGCCAATCGGCTGGTCAGCTTCGCCGGGTCGCAGGGAAAGAACAATATGGTCATCGTCCACAGCAACGATGCTGCAGGCCAGCTGGGCCAAAGCGCCATTGCCAATGCTCTCGGCAGCAGCCGCGTAAACAATGCCGGTTCGGTCGGCTACGACCGGTCACAGCAGGGTGTCATCAGCGCGGTGCCAAATGTCAAAGCCACAGTGGACGCGTCGGGCGCTGATTCCCTATTTCTGACAGCAACCACAGCTGGCGCTCTGCCGCTTTTCACTCAATTGCTGCCCGAAGCGGGTGTTTCCCAGGCAAATACACAGTTTATCGGCCTGACACGCTGGGATATCCCTCCGCAGACACTGGACTTGCCCGGCGTACAAGGCGGTTGGTTCGCATTGCCTGACCCGTCCAAGGCGCAGGCGTTTCGCCAGCGGTACAACAACACTTATGGCGAAGCCCCTCACCCGATCAGCGGTCTGGCCTATGACGGCATCGCGGCCATTGCTGCGCTGGTCAGCCAGGGTAAATCCAACGCACTGACCGCGTCGGCATTGACACAGAACGCCGGTTTCCAGGGCGTTGGCGGCATCTTCCGCCTGCGCCCGAACGGTACGAATGAACGCGGTCTGGCTGTCGCCACGATCCAGAATAAACAGGTAGTAGTGATTGACCCTGCCCCACAAAGCTTCACAGGCGCCGGTTTCTGATCGACCGGGCCTGACGCTGCCCACCAAGGGTGAGCTGATTTGCCCCGCCGATGAAATATTCGACAGCGCCGCCGTCATGGCGCAGCTGTCGGAAGCCTTCGAGAAGACCTCGGACAATGCCGCCCGCAGGAATGAGACCGTGCGTATTCTGCGTGACGCTCAGAAAGCCGGGCGCCAGGCCATTGCTGATGCCTTTGCCAAACGCCCTTTTGATGCGCGGCGGCTGACCCATTCCTATACCTATCTGACCGACGGCCTCGTCTGCACCGCCATGAAGGTTGCAAGCGAGGACCTGCATCCGCTGGCCACGCCGACGCAGGGGGAAAAGATCGCCGTGATGGCGGTCGGTGGTTACGGGCGCGGAGAGATGGCACCATCGTCCGATGTCGACCTGCTGTTTCTGACCCCCTACAAGATCACCGCCTGGGCCGAGAGCGTGATTGAATCCATGCTCTATATCCTTTGGGATCTGCGACTAAAGGTCGGGCATTCCTCGCGCACTATCAAAGATTGCCTGCGGTTGGGCGCGGAGGATTTCACCATCCGTACTGCCATGCTGGAACAGCGTTATCTGGCCGGGGAAAAGGAACTTGGGGTTGAACTGGAAACCCGTCTGAAGTCCGACCTGTTCAAGGGCAGCGAGCGACAATTCATCGAAGCCAAGCTGCAGGAACGCGACGAGCGCCATCTGAAACAGGGCCAGCGTTACGTGGTTGAGCCCAATGTCAAAGAGGGCAAGGGAGGGCTGCGCGATCTTCAATCCCTCTATTGGATCGCGAAATACATTTATGGTGTTCAGGATGTGGCCGAACTGGTGCCCTTGGGCCTGTTCACACCGGATGAGTTTGAAACTTTCGTAAAGGCCGAAGATTTCCTCTGGGCGGTGCGCTCTCACTTGCATCTGGTCACCGGTCGCGCAACGGAGCAGTTGACCTTTGACATGCAGGTCGAGGTTGCCGCCCGCATGGGGTACGAGGATCGCGCCGGACGCCGCGGCGTCGAAGTCTTCATGCAGCGCTATTTCCGCGAAGCCACGCGGGTGGGTGAGCTGACGCGCATCTTCCTGACCAAGCTGGAAGCGACCCATGTGAAGAGCGCGCCGTTGCTGGAGCGTATCTTTCGCCGCCGTCCCCGTGTGAAGGCGGGCTATACCGTCGTGCATGGTCGTCTGGACGTAGCCGATCCCGAGACGTTTCTGGCTGACAAGTTGAATCTGCTGCGCCTGTTCGAAGAGGGCCTGCGGACGGGCATGTTGATCCACCCGGATGCGATGCGTTTGGTCAGCGCCAACCTGAACCTGATCGACGAAGAGATGCGCGAAAACAAGGAAGCGCGGCGTATCTTCCTTGATCTGATGCTAAAACACGGCAACCCCGAACGCGCCTTGCGGCGGATGAACGAACTGGGCGTCCTCTCGGCCTTCCTGCCTGAGTTCGAGCACATCGTGGCGATGATGCAGTTCAATATGTATCACAGCTATACAGTCGATGAACATACGATCCAGTGCATCGTCAACCTGAACCAAATCGAACGCGGAGAGTTGGTGGAATCCCTGCCTCTGGCTTCGTCGATCCTGAAGGGCGGGGTCAATCGCAAGGTTCTGTATGTCGCTTTGCTACTACATGATATCGCCAAAGGACGGCCTGAGGATCACTCGATCCTTGGCGCGCAGATCGCCCGCAAGGTTGCGCCCCGGCTGGGTTTGAACAAGGCGGATTCGGAAACCGTAGAATGGCTGGTGCGTTATCACCTGCTGATGTCGGACATGGCGCAGAAACGCGACATCTCGGACCCGCGCACGGTGCGCGATTTCGCCAAGGCGGTGAAGACGGTCAAGCGGTTAGACCTGCTGACGGTATTGACGGTCTGCGATATTCGCGGCGTCGGACCAAATACATGGAACAACTGGAAGGCCACCCTGCTGCGCGCCCTGCACGCCGAAACCAAGCGCGCGCTGGAAACCGGGATGGAAGACCTCAACCGCGCCAATCGCGGCACCGAGGCCAAGAAGGCCCTGCGCGCTGAACTGGTCGAATGGTCCAAAGCCGACCTCAAGGCAGAGACCGGGCGACATTATCCGCCGTATTGGCAGGGTCTGAACCTGTCGACTCATGTAGAATTTGCCGAGATGCTGCGGTCACTGGAACACAGCGGCAACCCCGGTGAGATGGAAATTCGTCTGCATCCCGACGAAGACCGCGACGCTACCCGCGCCTGTTTCGCGATGGGTGATCATCCTGGAATCTTTGCGCGGATCGCCGGGGCTCTGGCGCTGGTCGGGGCGAATGTTGTGGACGCCCGCAGCTATACCACCAAGGACGGCTACGTAACCGATGCGTTCTGGATTCAGGATGCCGAGGGCCATCCGTTCGAAGCCAGCCGCCTGCCGCGCCTGACCCAGATGATCCACAAGACGCTGAAAGGCGAGGTTGTTGCCCGCGACGCGCTGAAATCGCGCGACAAGATCAAGAAACGCGAGCGCGCATTCAACGTGCCGACCCATGTCACCTTCGACAATGACGGGTCCGAGATTTACACCATTATCGAGGTCGACACCCGCGACCGTCCCGGCCTGCTGTACGACCTGACGCGCACGCTGGCTGACGCCAATGTCTATATCGCCAATGCGGTGATCGCGACCTATGGCGAGCAGGTAGTGGACACGTTTTACGTCAAGGACATGTTTGGGCTGAAATACCATTCGGAAAGCAAGCAGCGCACGCTTGAGGGCAAGCTGCGCAAAGCCATCACCGAAGGCGCCGAGCGCGCGGCCTCATGAAGCAGATCCGGCTGTTTTCAGGCCTGTTTACGGTCGGTTTCTGGACGCTGGCCAGCCGGGTTCTTGGGTTCCTGCGGGAAATCCTGCTGACCGCCTTTATCGGGCCGGGTCCGGTGATGGATGCCTTTGTCGCCGCCTTCCGCCTGCCCAACATGTTCCGCCGTTTCTTTGCCGAGGGCGCGTTCAACGCGGCCTTTGTGCCGATGTTTTCAAAACGGCTGGAGGGGGATGAAAACGCCGAAGGATTTGCGCAGGACGCGTTCAACCTGCTGGCTGTGTCCGTTCTGGCTCTGGTCGGGCTAGCGATGGTATTCATGCCCGCTTTGGTCTGGATCACTGCCGAGGGATTCCACGGGGATGAACGGTTCGATCTGGCGGTGGACTACGGGTATGTGGTTTTCCCCTATATCCTGTTCATGTCGCTGGCAGCGCTGTTTTCCGGTGTTCTGAATGCCACCGGACGCTTTGCCGCCGCCGCCGCCGCGCCAGTTCTGCTGAACATCTTTGCCTGTGCAGCCCTTATCACCTCAGCGGCGATGGGCGGCGAGGTGATACGATGGCTGATCTCCGTCATCCCGCTGGCCGGCATCGCGCAACTGGCGCTGGTCTGGATCGCCACCGAACGAGCGGGCATTCGCATTCGCCCGGGCTTGCCTAAACTCAGCCCCGAAATGCGCCGTATGGTTCGAATTGCCGTCCCCGCAGCGCTCGCCATGGGCGTCACGCAGGTCAATCTGGTGGTGGGGCAGCTTGTGGCCTCGAAAACTGAAAAGGCGGTTAGCTGGCTGTTTGCGGCGGACCGGCTGTATCAATTGCCTCTGGGCGTCGTGGGCATTGCCGTCGGTATCGTCCTGCTGCCCGATCTGTCGCGGCGCCTGCGGGCAGGAGACAAGGACGGCGCACGCAACGCCTTTTCCCGTGCTGGCGAATTCACCCTGCTACTGACCATCCCCTCGACCGTGGCCTTTGTTGTTCTGCCCAACCCAATCGTCTCGGTCCTGTTCGAGCGCGGTCAGTTCAGCGCCGAGGACACAACGGCCACAGCGCTGGCGGTGGCCGTCTATGGCATCGGCCTGCCCGCCTTCATGCTGCAAAAGCTGCTGCAACCTCTTTTTTTCGCGCGCGAGGATACGCGGAGTCCGTTCCACTATGCCATCTTCGCAATGATCGTGAATGCCGGTCTCGCCTTCGGTCTTTATCCGCTGGTCGGCTGGATCGCACCCGCGATTGCGGCCTCGGCTGCGGGTTGGGCCATGGTCGGTCTACTGATCCTCGGCGCACGACGCATGGGCGAAGAGGCGCGGTTCGATGACCGGTTCAAACACCGGGCATGGCGCATCGTGGCAGCGTCATTGGGGATGGGCGTTGTGCTTTACGCCGCCATCCACCTGTTCGGCTGGACCTTCGACCTGCCCGGATGGCGGTATCTGGCGTTGATTGTCCTGATCAAAGTTGCAGCCGCTTCCTATTTCTTCCTCGGCCACCTGTTCGGCGCCTTTGAAGTATCCGAGTTCAAAAAGGCTCTGCGCCGGTCGTGATCAGTCGCGGCGAATGCGCCGAACGATCCGCGCCCAACCGCCCGGGGCCAGAAAGAAAGAAAGTCCAAAGCCTGTAGCAAACCCGCCCAGATCAGCCACCCAATCCGAGGTGCCACCGAAGAGCAGACCAAACACCAGTTGGATACCCATCAATGCCGCGATCAGGCCAAAGGCCCGGTGTTGGTTTTCCCCGACCAGTGACAGCTTGCGCCACAGCAACCATGTGAACGCGCCGATCAAGCCGTAAACCGGCGGGAATCCTCCGACCAAAGGATAGCTAGGGTCCAGCAGCAGCGCATAGGCCAGCGCTCCGCCGATGCCAGACAACACAAATACCACCAGCATTTGGAACCCACCAAAGACCTCGGCCACCATCTTGCCCATCGCCAGCAGAAAGACACAGACAAAGACAGCCTGAGTGAAGCTGCCCGAAACGAACGGGTAGGTTACGAAACGAACAACATGTTCGAACGGCCAGCGCCCGTTCTCAACCATCCAGTCGAAGATATCGGGCGAAAACGAATAGCTCTGCAACGCATCCAGACGCCATCCCACAGCCGACGGCCCTCCGATCAAGCCGCGAGAACCCAGGGTAAAGGCCAGTTCCACTCCCATAATGAACAGCACCAACGCCACCACCACGGGCGGCAGGGGGTTCACGGCGGGTGTAAAATTCTCACTGCTCATTGGGCTGGCCTTTCGCGGCGGTTGACGTCCCTTGGCCTCATGGGTAAGCGACGGAGGCTTATTTTTCCAGACGGGAGTTCCCTTCGATGACCGAAACCAAGTTCACGCCGCGCGTGTTTTCCGGCATCCAGCCATCGGGAAACCTGCACCTAGGCAACTATCTGGGTGCGCTGAAGCGGTTCGTGGATATGCAGGGGCCTGAGTTCGAGACCATCTATTGCATGGTCGACCTGCACGCGATCACTGTCTGGCAAGACCCGGCCCGTTTGCGTGAAAAGACGCGCGAGGTCTGTGCGGGCTTCATCGCTGCCGGCCTGGACCCCGAAAAATCAATCCTGTTCAACCAAAGCCAGGTGGCCGAGCACACGCAACTGGCCTGGATTTTCAACTGCGTCGCCCGCATGGGCTGGATGCAGCGAATGACGCAGTTCAAGGACAAGGCGGGCAAGAACGCGCAGAACGCGTCGCTTGGACTGTTTGCCTATCCGGCTCTGATGGCGGCGGACATTCTGACCTATCGCGCAACGCATGTGCCGGTCGGTGAGGACCAGAAACAGCATCTGGAGTTGACCCGCGACATCGCGATCAAGTTCAACCATGACTATGGTGTCGATTTCTTCCCAGTGACCGAGCCGGTGATCGGTGGCCCGGCGCCGCGGGTGATGAACCTGCGCGACGGCACCCGCAAGATGTCATCCTCGGATCCGTCCGACATGACCCGCATCAACATGACCGACGATGCTGACGCCATCGCCAAGAAAATCCGCAAGGCCAAGACCGACCCGGACGCCCTCCCCTCGGAACTCGACGGCCTGTCGGAACGTCCCGAGGCACGCAATCTGGTGAACATCTTTGCCGCGCTCAGCGACCAGACAGCCGAACAGGTTCTGGCCGAGGTGGGTGGCAAACAGTTCGGCGAGTTCAAGCCGATGCTGGCCGACCTGGCGGTCTCGAAACTGGCGCCGATCTCGACCGAAATGGCCCGCCTGATGGGCGAAGAGGCTGAGATCGACCAGATTCTGGCCAAAGGTGCAGAAAAGGCGCGGGCGATTGCAGCCCCGATCCTGCAGCAGACCTACGAAATCGTGGGCATGGTCGGCGCAAAACAGCGCTGATTGCTCTGGACGTTACCTCAGCGCCTTCCTAGGTTTGCCGCAAAGCTTGGGAGGGCGTAATGGCAGTCGGCAAGAACATCCGCACCTATTTCGAAGGTCAGTGGCATGACGGGAACGCCCCGATCATGCGGGCTGCAGATCATGGCTCATGGCTGGGATCGTCGGTCTTTGACGGCGCGCGTTACTTCGAAGGCATGGCCCCGGACCTTGAGGCGCATTGCGACCGCGTGAACCGATCCGCCGAGGCGCTGATGCTGACGCCCTCGGTGACGACCGAACAAATGGTCGAGATCGTCCGCGAGGGGCTGGAAGCTTTCGGCCCGGAATCCGCCGTTTACATCCGCCCGATGTATTGGGGCATCGACGGCGACGCGACCGCCATCGTTCCGCTGGAAAACAGCACCGGCTTTGCAATCTGTCTGGAAGAGATTCCAATGGCCCCCGAAACTGCCGCGGCCACGCTGGGGTACACGCGGTTCCGCCGTCCGGTGCTGGAATCCTCGGTCGTGAACGCCAAGGCCGGGTGCCTTTACCCAAATAACGCGCGGATGCTGCAAGACGTACGCTCCAAAGGATTTTCCAACGCGCTGGTTGCCGACGCTTTGGGCCATGTGGCCGAGACCGCAACCGCCAATATCTTCATGGTCAGGGATGGTGAGGTGTTCACCCCCACCCCCAACGGTACCTTTCTGGCCGGGATCACCCGCGCCCGCCATATCGCAAACCTGCGCGCCGACGGCGTAATCGTGCACGAAGCCATTCTCAGCTTTGATGATTTCCACAAGGCAGATGAGGTTTTCATGACAGGAAACATGAGCAAGATCACTCCGGTCACTGCGATTGAAGACACGCAGTATCAGGTCGGCCCCATAGCCCGCCGCGCGCGAGAGATGTATTGGGACTGGGCAGCAAGCACGCGCTAGGCTCTGGTTGCCAGCACGCATCTGGTCGGGCATGATCGGCCGAAATGAATGAGGACACTCCATGCGCAAATTTCTGGTCGTTCTGGATGACAGCCGCGAATGCCTGAACGCAATGCGCTTTGCCGCCATGCGTGCGGCCCATACCGGCGGCGGTGTGACGATCCTGTCGGTCATCCCGCCGGATGAATTCAACCACTGGATCGGCGTGGCCGAAGTCATGCGCGAAGAAGCGCGCGAGCGTATTCACGCCCATTACGAGGTGTTCGCCAAGTGGATGCGCGACAAGCAGGGCGTGGATCCGGAACTGGCGATCCGCGAAGGTGACCCGGTTGCGCAGATCATCGAACACGTCCAGTCAGACCCCGAGATCGGGGTGCTTGTTCTGGGCGCGGGTGTCGAAAAGAAGGGCCCCGGCCCGCTGGTGACGCAGCTGACCAAAAACTCAGGCAGTCTGCCGATCCCTATCACTATTGTTCCCGGCGATCTGAGCAAGGAAAAGCTGGAAGAAATCACCTAAGGCCCGCTCATGCCCCGCAACATCCAGTTCTGGTTCGAATTCGCCTCGACCTATTCCTATCTGAGCGCGGTTCGGATCGAGGATTTGGCGGCCCAGCACGGGATCTCGGTCGAATGGCACCCGTTCCTGCTCGGCCCTATTTTTGCAGCGCAAGGCTGGGACAATTCCCCGTTCAACATTTACCCGGCCAAAGGGCGCTATATGTGGCGTGATATGGAACGGTTGTCGGCTCGGCGCGGCCTACGGTTCACACGGCCTGATCCCTTTCCGCAGAATGGCCTTAAGGCCGCGCGGCTTGTGTTGTCGATCGACGCCCAACCCCAAAGGGCCGCGTTTGTTCGTGCCGTTTATGCTGCGGAATTTGTCGATGGCCTGAACATCTCGGACGACGATGTGCTGGTTGATTGCCTGTCACAGGCCAGCCTGCCTGCGGAAACGCTGACCCGCTGTCACGACCCGGACATCAAGGCTGCCTTGATTAAACAAACGAAAACGGCTCAGACCAACGGGATTTTCGGAGCCCCCAGCTTTCTGGTGGGAGATGAGCTGTTCTGGGGCGATGACCGGCTGGATGAGGCCATGCAACTAGCCACTGAAATTTAGAATGGTTCCAAATCTTGACTTCCCCGGCGCGGGCCCGCATATCAGTCACAACTGAAACGGAGCCGTGACATGTTCATCCAGACCGAATCCACGCCGAACCCTGCAACGCTGAAATTTCTGCCGGGCCAGATCGTTCTGGAGGCCGGAACCGCAGACTTTCCCACGGCGGAGGCCGGGGAGAGATCGCCCCTGGCCAAGCGCATTTTCGCAGTCAGTGGTGTGACCGGCGTATTCTTGGGCAATGACTTCGTAACCGTGACTAAATCTGACGACGTTCAGTGGGATCACATCAAACCCGCCATTCTGGGCGCCGTGATGGAGCATTTCCAATCCGGTCAGCCGGTTCTGGGCTCGGACGCACAGGCCGCTTCGGGCCACGCCGAACACACCGGTGAGGACGCAGAGATCGTCAATCAGATCAAAGACCTGCTGGACAGTCGCGTGCGCCCGGCGGTGGCTCAGGATGGTGGGGACATCACCTTCCACGGGTTCGACCGGGGCGTGGTCTACCTGCACATGCAGGGTGCTTGCGCAGGCTGCCCTTCCTCGACCCTGACATTGAAAATGGGGATCGAGAACCTGCTGCGCCACTATATCCCAGAGGTGACCGAGGTGCGCCCCGTTGCCGTCTGATCCGCTGATTCTGGCGTTTGACACATCGGCCGCGCATTGCGCGGCCGCTTTGTTGCGGGGTGACAGCATCCTCGTGTCACGCACCGAATCCATGTCACGCGGTCAGGCCGAGCGGTTGATGCCCCTGCTGGAGGAAGTTCTGGCCGAAGCGGGCTGCTCGTGGCGCGACCTGACGGCCATCGGTGTTGGGATTGGGCCGGGGAATTTCACCGGCATCCGTATCTCGGTCTCTGCCGCACGGGGGTTGGCGCTGGGGCTTGGCATCCCGGCCGTGGGCGTTTCGGGCTTCGATGCACTAACTGAGGTCGGAGACGGGCTGCCCGCAATCCGCGCCCCGCGCGAACAGGTCTATGTCGCGCTGCCCGGGCAAGACCCGGCCCTGATGGCGCAGGATCAGGCAGAATCACTCGGGGCCCTGATCCTGAACGACGACGCGGACGCGCAGGTGCGGGCTATCGCCCAGCTGGCGGCACGAAACTGGCAGCGCGTTACGACGCCCCCAGCCCCGCTTTACGTACGGCCTGCGGATGCGGCCCCGTCGAAAGACACGCCTCCGGTTTTGCTGGACGGATGACCCCGCAGGACCTGGCCCATACCCACGCCGCGGCCTTTACCCAATCGCGCCCCTGGACGGATCGGGAATTCGCCGATCTTTTGGATAACCGGTTTACCCATACTGTTGGTAATGCTGTATCTTTTGCTTTGTTCCAGGTCATCGCGGATGAAGCAGAATTGCTGACGATTGCCACCCATCCCAGCCGTCAACGGCAGGGTCTGGCATTGAAGTCCATGCAGGCATGGCACGCGACGGCCCGAAATCTGGGCGCAACCCGCGCCTTTCTGGACGTTGCGGCAGACAACGACCCTGCTATCGCCTTGTACAAGCGGTGCGGATACACGCCCTGTGGACTGCGCAAGGGCTATTATCTGCGCGAAAAAACAGGAAAAATCGACGCGATCGTCATGGAATGCAACCTTGTTTGAAGCCCAAGGCTGCTTTTTTTCGACCATCCGGTCAAAAATCAGTTGACCGGACCGGTTGCAAACGCCCTTAATTCCCGCCATCACAACAGTTATGCTCGCTCACAGTGGGTAAACGGGACTATCTTGGCCCCAACCGACAATAACAAACGGGAGTATGAAATGACCCTGATGAAATCCTTGATGGGCGCTGCCGCCGCCGTCGCGTTGACTGCTGGCGCGGCTTTGGCCGAACCGGCCCTGATCTTTGACCTTGGCGGTAAATTCGACAAGTCGTTCAACGAGGCCGCGCATAACGGTGCGTCACGTTGGGCCGAAGAAACCGGCGGCACCTACCGTGAGATCGAACTGCAGTCCGAAGCCCAGCGCGAGCAGGCCCTGCGCCGCTTTGCCGAAGCCGGTCTGAGCCCGATCATCACCATGGGTTTCGCAATGGCCGATCCGCTCAGCACGGTTGTCGGCGACTATCCCGACACGAAATTTGTCGTGGTAGACGTGAACTGGTTGGACGCACCGAACCTGCGTCAGGTTGGCTTTGCCGAGCATGAAGGCTCTTATCTTGTCGGCATGATGGCCGCCATGGCCTCGGAATCCGGCACAATCGGTTTCATCGGCGGTATGGATGTCCCGCTGATCCGCCATTTCGGCTGCGGCTATGCGCAAGGTGCCAAGGCTGTGAACCCGGATATCAACGTGGTTGCAAACATGACCGGCACCACTCCGGCCGCATGGAATGACCCGGTGAAAGGGTCCGAGTTGACCAAAGCGCAGATCAGCCAAGGTGCTGACGTAGTCTATGCTGCCGCTGGCGGCACGGGCGTTGGTGTTCTGCAAACCGCAGCCGACGAAGGCATCCTGTCGATCGGCGTGGACAGCAACCAGAACCACCTGCACCCGGGCAAGGTTCTGACCTCGATGCTGAAACGCGTTGACGTCGCCGTTTACGACGCGATGAATGCAGGTGATGATCTGGAAACCGGCGTGTTTGCCATGGGTCTGGCCGAAGAAGGTGTTGGCGTAGCGATAGACGACAACAACGCCGCGCTGGTTTCGGACGAGATGAAAGCAGCCGTTGAAAAAGCCCGTCAGGACATCATCGACGGTAACGTGAGTGTTGTCAGCTATTACGAGAACGATAGCTGCCCGGCACTGCAGTTTTGATATCGGGCGGGGCGGGGGTGACCTCCGCCTCGCATCCACTCTGCTGCGCGGCCCGCGCGGCCCTTCGGCAATCTGAGGACAAGACATGACCGTCCCCGCCATTGAGCTCAAAGGGATTTCCAAAGCCTTTGGGCCGGTTCAGGCCAACAAAGACATTTCCATCAGCGTCGCCCCCGGCACGATCCACGGGATCATCGGTGAAAACGGTGCCGGCAAATCCACGCTGATGAGCATTCTCTACGGCTTCTACAAAGCCGACAAAGGTGAGATCTGGATCAACGGCACCAAGACCGACATCCCTGACAGTCAGGCGGCG
Organism: Ruegeria sp. BF6; assembly: GCF_056538665.1. Lineage (NCBI taxonomy): Bacteria > Pseudomonadati > Pseudomonadota > Alphaproteobacteria > Rhodobacterales > Roseobacteraceae > Ruegeria > Ruegeria sp. BF6. Next base: position 101,683 of record NZ_JBQFTN010000004.1, read on the forward strand.
ATTGCCGCGGGCATCGGGATGGTATTCCAGCACTTCAAACTGGTCGAGAATTTTACCGTTCTGGAGAACATCGTTCTGGGCGCCGAAGACGGTGGGTTGTTGGCCCCGTCTCTGGCCAAGGCCCGCAAAGAGCTGAAAGAACTGGAAGAAGAATACGAGCTGTTCGTCGACCCCGACAAACGCATCGACGAGATCGGCGTGGGGATGCAGCAGCGGGTCGAGATCCTGAAGGCGTTGTACCGCAAGGCCGAGATTCTGATCCTCGACGAACCCACCGGCGTGCTGACCCCGGCCGAGGCGGATCAGCTGTTCCGCATCCTCGACCGGCTGCGGGCCGAAGGTAAAACGATCATCGTGATCACGCATAAACTGCGTGAGATCATGGAAAACACCGACACTGTTTCGGTCATGCGGCGCGGCCAGATGACCGCAACGGTAAAAACCGCTGAGACCAGCCCCGAAGAACTGGCCGAGTTGATGGTGGGCCGCAAGGTCTTGCTTCAGGTCGACAAGGTACCTGCAAAACCGGGCAAACCCATTCTGGAAGTCGAAAATCTGCGCGTCTTCGATTCAGCAAGTGTCGAGCGGGTCAAGGGCATCGATCTGACCGTGCGGGCCGGGGAAATTGTCGGCATTGCCGGTGTCGCGGGGAACGGTCAATCCGAACTGCTCGAAGTTCTGGGCGGAATGCGCCCCGGCCAGGGTTCGATCAAGCTGAACGGTGCGCCGCTGGCCCTTACCGGACATGGATCTGATGGGCAGGCCCGACGCGCGCAACACATCGCACACGTCCCCGAGGACCGCCAGCGCGAAGGCCTGATCATGGACTTCCACGCGTGGGAGAACGTGGCTTTCGGCTATCACCGCGACCCGGCTTACAAACGTGGCGTCTTCATGGACAATGCCGCCCTGCGTGCCGATACCGAAGCCAAGATCGAGAAATTCGACGTGCGCCCGCCTAATGGCTGGCTGACCGCCAAAAGTTTCTCGGGTGGGAACCAGCAGAAAATTGTCGTCGCGCGCGAGATTGAGCGGAACCCCGACCTGTTGCTGGTCGGCCAGCCCACCCGCGGCGTGGATATCGGCGCGATCGAGTTCATTCACAAACAGATCGTCGCCCTGCGCGATCAGGGCAAAGCGATCCTGCTGGTCTCGGTCGAGCTTGAGGAGATCTTCTCGCTGTCCGACCGGATCGCGGTGATGTTTGACGGACATATCATGGGCGAGCGTCTGCCTCATGAGACGGATGAAAAAGAACTGGGCCTGTTGATGGCCGGTGTTGCGGGAGAGGCGGCGTAACATGGAAAAAATGCCCAAATGGGCCGATGTCGTCCTGATCCCCCTGATCAGCCTGATACTGGCCACGATCCTTTCAGCGCTGGTTATCCTCGCCATCGGCGAAAACCCGGTCGAGGCGGTGAACCTGATGGTCACCGGCGCGTTGGGGTCAACATATGGCTGGGGCTATACGCTCTATTACGCGACCAACTTCATGTTCACGGGGCTGGCGGTGGCCGTGGCTTTCCACGCCCGGTTGTTCAATATCGGTGGCGAAGGTCAGGCGATGCTGGGCGGGCTTGGTGTTGCCATGGCCTGCTTGTACATCCCGTGGCCGCATTGGAGCATTGCCTTGCTGGGCGCCGGGCTTGCTGCGGCCCTGTTTGGTGCAGCTTGGGCCGCGATCCCAGCCTATCTGCAAGCCAAGCGCGGCAGTCATATCGTGATCACCACGATCATGTTCAACTTCATCGCCGCCGCCTTCCTGAACTACATGCTGGTCAACGTGATGCGCCCGCAGGGCTCGCAAGACCCCGCGACGGCACGCTTTCCCGAAGCCGTGCATCTGCCGACTTTCCAGTCGATGTTCTCGACCGCTGAAAACATTGTCTTCCGCGGTGCCCCTGCGAATATCTCTTTCTTCGTAGCTGTTCTGGCCTGTATCGTTGTCTGGGCGCTGATCTGGCGCACGCGACTGGGCTATGAAATCCGTGCTTACGGCCATTCCGAAACCGGAGCCGTCTATGCAGGCATTTCACCCGTTCGCATCACCATTGTGGCGATGCTGATCTCGGGCGCGCTGGCCGGTTTGATGGCAATCAACAACGTCATGGGCGAGGCGGAACGATTGGTTCTGAACTCCACCGAAGGCGCAGGTTTTATCGGCATCGCCGTGGCGCTGATGGGGCGGTCACATCCCTTCGGCGTGTTCCTGGCCGCGCTTCTGTTCGGGTTCTTGTACCAAGGTGGCGCCGAGCTGGCCTTGTGGACGTCGATCCCGCGTGAGCTGATCGTGGTCATTCAGGCGCTGGTGATCCTGTTCACCGGAGCGTTGGACAACATGGTCAGGATGCCGCTTGAAAAGCTGTTCCTGAGCCTTCGGAAGGAGGCAAAGTGATGGAGTTCTTCGTTACACTCATCCAGGTTCTCGATTCAACGATCCGCCTGGCCACGCCGCTACTGCTTGCCTGTCTGGCCGGGTTGTATTCCGAACGTGCGGGCATTTTCGACATCGGTCTTGAAGGCAAGATGCTGATGTCGGCTTTCTTCTCGGCAGCAATTGCCGCTGTGACTGGGTCGGTTTGGCTGGGCCTGCTGGCAGGTATCGCATCCTCACTGGTTCTGTCCGGATTGCATGGGCTGGCCTCGATCACCTTCAGGGGCAATCAGTTGATTTCGGGTGTTGCGATCAACTTCCTTGCATCTGGCCTTACCGTGTTGATCGCACAAAGTTGGTTCAAGCAGGGCGGGCGTACGCCTTCTCTCTTCGGCGGAGCTCGATTCGAATCCGCAGAGTTCCCTTATGCAATCGGTCCCGAAGATGCTGAACTGACTGGGCAACCGGTTTCTGAACTGATGTCTGACGCCAATTCAGTTCACATGGTGTACTCCGAGTTGTTATCCGGCCATTCCATCTTGGTCTATGTGGCGTTTCTTATGGTGCCGCTGACGTGGTGGATTCTGTACCGGACCCGGTTCGGGCTGCGGCTACGTGCGGTTGGTGAAAACCCGGCGGCCGTAGATACCGCCGGTGTCTCAGTCGTCGGCCTGCGTTTTGCTGCCGTCGCCATCTGCGGCGTGCTGTGCGGGATCGCTGGGGCCTATCTTGCCACAGCCCTGCAGGCCGGGTTTGTCAAAGAAATGACCGCTGGACGTGGGTTCATCGCTCTGGCCGCGCTGATCTTCGCGAAATGGCGACCATGGCATGCGATGGGGGCCTGTCTTCTGTTCGGTCTGCTGCAGGCGATCGCGCTGCGGTTCCAGAACATCGATCTGGGCGGGGTGGTCATTCCAGTGCAGGTCATGGACGCTCTGCCCTATATCCTGACCGTGGTCATTCTGGCCGGGTTCGTCGGCAAAGCCGTTCCGCCGCGCGCCGGGGGCGAGCCTTATGTGAAAGAGCGCTGACAGGTCCAGTTCCGAACTCCTGTCGGTCCAGTTCGCCGCAGTGCCGCATGCAGAGTTGATTTTGCATGCGGCAACCGCTTTAAAAGGGTATGAGTGTGTTTCCTGTGATAGCCGAGATCGGACTTTCCCATATCAGGGTGCCGGAAACACAAGAACGCCCGCTTTTCGGGCTTGTTCGCATTCTTCAGCCAAATCGGAGTACCGGGTGCCTGCCCAGACGTTCGATATTCGCCATGTGGCAGTGGGGTTTGTCCCCGACGCGCCGCATAAACGCCTCACCCAAATGGTTTGAGACTGTCCGAGTCACCCAATGCGGCACGGCCGACCTCATCCGGTAATTCCAAATGCAGATTTACCTTCCAATCGCCGAAGTCTCCGTCAATGCCTTCCTGCTTTTGGGGCTGGGTGGGATGGTCGGTGTCCTGTCTGGCATGTTCGGCGTGGGCGGCGGGTTCCTGATGACGCCGCTATTGTTCTTCATCGGTATCCCCCCTGCCGTCGCCGTCGCGACGGAAGCCAACCAGATCGTCGCTTCTTCCTTTTCCGGTGTATTAGCACATTTCCGACGCAAGACAGTGGACCTGAAAATGGGCACAGTCCTGTTAACCGGAGGATTAATAGGCGCCGCCCTCGGGGTGGTGGTGTTCAACTACCTCAAGAGCCTGGGCCAGGTCGATCTGCTGGTCACCCTTTGTTACGTCGTCTTCCTCGGCGTGGTTGGCAGCCTGATGTTCATCGAAAGCCTGCGTGCGCTGCGCAAGGCGAAAAAGGGCGGCGGAGCCCCTGTGAAACGACGACAGCGTGGTTGGGTCCATGCGATGCCGTTCAAGATGCGCTTTCGCACATCGGGCCTCTATATCTCGGTCATCCCCCCGGTGATGGTCGGGCTGTGCGTCGGCGTTCTGTCGGCGATCATGGGGGTCGGCGGCGGCTTTATCATGGTACCTGCGATGATCTATCTGCTGGGGATGCCCACCAAGGTCGTGGTCGGTACTTCGCTGTTTCAGATCATCTTCGTGACGGCCTTCACCACCATGCTGCACGCCACCACGAACTATACGGTCGATATCGTTCTGGCGGTTTTGCTGTTGGTCGGAGGTGTCGTCGGGGCGCAGATCGGCACGGTGATCGGCGCGCGAATGCCGGCCGAGCAGCTGCGGGTTCTTCTGGCGGCTTTGGTTCTGGTGGTCTGTGGCAAGCTGGCGCTGGACCTGCTGATTGAACCATCCGAGCTTTACTCGCTTGGCAGCGAAGGGGGCCACTGATCATGCTGAAACGCCTGATTGCCCTGCTGATCCTGTGCTGCACCCCTGCCCTTGCAGTTGATGAGCAGGTTGTTCTGGGTCTCAGCCAGGATCGCGTCGCCATCACCGCGACCTTTGACGGCTCGGAAATCCTGATCTTTGGCGCCGTCAAACGGGAAACCCCCATTCCACCCGGTCCGCCGCTTGAAGTGATCGTGGCCGTGGCCGGGCCGTCCAGTCCGGTGATGGTCCGACGCAAGGACCGCAAACTGGGGATTTGGGTCAATACCGACAGCGTTCTGGTCGACCTCGCGCCCAGCTTTTACGCGGTTGCCACCAGCGGGTTGCTGGAAGATATCCTCTCGGATACCGAGGATCTGCGCTACCGCATCTCAATCGAGCGGGCTATCCGCTCGGTCGGGGCGGCGATGCATATCCGCGGCGCGCAGTCATTCGCTGACGCCGTGGTGCGCATCCGCGAGGATGAGGGGCTGTATTCGATCCGTGAAAAAACCGTGGCGGTGGACGAACAGACCCTGTTCCGTACCTCGATCGCAATGCCCGCCGACCTGACCGAGGGCGACTACAAGGCGCGTATCTTCCTGACCCGCGGCAAAGAAGTCGTCTCGCAGTTTGAGACCACAATCGATGTGCGCAAGGTGGGGTTGGAGAGGTTCCTCTACAACCTGTCCCGCCAGCAACCGGTCTGGTACGGGCTGATGTCGCTGGTCATCGCGATTGCGGCCGGTTGGGGCGCGTCCACCGCGTTCCGACTGTTGCGCGAGAATTAAAGCCTACCCGCGACCGATATAGGGCATCGTCGTGGCCATTACGGTCATGAACTGCACATTGGCCTCGGGCGGCAGGCTGGCCATATGCAGCACCGAGCGCGCGGCGTCCCCGACGGCCATGGTCGGGTCGGGCTGCTGTCCGGCCTCGACGGCTGCATCCACCAACCCCTGCACCATCTGTGTGCGGGCATTGCCGATATCGATCTGACCACAGGCAATCCCGAACGGTCGCCCATCCAGAGACAGGCTGCGGGTCAGGCCGGTGATGGCGTGTTTCGTGGCCGAATAATGCACCGAGTTTGGACGCGGCACATAAGCAGCAATCGAGCCGTTATTGATGATGCGCCCGCCTTGCGGCGACTGGTGGCGCATGATCCGAAACGCCTCGCGCGCGCTCAGGAACATGCCGTTCAGGTTGACGTTGACGCTTTGATACCAGTCCTCCAGCGCGATTTCGTCAATGGTGCCACCGGACGCAAAAATACCGGCATTGTTGAACAGCACGTCGAGACGACCAGTCTTGTCCTGAAAGGTTTTAAACGCGGCCTGAACCGCATCCGCGTTGGTCACATCCGCAATCAAAGGGATGGCGTTATCGCGGCCCGTGGCCATCTGGTGCAGCTTGTCCGCACTGCGCGCCAGAAGACCAACCGTCCACCTCTCGGCCAGAAACAATTCCGCCGTGGCGCGCCCGATGCCCGAGCTTGCGCCGGTTACGATGATGGTGCTCATGTCTCTTCGGCCTCCAGTGTCAGCGATGCCGCCGGAACGGCGCGCAGGTCGTCCACGCGCAGCGGATGGGTGGGTTTGGCCAGACGGTTCCGCACCACCCATATCAGACGCTCCTGTGCGCGGGTGATCGCCACATAGGCCAAGCGCTTCCACAGCGGTTGCCCGGCCTCGGTCCGGCCCATGCGCGCAGCGGCGTAAATATCAGGCGCAAAGACCTGAACCGTGTCCCACTGTGAGCCCTGCGCCTTATGAATGGTCACCGCCGCGCCATGCAGAAAGGTCGCGCCCATGCGCGCGGCGAAGGGGATGAAGGGCTCTTCCTCATCCGGTTTCTCAATCTTGACGATGGAGGCGGCGCTGACCTGCGGGTCTTCAGCCCCCATCACGTGCAGGCGCGAGAATCCCGGCTTGCGCCCCGGCCCCAGATAGATCACCTGAGCGCCCTTGATCAGCCCGCGCGCCTCAAGGTCCAGACGTTTCTTGCGGTGCTTCAGCGGCAGCTCGATGCCGTCGCAGATCAGCGGCTCGCCCTCCAGCAACTCGGTATCCGGCGCGCCGTGGACGTGCCGGAACGCCTGGATCAGACGAATACGAGTGGCGTTACGCCAGACCAGCACTGGGCTGCGGGCCATCAGGTCGACCTCGACCCGCTGCCCCCAGATCACTCGGTCATCCTGACGAGCGGTCTGTTCGACCAGTCTTTCGAAATCCTCAAACCCCATCTGCGGATCGGCCAGCGCGTGGGCAAGGTCTAGAATCGGGTTGTCCGCCTCTTGCCGGTGAACCCGGTGCAGGATTTGTTTGCGTGGTTCCGGTAGGGCCTCAAACACCATGCTGCCGGATTGATTGACCGGCGCCAGCTGTGCCGGGTCGCCAAACAGCAGCAGGGTTGGAAAGATCTCCTGCAGGTCCTCGAACTGCCGGTCATCCAGCATCGAGGCTTCGTCCACAAACCCGATATCCAACGGTTCATCCCGACGTTTCCAGCCGGTGATGAAATCCGACCCGCGCAAACCCGCGGCAGCCAACGCACCGGGGATGGACTTGTTGTTCTGATAAAAGGTGGCGGCGCGGTCCAGCGCCTCATCGGTCAGCCCCTCAATCTCAGGGCGTTCGTCATTGCCCGCCAGCCATTCAGCGATGCGCTCATATTCCGGGTCATAAACCGGCGTGTAGAGTATGCGGTGAATCGTCGTCGCGGGAACACCACGCAAGCGTAACACGCTGGCCGCCTTGTTAGTGGGCGCCAGAATCGCCAGGCTGCGCTTTTCCTTCGCCTTGCGGCTCTCGAAATCGCCCGAGACGATCTGCACTCCGGTTTCGGCCAGCGCCTTGTACAGTTCGGCCAGCAACAGGGTTTTACCCGACCCCGCCTTGCCGATCACCGCCATGACACCGGATTTCCCCGCTCCCGGCAGCTTCAGCAGAGCGTCATCATCCAGGTCAACACCGGCCGATCGCAGCATCTCGGCGATGCTGTCATAGGCGGCGGCCTGGTCTTCGGAAAAGGTAACGGGGGGCATAGACATGGCGCGACCCTACAGGGACGCGCCAGCTATCACCAGAGAGGGATTAAGGATTTCGCGCGGTCAGGCCGACAGGGCGAACCGGTGCTGTCGGCCGGTGCCAAAAGCGGTCTTGAACCACAGGCGGGACAGCTCGCGAGGGATACCTGCACGTTCTGCGACACGGTTGCAATCCGCGGCGGAATACGGCCAAAGCCCGACTGAAATCTGGTCACGCCCCTTCCCTTCGGTGCCGAGAACAATGGGCGAAGATCCGATCAGCCGGTAAATCCGGATCATCCGTGCATCGAAAACGCCCGCAATATGGGTCAGACCGAACCCTTCCATCATTTCACCACCGCTGAGCATGATCGCACCCGCCGTATGCGGGCTGGCTGTTCGGGACAGGCAAAACCGGGTCACCTCCCAGATCAGAGGGCTGTGGATCGGTTTGCCCCCGGTCAGGTGGCCAAAGACCTCATTCACCATTACAGGTCCGGTCGTAGGCAGAACACGCATGGACCCACCGTGGCGGCCATCCTCTTCTTCCCAGATGACGTACAAAGGGTTCAAGTCGTCATACTGATCCCGCTCCTCTCCTTTATCGTTGACCTGGACGTCCCAGCCCAGCCGGGTCTTGAACTGATCCGCGCGGTCTCGGAACATTCCGTCGGCCAGGTCCGGAAACTTGTGAAGCTCGTCAGCAAACAGATAACGCAACATGACTTTTTTCCCCTTGTCGTCCTGTGCAGGAACGAAGGGGGTACAAAGTCACGGTTAATTTCCCGTTTGTGGGGCGTGCACCTGTTAAACCACTATTAATCCCCGGCTCAGCGCCGTGGCGATGGCGTGGGTGGTGTTCTGCGCCCCAAGCTTGGCGCGGGCGCTTTCGATGTAAACACGCAGCGTATGCTCAGAAATTGACAGCGAATGGGCTACCTGAGCACGGCTGTAGCCCAGCGCCAGCAGGGTCATCGCGTCCACCTCTCGCGGTGACAGGCCACGGGACGAGTCGGGCTGACGGTCACTTTCGAATTCCAGTGCTTTGCGGTTGAAGTAATGCGCGATCAAAATCAACTCGCGGCCATGACGGTCGATGAATCCTTTCCAGGTTTCATCACTGCAGGAATGGTTCACCGTGAACAGGGCAAATTGCCCTTTCGGCCCGCGGATCGGGATCGAATATCCCTGATTGCCGACGCCGTGGCTTTGCGCGTCCATCAAGAAGGCCTTGGCCACCTTGCCGGACCAGTCCAGGGTTTTCCAATCGACCGGATGAAACCGCTGAAAGCAGCCCAGAATGACAGGGTCTATGCGGTGATAGTTCTTTTCCAGATATCGCTCAGCCCAGGCATCGGGATAGGTCGTATAGCCGTACTGTTCCCCGGCGCCATCGACCCAATGGTAAATGAGATGTTCGACCTTCAGCCTGTCGCGCAATCGGATGGCGACATTGCTTAACTCATCAAGCGTGCTGGTGTTTTCCAAGTCCTCCAGGACCTGGCTCATATCGAGTTTTGTTCCCATCTGCGGGCGTCCGTACCTCAGCCTTCATGGACGCGATCTCGGCTGCGGCAACCAGCTTAGTGTCGTCCAGTTGCTCGGCCAGCGCGATCAAACCATTCTCAACAGCGAAGGCGTTGAGGTCCGACAACACGTCCAGTATCCACTCATTGTGCGCCATCAGGGTCGCTCCGAAACGGTTAACGAAGGGTTAACACAACCATAACATGTGCGTTGTTTTTTAGCCTATTCACTGGTTTCTACTCCCCAAAAAAAGCGAAGCTAGAATCGGTAACTCGCTGAAAAGAATAAATCTATTCAAAAAAAGCGGCGCCCGCGAACCGATAAGTCGATTCGCGGGCGCCAGAGATTTATTTGCGTGCGATTCAACCGCGAGCGTCCAGAACCTCTTCCAGAGTGCGCATTCCGGTCTGCGGCGCCTGAACCAGGACCGACATGTTGCCCGGCTTATGCTCGTTGCGCAGCATCTTCATGTGCGCCTCGGGCAGATCATTCCAGGTGAACACTTCCGACATGCAGGGGTCCAGACGGCGCTCGACCATCAGCTGGTTGGCTGCCGCGGCCTGTTTCAGATGAGCAAAGTGCGATCCTTGCAGGCGCTTCTGGTGCATCCACATGTAACGGACGTCGAAGGTCAGGTTATAGCCGGTGGTACCAGCGCAGATCACAACCATGCCGCCCTTTTTCACCACGAAGGTCGAGACCGGAAAAGTGCTTTCACCCGGGTGTTCGAACACCATGTCCACGTTCACACCTTTGCCGGTGATATCCCAGATGGCTTTGCCGAACTTACGAGCCTCTTTGAACCACTCAGCATATTCCGGTGTGTTCACCGTCGGCAGTTGGCCCCAACAGTTGAAGTCCTTGCGGTTCAGAACGCCTTTGGCACCCAGCCCCATGACGAAATCGCGCTTGCTTTCATCTGAGATCACACCGATCGCATTGGCGCCTGCAGTGTTGATCAGCTGAATCGCGTAGGAGCCCAGACCACCCGAAGCGCCCCAAACCAGAACGTTCTGGCCCGGCTTCAGATCGTGCGGCTCGTGACCGAACAGCATCCGGTAGGCAGTTGCCAGCGTCAGCGTGTAGCAGGCGCTTTCTTCCCAGGTCAGGTGCTTGGGACGCGGCATCAGCTGCTGAGCCTGAACGTTGGTGAACTGCGCAAACGATCCGTCCGGCGTCTCATAACCCCAGATCCGCTGGCTGTCCGAATACATCGGGTCACCGCCGTTGCAGTGTTCGTCGTCTCCATCGTCCTGATTGCAATGGATGACGACCTCGTCGCCGACTTTCCAGCGGGTCACTTTCGAACCCACCGCCCAGACGATGCCCGACGCATCCGAACCAGCAATGTGATATGGAGCCTTGTGTCCGTCAAACGGCGAGATCGGCTTGCCCAGCGAAGCCCAGACGCCGTTGTAGTTCACACCTGCGGCCATCACCAGCACCAGCACCTCGTGGCTGTCCAGTTCGGGAACGTCCACCACTTCCTGCACCATCGCGGTGTCCGGCTCGCCGTGGCGTTCTTTGCGGATCGCCCATGCGTACATTTTTTTGGGCACAAACCCCATCGGAGGGATTTCACCCATCTCATAGAGGTCTTTTTCCGGCGCGTCGTAAGACGCGATACCGCTGTCGGTGTCCAGAGCCATGTTGGCCTCCTTTATTCCAAATCATTGCCGCGATGCAGAATCGCGCGCTCTAAACGATGAGATATTGGTCAGAGAGAAATATTGCAACATATTTTGAGTGTATTTTGTAATTTTATGACCCAGCAGGTGCAGAAACTTCTTTTGCGGATGCAGCAATAGCTGTTTTCGCGTCCAATGGCGCTGAAGCCGCGTAGTAGTCTAGCAGGTCAACCCTTTGACCTGAAACGGATATTTTCCCGTACTCACGTTTAAGAATGCGGCGATCGACTAATTGTTGGATCGCAGCCTCGATTTCCGCGCGCTCCAACGGCGTGGAGAAACCGTTACGACGCATTAGCCGGTCGATCAGTTGCACTGCGTCAACTTCGGAGATCTCGCCCATCTCGCGCGTAAGCCAGCACACCGCAGGCCCCGGAACCAGAGGAATCGCCGCCCCGATACCTGCCATAAGATCACGGGCCAGGTCCGTCATCAGGTTGGTTTCATGTTCCGCGCGGAACGCTTGAAGAGAGACCGGTCGCCCGTACCGAACCGAGGCCACGCCGAATCGCTGATAGCGCCCGATCATCCGCCGCCCGATCTGCTTGAGTATCCACCACGTGATCACCCCGATCCGGGCGCGAAACCGGCGTTCGTTGCCCAGGGCGGCCTTGGTCAGAATCGTATCCTCGAGCACCCGGTCATAGTTCAGGGCAACCGGCACAAACACAACGTCGCGCCCTTCGGGCACCGTTGCGTCAATGATGTATTTCAGCAACCCGAGCTTTGGTCGCCCAAGCGCACCGGTCAGGCTGAGACCACCCTCGGGAAACATCGCCTGCGTTACTCCGGCCTCAGTCGCGTGGCGCACGTAACAGGCCAACACTTGCCGATACAACTCACTGCCCGATTTACGACGAATAAAGTAAGCGCCCATCGCCCGGATCAGCCGGCTGAGCGGCCAGACCCGCGCCCATTCGCCTACGGCATAGGACAAGGCCGATTGTGGCGCCGCCAGATAGGTGACCAGCACATAATCCATATTGCTGCGGTGGTTCATGACGAATACAACCGTTGCATCGGGGTCGATGTCACTGATTGCCTTCTCATCCACATAGCTGAGCCGGACATTATAGAAGGCATTGCTCAGCATGCGCGCCAGGCGGATGGCGATGCTAAAATAGGCCACCGCGGAAAAGGACGGAACGATCTCGCGGGCATAGCGGCGGGCCGTTTCAAAGGCCACGGCCTCGGGAACACGTTCCTCGCGTGCAAAATTCTGAACCGCCTGCCCGACCTGCGGGTCATAGATCAGTCGCTGAATCATGTCGTGCCGATGCGCCAGCTTGAACGGTTGAATCGGTCGCTGCAGGCGTTTGTTCAGGCGTTTGACCGCCCGCTCAAGCCGGCGGCGAAAAAACCAGCGCACCGAAGGAAACAAGAAGTGCGAGGCCAGAGTGACCGCGGCAAATACCAGGATCAGCAAAAACAGCCAAAGCGGAAGTTCCACGGTCTGAGTCATAGGCGCACCCTGCCACCAAACTGGGACACCTACAATCTGAAGAACCAAGTATGCCGCGACGCAGCGAATTGACATATCCCGAAAATTGCGCTTTAGAACGCTTGAACGTAATTTTCTTGCCCACGCAAAGCACGAGGCCCCATTATGACGCAGACGCAGAAAGATCGCCCCTGGCTCATCCGAACCTATGCCGGTCATTCCACCGCCAAGGCGTCGAACGCGCTGTATCGTGGCAACCTAGCCAAGGGTCAGACGGGTCTGTCAGTAGCCTTCGATCTGCCGACTCAGACCGGGTATGACAGCGACCATACTTTGGCTCGCGGAGAGGTGGGCAAAGTGGGCGTTCCCATCAGCCATCTGGGCGACATGCTGGTTCTTTTCGATCAGATTCCGCTGGAGCAGATGAACACCTCGATGACGATCAACGCCACGGCCCCTTGGCTGTTGGCGCTGTACATCGCTGTGGCCGAGGAACAAGGCGCGGATGTCGCGAAACTGCAGGGCACCGTTCAGAACGACCTGATCAAGGAATACCTGAGCCGTGGTACCTATGTTTGCCCACCAAAACCGTCGCTGAAGATGATCGCGGATGTAGCCGAGTACTGCTATACCAACGTGCCCAAATGGAACCCGATGAACGTGTGTTCCTATCACCTGCAAGAGGCAGGTGCGACGCCCGAGCAGGAGCTGGCTTACGCGCTGGCCACCGCCATCGCCGTACTGGACGAGTTGCGCCCCCGCGTCCCGGCCGAGGATTTCCCGGCGCTTTGCGGCCGGATTTCGTTCTTCGTGAACGCCGGTATCCGCTTTGTCACCGAGATGTGCAAGATGCGCGCTTTTGTTGATCTGTGGGATGAGATTCTGAAGGACCGCTACGGCGTCGAAGACCCTAAATTCCGCCGCTTCCGCTATGGGGTGCAGGTGAACTCGCTGGGCCTGACCGAGCAGCAGCCGGAAAACAACGTCTACCGCATCCTGATCGAGATGCTGGCCGTAACCCTGTCGAAAAAGGCGCGCGCCCGCGCTGTGCAGTTGCCCGCATGGAACGAGGCGCTTGGCCTGCCGCGCCCTTGGGATCAGCAATGGTCGATGCGGATGCAGCAGATTCTGGCCTACGAGACAGACCTGCTGGAATTCGGTGACCTGTTTGACGGCAACCCGGCCGTGGATGCCAAGGTCGAGGAGTTGAAAGAGGGTGCGCGGGCCGAATTGGCCAACCTGGATTCGATGGGTGGTGCGGTTGCCTCGATCGAATACATGAAATCGCGTTTGGTCGATTCGAATGCGGAACGTCTGAACCGGATCGAACGCAATGAAACCGTTGTTGTCGGCGTGAACAAATGGACCGAGGGCGAGCCCTCGCCACTGCAAACCGAAGATGGCGGCATCATGGTCGTCGATCCGGCCGTGGAACAGGAACAGATTGCCCGGCTGAACGAGTGGCGGTCCGAACGTGACGACGCGGCCGTTTTGGCGGCTCTGTCCGCGTTGCGCGAAGCGGCGCAGACCGGGGCCAATGTCATGGAGCCGTCGATTGCCGCCGCAAAGGCCGGCGTCACCACCGGCGAATGGGCCGAGGAAATGCGCAAGGTCTACGGCACCTATCGCGGCCCGACCGGCGTGTCCGGTTCCGTGTCGAACAAGACCGAAGGTCTGGACGACCTGCGCGCCGCCGTTGATGCGGTCAGCGACAAATTGGGGCGCCGTCTGAAATTTCTGGTCGGGAAACCGGGTCTGGACGGCCACTCCAACGGCGCCGAACAGATCGCCTTTCGTGCCCGCGATTGCGGTATGGATATCAGCTATGAGGGTATCCGCCTGACACCCGAGGAAATCATCGCCGCCGCGATCGAGGACAAGGCCCACGTAATTGGCCTGTCGATCCTGTCCGGCAGCCATATCCCGCTTGTGCAAGACGTCATGACGCGCCTGCGCGAGGCCGGTTTGGACGGTGTTCCCGTGATCGTCGGGGGGATCATTCCCGATGACGATGCTGCAAAACTCACGGCAATGGGTGTGTCCAAGATCTATACGCCCAAGAATTTCGAGCTAAATGCAATTATGGGCGATATTGTGACTCTGGTCGATCCGCAGAACATTGCGGCCCAATAACGGCCGCGATTTTGTTATTATCTCCAAATCCATTGCCTTTAAGTAAGGGATGGATAAAAGCCGGATTTCAACTTACGGTAGGCTATTACGCCTATTCGTGGTGTATTTCGAAATGGAGAAAGAAATGGCGATCAGCCTTGAGAAAATGTCACGCAAAGAACTGCTGGAATTGCGTGATCAGGTGGAAACTGCCCTAAAAAGCGCGGAAAAGCGCGAGCGTATTGCGGCGCTGAAAGCCGCAGAAAAAGCCGCCGCTGAATTTGGGTTCTCTCTTTCGGAACTCTCAGCAGGCGCAGCAAAGTCGACCAAAAGCCCAAAATCCAACGCGAAATACAAAAACCCTGCCAACCCTGACCAGACTTGGTCCGGTCGCGGACGCAAACCGCAATGGGTTCACGATGCATTGAATGCCGGCGCTGATATATCGGATTTGGAAATCTGACGGGAATTGGATCAGAGATGACAATTCATATTGGTGCCGAAAAAGGTGAAATCGCTGAAACCGTTTTAATGCCCGGCGATCCGTATCGGGCGAAATGGGCCGCAGAGTCGTTTTTGCAGGATGCAAAACTCGTTAATAACGTGCGCGGCATGCTGGGTTATACCGGTACCTGGAAAGGGAACCCGGTTACAATTCAAGGCAGCGGGATGGGAATGCCGTCCCTGTCGATCTATGCCAATGAATTGATCCACGATTATGGTGCCAAAACTTTGATCCGGATCGGTTCGTGCGGCGGGATGCAGGACAGCGTCAAAATCCGCGATGTGATCCTGGCGATGACATCGACCACCCTCAGCACGCCATCGCGCGGCATCCTGAAAGAGTTGAACTTTGCGCCCTGCGCCGATTGGGGCTTGCTGCAGGCTGCAGCCAAAGCTGCCGAAGCCAAAGGCACGCCCACCCATGTTGGCGGGATTTATTCGTCCGATGTCTTCTATGACGAACGCCCCGATCTGAACGAACAGATGGTGCGGCACGGCATCCTGGGTGTCGAGATGGAAGCCGCCGAGCTGTACATTCTGGCCGCACGCCACAACTGCCGGGCGCTGGCCGTCCTGACCGTGTCCGATCATCTTCTGACGGGTGAGGCTCTGCCCTCGTCGGAACGCGAAAGCAGCTTCGGCGAAATGGTTGAGATTGCCCTGCAGGCGGCTTTTCCGGACACTGCATAAACAAAAAACAGGGCGCGACATCGCCCTGTTGTTTTACTGTTTGCCCTGCAGGCAGTCTGTCGGGGCGTTTTCCCCGTCTTGCCGCGCCCCACAATAGGCGCAAATCCAGACACCTTCTTTTCGGTGCTGCCGCCATCGGCAATCGCGTGTCAGAGAGGACGTCCGTGACCGCCAGACGAAGTAGGCAAACACGCCAGCGGCCAGTAAAAGCAAAAGAATGGGCATGCTTATGCATTGCCCAATCTCTGCGTGAATTCAAGCGTCAGGCGGCGTTCGCGTATTCGAACAGCTCTGGTTCGTGCTGCTCTTGAGACACGAGCGCAGGTTCAGGAGTGTAGTAGGCCCAGGCCTGTTCCAACAAAGCCAGAGCTTCGGCTGCTTTGGTGTTTTCTGCTTTTTGTTCTTGCATCGGAGCGATCCCGTTTCGGTTCCATCACTCCTCCCTGCAGGCAGGATAGACCTGAACAGAACGGTTTGCATTGCATAGTATTGCAATCTCGCCATGCACTCGCCGCAATGCGGCAAGTGCTGACTATTAGGCGTCGCTTAAACTCCGCGATCGATCATCATCTTCTTGATCTCGGCAATTGCCTTGGCCGGGTTCAGACCTTTCGGGCAGGTTTTGGCGCAGTTCATGATCGTGTGGCAGCGATACAGTTTGAACGGATCTTCCAGCTCATCCAGACGCTCTCCTGTGGCCTCATCGCGGCTATCGATGATCCAGCGATAGGCGTGCAGCAGTGCGGCCGGCCCAAGATAACGGTCGCCGTTCCACCAGTAGCTCGGGCACGAGGTCGAGCAGCTGGCGCACATCACGCATTCATAGAGACCGTCCAGTTTCTTGCGGTCTTCGATAGACTGCTTCCACTCTTTCGCGGGACGGTTTGTCTTGGTTTCCAACCACGGCATGATCGAGGCGTGCTGGGCGTAGAAATGCGTCAAGTCGGGGATCAGGTCCTTGACCACCGGCATATGCGGCAGCGGGTAGATTTTCACGTCGCCCTTGATCTCATCCATGCCATAGATACAGGCCAGCGTGTTGATGCCGTCGATATTCATCGCGCAGGACCCGCAGATGCCCTCGCGGCAGGACCGGCGGAAAGTCAGCGTCGGGTCGATCTCATTCTTGATCTTGATCAGCGCGTCCAGAACCATCGGGCCGCAGCTGTCCATATCAACGAAATATGTGTCGAGCTGCGGGTTTTTGCCGTCTTCCGGGTTCCAGCGGTAAATCTGGAACTTCCGAACATTGGTCGCGCTTTCCGGCTTGGGCCAGGTTTTGCCCGTCGTGATGCGCGAATTCTTGGGGAGGGTCAGTTGTACCATAAGTTCCTCTCCTTAGAACGTCCGCGCCTTGGGCGCGATTTTCTTGAGGCTGATGCCGCCTTCGTCTTCGGTGGTCAGCGGATCAACGATGACCGGGCGATAGCTGAGGTCTACCTTGTTGCCCTCAACGCGCGACACGGTGTGGACACGCCAGTTCTCGTCATCACGCTCGGTGAAGTCCTCATGCGCGTGCGCGCCACGGGACTCCTTACGAGCCTCGGCACCGACGATGGTGGCCAGAGCGCTCGGCATCAGGTTGGTCAGTTCCAGCGTTTCCATCAGGTCACTGTTCCAGACCAGAGAGCGGTCGGTGACTTTCAAGTCGTCCATCTTGGCGGCGATTGCCGTCATCTTCTCAACACCCTCGGCCATGGTCTTGGCGGTCCGGAACACGGCCGCGTCTTCTTGCATGGTCCGCTGCATCTCAAGCCGCAGATCGGCGGTCGGGATTGCACCGCTTGCGTTGCGAACCGCGTCGAACCGGTCAAACGCCTTGTCCACCGAAGCCTGGTTCAGAACTGGGTTCGGTGCCTTGGCGTCAACAACCTCACCCGCCCGGATCGCGGCCGCGCGGCCGAACACCACAAGGTCGATCAGCGAGTTCGAACCCAGACGGTTCGCACCGTGGACCGAGGCACACCCCGCCTCACCCACGGCCATCAGGCCTGGTACGACGCCGGTTGGGTTATCAGCGGTTGGATTCAGTACCTCACCCCAATAGTTGGTCGGAATACCGCCCATGTTATAGTGCACGGTCGGCAGAACCGGGATTGGTTCCTTGGTGACGTCGACACCGGCAAAAACGCGCGCCGATTCCGAAATCCCGGGCAGACGTTCGGCCAGTGCCTCAGCGGGCAGGTGGCTGAGGTTCAGGTGGATGTGATCGCCATTGTCGCCATGTCCACGACCTTCGCGGATTTCCATGGTCATCGAGCGCGAGACATAGTCGCGGGGCGCGAGGTCCTTGTACTGGGGCGCATAACGCTCCATGAACCGCTCGCCTTCCGAGTTCGTCAGGTATCCACCCTCGCCGCGTGCGCCCTCAGTGATCAGGCAACCAGAGCCGTAGATGCCGGTCGGGTGAAACTGAACGAATTCCATATCCTGGAGCGCCAGACCCGCGCGGGCCACCATCCCGCCACCGTCACCGGTGCAGGTATGGGCCGAGGTCGCGCTGAAATAGGCCCGGCCATAACCACCGGTCGCCAGTACAACCATCTTGGCGTTGAAAACATGCATCGTGCCATCGTCGAGCTTCCAGCAGACAACACCCTGACATTGCCCATCCTCGGACATGATCAGGTCGATGGCGAAATACTCGATGTAGAACTCGGCATTGTTTTTCAGTGATTGACCGTACAGCGTGTGCAGGATCGCGTGGCCAGTCCGGTCAGCGGCGGCACAGGTTCGCTGCACGGCGGGACCTTCGCCAAATTCTGTGGTGTGGCCACCAAAGGGACGCTGATAGATTTTGCCTTCTTCAGTCCGGCTGAAGGGCACGCCATAGTGCTCCAGCTCGTAAACCGCCTTGGGTGCCTCACGCGCGAGATACTCCATCGCGTCGGTATCGCCCAGCCAGTCCGAGCCCTTAACGGTGTCATACATGTGCCACTGCCAGTGGTCCGGGCCCATGTTGGAAAGCGATGCGGCGATACCACCCTGCGCCGCAACCGTGTGCGAGCGGGTCGGGAAAACCTTGGTGACACAAGCCGTACGCAGGCCTTGTTCCGCCATGCCCAACGTCGCCCGCAGACCTGCACCACCAGCGCCTACGACAACGACGTCGTATTCGTGGGTTTCATATTCATATGCTGCTGTCATTGTTCTTGTTCCTTACCGCGCATCATCACAGGGCCAGCTTGACCAGGGCAAACAGCCCGGCCGCCATCAGCGTGTAACCCAGGGCCCACATTGCAGCGAGAGAGACTTTCTCCATGACGCCGTGCACATAGTCCTCAATCGCTTCCTGCGCCTCGTACATCAGTTGCAGCAGCCCCACGATCAGCGTGAGCGCCGTGACAAGAGCCGGGAACGGACGGCTGAAATAGGCCACGACTTCTTCGTGGGTTCCGCCAATGCCAGCGCCGAAGGTGAAGATGAAGATCGGCACCAATACGGTCAGGATCATCGCCCGAACCATTGTCCGCCAATGAGTGAGTGTGCCGGATTTCCCTGCGCCCAGACCCTGCGCGCGCTTGCGGTCAGTCAGATATCGCATGTGCCGTCTCCTTAAACCACAAGCACGGTGATCAGGGTCAGGACGGTCGCACCAACGAACATGCCCAGCCCCAGTTTCTCGGCGGTCTCGATGTCAAGGCAATAGCCGAAATCCCAGAGCACGTGCCTTAGGCGGCCCAGCGTGTGATACCACAACCCCCAAGTCGCAGCCGCCAGGATGAGGTCGCCGAACCAGCTGCGTAGAAACCCGTCGATCCCCGCAAATGCGCTTTCCGACGTCGACGCGGCCAGTAGCCACCAGACAACCAGAATTGCAACGGCGAACACCCCGATCCCGGTCAAACGAACCATGATCGAAGACAGAGACGTCATCTGGGGGCGATATATCATAATATGTGGCGAGAGCGGGCGGTTGCCCCGATTGACATCGGCCATGTCGGCTCCTCTTTCGTTGGCTACCAGTCGTTTTACTCGTTTTTGCCAATCTGTCACGTGCTGCGTGCGCAAAAACAGGTAAAATGGGGACAAAACCGCAGATTTTGGGAAATTGTGATCACACAAAATAATACTGTGATCACAAAACTTATACAGTCAAATCAATGTTAGCGCCCCAAGGTTGCGATCATTGTGATCACGAATCTGTAGCACTCACTTTAAAGCGGCGGATTGCTGCGTCACTTCGCGTAAAAGCTTTTTCCGGATCCGTTCGGGATAGTCAGCAAAACCGGAGGCCGACACGACAAACGCACCTTCGCCAACAATGACGTTTTCAAAGAAATAGGCGGTCAGGTCGGGCTCGCTTTCCTCGATTGCGATTGCGTTGACCGTGACCCCCCGATTGCGTAACACGCCGTGCACCTCGGTCGGCTCGACCCCTTCGTTGGACACTCCGTCGCCCGAAATGTCGATCAGATGCCGCGTGCACTCGGACACGTCGTCAAAGCTGGATAGCGTCATCTCAAGCGCCTCACCTATTGCGGTCGAAAAATTGCGCCAGACCCGGGGGTCGGCAGCCACCTGATCGGCAAACCGTTCGAGCGTGTCGAAACTGTCGATCCGGGTCCACGGGATCGTCACCTTCTGGCGCGATGCTCCGGTCCACTGCACCAGCATCAACTGCGCTTGCCCGCGAACCAGCGCCTCGGACACGAGGGGGTCACGCAAACCTGCGGCCAGCCCGTCCATCTGAATGCGGTATTCGCTTGTATCGACCGACCCGGACACATCCACCGCCAAAGCCAGCGCAAGATCGCAGGCCAGCGCGGGCGGGGTCAGGAACAGGCAGGCAGCAAGTGAGCGGAACAGGACCATGACCGCAGCCTAGCATGAATGTCGCAGGCTGCGATCAAATGAATGTGGGGCGACCTCAGATAGGCATCAGCGCCCAATAGTCCAGATCTAGCAGCACCTCGGGCTTGTACCGCCCATCTTCACCCTTCAGTTCGAACGGCGCACCACCCTTGGTGGCGACCAGTCGCAGTCGGATGGCGCCCACACCAGGCACACCGGTTTCGGCCTTGTCCAGAACCTCGGACCAAGCCTTGATCGTGTCGCCCGAGAAACAGGGGTTGGCATGTGCGCCACCGTTCAGGCCAACAATCATCTGCGCATTGGCCAGACCGTTGAACGACAGCGCCCGCGCCATCGAGATCACATGCCCGCCATAGATCAACCGACCATCCGGGCGGAAGGTCAGGTCAAAATGCACTTTGGCCGTGTTTTGCCACAGGCGGGTGGCCAACATGTGCTCGGCCTCTTCGACGGTCACACCATCAACGTGGTCGATGGTTTCACCGATCTCGTAATCGCCCCAGCGATGGGCTTCCCCGGATTGAACAAAATCATAGTTCGAAAAATCGAGTCCCTCAGGCACAACCAGATCGCCCGGCTCCAGCGCCTTTTTCAGGTCCGGCACCACTGCTTCGGGCGCGGGGGCGTCAATGTTCGCTTTGCGCACCATCACCCAGCGCACATACTCGATCACCACCTCATCGCGCTGGTTCAGTCCGCGTGTGCGCACCCAGACCACGCCGGTCTTGCCATTCGAGTTCTGCTTGACCCCGATCACTTCGGACTCAGACCGCAGCGTATCACCGGAATAGACCGGTTTCAGCCAGCGCCCCTCGGCATAGCCCAGATTGGCAACCGCGTTCAGCGAGATATCGGGAACGGTCTTGCCAAACACCACGTGGAACGCCGCCAGATCATCTATCGGACTTTGCGGCAGACCACTGGCCCGGGCAAACTCGTCCGAGGAATAAAGCGCATGTCGCGCGGGGTAGAGCGCGTGATACAACGCCCGTTCACCGTCGGTTACGGTGCGCGGCACTGCGTGGTGCAGCACCTGCCCAACGGAGTAGTCCTCGAAAAAGCGGCCCGGATTGGTTTTTGCCATTATTGCTGTCCCAGTTTCATTTCGGCAGAATAGTCGGCCTTGACTTCTTTGGTCACGGCCTGCGCACAACGCATGACGCTGTTGGCGGCGTCATAGGCATAAGAGGGGTCGCCATACAGTTCCCACCCTTTTGCCAGCGCATCCGACACCTTGTGGCAGAAGGCGGATGTGTCTTCCTCGGTCAACAGACGATAGAGTTTTGCCAATTTGTCTGCTCCTTATGACGGGAACGGCGATGGGCCGACCAGTCCGTGAATGTAACCGATGATCCCGAACAGCACGATCGAAGCCACAAAGAACATCGCGTCCTTGCCGTAGGTGCCGGGCTCAGCCGGAGACCAGTCAGGCTCGGCGCGGTTGATCACGACCACCTCAACCATGGCCCATAGGAACAGACCACCGAACAGGATAATCGAGGCCAGATCGCCATTCACAAGCAAATGTGCAAAGGCCCAGGCACGGAAACCGGCCAGCATCGGGTGGCGCATCTTGTTCAGCAGGCGACCTTTCTGACCAGCGGGGCTCATCATGTAGATAGCAATCAGCACCAGTAGGTTGTTTATGTGGATCATGAAGGACGGCGGCGACCAGACATGGATGAAGTCGGTCATGCGATAGCCGAAGATCATCAGCAATATCGCTACGACCAGCGCCAGCGCCACTGCGCCTTTGCCACCATTGCCCATGGCCGCGCGCTGCGCCGGCATCACGCGCTTGAACAGATGGGCGGCCCACCAAAGCGCCACCCCAAGAATCAGAAGAACAAAGCCCATGCTGGCTTACCCCGCTTGCAAAGCTGAAATCGCCTCCGCTTTTGCCAGAATTTCGCGGGCAGTTACAACATGCAGGTTTTCAACGATTTTGCCATCGACGACAGCAACACCCTGCCCTTGCGACTCAACCTCTTCAAAAGCCGCAATCTGGCGGCGGGCCAGGTCGATTTCGGTATCCGACGGGGCATAGGCCGCATTGGTGATATCCACTTGTGCAGGATGGATCAGGGTTTTGCCGTCAAAACCCATGTCACGGCCCTGTTCGCATTCGGCGGCCAGACCCTCGCCATCCTTGAAGGCATTATAGACACCGTCGACAATGATCAGACCCTCAGCCTTTGCAGCCAGCAAGCACAGACCCAGAGAGGTCATCATCGGCAGGCGATCCGGGCGGAAACGAGTCTGCAACTCCTTGGCCAAGTCGTTGGTGCCCATGACGAACCCGGCCATCAATGGGTGCGCCGCGATTTCGGCAGCGTTCAGCATGCCGCGCGGAGTCTCCATCATCGCCCAGATCGGCATGTCGCCAGTAATCGCAGCCAACGCTTCCACATCAGCGGCAGAATTCACCTTTGGCAGCAGCACCACATCAGCATCCATCTCACGCACCGCTTCGGCATCGGCGCGACCCCATTTGGTGTCCAACCCGTTGATGCGGACGATCTTGACCCGCGAGCCGTAGCCCCCGGCCGTCAAGGCAGTTTTGAGTGTTTCGCGGGCGTTTGCCTTTTCATCTGCCGAAACTGCATCTTCGAGGTCAAATATGATCGCATCCACCGGCAAGTTACGCGCCTTATCCAGCGCCCGGTCACGCGAGCCGGGAATATACAGAACGGAACGATAGGGGCGCTGACGGGGGTCCATTGGCCTCTCCCTTTGAAAGATTGTTGCGCGGAATGGGCCATTTTTTGCCGGAAAGTTCAAGAGGAAAATTGCCGCAACGCAGCATACGTGACGCAACGCGCGGAGTTTTAACCAGATTTCTGCGCCCCACCCGCACCCTGATTGCAGATGGAATCAAAAGGGGCGAGTGATGAAAAAGACGCTTTTCAAAATGACGATGGGCCTTGGGCTCATGGTCCTGGCCGCGCAACAGGTTCAGGCCCGCACCTGCGCCCCGCGCGAAGACGTGGTGAAACGGCTGGTCGGGGCCTATGGCGAGACACGCCGCGGCATCGGCATTGCACGGCAGGGTGCGATGATGGAGGTCTATGCCTCGGATCAGACCGGAAGCTGGACCATAACGGTGACACTGCCGGATGGAATGACTTGCCTGATCGCGACCGGCCAAGCCTATGAGCAGATGGCCGAGGCGCTGCCCCCCAACGTCTAGGTCAGCGCGTCCCAGATCAGTTTGCTGCCGGTAATAGTCAGCAGTACATACGCTATGCCAAAGAACAGGCGCTCGGACAGCATGAAATGAGCCCGGACGCCCAGCCACGCACCAAGGATTGCAAATGGGGTCAGCAGAAGATCCGCCAACACCGTGTGCCAGGTAAACATGCCCAAATAGGCGTAGGGGATGAACTTCGCGCCGTTGATGACCCAAAAGACCAATACGGTCGAGGCCTGGAACTCGGTTTTCGACAGGCGCTGAGACAGCAGATAGACGGCGGCTGGCGGACCGCCTGCGTGACTGACAAAACTGGTGAAGCCCGCGACCAGACCCGCGAACAACCCGGCGGGGGCAGGCAGGCGATTGGCAAAACCGCGGATCAGACCTTTGCTCTGCGCCATGTGCCAGAGCACGAAACCGACCGAAATCCCGCCAATCAGCAGGCGCAGCAAGTCGTCATTTGTTGCACGATAAAGCCATGCACCCAGTGCGACACCCGGTACGGCACCCAATATCAGCAGCCGTGAATCCGGCCAGCTCCAACGTTTCCAGTACGGCCCCAGAGTGGTCACATCGATCACCATCAGTATCGGCAACATCAGCGCCAACGCCTGCCCGGGCGTGAGGATCAGGGCCAGAATCGACGACGACGCAAAGGCCACGCCCGAGCCGAACCCACCCTTCGAGATACCGGCAAAGATCACCGCCGGGATTGCCACAGCAAAAAACATCAGGTTCAATTCGAACATGCGGCATCCCGTAAATAGGCTTGTCTAACAGGCCGTTTAGCGCAATCACCAAGTACAGTGCAAACAGTATGCGGTTGTATGCCACGCAGCATAACCCTTGCGCGAAAACCATTTACCGACTAGCACAACCGCGATTTCAAAACCGACCGGAGATATTCCAAATGGCCAGACCCAAGATCGCGCTGATCGGCGCAGGTCAGATCGGCGGCACGCTCGCCCACCTCGCAGCAATGAAGGAACTTGGTGACGTCGTCCTGTTCGACATCGCCGAAGGCATCCCGGAAGGCAAAGCGCTGGACATCGCTGAGTCCGGTCCTTCGGAAGGGTTCGACGCCAAATTGAAAGGCACCCAGTCCTACGAAGACATCGCAGGCGCAGACGTCTGCATCGTGACCGCCGGTGTGCCGCGCAAGCCGGGCATGAGCCGCGACGACCTGCTGGGCATCAACCTGAAGGTCATGAAATCGGTCGGTGAAGGCATCGCCGCCAACGCGCCCGACGCGTTTGTCATCTGCATCACCAACCCGCTGGACGCGATGGTCTGGGCTCTGCGCGAATTCTCGGGTCTGCCGCACAACAAGGTCTGCGGTATGGCTGGCGTTCTGGACTCGGGCCGTTTCGCTCATTTCCTGTCGGAAGAATTCAACGTGTCGATGCGCGACGTGACCGCATTCGTTTTGGGCGGCCACGGCGACACCATGGTGCCGTCGGTTCGTTACTCAACCGTCGCCGGTATCCCGCTGCCCGATCTGGTCGAGATGGGCTGGACAACACAAGAGAAACTGGACGCGATCGTGCAGCGCACCCGTGACGGCGGCGCCGAGATCGTCGGCCTGCTGAAAACCGGTTCGGCCTTCTATGCGCCTGCAACTTCGGCAATCGAAATGGCCGAAGCCTATCTGAAAGACCAGAAGCGCGTTCTGCCCTGCGCCGCCTATTGCAACGGCGAACTGGGCGTTGAAGGCATGTATGTGGGCGTGCCCACCGTGATCGGCGCGGGCGGCATCGAGCGTGTCGTCGACATCAAGCTGAACGAAGAAGAGCAGGCCGGTTTCGACAACTCGGTCAACGCCGTGAAGGGCCTGATCGAAGCGTGCAAGGGCATCGACAGCTCGCTGGCTTGACGATACACGCATTGATCGTAAGGTTAAACGCGTCGGGGCAACTCGGCGCGTTTTTCTATTACAGGCCATATACTTATGAAGAAACTGCTTTTGATCGCCCTGTTGGGCATCGCCACTGGCACTGCCGCCCAAACGACCCTACCGACATTGACGCAACGTCTGGAAACAGCCCACGAAGGGTCATTCGAGCGCGGAACGCTTGAGACGCTGCGGGCAGTGGAAGCTCTGCTGCAGACCCAATACCAATATGGGATAGGTCGTGGGTTTGGCCGGGTTTTTGGAATGGGACGCGGCGGATTCGCCAACCCCGAGCCGGAAAGCCGTACACCGTCAACCTTTGCCGAGATGATTCAGGCCTTCGCCGCAAACCTCGATTTGGCCCGTGGGACACTGGCGCAGACGAACCCCGAGACAGCAAAACCGTTCGAGCTGGTGGTGACCGATCTGTGGCTCGACATCAACCGCAACGGGTCCTTGGACGAAGGTGAGAGTGTTTCGAACCTGTTGGTTCAATTTGCTGTGCCCCGCACTGCGCGTCCCGACAAAGGTGAGGCCGTCGCGCCCATCACCGTACGCTTCGACGGGGCCGATCATGCATGGCTGACGGCGTATACCTACATGCTGTCGGGCGTGGCCGAGGGCATTCTGGCCTTTGACCCTTCACCCATTTTTGCCGACTTGCTATTTGCCGAGGCCATGTTGGCGGATGCGCCAACAATTCCCAACACCTATGTTGTTGATGCGATCGTTCTAAAGATCGCGGCATTGGAAGTTGAACGGAATGATCTGCGGACACTCCAGGTTCAACAGAGGGAAGCGCTTGAACAGTTGCGCGAGCGGCAGCGTGAATTGGATGAGCAAATCAGAGCGCTGCCCGAAGGAGAAGAGCGGACCGAATTGGAACTGCAGCGGGAAGACGTATCGGAGCAAACCAGCATTGTTTTTGATGCGAGCCAAAGAGCCATGCGACAACATGGACTGATACGCCGAGAGATCCGAGCGCATGAGAGCAAGCTTCCAGCGGAAGTATTTGCCGATGACTCCAATGAACTCAGCTTCCACAACATAGAACGGCAGATGAATCGTATAGTTCGCGATTCAATACCGGACGAAACACGCAACGCAGTTTACGCGTTGATCAAAGCACTGGACTCCGAACCCGACCCCGTAAGAATTGCACGCGCGAGGGATCACTGGCTGAACATGCTGGCGCAAAACCACATATTCTGGGATGCGTTGGCGCGTGAAACGGATAATGACCGCGAGTGGATTGCGAACCCGAACCAAAAAAGTGCATTGGGCATAACACTGGACGACCAAACGATTCGGGCCTGGAAGAGCGTTCTGGACGACGCGCAGGCCGTTTTGGAAGGCCGCCTTCTGGCCCCGCATCCGTTCTTGCCCGCAGAGTACGGGATAGACGTCTCGGCCTGGTTCGACGATCCTGCACCGATTGATCTAATATCCTGGCTTCACGGACGGGCTGCCATACCTTATGCCGCCAAGGGCCCCAAGATAACCAATGCAAACTGGATGGCTTTCCAGCGGATGACACAAGGTAACGCCGGAAGTTTCGCGCTTTATTTCAACTGACGCGCTGCCCGCCCCGGGATTTCGTCAATTAGATTCGAATCGATAAAAAAGTTTTGTGATCACACCCCAAAAACCTGTGATCACAAAAGTGAAAAATCTCCACTAAAAACCGCTTTGGCATAAAAAAACCCTTTATAGATGCCCCCTAGGCACCTCTATAACGGTGTAATCGTAGTCAGACGGGACAGTTTCGATGAACATTCACGAATATCAGGCCAAAGCTCTTCTTCGCAGCTATGGCGCTCCGGTCTCCGAGGGTCGCGCGGTACTGCGCGCCGAGGAAGCCAAAACCGCAGCCGGTGAACTGGATGGCCCCCTGTGGGTTGTCAAAGCACAGATCCACGCGGGTGGCCGCGGCAAGGGTTCTTTCAAAGAGGCCGACGCCGGTGAAAAGGGCGGTGTCCGTCTGACCAAGTCGGTAGAAGAAGCCGCCGAAGAAGCCAAGAAGATGCTGGGCCGTACACTGGTCACCCACCAGACTGGCCCGGCAGGCAAGCAGGTCAACCGCATCTATATCGAGGCCGGTTCCGGCATTGAACGCGAACTGTATCTGGCTCTGCTGGTGGATCGCCAGACCAGCCGCATCTCGTTCGTCTGTTCCACCGAAGGCGGCATGGACATCGAAGAGGTGGCGGCCGCCACGCCCGAGAAAATCCTGTCCTTCTCGGTCGACCCTGCCACCGGCTATCAGCCCTATCATGGCCGTCGCATCGCCTTCTCGCTGGGTCTGGAAGGCGCGCAGGTCAAGCAATGCGTCAAGCTGATGGGTCAGCTCTATAACGCCTTCGTCGAGAAGGACATGGAGATGCTGGAGATCAACCCGCTGATCATCTCGGACAAGGGCGATCTGAAAGTGCTTGACGCCAAGGTCGGCTTTGACGGAAACGCGGTTTACCGCCACCCCGACATCGCCGAACTGCGCGACACGACCGAGGAAGATCCCAAGGAACTGGAAGCCTCCAAGTACGACCTGAACTACATCGCGCTGGATGGTGAGATCGGGTGCATGGTGAACGGTGCCGGTCTGGCGATGGCCACCATGGACATCATCAAGCTGTACGGTGCCGAGCCTGCCAACTTCCTCGACGTGGGCGGCGGTGCCACCAAAGAGAAAGTGACCGAGGCGTTCAAGATCATCACCTCGGACCCGCAGGTCAAAGGCATTCTGGTCAACATCTTCGGCGGCATCATGCGCTGTGACGTCATCGCCGAGGGCGTTGTCGCCGCGGTGAAAGAGGTTGGCCTGCAAGTTCCGCTGGTCGTGCGTCTGGAAGGCACGAATGTCGAGAAAGGCAAAGAGATCATCAACACCTCTGGCCTAGACGTGATCGCGGCGGACAACCTGAAAGACGGTGCCGAGAAGATCGTGAAGGCGGTTAAGGGTTAAGCTGTGAAGTTTAGTTCAAAAGCTGTTGCGTTGGCGTGTGCCGTGGCCTTGTCAGGTTGCGGTGCGCCCTCAACGGATAGATTTGCTGCGAAGTCTTTTGCATTCTCAGAGACAAACCAACCTGTTCAGGTGTTCTCCGAGGCTTGCCTAAAAACGCTTCCGAATTTCGACACGTTCTCAACCGCGGTTCAAAAACAAGGTTTGAAGCCTACGACTCCAATGGCTGGCAACCCCGCATTCATGGCCCCGGGCGAGAAGTTGTTGGCTACAAGTGTGATCGAAGAAGGTGACAAGTCGACATGCGCCGTAGTCTTTCTTGGTGCCGATAACAGTAAGGAAATCGGGGATCTCTTTCTTCAGGAGGCTTCAAAACGAACCGGAGGTGAACCCCAGGATCATCTTCCCAGAGGCCAGTATAACTACGTGTACCAACTCAAAAATGGGAGCGTATTGGTCTACGAGGCTAAAAAAAAGCGCGATCACGTTCGCCATTTTGTCTTCGTGACAAAACCAGTCTCCCGAAAGGAAGTTGCAAGTTACGTCTACAACTGACGCCTAAGTGAATAGCGGGGCTGTCTCTGCTTTCAGAAACGAGTTTCAGCAGATTCTTTCTGCTTAAAAAAAAGGAGAACGCCAAATGGCAGTCCTCATCGACGAAAATACCAAAGTGATCTGTCAGGGCTTTACCGGCTCGCAGGGCACATTCCACTCTGAACAGGCCATCGCCTATGGCACCAAGATGGTCGGCGGCGTGACCCCCGGCAAAGGCGGGATGACCCATCTTGATCTGCCCGTGTTCAACTCGGTCCACGAAGCCAAGCACGTGACCGAAGCCAATGCCTCGGTGATCTATGTGCCGCCGCCCTTCGCAGCGGACTCGATCCTCGAAGCGATTGATGCCGAGATGGAAGTGATCGTCTGCATAACCGAAGGCATCCCGGTTCTGGACATGATGAAGGTGAAGCGCGCGTTGGAAGGCTCGAACTCGCGCCTGATCGGTCCGAACTGCCCCGGTGTGATTACTCCAGACGCCTGCAAGATCGGCATCATGCCCGGCCACATCCACAAACGCGGCTCGGTCGGCGTTGTGTCGCGCTCGGGCACCTTGACCTATGAGGCCGTCAAGCAGACCACCGATGTGGGCCTGGGCCAGTCCACCTGTGTGGGCATCGGCGGTGACCCGATCAAAGGCACCGAGCATATCGACGTGCTGGAATGGTTCCTGGCCGATGACGAAACCGAGTCGATCATCATGATCGGTGAGATCGGTGGCTCGGCCGAGGAAGAAGCCGCACAGTTCCTGGCGGATGAGGCCAAGAAGGGCCGCAAAAAGCCGACTGCCGGTTTCATCGCAGGCCGCACGGCCCCTCCGGGCCGCCGCATGGGCCACGCGGGCGCGATTGTCGCCGGTGGCAAGGGCGGTGCCGAGGATAAGATCGAAGCCATGCGCTCGGCCGGTATCGTCGTGGCCGAAAGCCCCGCCCAGCTGGGTGAGGCTGTGCTGGAAGCGATTGGGTAAGCGCGATGGCGCACCAAGGCATACGCTACACGAGGCGGGGAGAGAAATCTCCTCGCTTTAAGCATGTCTTGGCCCTTGTATTTGGCGGCCTGCTTTCGATGTGTGCAGGTGTTGCAAGCGCATCCCCTGAGTTCACAAAGCCAACACAGGACATAATTGACCTCTGTACTTGGTCGTCTAAGAGTCGCGCGTCGATTGCTCAAGAATTCACCGAACGCGGATGGAAAAAGTTCCGTGCGCCCTATCCCGAAGCACTTGCTTCGCTTTTGGCCGATGGCGGACTCTTCCGTGCCCTAATTGATGAGAGATACAACTTTTTCGGTCTGGATACAGAAACTGGCATTATTCCCGACATGATTGAGCATCTGGACACCATATCCGATGTCTCACAGCGCGGTGTCTATGATGCGTTCTGGTGGGATGGAGACACCCGCGCGTTTTTGATGATCCATGACAAGGGCGGGAATAGAAAACTTGGCGAAGACCTTGGATGCCGCTTCTTTAGTTCTTCTTTGCAAGATGCAACATTGGTTTCTGATGCAGTTTATCAATACCCGGGTGACGAGCACAAAGTATCTCTTGGTCCGGCTCGAACTGTGAGTGCGACGACGATTGGAGACGAGCTACACAAACCGCTTTCTGGTGCTGCTAGTGTTCTTGTGAAGCTGGGCGTTTTTGTTGATCGCCCGATTCTGGAACCTCAAGTAGGCATGGGGCCTGCGAGAGTGCAGTTTTTTTGGTTTGAACGTTCCGAATTCGAAGAGCAATATTCGAGAAAACCCAATGCGGCATTGGCATTAGAAATCTTCCGGCGAAATGAGGAAGCCAAGCCATGACCTTCTCTGACGCCATCCGCACCTGCTTCTCCAAGTTCTTCACCTTCTCGGGTCGCGCCTCGCGGCCCGAATACTGGTTCTTTTTCCTGTTCATCGTGATCTGGAACATTATCGCCGGGATCATCGACTGGCAGTTCTTCACTCAGGTCGCCACGACGCAGACCGATGAAGTCAAACAAGTCACCGCCACGTCCTCTGCGCCCGTGCAGAGCATCGTCGGCCTGGTCGTCTTTTTCCCGCATCTGGCCGCCGCGTGGCGGCGGATGCATGATACCGGGCGCAGCGGGCTTTACGCTCTGTTGCCGATCCTGCTGATCGTCGGGGCCGCTGGTGTTCTGATCTTTGGCATCGGCCTTGCGTCCAGCTTCCAGCATGGCGGCAACCTGGACATCCTGTTCACCCGCGCCACTTTGCTGGTCGTCCTTCCGACACTTTTCGTTCTGTTTGTGTCGCCCCTCCTGGTGCTGTGGTGGCTGACCCGCCCGTCTCAACCAGGCACCAACCAATACGGTCCCAACCCATATGAGGTAGCCCAATGACCGAACATACGCCCAATTCCGCGTTCCACGCCTCGAGCTTTATGCAGGGGCACAATGCCGAGTATCTGGAGCAGCTTTATGCCCAGTACACCAAGAACCCCGGTGCGGTAGATGCCGCTTGGGCCGAGTTCTTCAAGGCCATGGGTGACGCTTCTCCGGACGTTCAGAAAGAGGCCGAAGGGCCGTCCTGGGCGCGCACCGACTGGCCGCCGATGCCAGCAGATGATCTGACCGGCGCGCTGACTGGTGAATGGGCCGAGATCGACGCCAAAGCCGCTGGCAAGAAGATCAAGGACAAGGCTGCGGACAAGGGCGTTGAGGTCAGCGAAGACCAGATCAAACGTGCGGTTCTGGACAGCTTGCGGGCGCTGATGCTGATCCGAGCCTATCGGATCCGGGGCCATCTGGCCGCCAATCTGGACCCGCTGGGGATGCGCGCCGCCAGCACACACCCCGAGCTGGACCCCAAGACCTATGGCTTTACCGAAGCCGACATGGACCGGCCGATCTTTATCGACAACGTGCTGGGCTTACAGATGGCCAGTATGCGCCAGATCGTCGAGATCGTGAAGCGGACCTATTGCGGCACGTTTGCGCTGCAATACATGCATATCTCGGATCCCGAACAGGCCGCATGGCTGAAAGAGCGGATCGAAGGCTATGGCAAGGAAATCGCCTTCACCAAGGAAGGCCGCAAGGCGATCCTGAACAAGATGGTCGAGGCCGAAGGTTTCGAGAAGTTCCTGCACGTCAAATATATGGGCACCAAGCGGTTCGGTCTGGACGGCGGTGAAGCGCTGATCCCCGCGATGGAGCAGATCATCAAGCGGGGCGGCGCCCTGGGGATCAAGGACATCGTCATCGGGATGCCACACCGGGGCCGTTTGAACATCCTCGCCAATGTGATGAGCAAGCCCTATCGCGCGATCTTCAACGAATTCCAGGGTGGCAGCTTCAAGCCCGAGGATGTGGACGGGTCAGGCGACGTAAAATACCACCTTGGCGCGTCCAGCGACCGCGAATTTGACGGCAATAGCGTGCACCTATCTCTGACTGCGAACCCCTCGCACCTTGAGGCGGTGAACCCGGTGGTTCTGGGCAAGGTCCGCGCCAAGCAGGATCAGCTGAACGACACTGACCGTACCGCGGTGATGGGCATCCTGCTGCATGGCGACGCGGCCTTTGCCGGCCAAGGTGTTGTGGCCGAAGGCTTCGGCCTGTCGGGTTTGCGCGGTCACAAGACCGGCGGCACCATGCATATCGTGGTCAACAACCAGATCGGCTTCACCACCGCGCCGCACTTCTCGCGCTCCAGCCCGTATCCGACCGATATCGCGCTGATGGTCGAGGCGCCGATCTT
Source organism: Ruegeria sp. BF6 (assembly GCF_056538665.1). NCBI lineage: Bacteria > Pseudomonadati > Pseudomonadota > Alphaproteobacteria > Rhodobacterales > Roseobacteraceae > Ruegeria > Ruegeria sp. BF6. The sequence continues at coordinate 134,437 of NZ_JBQFTN010000004.1, forward strand.
CCACGTGAACGGCGACGACCCCGAGGCCGTGGTCCACGCCGCCAAGGTAGCGACCGAGTTCCGCCAGAAATTCCACAAGGACGTGGTCATCGACATCTTCTGCTATCGCCGGTTCGGTCACAACGAGGGCGACGAGCCCATGTTCACCAACCCGATCATGTACAAGAAGATCAAGACCCATAAGACCACGCTGTCGCTGTACACCGAACGTCTGGTCAAGGATGGCCTGATTCCGGAAGGTGAGATCGAGGACATGAAAGCCGCCTTCCAAGCGCATCTGAACGATGAGTTCGAGGCCGGCAAGGACTACAAGCCCAACAAGGCCGACTGGCTGGACGGGCGCTGGTCGCATCTGGACAAGAACAAAGAAGAATACGTGCGCGGCGAAACCGCGATCACGCCTGACACTCTGGCCGAGATCGGCAAGGCTCTGACGCACGCGCCTGAGGACGTTGCCTTGCACAAGACTGTGGGTCGTCTGCTGGATCACAAGAAACAGATGTTCGACAACGGAAAGGGCTTTGACTGGGCGACCGGTGAAGCGCTGGCCTTTGGCTCTTTGCTGACCGAAGGCTTCCCGGTTCGCCTGTCCGGTCAGGACGCGACACGCGGCACGTTCAGCCAACGCCACTCGGGCTTTGTGCACCAGGAAAACGAAGAGCGGTATTACCCGCTGAACAACATCCGTGCCGGTCAGTCGAAATACGACGTGATCGACTCGATGCTGTCGGAATACGCGGTTCTGGGCTTCGAATACGGCTATTCGCTGGCAGAACCCAACGCGCTGACCCTGTGGGAAGCACAGTTTGGTGATTTCGCCAACGGCGCGCAGATCATGTTCGACCAGTTCATCAGCTCGGGCGAAAGCAAATGGCTGCGGATGTCCGGCCTAGTGACTCTGCTGCCGCACGGTTTCGAAGGGCAGGGCCCCGAGCATAGTTCGGCGCGTCTGGAACGTTTCCTGCAAATGTGCGGTCAGGACAACTGGATCGTGGCGAACTGTACTACGCCCGCGAACTATTTCCACATCCTGCGCCGGCAGTTGCACCGGACCTTCCGCAAGCCGTTGATCCTGGTGACGCCGAAATCGCTGCTGCGTCACAAGCTGGCGGTCAGCACCGCCGAAGAGTTCACCACCGGCTCCAGCTTTCACCGGGTGCTGTGGGACGATGCGCAGCAGGGCAACTCCGAGACTAAGCTGGTCAAGGACAACAAGATCAAACGTGTCGTGATGTGTTCCGGCAAGGTCTATTACGACCTGCTGGAAGAGCGTGACGCACGCGGCATTGACGATGTCTACCTGATGCGGATCGAACAGTACTACCCGTTCCCGGCGCATTCGCTGATTAACGAGCTTGAGCGCTTCAAGGGGGCCGAGATCATCTGGTGTCAGGAAGAACCCAAGAACCAAGGTGCCTGGACATTTATCGAACCCAATATCGAATGGGTTCTGACCCGTATTAAGGCCAAACATACCCGGCCCCGCTATGTCGGCCGCGCAACTTCGGCCTCGCCCGCCACAGGTCTGGCCAGCCAACACAAAGCCCAACAAGAGGCGCTCGTGAACGAAGCGCTGAGCATCGAAGGAAAGTAAACGATGACCATTGAAGTTCGTGTTCCCACGCTTGGCGAATCCGTCACCGAAGCCACGGTTGCGACGTGGTTCAAGAAACCCGGTGATGCCGTAGCCGTGGATGAGATGCTCTGTGAGCTTGAAACCGACAAGGTGACCGTCGAAGTGCCTTCGCCCACGGCGGGTGTGATGGGCGAGATCGTAGCTGCCGAGGGTGAAACCGTTGGCGTCGATGCCCTGCTAGCAACAATCGCTGCAGGTGAAGGCGCCGCCCCGGCCCCTGCACCAGCTGCGACCCCCGCAGCCGAGGCCGCCCCGGCCGCTGGTGCAGGCCGCGTCGACGTCATGGTTCCCACCTTGGGCGAGTCGGTTACCGAGGCCACCGTATCCACCTGGTTCAAACAGGTTGGCGATGCCGTCGCGCAGGACGAAATGCTGTGTGAGTTGGAAACCGACAAGGTCTCGGTCGAGGTCCCTTCCCCGACCGCTGGCGTTCTGGCGGAAATCGCGGCCCCCGAAGGCACCACCGTGGACGCGTCGGCCAAGCTGGCGGTGATCTCGGGTGAAGGTACCGTTGCAGCCCCTGCCGCTGTTCCGGCCGCTGCCGCCGCCCCAGCGACGGTGGCCACGGGCATGGACGTGGCCAATGCGCCCTCGGCCGAAAAAGCGATGGCCGAAGCCGGTCTGTCCGCCGATCAGGTCTCCGGCACCGGTCGCGATGGCCGCATTATGAAAGAGGACGTAGCCCGCGCCGTGGCAACCGCAGCCGCACCGGCTCCTGCTGCGGCTCCGGCCCCTGCGCCTGCACCACGCGCGCCAGTAGCGGCCGAGGATGCATCTCGCGAGGAACGCGTGCGCATGACTCGCCTGCGCCAGACCATCGCAAAGCGCCTGAAGGACGCGCAAAACACCGCTGCGATCCTGACCACCTTCAACGAGGTGGACATGACCGAGGTGATGGCTCTGCGCAACCAGTACAAGGACCAGTTCGAGAAGAAGCACGGCGTGCGTCTGGGCTTTATGTCTTTCTTCACCAAGGCCTGCTGCCATGCTCTGAAGGAAGTGCCCGAGGTGAATGCCGAGATCGATGGCACCGACATCGTTTACAAGAACTTCGTGCATATGGGGGTTGCCGCCGGTACGCCTCAAGGTCTGGTTGTTCCAGTCATCCGTGACGCCGACAGCATGTCCTTTGCCGCGATCGAAAAAGCCATCGCCGAAAAGGGCAAGCGCGCCCGTGACGGTAAGCTTTCGATGGCCGAAATGCAGGGCGGCACCTTCACCATCTCGAACGGTGGCGTCTACGGCTCTCTGATGTCGTCGCCGATCCTGAACCCCCCGCAGTCGGGTATTCTGGGCATGCACAAGATCCAGGACCGTCCGATGGTCATCAACGGTGAGATCAAGATCCGCCCGATGATGTATCTGGCTCTGTCCTACGATCACCGGATCGTTGATGGCAAAGGCGCCGTGACCTTCCTTGTACGTGTAAAAGAGGCGCTGGAAGATCCGCGCCGCCTGCTGATGGATCTGTAATTATGGCAACTCATGTATTGTGGCAGGCCGATGTGGCCGATTTCGATGCCTGGTTGAAAGTGTTCCGCGAAGACAAACCTATGCGCAAGGCCGCGGGTATTCGCGACCTGCACGTCTGGCGCGACCCGGACCAACGCGACCATGCCATCGCCATGTTCGAGGTCACGAACCTGGACAAGGCCCGTGCCTTTTTCGGTTCGGAAGAGCTGGCGATGCACCACGAACGGGGCGGCATTGCACATATCACGATCAAGCTGCTGGAACCGGTTTGAAGAAAACACCGCATGAACCGGCCATGCTGGATCATGCAGCCACCGGTCCATCCGGTCGACTTAGGAGAGTATAATGGCAAACTATGACGTCATCGTAATCGGCGCCGGCCCCGGCGGCTATGTCTGCGCCATCCGCTGCGCCCAGCTGGGTCTGAAAACCGCCGTTGTCGAAGGGCGTGAAACCCTGGGCGGGACCTGTCTGAACGTGGGCTGTATCCCGTCCAAGGCTCTGCTGCACGCCTCTCAACAATTACATGAGGCCGAGCATAACTTTGCCAAGATGGGCCTGAAGGGCAAAAGCCCCTCGGTCGACTGGAAACAGATGCAGGCATACAAGGAAGAAACCATCGAGGGCAACACCAAGGGCATCGAGTTCCTGTTCAAGAAGAACAAGATCGACTGGCTCAAGGGTTGGGGATCGATCCCAGCGGCCGGTCAGGTGAAGGTGGGCGATGAGGTCCACTCGGCCAAGAACATCATCATCGCGTCCGGGTCCGAGCCGGCCTCGCTGCCGGGCGTTGAGGTCGATGAAAAGGTCGTCGTGACCTCGACTGGTGCGTTGTCACTGGGCAAGATCCCGAAAAAGATGGTCGTGATCGGCGCGGGTGTTATCGGTCTGGAGCTGGGGTCCGTCTATCAGCGTCTGGGGGCCGAGGTCACCGTGATCGAGTTCCTCGACGTAGTCACTCCGGGCATGGACCCTGAGGTGCAGAAGACCTTCCAGCGCATCCTCAAGAAGCAGGGTCTGAAATTCGTGATGGGAGCAGCGGTGCAAAAAACCGAAGCCACCAAGACCAAGGCCAAGGTTACCTACAAGCTGCGCAAGGATGACAGCGAGCACGTGATCGACGCCGACACCGTTCTGGTCGCGACCGGGCGCAAGCCGTTCTCGGACGGTCTTGGGCTTGAGGCTCTGGGCGTTGAGATGACCCCGCACGGTCAGATCAAAGTTGGTGCAGACTGGCAGACCAACGTTCCGGGCATCTATGCCATCGGCGACGTGACCGAAGGCCCGATGCTGGCACATAAGGCCGAGGATGAAGGTATGGCTGCCGCCGAGCAAGTCGCGGGCAAGCATGGTCATGTCAATTATGGCGTCATCCCGGGCGTGATCTACACTTGGCCCGAAGTGGCGAACGTGGGCGAAACCGAAGAGACGCTCAAGGCCGCGGGCCGCGCCTACAAGGTCGGCAAGTTCATGTTCATGGGCAATGGCCGCGCCAAGGCGAACTTTGCCGCCGATGGCTTCGTCAAGATTCTGGCCGACAAGGAAACCGATCGCATTCTGGGTTGCCACATCATCGGTCCGGCCGCGGGTGACCTGATTCACGAGGTTTGCGTCGCGATGGAATTCGGTGCCTCGGCCGAGGATTTGGCCCTCACCTGCCACGCCCACCCGACCTATTCGGAAGCGGTGCGTGAGGCCGCACTGGCCTGTGGCGATGGTCCGATCCACAGCTGATAGATTTACGATAGAACTCCTTAAAGGCGGGCCAAGAAGCCCGCCTTTTTCTTGCCGCTGCGCCACCTTACTTTTGCTACCGTATAGGTTGATCACTCGATTGTGATTGCCGGGAAGAACCGGCAGAACTGATTGAAACGAAACATTTATCGAGGCGGAAATGCGGTTTGCACTTCTTTGCGCGGTGGCGCTGTTATTCACCATGTTCTCTGGTCAGGACGCGCACGCGGCCCGCGGCGGCGGCGTCTGGGGCACGGCCGAACAGATGAGCCTTGTTGCTGAAACCGATGTCACGGACAATTCTGGTCAACAGCTGGCCCTGTGCCATTTGACCAAAAAGACTCACATCATGTTCGCGGGCGTGTGGCGCAGTTCGATCGGCTATGTCATGGCCCCGAACAAATGCGACAGCGACAGTTACTACTCGGTCAACGCCGAACAGTTGGCGATGGGCAAAGTGGTGGGGACTTACCCTGCGGACCTGCCGGATCAACCCTCGATGTCAATCGCCGACATGATCTCGGGGTTTTGGGGTTTGGGTGCCATTGCAGTGTTCTTGCTTTTAGCGGTAGCGAAATCCGCTCGCCAAACCAAGCGCACGGCGCAGAGGCATGCACAGATGGGCGATGTACATCCGGCGGCCTTGCGGGCGATGGATGCGATGTGCCACGCCGCAAAGGCGGATGGCACGCTGGACCCGTCTGAGATTGCGTTGATGGCCGATATTGCCAAGCAGATGACCGGCGAAACCTTTGACGAGGCCCGCATCCGCCGCATATTCGATATGGCCGAGGCCAAACCGACCGAGGCACAATTCGCCGCTTTTGGCACCGGGTTGACCTCGGATCAGAAACGCATGGTACTGCAGGCCACGCTGATGATCGCAGCCGCAGACGGCAATATGGATGAGGATGAGGCCCTTTTCGTCCAGAAACTGGCGCGCGGGCTGGGGATCAATGTGGACGAATTCATGACGATGTTTCAGGCCGCGAACGCCAACCCGGCCTGATTTACCACATGGTCTTTGCGGCGCGTGCCCCCCACTCGGAATCGTAACGCGCGCCGCCTTCTTCCCCTTCGCTCACCTCAGCCAGAATCTCTCCCATGGTGGGGAGGTCGGCACTTTCGTCGCCCGCGTTCCATGTCCGCGCCCGCATCATTGCGCGGGCGCATTGGGTGTAGATCTCGGTGATTTCGATGACTACGACGGTCGCGGGTTGCTTACCGTTCTTCTCGAAGTGAGCGCGCAAGGTCACGTCCGCCGTTAACCGCGCCTGTCCGTTTACCCGAACCACATTGTTCGACCCAGGCACCAGGAACATCAGCGCCACACGCGGGTCACGCACGATATTGCGCAGGGAATCCAGACGGTTGTTGCCGCGCCAGTCCGGCAGGGCCAGCGTCTTTGGACCAAGTTCCAACACCACCGGTCCATCGTCCCCGCGCGGGCTGCCATCGGTGCCTTCAGGGCCAACCGTACTCAGGATGCACAGCCGCGAGGCCATGATCCACTTGCGGTACAGCGGCGTCAGGCTATGCGCCACCTTGCGCAGCGAGGGCGCTGCGGGCATACCGTACAGCCCTTCGAGCGTTTCGATATCTTCAATGAACTCCATCCGGGTCAAACCCCACTTCTTTCATCAATGCATCAGAGCGCGTTTCGATCACGTCTTCCAGCCGTTGCAAGAAATCCTTGCGGCCAACGCCTGGTTCAATCGGATCGAGAAAATCGACAATCGCCAGCCCAGGTTTGCGCAAAACGCCCGTGCGCGGCCAGAAAACGCCAGCGTTGGTCGCCACCGGAACGCAGGGAAACCCGAGGCCTTCGTACAGAATCGCTGTGCCCACCTTGTAGGGAATGTGCACCCCTGGCGCGACTCGGGTTCCCTGCGGGTAGATGACCAACTGGCCGGGCTCGGTGAATTCCTTGGAGACGTCCTTGACCATCTTGGCCACGGCCACACCCTTTTTGCCGCGATCGACCGGGATGCAGCCAAGGCGCCGAGCATACATGCCAATGATCGGAGTCCAGAGCAGTTCCTTTTTCATGATGAACTTGCCGTGGGGCACCGCGTCGAAAATTATGATGATGTCCAGAAAGGACTGATGCTTGGCCCCAACCACAACCTCACCCGTGGGCACGGCCCCGCGGACCTCGGTGCGGATGCCGACCATCCAGCGGGCCAGCCACATGGTTGTGCGGGCATAGGTCTTGCAGGCCCGCAGCGCGCCACTTTTGGCAAACAGAGCATAAGGGGCGAAGACAACGCCCAGGATCAGCATCCAAGTGTAGATCACGATCATGAAGATCAGCGAACGGATCCATTGAAACGCTGTGGCCATCACGAAAGCTCCTTCAATTTACGGCTGGCGGCAGTCCAGGTGGCCATAAAGGCGACAGTGGCACCTAATACCGGGATCAGTGCCGGCAGTATCCAGCCTGCGCCCTGAAAGCCCAGACCGGTCAGAAAACCGCCCTCATCCGAGGCTTCGGGCAGCAGCAGCACGCCGGTCATGCCCAGAATGACGCCCACAACCGCGCCAAAAAACGCGCGGTAGGTAAAGCGCCGGACAAAGGCGCGGGCAATGAAACGGTCGCGGGCACCGACCAGGCGCAGCACCTCGATGATCTGGGCGTTGGCCGCCAGCGACGCATTTGCCGCCAGCGTGATCATCGCGGCCGTCGCCCCACCGATCAGCAGGATCGAGACCCAGCCCAGCCGCCGCAGCGACATTGCCGCATCCACCAGCGGCTTGCGCCAGCGGGTGTGGTCGTCCAGTACGGCGCCCGGCACTTCGGCCCCCAATCGCAGACGCAGGCCGGTTGCATCCAGACCGGGCTCTCCTTCGATGATTTCGATCAGTTGCGGTATCGGCAAGGTGTCCAGCGGCAGGTCGGGGCCGAACCATGGCGATAGCAGAGCGGCCTGCTCCTCGGTCGTCAGCGCCCGGGCCGAAGCAACACCAGGTGTCTGGCTCAGCACAGTCAGGGCGGCCTCGGTCTGGGCCGCCAGTTGGTCGGCTGGGGCGTTGATGCGCAGGGTCGCGGCCCCGGCCAGTTCACTCGCCCAGCGATCCGCCAGTCGCCCCGAGGCCAGCGACAGCGCCAGCGCAAACACCGCCAGAAACGCCATCGCGCCCGACACGAACAGAGTTAGATGCGCGGTATAGCCGGTGGGCGGCACGACCCGGTCGGCACGCGCGTCCCGTTGCAACAGGTTTCGGATCATCCCCTTGCTCATAGATCTGCCCCCGCAAGCTGGACCTGACGTTGCGAGATCCGCAGCACACGCGCCTGCACCTGACTTTTGGCGGCTCGGATCAGGCTCAGGTCATGGGTGGCAATCAGCACGGTCTTGCCCATCTTGTTCAGCTCGACCAGCAGGCGCAGCAGGCGTTGCGACATCTCCCAGTCCACGTTGCCGGTGGGTTCATCCGCCAGCACCACATCCGGCGACAGGATCACCGCACGGGCCAGCGCGGCGCGCTGACGTTCACCCCCTGACAGCTCCGGCGGGTGCGCATCCAGCCGGGTGCCCAGACCGACCCAAGACAGCAATTCGCTCAGGTCTTCTCGCTTCGCGGTCTCGGCCTGCCCGGATACCATCAATGGCAAGGCCACATTCTCTGCCACCGTCATGTGATCCAGAAACCGGCAGTCCTGATGCACGACACCGATCCGACGTCGCAATAGGGCCATCTGGTCCCGATCCAGCCGGGCGACATCCTGCTCCAACGCGCTCAGCCGCCCGGATGTGGGCAGCAACGCGCCATAGCACAGCTTGAGCAACGTGGTCTTTCCCGCGCCCGACGGGCCGGTCAGAAAGTGAAACGACCCTGGTTGCAGCTGCAGCGACACGTCGCTCAGCAGTTCGCCTCCACCATAGGTGTAGCTGACATTTTCCAGCTCGATCACAGGGGCCCCCATTCTAGTTGCCGCCCTTCTTGCCCGAGCGCGGTTGTGGTTTCAATGCCTGCACCGGGTCGAATTGGTGACACTTGTGCCGCGAAACCGAAAACACCCTTTGCGGTCGTGTCTTAACGGAATAACATCCCTGAAAAAACTATTATCAGGTCGAGGTTCCGACCAGGAGGCAGTATGCGTCTTACGTGTCCGAATTGCAGCGCCCAGTACGAGGTGCCAGACGAGGTCATTCCTGAAGAAGGCCGCGACGTGCAATGCTCGAATTGCGAGAACACCTGGTTTCAGGCCAAGTACCCGGACCAGCCCGCCCCTGTGGCGGTCGAGTCTGTAGTCGAGGAGACACCTGCCGAGGCAGAGCCAGCACCGGCAGAGCAAGAGCCAGCGCCGGCAGAGGAAGCGGCTGCATCTGCCACCGAGGTAAAGGTGGCGCCCAAGCCCGAACCCGTGCCGGATCCCGAGGCTGCGCCGGAACCTGAAAAACCTGCGGCGAACGGGAATATCGATCCTGCGGTAGCCAGTATCCTCAAGGAAGAAGCAGCCCGCGAGGCTGATCTGCGCGCTCAGGAAGGCGGCAGCCTAGAGACCCAACCCGATCTGGCACTGGATGCCCCTCCCGAGCCCGAACCCGAGACGGAACGCGCCGTCAAGGAGTTGACGGCCACCGAGACCGCGGAAGATGCGGGGCAGAAGGACGCGCTGCCGGATGTCGAGGCGATCAATTCCAGCCTGCGAAGCGATGACACCGCGGGGACAGAGGACACCGCGCAGCGCAAATCCGGTGGGTTCATGCGCGGTTTTGCAGCGATCCTGATTGTCGGAATTGTGCTGATCCTGATCTATGGCAATGCACAGAAAATCAGCCAGGCCGTTCCGCAGGCCGATCCCATCCTTGAACCCTATGTGACGATGGTGGATCAGGCACGGCTGTGGCTTGAGATGCAGACCTCGGGTACGGCACAGAACTGATCCGGTTGCAGGACAGCGTCAGAAACGCTCCAGCAGCCGCTTAAGGTATTCCAACTCGATCTGAGGACGGTCCGTTTCGCCGGTACGGCGGCGGATTTCGTCCAGTAATTCGCGGGCGCGGCGATAGACATCTTCGCCCTGCAGCATGTTGTCATCGGTCGAGATCGACCCGTTCGTACCCGGGTTGCGGCCCAAAGGATCGCGGTTGTTGGCCTGCATATCGCCCTCCTGCGAGCCTTGGCCGGGTTGGTTCTTCTGGTTCTGGGCCAAAGCCTCGCCCAGCGACCGCATCCCTTCGCGCAGGGCTTCCATCGCCTCGGACTGGCGGTCAATGGCCTCTGCCAGATCGTCGCTGCGCAGGGCCTCTTCGGCCTCATCCATGGCGCGGCCAGCGCGGCCCAGCGCATCACGTGCAGCCTCGCCCTCGGGCGTTCCCGCGCCGGGCAGGCTTTGTTGTTGACGGCCCAGTTCATCCCGCAAGGCCTGCTGGCGATCGGCCAGCGATCCCTCACCCTGTTGGCTACCGCCCTGTTGATCCGAGCCGCGACCGCCCTGGCCTTCATGGCTCTGCCCCCGGCCCTGACCACCGCTGCGGCCTTCGTTGCCTTCGCTTTCACCGGCCTGCGCACCGGGGTTGAACTGTTCCTGCAGATCGCGGAAGGCCTGATCGCTCAGCCCCTGCTGTTCACGTAGTGTCTCAGCCAACCCCTCCATGGCCTGCTGGCCTTCGGATTGCTGGCCCTGACCCTGACCTTGGGTGACGCGCATGTTTTCCATCATCTGCTGGAACTCTTCCAGCGCCTGTTGCGCCTCGGCCATGCGGCCCTGTTCCATCAGTTCCTGAATGCGGTCCATCATCCGCTGCAGATCATCCTGCGTCATCTGCAGGGTTTCGCCGTTCTGGCCTTGCTGGTTTTCGTCGAACTCTCCGTTTTCCTGCGCCAGACGCTGCAACTGGCGCATGTAATCCTGCGTCGCTTCGCGCAGCTCTTGCATCAGTTCTGCGATCTCCTCATCCGAGGCGCCGTTCTTCATCGCCTCGGACAAGCGTTCCTGCGCCCGGCGCATCCGCTCCAGCGCATCGGCAAGCGTGCCCTCTTCAATGATAACCGCCAGATCCCACAAGGCCTGCGCGATCTCTTCCTGCTGCTTGGGCTTCAGATCGTATCTGGTAAATGCCTCCAGCCGCCGCAGGGTGACACGCAAACGCAGATAAGCGGTGTCCGAGCGAAAGAGCCCCTCGGGCAGATGCGAAACCGCCCGCAGCAGTTGGGCAACCCGCGGCGCGTTGTCCCGCGACCACAGCAGATCGCGGCGCTGTTCGATCACCGCTGCTGCCAGCGGATCAAAGAACCGCCGCGCGGGCAATTTGGTCCTATAGGGTTCGGACTGACTATCCTGATCCGCTGCATCGCGTGCCGTCAGGGTGATTGTCACCGGCAAATGCGCCCAGGGGTGCTGTGAGAAATCCTCGATCAGGTCCTCGGTGAAATCAGCCCTATCACCGGTGATCGGCATCGGCAGTTCCACCTCGATCGCCTCGCGCGCCTCGGGTGATGTGGTGAGGCCATAGCGGCGATCCACTGCAGCAAGATCCAGCCTGATCGTTGCGCTGCCGGACACCACGCCATAATCGTCACTGGCAGCAAAGGGCAGCTTCATCTGTCCGCCCGCCTCGGCCTCGGCCACGTCCGCGACACCAATGCTGGGCGCGATATCCTGAACCACATCCAGTGCCCAGTCACGCCCGGACGGCCCTGCGATCTTTAGCTGACCTGAGCGTTCGGCCACAAATTCCTGCTCTGGCTCGGCTGCGTCCTGAGTACCCAACGGCGTGGTTGTTTCCGTCAGGCTATGTGCGCCAACTTCTCCGTAAAATCGCAAGGTGATGCGGCTGCCCTGCGGGATCGACAGCGTCGGATCGGTCTGGTCGGCCAGATAGAGCGTCGGAAGGCCGGTATAGCGTGGCGGCTCGACCCACCCTTCCCAACTTGGCCCCTGCCCGGCAATCGCCGCGCCCGGCGCCATCTCAGCCACCGAACCGATGCGCCAAAACGACCCAAAAAGACCCGCGATCACCAGCGCCAACAAGGCAGAATACCGCAATGCATAAGGATCGCGGTCGGCCAGCCGCAGGTCTGGTTTGACCGGCTCGGCCTGCGCTGCCCGTTGCGCCATCCGCGTCTGATGCGCGTGCCACAGCGCCACTGAATCCAAATCCGTCGCCCCGATGGCCTGATCATCCATCAGCGCCTGAATCGGACGTCCCGGCAGAGCGGCATCCAGCCGCATCAGCGCTTCGGCCTGTGATGGCACATGGAATCGCCTTGCGCCCAGGACTAGCGCAGCAAGCAGCCCCAACAGGGCCAATGCGCCGACAATCCAAACGATTTCCACGCCCACAAGATCCTGCAGCCCAAGCATCAAAGCCGCCAAAACCGCCATGCAAATCGTGAAAAACGGCCAAAACGCGCGCAAAACCTGCTCGGCCAGCATCCCTGCGTGCGTCAGCCACAGGGACAGTCTCGGGATCGGCAGGTTCGGTCTTGCGGTCAAGGCGGGCCTCCTGAACGGGCCCGCGCGGTCATCGCGTCAAAGCCACGAGGGTATGGTATCGCGGTTTATGATTTCGTCAAAGCTTGGCCGTTCACGAATAACTGCAAAATGATCCCCATGCACCAGAACCTCGGGGATCAGGGGCCGGGTGTTGTATTCGCTTGCCATCACGGCGCCATAAGCCCCGGCACTGCGGAAGGCGACCAGGTCACCGGGCGCAAGCGGTGGCATGTTGCGCTGTTTGGCAAAGGTATCACCGGTTTCGCAGACCGGACCGACGATGTCATAGGGCTGTTGCTCGACGCCCGGTTCGGGCTCCTGAACAGCGACTATATCGTGATGCGCCTCGTACATCGCGGGACGAATCAGGTCATTCATGGCACCGTCGAGGATCAGGAAATCGCGGCCTTCGCCGGATTTTACATAGATCACCTTGCTGACCATCAGACCCGCATTGCCTGCGATCAGACGGCCGGGCTCAATCTCGATCTCACAACCCAGGTGGCCCAGCGTTTTCTTGATCAGCACGCCATATTCCACCGGCAGCGGCGGCGCTTCATTGGCACGGGTGTAGGGAATGCCCAGCCCCCCGCCCAGATCAAGGCGGCGAATGTTGTGGCCCTCGGCGCGCAGTTGTTCGGTCAGCTCGGCAACCTTGGTATAGGCCAGCTCGAACGGCTCCAGCTCGGTCAGTTGCGAGCCGATATGGACATCGATGCCGATCACCTCCAAACCCGAAAGGGTGGCGGCATGGGCATAAACCTCGGACGCGCGGGCAATCGGGATGCCGAACTTGTTTTCCGACTTGCCTGTGGCGATCTTGGCGTGAGTCTTGGCGTCCACGTCCGGGTTTACCCGAACGGTGATCGGCGCAACAACGCCCAGCTCCAACGCAACGGCGTTGATCACCTCCATCTCGGGCTCGGACTCTACGTTAAACTGACGGATACCGCCGGTCAGTGCCGTGCGGATCTCATCCACTGTTTTGCCAACGCCCGAGAACACAATTTTATCACCCGGAACACCCGCCGCCTTGGCGCGCAGGTATTCCCCGCCCGATACCACATCCATACCCGCGCCCGCCTGCGCCAGCGTCTTCAGGATCGCCTGGTTGCTGGCGGCTTTCATCGCATAGCAGACAAGGTGCTCGGTGCTCTCCAGCGCATCATCGAAAAGCTGGAAATGCCGCAGCAGCGTCGCGGTCGAGTAGACATAGAAGGGGGTTCCGACCGCGGCTGCGATTTCGGAGATCGGGACATCCTCGGCGTAAAGCGCGCCGTCGCGGTAGAGAAAGTGATCCATGACTGCGCGCTTAGACCAAAACCGCCCGTCGGATCAATGGATTCGACTCGCGCGGGATCATTGCATCAGTTGGTTGTCGACACACCAACCCGCGCGTAGCCCGAGACCGAAACGCCGGAGCGTCCCGAATTCGCCTCGGGCTCGGGACGGGGGGTGTACGAGGGATCGCAGGCCGCAAGAACGGCGAGGGACAGGATCAGACCGAAAAATTTCATATTGTCATCTTAGTCCAGGAATTTCGGCACCAGGCCAAACTCATCGGCAAACATGGGTGTCACGCAAATTAAAAGCAACTGACGCAGAGGATTAAATGCCCAGATAAACGCCCAACCCACCGCGTCGCAGGCCAACACCGCCACCGACATGGGTGCCGCTGCTGCCAACGCCTACATTAGCGCTCATAGTGGGTTGAATCGGCTCACCATCGGCACCGCAGGCGGCCAGTGCAAACCCGGCCGCAATCAGCAAGACAACACGTAGAATATGCATCATAACAGCGCCTTCCACCGCTTGACCTGGGCACGCACCTGATCCGGTGCGGTGCCACCATAGGACTGACGCGAGTTTACCGAATTTTGGACGGTAAGGACAGAAAAGACGTCGTCGGTGATATCCGCATGGACTGACTGCATGTCCTCCAGCGTCAGATCAGGCAAGTCGCAACCCTTGCTCTCGGCCATGGCCACCAGCGATCCGGTGACGTGGTGCGCGTCGCGGAACGGCAGACCCGGCACCCGCACCAGCCAGTCGGCCAGATCGGTGGCAGTCGAGAAACCCGAGCCCGCCGCGGCGGCCAGGCTGTCACGGTTGGCGGTCATGTCCTTGACCATGCCCTCCATCGCGGCCAGCGCCAGCATCCAGTTGTCGGCAGCATCAAAAACCTGTTCCTTGTCTTCCTGCATGTCTTTGGAATAGGCCAGCGGCAGGCCTTTCATCACCATCATCAGCGCGGTGTTGGCTCCAAAGATGCGCCCGACCTTGGCGCGGATCAGCTCCGCCGCGTCAGGGTTCTTTTTCTGCGGCATGATTGACGAGCCGGTCGAAAACCGATCCGACAGGGTCACAAACCGGAACTGGGCCGAGGACCAGATCACCAGCTCCTCAGCAAAGCGCGACAGGTGCACTGCGCAGATCGAAGCGGTCGACAGGAACTCCAGCGCGAAATCGCGATCACTGACGGCGTCCAGCGAGTTGGCGGCGGGGCGGTCGAACCCCAACGACTCGGCCGTCATGTGGCGGTCTATGGGGAAGGATGTCCCGGCCAGCGCAGCAGCGCCCAAAGGGGATTCGTTCATCCGGGCGCGTGCATCGCGGACGCGGCTCAGGTCGCGACCGAACATCTCGACATAGGCCATCATGTGATGGCCCCATGTCACCGGCTGCGCGGTTTGCAGATGGGTAAAGCCCGGCATGACCCAATCGGCGCCTGCTTCGGCCTGCGCCAAAAGCGCGCGGATCAGGGCCAGCAGGCCGGTTTCGGCCGCGTCCAGTTGGTCACGCACCCACAGTTTGAAATCGGTCGCAACCTGGTCATTCCGCGACCGACCCGTGTGCAAACGGCCTGCGGGCTCTCCGATAACCTCTTTCAGACGTGCTTCGACGTTCATGTGGATGTCTTCCAGCGCGGTCGAGAACTGAAATTCTCCGTTCTGAATTTCTGACAAAACGGTGAGCAGCCCTTCCCGAATAGCCTGCGCATCACTATCAGTTATAACGCCTGTCGCCGCCAGCATAGCGGCATGGGCACGCGAGCCTGCAATGTCCTGGGCTGCCATCCGCTGATCGAACCCGATCGAGGCGTTAATCGCCTCCATGATCGCGTCTGGACCGGCGGCAAAGCGGCCGCCCCACATCTGGTTCGAGGATTGATCGGTCATGTAAGAAAACCCGGAGTTGATATGCGCCTATTTCGTCTGATCCCCCTTTATATGGCCCTTGCGCTGGGTGCAAACGCGGCATTGGCCACGGATGCGGAAACTCTGGGCCCGCTGCGCGACGGTACGCTGAAACGGCTGATCCTGCATAAGGAACCCAAACCCCACGAGCTGGTCGAATTCCAGCTTGAAGATGACGGCGGCACCGCAACGCTTGAGGATTACAAGGGCAAATACGTTCTGCTGAACTTCTGGGCCACATGGTGCGCGCCGTGCCGCAAGGAAATGCCGCAGATCGCCGAGTTGCAGGCAGAGTTCGGCGGCGACAAATTCGAGGTCCTGACGCTGGCCACCGGGCGCAACTCACCCGCGGGCATCAAGAAGTTTTTCGAAGAGAATGGCATCGAAAACCTGCCACGCCATCAGGACACAGGTTCGGCCGTGGCGCGGGAGTTTGGCGTGATCGCCCTGCCGATCACGGTGATCCTCGATCCCGACGGCAATGAGATCGCCCGGTTGATCGGCGATGCGGAATGGAATTCGGACAGCGCAAAAGCGATTATTTCAACGCTGGTGGGCGCTGAAAGCTAAGGAATACGCCATTCCCACTAATCTGTGCTAGACTGAAACCGGCCCCGGTGGGCCGGTTTTTTCGTTTGTTACCTTTTGGAAGGGAGGCGACAATGAAACCCGTAGTACTGTTGATAGGTCGCTTGCCAAATGTCATCGGCGACGTGGCGCGGCAATTGGATCACATGCCGATCCAATGGCTGGGTGCGCATGATCAGGATGAGGTCCGGCGGCAACTGGATGCCGAGCCCCGGATTGTCTGCGCCATTATGGGCGCCGGTCTGGATGACAAGATACGCGGCGAGATGGTCGGCATCATCGCTGCACGCAGACCGGATATCTGCATTCATCTCAAGGATCGGGCATCCGGCCCCGACGGTCTGGTGCCCTTTGTTAAGCGTGTCGTGCAGCACGAAATCCTCGACACGCTCGAGGCAGGCTGACGCCACGCAACCTTTGACAGCATCCTGACCGCTCTGCACTCTGCGGGCGGGAGGATGGAATGCCGCTTGAAATACTGCTGGTTCTGGTTGTCGGAGGCATCGTCGGTGTGACGGTGCTGCTGCATTTGGCCGGACGGTCGCGGGTGCGCGAACTGACGCCCGAGACCGCGCGCTCGGAATGGCTGCGCCATGCGCCTGACGATGTGATCATCGACATCACCCTTGCACATGACAAACACGCGGCTCTGATCCGGACCGAGACCGGCAACGGGCTGCTGTGGTCCTTCGGCGCCGATACCGTGGCGCGTCATCTGCTGGATTTTGACTGGCTGGATCACCCCGACGGGTTCGAGATCCAGTTCCACGAATTCGGCACGCCCAAAGTTATCATCCACCTTGACGAATTCGAACGCCCCCACTGGGAGCATCTGATGGACCCCGCATGACCGACCAAATTACTTTCCCCGACGCCGTGCAATGGGCGGTGCCGTTTTTCATTGCCGCCATACTGGCCGAGTTCCTGTGGATCGCCATCAAGGGCAAAGGCGGTCGGTACGAAACACGGGATGCGGTGACCTCGCTGGTGATGGGGGCGGGCAACATCGCCTCGGGCTTTTTGCTGGGGTTCATCGCCTATGGATTTTTTATGTGGTTGTGGCAAATCACGCCGCTGAACCTCGGAACCTCGATCCCGGTGATTATCCTGTGCTTTGTGCTGGACGACCTGCGGTACTACTGGGTGCATCGTTTTGGCCACCGCATCCGCTGGGTTTGGGCCAGCCACGTAAACCACCACAGCTCGCAACACTACAACCTGACCACCGCATTGCGGCAGACATGGACCTATACGTTCACCTTCATGATGGTCGTGCGCGCGCCCCTGATCCTGCTGGGCTTCCACCCGGCAATGGTCCTGTTCTGCGGCGGCTTGAACCTGATCTACCAATTCTGGATTCACACCGAAGCCATCGGCAAGATGCCCCGCTGGTTCGAGGCGGTAATGAACACTCCCAGCCACCACCGTGCGCATCATGGCCGCAACGCGCGCTATCTGGATTGCAACTATGCAGGTGTGTTCATCATCTGGGACAAGATGTTCGGCACCTTCGTGCCCGAACAGACGCACGACCGTGTCGATTACGGGCTGGTCCACAATATCGGCACGTTCAACCCCCTGCGCGTGGCCTTCCACGAATGGGTCAGCATCTGGCGCGACGCGACCCAATCGGGGCTGACCCTGCGCGAGCGTCTGGCCTATTGCTTTGCACCGCCGGGTTATAGCCACGATGGCAGCCGCGACAGTTCAGAGCAGATCAAAGCCAAGCACCTTGCCCGGCACCCGGAAGATCGCGGCACGCCCGGTTTCGAGCATTTCGAGGCCAAAGCGCTCAATACGCGGGCAAAACAGGCTTAAATTCGCCGACCCGGTGCCCCCTTGCCTTGAAAGCGGGAAATCACATTCCATATTCAGCGGATGTGACCCGTATCGAGTAGCCGGAGGCCGAAATGTCCAGATTGACAACTTTTTCAACCGTTCTTGGTCTGGTCGGGCTGGTTCTGGCAACGATGTCGGCACTGGCGGGAGGCGCGCCCAGCATCATTGCGCTGGGATTTGCCATGCTGGCACTGGGCTTCATGGGTGCCGTGATCGGCGCGGCAGCCACCTTGGGCCGCGTTTGGGAAACGGTGCGCTGAACCGCATCAATTTCGCGCCCCTTAACCGCAGATTCATAGTTTTGCTCTGAAATCAATTCCCAAGCGGCGACGTTATGGGAATGGCAAGACTATGCGGGGAAAAGATCAGGCAGATGTGCCCGAGGGTGCCGAAAGCCCTCTGAACGCGGCTGTTACATCCCGCGACACCTCCACGGTTCAGATGGCGACCGAGGCGGTAAAGCACAAACAATGCAAACTGGCCTTTCAACCCGTAATGCAAGCTCATCCCCCGTCTGGCGTGGCCTTTTACGAAGGGTTTATCCGGGTGCTGGATGAGACCGGGCGGGTCATTCCCGCGCGGGATTTCATGCCTCAGCTGGAAAACACCCCCATCGGGCGGGATCTGGATTGCGTTGCGCTGGAAATGGGGCTGCGGACGCTGGCCGGGAACCCCGATATCCGCTTGTCCATCAACATGTCGGCCCGCTCGATCGGATATGCGCGGTACTCGCGGGTACTGGAGCGGTTCCTGAAAAAAGACGCCAATATCGGTGAACGACTTATTCTGGAAATCTCGGAAAGCTCGGCGATGACAGTGCCGGAACTGGTGATTGATTTCATGGACCGGCTGCAACCGCGCGGCGTGGCCTTTGCACTGGACGATTTCGGTGCCAGCAATTTCAGCTTCCGCCATTTCCGCGAGTTTCTGTTCGACGCCGCCAAGATTGACGGGCAGTTCATACGTGGCATCAGCAACAACCCCGACAATCAGGCGCTGGTCCGCGCTCTGGTCGCTGTGGCACGGGAATTCGAAATCCTGGTGACGGCCGAATCGGTTGAAACCAAGGCAGACGCGGAATTTCTTGTCGCCAATGGCGTGGACTGTTTGCAGGGTTTTTTATTCGGCACCCCCACCGTCTCGGCCCCGTGGAAAGACCAAAAAGCCCAGCAAACCGGCAGTTAGACACGCAAGAACTGCCGTTAGGGCACCCTGAGACAAGGTGACCGTTGCTGCATTTGCAGCATTGCGCTATGCCATGTTCAGTTGGAGCGGGGGATCAGGAGGCGCTCTGGTTCACAGGGGCTTTGCCTTTGCGATCCGCGCCGTTACGGTTCCCACAGGACCTTGATGGTAAAGGATTGTCTATATGACCAACGTAGTAATCGCATCCGCAGCACGCACCGGTGTCGGCAGTTTTGGCGGCTCATTTGCAAACACACCCGCACATGATCTGGGTGCCGCCGTTCTCGAGGCTGTCGTCGAACGCGCCGGTGTCGAAAAGGGTGAGGTCAGCGAAACCATCATGGGCCAGGTGCTGACAGCCGCGCAGGGTCAGAACCCGGCGCGTCAGGCGCATATCAATGCCGGTCTGCCGCAGGAAAGCGCGGCCTGGGGCATCAACCAGGTTTGCGGCTCGGGCCTGCGTGCCGTCGCTCTGGGCGCTCAGCATATTCAGCTGGGCGATGCCGAGATCGTTGCCGCTGGCGGTCAGGAGAACATGACCCTCTCGCCCCATGCCGCTGCTCTGCGCGCCGGTCACAAGATGGGCGACATGAAGTATATCGACACGATGATCCGCGACGGCCTGTGGGACGCCTTCAATGGCTATCACATGGGTCAAACCGCCGAGAACGTCGCCGAGAAATGGCAGATCAGCCGCGACACGCAGGATGAATTCGCTGTGGCCTCGCAGAACAAGGCCGAAGCCGCGCAGAAGGCTGGCAAGTTTGCGGATGAAATCACGCCCTTCACCATCAAGACCCGCAAGGGCGACATCGTGATGGACAGCGACGAATACATCCGCCACGGCGCCACCATGGAAGCCATGGCAAAACTGCGCCCGGCCTTCACCAAGGATGGCTCGGTCACCGCAGCCAACGCCTCGGGCCTGAATGACGGCGCGGCAGCGACCCTGCTGATGTCGGCCGAAAACGCCGAGAAGCGCGGCATCGAACCTCTGGCCCGCATCGCATCCTACGCAACTGCCGGTCTGGACCCGTCGATCATGGGCGTCGGCCCGATCTATGCCTCGCGCAAGGCACTGGAGAAAGCGGGCTGGTCGGTTGACGATCTGGATCTGGTCGAAGCCAACGAAGCCTTTGCCGCGCAGGCCTGCGCCGTGAACAAGGACATGGGTTGGGATCCGTCAATCGTGAACGTCAACGGCGGCGCGATTGCCATCGGCCACCCGATCGGCGCCTCGGGTTGCCGCGTCCTGAACACGCTGTTGTTCGAAATGAAACGCCGTGATGCGAAGAAGGGTCTGGCAACTCTCTGCATCGGCGGCGGCATGGGTGTCGCCCTCTGTGTGGAGCGTGACTAAGTGTTTTGACAATTAGACATAAAGGGGCGTCCGTCGGGCGCCCTTTTTGTTACAATTACCCCTTACCCGACAGATGCGACAATATCGCCGGAAAGAAAGACGAAATCGAACGCGAAACGATATTGCGCAACAATCTCTCTCAGAGTAACAGAATTACCAAGCAGACTAAATTGGAGGAATCCTCAATGGCACGTACAGCACTCGTAACCGGCGGCTCCCGCGGCATCGGCGCAGCAATTTCCAAGGCGCTCAAGGCCGAAGGGTATAACGTTGCAGCCACCTATGCCGGGAACGACGAAGCGGCGGCAAAATTCACCGAGGAAACCGGCATCGCCACCTACAAGTGGAACGTGGCCGATTATGGCGAATCCAAAGCGGGTATCGAAAAGGTTGAGGCCGAGGTCGGCCCGATCGACATCGTAGTCGCCAACGCGGGCATCACCCGTGATGCTCCTTTCCACAAGATGACCCCCGATCAGTGGAAAGACGTGATCGACACCAACCTGACCGGCGTGTTCAACACTGTCCACCCCGTCTGGCCCGGTATGCGCGAGCGTAAGTTTGGCCGCGTGATCGTCATCAGCTCGATCAACGGTCAAAAAGGTCAGTTCGCTCAGGTGAACTACGCCGCGACCAAGGCCGGCGATCTGGGCATCGTGAAGTCGTTGGCGCAGGAAGGCGCGCGCGCGGGGATCACTGCCAACGCGATCTGCCCCGGTTACATCGCGACCGAGATGGTCATGGCGGTTCCGGAAAAAGTTCGTGAATCCATCATCGGCCAGATTCCGGCCGGACGTCTGGGTGAGCCCGAAGAAATCGCCCGATGCGTGGCTTTCCTGGCATCCGACGAATCTCAATTCATCAACGGCTCGACTATTTCGGCCAACGGTGCGCAGTTCTTCGTCTGATCCGACCATCCAGCAAGAAATCGGGCCGGTCCATATGGACCGGCCCTTTTGTATCCCGTAAGAACGCGCGCGCTGCGCTCAGCGGGAACCGAACAACCAGTTCAGCACTTCATTGATGACCCGGGCCCGTTCCTGATGGGCGCGCCGAAAAGCGCGGGCGGCGGCGGGGTTCGTAGTCGCTTCGATCATGGCGGTTTCCTTTTTTCAGAACAGTTCATTTGACTTGATCCCAATATGAAGCCTACAAAAATAGCCGACAAACGAGCTTTATAACCGTCTCAGTTAAGTAAATCTTATCCGAATGAGTGACTATCTACCCCCTCTTACCGCCTTACGCGCCTTTGATGCAGCTGCGCGGCACATGTCTTTTGCCAAGGCCGCAGAAGAGCTGCACGTCACGCCCGCCGCTCTGTCCTTTCAGATCAAATCGCTGGAAGAGCATCTGGGTCGCCCCTTGTTTCGCCGCCTGAATCGCGCAGTGGAACTGACCGAGGCGGGGCGCACCTTGGCCCCCGGAGCGGTCGAAGGATTCGCCACCCTGCAGGCCGCGTGGCAGACGACCAGACGGCAAGGCAACGACACCAGCCTGACGGTGACCGCAGGCCCAGCCCTGACGGCCAAGTGGCTGGCACCACGGCTCTATGACTTTGCGCGGACGCATCCTGAGATTGATCTTAAGTTTTCAGCCACCCTGCGGATCATGGATCTGGAACGCGATGATGTGGATGTGGCCATCCGCTTCGGCTATGGCCCGGATGAGGGGTTGTACTCGGTTCCCGTTCGCAAAGAATGGCTGACCCCGGTCATGACCCCGGAACTGGCCGAGCGCTATCCAACCCCCGAGAGCCTGAAGAACGCTCCGTTGATCCATGACGACTCGATTGCGTTCCTCAGGCCACGCTGCGACTGGCCAACATGGTTCCGGGCCGTGGGGATTGATTTCACGCCCGAACATGGAGCGCGATTCTCGAACGCCGATCACGCGATTGATGCCGCTGTTGCGGGGGTTGGCGTGGTGCTGGGGCGCCGCGCCATGATCCTGAAGGACATGACCGAGGGGCGGCTGGTCGCCCCCTTCAAAGTTGCCATCGAGACTCGCGGACGGTTCCGGTTTTTGTGCCTGCCCGGTGCCGAAAACCGGCCCCAGATCGCGGCCTTTCGGGATTGGTTCGTTGCCGAGATCGAGAAAACCGCGCATATCTCGAACGAATTCAAGATCATTCCGGTGGAAGATGTCCCTGCCCCATGACCAGAACACGCGCAACAGCCATCGGGTTTATCGCCGTTTTGCTGTGGGCCTTGCTGGCCTTGTTCACCGTCGGATCATCTCCGACCCCGCCCTTGCTGCTGAACGCCATCTGCTTTTCGGTTGGAGGTACTCTGGGCCTGATCTGGACATGGGCCAGCGGCGGGTTGCGCCAGTTGCGCGCGGTACCGTGGACGACATACCTGTTCGGCACCATCGGGCTGTTCGGCTACCACGCACTGTATTTCTCGGCCCTGCGTATGGCCCCCGCAGCCGAGGCCGGATTGATTGCCTATCTCTGGCCATTGCTGATCGTGCTGTTTTCCGGGCTGCTGCCGGGTGAGCGTCTGCGCATCGGGCATTTAATCGGTGCCTGCCTTGGTTTTACCGGCGCTGCTGTAATCATTGCGGGGGGCGGCAGTATGGGGTTTCAGTCCGATCACCTGCCCGGTTATGGGTTGGCGCTGCTATGCGCGCTGACATGGTCAGGCTATTCGGTCCTGTCACGCCGTTTGGGGGATACGCCAACCAGTTCTGTTGCCGTGTTCTGCATGATCACAGCCATCGCCTCGGGCCTGTTGCATCTGGCCATTGAGGAGACCGTCTGGCCAAGCACCGTCATCGGCTGGGCCTCGGTCGCAGCACTAGGGCTGGGGCCGGTTGGGCTGGCGTTCTATGTGTGGGATATCGGGGTCAAGCAGGGCGACATTCAGATGCTGGGCACGGCGTCCTACGCGGCACCCCTGTTGTCTACGCTGGCTTTGGTTGTGGCCGGGATCGCCGCCCCGTCCTGGGGTTTGGCGATCGCGGCCGTGTTCATCACTGGTGGCGCGGCCATTGCCGCGCGGGCCAGTATAAGACGCTAGTTCGACAGTCGCTCGATCTCTTCCTTAAGCCTAAGCTTCTGCTTTTTAAGTTGAGCAATATGGAGATCGTCGATGCCAGGCGAGCGTTGGGCTTGTTCAACTTCAAGACCGAGAGATTCGTGTTTTTTCTTCAGTTCGGTCAGGTGTGCGCTCACGCTCATGGCGATACTCCTCTGTTGGTGTCTGAGTTTCACGTAAGAAGTTGACCACATCGTTTCCACCCTGTCACGCTGCATACGCACAGATTCTGTCACAAATCCGACAAATTCGGCTGGTTACTGCCTATCGGTCGAAAATGCCGCAGATCGCGGCCCCGTCGCGTAGCACGGCAGAGACCTGAGTCGTATAGCTTTCACCGTCTTTTTCGTGCCGGTCGCCCGCGTGTAAAATCAGTGGTGCGTGTAGCCGAAATGCTGCCCGCCCTCCCTTTCTGGCCCGTAAAATCACCAATTCGGCAGCGCGACCGGTACGGGCGGCCAGGGGCAGCACCTCGACCGACCCCAGAAGCCCTGCACAAGCTGCCAGCATGTCGGGTAAACGGTCGGACTTTTGGATCATATGCAGGTACCCGCGCGGTGCGAGGCGTTTGGCGGCAACGTCGAACCAATCGGCCAAAGGAGTCTCTTCCCCCAAAGCCACGCTACGCCCTTTATCCGCGGCACGGCTATGCGCCCCGGCGCGGTAATAGGGCGGATTGGCAATCACGTGGTCGAACTGTCTCTGTTTCAAGTCGGCAGGAAGAGCACTTAGGTCTGCTTCGATCACTTCCAGCGACGCACCGTTTTCCACCGCGTTTCGGCGCGCCAAATCGGCATAAGGCGCTTGCAGCTCCACCCCGACACCTTGCAGCCCCGACACACGGGCCAACAGGCACAGGATTGCAGCCCCGGCCCCGCAGCCCAGCTCCAGCACGGTGTGACCACGTGTCGCCGGAACCGACGCCGCCAACAGCACCGGATCCACCCCGGCGCGATAGCCGGAACGCGGTTGCCACAGGCGCACACGCCCGTTTAAAAAGTCGTTACAAGTCAAATCACTATTGGGGAACAGGTTCATCGTCCCAACGGTATCTCGTTGTCGCGCATCACTCTTTCAGCGCGGTTCAGGTCATCCGCACGCACCATCAGGCGGCGCGGGAAGATTCCGATGCCGCCCTCGAGGATGCTCATATTTACGTCCATCTGAAAGCAGTCTATATCCTCGCCCTCAAGAAGGGCCGAAGCAAAGGCTAGGATCGTTGGATCGGTGCTGCGCAAAAGTTCTTTCATGGGACGGATGTAAGGGCAAGGTACGCTGAAAGTCGAGCCTTGTATCAGGAGTGTGATGGAAATCGACACGATCACGAAACCGCATGAACGGCTGGCGGAAATTCTGGCTGGTGAAATGGGCGCAGTCAACGAGCTGATCCGCACGCGCATGGCCTCGGAACATGCGCCGCGCATTCCCGAAGTGACCGCACATCTGGTCGAGGCCGGTGGTAAGCGCCTGCGCCCGATGCTTACGCTGGCGACGGCCCGCCTGTTTGGTTACCCGGGCGACCACCATGTGCGGCTGGCGGCGACGGTCGAATTCATCCACACCGCCACACTGCTGCATGACGACGTGGTGGATGAAAGTGCCCAACGGCGTGGGCGACCCACGGCGAACCTGCTGTGGGACAATAAATCCAGCGTTCTGGTCGGCGATTACCTATTTTCCCGCAGCTTCCAATTGATGGTTGAGACCGGATCGCTGCGGGTCCTGGACATTCTGGCCAATGCCTCGGCCACGATCGCCGAGGGCGAAGTGCTGCAAATGACAGCCGCCTCCGATCTGGGCACGGATGAGGCAATTTACCTGCAGGTCGTGCGCGGCAAGACGGCCGCCCTGTTCTCGGCCGCGACAGAGGTAGGCGGCGTCATCGCCGGAGCATCCGAGGAACAGGTCAAGGCGTTGTATGACTATGGCGACGCGTTGGGTATTGCCTTCCAGATCGCGGATGATCTGCTGGATTATCAGGGCGATAGTAAGGCCACAGGC
The DNA here is from genome assembly GCF_056538665.1 of Ruegeria sp. BF6. NCBI lineage: Bacteria > Pseudomonadati > Pseudomonadota > Alphaproteobacteria > Rhodobacterales > Roseobacteraceae > Ruegeria > Ruegeria sp. BF6. The sequence continues at coordinate 159,935 of NZ_JBQFTN010000004.1, forward strand.
AAGAACGTCGGTGACGACTTCCGTGAGCGGAAACTGACCCTGCCGGTAATCAAGGCCGTGGCGCAAGCAACCCCCGAGGAACACGCCTTTTGGGAACGCACCATTGGCCGGGGCCGTCAGGAAGATGGCGATCTTGATCACGCATTGAGCCTGATGGGTAAATACGGCACTCTGGACGCTACCCGCGCGGATGCGTTCGGATGGGCCGCCAAAGCCAAGGCTTCGCTGGACGCCCTGCCCGATCACGAGATCCGCACCCTGCTGCGCGATCTGGCCGACTACGTGGTCTCGCGCCTCAATTAAGCTGCGTCGCGCGGCACCACCAATTAGGATGGGCCGCACCGATCTCATAAGCCGCAAAATGCGCGTCTTTCATCGTTGGATACAAAGCGAAACAGGTCGAGCCTGAGCCCGACATGCGGGCCAGAAGAGCTTGTTTGGTCTCCGCCAGTTCCTCAAGCACACGTGCCACATCCGGGGCCAGCCCGGTGGTGGGCGGCTCAAGATCATTGCGCTGATCCCGCAACCACGCAGCACAGACCTCAGGCGTGTCGAATGATGGGATCATGCCTGGCATGGACGGGTTGTCACAATTGTCCAAAGCCGAGAACACTGCGCCTGTGGGCACTTCGACGCCGGGATTCACCAGCAGGGCGGGCAATGGGGGCAATGTGATCGGATTCAAATGCTCGCCAATACCGCGCATCCGCACGCCGGAAGCCAACATGCAGACAGGAACGTCCGCACCCAAAGACAATGCTACGTCTGCCGAGACGGTCGCTCCTTGATCCGCGATCATTTTCAGCGTCGCCGCAGCGTCCGATGACCCGCCTCCGATCCCACCGCCATGGGGCAGCACCTTTTTCAAATCGATATGCCCGGTCCAGCCCGCGGCCTCGGCGGCTTTCCAGACCAGATTGCGGTTGTCCGCGGGCACGCCCACCGCGTGTTCACCGGTGACCATCATTGACAATTCGGAGCCCGGTGTGAACACCAGCGTGTCGCCGATGTCTGCAAAGACCACCAGAGAATCCAGCAGGTGATAGCCGTCCGCCCGTTGGCCGGTCACATGCAGGGTAAGGTTGATCTTGGCTGGCGCGAAGGCCTTAATTGCCATTGGCGACCTTCAGCGGTTCGGCCCCCTCTTCGGCCAGAACCGCGTCTAGCCCAATTTCCAGCTTGCGGCGGATGCGCTCGGGGTCGGCCTCGCCATCCGTATCTGACGGGTCGATGAAGGACAGGGCGCGGCTCCATTGGAATTCGGCCTCACGCCCACGGCCGACGGCCCAGTAAACGTCACCCAGATGGTCATTCACTACTGGGTCAACCGGCATCAGTTCGACCGCTCGCTCCATATGCTCGACCGCCTCGTCATAGCGGCCCAGACGAAACAGGACCCAGCCCAGACTGTCGACGATATAGCCACTGTCAGGTCGTGCGGCGACGGCGCGTTCGATCATATCAAGCGCCTCATCCAGCTTTTCCTGCCGTTCAACCAGCGAGTACCCCAGATAATTCAGCACCTGAGGTTGGTCCGGATTCAGTTCTAATGCGCGGCGGAAATCGCCCTCGGCCTGATCCCAGTTCTTCAGCCGTTCGTGCGAGATACCACGGGCATAATGCAGGAACCAGTTGCCGCCCGAGGCGCCCTCGGTCAGCTCGATTGCCCTGTCATAGGATGCGACGGCTGCCGCGTATTCCTCTTGCTGGCGCTGCAGATCGGCCAGCGCCACATGCACGCTGGGCAGATCCGGGCTCTGGCTGGCGAGCGTCTGCAGCACTTCGGCCGCAGCATCTTTCTTGCCCCACCGGCTGAGCACTTCGGCCCGTCCCAGTTCGGCGGCGTGGTAATCGCTGCTGCTGGGCGGAACCTTGCGATAAGCGTCCACCGCCAGATCATATTGCTCCAGCCCGTCCAGCAACTCGGCGCTGAGCAGGATTGCGTCCACGTGGCCGGGCCGTAGAAACGCGGCGATGCGCACGTAAAGCAAAACGTAGTTCTCGGCAGCCTCATTGCTCAGCGCGGCGCCCACGGAAAAGAACACTTCGGCCATGCCATCCTGTGCTGATTGCGCATGGGTGAACGGCAGCGTTTCACCGGCGCTCAGTCGTGAGGCATAGCCTTCGATGGACGGATCGCTGCCAGCGGCAAAAACCTCTGCTAAAAATTGCAGCGCCTCATCGTGGCGATCCAGTTGCGAAAGAACCTCGGCCCGGGCCAGGGCCGCGCGGCGTGAAAAGCGAGACACAGCACCGTTATGCGCCGTGAATACCTCTTCTGCGCCTTCGAAATCACCCGCCGACGCCAGTGCCAACGCTTTGTGGTACAGCGCAAAGTCCCGCAGCCCGTCCTGCGTGGCAACCTCATCGAATTGCTCCAAAGCGCGGGTCATGGCGCCCTGCCCCATATAGGCCCAGCCCTTCATCAGACCATCAACCAGAGGCCCCACGCCCTGTGTTTCATGATCCAGAGCCAATAGGTCGTCCAGTTTGCCCTCGGCCACCAGGTTGGCAGTAATCACCATCCGCGCCGCCTGGCTGGGCAGGCCCATATCCTCGATGGCCTGTGCAACCGGAAGCGCGCGCTGCACTTCGCCCAAGGACAAGCGCGCGACGACAACGCTTTCCAACAACGTCGCATTTTCGGGATCGGCCTGCAGGGCCCGGGCATAGTATTTCTCGGCCGCGGTATAGTCGTTCTCGTAAATCGCCTGACGGCCGGCCAGATAAGCGCCAGACCCCGTATCCGCTTGAACCGGAAAAACAAAAGACGAGGTGAACAGCACAGCCAGCGCTGCGCGACGAACCAGAGAAACCACCACAATCCTGCCTTGCTATTCTTGTCTGCGCAACAAGCTAGGGCTTTGGTAGGCAAGAGGCAATGGCAGAGCCTTCACGACCCTGCCAGTGCCCGGATTTTCGCTTACATGTTGGGATAGTTCGGGCCATCCCCTCCCTGCGGCGTGGTCCAGGTAATATTCTGGCTGGGGTCCTTGATGTCACAGGTTTTGCAATGCACGCAGTTCTGGAAGTTAATGACGAATCGCGGACCTTCTTCATCTTCGACCATCTCGTACACACCCGCCGGGCAATAGCGCTGCGCCGGTTCGTCGAACTTGGGCAGGTTGACCTTCACCGGGATGTCCGGATCGGTCAGTTTCAGATGGCAGGGCTGGCTTTCCTCATGGTTTGTCATCGCAAAGGACACGTTGGTCAGGCGGTCGAAGGACAGCGTACCATCGGGTTTGGGATAGTCGATGGGCTGGTGCTTGCTGGCCTCTTCGGTCGATTGCGCGTCGTTCTTGCCGTGGCCCAGCGTGCCCAGCAGCGAGAAGCCCAGTGTGTTGGTCCACATGTCCATGCCGCCCAGCACCAGCGAGGCAGTCAGGCCGTATTTCGACCAAAGCGGCTTGACGTTGCGCACCTTTTTGAGGTCGCTACCAATGGGGCCATCGTGCACGTCGGCCTCATAGGCAGTCAGTTCATCACCCGAACGATCGGCTTTGATAGCGTCATATGCGGCTTCAGCAGCTGCCTTGCCCGACAGCATGGCGTTGTGGTTGCCCTTGATGCGTGGCACGTTGACCATGCCCGCCGAGCAGCCTAGCAGCGCCACGCCGGGGGCGACCAGTTTAGGCATCGACTGATAGCCACCTTCGGTGATTGCACGGGCACCGTAAGCCACGCGCTTGCCGCCTTTCAGCAGCTCAGCCACCATCGGGTGATGCTTGAAGCGCTGGAATTCCATGTAGGGATACAGGTGCGGGTTCTTGTAGTTCAGGTGAACCACGAAACCGACATAGACCTGATTGTTTTCAAGGTGATAGATAAACGATCCACCACCCGCGTTGCTGCCCAGAGGCCAGCCCATGGTATGCGTGACCGTGCCTTCCTTGTGCTTGGCCGGGTCGATCTCCCAGATCTCTTTCATACCGACGCCGTATTTCTGCGGTTCTTTGCCCGCAGACAGGTCGTACTTGGCGATGACTTCTTTTGACAGCGAACCTCGGACACCTTCTGACAGGAAGACGTACTTGCCGTGCAGTTCCATGCCCGGCTCGGTGCCCGGACCGTAGGATCCGTCGGGTTCCAGACCGAACACACCGGCCACCACGCCTTTGACCTCGCCATTGTCGCCATAGACCAGTTCGGAACAGGCCATGCCGGGGAAGATTTCCACGCCCAGCTTTTCGGCCTGTTCGGCCATCCAGCGGCAGACATTACCCATCGAGACGATGTAGTTGCCGTGGTTATTCATCAGCGGCGGCATAGGGAAGTTGGGGATGCGGATTTTACCCGCCTCACCCAGCATATAGAAATTGTCTTCGTGCACCGGCACGTTCAGCGGCGCGCCTTTTTCCTTCCAGTCCGGGATCAGCGCGTCCAGGCCGCAGGGGTCCAACACCGCACCCGACAGGATATGCGCGCCCACTTCCGAACCCTTTTCCAGAACAACGACGTTCAGGTCCGCGTCCAGCTGTTTCAGACGGATGGCCGCCGACAGGCCCGCGGGGCCTGCACCCACGATCACCACATCGTATTCCATCGCTTCGCGTTCAATCTCGGCCATCGCGGGCTCCTTAGCTAACTTTCCGAATTGGCGCTTTCACTGCGTGGTCTGCGCAATATTGTTTCACGGCTGATTACATGGTCTGAAAGACCTTGGTCAATCAAAACACGGCGTAACATTGCTGCAATGCGGCAGTTATGCCTCGGGAGCGTCCCCCATGAGGTATCTGGGACCGCTACCATGGGATTTGGCGCGGTCATCGGGATTATAAAGGGCGCATTTCGGCAAGCTCAGGCAACCACACCCGATACAGCCGTCCAGATTGTCGCGCAACCGCATCAGGGTATCGATTCGCTGGTCCAGATGAGACCGCAGACCGATACTGATCTTTTGCCAGTCTTTCGGTGTCGGCGTACGGTTTCCGGGCAGGCCAGACAGTACCTCGCGAATCTCGGGCAGGGTCAGTCCGAATTGCTGGGCGATCATGACAAAGCTCAGCCGTCGGATATCGGCACGCTGATACCGCCGCTGACCGCCTGCGTTGCGCCAGGGCGAGATCAGCCCCTGCGCCTCGTAATAACGAATGGCGGAAACCGCCAATCCGGTGCGCTTTGCCAATGCGCCGATCGCCAAGCCTTCGGATACCGCCATTTCGCCCTCACAAAATATCTTGACCTAAAGTTAGGTTTATAAATTACTGTGAGTCGGGACAAGCCTCAATTCGCAAAGGAGATCCCATGATGGCGACGCTTGAACATACCAATTTCACCGTCCGCGACCCGCAGGCTTCAGCCGCGTGGATGCATAAGGTGTTCGGCTGGAAAACCCGCTGGGAAGGTCCGGCCATCGCGGGCGGATACACCGTGCATGTGGGCAGCAAGCATACCTATCTGGCGCTCTATGCGCCCAGCGATCCGAAACCCTCGGGCGAAAGCAGCTATGACATCGTTGGCGGTCTGAACCATGTGGGCGTGCTGGTCGAAGACATTGACGCCACCGAACAGAAAGTGATCGACGCAGGGTTCACCCCCAAATCCCACGCCGATTACGAACCGGGCCGACGGTTCTACTTCAATGACGACAATGACATCGAATTCGAAGTGATTAGCTACGATTAAGGTATTCCGGGAAACCCCTGACACATTCTTCATCGCCAATGTCCCGCGAGCGCGAAACGCAGCAGGGTGTTGGCGATTCAGACTTTTCCCGCACACCATAGGCCGTAATCCGCGCGTCGCGCGACCAAGCCCCCTTGCAATTCACGCCTCATTTAGGTCAGGTATTTGACGACCCATCAAATCGCCCCGACGCTTGTCTCATGCGGCGGGGCGCATCACTTTTTGCGTGGACGACAATAGTATGGAAAAGATTCCCATGACGCCTGCGGGCAATGCCGCGCTCGAGGCAGAGCTGAAAAAACTGAAATCCGTTGAGCGCCCCGCGATCATCGAAGCCATCGCCACAGCGCGCGAACTGGGCGACCTGAAGGAAAACGCTGAGTATCACTCGGCGCGCGAGAAGCAGGGCTTTATCGAAGGTCGCATCAAAGAGCTGGAAGGCATCCTGTCGCTGGCCGATGTGATCGACCCCGCCAAACTGTCTGGTGCGATCAAATTTGGCGCCAGGGTCACGCTGGTCGATGAGGACACCGACGAGGAAAAGACCTGGAAGATCGTGGGTGAGTACGAGGCCAATATCGAAAACGGTTTGCTCAACATCAAGTCGCCCATCGCCCGCGCCCTGATCGGCAAGGACGAAGGTGACAGTGTCGAGGTTCGCACCCCCGGCGGCGTGCGGTCTTACGAAATTCTGAGTATCGAGTACGCCTGACCGGAGCGTCCCAATGTCCGAGCCCTCACCTGAGCAGGAACCCGAGCGACCGACCTCGCTGGGCATCTACGACAAGCCTTCGCGCCCGGTGGTGACCGAGATCGAGATCGCGGCCATCGTGCTCAGCGTGATCTGGCTGGTGGTTTCGGTGGTATTTCTGGTGCTGCCCGGCAAGACGCAGGGCGGTGGGTTCGTCGTGACCCTGCTGGCGGTGTTCATGCCGGTGGCGATGATCTGGGTTGCCGCCACCGCGATGCGGGCCAGCCGTGTGATGCGCGAGGAAAGCGAACGTCTGCAGACGGCGATCGACGCAATTCGGCAGACCTATGTCATACAGCAACAGCGTGCGGCCAGTTCTTATGAACCGGCAGTCAGAAAGAAACTGGACGAAATCGCCCAAGCGGCAAAAAAAACTGAAAGCGCTCTGGCGACGTTCTCGACCAAACGCACGGAACCTGCGCGAACGGCGGCTTCCAACAGCACTGGCGACCAGACAACGCTGGAACTGGGCACGCAGGCCGGAGATATCGCGCCGCCACTCAGTACCGATGTCTTCATCCGCGCGCTAAACTTCCCCGAAACGCAGGACGATACCGAGGGGTTCAACGCCCTACGTCTGGCGTTGAAGGACCGCAAAACCGCGCAGCTGGTGCAGGCCTCGCAAGACGTGCTGACCCTGCTTAGCCAGGAAGGCATCTATATGGATGATCTGCGTCCCGACATGGCCCGGCCCGAGGTCTGGCGGCAGTTCGCGCAAGGCGCGCGCGGGCGTTCGGTGGCCGCATTGGGCGGCATCCGCGACCGGTCCTCGCTGGCGCTGACAGCGGCACGGATGAAACAGGACCCGATCTTCCGCGACGCCGCGCATCATTTCCTGCGCCGCTTCGATCACATGATCGTGACCTTCGAGCCCGAGGCCAGCGATGCCGACCTGACCGCCCTTGGCGAAACCCGCACGGCACGGGCCTTCATGCTGTTGGGGCGTGTGGCCGGGACGTTTGACTAAGGCGCGGTAACCGCCCAGCTCATGCGCGTGGCGCTGTTGAAGCCGAACAAAAACTGGAACGGTCCGGTCTCTTCATTGCTGACGGCACTGAAGCCCTCGCGTTCGTACAAGGCCTTTGCGCGCGGGTTGGTATCAATTACGTCCAGCTGCACCTCTGACATACCCGATTTGCGAGCCTCATCCTTGATCGCAGAGAGCAGCGCGGTTCCAACCCCCTGTCCGCGCGCCTTTGCAGCGACAAAGATACCGTCCATTTGAAACACGCCGGGTTGTAAATCGCGCTCCAGAACGCTCAGCACCAGACCGCGCCATGTGCCGCCAAACCAGCCATAAATCTTTGCCATATCGGACAGGCTGCCTTCGACCAGCCCACCGTCCTTGGTCTTGAAACCGGCCAACCCCAGCATCTGGTTTGAATTGTCCCGCGCGACAAGGGCAAATTGCGGGTTTATGACAAGTTCTATGAAGGCCAGACCCTTTTTCTCCGGCCCCATGACCTTGTGCAGCTTGGCTGAAAAAGCCTGCCAGAACAGTGCTGCGGCCGTTGCCCGTTCCGTCTCAGAGAAGCCCTGCTCTACTCTGAATGTCACAACCCAAAGCTCCCGTAGGGAATGAACCGGACCATATCGCCGGGCTTGATATGGCGCGCGCCGTCCTCGATCTCGACCAGCCCCTCGGCCCAGCTTAGCCCGCTGATCCGGCCCGACCCTTCCGAGGCGAACACTTCGGCCTGGCCCTCCCGGACGCGGGCGCGCAGATATTCGCGGCGACCCGGTTTCTTGCGTTTCTCGAACGCGGCGGGCAGATCGAAGCCTTGCGGATCCTGCCAGCCTTCACCCGCCATCAGGCCCAGTGCGGGACGGGCAAAGATCAGCGTGCAGACCATGGCCGCCACCGGATTGCCAGGCAAGCCGAACACTGGTGTTCCGTCCCACATCCCCAACGCCAGAGGCCGCCCGGGTTTCAGCGCGATCCGCCATTCCTGCATTGCACCCGCCTGCCGCAACAGGGCCGAGACGTGATCTTCGTCCCCCGCCGACGCCCCGCCGCTGGTCAGGATCACGTCCGCCTGCTTTGCCGCCCGATTCAGGCGGTCGCGCAAGGCATCGCGGTCGTCTTCAACACGCCCCATATCCACGGGCTGAAACCCCATGCGGGCGATCAGCGACAACAGCATCGGGCGGTTGGCGTCGAATACTTGGCTCGGACCGGCGGGTTCTCCGGGTTCGACCAATTCGTCCCCTGTGGACAATACGGCCACCCGCAGTGTTTCACGGACGCGCACCTCGGCGAGACCCGTCGCGGAAAGCAAGGCCAGATCGGCGGGTGTCAACCTGCGTCCGGCGGGCAGGACCGGATCGCCCTCGGCCACATCCTCGCCCGCGCGGCGCGTGTTGGCGCCCTGTTTCAGAGGGCCGTGAAAGGCGATGTGGCCCTCCTGAACGGCGACGTCTTCTTCCAGAATGACGGTATCCACGCCCGCAGGCAGGGCCGCACCGGTCAGCACGCGCAGCGCATGGCCGTCGGGTACCGTGCCGTCAAACGGAATGCCCGCCGCTGCGCGCCCCGGATGCAAGGGCATCACCTGCGGCCCCTCGGGCGCGGCACCGGTGAAACCATAGCCGTCCACCGCCGTATTCGGCAGCGGCGGGTTTGAGCGTTTGGCAATGACGCCTTCGGCCAGAATGTGTCCCGTTGCCTGCTCCAGCGGCAGGGTTTCGGAACGCTTCACCACCGTCAACCGCTTGCGCAGCAGACCGAGCGCGTCGTCTACCGGGGTCCAGTTCACACCGGCGGGCAACGCAAAACAATCGTTGCGCAGGGGCGGCGGTGCGATGTTCGGTTTGGTCATAATCCGACCTCCTGCAGGATGAAATCCGCGATTGCGGCGGTGTCATCCAGATCGAAGACAGGGCAATCCGCGGTCAGCGGCGTATCACTGGCCACAGCGCGGATGGTTGCGTTTTCCGGTGCCATCAACGGATTTCCAGCCTCGGCCCGAAATGCCTCGACCTTGGGATGGCCTTCGCGTTTGAATCCCTCGATCAGCACCAGATCAACAGGTGACAAGCGCGCCAGCAGCTCGGCCAGAGACAGCTCGGGCGCGCCACGCAACTCCTGCATGATGGCGATGCGCTGGCCCGAGGCCAGCAGCACCTCGGACGCGCCGGCGGCACGGTGGCGATAACTGTCGGTGCCTGGCTGATCGACATCAACCCTGTGATGGGCGTGTTTGACCGTCGAAACCGAGAAGCCGCGCCCGGTGATCTCAGTCACCAGCCGCTCCATCAGCCCGGTTTTTCCCGCGTTTTTCCAACCGGTGACGCCGTAGACTCTCATGCCTGCTCCAGCAGCTTTTCCGCCCGTGCCAAATCGTCGGGTGTGTTGACGTTGAAGAAGGGATCGAACGGGTCGACCGGAAACAGCGCCTCGCGCCCGCCATGTTTGTCAGTCCACAGCACGACTTTGCGCAGCCCGTCGTTCAACGCATCGCGCAGATCATCGCGCAGAGCGACGGGCCAGAGGCCAAATGTCGGGTGCCGGTTGACCCGCTTGCCCCCGCCGGATTTCAGCGCCTCATCACCGTTACGCGGCGTGGTCGCCAAGACCAGCGGATGGGTTTGCCCCTCGGCGGCCTGCGTCAGGCGGGCCACCAGATCACGCGGAAAGAACGGCGTGTCAGCGGCGGCGGTGACGATACTGTCCGCCCCCTGCTCTGCCGCCCAATCCAGCCCCGCCAGAACGCCCGCCAACGGGCCTGCGAACCCTTCGATCGTGTCGGGCAGAATTGGCAGATTCAAGTCAGTGAACCGCGCGGGGTCGCCATTGGCGTTTAGTGCCAGACCGTCCACCTGCGGGGCCAGTCGGTCAATGACATGAGACAGCAGGCTCTGTCCGCCAATCTGCAGCAGACCCTTGTCGCCGCCACCCATACGGGTTGCTAGACCACCTGCCAGTATAACGCCGAGAGGATTGGTCATTTGATATTCTCTTCAGACCGCCACCCCGAAATCGTCTGAATGAAATGGCTGGATTCCTCTGGACTCAAAAGTTGTTTGGGAAGCACGAACACGATCTCGCCTGCAAAAAAATAAACCCGGCCCTGTCTTCGATGATATCCTCAACGGCACGCCAAGACACATTCCATGTCACATTGGGCGATTGCAAACCCAAACCGTGGGGTGAGAAAACGAACTCAGTTCCATCTTTGTACATCGGCGAGGATAGTAACCGTCTGGCTCGCCGTTTTATTGAGAAACGTTCGGGCAAGAATAAGACAACACCACCAAGCAACGCCCCCAACAGGGGTGCATACAGACCTTGTATACCAGGAAGAGCGCCGAAAGCACGAAACGCAATAAACGCGAAAACAACACCACCGGCTGCGACAAGAATCCCTCTCAAGACGCCGAGTACAAGTATGCCTATGGAATTCTCCTCACCTAGGCCTTTTTGTCTGCGCTTACTCAAGGCCCTAATCAGAGTCCGTTCGTCAATTTGTTCCGACAAATGGAAATTGTAAGTCAAAGTCTACTCCGCACCCTTCCGTCTGTGTTTCTTGTCTTCTACCGCTACCGTCGCCGGGTCCACATCGCGCAGCAGGCGGTCCTCACCGGACAGGCACACGAACCGTTGCCCGCGCATGCGGCCGATCAGGGTCAGGCCGACCTCGCGGGCGATCTCGACGCCCCAGGCTGTAAAGCCCGAGCGGGACGCCAGCACCGGGATGCCCATCATTGCTGTCTTGATCACCATTTCCGAGGTCAGACGCCCGGTGGTGTAGAGGATCTTGTCACCCGCCGCCTCGCCCTCGGACAGCATCCAGCCGGCGATCTTGTCGACCGCGTTGTGGCGGCCCACGTCCTCCATATAAACCAGCGGGCGATTCTCGCGGCACAAGACCGTGCCGTGGATCGCCCCGGCCTCAAGATAGAGCGATGGGGTGCGGTTGATCTTGGCGGCCAGATCGTAAAGCCACGAGGTGCGTACCTGAATCTGCGGCAGACGGACGTCCTCCAAACCTTCCATCATGTCGCCGAAAACCGTGCCAACGGCGCAGCCGCTGGTGCGGGTCTTTTTCTTCAGCTTGTCCTCATAGGACGTCTGTCGGGCGGTGCGAACGATGACGGTTTCCAGATCGTCATCGTAATCAACGCGTGTGATTTCATCATCAGCCAGCAACATGCCCTGATTGCGCAGGAACCCCAGCGCCAGATACTCCGGGTAATCGCCGATAGTCATTGCCGTCACTATTTCCTGCGCGTTGAGGAAAATCGTCAGCGGGCGTTCTTCGACCACCGAGATCTGGCTGATCTCGCCATTCTGGTCGACGCCTTCGACCGCACGGGTCAGACGAGCCGCGCCGGGGTCGGGGGCAATGATGTAGTCCGAGACATCCAGTTCTGTGGCCAATTGCAACCCTTTCCCAAGACCGTTAGTGCTGCGGGCAACACCATAGGATTTAGCCATGGCAGACACCACATCCAAGTCATACTTTTGGAAGGGTTTTCGCGACGGGTCACCGTTCATCTTTGTCGCAATCCCCTTCGGTACCCTGTTCGGTGTTTTTGCCACAGAAGCCGGTCTGGATATCGTGCAGACCATGATGCTCACCTCAACCGTCTTTGCCGGGGCTGCGCAATTCGCCGCCCTGCAATTGTTGCAGGACCAGACCCCCACGGCCATCATTCTGATCTCGGCGCTGGCGGTGAACCTGCGGATGGCAATGTACTCCGCCTCACTGACGCCGTTTCTGGGCGCCGCCCCGCTATGGCAGAGGGCCTGCGCGGCCTATCTGACGGTCGATCAGTCCTATGCCTGCTCAATCGTGCAGTTCGAGAAAGAACCGAGGATGACCGTCCCCCAACGCATGGCCTATTTCGTGGGTTCTGTCACTCCGATTACACCGCTTTGGATTCTGGCAACTTATCTGGGCGCGGTGCTGGGGACGCGCATTCCCGAAAGCTGGGCGCTGGACTTCGCCCTGCCAATTACCTTTCTGGCCATGATCGGCCCGATGATGAGGACCCTGCCCCACGTGATCGCCGCGTTGGTTGCCATTGCCGTTTCATTGCTGACGGTGGCCCTTCCGTACAATCTGGGCCTTTTGATCGCAGGTTGTGCCGGGATGATCGCAGGCGCACAGGCTGAACTGGTCACAGAACGCCGAAAGACCGAGACATGAATCAAGTCGATGCCGTGACAATCTGGACCATTATCATAGGTCTGGCAGTGGGCAGCTACGCCCTGCGTTTTGTCTTCATCGGTCTGGTCGGAGACCGCCCGATGCCACCCTGGCTGCTGCGTCACCTGCGCTATACCGCCGTAGCCATCCTGCCAGCGCTGATCGCGCCGCTGGTGGTATGGCCAACCGCAACCGAAGGACAGCCGGACGCGCCGCGCATGGCCGCGGCGGCGGTCGCTTTGGTTGTCGGGCTGATTACCAAGAACGTGCTGGCGGCCATATTCACTGGTGCCGGAACCCTCTACGGGCTACTGTATCTACTGGGTTAGGGCTGCGTCCTGCTGGTTCAGAACGGCATTGTTCGCCGCCAGCCCCTTTTGCAGATCGGCGTCGTCATTCTCGCGGTATTCGCTGGTGGCAACCCCCGGAATCTCTCCGAATTGTTCGGACAGTTTGACCGGGTAGAAGGTGGTGCTGATCTGTTCGAAACCCGGCACCTGCTGCAACAGCTGAGATGTCGAGTTGGCGCAGTACGCGCTGGACACCGGCCCCATCTGCTTGGCCAGTTGCAGGGCGATCTCGGCCTGCTGCGGGGTTACCTCGATGGTTTGAATCCGCGCAAAATGCGTCTCGCGCGCATGGCTGCTGCGATAGGCGCGCTCGACGTTGGGAGTGATACCGTAAAGCACGTCATTCTTTATCGGCACCACATCCGCGCGAAACGAACCTGCGGGGTCAAAGATCACTCTCTCACTGCCGCTGATCATCAATGACGTATGTGCACCCGAACCGGTCCGGGTGTTGATCATCGTATAAAGGGTCAGCGTCGAGGGGCCGGGGTCACGGTAGGACCGTGCCACGACTTCCGACTGATCTGCCTGTGGGCGCTGCGAACCGGTGCAGCCAGCAATGGTTGCTGCCAAAAGGCAGGCAAGCAAAATCCTGATCACGGTGAACCCCGTTCCGGATTAAGAGGCGAAGACCGCCAGGAACAGGCAGAGGAACGCGATGGCAACCACGCACCAAGTGGTGGCCTTGATGAAGCCGTGGAAGGTTTTTTCTTGGACTTTGATGTCCATTTCGCCGTGCTTGTATTCAGCCATTGTTCAGAGATTCCCAGTTCGCGTGTTTAAGAAGTTGGATAATCTAAAATCCGGGGCCTGTCACCACGTCATTCGCGCGCAGTGGGCGTAGGCAGGAACACTGAACAGCCTGGATACCCGAAACCCCAGCGCCAGGGCAGGCCGGAACAGGGCCCACCGCCCAACCGCACCGCCGCATGCATCGCCTCTGCCGTTATGGAATGCGCCGTGCGAATCTGGTCAGGCGTCATGTCATACCGTTCGGCGTAGGCGTCGGCGTTGTCTTTTCCGTGCCGTTTGACGCAAGCACGCAGCGCATCATCCGCTAACAGGCGCGCGTCATAGCTGCCCTCGGCCTGCGTCGCCCCACCCGCATTGTGATAGGCGCGGTCATGGGTCACGCAGCAGTATTCCCATGGAGGGTGTTTTTCGTAGAGGGCGCGGAACTTGGGAAAGGTTTCGGCCACAAAGCGCCAACTGGCCGACAGGCCGCCGGAACAGCCGTCGGTTTCGAACGGTGTTGGTTCCGCGTCCCCGCGCTGTGCGATCAGGGCACGGTGAGCCGGCAGCTCGATGTTGCGCATGAAGTCCTGCGCCGCAGCGGGGGCCGCCATCAGCGCGAGGGCCACGCCCAGATTACGGGCTTTCATCGCGCATCGCTTGTGTGTCGACGGACATGCCGAAGGTGGTCGCCAACCACAGCAGCAGCCGCTCGACCGGGCCCATTTCGGCGCGCACCCGCAGTACCTCGTTGGCCATCGCAGGGCGGTCGGTGATCAGCCCGTCCACTCCCATCGAGGCCATAGCCGACATTTGCAACGGGTCGTTGACCGTCCAGACATAGATATCCTTGCCCGCCGCATGAACCGAGCGCACCAGCCCCGGCGTCGCCATCGCGGCGTTGACGGCGATGAAGTCACCTTCCAGCCCGGTCAAATCGCCCACCGCCGTTGCCGCCAAAACCCCGGCCCGCCAGTCTGGGCGAAGCTCCTTCATCTTCTGCACCGCAGGGTATTTCAGAGACATGGTGGCAATGTCGTCCTGCATCTCCAGCTCTTCGACGATCGCCACCACGCGGTTTTCCAGATCAACGTCGTGGCCATAGTATTTCAGTTCGATAATGACCTTGGACTTGCCCTTTGCGGCCTCAAGAACCTCACGCAGGGTCGGGGTGCGTTCGTCAGCATATTCGGGGCCGAACCAGCTCCCGATATCGATCTGGGCGATGTCGTCCATCGTGGCGTCCCAGACCTTGAGGTTCACGCCTGCCAGTTTCATGAAGTCACTGTCATGGGCAACGATGACCATGTCATCCGAAGATTCCTGCACATCGATTTCTACCCAATCGGCCCCGTCCTCGATTGCCTTCAATACCGAGGCCATGGTGTTCTCGGGTCGCAGGGCGGCAGCGCCGCGGTGGCCGATCACCTCGGCCCGGTCCGGGGCCTGTATGCGTTCCAGCAGGTGTTGCCCGAACCACAATCCGATCAGCACGGCCACCGCCGCGGCGCCGAGGGCAGCAAACAAAGGGATACGAAAACTACCAGGTTCGGGATGCGGCGGTTCCTCGGTCCTGATCTCAAAGAACCCGTCCAGCAGCACCGCCAGCGCACCCAATGCCGTTGCCGCCAGCACAAGGCCCGCCAAAGACCAGAGACCGGCCACCATCAGGCTGTAGATCAGTGCCAGACGCAGATGGCTGGCCCCCTGCAGCGGCACGATGGCAAAAAGCAGCGCCGCCACCCATGCGATCAGGCCAGCAATGATCACGCGCAGGATCAGCCAGATCGCCAGCTCGATCTTGAGGCGCCCACGTTTGCCCTCCATCCGGATGGCACTGATGTTAAAGGCGTGGGCGGGGTGAACACCTTCGAACAAGACCAGATGCAGGCCCAGCGCCCATGCCGACAACCGGCGGATCAGCACCCAGGCCATGACCAGAACCACGGCCCCGATCAAAACCACCGCAATCCAGAAGGACGGCGGGTGGAAGGTCAGATAGTAGTTGATGTCATATTCGGTCAGCGTCCACCACGCGATCATGGCCGCGACGACCGCAAAAGGCAGGATCAGTACCAAAACCCGCAGTAAAAAGCGCACCGCAAAACCGAACAGCGCCGGCAGCCGCGACAGGATCAGACCGATCGCGGAACTGCCCGCGCGCCACGGGTCGAATTCGCCCATCCGCAACGATCCGGCCATGACCGAGAACACGAACACCTCGGCCAGCAGAAACAGGCTGAGCACGGCAATCGCCGCGACAAAGCCGACGGGAGACAGGATGAAGGCAGCGATGGCCTGATCCGTCAGCGCGGTCTGGTTCGACAGCGACACGGCCAGATTGACGGTGATGGCCACGCCCGGCGCAATCAGGGCGACCAGCAACAGGCGCACCGCGATATAGATCGGCACAAAGACGCGACGGCGTGCCCATGCGCCTTTGTAGGCACTTGTAACGGCTGAGAAATTGGACACGCGTCACCCCCTTGAATGGTGCACTCATTCAAGGCTGCGCAGACGTGAATTGCAAGTCAGGCTGTCAGCTTTCTTCCAAATCCTTTGCCAACCGGAAGCCAATGCGGTTGGCGGGCTTGTCCTCGACCGATTTGGGCAGGGCGCGCAGCATCACGTTCAACTGGCTGACATGCTGCACCAACTGGGTCCGCGCCCCGGTCGCGTCCGAGCCATAGAAGGTGATGATATCAGGATCGAAATAGCCCATGCCCTCAATCCGCATCACCCCCGCATCGCCACCGGTAAAGCCCATGGCGACCTCTTGATCGCCATCCAGCGTCTGCTCGAAATTCTGAATATAGAGGATCAGCCGCTCATAGGCCCATTGTGCTGGGCTTTTGGTGGCGACGGGTTTTTGCAGTTGGCCGGGCAGGTCCTTAGCGCCGGATTTCGCATTCGGGTTGGCATGAACCTCATAGCATCGGGGCAAAGCCGCCGCTTCTGCCGCCTCGGCCGATGTTTCTATCTGGTCCTGCATGCCGTTACCCTTCGCGCTGAAACTCCCAGGCCCCGTCCGCGCGCCGCGTCCGGGTCACGGTTCCAATGTGGTAAAGATGGTTCAGATGTGCAACCGCCTCGACCAGCGCAAGCCCGTATTCGCCCGCGCCAATCTGGCGTTTAAAAAGCGGAACAAAACACTCGGCCGCGGTTTTCGGTGAATCCAGGTAGCCCTGCAAGCGATCCAACGCGCCGTGGTGATTGTCGATCAGCTGCCGCATCCGCAGCGGCAGGCCGGTGAAGGGCAGCTTGTGCCCACCCAGCGCCAGATGATCGGGACGCGCCAGCCCTCGTAGCCGCTCGCAGGCCTCCAGCCATTCGGCCACCGGGTCGGCCATCGGTTCGGTGACGTAAACGCCCAAATTGGGGCTGATTGAGCTGAGGATCTGATCGCCGGTGATCACCAGATTGTCATCGCGGCTCCAGAAGGTGGCGTGTTCTGGAGCGTGGCCATTGCCCATATGCACGTCCCAGTCGCGCCCGCCCATGCGGATGACGCTGCCCTGTTTGATGCGGGTATAACCCAACGGCATCGGATAGACCGTGTCGCAGAAATTGAATGGGCGCTCGGTCATGCGTTTAGCTAGAAAGTCGGCCTCCATACCGGCGCTGCGGTAATAGTCCAGTGTTTCTTGCGGCCAGGTTTCCTGCACATCCAGTTGTAGCATCCGCGCGAACAGCCAGGCGGTGCGGGTTGTGACCAGTTCGGCACCGTGCTCGGACTGGAACCAGCCCGCATTGCCGACGTGATCTGGGTGGTGATGCGTGACCACCACACGGGTCACAGGCTTGCCACCCAGCGGCCCGGCCATGAGTGTTTCCCAGACCCGGCGGGTCTTGTTCGAGGAAATCCCCGTGTCGATCACCGTCCAGCCATCGCCGTCATCCAGAGCGTAGATGTTGACGTGATCCAGCGCCATGGGCAGTGGCAGGCGCATCCACAACACACCTTCGGCAACTTCGACCGCCTCACCCGGAGCTGGAGGCTCGGGCCAGGGGTATCGGATCGCCAAAGGAGTGTCCCCGTCCATTATACCGCCAACTCCTCGGCGCTGAGGGAATAAAGGTCCCCGGCCCCGTTCTGTACCTGCGCCAGCAGACCGGCATATTCCGGCAGCAGCGCGTTGATGTAGTACCGTGCCAGTTTGAAGCGCGGGCCGTTGGGTTCGGCTAATGCGGCCTTGAGGTGGTAATGTGCGCCCAGAACGCGAGCGAAGGCGTGCAGATAGGGCACGGCACCGGCAAAACGGGTATTCATGTCGGACTGCGCCACGATCCATTCGGTGGTTTCGCGCAGGCTTTCGGTCGCCTCCCACACCGGGCCAGCCAGATTGGACATAGTGGCGCGAGCCTCTTCGGCGTGATCCTCTATTTCATCCAGCAAGCGCGAGGCCGCCTCGCCGCCGTCCATCATCTTGCGCGCGACAAGGTCCATAGCCTGAATGCCATTGGTGCCCTCGTAGATCGCGGTGACGCGAACATCGCGGTAGTACTGCGCCGCACCGGTTTCTTCGATAAAGCCCATGCCGCCATGCACCTGCACGCCGGTCTCGGACACACGCATCCCGGTCTCGGTGCCGAAAGCCTTGCAGATCGGTGTCAGCAGCGCGGCCCGCGCGCTCCACTCGGCATCCCCAGTAGCGTTACCCATGTCGATCGCGGCCGCATTGGCCAGCATGATCGCCCGTGCGGCAAAGGTGTCGGCGCGCATGCTCATCAGCATCCGGCGTACATCCGCGTGATCGATGATCGTGCCCGAGGGTGTCTTGCCCTGTTTGCGCTCCAACGCATAGGCCAGCGCGTGCTGATAGGCCCCTTCGGCGGCCCCCACGCCCTGTCCGCCTACACCCAAACGCGCGTTGTTCATCATGGTGAACATCGCGGCCATGCCGCCATGTTCCTTGCCCACAAGCCAGCCCTTGGCACCGTCATATTGCATCACGCAGGTCGGCGAGCCGTGCAGACCCATCTTATGTTCGACCGAGACGACTTTCAGAGCATTCGCCGCGCCGGGATTGCCGCTTTCGTCGGGCAGATACTTGGGCACCAAGAACAGAGAGATCCCTTTTGTGCCCGGTACCCCGTCGGGCAGACGCGCCAGCACCAGATGGCAGACATTCTCGGTAAAGTCGTTGTCACCCCACGAGATGAAGATTTTCTGACCCGTCACCGAATAGGTGCCGTCGCCATTCGCCTCGGCCTTCGACGACAAAGCGCCCACATCCGACCCGGCCTGTGCCTCGGTCAGGTTCATGGTACCGGCCCATTCGCCCGACATCATCTTGGGCAGGTACAGCGCCTTCAGCTCATCACTTGCATGATGTTCCAGCGCCTCGATCTGGCCTTGGGTCATCAGCGGTGCCAGTTGAAGCGACAGGCAGGCGGCCGACATCATTTCGTTCACCGCTGTGGTCAGAGTCATCGGCAGGCCCATACCGCCATGCTCGGGATCACCGCTCATCCCGATCCAGCCGCCTTCGGCGATTGCCTTCCAGCCGTCGGCATATCCGGGTGAGGTCCGCAGCACACCGTTTTCCAGCCGCGCGGGCTCCAGATCACCGGGGCGCTGAAGTGGGGCCATCACCTCTTCGCACATCTTGCCGGCCTCGGTCAGGATCGCACCGACGACATCCTCGCTGGCTTCCGAGAACTTCTCGGTCGCGGCAATCTGATCGAACCCGACCACGTGGCGGAAAAGCAGTTCATAGTCGGAAATAGGTGCGCGGTATGGCATGAGTTCCCTCGGAGCTAACTGTATGGTTTTTCGCGGGTGGGGTTGGAAATTGCAATGCCCACCTTTATGCATCCTTGATCAATTCGATTACCTAGCCAGCCAGATGGTACAAGCAATCAAAACGCGGCGTCACCAGATATGATCCCTAACGGCACATTGGACTTGTCCGCCGATCCGGGCGGAATTGCACAGGCGGCCGACTTGCTGCGGCAGGGCCTGCTGGTCGCATTCGCGACCGAGACCGTATATGGGCTGGGCGGCGACGCCCGCAATGGCGAGGCCGTGGCCAGCATTTACGCAGCTAAGGGGCGGCCCAGCTTCAACCCCCTGATCGCGCATGTGGCCTCGGTCGAAGCGGCACAGCGGTATGTTGAATGGTCCGGCCAGGCCGAGGCTTTGGCCGCCGCCTTCTGGCCCGGCCCGCTGACGATGGTTCTGCCGCTGCGCGACGGGCACGGGATTTCTCCGCTGGTCACCGCGGGGCTGGATACGCTGGCGGTGCGGGTGCCCGCCCATGGCACCGCACGGTCGCTGCTGGCGGCGTTCGACGGGCCGGTCGCGGCCCCTTCGGCTAACCCTTCCGGCCAGATCAGCCCCACAACCGCCGACCATGTGCGCGCCGGGCTGGACGGGCGCATTGCGGCGATTCTGGATGATGGCCCCTGCGGTGTCGGGCTGGAATCCACTATCGTCGGA
Organism: Ruegeria sp. BF6; assembly: GCF_056538665.1. Classification (NCBI taxonomy): domain Bacteria; kingdom Pseudomonadati; phylum Pseudomonadota; class Alphaproteobacteria; order Rhodobacterales; family Roseobacteraceae; genus Ruegeria; species Ruegeria sp. BF6. The sequence goes on from NZ_JBQFTN010000004.1 coordinate 179,990, forward strand.
CTGGCCGGAGAGCCTTCGCTGCTGCGCCCGGGTGGCGTCGCGTTGGAACAGGTCGAATCCGTTTTGAATGCGCGCCTACACATCCATCAGACCGGAGACCTGCTGACCGCGCCAGGCCAGTTGCAGTCACACTACGCACCAGACGCTCCGGTGCGGTTGAATGCAATAAACCCGCGAGGCGATGAGGTGTTTCTGGGGTTCGGCTCTGTTTCTTGCGATCTGAACCTGTCGGAAAAGGGCAGCTTGACCGAAGCCGCCGCCAATCTGTTCTCGGCCCTGCATACGCTGAACGCCACGGGTCGCCCGATTGCGGTGTCACCGATCCCGGATCAGGGTCTGGGCGCCGCCATCAACGACCGCCTGCGCCGCGCTGCTGCGCCGCGCGACAGCTGATCAGGCGCGCCCGGCGCTGGCCGACAGGGTCAGCGGGTCAACGCCCAGCGTCGCCAATGCGGCTCCCCATTTCTCATCATCGGGCACATCGAACACCAGTTTGGAGGTTGCTTCGGTGGTCAGCCAGCCATTCATGGCAATCTCATCCTCCAACTGGCCGGGACCCCAGCCGGAATAACCTAACGCCAGTGTCGAATTCAGAGGCCCACGGCCCGAGGCGAGGTCCTCAAGCACATCCAGCGTCGCGGTCATGCTGAAATCGTCTGAAATCTGCATCGAATGCAGGTTGGCCTCGTAATCCGAGCTGTGCAGAACAAAACCGCGCGACATCTCTACGGGGCCTCCGAAATGCACCAGACGCTCGCCGACAATCGGAATTCGGCAGGCGATATTCAATTGCTCCAGCAAAGCTTTGATCCGCAAGTCCGAGGGTTTGTTGATGATCAGACCCATCGCCCCGTCTTCGCCATGGCTACAAATGTAAACTACCGAATGATCGAAGCGCGGATCACCCATGCCAGGCATCGCAATCAACAGTTTTCCGGTCAGGTCCATGGATTTACATCTCTTGCTTCGTCCCCCTTCAACAATGGCCCCGGTGCATGGGGATTGGCAAGGGAAGAGGCCACATTTCGCCAGATTTCATCCGGGTGACCGGAACGTGACTTGGAATCCCGGCCCAGACCACGCATTTATGGGGTATGAAGCGTTTTCTGAAGCCAACCGCGGCCGTCCTGACCGCCTGTTTCGCCCTGACCGCCCCTGCGCAGGCGCAGGATGTGGACGGAGTTGTGCAACTGGATGTGCTGGACGGCGGGCGCACCGCCAACGGCACTTATCTGGGCGCGTTGCGGCTGACACTGAAGGACGGCTGGAAGACCTATTGGCGCGCACCCGGCGATGCCGGTATCCCGCCGCAGTTTGACTGGCGCGGCTCGCGGAATGTAGGCGATGTGTCGATCACCTGGCCCGCGCCTGAGGTGTTCGTGCAGAACGGCCTGCAATCCATCGGCTATGCCAATCAACTGGTGTTGCCGGTCGAAATCACACCCAAGGACCCCGCCAAACCCGTGCGGCTGCGCGGTGATATGGATCTTGGCGTCTGCAAGGATGTCTGCATCCCCGAGCGGCTGGATTTCGACCATACGCTGAATGCCGGCGCCGGTCGCAACCCAGCCATCGCTGCTGCGCTGGCCCAGCGCCCCTATTCCGCGAAAGAGGCACGTGTGACCGCCGCCAGTTGCCATCTAACCCCAACCTCGGACGGAATGCAGATCGAAGCCCGCGTAAAAATGCCCTCGGCCGGAGGGCGTGAGGTAGCCGTGATCGAGCCGGGCAACCCGGCACTCTGGGCTTCACAGCCGGAAACCACGCGGCAGGGCGATACTCTGGTTGCGACGTCTGAAGTGATCAGCGCCTCGGGTGGACCCTTTGCGCTGGACCGGTCTGAGATACGGATCACGGTTCTGGGGACCAACCACGCGGTGGACATTCAGGGCTGCAGCGCGGGCTGAACCATGGAAAAAACGCCAAAGATTGGCGCGCTGGCCGTTGTCGTGCATGAGGCACGTGTGCTGCTGGTGCAGCGCAGCAAGCAACCCGATGCCGGGCTCTGGGGGTTTCCCGGCGGGCACGTGGAGTGGGGCGAAACTGTATTGCAAGCCGCGCAGCGGGAGCTACACGAGGAAACCTCGATTATAGCCGAGCCGCTGCACTACCTCGACAACCTGGACTTGTTACGCCACGACGCGCAGGGCTTGGTGCAGTCGCATTACCTGTTGGTCGGGGTCGCCTGTCAGTATCGCTCGGGTAGGCCGCTGGCCGGGGATGACGCACTGGACGCCCGCTGGTTTCCGATCGATCAGATACAACGGGGCGATCTGCCGATGAGCGACCGCGTCACAAACCTGCTGGAAACCGCTCTGCTTCGGTCTTAAGCAGCCCGTCCCCTGAGGCGCACGTAGAGCAAACCCGACAACACGACACTCAAGACAAGGATCGGCACGGCACCGGCAACGAAAGCCCCCAGCCCCATTTGCAGGGCGGCAACACCTTCGTCTCCTGGGTAGAGGCCCGAAAGAAACCCAAGGGGAGAACCCGCGACCGCAGGCCAGACCATTGTCACACCGAACCAGACAAACAGCGCCAGCCCGGTGGCTGTCACCGCGCCCTGCACCACCCTGTCCGGTGCCCGCAGCGCCCGGCGCATTGCAGTCATCGGACGCGACAGGTCGTTCAGAATGGCCAACAACGCGGGCACCAGAAGCAGCACCAGCAACATCCCGAATCCCAGCCCATAGACCAGCGTGATCACCGAGGGTTTGAGGAATTGCGCCTGTTGCGAGCCCTCATAGAGCAGCGGCGTCAGCCCCAGAACCGTGGTCAGCGTCGTCAGCATAACCGGGCGCAACCGGTCCGCCGTACCCTCGACAATCGACGGCACCAGACCGCGGTCCTGCTGATAGGCGTCAATGGTTGTCACCAGAACAATCGAGTCATTGATGATGATCCCGGTCATCCCCAACAGACCGATTACGGTAAACATGCTCAGCGGTACGTCCCAGATGTAATGTCCCCAGATCGCGCCCACCAACCCGAACGGGATGATCGCCATCACAACCACCGGCCGCGTCCAGCTGGCAAAGACCCAGGCCAGCACCAGATAGATCCCGGTCAGACAGAGGATCAGGCCGGTGCGCGCCTCGGTCAGGAATTCATCCTCCTGCTCGCTCAGGCCTGCCATCTGCCATTCTACCTGCCGTTCGGCGGCGATATTGGGCAAAATCTCTTCGCTCAGGGCTCGGGCGATTTCTGCCGCGCGGGTCGGGTCGTCCTCGGAAATATCGCCGATCACCGAAATCACTCGCAGGCCGTTTTCGCGCCGCACGGATGAAAAGCCCGACTTGCGCTCTACCGAGACGATATCGGCCAGCGGCACGTAAACGCCGTCCGGCGTGCGCATCAGCGTGCGTTCCAGGAAATCGGCGGTCAGCTCGCCCTCGGGCAGTTCCACGCGGATCTCGGCGCTGCGCGGGCCGTCGGGGAAAGTTGCGGCCTCGATCCCGTTCAACCGGTCGCGCAATACGCGGCCCAGCGTTTCGATGCGAAAGCCCAGCGCCTGCCCCCTGGCGGTCAGGTCCAGAATGAAGTCTTCCTTGTCATAGGCCAGATTGTCTTCCAGCGCCGAAACCTCGGGGTATTTCGACAACTCGGCCTGCAGGTCCTCGGACGCCGCCTTGAGCGTGTTCACATCAGCCCCATAGAACTGAACATCAATCGCATCTCCGCCCGGACCGGATCGCCAGCCGCGGAAGGTCAGCAGTTCGACTTTGGGATGGCGCGGCACAAAGTCCTGTAGCTCGCCCACGAACTCAAAGCTGGAATAGGGGCGTAGGTCCGAGTCGATCAGTTCGATCGAAATCCCACCCAGCAGGTCCCGTTCCTTGCCATCCGCAGCACTCAGGTTGAACCACCCGGCATTACCGCCGACCTCGGCCAGAATATAGTCGATAGGATTTCGTCCGTGACGCTCTTCGTAGATCTTGCCCAGTTCTTCGGTGGCGCGCTGCATCTGGTGCATCATTTCCAGCGTATCTTCGCGGGTAGCACCCTCGACCATGATAAAATTGCCGGTGACCGAGCCGCGCTCGGGCGCGTTGAAGAACCGCCAGTTCACGTCACCCTTGATGAACAGGGCAAGCTGGCTGGCCAGGATCACCACCATCGCCGCCACAACCACGTAGCGTGCCCAGACGACCCAGGCGATCAGCGGCCGGAACAGGTGATCGCGCACCCAGCGGAAGCCGCGATTGACGACGCGGTTGGGCCAGTCATACCAGTGTTGCTTGGCCGAATGCGCAATCGCATGGGCCATGTGGTTCGGCAGGATCAGAAAACATTCGATCAGCGAGGCAATCAGCACCGCGATCACGGTAAACGGGATGTCGCCGATCAACTCTCCGAACCGGCCACCGATGGCGGTCAGACCGAAAAACGCGATCACTGTTGTCAGGGTGGCGGCAAAGACCGGCATCGCCATGCGCCGCGCGGCGCGTTCGGCGGCCACCATGGGGGCCTCACCCAACCGGCGCGCGCGAAAATCAGCGTGTTCGCCTACAACGATAGCGTCATCCACCACGATACCCAGCGTGATGATCAGCCCGAACAGTGAGATCATGTTGATCGACAGCCCGCCGATATACATGAAGGCAATCGCCGCAGACATCGCCACCGGAATACCCGCCGCGACCCAAAAGGCAATTCGCGCGTTCAGGAACAGGAACAGCAGACAGACCACAAGGCCCAGCCCCACCAGCCCATTATCGACCAAAATGTCCAGACGTTCGGTGATGGCCTGCGCGCGGGTGCGGATCAACTCGATGGTCACGCCTTCGGGCAGGCTGGCCTGCAACTCGGCCACCACGTCCTCGACCGTGTGCTGAATCTTGATGGCATCGCCCAGATTAGACCGGTCAACCCGCACTGACATGGCCGGATTTTCGCCAACAAAGTAACTGCGGACGCGATTGACGCCTTCAACCCGGATCTCCGCCACATCGCCCACAAAAAGCTTGGACCCATCGGCAAAGTTGCGCAGCGCGATGCCCTCGATCTCTTCTGGGGTGCGCTTTTCGGTGCCGGTACGGATTCGGGCATTGGCCCCGGTAACATCGCCCGCCGGGTTGGCCATCGCCTCAGCCGCAATGGCCTGTGCGATTTCCGAGAGGGTGACGTCATTGGCAATCAGCTGCGCTGTCGGCACTTCGACGACCACGCGGGGGGCGGCAATGCCCCGGATGGTCGTGCGGGTCACGCCGACCGCAAACAGGCGGTTGATCATTTCGTCGGTGAACTTGGCCAGCTGGTCCGGATCAACCGGGCCGGTCACCACCACATCGGTGACCCGATCCCGCCACGCCCCGCGCTTGATCGAGGGCTCCTCGGCATCATCAGGCAGGTTGGTCACCCCATCAATGGCAGTACGAACCTCGTCCACGGCGCGCGACATGTCCCAATTGGGCTCGAACTCCAGCCGGATATTGGCCTGCCCCTCGCGCGAGGTCGAGCTCGTGCTTGCCACCCCTTCAACCGCCAACAGGGCCGGTTCAAGTAACTGAACGATGCCGTTATCCACATCCTCGGGGCCAGCGCCTTCCCAGTCGATATCCACGTCCACACGTTCGAGGATCACGTCCGGGAAAAACTGCGCCCGCATCGACGGGATCGCTGCAGCGCCAAGAACCAGCATCACCAGCAACAGCAGGTTGGCTACCGTCCGGTGGCGCGTGAAATAGCTGAGGATACCGCCCGCCGTACCGGGGATTTCGCGCATCATGGCGCCTAGCCCCCTGCCCGGTTCTCGATGCTGCGCACCAGAGATGCTGGAACCTTGGGCGCGCTGAGCTGGCTCAAGGCGCTGGCTTTGGCCTCCTTCGACATCTGATCGCTGGCTTCGACCTGCGCCACCAGTTGAGCGCGGAGTTCGTCGGAAAGTTCGACCATGCCCGGATCGACTCCGGCATTGGCCTCATCCCGCAGCGGACGTACACGAACCCCGCCGCCCAACAGAGGAGTTCGACCTATAACAACTTCGCGCCCGACCAGACCCTGCCCGCGCAACAGAACCTCGTCGCCCTGCCGACGGATCAACTGCACTGGCAGCGCCTCGAGCCGGTCATCGGGGCCGAGAACCAGTACCGTTCCCGTCGCATCCAGAACCGACGACGGCAGCCGCACCACATTGTCCAGCGGCTGCTCCTCGACCGTTACGGTGACGAAATCGCCGGGCTTGAACCCCGGCGCGTCCTCCAGCCTTGCATAGATCAGCCGCCCGGTCTGCCCTTCGCCCGCCGAACCGCTGTCGCGGTTGATGCGGCCATGGGCAATCAGATCGGTGCCCGTCACCTCCAGCGAAACCGAGACCGGCGCGTTGATCAGGCCGCCCTCTGCGTCCAGCAGACGCACGAACTGTGCGGTCGAGACGCGAAACGCCACCTCAAGCGCGGTGGGATCGACCAGTTCCGCCAGCTTTTCATTGGCTGAAACCAGCCGCCCTTCGACCAGGGTCACATCAGTCAACGTGCCGGCAAACCGCGCGCGAACGGTCATGTCGTCCAGATCGCGTTCGGCGGCTTCCAGTGCGATGCGGGCCCGGGCCAGCAAGGTGGTCGCCTGATCGACCCGCGATTCCGCCTGCGCCAGAGATATGCGGCGCGCCAGAACCGATTGCTGTGCCGCAGCCTCGGCCAATTCCGCTTCTTCCACGGCGGCAGGCGTTCCGACCCCACGGCCCTGCAGATCTTTCTGGCGCTGCAGGGCACGTCCGCGCAGATCCGCCTGTGCCTCGGCCGAATTCAATTCGTCCTGCGCCAACAGCAAAGAGCGTTCGGCGTCGCGTTCCTCGAATTGGGCATCCAGCAGATCGGATTTGGCGCGATCCAGCGCCGACTGTGCGTCAGCCGGGTCAAGCTCCACCAGAACCTCACCCGCGGTAACAACGCCGCCATCCTCGAAATCTTCGGCCAGAAATACCACACGCCCGCCAAGCGCCGCGCGCAATTCCAGACGGCGGCGGCTTTGCACTTCGCCGAAGGCTTCGAGATAGGGGGTGACGGTTTCAAGTTCCGCTGGCCGCACGCTTACGGCAAAGATGCGTTCGCGCGCTTCGGGCGGTTCACTATCGCGATTCAGCGCATCCTGCACAGCGCTGGTTATCAGTTGCGCCGCAATAAACAGCAGGGCCAGCGTCAGAAACGCCAGAAAGACACCTACAAGGCTTTGCCTCAGAAATCGCATCAATCACTCACCCCGGTCGCATCAGGCTACCACGTGCAAAAGGTAGCCGGGCACAGAAAAATGCCAAGCCACAAAGCGGTTACGAACAATTAAACGTGCAACCAGTCTACTTCCGTCGCAGATGTTCGTCCAATCGCGGCATTATTTCCACGAAATTGCAGGGACGGTGGCGGTAGTCGAACTGTTTTTCCAGAATCCCGTCCCAAGCGTCCTTGCAAGCACCGGGACTGCCGGGCAATGCGAACAGGTAGGTGCCACCCGCCACGCCGCCCGTAGCGCGGGATTGCACGGAGGATGTACCGATCTTTTCCATTGAAATGATGGTGAAAACGGTGCCGAACGCCTCAATTTCCTTCTCATAGACATCGCGATGCGCCTCAACCGACACGTCGCGGCCCGTCAGACCGGTGCCCCCGGTCGAGATCACCACGTCAATCTCGGGATCACCAACCCATAGCCGCAGTTGGGCTGCAATCTCGCCTCGTTCATCCCGGATGATCTTGCGGTCGGCCACCGAGTGGCCAGCGCGCTCAATCCGGTCAACCAGTGTCTGACCTGAGCGGTCCTCGTCCAGCGACCGTGTGTCCGACACGGTCAGAACGGCGATCCGAACCGGAATGAATTCCATGCTTTCATCAATGCGCGACATATGGCGTCAGGCCCTTTCCATGATGGCAAGCCGGACGGCAAGGGCGGAGAATATCCCCCCCGTCACCCAGCCCATGATACGAGAGGCGCGCGGGTTCGAGATCAGAACCTTGCCCGCGCCACCGGCAAAAATACCCACCAGCCCGTTAACCACAAACCCGCCCAGCGCGATGATCGCGCCGAAGATCAGGAATTGCGGCAGGATCGGGCCGGTCGCAGGGTTCACGAATTGCGGGATGAAGGCCAGTACAAACAGGATGACCTTGGGGTTGGTCAGATTTACCAACATCCCGTCACGAAAGGCATAGCTTGCGGGTTTCGCGGGCGCATCACCGGATACCGCCCCATTCCGGATCACACCCCACGCCAGATACAGCAGGTAGGCCACACCCATCCAGCGGATGACATCAAACAGCCACGGCAAGCTGTTCACCGCAGCACCCAACCCCAGCCCGGCCAGCAGCACGTGAACCATCAGCCCCAGCGATATACCCGCGCTGGCAACCAACGCCGGTCGGGCACCGGACCGCAGACCCTGACCGAAGCAGAACATCATGTCTGCGCCGGGGGTGAAATTCAGCGCCAAAGCTGCTGGGATGAACGCCAGCAGAGTGACCGTTTCTATCATAAGGTGACCTCGAACCAATTTACCTTGGGTCCCAGATTGGCAATCTGTGTACGGCCTATGCTGCCGCGATAGCCCCAGCTGTCATGGATGTGGCCGCACAACGCGTATTGCGGTTGCAGGCGCTCCACCGCGTCGCGCACGGCCACGGACCCGACCGCTTCGCCCTGTGATGTGACATCACCATAACCCTTGGGCGGGGAATGCGCGATCAGAATATCCGCTCCATCACAGCGATCCAGTAACTCGGTGGCTTCTGCATCGGTCAGGTCGCAGGACCAGTCGCCAAACGGCGTGACCGGCACGCCGTAGCCCAGCCCGAACAGGCGCAGCCCGTCCAAGGTCATGCCGGAGCCGTGCAGCACATGGCCGCCTTCGGGCGCGGCGTCTACCAATTCCTGTGCGCTTTCCGCGTTGCCGGGCACCATGACAAACGGCGCAGAGATGCCGGCCAGCATCGCCATCGCCTCCTTCAGCCCTTGCCGCATGTTGCAGAAATCTCCGGCCCCGATCACCAGATCTGCCTCGGCACTGGCCTCGACAACCTCGGCCGCGCGGTTGCGCGCCATGTGCAGGTCAGAGAAGGCCAGAACGCGCATCACTTGCCCTCCAGCCGTGCCTTGAGCTCCAGCAGATCGGCCCAGGCGTGGCGTTTCATCTGTGGTTGGCGCAGCAGATAGGCCGGGTGGAACATCGGGATGACCGGCAGGTCCAGCGCCTGATCCCATTGCCCGCGCAGCCTTGTGATCCCACGTTTGCCCAGCACCGCCTGACAACTGATATTGCCCATGATCACCAGAACCTCGGGCTTGGCCAGTGCCACGTGGCGTTCGAGAAAGGGCTTCATCATCCCGATCTCTTCGGGTTTGGGGTCTCGATTCTGCGGCGGCCGCCACGGCAGGACATTGGTGATATAAACATTCTGGCCGCGATCCAGATCAATCGCCGCCAGCATCCGGTCCAGCAATTGTCCGGCACGGCCCACGAATGGCTTGCCCTCGCGGTCTTCCTCGCGGCCCGGAGCCTCGCCGATGATCATCACCCGCGCACCCGGCGTGCCGTCGGCGAACACCAACTGACGCGCACCGCGTTTCAGTTCGCAATGATCGAACCCATCCATCGCCGCCCGCAACTGATCCAGCGACCCGGCACTTTGGGCGGTGGCCTTTGCCACCGCAAAAGGGTCCACCTTTTTCGGCATTTCGGACGTGGCCTGCACCGCAGCAGGTTTCCTGGCCCTGGGCGCAGTATCAGGCAGCGCATAGCGATCCACCGGCGCATCACCGATCGCATCCGTTGCGCCCAGTTCGATCTGCCAGTCCAGCAGCGCCCGCGCAGTATGATAGTCCAAAGCCGATTCCATACCCCTCAATCTAACCAGCTTTTGAACGAGGGAAAGCGAATAGGCCTTGATCGGACCGTTCATCGCACCGACGATTGCGGCATTCATGATGGTTCTGTTGCGATTCCTTTTGATTTCCCTGCTGCTGATCCCGCTCAGCGGCCCATCCTTTGCGCAACTGTTCGACCGCAACGGCCAATGTCGCCCCGGGCAGTTTCAATGCGGTACCCGATGCTGTTCCGGTGGTCAAAGATGCAGCTTTGACGGCCACTGCATCCCGTTGGGTGGCACCTATTGCGGCGGCGGCCGCACCTGCGGACCATTCGAACGCTGCGTGGCCGGCGGTACCCGCTGCGCCCCGGCGGGGGCGAACAAATGCACCTCGCGCCTCGATTGCCCGGGTGGAACCACATGTAATGCACGAGGCGAATGCGAACGGATCGGACCCGGAAATGAGACGGAGACCGACACGCAGCGTCTGAAAACCATCTGCGACGACGGCTTGACCTGCACCGGGGGCACATCCTGCCTGCCGGGTGGCGGATGCTCGCGTCCCGGTTGGTTCTTGTGCGAAGAAACCGACTCTCAATGCCGCCCTGGGTTCAAGTGCTCCGAACATCAGGGCTGCGTGCCGGTCAAGGCGGTCGATTGCGGCTATGGCAAGTGGTGCAAACCCGGCGAACAGTGTCTACCCGAGGGTGGATGCGAGAAACTGCCCGAAGGGTCTGATCCTTAGGTTGCCCTCGCGCGCGCGGCTTCTTATAAGCGGCTCGATTGTCGGACAGGAGCCCGCCCATGCGTTTCGCCCATCGTCACCTTCTTGGCATCGAGCATCTGTCACAATCCGATATAACCGCCATCCTCGATCTGGCCGAGAAGTATGTCGACATGAACCGCCAGTCGACCAAGCATTCCGACGTGCTGTCGGGGCTGACACAGATCAACATGTTCTTCGAAAATTCGACCCGCACGCAGGCCAGTTTCGAACTGGCGGGCAAGCGGCTGGGTGCGCATGTGATGAACATGGCGATGCAGGCGAGCTCAATCAAAAAGGGCGAGACCCTGATCGACACCGCGATGACGCTGAACGCGATGCACCCCGATCTTCTGGTGGTCCGGCATCCGCATTCCGGCGCGGTCGACCTGCTGGCGCAGAAAGTGAACTGCGCAGTGCTGAACGCAGGCGACGGGCGGCACGAACACCCGACGCAAGCCCTGCTGGATGCGCTGACCATTCGCCGCGCCAAAGGGCGCCTGCACCGGCTGAACATCGCGATCTGCGGAGACGTTGCCCATTCCCGCGTCGCACGGTCAAACCTGATCCTGCTGGGCAAGATGGAAAACCGTATTCGTCTGATCGGCCCGCCAACACTGGTTCCCAGCCAATTCGCCGAGTTCGGTGCCGAGGTTTACGACGACATGAACCAAGGCCTGAAGGACGTCGACGTTGTCATGATGCTGCGCCTTCAGAAAGAGCGGATGGATGGCGGTTTTATCCCCTCGGAACGTGAATACTATCACCGCTATGGTCTGGACGCCGCCAAGCTGGCACTGGCCAAGCCCGACGCCATCGTCATGCACCCCGGCCCGATGAACCGCGGGGTTGAAATCGACGGCACGCTGGCAGACGACATCAACCGCTCGGTGATTCAGGAACAAGTCGAGATGGGCGTGGCCGTCCGCATGGCCGCGATGGAACTTCTGGCCCGCAATCAGCGAGACGCCGCATGAGCGATCTGACTGTCGCCCCCCATGAACGCGGCGTGATCCGCCTGTTCACGCTGGACATGCGGCCGGAAGAGGCGAAGTTCCTGCGCGAACCGGGCGCTGCCGATCAGGCTCTGGGGGTGGCAGGGCTTGACCCGAAACAGATCGACGTCTTTCCGGTCTCGGACCTCGAAGACCTTGGGCTTTTTGGCTATCTGAACGAGGGCTGCGGCGTCTCGGCCGATCAACTGGACCGCGCCGCGCTGGAGGCCATCGAAGGCTGGGTCATGGTCGTGCGCAGCGCCGCCTTTGGCGACCGCGCGGCAACGCTGACGCCGGATCCGAGGCTGCATCTGGCCGGTCTTTATACTGAAGAGGCCACCAACTGGATCGGCGGCCCAATTGAGACCAAAAGCGCCAGGCCGTTCTCGGCGCCTCAATCCGCGCCGCAGGATGGCAGACCGCACCGCGTCGGTTCCGCCGTTCTGGCGCTGGTGATCCTGCTGGCTATCGGAGGTGCCCTGTGGCTGATCCTGTGACCTTCTCACCAGACAAAGGCGCCTATATCCGCACCAACGCATGGCTGGCCGCCTTTGCAATGGCTGGCGCGATGATCATTCTCTGGCTGATTGGCAATCCCTATCCCTGGACCGGCGCGCCGGCGGGTCTTGCCGCCATCGGCATTCGCGCGTGGTATCTGGCCTCCGAAGAGCTGGTCACCACGTGGGAGATGTCCGACACCACCCTCACCGGCCCCGGTCCGCGCAAAGTGGCGCTGAATCAGATCGAAGCGATCAATGTATTGGGCAGCTTTGTCCAGATTGTCACCAAGGGCGGCGACAAGCACCTGATCAAGTACCAGGCGGACCCGGACGCCACCAAAGCCGAAATCGAAAGGGCCATGGCATGAGCAACCTGATCTTCACCAACGCCCGCCTGATTGACCCGGAAACGGGCACCGACAGCATCGGCTGGCTTAGGGTCACGGACGGCCGGATTGCGGCGCGCGGCGAGGGTGATGCCCCGGGACAGGGGGCTCAGATCGTCGATTGCGCCGGGCACTGTCTTGCGCCGGGGATCGTCGATATCGGCGTCAAGGTCTGCGAACCCGGTGAGCGGCACAAGGAGAGCTATAAATCCGCCGGGCTGGCGGCAGCGGCGGGTGGTGTCACAACCATTGTCACTCGACCCGATACGCTGCCTGCGGTGGACACGCCGGAAACGCTGGAATTTGCCACCCGGCGCGCGCAGGCGGATGCACCTGTGAACGTGCTGCCCATGGCCGCCCTGACCAAGAACCGCGAAGGGCGCGAGATGACCGAGATCGGGTTTCTCCAAGATGCCGGGGCCGTCGCCTTTACCGATTGCGATCACGTCATCACCAATACCAAGGTGTTTTCCCGCGCGCTGACCTATGCAAAATCCTGCGGCGCGCTGGTCATCGCCCACCCGCAGGACCCCGGCCTAAGCGCTGGCGCAGCGGCTACCAGTGGCAAATTCGCCGCCCTGCGGGGACTACCCGCCGTGTCACCGATGGCCGAACGGATGGGGCTGGACCGCGATATCGCCCTGCTTGAGATGACAGGGGCAAAATACCACGCCGATCAGATCACCACCGCCCGCGCCCTGCCCGCGCTGGAGCGCGCCAAGCGCAACGGGCTGGACATCACCGCCGGCACGTCGATCCACCATTTGACGTTGAACGAGCTGGACGTGGCCGACTATCGCACCTTCTTTAAGGTCAAGCCGCCGCTGCGATCCGAAGACGATCGACAAGCGGTGATCGAAGCGGTGCGAACCGGGCTGATCGACATTATCAGTTCCATGCACACGCCGCAGGACGAGGAAAGCAAACGCCTGCCGTTTGAAGAGGCCGCCTCGGGCGCGGTGGCGCTGGAAACGCTGCTGCCTGCCGCACTGCGCCTGTATCACTCGGATCAGTTGGACCTGCCGACCCTGTTCCGCGCCATGGCGCTAAACCCGGCAACACGGCTGGGGTTGGACTCGGGGCGCCTGACCCAGGACGCACCCGCAGATCTGGTGTTGTTCGATCCGGAAGTGCCTTTTGTACTTGACCGTTTCTCGCTGAAATCGAAATCGCAGAACACACCGTTTGACGGCCAGCGGATGCAAGGTAAGGTCACCGCAACTTATGTAGCAGGCCAAGAAGTTTACCGGAGACCCTAATGCCCCCATTTGACGCGACGACGACCCAGCTGATCCTCTGGGCCGTGATTGGGTATCTGATGGGCTCGGTCCCTTATGGCATGGTTATCGCCAAGGTCATGGGTTTGGGCAATCTGCGCAACATCGGGTCGGGCAATATCGGTGCCACCAATGTCCTGCGCACCGGAAACAAGACCGCCGCGGCGCTGACCGTCATCTTTGACGCTGGAAAAGGTGCGGTGGCCGTACTGCTGGCGCGCGCGCTGGCCGGAGAGGACGCCGCCCAGATCGCCGCCCTAACCGCGTTTCTGGGTCATTGCTTCCCGGTCTGGTTGGGGTTCAAAGGCGGTAAGGGGGTGGCTACCTTCCTGGGCCTCTGGCTGGCGCTGGACTGGCGCGTGGGAGTGGCCTGCTGTCTGAGCTGGCTGGTTGCGGCCGCGATCTGGCGGATTTCCTCGCTGGGCGCTTTGGTTGCCGCGGCCATGTCGACCATCTGGGTGTTGCTGCTGACGGATGGTTCGACCTTTTTCCTGGGCATCGTCCTGACCCTGTTGGTCTTTTGGCGCCATAGCGCAAACCTGGCGCGGATCAGGGCCGGGACTGAACCCAAAATCGGTCAGTCTTGATCGCCCCGGACGCATTTCTGTCCGCATTTTTCGCCATCCCGCTCGGCTCGTCCACCGGGCACTGCCAAGGCAGGCGGTATATCGTCAGCCGATTGGAACTGGCCGGTGGAAAATCCCACAAGCTTGTCGCGCATCAATTGGGCGGCGACGATTACATCAGCCTGAACCTTTATCTGACCAACACCAGCGGCACATTGCTGCGGCCCTGCGAAATGCCTGCTGAAAAGGTCATTGCCTTCGTGGTTGCGTTCGAACCCGAAGCCTGACGCGGACATGCGCGAATTTGAACACCGCCCCTTCGTCGCCGCACATTCACAATTGATTGTTTTGAACGTGATGGGGCGATTGCCCACTTCGGTTGCGTGACGGCCAATTTCCGGTCGCACGGACAAAAATCCCAAGGGGTGTCCTGGCGTAATTTCAGCGCCGCCGGATCGCCCGTTTCACGAAAGGTGAAAACAATGAACAAGATCAAATCCATCATTGGCGGCGTCGCGCTGTCAGTTGCAATCGCAAGCTCGGCTCTGGCCGCAGGCGTTGAACTGAACGCAAGCTCGACCGGTCTGGCGTTGCAGGGTTACGACCCGGTAGCCTATTTTACTGACGGTGAACCGACCAAGGGCGATTACCGCATCACCGCGCTGCACAATGATGCGCTGTATCGCTTTGCCAATGAAGAAAACAAAGCCACATTCGAAGAAAACCCCGAAGCCTACCTGCCGGCCTATGGTGGTTACTGCGCATTCGGTGCCGCGATGGGCTTCAAGTTCGACGGTGACCCGACCTATTGGAAGATCGTCGACAACAAGCTGTACCTGAACCTGTCGCAGGACATTCAGGAACGCTGGGAAGGCGACATTCCCGGCTTTATCGAGAAAGCCAGCACGAATTGGGAAACCATAGCTGAAAAAACTCCGGCAGAACTGCAGCAATAACCCGCTGACGGAAAAAGTCAGATCGGCGGCGGATCACTCTGCCGCCGATTGTCGTTTGAAACAGCCCTTTTGCGGACCTACATTTAAAGAAAAGAACGTGCCCGGTTTCAACGGGCCGATGCCGCCGCAGATTGTGAACGTGGCGCATCTTTTGGGTCGGAATGCTTGAACGAACTGTGATCCGGTCGTCAAACCGGACCGTAGTAATCAATACAGTCGAACAGGCAGCGTGGATTTGCTGCAGGCCAATTCCGATGAAAGGATACAACATGAAAGGTAAGTTTCTTCTCGCCTCAGTGATCGCGGTCTTTTCCGCAGGTGCAGCCGCAGCGCAGTCCTCGGGAAATTGGACCGGTTTCTACGGCGGCTTGCAGCTGGGTTACGCCGATATCGACACCAATGTCTCGGGCGTGGACGGCGACGGTGTGATCGGCGGCATCATCCTTGGCTATGACTACGACCTGAGCGATTGGGTTGTCGGTCTTGGCTTTGACTATGATTGGACCGGTATCGGGCTTGCCCCCGGCGTCAAGGTCGAGGATGTCTGGCGTATCAAGGCGCGCGCGGGCTACAAGGTGACGTCCACCGGATTGCTGTACGGCGTCGGCGGCTTTGCCGAAGCCGGAACCGACAATCTGGGCAGCGAAGACGGCTGGTTCATCGGAGCTGGCTACGAACAGATTGTCGCCCCGAATATCAGCGTGGGTGGCGAGATCCTCTATCACGAATTCGACAATTTCGACCGCACCGGCATCGACGTGGACGCAACCACCGTTCAGGTGCGCGCGGCCTATCGGTTCTGATCGGGCGACAGATAAGCCAAAGAACCCGGCCCCTGAGGGCCGGGTTCTATGTGTCAGGGTTCCAGAACCGTACTGCCGGTAGTCTGCCGGGCCTCGAGCGCGCGGTGGGCGTCAGCGACCTGATCCAGCGGAAAACGCTGATCGATATGGACTTTGACCTCTCCGCCTTCGACCTTTCCGAACAGACGCCGGGCCATCGCCTGACAGACAGTATGATCGGAAATATGAGTGAACAGCGTCGGCCGGGTGACCTTGAGCGAACCCTTCTTGGCCAGAATCCCGATATCCATCAGAGGTACCGGCCCCGACGCATTGCCAAATGAGATCATCATTCCCAACGGCTTCAGACTGTCCAACGATCCGTTGAACGTATCCGCCCCGATCGAATCCATCACCACATCCACGCCTTTACCACTGGTGATCTCGGCCACGCGTTCGGCAAAGTTCTCTTTTCGGTAGTTGATGCAATGGGCGGCCCCGTTGAACTGCGCCAGGCTGCATTTTTCATCCGTGCCAGCCGTGCCGATCAGGGTGATCCCTTCGGATTTAGCCCATTGGCAGGCAATCAGGCCGACGCCCCCAGCCGCGGCGTGAAACAGCACGGTATCACCACGTTTCAGCGGCGTGGTGCGGTGAAAAAGGTATTCCACCGTCATCCCCTTGAGCATCATTGCCGCCGCCGCATCAAAGGATATCCCGTCAGGCAAGGGACAGACCTGCGCTGCAGGCATCACCCGCGCATCGGAATAGGCACCCGCGGGCGCGGCGGCATACGCGGCACGCTGGCCAGGTTCCAGATGAGTCACGCCCTCGCCGACGGCCTCGATCACGCCTGCAGCCTCCATGCCCAAAGCGTGCGGCAGGTCCATCGGGTACAGACCCGTGCGCTGATAGACATCGATGAAATTCAACCCACAGGCATGGTGGCGGATGCGCACCTCTCCGGGTCCGGGATCGCCCAGCGGCCTGTCTTCGATCTTCAGAACTTCGGGGCCGCCGTGTTCGTGAATGACGACGGTTCTTGCCGTTTGCTGCATGCTGACCTCCTGTTACCTGAAGCCAAGCTAACACGCCTGAAAATAAGGGCAATCGGCACGATTCCGCGCCATGCAACCACAACGCGAAAAAATGTGCTATACTGGTGCTCAGGCGTTGCCGGCTGGTCCGGCCAAGGGCAACCGATGCCGGAACCACCCTGCTGCGCGGATACGCAAAGGGAGGGGAAAGACGATGGCCAAGACAATTGGAAATCCGATCAGCTGGACGGCTCGGAACATCGGCGCGACCGGCGATCATATTGCAGAAAGCGTGAACCGCATTGGCAGCGCCGATACAAAGCATCTGCCAAAGGTACAAACCCTGACGATGCAGGACCTGCGGGCCTGTCTGCGGGCAGGTTACAACGATTTTCTGGAAACACGGGCCGATGCCATATTCATTGTGCTGATCTACCCCATCGCAGGGCTGCTGATGTTCGGGTTCGGCCTGAACCGCAACATGGTGCCGCTGCTGGCGCCGCTGATCCTTGGGTTTGCACTGATTGGCCCGATCGCCGCTGTTGGCCTGTATGAAATCAGCCGCAAACGCGAACAGGAGGGCGAGGTGCACTGGCTGGACGCGTTCGCAGTGTTCCAGTCGCCGTCCTTCGGGGCAATCCTGATGTTAGGATTTTATCTGGTCATGTGGATGCTGATCTGGCTGATGGTCGCGCAGAGCATCTATGTCCACACGCTCGGTCCCGACTTGCCCACATCCCTCGGCGCCTTTGTCACGCAGGTCTTCACTACGGGCGCTGGCTGGACGATGATCATCTTCGGCAACGCGGTCGGGTTCCTGTTCGCTCTTGTCGCGCTGGCCATAAGCGTAGTCAGCTTTCCGCTGTTGCTGGATCGCAAGGTAGGGCTGCCGGTGGCGGTCGTGACCTCCGTCAGGGTGCTGCGGCACAATCCCGGAGTCATTCTGGCATGGGGTTTCATCGTCGCTGCCCTGTTGGTTCTTGGCGCGATCCCGATGATGTTGGGGCTGATCGTGGTGATGCCGGTTCTGGGTCACGCCACGTGGCACCTGTATCGCCGCGCGGTGACCTGATGGACGGCGCGCGGGACAAGCCCGCGCTGCCCGGTTAACCGGCGACCTTCAGGACGATCTTGCCGATATGGCCCGAGCTTTCCATCCGCGCATGCGCCGCTGACGCCTCTGCCAGAGCGAACTCGCTGTCCATAACGGGGGCAACCTTCCCGGCCTCCAACAACGGCCAGACCGCTTCACGCAGTTCCTGAGCTATTTTCGCCTTGGCCAGATCGCTTTGCGGGCGTAGGGTGCTGCCAGTCAGGGTCAGGCGCTTGACCATCATCAGGGCAAAGTTCAGTTCAACCTTCGGACCCTGCAAAAAGGCGATCTGCACCAAGCGTCCATCCTCGGCCAGCGTTTTGACATTGCGCGGGATGTAATCGCCGCCCACCATATCAAGGATCAGGTTCGCTCCGCCTTCAGCCCGCATGACCCCGACGAAATCCTCATCCCGGTAATTGATCGCCCGCTCAGCACCCAGCTTGACGCAGGCCTCGCATTTCTCATCCGATCCGGCAGTGGAAAAGACACGGGCTCCAAACGCATGGGCCAGTTGGATCGCCGTGGTACCGATCCCGCTTGAACCGCCATGCACCAGAAACCGCTCACCAGCCTTCAACCCGCCGCGCATGAAAACGTTGGACCAGACGGTGAAGAAGGTCTCGGGCAGACAGGCGGCCTCTTTCATTCCCATTCCCGTCGGAACCGGCAGGCAATGCGCGGCAGGTGTGGCCACGTATTCGGCATAGCCGCCACCGGGCAGCAGCGCGCAAACCTGATCGCCGACCGAAAGCCCCTCGACCCCTGAGCCTACGGCAACCACTTCGCCTGACGCTTCAAGCCCCGGCAGATCACTGGCGCCCGGAGGCGGATCATAGGCCCCGGCCCGCTGCAACGCATCGGGGCGATTCACCCCTGCATAAGCAACCTTGAGGACCACTTGGCCGTTTTGCGGCTCGGGGATCGGGCGTTCGGTCAATTGCAGAACATCCGGGCCGCCGGGCTGCGAAATTTCTACGGCGCGCATCGTCTGGGTCATGGGCAAATCCTCCTTTGCCCAATGCCTAGCAGGCAATTTCCGGAAGGCCCAGATGCTTACTTGCGCGGGTTCAGCATCCCGGGCAGATCAGCGCGCATTTTCATCGGTGGCTTCACCTGGCTGGCGAACCAGTTCGGTACCGCAAGGAACGGCTTGAACAGCGGATTGTCGTTCACCTGCGCCTTGAGCTTTTCGAACTGCATGACGTTGTCGATGCGACGGTCCAGAAACTCCCACGTTCTTTGATGATCCGGAGAATCATCGCCCAGCCAGAACAACAGGGTCGAGGAGTATACCCCAGACAGGGTCGCACGCTTGGTGTACCAGTTCACGTCGTCCGAGGTATCGCCCAGCGTGTCCCAGATCAGGTCGCAGGTCTGCCACAGCGCCTTGGCCCCGTCCGCCGCATGGGTCGGCAGGGAAAACAGCGTCATGCCCCGGCGCACCAATTCCTTGTCAGGCACAGCCTCAAGCCGGAACCGAACGGCAGCGGCCACGCGCTCGCGGAATTTCAGTTCGCTCAGGTCGGTGGATTTCAGACGCTCTACCATGACCGCATCCCCGCGCGCATGAAAAGCCAGCGCCAGATCAACCGCGCCTCGGGGGCAGATTGCGCGCGCCAAACCGTCATCCAGATCGCAATCGGTGATCGCTGCGCGAAAGCTGGTTTCAGACCAACCGTCAAAAGGCACGTGGGTCAGCATCGCGTCTAAAAGCTGTTGTTTTGCATCTTCATAGGTAACGGTCATGGCGGTTCTCCGGTTCTCGGGGCCAGTACTAGACAAGATAGACCGGCTTTGCTATACGGCCAACTCCTGCAATTTCCTTGCAACTCTATCTAGAAAGGTGGTGACAACCACATGCAGGTTAGTGTTCGCGACAATAACGTCGATCAGGCGCTTCGTGCCCTGAAGAAAAAGCTGCAGCGCGAAGGCGTGTTCCGTGAAATGAAGCTGAAGCAACATTTCGAGAAACCGTCCGAGAAAAAAGCGCGCGAGAAGGCTGAAGCGATCCGTCGTGCCCGTAAACTGGCACGTAAGAAAGCACAGCGCGAAGGTCTGCTCTAAGAGCTGCCTGAGTCTCGTCCAGCTTTGGATGACACTATTTGACGACCCCCGAGGCCCCGCCCGGGGGTTTGTCGTTTCTATACAATCATTTCGCAGGTCGAACCCGGCACGCAATAAAAAACGCGGCTTGTATTCAGCGCGCCCACAACTTGGTCACATTCGCCTAGAATAGAAACTGAATTGCTTAGCACATCATTTGTTGGCCAGTTTTCAAAGATTATGCCCCCGATGACGACCCAATACAAAGTCAGAGTGCTTTCCGTCATGGTACTCGCCTGCGCGGCAGGCCTTTTTCTGTTCAATTCTGTGAATGGTGGAACCGACAACCCTGTTTTGACGGCTT
The DNA here is from genome assembly GCF_056538665.1 of Ruegeria sp. BF6. NCBI lineage: Bacteria > Pseudomonadati > Pseudomonadota > Alphaproteobacteria > Rhodobacterales > Roseobacteraceae > Ruegeria > Ruegeria sp. BF6. The sequence continues at coordinate 200,549 of NZ_JBQFTN010000004.1, forward strand.
GCATCGACGCCAAGGACAAGCCGACCAGAATTGAAACCTGCACCAAAGCCCTAGAATTGGACGACCTGCACGACCGCGAGCGGGGTGATGCCGCGTTTTACCTTGCACGGGCAGTCGCCTATGATGACGCGGAACGGGCCAGGGCAAATGGCTATCTCGACAACATCGACGACGCGTTCGTGGACATCGAAACGGTATTCGAGATGGGCGAAAACTCAGCTTGGGCGTGGTACTGGCGGGGCCGGTTGCACGAGGAAATCGACAACCGAAAAGCGGCCTTTGCCGATTTCCACGAATCTCTGACGATCAAGCCACATTACTGTCGGTCTATCTGGGCAATGAAAATGTGGAGCAATACGCTTTTGGAAATGGTCGAATCCCAACCTTTGCCAGCGCGCGACATCGTTGATGACATCCTTGCCGAGCACCCCGAAAACCTCAGACTTCTGCATCTCAGATTCCGGGGCGAGCACACACGCCGAGCAATTTGAAACCGCCCTGCAGGATATCAACCGGCTGATTGAAGTCGAAGACTATCCTGATTCGTCGATCTATGTTCGTGCAAGCGTGTACAAGGCGCTCGGGCAAAACGATCTGGCGCTGGCGGATTTGAACATGCTGATTAACAAAGAAGATACGCGCATGGAATTCCTTCGCCAGTCGACTCAGGAAATCGAAGAACTGGTAAAGGCTGGGAAGCGATGTCTCACAAAAGATATGGTTTCAAGGGACTTGGACCTGATGGTGCTGTACAGATTTGCGTTGAAGCAAAAGATGATCATTCATGCTGAGGCTAGCGATTGGACGTCGACCTTGGCAACTCTGGACCTGATGATCAAGGACGATCCTGACGACGTCGATCATTTGCGAAAACGGGGTATCGTTTTGGAAGAGCTTGGGCGCCCGAGCGATGCTCTTGCAGCTTATGACCAGGCCATTCGATTGATCGAAACCGAAGAAGGCGACAGATCAAATTCGGAAAATGGCTATGCGGACACGTATGACTATCGCGCTTCGCTTCATCAGTCGCATCATCGGGCGGACCAAACACGGTTGGATTTCGACAGGGCTCTCAAATTGGATGACAGCGCGTTTGTCGAAGCTTTTCAACTCAGAATGCAGGAAGCCGGTCATTACGAAGGCCCGTTAAACGGTACCAATGGCGGGGCGACCAAAGACGCGATGCACCTTTGCGCCTCAGATATTCGCTGCGTCGATCCCGATGTGTAGGGCAATCATCCCAACACGCATCAGCGCCGCCACAAACCACATCAAATCATCCCAACTACCTCAGCAGGTTTAAAACGACCGTTTTGGTCGGTTGGTTCTTGCCATTTGCCACTGTCGCAATTGCGGTAATCTGCCGAGCCACATTAAACCGGTTTGGACCGGCATGTTGCAGCGCAGCGAATCTCGTTCCGGTAGCACGGCCCTGCCGGATTTCGCCTGAATCTCCACCTCCACTGTCCGTCCGTTCGGTGCCCGCTGTAACTGGCCCGGTCTGAACAGACGACCACACAAACGGAGGCTACCATGTCTACTGCAAGTACATTCGAGCAAGAAATGCTGGCGCTGATTAATGATGAGCGCACATCCCGCGGGCTGAACCCGCTGAAGCTGGAAACCCGTCTGAATGACTCGGCCGAGGATCACAGCACCTGGATGCTGAACGCCGATACATTCAGCCACACCGGATCGAACGGTTCCAGCGCGACCGAGCGGATGCGGGACGCCGGGTTCGACTTTTCCGGCAGCTGGAGGTCGGGTGAAAACATCGCCTGGCAATCGGAACGCGGCGCCGAGGGTATCAGTGACGATGTCGAACAACTGCACCAGAGCCTGATGAACAGCTCCGGCCACCGCGCCAATATTCTGAACCCTGACTACGAATATATCGGTATCGGTATCGAGGAAGGCGACTATAACGGTTGGGACGCCGTCATGGTGACCCAGAACTTTGCCACCACCGATGGCACCGTCGTGCTGGACAACGGCGCTGCGCCGACCCCGCCGGTTGAAGAGCCTGTTGCGGAAGAGCCCGTGGCGGAAGAGCCCGACACGGACGTCACCGAGACTGAAGAGCCGGCAGACGAAACGCCCGACACCGATGTCACCGAAACCGAGGAACCGGAAGACGAAACGCCCGACACCGACGTCACCGAGACCGAGGAACCGGAAGGCGAAACGCCAGACACCGATGTCACCGAGACCGAGGAACCGGAAGACGAAACGCCCGACACCGACGTCACCGAGACCGAGGAACCGGAAGGCGAAACGCCAGACACCGATGTCACCGAGACCGAGGAACCGGAAGGCGAAACGCCAGACACCGATGTCACTGAAGCCCCGGCGAGCGATTGCTTTGACGTGGAAGAGTTCCTTGCGGCGATCGAAGGTTTCGTCAACGACCTTCTGGTTCTGGTCGATGACTTCAGGCTGAACGATTCGCCGGCCACCGATACAGCGGCGGTTGAGGATGACTTCATGCTGACCTCGGACATGTGTGATGACGCCCCGGCCGAAACCGATGTCACGCCGGACATGGGCGCGGACATGCAGGACGATTTCTTCACCTTCATCTCCATCGATAATTTCTGCATGATGGACTTCGCCTAACCTCAGAAACGGCCTGTGGGGCACCTGTTTGGTGCCCCGTTCCGATACGCAGAGGTATTCTGCGCGATTTTTTGCACAAATGAGGCAAAACCGGCGGTGACAATTCGCTCAGAAGGCCGGGGCGTCCAGTTTGCGACCTTATCCCGCCAAAGTCTCGCCATTAATGTCCCGCCAAAATAACGCAATCCACTGGAGGCAGAATCATGTCAACCGCTAGCGATCTAGAACGGCAGATGCTTGCATTGATCAATGCAGAGCGCGCGCGGGCGGGGCTGGCCCCCGTCCAGCTTGAACTCAACCTGAACGAGGCCGCCGAAGACCACAGTCAATGGATGTTGAACACCAATCGGTTCGACCATACTGGTGTCGGTGGTTCGCAACCTTGGGACCGGATGGAAGATGCCGGGTTCAATTTCGCGGGCAACTGGCGCGCAACCGAAAACATCGCCTGGCAGAGCGTTCGCGGCGAGCCTGGCCTGTCCGACGACGTTGTGAACCTGCACAACAGCCTGATGAACAGCCCGGGCCACAAGGCGAACATCCTTGACCCGAACGTCACCCTGGTTGGGATCGGCATCGAGGTCGGCAATTTCAGCGGCTACAACGCGATCATCGTTACACAGAACTTTGCCCGGACCACAGGCACGGTTCAACTGGATACCGGTGGCTCGACACCCGCACCCACGCCCGTCCCCGCGCCTGCACCCGCACCAGTTGAGCCGGGTCCTGAATATGTAAACGCCGGCACAATCGGAGACAGCGGGGACAACTGGTTCGCCCTGAAACTCGACCAGGCCGGGGCACTGGAAGGACGCGGCGGTAACGACACGCTTACCGGCGCAAACGGCGGCGATTTTCTTCACGGCGGTACGGGCAATGACACGTTGATCGGCTATGGCGGCAACGACGCCCTCATCGGCGGTCAGGGAACGGACCTTCTGAGAGGCGCGGACGGAAACGACTTTATCCAGGGCAGCCGGGGCAACGACAGGCTGCATGGCGGTAACGGCAATGACCTCATGCTGGGCGGCACCGAAAACGACCGGCTGCAATCCGGCAACGGCAATGACGTCTTGCGGGGTGAACGTGGCGAAGATGACCTTTTTGGCGGAGCGGGAAAAGACATTCTGTACGGTGGCCGCGACGACGACAACCTGACCGGCGGGTCCGGTTCAGACCTGTTCGTGTTCACCACCGGGAAGGACACCGTTTTGGACTTCTCCAGCGACGATTACATAGACCTCAGAGGCCCGGCCTCGATCACCGGGTACAGCGATCTGATGAACAATCACGTTTCGCAGTCCGGCAGCGACGTAGTCATCGACGACGGCAACGGCAACAGCCTGATTCTGGCGAACACGCAGGTGTCAGACCTGGCACAGGAGTATTTCCTGTTCTGATGTTCCCGACAGTCCAATCTGAAAACGCCCCCGGTTTCTGGGGCGTTTTTTCGTGATCAATAGATTTTGGGTACGTGCAACTCATCCGGCAGGACGCGGCGTTCGTATTCCGGGTTGTAGCGTCTGTCTGGCAGATTGACCTTTTCCTGCGGCACATCGGTGTAGGGAACCTTGGTCAGCAGATGCTCGATACAGTTCAGGCGTTCGCGTTTCTTGTCATTTCCTTCGACAATGTACCACGGTGCCTCGGGGATATTGGTGCGGAACAACATGTCCTCTTTGGCCTTGGTATAGGCCTCCCAGCGGATTCGGGATTCCAGATCCATCGGTGACAGTTTCCACTGTTTCATCGGGTCGTGGATACGCATGAGGAATCGCAGCTGCTGTTCTTCATCGGTGATCGAGAACCAGTATTTCAGCAGGATTATACCGGACCGCACCAGCATCCGTTCGAATTCGGGAACGTCCTGAAAGAACTGCTCAACCTGATCTTCGCTGGCAAAACCCATCACCCGCTCGACCCCGGCGCGGTTGTACCAGGAGCGGTCGAACAGAACGATCTCGCCCGCCGCAGGCAGGTGCGGAACGTAGCGCTGGAAATACCACTGGCTCTGCTCGCGCCGGCTGGGCGCAGGCAGGGCGACAACACGGGCAACCCGCGGGTTCAGGCGCTGGGTAATCCGCTTGATTACCCCCCCTTTGCCGGCACTGTCCCGGCCTTCGAACAGGATGCAAACCTTGGCCCCGGTATGCTGTACCCAGTCCTGAACCTTGATCAGTTCGGCCTGTAGGCGCAGCAGGTTGCGGAAGTAGACCTTGCGGTCCAACATGTTGGGGTGCTGGTCCTTGTAGATCTTTCGGATTTCCATCGAGAGCATAGGCTCGCTGAATTCAATCTCAAAATCTTCGTCCAGCGTGTCTTCCAACTCGGCTTCCAGCCAGTCTTTGGGGGCGTATTCGTTTTCGTAAGCCAAGGTCACATCCTTATCGTCTATCGGGTCCGGACCGTACAGGGCGTGTGTAACCGCCTGATGTCATCAGAGAAATTGATGAAACCCTCGCCAAGTATGCGCTGCGGACGCTGATACATGCAACGCAGGCGGGCGTTCGGCCTTTCCCTATTTGAACCCGCAAGCGACGGGACACAAGCGTCAGAATTGCCGCATTGCCAACGGGTTGGCATAAAACTGCCGTTTACGCCCTTGCCACGGACCACAATCCAACGGCAAAAACGGCCTGTCAAAGCATGAGACGACCGTGGCGCAATTTCTGTCCCTTCTGCCCGCTATTTGGCCCTGGTTCATCCTGATTGCCGCGCAAACAAGTGCCGTGTCGGGTCGACAGGGACTGGGCCTGACCCTGCTGGCCTTGCTCGGCTGCATCGCGCTGGCGCTTGGTCTGGTCACACCACTGGCGGTGGGGGTTGCGGGCCTTGGGATGCTGAGCGCGGCGGGGCTGCGGCTGCTTTACGGGCCTGTGGCTTTGGCCGGGCATCTGGCACTGATCCTGTGGTGCCTTGGGTTGGGGGCCCATCTGTTTCCCGGGTTTCACAACCTGCTGGTGCTGGACCGGGTACAGGCCGGGCCAGACAGTACCGACTTCACCATGTACCTGAATCTGGACAAGCCGCTGGTATTGTTTGCCGTTCTGCTGGCGTGGCCCGGAATGATCCAAGGTGCGAAACCGACCAAAGCCAAACCGCTGGTGGGTGGCCTGCTGCTGCTGCCTGCGCTTTTCCTGTTGGGGCTCACCACAGGCGCGGTCCGGCTGGAGGTCGGCCTGCCCCATTGGTGGATGGTTTTCGCGTTGTCGAACCTGTTTCTGACCTGCCTGACGGAAGAGGCCTTTTTCCGCGGCTATTTGCAATCGCTCCTCATCTCGAAAACCGGGACCACCTTGGGTATTGCAGTTGCCAGCCTGCTGTTCGGTCTGGTCCACGCGAGCGGAGGGCTGGCGCTGGTGGCGTTCGCATCGATCCTCGGGGCGGCCTGCGGGTTGGGCTACCATGCAACCGGGCGGCTCTGGGTTCCGGTTTTGATGCATTTCGGGTTTAACGCCCTGCATCTGACCCTGTTCACCTATCCCGGCCCGGTCTGATCGTCACACCGGCAGGGCGGTGGTCTTGAAGACTGTGCGCAATGCGAATGAGCTTTGCATCTGCGCCACCCCCGGCAAGCGCGACAGGTATTGGCGGTGGATGCGGGCAAAATCCTCGGTGTTTTCGGCGACGACCTTCAGAATGTAATCCGCCGTGCCAGCCATCAGATGACATTCAAGCACATCGGGAATGCGTGCCACGGCCTTTTCGAACGCGTCCAGAAGCTCTTCGGCCTGCCCCTGCAAGGTGATTTCGACAAACACCGTCGTCGGCACATTCATCTTGCGCGCATCCAGCAGTGCCACGTAATTGCGGATATACCCGTCCGCCTCCAGCCTCTGCACCCGTCGATGACAGGCCGACGGAGACAGATTCACCTGCTCGGACAGTTCAGCATTCGACATACGACCGTCACGCTGAAGGGCCGCCAAAATCTTTCTATCCGTCGTATCCAGGCTCATCGGCGCAAGTCCATTGCAAGTTTCCGTTAGAATACCGAAGATTCTCCCGAAAAAAACCCCAATCGCGGGCAGAGTTTCACAGAAATTGCGCTCCGAAACGCCCATTATTTATGCAGTTTATGAATGGAGGAGCGAGAAATGAAGATCGGTTGCCCCAAGGAAATCAAACCACAGGAGTTTCGCGTCGGCATAACGCCTAACGCGGCGCAAGAGGCCGTCGCACGCGGCCACGAAGTTGTAATCGAGACCGGTGCCGGAATCGGTTCGGGATTTGACAACGACTCCTACATCGCCGCTGGCGCCCAGATCCTGGACACCGCAGAAGAGGTGTTTGCCACCGCCGACATGATCGTCAAGGTCAAGGAACCACAAGCGGTCGAGCGCAAGATGCTGCGCGAAGGTCAACTGTTGTTCACCTATCTGCATCTGGCACCGGACCCGGATCAGACCCATGATCTGCTGGAATCGGGTTGTACCGCAATCGCATATGAAACCGTGACCGACTCCAAAGGTGGCCTGCCGCTGCTGGCGCCGATGTCCGAAGTTGCGGGCCGTCTGGCACCGCAGGTCGGATCGTGGACTCTGCAAAAAGCCAATGGCGGCCGTGGTGTTCTGATGGGCGGCGTTCCGGGTGTTGGTCCGGCCAAAGTCATCGTGATTGGCGGCGGTGTTGTTGGTACTCACGCAGCCAAGATTGCCGCCGGGATGGGTGCAGATGTCACCGTTCTGGACCGCTCGCTGCCGCGCCTGCGCTATCTGGATGATGTTTTCGGTGGTACTTTCAAGAACCAATACTCGACAGCCGGTGCAACCGCCGAACTGATCCAGGATGCCGACCTGGTCATCGGCGCGGTTCTGATCCCGGGTGCTGCTGCTCCGAAGCTGATCAGCCGCGAACAACTGTCGACCATGAAACCCGGCGCGGCTCTGGTGGACGTGGCCATCGACCAAGGTGGCTGCTTTGAGACGTCGAAAGCCACCACTCACGCAGACCCGATCTACGACGTAGACGGCATCATGCACTACTGCGTCGCCAACATGCCCGGCGCGGTTGCCCGTACGTCCACCATCGCACTGGGCAACGCGACCATGCCGTTCATGTTGTCGCTGGCAGGCAAGGGTTGGAAACAGGCCTGCAAGGACGATGAGCACCTGTTGGCAGGTCTGAACGTCCACGCAGGTAAGTTGACCTACGAAGCTGTCGGCACTGCCCTCAACATCGACGTTGTCGATCCTACAACTCTACTAAACTAAGAGCACTCCTGCCTCTGAAAGCGTCCTTTTCCAAAGGGCGCTTTACAGACTTGGGCTGGGCGCCGTGCCAAACGTGCGGCGCCCGGCCCAACCGGACGAGGGCATTTCAATGCCCGATCAACGAGCGGAAGGCTTACGCCTCTTTGTGGATCTCCACCGAATGCGGATACGGGATCGAAACGCCCTTGGCATCGAACGCCTCTTTCACCGCCTTGGTGACTTCGAATTTCACATCCCAGTAATCCGCTGCGGCACACCACAGGCGCGCGGTCAGATCGACCGAGCTGTCGCCCAAGTTGGTCACCCGCACCCAGGGCTCAGGATCGCTGTGAATCCGCTCGTCTGCCTTGGCGACATCCAGAATGATCTTCATCGCCTCGTCCGCGCTGTCGCCATAGTCGATGCCAAACACCAGATCGACACGCCGCGTGTCATGCGCCGAGTAGTTGGTGATGATCGAACCCCAGCTTTGCCCGTTGGGCACGATGATCTGCACATTGTCCGGCGTCACCAGTTCGGTGGTGAACAGGTTCAGGTCCTTCACCGTTCCCGCAGTGCCGCCAATATCAACATATTGGCCCAGCTTGTACGGGCGGAAAACCACCAGCATGACACCAGCCGCCAAATCGCTGAGTGTCCCCTGAAGCGCCAGACCAATTGCCAGCGACGCGGCACCCAGAATGGCAACGATGCTGGTGGCCTCGATCCCGAAAATCCCCAGAACGGCGACCAGAACCATCGCAAGGATGACCCATTTGACCAGACTGGCGACGAAATTGCCCAAGGTCGGGTCAATCTGCGGCGTCGCGTTGATCCGCCGACGCACCATTCCTGCAATCGCACCTGCCACGATCCAGCCAAGTATCAGAACGATCAGCGCTTTGACCGCGTTCATGATCAGCGGGGCAAACGCACCCACCTGTGTTACGACCTCATCCACGCGACTCTCCTTTCAACAGTAGGAAACCCGCGTCTGTCGCGCGGGATTCGCCAAAGTTTTAGCAAAAAAAGCGGTTGGGTCTAGGTGCCAGTTTCCCCGGTTTTCCCCGTTATTGACCTACAAACGTCCACCAGTTGACAGGGCCAACAAGACGGCTGCAGATCGCACGGGCTGAGCACAGCCCTTGTTGCTGGCTGCTTAGCCCGGCAGCTTCCCGGTCAGAACGTAGCGCAACACCTCAACAACCTGAGAGGGCTGCTCGGCCACGGCCAGCGCAGCGGCGTCAACCTCTTTCAGCGCGTGCTGGTGATCGGGGCCGTGTAGCACGATCAATGACTTGCCCAGCGCCGCCGCATAGCCCGCGTCAAAGGCTGCGTTCCATTGTTTGTACTGCTCGCCAAACCGGACCACGACCACATCAGCATCCGCAATACCCTTGCGGGTGCGGATCGCATTGACCATCGCGCCCTTGTGGTCGTGCCAGTACTTGTTCGGTTCGGCCCCCAGAATGGCAACACCGCAATCATCACTGGCGTCGTGATCGGTGACGGGGCTGTTGAAGGTGATGTCCAATCCCTGTGCTCCGTCGATGATCTGTTCGCGCCAGTCAGTATGGATTTCGCCAGAGAGGTAAACGTTCAGTCCCATGGGTGTCTCCTTAAACCTTTTGCGGCGACCCTAGTGCTATTGCTGCGACAACCCAAGAGAGGGATCGGGCAAAGGGAGCGGTTTTTCCCCTGCACCCGCAGGAGCTGAAAGGTCGTTGACCACTCTCGCAAATTCGACGGCGTGCGAGTAAGGCAATGATTTTAAACAGTTTTCGACGAACACGGTTCGACCAGAGAAGAAACGGTTGGGACAGAAGAGGCAAAAATATGAGCAAGTTTTTGGACGGGTTCGTTCGCGCAGGGCTGACGAAGAATACTCAGGTACAGGACAAGCGTAGCCGTCAGCAAAACCGCGATATGGAAGATATGGCCCATATGCTGGGCGCCGCAGTCGCGCAGAAGATCAAAGCCGAACAGAAAGCAGCGACGAATGAGGAGCTTCGGGAAGAGATATTCAGACTTCAATAAGAAGTCTTGGACTTGAGATACAGCATCTAAAAAAGAGAATGCCATCGCTTGGCGGACGAAACCCAAACTCACTACTTAATGTTGTTGCTGGATCAAATCTGCCGAGACAACGGAACCAACAACCCAGCACGTCTACCGGCTTACAAAGACCCTGACACATTGCGCATTCAGTCGGGTGATCGCAAAGGGGAAGCAATGTCGCCAGCGGATCACGCTTACATCGATGCGTTCGCCAAAAAGTTTGTCGAGCGCTTCGCGAAAAAGTGGATCCACATTGATAGCTGGAAAGACTTTCTGCACGAAAACATCTCGTACTGAACAGGCGTCTACAAAACTAAAAAGGGGCTCCGCATTTGGAGGCCCTTTTTCTTGGAATGGTCATACAACCAGTCGGCTTACCCGCGCAGAACCCCGCCGGTGGCCTTGGTGACCTTGGCGATGATTTTCTCGGCCACCGCTTCGATGTCTTTTTCCTTCAGCGTCGCATCCGTCGGCTGCAGGCGCACAGTGATGGCCAGAGATTTCTTGCCCTCACCCAGGCTGCCGCCGATGAATTCGTCAAAGACGCGCACATCCTCGATCAGTGCCTTGTCGGCTCCGGCTGCGGCGTTCACCAGTGTCAGCGCTTCGACACCTTCATCGACGACGAAGGCAAAGTCACGCTCGACCGCTTGCAGGTCACGCAGTTCCAACGCCGCCCGGGTCGCACCGGATTTCCGGGGCAGAGGCACCTCGTCCGGCCAGATGGTGAAGGCCATTGCCGGGCCTTTGATATCCATCGCCTGCAGGATACGCGGGTGCAGTTCACCGAACACGCCCAACACCTTTTTTGGGCCCAGACAAATCCTACTGTGACGGCCCGGATGCCACCAGGCATCACCTTCGCGCAGGATCTGCACCTTGGCGGGCGCACCGATAGCGGCCAGCACGGCCTCGGCATCGGCCTTGGCGTCGAAAACATCGACCGGGCGCGAGGCGCCATGCACGTCCTTGGGACCGTTGCGGCCAACCAGCAGGCCGGTGATTTGGGTTTTCTGGTCGCCGGGCTCTCCATCGTGGAAGACGGGGCCGACCTCGAACAGCGCCACGTCAGCATAGCCGCGCGCCTGATTGCGGGCGGCAGCCTGCAGCAGGCCGGGCAGCAGATCAGGGCGCATATGGCTCATCTCGGACGAGATAGGGTTTTCCAGCTGAGTCGCCGCGTCCCCACCACCGAACAGCGCCGCCGAGGCCTGATCGATGAACGTATAGGACACACATTCGTTGTACCCCAGCGCGGCACAGGTGCGCCGTGCCATGGATTGACGGCGCTGCGTCGGGGTCATCACCGGTTTCGGGATACCCTCGGAAATACGCGGCAGAGGTTTGCCCTGCAGCTTGGTCAGCGAGGCAATCCGCGCGACCTCTTCCACCAGATCGGCCTCGCCCATGATATCGGGGCGCCAGCTGGGGACATGGGCCATCTCACCTTCCAGACGGAAACCCAGACGGGTCAGGGTCTGGCGCTGCTCGCTCTCGGGGATGTCCATACCGACCAGAGACTGAACCCGCTCGGCATCCAGCTTATAAGCGCGCGCGTGGTTCGGGGCTTTGCCGGCCTCGACCACCTTAGACACCTCGCCACCGCAGATATCCAGGATCATCTGTGTCGCCTGCTCCAACCCTTCCAGGGTGTACTCAGGATCAACACCGCGCTCGAACCGGTACCGCGCGTCCGAGTTGATCTTCAGCGCACGACCGGTCAGCGCGATCTGCACATGATCCCAGAACGCGCTTTCGAGGAACACGTTCACCGTGTCCTCGGTACAACCGGTTTTCTCGCCGCCCATGATACCGGCGATGGATTCCGGGCTCTTGTCATCCGAAATCACCATCATGCCGGGCTGCAGGGTGTATTCTTTCTCATCCAGCGCTACCAGCGTCTCGCCTCCCTTGGCACGGTGAACGCGCAGGTTGCCCTGCACCTTGTCCGCATCAAAGACGTGCAGTGGGCGGTTCTGGTCGAAGGTCATGTAGTTGGTGATATCCACCAAAGCCGAGATCGGACGCAGACCGATTGCCTTCAGCTGATCCTGCAGCCATTGCGGGCTGGGGCCGTTCTTGACGCCCTTGATCAGACGACCGGTGAAATGCGGCGCCCCGTCCAGAGTATCCTCGTCGATGGTCACCTTGATCGGGCTTTCGAAATCGCCCGGCACCGGCACATAGTCACGCTCTTTCAGCGTACCCACACCCCGCGCCGCCAGATCGCGCGCGATGCCCGCCACGCCCAGCGCATCCGGGCGGTTCGGGGTGATCGCGATCTCGATCATCGGATCGACCTTGGACGGGTCGTTCTCAGCCAGCCAATCGATGAACTTGTCACCCACCTCGCCCGAGGGCAGCTCGATGATGCCGTCATGCTCGTCCGACAGCTCCAACTCGCGCTCGGACGCCATCATGCCAAAGCTTTCGACACCGCGGATCTTGCCGACGCTAATTGTCAGGTCCAGACCGGGGATATACATGCCCGGTTTGCAAACCACGACGGTGATGCCCTCACGCGCGTTGGGCGCTCCGCAGATGATCTGCAGCTCACCTTCATCCGTGTCCACCTTGCAGACGCGCAGCTTGTCGGCGTCGGGGTGTTTCTCGGCATGTTTCACATAGCCCAGCGTAAAGCCTGCCAGCCGGTCCGCCGGGTTCACAATCTCTTCGACCTCAAGCCCGAGATCGGTCAGCGCTTCGGCGATCTCATCAACCGAGGCGTCAGTGTCGAGGTGGTCTTTCAGCCAGGACAGAGTGAATTTCATTGCACGGGGCCTTTTTTGGCAAACATCCAGTCGGCACAGGCAATGGCAAAGATTGCGCCGGGGTGCAAGCGCTGCGCGTCACGGATAGGTGGGGGTGCGGCCCAAAAGCTCGTCCAATTGCCAGCCGATCCAGCCATGGGGGATGAAATGCCCGCCGGGATGGGTGTCCAGCACCACCTGCCCCTGCGCGCAATCGGTCCATTCCACACGGCTGAGCGTCAGGAACGGTTTCACGCTCCAATCCCCGCGCGGGATAGCACCGTTGCAGTTGTACTTTTGCCGCCACAGCGCCACCGGATAGGTCGTGTCGCCACCGGGGCCAAAGGGGAAATCCATCACCGTATCGTCCAGCCCGTGCACATGGCGCACCTCGCGCGGAGCCTCGGGGCAGGCTTCCGTCTGCCGGATGCTGCCCGCAACGGCCAGCAGCGCCGCCGTGTCATTGCCCGACTGACAGACATAGCGCCACGCCATCGCGCCGCCGAAGGAATAACCCGAGACATAGATGCGCTCCGGATCAATCGGGTACCGCTTGGCGACATCCTCAAGCACCCGATCGGCAAAAGCCACATCCCCGGTATCCGCCGACCAGAAATTCCAGCTTTTGCCCAGCCCGTTCGGGGCCACAAGCAACACGCCACGCAGTTTCGTGGCCCCGGCAATGCGTTCATGGTTCACCACTACCGTCCCCTGCCGCGACCAACCATGGAAATGCAACAACACCGGCAGAGGGCTTTGCCCGTCCCAGCCATCGGGTTCCAGCACATGATACGAGCGGTCGCCCACCGGGCAGGCGGTATCTCCGTGGCAGGTTTCGATAGCATTAGCTTGGGTGGCGGTCAGCAGGAAGAGGCAGAGCAGTCGGTAAATCATCCGTCGAACCCTAGCGAGCCTGCGCCCGCTGTCACGTCACAACCCCGTGGGCGCATGAAACAAGCCGCGCTGTCGCCAGACCGCGGGGTGGCGATCCTCAGGTTATGGTGGGCAGTTTATGTTCGCCAAACCCGTGTATCGTTCAAACGTTGTGCCGACGGAGACAAATCGCCAGCCCGTCCGGGCGGTGTCGTCCATTGGGCTTGAACCAATGGCGCCGCAATGAACGACCGATAGCGCTGTGGCCTGTCGGCCTTTGCTCCGCGCCGCTATTTCGACCGTTTTTTCGCGAACTCATCAATGAACTTCTTAGCCAAGGCTTTTTGATCCTCGGTTTCTTTACTCGGATTCAGCTTCTTAGAAACGCCTAAGAGCGCCGCCCACATTCCCGGAACTAACGCTACAGCTACGATCAGCAAGACCCACGCAAAGGACGATCCGAACAAACGGATTACCGGAAACTGGAGAACGTTTGCCGCAACAATTATTCCGATCAGCCATAGAAATGGAGCCTTGGCCACGCGAAGGTGCCACCAATCGATGTAACGAGCCAGATAAAAAACCAGCGGATACATTTACCGACTCAAACCACCATGCAGGTTCGGCATATCCAGCGCCGCAAACCCATAGTGCCGCAGCCAGCGCAGATCGCTATCAAAGAACGCCCGCAGGTCAGGAATGCCGTATTTCAGCATCGCCAAACGGTCGATCCCAATCCCGAACGCGAAGCCCTGATAGACATCCGGATCAATGCCACCGGCGGCGATCACCTTGGGGTGGACCATGCCGGAACCCAGAATCTCCATCCAGTCGTCACCCTCGCCGATCTTCAGCTGACCGTTATCCCAGGAACAGCGGATATCGACCTCGGCCGACGGTTCGGTGAAGGGGAAGTGCGAGGCGCGGAAGCGCAGCTCGACGTCGTCGACCTCGAAAAAGGCCTTCACGAACTCTTCCAGAACCCATTTCAGGTTCGCCATCGAGATGTCCTTGTCGATGGCCAGCCCTTCGACCTGATGGAACATCGGCGTGTGGGTCTGGTCATAGTCGGCGCGGTACACACCACCAGGACAGATCACGCGGATCGGCGCACCCTGTTTCTCCATCGAGCGGATCTGCACCGGCGAAGTATGGGTGCGCAGCACGTGCGGCGGGCGATTGTCGCCCTCGGCGCGGTGCATGTAGAATGTGTCCATCTCGGCCCGTGCAGGGTGGTGGCCGGGGATGTTCAGGGCGTCGAAATTGTACCAGTCGTCTTCGATCCGCGGTCCTTCGGCCACCGAGAAGCCCAGCTCGGCAAAGATCGCGGTCAGTTCCTCGGTCGCCTGGCTGACCGGGTGGATCGAACCCTGGCGGCGGGCGCGGGTCGGCAGGGTGACGTCCAGCCATTCGGTGCGCAGACGCTCATCCAGCGCGGCATCGGCCAGAGCGGCTTTCTTGGCGGACAGGGCCGAATTGATCTCATCCTTCAGGGCGTTCAGCGCGGGGCCTGCGACCTGACGCTCTTCGGGGGTCATTTTGCCCAGCTCGCGCATCTTCAGCGCGACCTCGCCTTTTTTGCCCACGGCGGCGACGCGGATCGCCTCAAGCGCGTTCTCGTCGGCTGCCTCAGTGATTTGGCCCAGATATTTTGCCTTAAGATCGTCCATGACGCCCTCTGAGTTTGGTCGGGAACCTGCTATCGGGCCAGCCCCGCGAATGCAAGCCGGACTGAACGGATCAGTAGCTGTATTCCGGGAACACCCGTGTCAGATCGCCATTCCAGTCGCCATTGTAGTGTTCCAGCAACTCATCGGCCGGAACCTTGCCGGTCTCAAGGCTGTCTTTCAGCGCGTTCAGAAAATGCGTTTCATCGGGCACCAGACCGCCTGCACCGGGGAAGGCGCGGGATTTCAGACCAGCCTCAGAGATCGCAACCACCTCGCGCGCCAGGTCGCGCATGTTGATCTTGCCAACCTGAGCTTGCAGCCCGTCTTTGGCAGCCTCAATGCGCAAGGCTTCACGGGTTTCGGCATCCCAGCCTTTGACCAGATCCCATGCCGCATCCAGCGCGCTTTGGTCATAGGTCAGGCCAACCCAGAATGCGGGTAGCGCACAAAGACGACGCCACGGGCCGCCGTCGGCCCCGCGCATCTCCATGAATTTCTTGATCCGCGCTTCCGGGAAGGCAGTGGTAAGATGATCGGCCCAATCGGACAGGGTCGGCGTCTCACCCGGCAGCGCGGGCAGTTTGCCCTGCAGAAAGTCGCGGAAGGACATGCCCAGCGCGTCGACATACTGGCCATCGCGATAGACGAAGTACATCGGCACATCGAGCGCGTATTGCACGTAGCGCTCGAACCCGAAGCCCTCTTCGAACACGAAGGGCAGCATCCCGGTGCGCGCATCGTCCAGATGCCGCCAGATATAGCTGCGCCAGCTTTTCTGGCCGTTGACCTTGCCTTCAAAGAAAGGAGAATTTGCAAACAGCGCCGTCGCCACCGGCTGCAGGGCCAGCGCCACGCGCAGTTTCTGCACCATGTCGGCCTCGGATCCGAAGTCGATATTGACCTGCACCGTACAGGTGCGCCGCATCATGGCGCGGCCCATGGTGCCAACTTTCTCCATGTAGTCGTTCATCAGCCGATAACGCCCTTTGGGCATCAATGGCATCTCGTCATGGGTCCAGATCGGAGCGGCACCCAGACCGATGAAACCAACGCCGATCTCGTCGGCGATGTCCTTCACCTCGCGCAGGTGGGTATTCACCTCATCGCAGGTCTCGTGGATCGTCTCCAGCGGAGCCCCCGACAGTTCCAGCGCGCCACCGGGTTCGAGGCTGACGTTGGCGCCGTCCTTTTCCAGACCGATCAGTTTGTCGCTTTCGCGCACTTCGGCCCAGCCATGACGGTCCCGCAGACCTTCAAGGACGGCAACAATGGATCGCGTTCCTTCAAACGGCAGCGGTTTCAGGGTGTCCTTGCAATAGCCGAACTTCTCGTGCTCGGTCCCGATGCGCCAATCCTGCTTGGGCTTGCAGCCCGATTCCAGGTATTCGGCCAGTTGCTCATGACGTTCGATCGGCCCGCCGCCGGATTGGGGGATGGACATGAATTGCGCTCCGATCCTGATGTGTCTGTTTAGTTGGTCAGTCGTGGGGGCAAACCGCGTCAGTGTCAATGCAGCCTAAGGTGGGCAGGACGGGATGGTGTGCGTTCCCAAATCACTACCGGATGCGCCGCCCCGCTGTTCAGTTCGGCCAGCATCTGTTCGGTTTTCAGCCCCGGCAGGGCCGAGAAGACATCGAACAGCGCCTCGGCCCCTTCGGCATTCACAGGAATGTGAAGCACTGGCTGACCCGGCTGTTCCAGCACCCAATGCGCCGGAGACGCGGTCGGGTCCAGCGCCAGCCGTTCGATTTCCCGCGCGGCAACCATGCCGCCGTCCAGCGGGCCAAGATATATGATCTGGCCTTCGTCGATGGTCACCACACCGGGGCCGCCGACGCCCGTACGAAAACGGGCACGCTGAATTCCGATCACGGCCAGCGCCACCGATACTGCCACCAGCACCCAACCCAGCCATCCCAGCAGCCCGCCGGGGCCGCTGATCCAGCTGAGACCGACCAGCAGCACAAGCCCCGCCACCAGCACTTCGCGCCAGCGCCACAGGGTCAGTTTGGCTTCGGGTCGGATGAAACTCATGCCGGGTCCTCGGGGTTGGTGAACAGGATCAGAGAAAACTGCCCTGCGGGTTTGAATCCAATACCCATATAGGCACGCGCCGCGGAATCAGAAGCCGCGAACAGAACCGCGCGGGACGCCCCGCCGTTGCGGGCCTCAACCAGATGCAGCGCGACGGCCAGCCGGGCAAAGCCACGGCCGCGCAGGTCGGGTGGAGTATAGACCCCTCCGATCTGCACAACTTCGGGCAGGCGGGCGTTGAAACCTGTCATGGCGACGGGTAGGCCGTCGATCAACAGAACCCGGTGCGAGTTCCGCTCAACATAATTTGCGATGTCCTTTTTCGCCTGCACCTGCGCGCCTTCGGGGGTGAAATCCATGGCCTCGACCAGATAGTTTTCGCGCCAGGTTTCGGGAATGGAACGTTCCACATCATCCAATGGAACCAACTTTGCCCCTGACGTGTCCGGCAGGACAAGATCATCCAATTGCAGGGTAAAGCCGGGCTCATCACTGTTCAGGGTCGCAGGCCGACTTCCCCAGCCCGCCAGTTGCATGATCCGGCGAGCTTGTGTCGCCTCGGATGCGACTCCAAACAGCTTGTGGCCCCGGATCAGGGAAATTGCTGCGGCAAGCTCGGCATCCGAGCAATCGGGGCATTGTGCCAAAACCATGCCTTCGTTGGTAATGGCAAAAATGGCGCGCGGGCCATCGCCCAACACCCAGATGTTCAGGGATCGCGGATCATCGCCGCGCAGGCCGAAATCGCGCAGATTGGCCAATGGAAACATCGAGGTCTGGATGTGCTGCGACAGGAACGCATCGATCTTTTGCACGTCCGCATCCGTCGCGAGTCTCCAATTCAAGACCAATCCCCCAGCGCCTGCTGCCACATGGTCAGCGATGCCACCGCCGCCGTATCCGCGCGCAGGATACGCGGGCCAAGGCTGACCACATGCGCATAGGGCAGCGCCGTCAGCCGTGCTCGCTCACGATCCGAGAAACCACCCTCGGGGCCGATCAGAATCGCCCAGGGCAGACCCTTTTCGTTAGCCGCCAGACGCAGGGCCGAGCCGACCTCGGCCTCGTTGCAGAACATCAGCTGTCGGCCTTCGGGCCACGCGTCCAGAACGCGACCCAACCGTTGCAGATCGGCGACTTCGGGCACGAACGTCCCGCCGCATTGCTCGGCGGCCTCGACGGCATGGGCCTGTAGACGGTCCTGACGAATGCGTTCGGAATTGGTGAACTCGGTCTGCACCGGCAGGATACGCGCCGCGCCCATTTCCGCCGCCTTTTCGACGATGAAATCCGTGCGCGCTTTTTTGATCGGCGCAAACAGGAACCACAGGTCGGGCGGCCGTTGCAAAGGTCTGGTCTGTTCCACGCAGGTCAAAATTCCGCCGCGCTTGCCCGCCTCGGCCACCTCGGCCAGCCACTCTCCGTCCCTGCCATTGAACAGGGCCACCTGCCCCCCCGCGGTCAGACGCATGACGCCGAACAGGTAATGGGCCTGTTCGCGCGTCAAATCTACCGATTGCCCCTGACCCAGAGGGTGCTCTACATACAGTCTGATCTTTGCACTCATGAGACGTTACATATGCAAGGCAACGCCCCAACACCAGACGGTCAGGTCGCAGATGCGGTCAGTGGCAACTGGGTCGACACCCACGCGCCCGCTTTCGCCCGCCCCTACCTGCGCCTCAGCCGCGCGGACCGGCCCATCGGCACGTGGCTGCTGCTGATTCCCTGCTGGTGGGGTCTGGCGCTGGCGATTCTCAGCGATGGCAATCCACGGTGGGAGGATCTGTGGATCGCAATCGGTTGTGCCATCGGCGCCTTCCTGATGCGCGGCGCGGGCTGCACCTGGAACGACATCACAGACCGCAAATTCGACGGTCAGGTCGAGCGCACACGATCGCGCCCGATTCCCTCTGGTCAGGTCAGCGTGCGTCAGGCGGTGCTCTGGATGGGCCTGCAATGTCTGCTGGCACTGGGGATACTGCTGAGCTTCAACCAGGCCGCTATTGCAATGGGCGTGCTGTCTCTGTTGCCGGTGACAATCTACCCCTATGCCAAGCGGTTCACGTGGTGGCCGCAGGTGTTTTTGGGGCTGGCCTTCAACTGGGGCATCTTGCTGGCTTGGGCGGCGCATACGGGCACGGTCGGCCTGCCCGCGATCACGCTCTATCTGGCGGGCATCGCCTGGACGCTGTTTTATGACACGATCTATGCCCATCAGGACGCCGAAGATGACGAACTGATCGGCATCAAGTCGACCGCCCGGCTGTTTGGCACCGACACTGCGCGCTGGCTGAAATACTTTCTTGTGGCCACGGTCTTTCTGATGGGGCTGGCGATCATCGACGGGGTGTTGGCACAGGCCTCGGTACTGGCGCTGGCCGTTGCCTTGGGTGGACCCTGGGCGATGGGCTGGCACATGTCGTGGCAGCTGCGCGGTCTGGATATTGAAGACAACGCGAAACTGCTGCAATTGTTCCGTGCCAACCGGGATACCGGCCTTATTCCGCTGATCTTCCTCTGCGTCGCGCTGTTGCTCTGATTGCACCTTGGCGCGGGGCTAGGTAAGAGTTCGCACATTCGCTTGAGGAGTCGATAACCCGCACATGCGTTTGCCCTATTTCTTTGCCGTAGGTCTTATCTTCCTCGCGTCGGCGGGCTTGTGCCTGCTGGCCGCCAGTTTTGCGGTAACCAAGGTCGAAGAATCCTCAGAATTTGCCGTGCGCCGGGCGCTGGACCTGAAAGGGCATGACTGGGCCGAGGTGCATTCAGACGGTTTGCGCGTGGTGCTGACGGGGACTGCCACGGACGAGGCCACACGCTTCAACGCGCTGACCGCGGCGGGAACCGAGGTCGATACCTCGCGGGTAATCGACGAAATGCAGGTGGCCCCGACAACAGAACTGGCCGCCCCCCGGTTCTCTGCCGAGATCCTGCGCAATGACAGCGGCATTTCGGTGATCGGCCTGATCCCTGCCAGCGAGGACCGCGAGGCGTTGATGGAGCGGTTGAGCAATCTGGACGGTGGCGCCCCGGTTTCGGACCTGATGGAAACCGCCGACTATCCCAAGCCCAAAGGGTGGGATGCCGCGATCACCTATGCCGTTGACGCGTTAACGCGCCTGCCGCGCGCCAAAATCTCGGCCAGCCCAGGGTTGGTCAAAATCACCGCAATTGCCGACAGCCAGCGGGAAAAGGAAAAGCTGGAACAGGATCTGACCCGCACCGCACCGCCAAGCTTGCGGATCGGACTGTCGATCTCGGCCCCGCGCCCGGTGATCACACCCTTTACCCTGCGCTTTCTGATCGACGCGAATGGCGGCCAGTTCGATGCCTGCTCGGCCCAGGACGAAAAGGCCCGCGACGCGATCATCACCGCCGCACAACAGGCGGGCATGACCGGCCCCTATAGTTGCACCATTGGGCTGGGCGTGCCGTCGCCTCGCTGGTCCGAAGCCGCAGTGCTGAGTATCAACGCGCTGGCCGAGTTGGGCGGCGGTTCTGTGACCATGTCGGATGCGGATATCACACTGGCTGCAGCAGAAGGCACCGAAGCCGGGGCGTTCGACCGCGTGGTGGGCGAGCTTGAGAACGCCCTGCCCCCGGTCTTTGCCCTACACGCCATTCTGCCCCCCCTCGATACCGAAGGTGAGGAAGGCCCGCCTGAATTCAATGCCACGCGCAGCCCCGAAGGGTTGGTGCAGATGCGCGGACGTCTGGGCGACGAGACACAGCGCGACATGGTGGACAGCTATGCCCGCGCCGCCTTTGGCTCGGAAATGGTCTACACCGCGACCCGCATTGCCCCGGACAGTTTGCCGATGGGCTGGCCGGTTCGTATTCTGACCGGGCTGGAAGCGCTGGCACAGTTGCACAACGGTGCTTTGACGATCACGCCGGATGATCTGGTCCTGAACGGCATCAGCCACGACCCAGATACGAAAGCGCAGATAGCGGGTCTGCTGTCAGAAAAGTTGGGTGACGCGCAGGAATTCACCCTGTCGATCACTTATCAGGAACCGCCCGAGCCCGAGGACAAACTGCCCGACCCCGAGGTGTGTGAAGAGAGGATCGCCGAGGTTCAGGCCGACACCAAGATCGCCTTCGAGCCGGGCTCGGCCACCGTCGCCGCCGACTCGCGCGATACGGTGAACCAGATTGCCGACATCCTGCGCAAATGCGGCCCCATCCGGTTGGAGATTCAGGGCCATACCGACAGCCAGGGCCGCGAGGAAATGAACCAACAGCTCAGCCAGGCGCGGGCACAATCCATCCTGAACGAGCTGCGCGGGCGCCGCGTGCCCACTGCCAGTTATACCGCCATGGGCTATGGGGAATCGCAACCAATCGCCGACAACGACACAGAAGAAGGCCGCGAGGAAAACCGCCGGATCGAGTTCCGCCTGATCCGCCCCGAGCCGGTGGAAAACACGGAAACCGGTCTGGACGCGATCGAGGCGGAAACGATCGAGGCCGAACAGACGGACAGCACCGCCTCAGACGCGGATGCAGGGGACCAGTAAAGTGAACAGAATCGAATTTATCATCGCCACCGCCATCATCCTGTTCGCGGCCTTCTGCATGGGCTGGTTCGCCAACTGGCTGGCGCACCGCCTGTCCCGCGTCCGCCAAAGCGATGTGGCCGATCTGGACCGCATGAGCCAGGAGTTGCACGAGGCCGAAGAAACCCGCGATCAGGCGATCACTTACCTGCAACAGCGCGAGGCCGAACTGACCAACCAACTGACCCAGACCGAGGCCGAACTGGCCGCCGCCATGGACGGCCTGCGGGCCGCCCGACAAGAGGCCGAAGAAATGCGCGGCCGCTTAAACAACGCGGATTAAACCCTACCAGCGGGTCAGCGCATCCTCGTCTTCTTCCTTCGCGGCAACCCATTCTTCACCGGTTTTGGTGATTTCCTTCTTCCAGAACGGCGCACGGGATTTCAGGTAGTCCATCAGGTACTCTGCTGCCTCGAACGCGTCCTTGCGATGCCGGGCGGCCGTGGCAACCATCATGATCCGATCCCCCGGCGCCAGTCGCCCGTGGCGGTGGATCACCAGCACATCACCCAGCGACCAGCGTGATCGCGCCTCTTCGGCGATCTTTGCAAGGGCGCGTTCGGTCATGCCGGGGTAATGCTCGATCTCCATCACATCCAGATCGCCCGAGGCCAGATCACGCACGACACCGGTAAAGGTCACAATCGCCCCGTTGGCTGCGTTGCCCGACGCAAATGCGTTGGCTTCAGCCCCCAGATCGAACGCTTCTTCCTGAACCGCAATACGCATCCTAGCCACCGGTCATCGGCGGAAAAAACGCGACCTCGCGCACGCCTGCCAGCGAGGCGTCAAAATCCGAAAGCTCCTGATCCAGTGCGACCCGCAGCGCAGACAGATCGGCGAAGGCCGCCGCATACCGGTCTTCGCGCGCGCTGAGTTCGACCACCAGATCAGAGACTGTTGCGGCCTGTGTTTCGACCTTTTCTTTCGGCAGGCCGATGCGTTCGCGCACCCAGGCGAAATACAGCACGTCCATCGGTTAGCTCTCCTTCAGATGGGGCATGGCTTTACGTAGGTAGTCATAGCCGGTGATCAATGTCAGTGTGGCGGCAATCCACAGCAGCCACAAACCGATACGGCCGGACCAGAACATCCCTTCCAGATGCCAGCGGATGTGGTTCAGGTCCTCGACTTGTCCCGTCAGAACCTGATCCATCGTCACGGCGTCCATACCGAAGGTGGCCATGACGAAATTATGCTCGAATATCCCCTGCGAGAACAGAACCGCAATGGCAACCATCTGCGCCGTCGTCTTCCACTTGGCCAGCTTGGTCACTTTCAGCGTGCCCGCCGTATCGCCCAGGTATTCACGCAGGCCCGAGACAAACACCTCGCGGAACAGGATCATGGTGGCGGGCAGCACCAGCCATGGTGTCCAGTGCTCGGTCGAATAACCCACAAGGATCATCAGCGCGATCACCACCATCGCCTTGTCAGCAATCGGATCCATCATTGCGCCGATCTTGGTTTCCTGTTTCCACGCACGGGCCAGGTAGCCATCGAACCAGTCGGTGATCGCCGCTGTCATGAACAGGATCAGCGCGAACCAGTCTGCGTAAGGGCGGCTGAAATATAGAAACATCACGGCCAGACCGGGAGCTGCAAGAAGGCGCAGCACTGTCAGAATATTGGGCAGGTTCCACTTCATGGTTCGACACTACATTGCCGGTTCGGGACAGAAAAGACGGGCAGGCAAAAAACTGACCCGATCACAGGCGGTTGCAGGGCTAAAAGGCAAAGGGTCGCAACCGGGAACTCTCAGTCAGATACCGCTTGGCGCGCAGCGTCTTTGCAGTCAGATTGGCGGACGGTTCAGGAGCAAAGGCACGTCGTGACTGCACATATTCAAACCGACCCCCGATCCAACCTGATCGGCAGCGCGTGGATGATCGCCGGAATGGCGTTGTTCGCGCTGGAGGATGCGCTGTTGAAGGGTGCATCCGCGGCCCTTCCTATCTGGCAAATCCTGCTGCTGTTCGGTGCGGGCGGGTCGGTGATCTTTGCGGTTACAGCCGTGCTGCGCGGAACATCATTGTTTCACCCTGATGTGTTATCCCGCCCCATGAAAGTGCGAGTGCTGTTCGAAATCCTCGGGCGGCTGTTCTATGTACTGGCCATCACGCTGACCCCTTTATCCGCGGCCACGGTAATCCTGCAGGCCACTCCGCTGGTCGTGGTCGCAGGGGCCGCGTTGTTCTTTGGCGAAACAGTCGGCTGGCGCCGGTGGAGCGCCATTCTGATCGGCCTCATCGGTGTGGTTGTGATCATCCAGCCGACCGGTGACAGTTTCTCGGCCCTCTCCATCCTTGCGGTGCTGGGCATGCTGGGCTTTGCCGGGCGTGATCTGGCCAGCCGTGCCGCGCCGGCAACGCTGGGGACCGAGGTGCTGGGCTTCTACGGCTTTCTTTGCATCATCGTCGCCGGGCTGGCCTATCGGTTCTGGGAGGGTGTACCGATGGCACCGCTGGACCTGCACACTAGCCTGCATGTGGGCGGCGCGATTCTGATGGGCACGGCAGCTTACTCCGCGCTGATGAAAGCCATGCGGACGGGTGAAGTCTCGGCTGTCACGCCCTTCCGCTATTCCCGCCTGCTGTTCGGTGTCGGCTTGGGCGTGGTCATGTTTGGTGAGCAACTGGATCAGACTATGTGGATTGGCAGCGCGCTGATCGTGGCCTCGGGGCTTTATATCCTGTGGCGCGGACGAAAGACCTAGCCCTTGTCGTGAAAGAAGTCATAGACCTTCTGCGCCAACCCGGCCGAAATCCCGTCGACCGCCTTCAAATCTGCCAAGTTCGCGCGGCTTACCGCCTTAGCGCTGCCGAAATGCGCCAATAGCGCCCGTTTCCTTGCAGCCCCCACTCCGGGGATTTCGTCCAAAGGCGTTGCGCCCACAGCCTTGGCCCGTTTGGCGCGGTGGGTACCAATGGCAAAGCGGTGCGCCTCATCTCGCAGGCGCTGGACGAAGTACAAGACCGGGTCATTGCGTTTCAGCGCGAAGGGTCGCTGACCGATGCGATGGAACTCTTCCTTGCCATGGTCGCGGTCTACGCCCTTGGCAACCCCGACCATCGGAATATCCTCAACCCCATGGGCCTGCATGATCTCATGCACCGCACTAACCTGCCCGGCCCCGCCGTCAATCAGCAGAAGGTCGGGCCACATGCCCTTGTCACGATCCGGATCTTCTTTCTGCAGACGGGTAAAGCGGCGGGTCAGAACCTCTTTCATCATGCCGAAGTCATCGCCCGGGGTCAGGTCATCACCACGGATATTGAACTTGCGATAGGCGTTCTTCATAAACCCCTCGGGGCCCGCGACGATCATGCCGCCCACCGCATTTGTGCCCTGAATGTGGCTGTTATCGTAGACCTCGATCCGGCTCGGCGGGTTATCCAGATCAAACGCCTCGGCCACACCGCGCAGCAGCTTGGCCTGCGTCGCGCTTTCTGACATGCGGCGGGCCAGAGACTCACGCGCATTGCGCAGGGCTCCGGCAACCAGTTCCTGTTTCTCGCCGCGTTGAGGAACAAGGATTTCCACCTTGCGGTCCGCCTTTTCAGACAAAGCCTCCTGCATCAGGTCGGCGTTTTCGATCCCATCCGACAGGATCAACTGCCGCGGCGGTTCCTTGTTGTCGTAGAACTGGCCGAGGAACGCTTCCATCACCTCAGCCGGGGACACATCCGCCCCGACCCGGGGGTAGAAATCCTTGTTCCCCCAATTCTGGTTAGCGCGGATAAAGAACACCTGAACGCACGCCTGCCCGCTATCCATATAGAGCCCGATTATGTCCGCCTCGGCTACGCCGCGCGGGTTGATACCCTGAGAGGTCTGTACCTGGGTCAGCGCCCGGATACGGTCTCGCAGACCGGCGGCGCGTTCGAACTCCATCGCCTCGGACGCGGCCATCATCTGCTCGGCCAGCTCTTCCTGCACTTTGGTCGAGCGGCCCGACAGGAAACGTTCGGCATCCTTGACGCTCTCACGGTAATCCACCTCCGAGATCAGCCCGACACACGGCCCCGAACAGCGCTTGATCTGATAGAGCAGACAGGGCCGCGTACGGCTGTCGAACATGGAATCTGAGCAATTGCGCAGCAGGAACGCCTTTTGCAGCTGGTTCAGGGTCCGGTTCACCGCGCCGGCACTGGCGAAGGGACCGAAATAAGCGCCTTTCTCTTTCTTTGCACCACGATGCTTTTTGATCTGTGGAAAGGCGTGTTCCTTGGCGACCAAAATATTGGGAAAGCTTTTATCGTCCCGCAACAGCACATTGTATTTGGGTTTGAGCTGCTTGATCAAGTTCTGCTCAAGCAGCAGCGCCTCGGTCTCGGTCCGCGTGGTCAGGAACATCATCGAAGCGGTCGAAGCGATCATCTTTTCGATCCGCCCCGAATGACCCGGGCGCGTATAGTTCGATACCCGCGCCTTCAGATTCCGCGCCTTTCCCACGTACAGAACCCGGCTGTCGGCATCCAGCATCCGGTACACACCGGGCGAGCTGTCCAGCGTTTTCACATAGCGCTGGATACAAGCATAGCCGGTGGGCTGAATGTCCGGATTCGATTCGTCCTGGGTCGTCATGGGCCTGAGATATGATTCCCTGACCGCGGCTGCAATCTTGAGGGCCGCAGATCAAGAGAAAACAAATCCACGGTTTCTGTGGATAACTGTGCAGATAAGTTTCCGGGGACGGCGAATTTCCCTTGTTTACTTGCGGATTTCCCAATTTGCACAAAAAATAGGCACATGTGTAACCTATTGTTTTTATGTTATATTATTTTGTGCACAAGGCAAGTACATGAAAAACAAGACATTTTTGTAACGAGCAGGTAACAGGAATGCGAGCGGTGCAAAACTTGCAACAGAATTACCTATTCTACCCCCAGAACATCCGGCGTTTGCCAGCCCAGATGCTGCCCGCCATCCACGCATAAAAGCTGTCCGGTAACGGCATGTGCATCCAGAAAATACCCCAAGGCAGCCGTGATATCCGCGGCGTTCGCCCCGCGCTCCAGCACCGTGTTGGCACGCTGTGCCTTAAAGTGATCTGCGGATTGCCGATGCCCCTGAATCGTCGGTCCGGGGCCGATGGCGTTGACGCGGATCGCAGGGGTCAGCGCCTGAGCGGCGGTGCGGGTCAGCGCCCACAGGCCCATCTTGGCGATGGTATAGGACATGAACTCGGGCGTTAGCTTGCGTACCCGCATATCGACCATGTTCACTATCAGCCCGGTGGCGACGGGTTCGCCCGCCTCATCCGTGTCTGGCGTCAGCCCCTGTTCTGCCATCGCCTGCGTCAGCACAAAGGGTGCGCGCAGATTGCTGTCCATATGCCGGTCCCAGCTTTGCCGGGTGGCCGTGCTGATATTGTCGTATTCAAAGATCGAGGCATTGTTGACCAGACAGGTGATCGGTCCGCCCAGCGCCTCGGCCGCACGGGGCAGCAGCGCGCTGACCTGTGCCTCGTCCAGTAGATCGGCCTGCAAAGCCACCGCCTTACGGCCTAGGGCCTGAACTTCGGCTACCGTTTCCTGCGCGGGCTGTTCCGAAGTGGCGAAATGCACGGCAACGTCATAGCCGCGACGCGCAAGATACAGGGCCATGGCCCGGCCAAGACGAATTCCGGCACCGGTCACTAACGCTCGGGTCATGGACGTTTCCTCTTGATCTAATCACACCAGCAACACGACGACGTAGACTGCATATAGCAGGGTCAACACGAAACCCCAGGTGCGTGTGATGTCCTGTTTGAAAAACACGAACGGGGCCAGCAGCAGAGAGGCACCCAGCATGACCCACAGGTCGAACCGCAGGAATTCCGGATCAACAGGAATCGGTCCAACCAGCGTGGCAATCCCGACAATGGCCAGCAGGTTGAACATGTTCGACCCGATCACATTGCCCAGCGCCACATCCGCCTGCCGCCGCAGCGCCGCCATCACTGTTGTCGCCAGTTCCGGCAGAGATGTCCCGACCGCAACCAGCGTCAAGCCGATCACCGTTTCGCTTACGCCGTAGGTGAGGGCGATGACCGTGGCATATTCGACCAACAGATGCGCCCCCATCGGCAGGCCAATCAGGCCCAGCACCAGATATATCGAAATCTTCCAGTAGGCCATGTTGGGGTCGGCCTCTTCCAGACCGTCCAGATCTTCATCTTCGGCGCAGGCCTGACCACAGGCTTTGCGGTGCGCATGCGCCTCGCGGAAGGCGTTCCACAGAACCAGACCCAATGCCGCGAGCAGGATCGCCCCACTGACCAGAGTGAACACACCGCAAAAGGCCAGACCGATGAACAGCACCGAAGCCAACAGCATGAAAACATAGTTCCTGCGGCTGTTGCATTCGCTGGTGTGCAGTGTCGACAGCAAGGCCGGCACACCCAAAACCAAGAGGATATTCGCCGTATTCGACCCGACCACGTTACCAAGGGCGATCCCCGGCGCGTTTTCCTTGATCGCGCTGATGGCGATCAAAAGCTCGGGCGCCGAGGTGCCAAAGGCCACGATCGTCAGGCTGACGATCAGCGCGGGCACGCCAAGACGCAGGCTCAGGTTCACTGCACCGCGCACCAGTGCGTCACCCGCCAGCAACAGGATCAACAATCCAAGGCCGGATAACAGCCATGCCGTCATGTACGGCCTCCTTTTTCGCAGGCGCAGGGGCCTTTGCCGATCCTGAACCGTCTGCAGCGCGGGCATCTTGAGGATTGCAACCTTTTCTGCCCCGGAAAGCGCAGCTTGCCGAACATCGCCAATACACCCATGGCAATCAGAAACAGGGTGACAATCTTGATAATCACGTCACAAACCGAAACGCGCGTAGGCAGCACGCTCCTCAAGCCCGGCGATGGCGTCCTGCGCCAGCGAGGTGCCGAACCGCGACCAGATCGGTTTGCGCAGCCCATAGCGGCGAAACTTGACCTTGTCGCCAAAGCGTTCCTGCATCTTCGGTTTCAGATGCGCGATGCCATCGATCAAGCCCAGTTCCTGCGCCCGCCGTGCCAGCCAGATTTCGCCGGTGAACAGGTCCTGACTTTCGTCCAGCTTGCTGCCACGGCGGGTTTTTACATGGGTGATGAAATTCTCGTGGATGTCGGCCAACAGGGTTTCCAGCCGCGCAACATCCTCTTTCTTTTCCGGCGCAAACGGGTCGAGCATGGATTTCGACTGCCCCGCCGTATGCACACGTCGCTCGATTCCCTGCCGTTTCAGCAGGACATGGGCACCAAAGCCGGACGAAATCACCCCGATTGACCCCAACACCGAACTGTCATCGGCATAAATCTCGTCCGCCGCAGCAGCCAACCAGTAACCACCCGAGGCCGCCACATCCTCGACAAACGCGATGACGGGGACATTCAGTTCATCGGACAGACGCCGGATTCGCGCGCCAATCAACGAGCTTTGCACCGGCGAGCCACCGGGCGAGTTGATCTCTAGCGCGACAGTAGCGGGTTTGCCCTTACGAAAGGCTTTCTCGAGTACCGGGGCCAGCGCGGTGTCGGACATCGACCCACGCCCGGCCATCCCGATGGCACCGGACAGGCGCACAACGGCCACGCAGGGTTGCTTTTTGAGAAACGGCAGGCTGAGTTTCATGGATGCCGATGTAGAGTGCACCCATCCGGTAAACAAGGGACCGCTTGGCCGATAGACGTGACGTGAACACATTTCCCGGGACCGGTGGGCAAAAATGCAACGCCCGATACAACCTAGCTGCGAATGCGCCAGCCGGTTTTGAAGATCCACCAGATAATGCCCAGACACAGGCCGGTAAACGCGACAATAGCCAACAAGCTGAACCCGATCGGCACATCCGCCAGCCCATAGAATGACCACCGGAACCCCGAGATCAGATAGACCACCGGATTGAACAGGGTAATGGTCTGCCACAGCGGCGGCAGCATAGAGATGGAATAGAACGTGCCCCCCAGAAAGATCAGCGGTGTCACTACAAGTTGCGGTACCAGCGACATCTGTTCAAAGTTGCTGGCCCAGATGCCGATGATGAATCCCAGCAGCGAAAAGCTGAGGCAAGACAGGATCAGAAAAGCCGCCATTGCAAACGGGTGTTCGATGCGTAAATCCACAAAGAATGAGGCTGTTACGAGGATGACCAACCCCACGAACAACGACTTGGTCGCCGCAGCCCCAACATAGCCGATTACAATCTCGATAAAGTTCACGGGCGCTGACAGCAGCTCGTAAATCGTGCCCAGGAACTTGGGAAAGTATATCCCGAAGGACGCGTTGGAGATCGCCAACATGACCACCGACAGCATGATCAGCCCCGGCACGATGAACGCGCCATAGGAAACGCCCTCGACTTCTTGAATACGGCTGCCTATGGCGGTGCCGAAAACCACGAAATACAGCGAGGTCGACAGGACCGGCGACAGAAAGCTCTGCGCCAGAGTGCGAAAGAACCGGGCCATTTCAAAGCGGTAGATTGCGGCGATGGCGGACCAGTTCATGCGGGCTCTCCGGACACCAGATTGACGAATATCTCTTCCAGACTCGACTGGCGGGTTTGCACATCGCGCAACACCAGCCCCGCCTGCGCCACGTCATTCAACAAGGTGGTGATGCCGGTACGGTCCGCATGGGTATCGTAGGTATAGACCAGCGCATCACCATTGCCGTTCAGCGCCAGGTTATGCGCCGCCAAACTGTCCGGGATGGTCTGGATCGGCTCGGTCAGCATCACCTCAAGCTGCTTTTTACCCATCTGCGACATCAACATTTCTTTTTCCTGCACAAGCAGAAGTTCACCCTTGTCAATGACGCCGACACGGTCGGCGATGGCTTCGGCCTCTTCGATATAATGGGTCGTCAGGATGATGGTTACGCCGGCCCGTTTCAATTCGGCGACGATCTCCCACATATCCTTGCGCAACTCGACATCTACTCCGGCGGTGGGTTCATCCAGAAACAGCACCCGCGGCTCGTGCGACAGCGCCTTGGCGATCAGAACCCGGCGTTTCATACCTCCGGACAGCTCCTTGATCGCGTTCTTGCGCTTGTCCCACAGGGACAGCTTGCGCAGAATGTCTTCGATCTTGGCATCATCGCGGCCCAGACCGAACAGGCCTCGCGACAGGCGCACCGTGTTCCAGACCTTCTCGAAAGGCTCCAGCGCAATCTCCTGCGGCACCAGACCGATCATCCGACGTGCGGCGCGGAAATCCGTCTGTATATCGTGACCGCCCACCGTCACCTTGCCCGACGTCGGTGTGGTGATGCCGCAGATGGTCGAGATCAGTGTCGTCTTCCCCGCCCCGTTGGGCCCGAGCAGCGCCAGGATTTCCCCCTGCTCGATATCCAGCGAGACACCTTTCAACGCCTCGAACCCATCGGCATAGGATTTGCGCAGATCCTTAATGGAAAGAATGGCTGTCATGCATGTTCCCTGTTCTGGGGCGACCCTACCCCGCCCGCCCAGCGCAGAACAGGCCAATTTCGCACAGGACCCTGCGCTTTTTTGCGGGTGGTTAACGCACCGCCTCAACCGTCTTGGGCCTTGCAATTCGGCAGCGATCCCGAAACCCTGCGGCGAAACGGAGGGGCGCGATGCTGAACGGTATTCGAATAATTGAAATCGAGGGGCTGGGCCCCGCTCCCTTTGCAGCAATGCTGCTGGCGGATATGGGCGCGGATGTGATTACCATTCACCGCAAAGGGCAGGCCGTAACACCAGGAATGCCTGAGCGTTCGATTCTGGATCGCGGCAAACGATCGATTGATCTGAACCTGAAAAACGAGAGCGATCTGCAGGTTGCCAAACGCCTGATCACCTCGGCCGATGCGCTTATCGAAGGCTTCCGTCCGGGCGTGATGGAAAAACTCGGCCTCGGCCCCGCCACATTCCATGAGCTGAACCCCAAACTGGTCTACGGCCGGATGACCGGCTGGGGTCAGAAAAGCCCCTTGTCAAATACGGCCGGTCATGACCTGAACTATATCGCCTTGTCCGGAGCGCTCTGGTACGGCTCCGCCCCTGGCCAACCACCACAAACCCCGGCCACACTTGTCGGTGACATTGGCGGCGGTGCCATGTATCTGGTCGCGGGCCTTCTGGCCGGACTGCTGAACGCGCAGAGAACCGGCACAGGCACGGTGGTCGATGCCGCCATTTACGATGGCTCGGCCCATATGATGAACCTGCTGATGAGTTTGGGCCAATCCGGCAATCTGTCCGAGACGCGCGGCCAAAGCCTGCTGGACGGCCCACACTGGAGCCGTACCTACACCTGCGCCGATGGCGGCTTCGTGACGGTCCAATGCCTTGAACCCAAGTTCTACGCCCTGTTTCTGCAAAAGCTGGGACTGTCGGACGATCCTGAGTTCCAACAGCAGTACGATCCCGCGACCTGGCCTGCACTCACCCAACGCCTAACCGAAGTCTTCGCCAGCAAACCCCGGGATCATTGGGCAGACCTGTTCGAAGGCACTGATGCCTGCGTCGCACCAGTCCTCAGCCCAACCGAAGCAATGGGCCATCCGATGAATATCGCGCGCCAGGCGTGGCACGCACCCGACGGCGCCCTGCAAGCCGCCGCCGCCCCCAGATTCTCTACATTCGAATGGCAGCCCAAACCCAGCCCCACGCGCGGAGAACACCGCAAGGACATTCTGAACGAGTTGAACGCGCAGCAAACGCCCGTTTCTTCATCTGGCTGAAAACAAACCGGAGGATGAATCGGCTATAGGCCAGGAAGGGGGTGGCCCCCTTAGCTTTTTACCGGCCGCGCACCGCGTCGATCATCAGTTGTACGTTTTCCGGATTCGCATCCGGCGTGATCCCGTGACCGAGGTTGAAAATATGAGGCCCCTTCGAGAACGCCTCGACGATCCGGCGCGTCTCATCCACCAGCGCCTGGCCTCCGGTCACCATATGCGACGAGGCCAGATTGCCCTGCACGCAACCATCGACCTGCACATGTTCGGCTGCCCATTCCGGCGATACCGAGTTGTCCAGCGCCACACAATCCACTCCGGTCGCGTTGGCGAATCCAACATACCCATCGCCAGCCTCACGCGGGAAACCGATCACCGGGATACCGGGATGGCGCTCCTTGATGGCCTGCGTAATCACGCGGCACGGCTCAACCGCGTATTTCCGGAACGCCTCACCCTTCAGGGACCCTGCCCAACTGTCAAAGATCTTGACCACCTCGGCCCCTGCCTCGATCTGCGCCGAAAGGTATTCGATCGTCGCCAGCGTGATCCGCTCCAACAGCGCTTCAAACAGGGCGGTGTTTTCCTCGCGCAGCGCATGGGCCGGACCCTGATCCGGCGTGCCACGTCCGGCGA
Source organism: Ruegeria sp. BF6 (assembly GCF_056538665.1). NCBI lineage: Bacteria > Pseudomonadati > Pseudomonadota > Alphaproteobacteria > Rhodobacterales > Roseobacteraceae > Ruegeria > Ruegeria sp. BF6. Next base: position 233,626 of record NZ_JBQFTN010000004.1, read on the forward strand.
TCATATAGGTGGCCACCGTCCATGGCGCGCCCGCAAACCCGATCAGAGTCGTCTCGAACGGCAATTCCCGCGACAGGATGCGGACAGTTTCATACACCGGTGACAGGGTCTCGTGGATGTCCTCAACCGGTTTCAAAGCATCAAATTCCGATTGCTGCGTGATGGTCGACAGACGCGGGCCTTCCCCGGTGACGAACCACAGATCCGCGCCCAGTGCCTGCGGCACCAGCAGGATGTCGGCAAACAGGATCGCCGCGTCGAACCCGTAGCGTCGGATCGGCTGCAGGGTCACCTCGGCCGCCAGTTCCGGGTTGTAGCACAGTGAAAGGAAATCCCCCGCCTGCGCACGTGTCGCCCGGTACTCCGGCAGATACCGCCCGGCCTGACGCATCATCCAGATCGGCGGTACATCCTGTACCTCGCCCGCCAGCGCCCGCAGCAGTGTCTTTGTCTCGGCCATCTTTGCCCCCAATCATCCGGTTTGTCGCAACGGGTCTGCCTTCGGCGGCAATTTGTCAAGCCATGCCCCCATTGTCAGGGCAATGTGACGCGACTAAAGCTGTGCGCATGACACTGAACCTGCCCACACCCGCCTCACCGCTCAAGATCGGCACCCGTGGCTCGCCCCTGGCGCTGGCACAAGCCTATGAAACCCGGCAACGGCTGGGCACGGCATTCGACCTGCCGGAAGAGGCGTTCGAAATCGTGGTGATCAAGACCACCGGCGACAACCGCGCCATGATCGACGCGGATCGCCCGCTGAAAGAGATCGGCAACAAGGGACTGTTCACCAAGGAAATCGAAGAGGCGATGCTGAGGGGCGACATCGACATCGCAGTGCATTCCACCAAGGACATGCCGGTGGAACAGCCCGAGGGTTTGGTGCTGGACACCTTCCTGCCGCGCGAAGATGTGCGCGATGCGTTCATCTCACCCAGCCTGAGCTCGATCCACGATCTGTCACAGGGCGCGGTGGTCGGCACGTCGTCGCTGCGCCGCCGGGCGCAACTGCTGAACCGGCGGCCCGACCTGAATGTGGTCGAGTTCCGCGGCAACGTGCAAACCCGGCTGAAAAAGCTGGCCGACGGCGTGGCCGACTGTACTTTTCTGGCCATGGCCGGCATCCGCCGCCTGAACATGGACGAGGTTCCAGCCACCGCCATCGCGCCCGAGGACATGCTGCCTGCCATCGCGCAGGGCACGATCGGCATCGAGCGTCGCAGCGACGATTCCCGCGTTGCGGGTATGCTTGAGGCAATCCATCACGTCGAAACCGGCAAGCGCCTCGCTGCCGAACGTGCCCTGCTGGCCGCGCTGGATGGCTCGTGCGAAACCCCGATCGCCGGGCTGGCTGAAATGCAGGGCAACCAGGTGCGCCTACGCGGTGAAGTGCTGCGCCCTGACGGGTCCGAGTCGATCTCGGAAGACATCACCGGCGCGGTTGCCGACGGTGCCGAAATGGGCCGCGCAATGGCACATTCACTGTTAAAAAAAGCTGGTCCAGGCTTCTTCGACTGGAGAAATTGAAAAAAATTTGAGTAATGTGAATTACTTCACTGTAGGTTGCATCCCGATCTGGCATTAAGGTGTCACACCGATGAGATGAAGGAACAATCTCGATAAAGTCGAAAGTTTTTTCAGTTTTTTCGCTTAAGTGGTATTCGAGGGGGCGAGACTGTACCAAATCACTGATCGGTTAGGGCCGCTGTCATATTTCGACAGCGGCCCAATTCTTTTTAGTACCGAACGTCAGGAAGCGCTGATAGCTTCTACCGCCTTTTCAACAGCCGCACGGGTCTGTTCCAGATCAGCCTTGGTCACAGCCAATGACGGGTAAAGCTTGCCGGGGGATTTGAATATACCGTGCGCACGCAACGTATCGTTGTAAACGACATTCCGGCGCGGGTCGTCATGTTTGGCACTGCGGTAATCCCGGCAGGCTGCATTTGTAAAATAGATATCGAACAGCGTTTCATCGCCGACAACACGATGGGGAATACCCGCTTTGTTCAGAGCATCCACTTGCATCTGTTGCAACGCGGCCCCGGTTGCGCGCAACTGGTCAAAGGTGCCTTCACGCCGCAAAATCTCCATCGTCTTAAGACCCGCGACTGAGGCGACAGGGTTCCCGGACAAGGTACCCAACTGCATCAGCCACCCCTCTTCGCCAACCTGCGCCTTGTCGAAATGCTTCATAATCTCCGCACTTGCGCCCAGCGCGGCCAGAGGAAAGCCACCGCCAATGATTTTACCCAGCGTGCAGATATCTGGCGTAACCCCATATCGTTCCTGCGCGCCGCCATAGGCCAGCCGGAATCCGGTGACGATCTCATCGAAAATCAGCAAGACGTTGTACTTGTCGCACAGATCGCGCAGACCCTGCAGGTATCCGGGCAGGGGCGGGACGATCCGTTGCAGCGGCTCGACCATAATCGCGGCGATGTCGTCATGCTCGCCCAGCAAGGCCGCGACGGCCTCAAGATCGTTAAAGGGCGCGATTAGCATCTGCTCGGCCACGCTGTCTGGAATACCGGCACTGTCCGGCACCGCCTGCGGGAAATTGACCCGTCGGCTGGGGGCTAGGCTCATCTGCGCCTCGGCGCTCATACCGTGGTAGCCGCCCTCGAATTTCAGGATCTTGTTGCGTCCGGTATAGGCGCGGGCCAAACGGATGGCGTACATATCCGCCTCACCGCCGGAAGCGACAAAACGCACCTGTTCGCAGCAGGGCACGGCCTCGACGATGGCCTCAGCCAGTTCGATGCCTTTGGAGTTGTTGGCAAAGAAGGTCATGCCCTTGGGCAGTTGCTCCAGCACGGCCTCCATCACCTCGGGGTGGCCATGGCCCAGCAGCATGGGCCCGGAGCCGATCAGATAGTCGATGTACTCAGTGCCATCCTCATCCCAGACCCGGCTGCCTTGGCCACGGGCGATAATGATACCGGGGTCGAAATTGCCAAATCCCCCGGCAGGCAGAACCTTATTCGCGCGGGTGATCCATTCGGATTGAGTATTGATCTTCAGCATCTCACACGATCTCCAATATCGGGGAACCAAGGATTTCGGGGTCTGGCACAACACCTAACCCCGGACCTTCGGGCGGGGCAATTCGGCCATCTTCACGGTTTGGTGCGTTCGGGCAGACGCGCGGGGCCACATAAGACGACAGGTCGCAGGTGTTCAGCAACGAACCGTGCGGGGTCGAAGCTGCAAAGTGCAACGAAGCGGCGGTGACGATATCCGACCCCCAGGTGCATTCGGCGCAAATCTCGGCCCCCAGATGCACCGTCAGGTCCCGTGCCCGGCGCATCGCCGACAATCCACCGAACTTGGACAGTTTCAGCGCCACCGCATCCATGCAGCCCAGTTCATGCGCGCGCAGCAGCGAGGCCAGATCATGGGCGTTCTCGTCGATCTTCATTGGCAAGCCGGTGGCCTGCCGGACGGCCGCGCAATCTTCCAGCGTCTTGCAGGGCTGTTCAAGCATCACATCCAGATGTGCCACAGCGCGACCCGTCCGCGTGGCCTGCAGGCGCGACGCGCCGCAGTTCCAATCGCCATAGACCAACGGCCCCGGCCCCACGGCCTCACGCACTTTGATCAGGCGTTCGGCATCGGCCTGCCAGTCACCTTCCACGCCCAGCTTGACCTGAAACTGCCGGATGCCGGTCTGATAAGCGGTCAGGGCGATGCGGGCCATCTCATCCGGGGCGATGCAGGTGATCGAATGGTAAAGCGGCATGTCCTTGCGCGTCCGTCCACCCAACAGTGCATAGACCGGCTGGCCGGTGGCCTGCCCGAACAAATCCCACAGGGCGATATCAACGATAGACTTGGCGTAGGCGTGACCCTGTAGGAACCCGTCCAGTTTGCGCATGGGCGCGTCGACACCAAACGGTGAAATGCCCAGGATTTCAGGCCCCATATCGGTGATTGCACCCGGCACACCCTCCGCATAGGCGGGCAGGTAGTGCGGAATCGGGCAGACCTCGCCCCATCCCTTCAGGCCGGTATCCGTTTCGAGACGCAGTATATGAGAAGTCACGGTTGCGCAGGTCTTGCCGTCGGCCATGTGATAGGTCTCATGGCTGGTCAGGTCGATTGACCAGAGCGTTATTTTGCTGATCTTCATTGATATACTCCAATCGGACCGCTCAACGCATCTTCGTCCGGATGCACGCCCAGGCCCGGCGTCTCCGGCAGATGCAAGTGGCCGTCGATGTTGCGGGGGCCGCGACCGCCTGCGATATCGACAGTGATCATGTCCTGACAGGCCCAAACGGCGAGGCAATTGTCATCCGGGATGGTAGCGGCCAGATGCAACGCCTCGGCATCGGCAAGAACCGAGCCTCCGGTCGCCATCACGAACATGTCGATACCATGCGCCAGCGCGATATCCCGCATTCGAGCGGCCTTGGTCAGACCACCCACACGGTTCAGTTTGATCCCGAAGATCTCGGCCAGCCCGTTGCGGGCAACACGAGCGGCGTCCTGCAGGGTGACGAGGCTTTCATCCACCGACACGGGCGAGGCATGACGGCCCGAGATCGCGGCGACGTCGTCCAGTGTCTCTCCGGGTTGTTCGAACATCACGTTCAAGTCCTCGCAGGCGCTCATAACCCGCAGGGCCTGTTGTCGGGTCCAGCCACGGTTAACGTCATAGAGGATGATCTCTCCCGGTTGCCGGGTGCTTTCCACATCGCGGACGCGGGCAATATCGCGTTCCACGTTGCCGCCGATTTTCACTGAATGCGCAATGTAGCCACGGCTGCGATAGCGTTCCAGGACCTCGCGGGTTTCTTCGATGGTCTTGGCGCCGACCGAGGAGGCAATCGGGCGCGGCGTGCGTGACCCGCCCCCCATCAGATCTGCAATCGGCAGGCCCGCTGCCTGACCGGCGATATCCCAGCAGGCCATATCGATCGGGCTTTTGGCATAAAGGTGTCCAGGCAATGCCATATCCATTGCGCGCTCCACCTCAAGAACCTTGCGCGGATCGAGACCAAGGATGACCGGCGCCATCGTTTCAATCCCGGCGCGGATACCCGGCCCGTGCGCAGGCACATAGGTATTGCCCCAGGGGGTGCCCTCGCCCCAGCCGGTCAGACCGGTGTCGGTTTCGATCTTCACCAGCGTCGCGTCGAGCGTTTCGAACTTCAGCCGTCCACCGGACAGCCAATAGGGATGCTCCAGCGGCAAATCGACCTGGTAAACAGTGATGGTCTTGATCTTCATAGGGCATACTCCGCCACTGGCGCGCCGAGGCTTTCGAAATCGGGGGTCACGCCCAGCCCGGGCGTATCAGAGGCAAAGAGCCTGCCATCCCGCGCAACTGGCCCGCCGATTCCAGTGGATCGGGTGTTATAATTCATCAGGTCGGTGGTGTTCTGCAGGAAATCTTCGGGGGTTGATGCCGCGAAATGCGCGACGACCGACGTGGTGATCTCTCCGCCCCATGTATCTTCGCTGACCACCGGAATGCGGTTCTCTACCAGATAGTCCCGCACCCGCCGCGCCTTGCTGAGGCCGCCGAGGTTCGAGATTTTCAGACAGCAGACTTCGGCCCCACGATCGGCGACAATCCGTTGGGCCATATGTATGCCGGTGACGCATTCGTCCAGCTTCATCGGCTGCTCGGCGACACGCCTCACCTGTTGGCATTCCTCATAGGTGCGGCAGGGCTGTTCCAGAATGAAGTCCAGATCGCGCGTTGCCCGCGCCACCCGGATTGCGTTGTCCACGCGCCAGCCTTGATTGGCATCGGCCATCGCTTTTTCACCCGGTTGCAACAAAGGCACGGTGGCGCGAATGCGGTCAATATCAGTAACCCAGTCGCCACCGACATTAATCTGGAACTGGCGATAGCCCTGTTTGCGGCAGGCGTTCATCTCGGCCACCGTCTCATCCACCGCCTTCTGCGGTGCCACCCGGTACATCGGGGCACCATCGGTCAGTTTGCCACCCAGCAACATCCAAACAGGCTGATCGCAGGCCTGCCCCAGAATGTCCCAGCAGGCTGCGTCGAACGGAGCCTTGGCGTATCCGTGCCCCTGCACCAGGTGGTCCATCAACTGTTCGATGCGCGCCACCTGCCGGGGATCCTCGCCCAACAGCGAGGGCGCCACCAGCCGTGCCAACGCCGCCACGCCCTCGGAATGGGCAACCATGTAGTTCTCGCCACAAGGCGTGAACTCGCCACAACCTTGGAGCCCGGCATCGGTGTCGACAACAACGACCGAAGCGATGGCCGTTTCAATCGCATTGCCCGCACCCCAGACATAGGCTCCGCCTACATAAGGTAGATCAGTCTGGTAGATGCGGATGCGGTTGATCTTCATGCGGCATCCATCCGAGGCAGATCGCCCATGCCTTCACCCCGCCAGAGGACAAAGGTCAGGATCGGTTGGTCGGTCGTAGTCATCGCGTGGCTTTGCCAGCTGTCATGATGGCGTGTCTGGTTCGGCCCGACAAAGCTGTCATTGCCCGCGACTCGGAACACAGCCCCGCCTGCCAGCGTCAGGTACAGTTCCTCGGCCTGATGGCTGTGCCAGTCATAGTGCAGGCCCGCCCCCCAGTAGGCCACGTAGCCCCGCAACTGGGTCGAGTGAAAATGGCCGGTCGGGCCGAACAGTTCGTAATACCCATAGCGATTAAGGAAATCTGCACCGACTTCATCCTCGGTATAGGTCAGTTTCCAATGGGCCAGATGCGCGGTGGCCTTGATCGCGTCGGACAAGGCTTTGGTAGTTTCGCTGCCGCCTGCATCGAAATTGTGCACCATATCGACTGCGGGAATACGGCACGACTGTAGTTGGGTTGCGGTCAGGTCCGTGGGCCATGGCCCGAACGCTGAAAGATCGGGATGCGCCTGATGCAGCTGCCGTGCGGCCTCTAATACGTCGTCCAGAGTCATGGGATCACCACAATATTCCCGGTGTGCTGTTTCGCGATGAAAGCAGCTTGCGCCTCGCGCAGCTCCTCCAGCGGATAGGTTGCGGCGAGGGCAGGTTTGATCTCACCGGCCTCGATGTATTTCACGAGATTCCGCATGACCTGCGGGTCGATCACGGTCGAGCCGGTGAAAGTCAGGTCGCGCAGGTAAAAGGTGCGCAGGTCGAAATTCACCATCGGCCCGGCAATAGCGCCGGAACAGGTATAGCGCCCGCCGCGTTCCAGAATGTCGATCAGTTTCGGCCAGTACGGCCCACCCACCACATCGGCCACCACGGTGATCTCTTCACCGCCCAGTTTCGCGCGCAGGTTTTCGGGCGCGCGCGGCAGGATCACGTCCGGCCCCAGTTCCGCTACATCCGCGTGTTTTGCTTCGGACGCCATCGCGATCACCCGCGCGCCACGCCGTTTGGCCAGTTGCACCAGCGCGCCGCCGACACCGCCCGAGGCTCCGGGGATCAGAACCGTGTCGGCGTTGGTCACGTTGGCGCGGGTCAGCATCCCTTCGGCGGTGGAGTAGGAACAGGAGAAGGTAGCCAGTTCCGCGTCCGACAGGTCCGAGGTGATCGGCACCGCGTTTGCGGCCAGCGTCGTGGCGTATTCGGCGAACCCTCCGTCCCGTTCCGAGCCAAAATACCCGGTCTTGTCCATATTGTCGGGGTCCCCCGGATCGCGCAGCCAGCCATCAGTGATGACACGTTCGCCGATACGTCCGCTGTCCACGCCCTCTCCCACGGCCACGATTTCACCGCAGATATCGGCCCCTTGAATGCGGGGAAACGTGATTGGCGCGCCGCCCCATGTGGGGTCATCTTCTCCAACCTTGTCAAACGCGCCACCGGTCGTCGCGTCGGTGACAGTCTTGGAATACCAGCCCGAGCGCGTGTTCACGTCGGTGTTGTTCAGACCACAGGCGGCGACCTTGATCAGCACCTCTCCGGGCGCGGGGCTGGGGCGCAGCCAGTCTTTGTGCAGCACCATCTGATCCAGACCGCCATGGCCCATCGTGACCATGGCTTTCATCGTATTGGGCAGGGTCATCACATGGTCTCCAATGCCGCGTCGGTGCGCGGTAGCAGGCTTTGTGGATCATAGGCCGCCTCAGCCAGCACGCAGGCCGCGCGGGGTGTGCCATGGATCACGACCTGCAGGACGGTTCCGGGCGTTGCCGCCTCGGGCTTGATATAGGCAAAGGCGAGGATTTTGCCGACCGTATGCCCGTAGACCACCGAAGCGGTAGATCCTACGACACGGCCGTCCAGCATCACCGCTTCGCCACCATGGCCGTCGATCTCGCCATCCGGTTCGATCTCCAGATAGGCGCAGATCCACGGCAGGTCGGTGTTCAGCGTTTTATCCTTGCCCAGATAGTCCTTGTCAGTGCGGGCAAAGCGCAGCACGTCAGCCTCGGCCAGAGTGACCTCGTTGGTCAACTCGCCCGCACCTTTGAAGCCCTTCTCCATCCGCATCACGTTCATCGCAAAGCTGCCATAGTCGGTGATGCCATGCGGCTCACCCGCTGCCCAAAGAGCATTGTAGACATCGAGGCAGGCGGCGTTGGGCATATGCAGTTCCCAGCCCAATTCACCGGCATAGGACATCCGGAAGGCCCAGACATTGTGACCTGCGATGGTGATCTCTTGCGCGGACAGCCAGCGGAACCCGGCATTGGTCAGATCGGCATCGGTGCAGCGCGCCAACACATCTCGCGAGCGGGGGCCGTTCAGCGACAGGGCTGACCAATCCGCCGACAGGGCCGTGATCTGCACATCCTCATCCGCGCGCTGTTGCGCCAGATGATCCAGCAGACGCTGTTCAAAGAAGGCCGCGCACACTAGGTAGAACCGATCCTCAGCCATGCGGACAATCGTGGTCTCCAACTCGATCCGGCCACGCCGGTTCAGCATGTGGGTAAGGGTGATCGAGCCAACCTTCTGCGGCATCCGGTTGGCGGTCAACCGGTCCAGAAGGGCATAAGCGTTCGGTCCCGAAACCTCGACCTTAGTGAAGGCGGTAACGTCCATGATGCCGACGCTCTCACGCACTGCTTTGACCTCCGCTGCGACCATGTCGTCAGCAGGGGTTCGGCGGAAAGAATAGTGATCTCGCTGTTCCACACCATCCCGCGCGAACCAGCGGGGGCGCTCAAAGCCGTATACTTCCTCATGCACCGCGCCCTTTGATTGCAGAAGGTCGTACAGCGGCGACGGCTTGATTGGACGTCCCTCCAGACGATTGAAATGCGGAAACGGGATTTCGTGGCGCAGGCAGTAATCTTCCTCGGCCTTGATCACCTGCCAGTCCTTTGTGGCGTAGTTGCCAAACCGGCGCGGATCGAATTCCCTCATCGAGATGTCGGCGGCCCCGTGAACCATCCAGCGCGCCAGTTCGCGGGTCAGGCCCGGCCCCCAGCCGATGCCGATCTGCGTGCCGCAGCAGCACCAGTAATTCCGCACGCCGGGCGCTGGTCCGATCAGAGGGTTGCCGTCCGGCGGGTGCGAGATCGCCCCATGCACGTCGCGCTGAATGCCCAGCTCGGCAAAGATCGGCATCCGGTTCAGGCTTTCCTCAAGCCACGGCATCACCCGGTCGTAATCCGCATCAAACAGCCAGTTTTCGTATTCCCACGGGCAATGATCATGCCAGACCGAGTTCGGGTTCTCTTTCTCATAAATCCCGATCAGGCCGCGCTGCTGCTCCATCCGGATATAGCCCGAGACCTTGCGGTCATCGCGGATCACCGGCAGTTCCTTGTCTAGGTTTTGGAACTCAGGCACCGGCTCGGTCACGAAGTAATGGTGGGTCATCGAGGTCATCGGCAGTTGCAGCCCCGACCACTCACCCATTTGCCGCGCATAGGTGCCGCCCGCATTCACTACATGCTCGCAGGTGATGGTGCCCATTTCGGTCTCGACCACCCACTCGCCATTCTCGGCCTGCGTGATGTTTGTCGCCCGGCAGCTGCGGAAGATACGCACGCCCTTCCGACGTGCGCCAGCAGCCATCGCCATGGTGACGTTGGTCGGGTCCACGTGGCCGTCATCCGGCGTATGCAGCGCACCCAATACGCCTTCGAGATTGTAGAACGGGTGCAGCTCGGCCACCCTCGACGGCCCGACAAGTTCGATATTGAAGCCCAGCGACCGGCCCACCGACAGCGTGTGGCGCAGCCAGTCCATCTCATCCTCGGTATAGGCCAGACGGAACGAGCCGCAGCCGTGCCATGTTACCGGCTGGCCGGTTTCGGCCTCCAGTTGACCGGAATATAGACCGATGTTGTAGTCCACGCATTTGCCCAGCCCGAAGCTTGAGGTCGAATGCGTGATCTGCCCAGCCGCGTGCCATGTACTGCCGCTGGTCAGCTCGGCCTTTTCCAGCAGGACAGTGTCATCGCCCCACCCTTCATGCGCCAGATGATAGGCCAGACCGACCCCCATGACACCACCTCCGACGATGACCACACGGGCGTAGGTGGGCAGATTCTTCTCGGACATGATTTTTCCTCTTCCCGAGTCGCGTTTCTGCTCGACAGGCTAATTCCACAAATGTACCATCGTCAATCATGAATGACACAAATGTATCATCAACCGTACTCGATCGTCTCAGCCAGGAGTGGGACGCCCTCACCCCCGAGGCCCAGAAAGCTGCGCGTTACGTGCTGGAAAACCCAAGCGACGTTGGGGTCTCGACCGTGCGCGAGATCGCCGAAGCGGCGAAAGTGAAGCCCAACACCTTTGTCCGCATGGCGCGCCAGGTCGGCTTCGATGGGTATGAGGATTTCCGCGCCCCCTTCCGCGATGCGATTCGCAAGGGCAGCGTGTCGTTTCCCGACCGCGCCCGCTGGTTGCAGGACATTGGCAAGTCGGGGGAACTGGGCGGGCTCTATGCCGATATGGTCGGTGCCGCGATCCGCAACATTGAGGAAACCTTTGCCGGAATCGACGCCGCCAGTCTGAAATCCGCCGCCGAAGATATCTGGAATTGCCGCCAGATTTTCACGCTGGGTGTTGGTGTCAACAATGCCAACGCACGCAATTTCACCTATCTGGCCTCGACCGGGATGAAGCAGTTCCACGCCATCCCCCGCCCCGGCTCGACTCCGGTCGATGATCTGGCCTGGGCCGATGAGCAGGACGTGCTGATCGCGATCACCTGCCGCCCCTACCGGACCGAGGTGATCGAGGCGATCAAACTGGCCCGCCTGCAGGGCCTGACCGTTGTCGGCATTTCGGACAGCCCGGCCAGTCCGGTCATCCTGAACGCACAGCACGGATTTGTCGTTGCCGCCGACACACCGCAATTCTTCCCGTCCTCCGTCTCGACCATCGCGTTGCTTGAAACGCTGCTGTCCTTCGTGATTGCGGTTTCCAGTGACGAAATCGTCGAACGGGTGGAGCGGTTTCACCAACGCAGACACCAACTTGGCCTCTACGCGGAGGAGCCCGAATGAACGCCCCCCTGACCCATTCACTGGACGCGCGCTATTACACCGATCCTGCGGTTTTTCGGCAGGAAATGCAGGGGCTTCTGTCCCAAACGTGGCAATTCGCGGGCCATGTGGCGCAGGTGCGGGAAACCGGCGACTACTTCGCGTTTGAGATCGCCGGGCAGAGCCTGTTCTGCATTCGCGGCCGCGACGGAGAAATCCGCACCTTCTACAACGTCTGCCAGCACCGCGCGCATGAGATGGTCACTGGTGCAGGCAACACCCGCGTCGTCGTCTGCCCCTACCACGCCTGGACCTACGAGTTGTCCGGCCAGTTGCGCGCCGGCCCGAACATCAAATCTGTTCCCGGCTTCGACCGCAGCGCGATCTGCCTGACCTCGGTCCGCACCGAAGTGTTCAACGGCTTCATCTTCGTCAACCTCGACGATGATGCAGCCCCGATGGACGAATGGTACCCCGGCGTGCGCGAGGAAATCGGTGCCTTTGTTCCGCATATCAATGATTTGGAACCGCTTGAATGGGTCGAGATCCCGGAAAACTGCAACTGGAAGGTCAGTATCGAGAACTACTCGGAATGCTACCACTGCCCGACCAACCACCCGACCTTTGCCGAAGGCGTGGTCAAGCCCGAGACCTATGACATCCAGCCTGACGCCAGCGGCGGATATGTCCTCCGCCATACGACCGAGTGTCAGAGCCTCGACAAGATGACCTACCCGGTCGACCTGTCGATACCTCATGCGGGCGACTATCAGTCTTGGTTCCTGTGGCCGATGTTCTCTTTCCAGTGCTACCCGGGCAATGTGTTGAACACCTATCACTGGCGTGCCAGCGACTCCGATCACTGCACTGTCTGGCGCGGCTGGTTCACCGAAGGCGGGTCTGAGAGCGCCGTGATCCGGCAATTGGCCGTGCAGGATCGCGAGACCACGGTCGAGGAAGACATCCGCCTTGTCGAATCCGTCCACCGCGGCCTCAAATCCCGAGGCTACCGCCCCGGCCCGCTGGTGCTGGACCCCGGTTGCGGGGTGATGTCGGAGCATTCGATCGCTAGGCTGCAGCAATGGATGCGAGAGGCGGTAGACTAATGATCTTGGCGATCCGCCCATGCTGATGCCCGAAGAGTGGAGCCCGGAACACAAGCTGTTCCCGCATCAGGTCGGCTTCACCTGCCCGCCATTCGATTTTGACGCGGCACCGTCGGATTTCCTGCGCATGTGCCCTGAAACGGTCGGGGTGCATGGGTGGATGCTGCATGTGCCGGACTATGTGCACGGGCTGGACCAGCGAAAGCAGAATTTTGGGATGCTTGACGATTTCGTCCACTGCATGTCCCGCAACGGTGTCGATGTCTGCGGGCAGATCGGTTCCAATTGGGTCCATGCCTGCGGGCTGGGGGTTGAGGGCGTCCGTCAGCATTGCGCGGATCTGTCCGACAAATTCGGCACGCAGTTTCACATGGCCGGTTACGCCATGGTCGAAGCGTTGCGAGAAATGAATGTCGAAAAGGTCGCGCTGAACGCGGCCTATCACTGGCCGGAATGGTGGCAAGGCACGGTGGGTTTCCTGCGTGAGGCCGGGTTCGACGTGCTCTATGCCGGCAATTTTCACGATCAGGGGTGGTTCGCCAGTCAGGAAGAAGTAAACAGCTATCGCTGGGTCTTTGACAGTGACTTGGCGCTCAAGAGTTTCGAATACGTCGCCGAGCAGGCACCGCACGCCGATGCGATTCTTATCAACGGGATGTGCAATTTCCAAACTGGCCCGAACGGTTTGCCACAGCGCCCGCTGCATCTGGCGGATAGGCTGGAAACGGCCCTTGGCAAGCCGGTGATCGGCCACGACATCGCACTCTATTGGCGCATATTCAAATCGCTTGGCCTGTCGCCGGAAACGCCGCATGGCCAGCTTTTGAAACGGCTCTAGCCCGGAGGTCCCAGACAGATGCACAAAATCCTCGCGCTTTGGGCGGTGCCCCGGTCCACTTCTACGGCCTTTGAATGGATGATGCGGCAACGTGGCGATCTGGATTGTCTGCACGAGCCTTTCGGTGAGGCCTGGTATCAGGGCGAAGACCCGCTGTGGCACCGTTTCAAGACGGGTGATTTGACAACGCCCGGCCTGACATTGGACAGTGTATGGCAGGACATTCAGGCGCGTGCCCACAAGGGGCCGGTCTTCCTCAAGGACTTTCCGCATTACATCAATCACATGTGGGATGCAGAGTTCCTGTCCCATTTCAACCATGCCTTCCTGATCCGCGATCCGGCGAAAACCATCACTTCGATGTACAAACGCTGGCCCGACTTCGCCGAGGGTGAGGTCGGCTTTCCCGAACAACGCGCCCTGTTTGACTTGTTGACGGCGTTGAACGGCACCCCGCCGCCAGTGATCGACAGCGACGACCTGCTGGAAGACCCGCACACTATGACGCAAAGGTTCTGCGACGCCGTGGGCATTCCTTTCATCGAAGACGCTCTGAGTTGGGAGGCCGGCGGCGACCCTTCGGCCCACAGTTGGTGGGATGGGGGATCTTTCCACGCCAACCTTGCGAACTCGACCGGTCTTGCGCCGCAGCCTCGCAAATACATCGAAATCGACGTCGCGCCGGACCGGGTGAAACAGGTGCATCGCCGGATGAAACCGCATTATGATCACCTCTACAAACACCGCCTGACGCGCTGAAGCACCGGAGACCTCACATGGCAGATATTTTCGACGAAGACCTTTTCCTCAAAGGGTTGGAACAACGCAAAGGCACCCTAGGCGCGGAATACGTGGAAAAGAACCTTGCGGCTGCGGATGATTTCACCCGTCCCTTTCAAGAGGCGATGACCGCCTGGTGCTGGGGCTTTGGCTGGGGAGACGACGTGATAGACGCAAAAACCCGGTCAATGATGAACCTTGCGATGATTGGCGCACTGGGAAAGATGCACGAGTGGGAGATCCACTGCAAAGGTGCTCTGAACAACGGCGTCACCAAAGAAGAGATTCGCGCCATCATCCACGTGGTCGGCATCTACTGCGGCGTGCCTCAGGCGCTGGAGTGCTTTCGGGTTGCGCGGCGGGTTTTGGAGAACGCGTAACTGCGCCCGTCTTCTGCGGGCAATCCTGAAAACCAGAAAGCCTGATTGCGTGTACTTGCCCACACCTCTGTCGTTCCAGTCAGGTAGCAGGATAGCCTATCTGTACCCATCACCGGCGGGCAAGAACACTCACTTCAGCTCTCTCAAAACACGGAACCCCGACACACTTGTCGGGTGTCTGCCAATCCGCTGCCCCGTCCAGCAACACGTGAGCCATCCATGGCCGCCGGGTACGCCCCACCTCGCGTAACGCGTCTTTCGCAGTTTGGTTCGCGGGCTTTTTTCAAGTAGAGGCTGGACGTCTCCCACCCCGCATACGTGTCGGTCCAGCAGGACATTGTTCTTTCCACGACATTGCCGGACATGTGCCGCAGACTCGAAGCATTGGCTGCATCAAGCGTGTCTACCGGCACAGGTTTCCCGCGCGAGACAAGGTCTGGGAATTCTTCGCCCAACATGATCTCGGTCGAGATGCCCAGAAAGCTCACCTGATCGGTTGTCACCTCTTCGCCCTAGGCAAAAGGAGTTTGTGTTCCGGCGCGGGCAGTGTATTCCCATTCAGCTTCGGTTGGCAGGCGATGAACATCCGCCCCCACCTTGCTGTTCAACCAATCTGTGTACAAAGCCGCGTCCAGGTTAGAGACAGTGATGACCGGGTTTTTCCCAATGACTTTCGCGCGCTGCAATTTTGGTAACCGAATGAAATCCTCAGGCTCGTACCCACCGCACCCGCCATCACTCACACAGGCCATCCATTCATCGTAAGTGACTTCGTTGCGTCCCATTGCGACAGGCAAGTCAATCTTGACAGAGTGAACCGGTCCCTCATGAAACGCTATGTAAGGATCATCCGGGGTGACAAGTATCCAGTTTCCAGCGTCATCAAATTTGGCATTCTGCTTGGATTCACCCGGAGGACCACCCATTTACATAAGTTATCCGTCGTCAGGTGTATTTGGACAGATGACAACCTGATCTGTTCCAGTCCCTTCCAGCCGACCGCACATCCTACCCCCTTGCCCGATCCAGCCAATCGGCGCACAATAAAGGCTCACACACACTTGCGCCCTAGTTGCGCACCGCCACACGTTTCGCGACCGGGACGCCTTCGATGATACGGAGGGCTAAATGACCATTGCGACTCGTCTGAAACATCATCTGGATGCCCAAGGGCTTCCGTTTGACATCGTTCCCCATCCCTATGCCGCGACCGCCGCCGAATGCGCCGAAGCGGCGCATGTCCCCGGTGACCACCTCGCCAAATCGGTTTTGATCCACATGGAGGAAGGACCTCTGCTTGCTGTTCTGCCCAGCAATCACCGGGTCGACCTCACCGCGCTGCAATCGATGATGAACCGGCGTCTTGGCTTGGCGCCGGAATCCGAAATGGATGGTCTGTTCGATGATTGCGCGCTGGGCGCGGTGCCGCCTGTGGGCGAAGCCTATGATTTGCCGACTGTTGTCGACGACAGCCTGACCGGGCTGGACAAAATCTGGTTCGAGGCAGGGGACCACAAAACCCTGGTCGAGATGCGCGGCAAGGATTTCGACACGTTAATGAAAGATGCGCCTCATGGGGCATTCTGCTGTATGCACTAAGAACCCGGTGCATTCTAGCAAGCCGGTACCGGGCCAACCCAGTAAATGGTGATGACCCCCTTGACCAAAACCACATCGGAGTACTTCATTGAGAAAGAAGTACTCCGTATTTCGACGGGACCTATGGGGGGTCCTGGAAAGACCAAATAAACAGGGGGATGCGAGCTGGCTAGATGCAGGCAAGGGCTCTGCTGAAGCAGCAAGCAAGACAATCAATAATGTCCGATATCGCGGTCTGGCTGGAAAACCACGGTTTGTCCAAATACGCCAGAGCCTTTGAAGAACACGAAATCGAACTCGGTGATCTGACAGAGTTGACCGACGAAGACCTTGTCACGATCGGGCTTCCTCTGGGTCCGAGACGGCGTTTCATGAAAGCCGTTCGTGCCAGCGCGGACGGGGGACATCGCCCGCAAAACACCGCACTCGGCCCCGCCATCGTGGCGGAGCGCCGACAACTGACCGTCATGTTTATCGATCTGGTCGGGTCCACCGAAATCGCCCAGCGTGTCGATCCGGAAGACCTGGCCGAAGTCCTGCGGCTGTTCAAAGAAACATGTGCAGCGTCCGTTGCCGCCTTTGATGGTCACATCGCAAGCTATTACGGCGACGGGATCATGGTCTTTTTCGGATTTCCCCATGCCCACGAAGATGATCCTGAACGCGCGGTTCGTGCGGGCCTGCGGATCATTAAGGAAATCCCGGACATCCGGACCCATGCGAAACTGAATGTCCGAATTGGGATCGCGACCGGCCTCGTAGTCGTCGGTGATTTGCGTGGCGAAAAGATGTTTGAGGATGGAACAGCAATGGGCGAGACGCCTAATCTGGCCGCGCGTCTTCAGACAATGGCAGATCCTGGCACGATGATTATCGCACCCAGCACGCATCAGTTGGCGGGTGACGCTTTCGAGTATGTTTTGCGCGGCGCATTCAAGCTCAAGGGTTTTGCAAAAGAGGTCGAAGCCTGGCAAGTGACCGGAGCGCGAGAAACTGTCAGTCGCTTCATGGCCCTGGACGATGTGTTGCTGAAGCCTTTGGTTGGTCGCGCGGCTGAATATGAGATCCTGAACGAAAAGTGGAAACTGGCCAGTGGTGGTCAAGGTCAGATGGTGCTGGTGTCGGGTGAACCGGGAATTGGCAAGTCTAGGCTGGTTGAAGAACTGCGTCAAAATACTTCGGGCGTGCCGCATTCTCAAATTCGATACCAGTGTTCACCCTATCATTTCGCGAGTGCGTTTTACCCTGTCATTCGCCAATTCGAGGGTGCCGCAAAACTACGGTCTGACGAGTCCAACGAAGCAAAGCTCAAGAAGATTTCCTCGGTTCTGGGTGATCCACCCAGCGGTGTATTGAAGTTGGCAGCATCACTTCTCTCTGTTCCATTCGAAGAGCAATTGGGACCTTTGGATTTGACACCGCAGCAAATCATGGATCAGACGCTGAAGATGTTGCTGGAAAAGCTGACATCTCTGGCTTCGGAAAAACCGGTGCTTCTCTTGTTTGAGGACGCGCATTGGGTTGATCCGACAACCAAGTTGCTGGTGGACCAGATCGTGGATCGGATCAAAGACCTTCCTGTGCTGGTGGTGATGACATTCAGGCCCGAATTCGATCCGGGCTGGGCGCTACAATCGAGCCTTACAAAAGTTGTTTTGCGGCAACTGGATTTCCACCAGGTCAAAAGCATTGTGGATGAAGTTGCTCAAGGTCACACAATCTCCGATGAAATGTACGAATTGATTGCCGCCAGATCAGATGGTGTACCGCTTTACGTCGAAGAGGTGACGAAAGATCTTCTTGAATCAGGCGCTTTGACCAAGGGCCACGTATCTCATCCAATGGGTGCATCTTCTTCGGCAAGCCCGGTGCCCAGCACATTGCACGATGCGCTCATGGCACGTCTCGACCGACTGAGTTCGGCCAAGGAAGTGGCTCAGATCGGGGCGGTAATCGGACCTCAGTTTTCCTATCCGTTGATCGCCGAAGTCTCCCGCTTTGGCGAAAAGGCGCTGCGTTCTAGTTTGGAGCTTTTGGCAGACGCGGGCATTGTTACAACGGCCGCATCGGATGGTTTGGAAATCTTCAGCTATCGTCATGCCCTTATTCGTGACACTGCCTACAACAGTCTTTTGAAAAGCGAGCGACGCGTCCTGCACGCGCGCGTCGCCGAGACGCTCAATCAAGACGCACTTCACATAGGGGATGCCAGTCCGGAAATTCTGGCGCATCACTACACGATGGCCGGAATGGGCAAGGAGGCCATCGACTGCCGTTACCTCGCAGGTCAGCACGCGGTTAAGCGTTCAGCGAACATCGAGGCAAACACACAGCTCTCTCTGGCAATCGAGCAGTTGCGTGAGCAAAGCCAGAGCGACGAACGGGACCAAAAAGAAATTGAGATACAGGTTCTCAGAGCGGGTGTTCTGCGATCAACGGCCGGGATAGCCGCAGATGAGACCGGTTCTGTTTACGAACGAATACGAGACCTGTGTGAACGCATCGAAGAAACAGGGCACTTGTTCCCGGTTTTGAACGGTTTGTATTCGTTTCATTTGGTGCGTGCTGAATATGATCTGGCCAGGAATGTTGCCGGACAATTGCTGAAGCTGGCGAAGACGACCGCTGAAACGCAACATCAGATGGTGGCTCATCGTGCAATGGGGGCAGTGCTGTTTCACATCGGTGAACTGGGTCCAGCTTACGAACACTTGAAACGGGCATTCGAGCTCTACAGCCCGAAGCGGGATGGACATCTGGCTTTTATTTATGGGTCGGACCATGCAGCGATCACCTCGTGTTTCTTGAGCTTGGCCGTTTGGATGCGCGGAGCCCCGGACAAAGCACTGGAAATCCAAATGCAGGCGGTTGCCGCCGCGCGAGAGCTTGAGCATGCACACAGCATCGCACAATCACTTACCTACCTGTGCATGCTTCATCTTCTGCGCCGGGAACCCGAACAGGTAGTTGAGGTTGTGGACCAACTTGAGGAACTGGCTGCAAGGCATTCCTTTACGTTCATGTCCGTGACTGCAACTCTCTGGCGTAGTTGGGTGAATGCCTATGTCTCGCCCGACCCGGCAACGATCCGTGTATTACGAAGTGCGGCAGAAGCTTGGTGGAACAGCGGAGCGGGGAACTACAAGCCGTTTTTCCTTACCTTGATTGCCGAACTTACTCTTGAAACAGGTGATCGGGAAGGCGCCAGGGGTTTTCTGACCGAAGCTCGCAAGCACCAAAGCCTTACAAACGAGGGGTGGGCGCAAGCCGAAACGGACCGGGTCTACGCGCTGGCGCGTTCCGGGGTCGCACCCGCCGAAGCAGAGTTTCGTGAAGCTTTGAAGACTGCGCGGCGACAGCAAGCAAAAATGTTCGAACTTCGAACTGCGGTAGACTACTTTAGACAGTGCAGAAAACGCGTGTCGGCGCCTGCCGCGATTTCCGATCTAAGTGCGGCCTTGCGGAAAGTTATAGGTGGAGAGCATACGATCGACGTGAATAATGCCCGTGTAATCCTCGAAGAATCGAAAACCAGTTAAGTGTATGATCTTGGTTTCTGCGTTGAGATAATCCGTAAACGTTGCATCCGATCACCTTAATTGCACCTCATAAGGCTTTTCTGAGCAGTTATTGATGCCTCAAAAAGGATACAGGCATCATGAACTCTCAAGCTTTGGGTGAACTCGCAAGTGACCAGAAAATCGCAAAAGTCTTCCATGCCCACAGCCAACTTGATGCAGCCGAAGCTGTCCAACTCCCTTAGCAATGACAACAAAGGGCTCCTCGCGCCTCTTGCGGGGATTGGGTTAAGTCGAACGAATTTCAGAGTATCGGCCGGCGTTTTCGGCATGATGCACCAAACGGATTATCGTTGCTATCAAGTTGCGATGCGGTAAGTTTGACTGCATAGCTTCCCCATGACTATTGACCGTACAGCTTTTCTTGTTCGCACCCACAAATTCAACTGGCACGTTCAGGAATTGTTGAGTGACCTAAAGAAACACATGTCCAAGAACGTTTTCGTTGTTTGCGATGAAAGCGCGGGCAGTGTCGATATTCTCGATACGCCCAAGATTTCACTTTCTCCTACAGTGATCAGCGATTGGAAGTTTGCCCGGCACGAAAGGAACTGGGGATGGTTTTGTGGCGACTACTGCTACTATGCGGCAGCAGAAAAAGCTGGCGACTTTGACTTCTTTTGTTTGATTGAGACGGATGTTTATCTTGGACGCAAAGGATTTCAAGCGGTCAAGTCAGTTCTGCAAGGAAATGAAGATGCTGTTTTGGCCGCTGATCTTCGACGGTTTGAAGAACCGCCTCGGTTCTCAAAAGATCTTGCTGAGATTGGCGAAAACCCAAACTACGGATGCATTTTTCCGTTTACTCGCGTAAAAAAGGGTTTGATCGAAGACATGTTCAAGCTGAGAAAACGGGTTCAAAACCACCATACGTCGCTACGGGTTAACGACGAAGCGATTTTGGCCACCACCGCATATGCAACTGGTGCAAGCTGCACGAACCTGTATGATTTCGAACGGGTTTTTGACAGAAATTGCTTTGCAACCAATCCCCCGCATTTGTATGAGGCCGTCCGGAACTTCCAAGACAGTGAACGCATTTTTCACCCGGTGGCGACAGTGGCCACTGTGTTTGATCGGATATCGAGTGGAAACAAGAATTACTCGACACACAGGCTTTGACGCGTAATGCGCGAAGCCCCAGATCACGTTGGCAGAGCTTTGGTTAGAGCGGGGGAGAGATCCAAAAGTTTTCCAAGTACCAAGACAAAAAGCCCAAGTGAAAAAACCGAGAGATTGGGGTGTTTGATAAATCTGTTGAAATCTCTAAATCCGATAGAAGTGGTCGATGTCGGTTCTATCCCGATAGAGGGGGAGGCAAACTACGCGCATTTGCTGGAAACCGGGCAGTCAAACCTTATCGGTTTTGAGCCCGACAAAACTGCCTTTAAAGAACTGACGAAATCGACAGCCCCCAATGAACAGTATCATTGTCTTGCAATTGGTAGAGGTGGCGGGGCGAACCTTCATTCGACGCGACTTTCCGGGTTCTCATCCCTGCTTCTGCCAAACAAACTAAGTGGTGAGTACCTCGGCTTCCGAGGGGATATGAAAGTAACAGGGAAAGAGGTGATTGAAACCCATCGATTGGATGACCTTGACTTCTTGCCGCCCGTGGATTTTCTGAAGACAGGTATTCATGGCGGAGAGTTGGACGTTATTTGCAATGCACGCAATAAGCTCTCGCGAGCCCTTGTTGTGCAAACCAAAGTTCGGTTTTTTCCCTTGTATAAAAAAGAACCCGGATATGGCGATCTGGAAAAGGAACTCCGCGAACAGAAGTTGCTTTTTCACAGTTTCGACTCCCTCAATAAAGTTCTTGGAAACCGTTCACTGAGGAAAAAGTTTCGTCCACGCGCTTTCTCGCAAGTCGTCGACGGTGACGCTTTCTTTGTAAGAGACCTGAGACTCCTTCACACGTATACGAACGAACAACTGTCCAAAATGTGTGTTTTAGCCGACAACGTTATGGGGGTTTTCGACCTTGCATGTCTGTGTTTAGAGGAGCTTAAGGACAGGGGAGAAATTGCCGCGAAAGATTGTGAACACTACTTCTCTCTTTTGCCAGTTGGGGTTAGGCGTTAACTGACGGGCGATAACCAACCGAATCTTTGTGCAGTACCAAGTCGGCCATGCTCTATGCGCCATCCAACAAGTCATGATCTGCCCACCTGAGTCGTCCAATTAGGGGTTGGTGCGTGACCGGCTTTTGGACCATCGGGACGACGGTTTCCGGGGTTGGTGGACGACAGCCCGTAGCCCTATCGAGCGCAGTCGGGGACTTGGAACACGGTGCGGGTTCGGCAAGTTCTTGCACCCAATCTCAAAACCGAAGAGGTTTTGCTTGCGTTGGGATTGCCCAAGAACGAACAAAGCCGCCCTGAGGCGGCTCGTTTGACGCGGCCCTTGTCATTTACTGGCTATGAGTCCTGACCCTAGGGGGCCAGATGCAACGCTTACGCTTTTTCGCACCCGTTTGCTTCCACAGTGCTTCCAGAGAGATTGGCGTAACGCAAAAAGCCTCACGTGATGCGAGGCTAAGTGTTTGTTTTCCGACCGTTTAGTTTGGTTGCGGGAGCAGGATTTGAACCTGCGACCTTCAGGTTATGAGCCTGACGAGCTACCGGGCTGCTCCATCCCGCGACACTTAGCGTTGG
>NZ_JBQFTN010000005.1:0-169426 GCF_056538665.1 Ruegeria sp. BF6
GCAAATCCGCCGCATAATCAGACCAATCAGATGGGCCACATCCTCTCTTAGATCAGAGCGCCATCTGTCCCAAAATCCCTGACGACGGACACCCGAGAAAGCGATATGCTTGAGCGCGATATTGATAAGTTTTGTGGCCAAGTCGAAACCGCAATTGAAGGGTTTTAGTCAACCGTGCTGGACAATTGCAGTCCAGTTAGGCTGGGGGGTGGTTTGTGAGTGGGCCATCCCCCAACTTATGGAGAAGTGCTTATCGTTTGGTCTTAGGCTAATTTCACCGAAAGGTAGTCACTGGTTGGTGAAACCAGACGGCTACTTTGTCCGCAACTAAGTTTTTGCCCCGACTATGTCGAACATTCGCTGTTGGTAGAAACTGCCGTTTTAGTTCGAGACACTTTATAGGTCCTGAACCACGACTTAGGCGGAGATCACTATTTTGGCCCTTCAAAACCTCGATTGCATCGCAATCCAGCCGTCGGCAGGTATAATGCGAATATGACAAGAGATATTGAAGCTAAGGCTCAGACAATCGCTGAGGCCCTGACCTCTGCACAGCAGATATCCATACTGTCTTCAGAGGCAGTACAGCTGACGCTGGATGACGCTTATTCGGTTGCAAGTCGCGTCCGAGAACTTCAGGGCAAAAAGAAAATTGGCCGGAAGGTCGGCTTCACGAACCGCATGATTTGGCCTGTTTACGGAGTGGATCAGCCCATTTGGGGAGAGGTTCACGCAGATGGGCTGTTTTCGACTGATCAGCCGGTAAACTTGGCAAGGTATTCAGAACCGAGAATCGAACCAGAAATCGTACTAGGCCTTGGCAATGCCCCGACGGCTGAAATGAACAATGAGCAGCTGGCAGGTTGCGTGGAGTGGGTTGCTCCGGGATTTGAAATTGTTCAATCGATTTATCCCAACTGGAAATTCTCGGTCGAAGACTCAATCGCTGCACAAGGATTGCACGGCTGCCTTGTTCTTGGCGACAAAATCGCGGCTACGCATGATGTCTTGAACGGCTTGGCCGAAGTGCCACTAGCATTGTTCAAGGGCACCGAGGCCATCGAGTCCGGCAAAGGTGAAAACGCGCTTGGAGGCCCAATTGAAGTCCTGGCTCATCTTGTGTCTCTACTCTCACAAGCCGACCAGCTTCAGGGAGGCGAGCTGGTTACAACCGGTACTTTGACAGACGCATGGCCAGTGTCTCCGGGTGAAGAATGGTCAGCTGGTTTTGGTGGCGTGATGGACACCGAGCTCTCGGTACGATTTACATGAGGCTTTGGTAGAGTGGTGACGCCGACTGCACCAAAGAAATGTTGCTCTCAATAGCTGACCATGATGGTCTTCCACTGGTTTCATCAATTCTGGGATGCAAATTAAACGATGCTATCCAAATCAGATTACATGATGTTTCTTAGGCACCCTGCCTGGCTATGGATCAAGAAACACGCCAGGCACCTGTTGCCGCCGATTGACCCTTCATTGCAAGCGCGCTTTGACGAGGGGCACGCGTTTGAGCCTTATGCAGAGGAGCTTTTTGGTGATCTCGTTCGCCTCGGTTTTTCAGATTTTGCAGAATACCAGACACTGCCCGCGCGCACGTTAGAAGCTTGGAGGAACGGTGCAGACGCCGTGGCGCAGGGACGCTATGAAGATGGAACCATAACTTGCATCTCCGACATCGTGAGCCGCAGCGGCGATGGGTACGTTCTGACAGAGATCAAGAGCGGGACTTCTGCAAAGCCCGAACACACTTTTGATCTCGCTTTCCAGCGTGTCGTGCTTGAGGCAGCCGGGTTCCCCATTGCGCGATGCGAAGTCGCACATGTGAACCGTGATTACATCAGAAACGGCGAAATCAATCCGCAAGAGCTTGTCAGCATCACTGACATCACGGATGCGGTGACTGAGCAGCTCGAAAAAACACGCACGCGTATCGATCAGGCATTGAGCGTCGTTGCCAGCGGTACGATGCCTGATCCGTCCCCCGAACGTGCGCGCCTTAAATCCTACGGTGAATGGCTGGAGATCCGCGAGAAGCTAGACCCTCCAATCGCGCCGGACAGCATCCACCGCCTTCCGTTCATGAACGCGGAAAAAGCCTCAGAACTCATCGCAGACGGGATCACAAAGATTGATGAGATCAGCGATCCATCTGTATTGGGCAAGTCGACGCAACGCTACTTGAGAGCCACGGCGAATGGTGGGCGCACAATCGATCATCAGGAGTTGAGCAGGTTTCTGAGCGAGATTGTCTATCCGGTTTATTATTTTGACTACGAGACGTCTCAGAGTTTGCTGCCACCCTGGGACGGAACGCGTCCTTATCAGCAAGTGGCTTTCCAGTATTCCTTGCATGTCCAGCATGAGCCTGGCGGAGAAATTGAGCACAGGGAGTATCTCCACCGAGACGCCAGTAACCCGATGCCAGCCTTGCTGAAAAGGCTTCGTGAGGACATAGGAGACGTTGGCTCTTTAGTGGTTTGGTATGCGCCGTTCGAGAAATCGCGCAATACGGAAATGGCGGAGACTTATCCAGAGCACGCAGAGTTTCTGGAAGGTCTAAATGCACGGGTTGTAGATCTTATGGAGCCGTTTGCGGATGAAGTGATCAACGATCCAGCGTTCAAGGGAAGCGCCTCTATCAAGGCCGTCCTTCCAGCGTTTTTGCCAGAACTTTCATACGATGATCTGGACATCAGAGAGGGGGCGAGCGTGTCTCGCCTTTGGAAGGACGTAACACTGACCGAACCGGATGATTCAGCGCGCAAGAAGGTCTATTCTGATCTTGTGGCGTATTGCACGCGCGACACCTGGGCGATGGTCGCAATTCATCGGGAATTGCTGGCGATGTGAGGTGTGCTGCGAACCTCAAAACAACTGGCGGTGCTGCTCCCCTAGGAAACTAGGCGATTTGCCGGAGTTATGGCGCCCCCAACACTTAATCTTGCCAATACAACCGATACAAGACGTGGTGACCGCGTAGACCTTTCAGGAGTCTGGGTTCTATTTCAGAAAATGAGAAATCGGTTCGTCCTCCGACCATGGCGCGAGTCGCATCTGAAACGAGTATCTCGCCTGCCGCACCAACCGTGGTTATGCGTGAAGCTTTGTTGACCACAGTGCCAAAAAAATCTCCACGAGATTGCACGACATCGCCAGTGTGAATTCCAATCCGGACACCGAAAGACGGCTCCTCGGCAGCCGATGCAATGGCCTTCTGAATCTTGACAGCGGCCGTTAGCGCTTCCTTCGCGGACGGAAAGACGGACAACGTTCCGTCTCCAAGGGATTTCACGAACTGGCCATGATACTTCTCAATGATCGCCGCCAAGACTTGGAAGTGGTTTTCAATCAGAACCGACCAACGCTGATCGCCCAACGTCTCCGCTAACGTTGTGCTGCCCTCCACATCAGTAAAAAGTACCGAAGCCAAACCTTCGGTTTGGACCAGCTCGGGTCCATCTTCACGCGCAGCGTCAACCAGTTTTTGGATGGCCAGCTGTTCCTTACCCACGAGTTCAATATTTGGAGTGGGCACTGAAGCGTGGCGATTGATGATCTTCCAGGCCGCTCCCTCCAGGACAAAAATCAGGACGGTGCGGTAAAAGACGGCTTCATCAAAGCCGACAAACTGAATCTTATGGACGAAGGATGACCATCCCGTTTCTCCGTTTTCGAAGGCCTCAGCTTCAACTTCTTCGAAAACGACGGGTGCCGGGATCTCCGCAAAAAATCCGCTAACCCCATCGCGAACTGCTTGCCCGCTCCAAAACTCACCTTCGCCTGTCCCAACGAACCTTAGTTCATCTGCTTTCGACAGAAAATCCTGCAACTCGTCTGTATTCTTCTTGGTTCTGAGTATTTCATACCAACGCCTGGAAACTGCCAGCAGTTCAGGAGAGGAACTTATCATCACACATTACTCGAGACGCTAAATGGAATGAGACTTACAATGTCTTGCAACCGGGATCTCCATTTTCGAAATATGCAGGCCAATGCTGCCGCTGGGGTTTGGTCAGATCAAGACTTTTGTATTTCTCCAGAATGGAGCGCATAAGACGCAGATCAAAAGACGCGCGTCGGTTCAGAGCGAACTATCGACGGAGTTTCTAAGTTCGAGTCCTGATCACAGGGTATCGAATCGCTTCGCTGTCTGAGAGCTACCCGACGCTGTACTGACCCGCAAAATAACATGCATCAGTGTATCGGGCACACGCTAAGCTAGAAGGTTCCCAGAACTACGCGGTGAATTTCTAAGTACAGCACGCTCCGTCTTGACATGGTTATACGAACTGGTTCAGCTTCCGGTCATGACGTACACACGCATCCACTGCCATCGAATATCGGCCTGAGGTCGATAACCCACGCGAATTCCGTGGGAGGCAGCATTGGTATGCGGGCGAGGCTTATATCCTTGTAATTGCTCCAGATTAGAGTGCACGAGTCGGTTCGATTCCGACGCCTCCTACCATCCTCAGGAGGTGTCCGACATGGCGGACGACGTCACGAACGCAATTGATTTCAACGACATCAAGCAATCGGTCGAGGAGAGCCTCGGCCGCACCCCCGAAGGCTGGTCCGGTTTGGTCACGACGCTCTTCACAAAGGTCAGAGTATACTGCGATCTAAAGGATGCCACCTACCCTTTCATCCTCCAGATCAAAGAGAAACTAGGAGAGCTCCGCATTTACCACCGGTGTGATGATCGACACATCCAGTCGATGATCACCGCCACAATTGCACGAGCGAATCGTACCTGTGAGCGATGCTCAAACGCCGCCGAGACCCAACTCTTAGACGGCTGGTACACAACCCTTTGTTGTTGGTGTGCGCACGATGTCGCGAGCAAACGCCATCCTGATCGGAAAAGGTTCTTTTGCGTTCGAAAAAAGCCTGCTCGAGATCGAATGACATGCAGTGTTTGCGGCTATTTCGGCCAGATCGACCGAACGGATGAGCGCGGACGTTGTCCTGCTTGCGTGGGAAAGGGGTGGTGATGACGGCAGAACAACAAGTGATCTTCAATAAGATTTTGGAAGACTACGATGATGAGGACTACGCCCGGAAGCTCATGAACACGGGCTCGCTGTCTACTGGCCATGTCCCGCCGATTGCGCTTTGCCAGATCCCGGGAGGTGTATTCCAACTCAACGGGGCCAAGTTCTGGAGAGTGTAAATGATGGATGATGTCGAAAAGAGCTGGAAGGAATTCCGGGAAAAGGTCCGAGGTGTGATCGAGGACCATGGAGCGCCAGATGATCTACGATCTTTTGACGTCTGGTACAGCGAGGAGATGCGGTTGGTAATGGCGCACAACTACCCAGCTCCGCACGTCTCTGACGTAACATGGTCGACCGAGGGTCTGCATGTCGAGTGTGATGACCGCGAAGTGGTCGACCGTATGATGACTGCTATGGCGGAGGTTTTACACGATCTCAATGAGGCGCGGGCCCGGAGGTCAGTGATGAGCAGTGTTGTCGACTGGAATGATATTCATGGAAGCGTCTTTAAGCAGCTTGGTGAGCATCGTGCCGGGTGGGCGGAGCAGCTTACGCTTGCACTTGAGAAAGTGAAGAGGTTGATCGACGAGCAGCCCGAGCTGTTTGGCGATGAACGCCCGTCCATCGTTCAGATCAAACAGAAATGGGGAGGCTTGCGCGTCTATGAGGGCCCGGGCTGCAACCAGGCTACGAGTGAAGAAATTCAATGGCGTGTCGATCAGATTGAGCAAACTTGTGAAGGTTGTTCTAATTCTGCCCAACGCCAGAACATCCTTGGGTATGTGGCGACACTTTGCAGCTGGTGCTACAACGATGCTCTGCGGCGGCGATTTGAGGGCGCCGAAGAATCCTGGCCCGACAGCCTGAAGCTGGACATTGTGGAAAACTATCCAGACCTCGTTTCTCGGGATTGCACATATCTTGTTCCTGCTGTCGGAAAGGGCTGGCTCGTCTTGATTTCGCAAGCACTCCACAAGCTTTCCTTCAGTCAGGATTTCAGGGCACTGGACCCTGGAACTATTCAGATTTCGGACATTAAGAAAGGCCAGGATGGCAAGATTTGCATCGGTTTCAGTCGATACCACGATCTCATTCAGGAGTACGCTGTCTGGATGGAATTTCGATGCGGTGTGACGTGTGAAAAGTGTGGCCACGTTGGTGACATCGTTCGGACAGCCGAAGGGTCTCAAGTACTCTGTTCTCACTGTTACTGTACTCGGGAGAAGTCTGATGGGTGATGACGACGACGTTGAGCTGGATGAACAAACCTTGCGTTTGCTTAGACTTCGGGAGGCTGAAATTGCGGCCGGTCGAGCAAAACTAACCAAGCCGATTACCTCGGATGAGATCCGGTCGCGAAAGGTGCCTGATCCGAAGGGTAAGCCAGATGAGTGACAAGACTACAGAAGAGGAAATCCCAATTTTCGTAATCTACGAGACTTTGGTGAACGGCCAACTTCGAGCGATTGAAGGAAAAGAAGTCACTGTAAAACCAAACAAGATCTTAGTCTTGACGATCAGTGTCGAGGATGTTGAGTGATGACAGATGATTTTTCAGAAGAAGAGATCTTCGGGCGCCCGTTACAGGATGTTCCTCTGGATGCCTTGATCGCAGAGTTGCAAGCTCGTCGCAGAGAGGGTCCGGAGGTCTGGCTTGCATTGCGCAAAATGATTCTCGAGCAAATCGCCTATTTTGCACAGCGTCCGGCCGATGCGCCCAAATGGCGGGATGAATGGGTCAAAGAGAACACCTGGGATCTAGTGACTGAAGACCATGATGTCGAGATCACTGATGGTAGCGGCAACGTGTTCGACGACCTCGGGATCGAAGACCCAAGGAAGAAGACTTGGTGATGGGGGCCGAGCATTTCAGCTTGATCTTATCCGCCGTGATCATTGTCGCTTTGACGATCTACGTCAGACACATCGTCCACACTGCTGGAAAAGATCGCGAAGTCGATCCAGAGCGAGTGAAGAAGATCATGCGAGATCTGGACTACAGCCACCTGGACCGGGTGATGAACCTGCGAAGGAAGGGCTAGCGGGATGTTGAAGGTGGTTGTTTACGTCGGTGATCAAGAAGTCGCTCGAGCTGTATCTGAGAACGATTCAGAGCTCTCGGACGTGTCTGATTACAATATTCGAATGAGCGAACGGGCCGCTGAACAGCTGGGCATTCAGGAAAAAGGCCTTGGCGGCCGGATTAAAGGCCACCCTCGAGATCAGACGGTCTGGAGGCTCGTCCGCAAGATCGCAGACCTTTGGCTTGCGGGGACCGGCGCGGGCGAAGAAAGCGTTGAGGCAGAACTGCTGCCGATGATCCGCAAGTCAATCCGCGAACTAGATGAGAGGGTCGAAAAGGAAACGAACCAAAGCGAAGATTGGAATGCTGTGATCAAGCAGATTTCTGATGACGAGCCGAATTCCCTAGGCTTCTACGCTGACAAATTTGAGTCGTGGACAGCGGACGAGATTGAAGCTCTTCGATGTGATGTGGTTGAGACAGCCACAGAGGAAGAACTAATGGCCGAGGTCGAACGCCGGCGAAGAGCTGGTCTACTGCCCAAGGAGGCCTCGAATGATGGCTTCTCAGATATGGTTGATGATCTCTGGGGCAAACTCGATACAGACCCAGACCGCTAGTACAGCGTACCTGCCGCCCTTAACCAATATTTGACATAAGAAGTCTATGGCGACTGTCGTCGTAGTAGTGCGTGCTTCTTCTAAGCGCCTCTCCTGCTAGGAACCAAAGCGCCACGGATAAGCATTTCCCCAGCACTGCTCTGCGGAACTATGTACCACCAGTCTCTACTATGAGCATGGTTGACCGCAACCAGCCCAAAGCGGACATTCACAACAAGACGTTGCGATTCCGGCTTTTGGGAGTGAAGCTTCCTCTTTAGACAACAACATTGATGGTCGCTTCAAGGCCAGTTGCACCCTGCGCAAATTCCATAGACACTGCATTGGCCTCTGCCTCGGACATACGGTTAAACAACCCATCGCGGGAATTGTTCGGATGGCCTTTGATGTAAAACTGCGTTGTCAACAGTTCGCGATTTCCATCAAACACCTTTACATGAATATGTGGTGTGCGCCCTGGGTAGATCGTGGGCTTAATTGTGCGAAACACGTAGTTCCCGCCGTTGTCAGTTACGTTATGGCCAAAGCCTTGGAAGGCCTGATCAAAGCCAAAACTGCGACGGTCGCGCGGGTGCATATAGTTACCGTCCATGTCGCATTGCCAGATTTCGATGCGATGCCTGGCAAGGGGTTGTCCGTCGGTGTCAATCAGCGTCCCACGCAGTGTAAAGACTTCACCACCGGCTTCTTCAACACGCCCTCTGATCTTAACGAGGTCATTATCTATGTCAGGTGTTCGCATGGCCGGCGTCGGATAATATGGCCCTTCTGCGGCACCTGGTGTAAGCACAGCCGCAGTGGCTTTTGCACCCAAGGAACTGATGCCCATTAGCCCTGCAATACCGCTGAGAAGGTTACGGCGGGATTTATCATTCGGCTTCATAGCGTGTCCTTTCCCCTGCGGGATGCCCTACTCATCCAAAATTACATACCATGCTGCGCACGTCACGTCGAAGTCTGACTAGCGGGCCTTCGCGTGCTTGCGTTCAACGCCCGCTTGCAGGCAAAAAAGGTAGTTGCGATAGTTGCCTTGCAAGGAATACGGCGACACTTGAAATGCTAAGCCTCTGATGTTGATCTGCCGAATTAGCGACGGGTTGCTCTCTTTTTTGATGAGTTCAATTGGACAGAGCCATGGTTATGCGCTCAACTAAAGCCCGTTGCACGACGGCAAACCTTGGTGTTTGCGCGATTTCCTCCAATGTCACCACCCAAAGAGGAACCACTAGATCTGGACTTGTGCCTTTTGAGTTATGAAGACGGGGGTCAGCATCACCAATGAACTCAGGCAAAAACGTCTTGCCCACTCCGGACGCAGCCATCTGCTGAAGCACCAAAAAACTGTCTGCTCCGTTGGTCGTTTGTTCAGCATCCACGTTTTCTTCTAGCCACCTGGCAGGGAGAGAGCGGCTCAACGCGCCATCAAGCCTCAACCATTTTTGATTTGGGGAACCATCATCGTAAACCCCGAACGACAATACGCCTGATCTTTCTCCAACCAAGCCGTCTTCAAGTTTTATCGATGGGCGCACAGCAATATCCGCAGTCAGCCGGGATAGATCATGGTGACTGTTGCTACTCAACAGAGTCAGCTCCAAACTTGGGTACTCTTTGGAGATTTCATTCACAATCTGAGGCAAAACCATCTGACAAAGACTATCAGTGGACGTGATACGCACATGACCTGCTGGAGAGCGGTTTGCCCCCACAATTGCCCTCTCTACTGACAGCACCGCATCTTCCACGTTTTCCATAGCCGAGAGAATTGTTCTGGCTTCGGGGAGAACGGAATATCCTGACGGGCTTTTATGAAAAATCACGCAGCCATTGCGCTCTTCGAATGCGGCCACCCTGCGCAGGACTGTAGCGTGCGTTACGCCCATGGCCGTCGCCGCCGCGTTCAACGAACCGTATTTGCTTACGGCTAGTGCGTACCGAATATCATCCCAGTTTTGATTGTTCATAAATTAACAAGAAAAGGCAAATAACAAACAATTACAATAATATTCGTTCAAGTTAAAATTAAGCATATTCAACAGTGAGAGACATCATGATGAAGAAATTCTCGGTCGTCGCGGCTGGCCTATTGTCTGCAGCAGTTATTGGCGCAGCCATTGCCCATGAAAGCGAAAATCCGGCTGTGAAAGCTCGGACCTCAATCATGCAGCTCTATGCCTTCAATCTTGGTACGCTTGGCGGTATGGCTAAGGGAGAGATCGACTATGATGCCGAGGCTGCAACAAAGGCCGCGAATAACCTTGTTGTTCTTACGCAGATCGACCAATCCGCGATGTGGCCTCCGGGATCGGATAATGTGTCCGATCCCTCGACACGTGCTTTGCCCGCAATCTGGGAAAACTTCCTTGACGTTGGTGCAAAGGGGCAGGCCTTGGCTGACGCTGCTGTTGCGATGCAGGCCGCAGCTGGACAAGATGTTGATGCCCTGAAAGCAGCGATGGGCGATCTGGGTGGAAGCTGTTCGGCATGTCACAAAGCGTACAGAGCGCCGAAAGACTAATTGGTAGATAGCTGTGAAGCGGTTTTTCCTTTTCACCGCTTTCGCTGCTCTTTTGGTTGGGTTGGCTGGATTGTTGCTGACCCGACCACAAAGAGTGGATCAGGTTCGTCTCGAAGGCATTACTCCCGATCTCGCCAGAGGTGAAGTCGTTTTCTACGCAGCGGGATGTGCCTCTTGCCACGCAGCGCCGGAAGCGGTTGGCGAAGAAAAGCTCATGCTCTCTGGAGGTCGCCGGTTTGAGACGGTGTTCGGCACGTTCATTGCCCCCAACATTTCCAGTGACCCAGACGCTGGTATTGGGTCCTGGTCTGCCCTGGATCTTGCCAATGCTCTGATACATGGAACCGGACCCGAAGGGCAGCACTATTTTCCAGCCTTTCCATATTCATCTTACGCCAACATGTCGGCCGAGGACGTTGTTTCGCTCCATGCATTCCTCGGCACTCTTCCAGCGTCACCAGACCAAAGCGCAGCCCATGAAGTTGGCTTTCCCTTCAACGTTCGACGCGGTTTGGGTGGCTGGAAGCTTTTGTTCATGTCGCCCGGCTGGGTGATCAAAGGTGATCTGACCGACCAACAAAGACATGGACGGTATTTGGTGGAGGCGCTTGGCCACTGCGCTGAATGCCATACGCCGCGCAACGGCTTAGGGGGTCTGAAACGCGATATCTGGCTTACAGGTGCTCCAAATCCAAACGGTAAAGGTCGCATTCCCGGCCTGACCTCAGACCAGCTTGATTGGTCCGAGGCTGACATTGCCGAGTACCTAAAATCCGGTTTCACACCGGATTATGACAGTGCAGGTGGTGAGATGGTAGATGTGATCGAGAACACATCCCGCCTCACGGATGAGGACCGTTTGGCGATTGCTGCCTATCTCAAAACTGTACCTGCGTTATCGACAGGGCTGCCATCGGAGTAACAGTCGTTTGGCGCCATGCAGCGAAAACCATATGCTGTCGCCGGTCGCAAATAGGAAGCCGTAAGGCCTATTTCCTTTTTACCAAACAACTGTTTTACGTTTTGAACACCGGAACTTTGCAATCGCCCGAGTGTCTGTTCATAACTGATTGAAGGTCGTGGCCAAATGACACAAAAAATCGCTCTTTGGTCTATTCCAATATCCATTGCGGTACTGACCCTGAAACTGCTGGCTTGGTGGCTGACAGGCTCGGTGGCATTGTTGTCAGACGCGATGGAATCAACCGTGAATGTCGTTGCGGCGCTGCTGGCCTATTTCGCAATTCGGGTTGCAAACAAGCCCCCTGATGAAAACCACCCCTTTGGTCACAAAAAAGCTGAGTATCTTTCTGCTGTCATCGAGGGCGTACTTATTGTGCTGGCGGCGTTCTTGATCATCAGAGAAGCTGTGCTGGCGCTCCCAAACCCGCATCTTGAGGATACACCACTTCTTGGAATCGCCATCAATGTCATTGCAACGGGCGTAAATGGCGCATGGGCCTACCTATTGCTCAAAATCGGCAGGCGCGAGGGTTCGCCTGCATTGGAGGCAAGCTCCAGGCACGTTTTCACAGATGTCATGACTTCAGTTGGTGTCGTCGCGGGACTGATACTTGCCCTTGTCACTGGCTGGCTAATCCTCGACCCGATCCTGGCAATTCTTGTTGCACTGAACATCTTGTGGGAGGGATGGAAAGTTATTCGAGCCTCCGTCGATGGCCTGATGGATGTGACCCTGTCGGACCATGACTTGCAAATTGTCTCTAACGCTATCGAGTCAAATCTCGGCGCAGCATTAGAATACCACGACCTCAAAGGGCGTAGATCCGCAAATGTCATTTTCGTGGAGTTTCATCTTGTTGTGGACGGCGCAATGCCAGTCAGCGCCGCGCACGATATATGCAATGACATCGAGGAAGAATTGGAGCGTTTGTATCCGGGTTCCGTCTTTGTCATTCACCTCGAACCTGATGACGAGTTGAAGGGTGTCGGGGTTAACTCCCACTAAACTTGTCAATTAGCAGTGTAAAAACACTATCGGTTTGACTGATCTGGCTAAGACGTTCGGCTTGAAATTTATCAGACCAAAGCCCGATGTGGGAAAGCCGGACCAATAGTAACCTGTCTCCAACGTCGCGAAGCGTGACGATCAGAATTGGAGGCGAAAATGAAAATTCAAAGAAAGCTGGGTCAACTTTTTAGTACCGCGGCGTTGGCTTCGTTGATTGCGGCCACGCCTTATGTGCCAGCGTTTGATGCTGATGGTCGCCTACATTTTGAACCGTCATATGCCTTTGCCAAAAGCGGCAAGGGGAAAGACGGGGATGGTCGTGACGACGATCGGGATGATGATCGAGACGACGATCGGGATGATAACTCGGGGTCTGGCAATAGCGGCCGTGGTGGCGACCGCGATGATGATAGAGACGATGATGGCGACGACGACAGAGATGATGACCGTGACGACAATTCGGGGTCAGGAAAAAGTGGTCGCGACGACGATGATGATGATGATGATGATGACTCCAAACGCTCCAATAGAGGCAGCGGAAAGAAGGATCGGTCTCAAGCAGGGGGCAAACCGTCGGGTTCGGCCGGGATAACGAAGGTCGAAACAAACGCTAACGGCATTGAAGTGCGTTACGCGGACGGAACCAAGGAGGAGATCGAAAACGGGCGGTATGAGAGAAAGAATGCTCAGAACCGAACTGTTGAGGAACGCCCCGCGACCGGTGCTGACGTCTCTAGGCTTCGGTCTTTGGCGAATGGTATCTCAATCGACAACGTGCGTACTTCTGGGCAAGGCGGCACTGCTGGAAGTCGACCCACGAAAATCGAACGCCAGGGCAATAATATCGAAGTGAACTATGCCAATGGGTGGAAAGAGGAGATCGAGTTTGGGCGCTACGAGTTGAAAGACCCGTACAACCGGACAGTCGTTGAGAGAAACGCAACGACCTCTGATCGCCGGAGGTTACAATCGGTTGCCAACTGAACAACAACTCCAGTCAATAATCCGTTGGCGGCTTCTTTTGGTGAGGGGCCGCCATCTCCGTCAAAAAGACTGTGGTTAACCTCCTTTATTCCAAACATCATGGGCAATGAGCGCGGCCTCTACCCGATTTCGCGCGTGGAGCTTGGACAGTATTGCCGTCATGTAGTGCTTCACGGTCTTTTCCTGAAGGTCTAACTCGTCAGCTATTTCACGATTACTCAGACCTTTGGCCACACGTCGAAGTATTTCTTCCTCACGATGCGTAAGGTCATCGAGAAGGCTGCCGTTCTTAGAGATGCCGCTGTCAGTGTTGATTTGAAGTAGTACACGCGACGCCAAGCCCGGAGAAACGAACCCTTCACCTGCGGCGATGCTGCGTAAGGAAGCGGTTAGTTCGCTCGCGGATACTCCTTTCACAATGTACCCAATCGCTCCCGCCTCCAAGGCGTCCGCGACATCGCTGCTGTTCTCAGAGACCGTCAAGATTGCAATGAAGGGCGGGTTTGCCATTGCCGCAATTTTTTGTGTCGCGCTTATCCCGCCACCGGGCATCGACAGGTCAAGAATGACTATGTCTGGCTGATGCGTGCCGACCAGCGATACTGCCTCTTCAGCGCTGGACCCAGCGGCTAAAACTTCAAAACCATCAGCTTCATCCAACGTGCGTTGCAATCCATCCCTGAAAATTGGATGATCATCCGCTATAATTACAGATGTTGTCATGATGCACTCATCTTTCTGAATAACAGTGTCATAGCAATGGTGGTGCCTTCGCCCAGTCTCGATGCGACTTCGAACCTGCCACCAATACTCTCGACCCGATCTCGCAAGCCCATAAGCCCCTGGCCACCATCGTCTCGCAACGCGGTTTCTTCTGACCTGTCAAATCCAGGTCCGTCGTCTTTGACCTTTATGACTATGCGGTCGTTCTGCACCTCAGAGATAACTGTGCACTTGGAAGCTGGGGCATATCTCGCGGCGTTGGAAAGCGTTTCCTGGAGGAACCGAAACACACATAGTTTGTCGGACAATGACAGCTCTGGAGTTCGGCTGCCCTGAAACGAAATATCGGGTCGCAACGGGCTGTGTTCAGAGTGATCTTCTACGGCTCTCTTCACAACATCGACGAGTGATAGGCTGTCGATATCTGGTGCGGACAGTCCTCGCGATATAGCACGAATTTCAGCCAGTGACTTTTGCAGAGACTGCTGAATTTCCTCTGCCTCCTTGGGCTGTTCGGAACCTTTGGAAAACGCCGCCTCCAGTCTAAGGGCGGCGAGCGACAGGTATTGCGCAGGACCATCATGTAGCTCGGCACCAAGATTCTTGAGGAACCGATCTGTTTGCGTGGCATATCTTTCTGACGCCTCGACAACACGCGACCGCAGCTGGACATTCTGCTCAGCCATCCTCTCACTTTCTTTCAGGCGCTGTTTAAGAAGAGTCCCCTGTCGTCGAATTGTTTTGTCGCCGATTGCGACAATGGAATACAGAACAATAGTACTTGCAAGAAATGCGGAACCGACGACCAACCAACTTGTTCGCCTGGCCTTGGCTATGTCTAGCTCCAGCTGGTCAGCTCTTTCGTAGAACTCCGCAACTGCGATGATTTCACCGGACCAGAGTTCGCGGATAGGGCTGTAAACTTCAAGTAATGGTATCCCCAATGCCGCCTCGGCGGCGCTCTCGGCATGATCAAGCTCTTCGAACGAGCCGGAGATATCACCGCTCCACGCCCGCCTTAAGTCATCCGTTGGATTGAAACGGCTTCCAATGATGTCTGTATCCGAGGCATGCGCAATCACACCGCCTTGCTTCCAGAACTTGTAGGAGACAATGCGGTCACGCATTGGCTGGGTCATAAAAATCTCGTCCAGCGCCAGGCTCGCCTGCTCAGAAAGGCGGTCGCCATGTGCCAATTCCTGGCTGAGCGGGGATACTACGCTTTCCATATACAGCGCTGCGGAGTTGGCGGAGTTTTGCACGACAGCGTTCTGGATTCGATTTGACACCCAGACCCCAACGATTGCGGTAGCAGTACCCATCACGAAAATACTGGCCGCAAGAAACACTCGCGACAACGACCAATTGCCAATCGTCAGGTCAGTTACTTTCGCTCTCATCGTGAAATCGACTATGAACTACAATCTGCTATCGCACCACAGACCTTGGTCTGACGTGACCTGGCCTGAACTCGGAAACTGTGCATCTAACCTGTTGCCAAGCTTAAGCGACTTCCTTCTTTTTCGTTTGAGGCTGTGTCGGTCGACGAACGCAACCAGCGTTGAAAATGGACGAACCAAACACCCAATACGTGGTGCGCCATTGATGGCTGATTGTCAGAATTCTTTCTCAGTGTGCTCAAATTCGTTGCAAGAGACACTTCGCCTAGCTTTGCAAAGTCAGCTTTCTGCGCATCGCTGACCTTTGAGTTCGAGGAAGCTCTTTGAACTTTGTGCTCACGATTACCGCTGAAGGGATGTTCACGAGTGTCCGAAGTTCGGATTAGCCGGCGGTTGGCTGACAAAGGCGCAAGGGCTGCAACCGCTCCATAATTGCGACTTATGTTAAATCCCAAACAGTCTCTGGATCGGGGGCAAAGTCCGCTATTCTTATACCTGAGACTACGTTCGACCTGCGATGGTTGCCCAGTATCCGCTCATTTGCCCAAGCCCAATGCAGACTTCAGGATTGATGCGCAGTGGCATGTGGATATAAGAGATCAGAATAGACGTAGGCGCTTCGCTCTACGGGATTTTGCTATATTCAAGTCTTTGAATTTTCGGAACACGTAAGAAAATGCAAGCAATCAACAGAGCTTACTCTAAAATCATCAATGGTGCTTCTCAGTTCGTTATTCCAGTTTTCCAAAGGGACTACAGCTGGTCAGAAGAAAACTGCCGCCAGCTTTGGAAAGATATCCTCGACATTGCCGGAGATACTGGAAAGCGTCATCACTTCATGGGGTCGGTAGTGTACATTGCGACCAATGATAGCTCAGCGGGTTTTACCCGTTGGTTGCTTATAGACGGTCAACAGCGCGTCACTACGCTCACACTACTGATGATCGCGCTGCGGGATTACATAAAATCAACAGGGTGGAAGGGCTCCGATGATGGGCCTACCGCAAAAAAGATAAATGCATATTTTCTCAAAAACACCGAAGAGGAAGGTGATAGGGAAACCAAGCTACGCTTGCGTCGAAACGATGATGCAACCTTGCAGGCACTTATCGATGGCACTGAAATTCCTAGCCCTGCTTCAAAGGGTATTAAGGAAAACTATGAGCTGTTCTATGAACTGCTCTCGGATACTGATCCCGAGGTCGTGTATGCAGGTTTTAATCGTCTCGTGGTTGTTGATGTATCTCTAGAAAGAGGCATCGACAATCCACAGCTTGTATTTGAGAGTCTGAACTCCACCGGAGTAGATTTAAGTCCTTCAGACCTTATTCGAAACTTCGTTTTGATGGGCCTGGACGAACGGGAGCAAACCCGTCTGTATGATCAATACTGGGGCAAAATCGAAGCTTTGTTCAAGGGAAGTGAGCGGGTTTTTGACAACTTCATTCGCGATATTCTTGGTCTACGCAATAAGTCTCCGAAACTTGAGCGCACAGACAGAGTATACTCGGCATTTCGGAGTCAATTTTCCAAAACAGCAAATGATCTACAACAATTAGAAGACCTGCTGTCGGACCTTCTGAAGAAAGCGAGGTACTACGCTGCATTTGCAGTTCGGAGTCCGGATACTGAGCTAGGTAGGGCCTTCACAAGCCTTAGACGCAATGCAGACGTTCCTGCAATAACGGTTATGCGTCTTCACCAAACCTATTCAGAGGACAAAACGCTTAGCGAAAATGAATTCATCGAAGCTATTTACCTTCTGGAAAGTTATCTACTTCGAAGAACATTCATTGGAGCGCAGTCACGAGGCTATGGCACTGAATTTGCCAAGCTAGCCTATAAGATTGAAACAAAGAGACCTTTGGCATCTTTGAAAGCTGGAATGGCAAAGCTTCCCGCCAATTACGCCTTTCCAAGCGATCCTGAATTCAAAGCAGCCCTGCTTGACGGTGACGTGTACGGTAAACGAATCTGCTTTCATTTCCTCGATGCGCTGGAAAACCGCGGCAGCAGAGAGCAAACAGACACCTCGAAATACAGTATTGAACATGTCTTGCCACAGAATGAAAACCTCGGACCCGAGTGGCGCTCCATGTTGGGAAAGGAATGGCAGGACGTCCAAAAAAAGTGGCTTCACCGCCTCGGTAACCTGACACTTACAGGTTATAATTCCCGCTACAGCGATAAACCTTTCGGTAGAAAACAAAAAATTGAAGGAGGGTTTGCTGATAGCTCTGTCCGCCTAAACAAAGATATCAGAGACGCCGAAAGGTGGGGGGCAGATGAGATATCGGCACGTGGCAAGCGGTTAGCGAAAAGAGCGCTAAAACTATGGCCAGCTCTTGAAGCCGACCATAAGGTTGTTCGGGAAATGGAAGCAGCAGAAAAACGGGCGTTGGCGACGCGGCGGAACGTGGATGCGGTTCCAATGACTGATGATGCTGCACGTCTATTCACAAGCCTTCGGGAGAAACTCACAACCGCATTTCCTAACCATATAGAAATGGCTGAAAAAAAATCTGTGAGCTACCATGACCTCGATTTCTTCTTGGAAGTTATTCCAAGAAAGTACGAGCTTAGTTTGCTAATCGCATTGGACTACAATGAAGCCGCTGATGACGAAGGGGATATCCAAGACACGGCGAATTATAGTTTCATCACCAATTCAAATTATGATGCAGGAATCTTAATCTCGGTTGTAGATGACGAGGAGATTGAGTGGGCGATGGAGTATATTCTTCAAGCTCATTCATTACTGCCACAGTCAGTTATTGACTAATCTGTCAGTTCCGTGAGCTTCCGCAGAAAGGCTTGGACCATCGTACAGGTGCCTGCAATGATCGAACTCTCTTGATCACATAGCTTCCTAAGCTCTTTGAAAAAGCCTTAATTTTATGCGTTGAAAACCGGTTTTTTAGTCAGGATACGTTGCTTTTTAAAACGTTACATGATTCACGGCTCAGAAAACGGAGCGGTGATATGAGCGACCTCTTCTGGCTGACCGACGAGAAGATAGCCAAGTTTTCCCCTTTCCTCCCGCGGTCGCATGCAAGCCAGGGGTTGATGACAAAAGGGTAATTGGCGGCTTTATATTCATCAATCGCAACGGATTGCGATGGCGAGAGGCTCCTAAAGAATACGAGCCACACCAAGCGCTCTACAGCCGATGGAAACGTTTCAGCGTGAAAGGTATCTTCGCCCAGAAGATGATCGGCCTGGCGGCCGAACACGGAGAAAGAAAGACCGTGATGATCAACGCGTCCTATCTGAAGGTACACCGTACTGCGACCGGCATGGCCGCGAAAAGTCGAGGTATTGAAATTTGTCGTGCCGAAACCGCGATGGTGTGGCCTTTGCGCATTCCAGCACGAACTTACTGGGAGATGCCATTGCGAGTGCTAAAAGCCCGATTCAGTAAACGGGCCTACCGGCGCTGACGATTGTACAAGTTGAGCCAAGTAGCAAAGTCTCCTTTGAGATCCATCGCGGAGCGATAAAAGGAATTGATCGCACCCATCTTGCAGAATTCCGAATGGAACGCGTCAGCAAAATTTTCACACTCATTGACCCCGTTCCAAAGAAAGTGGTCTTGA
This sequence comes from Ruegeria sp. BF6, assembly GCF_056538665.1. NCBI lineage: Bacteria > Pseudomonadati > Pseudomonadota > Alphaproteobacteria > Rhodobacterales > Roseobacteraceae > Ruegeria > Ruegeria sp. BF6. The sequence continues at coordinate 18,837 of NZ_JBQFTN010000005.1, forward strand.
GTAATCTTCTCGCGGCTCAACAAGTCCCTATATTCTTTCCCCGCGAATTCCTTCCCCAGGTCAGTATGAATTGACTGAAGCCTGATGTTCCTAACCTCGTAAACTGGAAGAACACAGTTCTCCAGGAAAGAACTAGCAGAGCAAAAGCTCGAAGACGGAGAAATCGACGCGATGACCTCTCCTGAGTATTTTGCGGCAAAGACATCGAGGACTACACGCTCCGATTTATTGAAAAGCGTGAAGGAAAAACGGTCTTGGCACCCTTGGTTGCGCGTATCTCCAGTGAAAAGTTCGGCATGTCTGAGATGTTTACTCATCAGATGTTCCTTTTTGATAGGGAAGTCAGTTGGGGTGGACTCGGCTACGAGCCATCTTCACCTCATGGCTTCTCAGACTTGCCGTACAGCTTTCGGTATCCAGAGATGGAAGTCCTCCGGAATTGGCTAAAGTCATGAGGTCTGACAGGCGTACTAGATGGCCTCTGCTTGTTTGGGCTTCCTTTTGTGCACCAAAAGTCTCGATCTGGCTCTTCGCGAGAAGGCCGAGCAAGCGGCGCGATGTTGTGCGGCGTGACCCAGCAAGTACTGCGACAGGCACGAAAGTAGATTGGAACCGCGCCAGCTGTTCCGGCGAGATCAAATAACCCTTGTTCGGACCATGCGAAACTTCGCGAGCTTCGAGCAGACCAAGCTTGCACCAGTGCACGACTGATTGAGGTTTCCAACCAGTGATCCTGGCAACATCCTGAGCTGTCCAGTCTTTTGAGAAACGCCCTTTACTCAGTTCTCTTTCCACGTCGCTTTTCAGATACTGGAACTTACCTAACAAGACTTCGCTATTCGCGTTTACAGGCACGATCTCACAATCAAAGATGCGCTGAAAAATTTGGAGGAGCACCGAACGATCCGTTGTTCTGCGAAGATTTAGATCCACAAAACTGATCGTCTCACCATCCCGTTGGACCGCGGAGGCACTGATACGAGCCAGCCGATCTGCAAGGGCAATTCTGTCAAAGCCACCGTCAATCAACGGGGGACGATCTTCCAAAGCAATTTCGCTAACCACAGCAGCTTCACGCAAAAGCTCAAGCTGCTTCCGTGAAACTCCAAGTAGGTTTCGGATTGTAGTGCCGTCGCAGTATCTTTCTCGATCAGCGAGGATGTTATGAACTTCCAGCCGAGGAATAACAGTATGAGTGTGCCCATATCCGCTCCGGCTTTGCTTGCCGGCAATCTGTTTCTTTTGAACCGCCTCAACCAGCCTCTGCGACGTGATCCCAATCTCTTGAGCAGCTTCCTTGGCAGACACCCATTCTCTTGATTCATTGACTTGCAATGAACCGAGAAAGGTTCCGCTGAACTCTTTTGAAACAGCTCCACCCAAAGCCTTGCGAACTGGTTCATATGCAGGATCTTTGAATTGCATGAACCGCTGATACCAATTGCCCAATCTTGCAGGCGCGGAGTTCAATGCCGGGTCAGCTTTAAACAGACGTTCGCGAACGTGATCTTCAAAACCGTTTGGCCAATTTTCCAAAAGCGAAGCAACCGGCTTAAGCAGCACAACAGCCTCCTCTACTGTTTTCGGCAATTTGGTCTTAAGAGCCTTGCCCGTTCGATTTGTTGAGAAGGACGAGGCTAGGAAATGAACAAAACGGCCGATATCTGCTGGAGGACTGGACACCAACTGCGTCGGAAGACCTGAGACTTCACTTGATGGAATGCCCGAAATCAACTGCGAGATTAGAACCTCATGTCGCGGCGCTGGCTGCACTGGAAGTCTCGACAGATCCGTTCCGCAAGAACATTTTCCGTGCCCTCCATTTTCGGGCGTAAGAGGCTCTGAGCATCGCGGGCAGGTATCTTCCAATCTGCACTTGTGCTCAGGGCACGCAGTTACCAAAGTGTGACGCCAGCTTTGGTGATAGACCTTACCGTCTGCGATACACATAGGGCACACTGGGTCAGACCAGCGCCGGTCAAATTGCCACTCGCGGCATGCGTCATTTGACTTGGCTTCCGGTGCGATTGCCGCGAGCTCGCCCGCAGGTAATCCACATTTGCGCTCCAAGTCGCCAATGCTCTCGATCAGAGGGCGTCCGTACCTGATACCAAGCTCCGAGAAGAAATCCCCCGTGTCGATGAACGCGTTGAAAGCGGACAATCTGCGAAGGAAGCCGAGGAGGCTTTCATTCGGCTGTGGAAATGTTGTTCTAGCCAGCATCAATAGTGTTCCAACACTGAAAATTCTTCCGTCGTGGAAGGTGCAAGCTCAAGGTCAGCTTCTTTCATGACGTTTACGAACGAACGGACCAAATCCAGTTCTTCGATATCATCAGATTCAAAGAAAAAATCTGGACGGTGTTGGGCTTGGAGAACGGAGTTCGCTGCCTTGGCGAGGCTGGCGTAGCTCAATACGTCGTTCTCGATGTAGGCGATTGCCCCGTGCAAGACTCGCATGACGATCCCAACGCGGCCGCCAGACACTCCGTAAAGGCGCACCACAATGTCATGAGGTTCAAAGTCAAACTCTAGGCCGGCTTCTTGCAAGCTGTTGAGTGGCGTTGCGATAGCGCCGGCGAAGTTGGTCTTTTCCTCTTCAACGGACCAGGAATAGGGCAACATGTAAGTGGATTTCATTGCCCGATCACGGCACTGTTCGTTCTCATCCAGAATTCTCTGAAACTTGGGCAACCCGCAGAGGACCAGCGTCACACCTGTGTTGTCCACGAGGCGTTTGAAATGGTCGGTAACGCCACGCTTTGACAGCCGTTCACCACGTTCGGCGCAGTGATTGCACTCGTCCATCGCAATGACACGAATGCCCTTGCTCGTGATTTCCTTGTATAGCTGTGCCTCGATCTCTGACGCAGATGACCCTCTCTTACCGCTCAGCTCCAGCGAAGCCAGCATGGATCGAACAAGCATTTTATCATTTGGCTTGTTGGGGATGGAACCGATGACAAAATCGCTGTCATAGACCCATCCCTGGTATTCAGTTGTTGGCTTACCGATAGTATCCCGCAGATCCTCAAGCATCCGGCTTTTTCCGCATCTTGTTGGCCCGAGGAAGGGCACGATTGACCCACCGAGCCGCTGTGCAAGGCTAATGGCTTCAATCAGTTCACTGCGCGTTTGTTGATACAAGGCGTGATAGACGGCTTGTTTCAGGACGTGACTGTAGTTCTGGTGACTCAACTGTGCCTCCGGGTTGATTTCTTCGGCATGTTCCCGGGCAAGCTAACTGTCGGCTTGATCCGTTTGCGTTTGGCTGAGTTGGTGGGATCTTCACCGGGTAGGCGATCCGAACGTTCAATTAGCTCTTTGTTGCGGGTCGCTGCGATCTGCTTTGCCCGGCGCTTTTTTGACGTAAGTTTGTCGGCCTTGTCTTTGAAGTCTTCATAGATTTGCAGCTCGGCTAGAATTGCCTGCGTTTCGATTTCCTCCACGTCAGGCGTGCGCAACGCTTTTCGTGCGGCATCCAACTGGGCAAATGACAACGCGGGGCAGTTTTCTCTCTTCGTAGGAACAAAAAAATGTTCGTGAGCCAGTTCGTCCCAGACAGCGATTTCTCGGATGTCATTTGGGTCGTATCGGATCTGAACCTTGTTTCTTACTCCAACGCGCTCAAGATAGTTCTTCAGCTCGTACGAAGCGTACCGAATGTTCTTGAACATGATACCATCTCGTTCAGCGACACGAACTGCGTCTTCAACCATAAACATTTCTCTGACTTGAATCGGAGATGGCGCGGGGGGAATAAAGTGGCGTCTACTCAGTCTGTTCCATGCGGCAATCGGAGACTCGTTGGTCCGCAGGATGTTTTGCACCCGCCGTCTTTGCTTTTGAGCGTAAGTGTCATACCGCCACCTTTGAAGCATTTCTTCAACTTCGCGAATGGTATAGACAGCTTCTGCTTCAGCGATTTTTGTGCGTTTTTTCGCGCCAATTTCTGACGTTTGGGAGGCCCCCTGAAACTGGGTAATAAATCGACTCAGTTCTCGGAAAAACCTCTCAATGAATGGCTTTTTATCTGGCTGGCCTGGAACGCACTTCAACCAGTCTTGTGCCGAAGCTGACAGAACTGACCCAATAATATCGCCTGAGTTTTCTGAACCTTGGTCTGATACCGTCAATTGTGGCGTACCGACGGCCTGAAACCTATTTTGGATTTTGTAGCGATCAAAGAACGCATCCGTTTTGGGTACGAAATCCTCCTTCATGGTTCTCGCGGTCAGACTGGATGATGGAGCACCCCAAGACACTTGAAGGCCCAGAATCAGGCCCGTTGCGCAATCGATGACCGCACACACTGTTGGACGTCCTACTGGATCTCCGTCATCATCCACGCACCACATGTCCAAAGTGGTGGAGTCCGTCTCGAGACGTTCGAATGGAACTTCTACTTTCTGGAGATTCATCGCGAGCAAGTATTGTTTTCTTGCTTCCGCACTGCCGAGCCTAAGTTTCACAACATCTGCATGTGGCAATAGTTGAATAATTGCGTTTACGCATTTGCTACCGCATGGCCCGGGCTTGAGATCCAGTTCTTCACATTTTTTCTGATACTTTGCTTTGGCAAGCCTTGCGAGAGACGTAACCGTCATGCGATCCGAAGTCAGAAACCGTTCTTCGAGCAGATCGTAAGTGACTTCTTCAAACAAGAAGTCGTATCTGGGCGCTCGGTTGCCTTTGTTCGTGTGTTTGGGTCGAAGCCCTGCATCGCCTTTTGAACGGTCCAGCTTATCCCAGGATTGAACAGTCCTTAGTGAGGGAAAACCATTAGCTCGGACAGACGTGTATTTGTCATCCAAGAAGTCTAGTACAAGTCGATTGTAAGCTGCCTGCCAAGTGAGACCACCTCCTCGATGCACTCTGATCGCTGTGATAACACGTTTTTTGAAGCTTAGTTCTTTCTGCTCAGAAGCATTAAGCATTCGGCGCAGTGACCTGGCATCTGCGTTCGGATCGAACGCCATCTCGGAGTGAATGAGTTCTCTGAATCTCTCAAAGCTGATGTGCGAATAAACACCGTCCTTGTCAGTCAGGGAGACTGAACCGTCGCGCACACCAACTTCTTCTACGGTGAAGGTCTGTTCTTCGATCAGAACATGCCAGCCAACATACTGTCGCTCAACGTTTGTCATAACTCGATGATCTCCAGATGATTGGTTTTGGGAGTTGGCGACAAACACGCAAACGAAGCCGGCCCAAGACGTCGACTATGAAGATCCACTGCAAGAAACCCGGAAAGGATAGCGCAAAGTAGTTCGTCCGAACCAAGATCAAACTCGGAGATCAGCTGACCAAGACGGACACTTTCGTTTGGCACTTCAGCAAGGATCTCTAGAGTTTTCTCAGTTGGTGGCCTGTCAATAACAGCCTTCAGCGTGCGGACGTTGTGAGCCACGGTTTCCGTCAGCGTTTCGTCTGTAATCAGTGTCCAGTGATGGCCAACAGATTTGAAAAACTTTGGCAAAAAATCCCGATGGAGGTCCTCGTTGACCCGACTTTCAGCTTTGGTTTCAACGAAAGCTGCTCGACCATCCCACATTCTGACGAGGAAGTCGGGTGTGTAAGGCTTGGGGCGATAGCGCTTTCCGACAAACTCATCGATAAGATTCTCTTTTTTCGCATAAGACCTTCCCGATAGAAGATCATATGTGCAAGGTTGGGGCCGGAAACTGGCTACACGCGGATCCAACGCCAGCGCAAAAGCAGTCGTGGCCTCCAATGTGCTCTCCAATTGGATGTATCCAGCACATTTCGGAACACTGACGTAATTTGCTCTCTTTTTTTGCCCCGCTTTTCTTACGATGCGGGATGTTGGGTGTGACTTGGGGTCTTTTTTCACTGGTAGATCTTGTACTATCCTTGATGGGATTACCCGAATAGGATATTCGGATACAGAATACAAGGAAAAAAATGGCGGAAAAATCCGGCAGCCTTGAAGGCGTGGCAAAAAGAGAAAACTGGATCGAGCTTGGCGAAGCTCTTTCAGAGGCAATGAGTCAACCAGAACTCTACGGGCTCCGAACTTCGAGCGAAGTTCTCCAACGTGTAGCTAATATCAAAGGAAAACAATCGGATAGCTTAAAGAAAACTGTGAATGTAAGCGCTTGGTTAAAGCAAAATTACCCGGATATCTTTGCCGCGAGACCTCCATGGCTCGGCATGACCCTGGTGATGTTCCTGATGAAAATGAATGAATTGGACCCTTCGGAAGCCAAAAAATCGGCCGCCGAAGTCTTTGCGGGCCATTCCGGTCAGGTTGCGCTCAAGAAAAAGTATGACGAACTACGAAAAAAGAGAAAGCAGGCGCCTAATTCAGTCACCAGTACTGCGATTTCTGCACCAGAAAGAGCTCAGCAGTTCGAAACCATCGTGACCGACTACTTCGAACGCTTTGGGGCGAAGTTGTTCAACACCAGTCATGTCACCATTCTCTCAGGCAAAGTTATCGAACCGGTCAAACCCGATCTTGTCGTGGACTGTGCAGACGGACGCCGGTTTGCAATCGAAACAAAGTCATATCGTAGTCAAGTCAACCGCCGCGATATTATCGGTATACTGGGGCAATTGGCGTTAATTCAAAAACTTGTGCCCGAAATTCTCATGATTGTGCCCGAAGGAAGCGCATATGACTTGCGTAGGATGAATGATTTGCGCGACAAACTCTCCTTAAAGGGTATTCGCTTTGCGACATTGCCCGAAAAGAGAGCTGAACGAGCTACAGACCTTAGGGTAACCGAATAAAGCTATTTGCAGGCAGTAAGATTGAAATGAAAGCATTCGAATTCGACAGCAGTCTCATTGAGAACTACGCACACTTTTCGCAATCGTTCAGCGCCTTACGCGCGACAGATCTAAAGTCGCAGGTCGAAGCACTCTATCAAGACGGCCATTTCTGGCCGGACCCGCTCTTGTCATTGAACCCACGCTATGAAGAAGGCCCGACAACTGCCGAACTCATTTCTACTGGAGATTTGGATAAAGCTACCGGTGAAATTTTCCGGTTCGGAGCTGAGCCACTTCGGTTCCACCGGCATCAAGCTCAAGCCATCGCTAAAGCGCGTGCAGGTCAAAGTTTTGTCGTCACGACAGGTACGGGATCTGGTAAGTCTCTCTGCTTCTTTGTTCCAATCGTCGACGCTATCGTAAGGGCAAAAAAAGCGGATAAATCTCGGCGAACAAGAGCCATCATTGTCTATCCGATGAACGCTCTCGCAAATAGCCAGATTAAAGAAATCGAAAAGTTTATTTCTCAGTCTGGCCTACCAAAGGAGCTCCTCCCAACTGTCGCCCGCTACACGGGTCAGGAAGGTCAGGAGGAGCGACAACGCATCGCGGCCAATCCCCCCGACATCTTGCTAACAAACTTCATGATGGCGGAGCTTTTGCTAACCCGTCAAGACGAGCAGGACACCCGAGTCGTCGAGAACACAAAGGGCCTGGAGTTTATCGTTCTTGATGAACTTCACACCTACCGCGGACGACAAGGTGCTGATGTAGCTATTCTGGTACGGAGATTGAGAGATCGGTGTGCGGGCGAAAAAGCACCGATTTGTATCGGCACGTCTGCAACAATGGCCAGCGAAGGAAGCGACGATGGGCGGGCTCTGGCTGTCTCACAGGTTGCTTCGCGACTGTTCGGTGCCAGCATCGGTCCCGACGCCGTTATTGACGAGGCGCTTCGGCGTTCAACTGACGATTCTATCGAGATTGCGGATGTCATCCCCGCTCTTGGAGCAACAATAAACCAAGGCATCCCATCAGAACTCACTGACGACCAGCTTAAGAAACATCCTTTAGCTGTTTGGTGTGAGCTGGCACTCGGTTTGGACGACGGCAAGGACCTTAAGCGCAAGCGACCAATTCCATTTGGTGAAGCTGTTCAAGAGCTAAAGAAAGCCTCCGGAGAGAGCCAAGATCAGTGTCAGCAGGTGTTGGAAACCTTTCTCACTCTCGTCAGTCTGCCCGAAAAGGACAGAGGCGGATCAGGTGATGCCGCATTTCTCGCATTCAAGCTGCATCGGTTTGTTTCCGGTGCTGGTGAGTTTTTCACCACCCTAACCGATCACCCGAGAACTGTTCTTTTAGATGGCCAACTGGAGGATCCGAACAACCCTGGCCACAGAATGTACCCGACGCGGTTTTGTCGCGAGTGCGGTCAAGAATATCACGTCGTCACAAAAGTGGAACGAGACGGCCGAACCAGTTTCATTCCTCGAAACATCGATGACACCCCCATCGACGACGATGAAGAAGAAGACATTGCCGGATACCTAACCCCTACTGGCGAAGGCGACGCGGATTACCGTTTTTCAGGGGAAATCGAAAGCTATCCTGAAACCTGGGTTGAAGAGCACCGCGGTGTTGAACGATTGCGTTCTTATAGACGCGCACGCGCCCCTCAGCCCGTTACGGTTGGCGCTGACGGCCGCGTAGGTTCAAGCGGAATGGACTTTTGGTTCTTGCCTGGAAAATTCGGTTTTTGCACCTGCTGCCTGCATGAACCATCAACTGGCATGCGCGAAAGAAGCAAATTGGCCGGCCTTTCAGGCGAGGGCAGAAGCTCTGCGACAACATTGCTGGTCTCAACCGCGCTTGAATGGTTAAACGCTCCAAGCAGCAATGTCCCGAAAGACAAACGCAAGCTTCTTGGCTTTACAGACAATCGGCAGGACGCAGCACTACAAGCTGGGCATTTCAACGATTTCTTGTTTGTAAGCTTGCTGCGGGGAGCAATTCTTCGGGCCGTGTTGGACGAAGGGTCCTACGGGTTGCGCGAGGAAGAATTTGGACTGCGCGTCGTTCGTGCTCTCGGGTTCACAGCCAACAACAAAGATGCACGCGTTCACTGGATGCTGGATCCGACGGCGGGTACTGTCATCAGAGAAGATGCAGAGCGCGCACTTGCGAAGGTCATGGCACATCGCGTTTGGACAGATCTTCGACGCGGCTGGCGTTTTACAAATCCAAGTCTGTCGATCTTGAATCTCGTCGCCTTAGACTTTGTTGGCCTCGATGAAATTGCAGGAGACCAGGAACGCTTTACTGCAATTCTTCCGGAGTTCGGTGCTTTACCTACGCAAGACAGACGCGAGGTTCTGCGCACGTTCCTCGAAGCCATGATCGAAGGTTTGGCCGTCCGGACAGAGGCACTCGAACTACCCATACTCGACACGACCGCCCAGAATTCGAGAAGCCTGCTGCGATCTCCTTGGTCGATTGATCAGAAGGAAAGTCTTCAAGGGCAGTCAATTTTGTACTTACAGCCTCCAAGGCGCGGCAACATCGGCCTTAGGGAAGAAAAAACAATTCTACGTGCTGGCCATAACTCCAGAATTGCCAAGCTAATCAATAAGCGCAGCATGCTCGGCGTCAAACTAGGCAAGGACGACTACCTGAGGGTGATGGAAGAAGTCCTTTCGTACCTGAGCGAAGAAGGGCTGCTGACCCCAGTGAGCCTGGATGACGACCATCAGGGTTGGCAACTTTCACCGTCAGCTGTCCGATTGGTGCCTGGCGCTGCGGTGAATGACGCCCAATTCCGTGGAAACGCCTACTTTCACGATCTTTACACCAGCATCGCAGCAGATCTCAAAGGCGGACACAGCAGTTATTGGGGCCTCGAGAGCCGCGAACACACGGCACAGGTTACTCAGCTACAGCGAGAGTGGAGAGAGTGGCGCTTCCGGTTTGAGGATGATGATATTGCCAAGCTCGAGGAGCATGCTCTCCAAATCAAAGAAAGCGGAGAGTCAGTCCAGTTTTTGCCAGCAATGTTCTGCTCACCTACAATGGAGCTGGGTGTCGATATATCTGCACTGAACGCGGTTTACCTGAGAAACGTACCCCCGACGCCTGCGAACTACGCGCAACGCGCTGGACGCGCCGGTCGTTCAGGTCAGGCAGCTGTCGTCTTCACTTATTGTGCAGCGCAATCACCACATGATCAGTACTTCTTCGAACGTCGGAACGACATGGTCTCTGGTATCGTCAAACCACCGGCACTCGATATCACCAATCGTGATTTGGTCACTTCCCACTTACACGCGGTGTGGTTAGCAGAAGCGAAACTCGCACTGTCACCAGATATTCCGCTGATCCTGGACCTTGAGAATGAAGACTATCCACTCAAACCAGAGATCTTAACCGTTGTGCAGGCATCAAGCCTACTGGAGCGGTCCAAGGCGCCGATGGGTCGCGTGCTAGCACAAATTCTCCATTCTCTCGGTGGGGAAATGCCGAAATGGCTGACGTCCCCAGAAGAGTTTGTGGCAGAGGTTGCAGCGGAAGCACCGCGCGAGTTCGACAAAGCATTCAACCGATGGAGAGAACTTTACAATTCTGCGAGAACACAACTGATTGAAGCCAACAAGAAGTCCCAGCAGGCTGGCTTGTCCGCTTCTGACAGGCGAAAGATCAGGGCCGCGCAAGCCCAGGCCAACGACCAAATCACAATCCTTGAGCAAGGAAAGGCGTCAAACGGGTCCGACTTTTATTCTTACCGCTATCTTGCCACGGAAGGTTTCCTACCGGGATACAATTTCCCGAGGCTTCCTCTCTATGCGTTCGTGCCCGGTGAGGGGAAAAGCGGGGCTTACTTACAGCGCGCAAGGTTTCTTGCAATCGCAGAGTTTGGACCAAGAAGCCTAATATACCATGAGGGCCGCGCATTCCGGGTCATGAAAGCAAAACTGCCGCCGGAAACACGGACTGCCGATGGGCAAGAACTGGCAACAAAAGAAATCACGATCTGCCCAAACTGTGGCGCCTCGCATGAAGAGGAAGTCGAACGTTGCCATGCCTGTGATCACTCTATGGCTGGTGAGCTGCCCGTTAAGAGAACTCTCAGAATTGACAACGTTGAGGCGGCCCCTGCGGAGCGTATCACTGCAAATGACGAAGAGCGTGTCCGGCAAGGTTTCGAAATTCAAACTGTGTTCTCATGGCCGCAAAAGGCTGGAAAATCCAACATCACTGAAGCGCAGTACCTTGCCGGAGGTAAGCGCCTGCTCGATCTTCAATACGCGAACAGCGCGGAGATCAGCCGAATTAACAAAGGGTTACGACGCCGCAAGGACCAGACTGTTCTTGGCTTCCTGATCGACCCGCGGACGGGGTACTGGGCGAAAACACCAGACGAAGATGCAGATACAGATCCCCCACCTGACGCTGTGCAACCAGTCCGGATCGTGCCAATCGTACGCGATCATAAGAACGCTCTCTTGTTCAGGTTTCATCGCCCAGATTTCTATGAACCAGAGACCTTGGCGACCGTTCAACATGCACTGATGCGCGGCATCGAAGTCGTGTTTCAGCTTGAAGAAGGGGAGATACTTGGTGAGCCGTTACCAAAACGCGATGATCGGCGCACGATTCTGGCGTATGAAGCAACAGAAGGGGGCGCCGGCGTCCTAAGTCGCCTTGTAGAAGACGAGAACGCGCTGCGCCGGGTTGCGCTCGCAGCTCTGAATTTGATGCACTTCAAGGAAGTAGATGCGGCCGTCGCGGACGGTGATGCATCGTTACTCAAAGATGCGGACGATGCATGTGTCCGCGGCTGCTACCGATGCTTGCTGTCTTACTTTAACCAACCAGATCATGAGTTGATTGACCGAGTAAGCGACGAGGCCAAGCAACTCTTGGTGGATCTTGCAAGGGGCGAATTGACCACTTCCGCGACTTCAGGAACAAGCTCTTCTGCCGAAGCTTGGATTAGTGCATTTACTCAAGCGGAATTGCCATCTCCAGATGCAAAACCGATCATGTTTGGCGAGCAGCAGGCGCAATTCGCCTGGCGGGATCACTACGTTGCAGCAGCAATCGGGCAGGCTTCCGAGCAAGCAAATGATATTGCCGCCGAGAAAGGTTGGACAATTGTGTCACTGCCTGCTGAGCCGAATGAAGGTGTTCCCACGGAACTGATCGAATTACTTGGCGGAGCATATCATGACTGAAGCATTCTCACCCGGAGACTTGGTACGGGCCCGCGGTCGTGAATGGGTCGCACTACCTCCTCCAAAAGAAGGTCTTCTCGCGCTCAGACCACTCACTGGAAACGAGAAAGATACTGTCGTTCTTGATCCAACCCTGGAGTTGGAAAGCGTTGAAGCCGCGCGCTTTGATTTGCCGGATGACGCTGCTGTAACGGTACAATCGAAAGCCGCTCTGTTGTCGGACGCACTTCGGCTTACTCTGAGGCGCGGCGCTGGACCCTTTCGTTCAGCGGCAAATCTCGCCTTCGAACCCCGGATTTATCAGCTAGTTCCTCTGCTCATGGCAATGCGCATGCCAGTGCCAAGGCTATTGATTGCTGATGATGTTGGTATCGGCAAGACGGTCGAAGCCGGACTTATTCTTCGGGAGCTGATGGATCGTGGAGAAGTTGACACTTTTTCGGTCCTTTGCCCTCCCCATCTTGTTGATCAATGGATCATGGAATTGAACTCCAGGTTTGGGATCGAAGCTGTCGCCGTCACATCTAGCTCTGCTGCGCGGCTTGAGCGAGGCCTGCCGCTGGCGCAATCTCTCTTTGACGCATATCCGTTCACGGTCGTCAGCTTGGATTATATCAAAGCCGACAAACGCCGAGACGGATTTGCTAAGGCTTGCCCGGATTTCGTGATTGTTGATGAAGCGCACGCGTGTGTTGGGACGCATAAAGGCAAGCAGCAGCGCTTTGAACTATTGTCTGGTCTCGCAAAGGATCCTGAACGACGGATCATTATGCTGACTGCAACCCCGCATTCGGGAGACGAGGAAGCGTTCTCACGGTTGCTTTCACTCATCGATCTTGCCTTTGCCTCGTTGGCATTTGATGATGCTCGGTATCGTGAAAGACTGGCACGCCACTTTGTTCAACGCCGTAGAATCGATCTTGTTTCAAAGGACTGGGGAGAAGATCGCGCGTTTCCAAAGCATGAAACGACGGAAGCGCCCTATCGGCTGACCCAAGAGCATTTGGACTTCCAAGAACAGGTTTTGGACTATTGCCTCGGTGTTGTCGAAAGAGCTGGAGAAGCCCAACGAGACAGGCGATTGGCATTTTGGGGCACGCTTGCGCTGATGCGTTGTGTCGGCTCGTCGCCAGCGGCTGCATTGAGCGCTTTGAGAAACCGGATGTCCAACGAGGCAGATCGGTTGGAACCACAGGTTTTTGATGAGGACGGCGATGATGAAGACGCGGTGGATGTTGAGCCCAGCGCATCTTTCTCCGTGGATGAAGCATTAGCCGATCTCATTCAGAGCGCGGAAGACTTGGTAGCGGCCAAAGACCCAAAGCTAGAAGCGCTAATTGGCATTCTGAAACCAATGATAAAGGATGGAGCCAATCCGGTTGTGTTCTGTCGATACCTGGCAACGGCGGAACATGTCAGGGATGGTTTGAGAAAAGCCTTCCCCAAATTGACGGTTGAGGCTGTCACCGGAGTACTGACGCCTGATGAACGGCGTGATCGCGTTGCAGACATGGCCCCTGAGGATGACGACGAAATTCCACCTCAACGAATTCTTGTTGCGACGGACTGCCTCTCTGAGGGGATCAACCTCCAGCAAATTTTTGATGCGGTTGTTCACTACGATCTCAGTTGGAACCCAACTCGACATCAACAACGAGAAGGTCGCGTAGATCGTTTTGGCCAGCCGGCCGAATTGGTGCGGTCCATCATGATGTTCTCTCCCGACAGCGCCATTGATGGAGCCGTGCTAGACGTAATTCTCCGAAAAGCGGAAGAAATCCGAAAAGCGACAGGGGTAACTGTTCCACTGCCCGACGACCGGGCTCCCGTTACCGACGCGCTCATGGCCGCGATGATGCTCAAAAAGGGTGGAACCCGACAACTAGCTTTTGATCTGCGCCTCGATGACGGAACCCAAATAATGGAAGCAGTTTGGAGAGATGCGTCCGAGAAAGAAAAGGCGTCACGTGCACGTTTCGCTCAAAATGCAATGAAACCGAACGAAGTGGCTCCGGAATGGGAAAAAGTCGCAAACCTGCTTGGATCTCCAGAAGATGCGAGAACCTTTCTCGAACGCTCCATGTCTCGGTTTGGTGTACCGCTCGAAGAAAAGAAATCACTCGTACGCGCTCACGTTCATGCGCTTGATCTTCCACTGAAGGAGCGTTTGGAACAAAAGGCTCTGACTGGAACAATTAAGCTGGCCCTGTCTGAACCGGCTCCATCTGGTACAGCTCTATTGACCCGAACGCACCCGCTTACGGCAACACTCGCGGAAACACTGGTCGAAGCGTCATTGGATCCAGCCTCATTGTACGACCTTGGTATTGGGAGGCTAGGTGCTTGGCCAACGTCCAAGGTCGAAAAGGTCACGAGGCTCGCCTTACTGAGAATTCGTTACAAGCTTCGGGTTCATGCGCGAAGAGAGCGGTTGTTGCTTGCCGAAGAGGCCGCGTTGGTCGCACTCCAAGGCGATCAATTGGTTTGCAGCGGTGACGATGCACGCGAGCTTTTGAGCGCGACGGCTTCCGGAAACTTAGCACCGGTTGCGCGTGAAAGATTTGTCAAACAAGCACAGGCGCAACTACCCGGATTACTTGATGGTCCAATCGCGAAATACGTTGCCGAGCGCGCAGATGAGCTTGTCGGCGACCATGCAAGAATCCGTGCTGCAACCGGTTCCGGATCGAAAGTTACAGTGGAGCCGCTGCTCCCGCCTGATGTCATCGGACTGTTTGTTTTGATGCCAAGCGAGGAAGAATAATGGCTAGAAAACAGGTTGTTGATCTTTCGTCTTGGCCATCCCTCACTCTGGAAGGCAACATCATTGCACCAGCAATGGTCGCCAAGGTCGACCAGCGCGGAGCCTCTGAGCAAGCCGAAGAAGACTATGGCGTCAGAAAAGGTCTGAGCATTCGGGAAGAGATTTCATTGGCTTTCCGAGTGGGGCAATCGCATTTCGACGATTTCCAAAAATCTGAAACTCCATCAACTGAAGCAACGCGTTGGTTTGTGCAGGGTTTGTTGAAAGAAGCCTTCGGATTTGACGACATGGTTGCGGCGCTGGCGCCGGTTTCGCAGATCGCTGGAGAGCGCGCACCAGTCGTGATCGTTCCGCCAGAAGAAGAACTCGATAAGCGGAGCCCGACGCTTTCAGTCGAACGGTCTCTCTCACCTACGTTTGCGCTGCAAGACTACCTAAACCAACAAGAAGACGCCCTTTGGGGTCTCGTCACGAATGGTAAGTCGCTAAGGCTCATGCGCGATAATGCTTCGCTGACCCGTCCTGCCTACGTAGAAGCAGATCTGGAGCAGATCTTTTCAAACGAGGACATAGCCTCCTTCGCGGTACTCTGGCTGCTCATCCATCGATCCCGCTTTGGTAAAGCTGAAACCCCGGCGACGGATTGCGCGTTGGAGCGGTGGCGCGAAGCCGGGTCAAAAGAAGGTGAAGCTGCTCGAGACCGATTGGCGGACCAAGTTCAATTGGCTCTGAAATCACTAGGGTCAGGGTTTCTGGAAGCAAACCCGGATCTCCAGAACCAGCTGAAGTCCGGCGAGGTGCCTCTGACCGACTGGTTTAACGAACTGCTCCAACTGGTTTATCGGCTTATTTTCCTGATGGTGGCCGAAGACCGCAACTTGCTTCATTCGCCCAATGCCAACAAGGACGCACGTAAACTCTACGTGGAAGGCTATAGCCTGGCACATCTGCGGTCACAGTGCATTCGACGTTCCAGTTGGGATCGGCATTACGACCGCTATGAGGGTCTCAAAGTGGTTTTCAATGCCTTGACGCAAGGTGAGTCCAAGCTGGCTCTGCCGGCATTAGGTGGCCTTTTTGCACAGAGTAAGGCCTCTCGCCTCGACACTGCGAAACTCCGCAATAAGGCCTTTATGGAAGCTCTGTACCGACTTGCGTGGCTCAGTGACAAGTCCGGCATTGTGCCGGTGAACTGGCGCGCTATGGAGACCGAAGAACTTGGGTCCGTTTATGAGTCTCTGTTGGAACTCCAGCCTCAGTTATCCGACGACGGCAGAGAACTGCGTTTTGCCTCGGAAGCCGCAGAGCAGAAGGGCAACCAGCGAAAGACCACCGGCTCCTACTACACGCCCGACAGCCTCGTTCAGGCGCTGCTCGACACCGCGCTCGACCCTGTGCTCGACAAGACCGAGGCCGAGACGGATGATCCCGCCAAGGCGCTTCTTAAGCTCTCAGTCATCGACCCCGCCTGCGGCTCGGGCCACTTTCTTCTGGCCGCCGCCCGCCGCATCGCCACACGGCTAGCGCGCATTCGGGCCGAGGGCACGCCCTCGCTTGCCGACTTCCGCCATGCGCTGCGCGATGTCGCGCGTTGTTGTATTCACGGGGTGGACCGCAACCCGATGGCAGTGGAACTGACCAAGGTCGCGCTGTGGATTGAGACAGTGGATCCCGGCCTTCCCCTCGGCTTCTTCGATGCGCA
Source organism: Ruegeria sp. BF6 (assembly GCF_056538665.1). NCBI lineage: Bacteria > Pseudomonadati > Pseudomonadota > Alphaproteobacteria > Rhodobacterales > Roseobacteraceae > Ruegeria > Ruegeria sp. BF6. The sequence continues at coordinate 35,268 of NZ_JBQFTN010000005.1, forward strand.
GATCCGTTGCGGCGACGCGCTGCTCGGGGTCTTCGACTTGAAGGAGTTCGAGGACGGCATTCCCGATGCCGCCTACAAGCCGCTGACCGGCGACGACAAGGACACAGCCAAATACTATAAAAAGGCCAATCAAGATGCGATGAAGGGCCAAGGCGGGTTCGACTTCGGCACTGGGCAAGTCGCCATGCCCGAGATGAAGCCGATGGCGCTGGATTTCTCAGGCTTCCGCGATTTACCAGAGGATACGGTGGAACAGATCGGGACCAAGGCCAAACGGTACAAAGACCTGCGCAAGAAGCAGGGGTTTGTAAGGGCGACGGCCGCGGCAAACCTCTATGTTGCGGCCTTCCTGCTGCCCAAGGTAGGCGGTGCGCCCGCTGGTCTCTCGGCCCGCACCGTGCCGACGACTGAGGAACTGTGGATGGCGCTCAATCAGGGCAAGATGCGGCAATCGATGCTGGATGCGCCCAAGGCTGCTCGCCGCGCTCGGGCGTTCCATTGGCCCTTGGAGTTCCCCGATGTGATGCAGAACGGTGGATTTGACGTAGTAGTAGGCAACCCACCCTACGGCGCCGAAGTCGAAAAACGTTCAAAAGAGTGTATCAAAAGTACGCATTCTCAAACATCGGGCGCATCCAACACATGTGCCGATTTCATTAGCCTGGCTATGGGTATAATGTCCGAGCAAGGCAGGTTTGGGTTAGTCGTCCCAAAGTCAGTGACGTACTCGAATGCGTGGCGTGGAGTGCGAGAAATTGTTGTACCTCGCTTGGTTTCAACCATTGATATTGGGCAAGCTTGGCCCAATGTTGCGCTGGAGATGGTTCTGCTGTTTTGCTCAAAAGAATTACAGTATACATCCCAACTTCGGCTTTTCAGGGGCCTAAACGCACCCAATATGCCGATTTCGCGCGAGTTGGCCGAGGGGTTAGGGATTATCCCTACTGGGATGAATGAAAATGATCAGGCGGTGCTCACGAGAATTCGGAAATTCCTAAAACCAAACAGAGTACCAGAGCTTTCCACATCTCGCGGCAAAGGCCTCCAAAGGTTGGCGAATAATGAGGGTGATACTGAGCTGCTAGCTGGAAAAAACATTGCCCCAATGCAACTGCGAGGACCTTGGCGCTTCATAAACAGGAATCAAATAGAAGACCGGTTCGTCTTGCCAACGGGTGCGACGGTATTTCAGAATATCGTAGCCCATCTGCTCAACCCTACGGACCACATCCGACTGATTGGCGCCGTAACGGATCGACCGATGGCTCCACTAGACACCGTCAACGTCATTCATCACCCTCTCAATTACAGTGCTCGCTCAGTTGCGGCCTATTTGATGTCTGACTTCATTTGCTGGTTCGTATACGTCGGCGGCTTCAATCGAGCCGTCCGAACAATGCATTTCGACAATTATATTCTTGCGAAGCTACCTTCAGTCCCCGCTGGCCTATTTGAGAAACTTGAAAATGTTGTTTCCGAAGACTCGGGCGAGCTCGGCACGGCCGAATGGGAGCAAATAAACGAAGTAGTTAACCAATCGTATGGTTTAGGTGGAGAATTCTCTTCCTATCTTGGACAAATGCACAGCCAGAAAGGGCGATAAATGGAACAACTAATTGATGCTATGCAAAATCTCTTGATCGAATGCGAGATGCCGGACAGTCGAAAGGCGAGATTCCGAACTCGCTACCAAGCTGCGGCCGGCCACGCACCTGACGAGTCATTCATGCAAACTCAGAATAACAAATGGGGGGTCGAATACCGCATGTATTTTGACGCAACAATGGACGTTATTGATGGATTCAAAGACGCCGGTTTCAATGTTGAGGCGAGGACGACAGGCTATGGCTCAGAACGTGCATACAGGATTAACGACGAGGAGCTCTTTTGGGAACTTGTCGCACGCGGCCGTCATTTAGGGCAAAATTGAAGTAGTTTTCTGAGTCTCTGACCGTGGGTGGCCATTTCGGACGCAAGAAAGGCAATCAGCCATGCTGCTTGTAGACTCGTGCCCGTTCTTTCACTTGAAATACTCCGCTGAAACCAGCGGACCACCCACAACTTCAGGCGAGTACCGCCGCGCCGCCCTGCGTGCCAATCTCGATACCTACTACGCCCGCGCTTACGGCCTGACCCGCGATGAGCTGCGTTTCATCCTCGACGCTGCCGACGTGAAGGGCCGCGACTACCCCTCAGAAACCTTTCGCGTCCTCAAGGAAAAGGAAATCCGCCAACACGGCGAATACTGCACCCGCCGCCTCGTCCTTGAGGCATGGGATCGGATGGAAGCGAATGGTGAGTTCAAGGCCATGGGAATGTAAGACATGTCCGTTATCAACGCGGAAACCTACACCAAGTTCCAGCCGATCTTTCTGGACGCAGTAAAAACCCGCACGGAACCACGAGCGGGTATAGCGGCTATGATGCATGCCATCGTCAATCATCTTGTAGAAGCATCGTACAACCGCAATGACATCGAGGAGCTCAAGCCCTACGTCACTTTGTTCGTGCAGGAAGTTCGGGATGGTCTGATCGACCCATTCCCCAAAGGACCCTATCTTTCTGGTCTTGAGCCTACTCCAAACCCGGTCTTCACCCCGTATCAGAAGGACCTGTTTTCGGAACGTCCTACAGAGGACAACTCAGCCGAGCGAGCCTTGATCGATCAGCTGATCGCAGCGACGAAGCTGTATGACAACAGCCAAGCAATACAAGAGCTGTTTGCCTTTACGGTTCGCCTTCGTGAATTTGCTCCCTTCAACGCGATGCTGCTGCACATACAGAAGCCCGGCCTCACGCACGCGGCGACAGCCCATGATTGGTGGCAACGGTTCGGCCGGGTGCCGAAGAAGGGCGCACGACCGCTCCTGGTTCTACGAATGAAAGGGCCGGTCGATTTCGTATTCGACGTGCAGGATACCGAAGGCAAGGAGCTGCCGGTCGATGCGTTCTCCTTCCCGACCTTCGGTAATCTGAGTGACAACCGCTTCGCCGAGTTCATGCGCGCTGTCGGGAAGGAAAAGATCGATCTCGTCCAATTGGACGCCGGCGATGGTCAGGCAGGCTGGATTCGGCTGTTGGGCCGCTCGAAGAGCGACAAGGGAAAGAACTTTTACCAGCTAGCCTACAACCGAAACCATCCAGCACCGACGCGTTTTGTGACAGTCGCCCATGAGTTGGCGCATCTTTATCTCGGCCACCTTGGTGCGGACAACGGGCGCCGCGTTCCGAATCGGAGCGACACGCCGTACGAGTTGATGGAGATCGAGGCCGAAATGGCAGCCTATTTGGTGGCGATGCGCAACGGGCTCAAGCCAAGGAGCGAGAGTTACCTATCAAACTACAAAGGGGCATTTGAAGATCTGAACCTCTACGCGGTGACGCGAACCGCAAATGCAATAGAAACCGCGATGGGCCTATCTGCGCAGAAGCTATGGAACGAGAAGAGGGGGCTCAAAGTTGATTGATGTTCACAACAAGATCTGGTCTTTTCTCGTTTTTGGATGCGCCCACTGGCAATCAGAAAAATAGGATCTTCAATGATTCCAGCTAAGCAGAGTTTCTTTGTTTACTCCGAGTGTGAACAAGCCGCTTGGAAGAACGGCTTCAGAAAGAAGCTCGGCCAAGAAAATGGTTGGGCGAAATTTGGTTCCACGACGGCCAAGGGAGCTGTCTTTCTAGCAGCCGAGAATGAGCAAGGCCCATGGTTTGTTGCCATCGACCACGCCGGCGTCGCGGCTGAGTTACCCTTTCCGAAATCTGCAATTAACTCCCCAGGTATAGCAGTTTACAGTGCCTCTCGGATGTCCGAGCTGTATCCGGTTCTGGAACGCATCTATGAGCTGTCAGTGAGCCTTCCAGACGGTCCTCTGGAAGAGTTCCAGGTTGCTACGAAAGGATTGCCGGAAACAACCGAAGCTGAGCGGCTTGTAAAGCAACGGATTGGTCAGGATATCTTCAGAAATCGTTTAATCTCTTATTGGCAGGGGCGCTGCCCGATTTCGGACATTTCTGACACTGAACTCCTTAGGGCCTCACACATTAAGCCGTGGAAAGACTGCGAAACCGATGCTGAGCGGTTGGACATCCACAACGGGATATTGTTGTCAGCATTATGGGACGCAGCATTCGACAAGGGTCTGGTGACTTTCAAGGACGACGGGACACCTAAGTTTTCGAGTAAACTATCCGAGCCGGCAATGAGCTCGTTGTCCGGACATTCCAAGCAGATCTCTGGTCTAACTGCTGGGCACAAGGAGAACCTGATCTGGCATCGCGATCAGGTGTTCAATCCTTGAGAAACTGAAATCTATCCTTCGACACCCGCATAAGGCGATTTACTTGCTTTCTTCTGCACTATTATCGCGAAACAGTGCAAACTTATGGGCAAATCGTGCAAACTTATGGGGTGCGTGAAGGTTTGTGCGCGTCCCTACAACAGGCTAGAAATCCAGGTTTTCGACGCTCAATGCGTTTTGCTGGATGAACTCACGGCGCGGTTCCACCACGTCACCCATCAATTTGGTGAACAGATCGTCAGCCTCGACCATATCATCCACTCGCACCTGCAACAGCGTGCGGGCATCTGGGTCCAGAGTGGTTTCCCACAGCTGATCAGGATTCATTTCACCCAGCCCTTTATACCGCTGCAGTGACAGACCCTTTTCGCCTTCTTCCAGAATGGCCCGCAACAGATCCAGCGGGCCGTGAATGACCTGAGACCGATCGCGACGGACCAGTGTCGCAGGGGTGTTGTAAACCTCTTGTAGGCTCTGAGTGAAACTGCCTGTCTTGCGCGCTTCACCCGAACGGAGCATCGGGCCGTCCAGCGTGCGGACCTCTTCCACACCGCGCAGAATACGGGCCAGGCGGATACCGTGATCTTGCGTGATCCGCCCTTGCCAGCCGCGCTCGTATTCCAGCGCGATCAGATCGAGACGGGCAGCGACCTTGTCGGCCACGCCTTGCAAATCGGCATCGACCGCGCCGGGCACGAAGGCCCCTGCCACGGCGGCCTGTTCCAGAATGTGGCGCGGGTAGTGGGTTGGGAAGGCATCCAGCACGCGCTTCAGCTGCCGTGCCTCGTCGACCACACGGGTCAGATCCTGACCGATAATCTCTTCGCCCGAGCCGAGCTTCAGCACTGCGCCTTCAACACCCTGATTGATCAGGTAATCGTCCAACGCCGCCTGATCCTTCAGGTAAACTTCTGATTTGCCACGCGAAACTTTATAAAGCGGAGGCTGGGCAATATAGAGAAATCCACCTTCAATCAGCTCCGGCATCTGCCGATAGAAGAAAGTCAGCAGCAGCGTCCGGATATGTGCGCCATCCACGTCGGCGTCGGTCATGATGACGATCTTGTGGTAGCGCAGCTTTTCGATGTTGAACTCATCGCGGCCAATGCCGGTGCCCAGCGCCATCACGAGGTTGCCGATTTCCTGGCTCGACAGCATCCGGTCAAACCGCGCCCGTTCGACGTTCAGGATCTTGCCGCGCAGGGGCAAAACAGCCTGTGTCAGCCGGTCCCGACCCGTCTGCGCCGACCCACCGGCTGAGTCTCCCTCGACCAGGAAGACTTCGGTCTTGGACGGGTCTTTTTCAGAGCAGTCCTTCAGCTTGCCGGCCAGATAGTTCACATCCATCGCGGTCTTGCGGCGGGTCAGTTCGCGCGCCTTGCGGGCAGCTTCACGGGCCAGAGCAGCCTCGATGATCTTGCCGACGATGGCCTTGGCCTCGTTCGGATTTTCCTCGAACCACTCGGCCAGTTTTTCGTTCATCAGACCTTCGACCGCCGGACGTACCTCGGAGGACACCAGCTTGTCCTTGGTCTGGGACGAGAATTTCGGATCGGGTACCTTGACCGACAATACGCAGGTCAGCCCCTCGCGCGCATCGTCGCCGGTAAAACTGACCTTTTCCTTTTTCGCAATACCGCTGGATTGCGCGTAGTTGTTGATCGTCCGGGTCAGGGCGCCGCGAAAACCGGCCACGTGGGTACCACCATCGCGCTGTGGGATATTGTTGGTGAAGGGCAGCACCGTCTCATGATAGCTGTCATTCCACCACATCGCGATTTCCACGCCGATATCGTCGCGTTCACCCTTTATATAGATCGGCTCGGGCATCGCAGGGGTCTTGGACCGGTCGAGGTATTTGACGAATTCCTTGACGCCGCCTTCATAAAACAGTTCGGTTTCCAGCCGCTCAGCGGGGCGTTCATCAATGAGGATGATCCGGACACCCGAGTTTAGGAAGGCCAGCTCGCGCAGGCGTTTTTCCAGCGTCTCAAACGAGAATTCGAGGTTCGAGAACGTGTCGGTCGAGGCCAGAAACCGTACCTCGGTCCCGGTGCGGTCACCGCATTCTCCGACGACTTTTAGATGTTCTGCCGTCTCACCGCCCTCAAAACGCGCGACGTGTTCCTTGCCAGCGCGCCAGATACGGAGTTCCAGCCAATTCGATAGCGCATTTACCACCGACACACCCACGCCGTGCAGACCACCCGATACCTTGTAAGAGTTGCTGTCGAACTTACCACCAGCATGCAGCTGGGTCATGATGACCTCGGCGGCCGAGACACCCTCTTCCGGGTGAATGTCCACCGGAATTCCGCGCCCATTATCACTGACCGAGACGCTGGAATCTGCGTGAATTTTCACAGTCACATGGTCGGCGTGACCGGCCAGCGCCTCGTCAATTCCGTTGTCCACGACCTCATACACCATATGGTGCAGACCCGAGCCATCATCCGTGTCCCCGATATACATACCAGGGCGTTTGCGAACCGCCTCTAAGCCTTTGAGAACTTTAATGGAATCAGCGCCGTATTCTTGTGGTGCCTGTGCGTCTTCGGACATGCCGTTAGTACCTATATTATTTTGGTAACTTATACGTTTTCTGGTGGGGAATGTCACGCGCTCCCCCAATATTTTGTGGTTCTGACCGGCTTTATTTGCCGATCAAAGCCGATCAAGGTCTGCTGCGATATCCTCGGCGATTTCTACCGCGTTCACATCGTCGCGTTCGGCTGACAATCGCAGGCCCAGAAGGTCGGATTGGTACCGCGCGGCAAGACGACCCGGGTTGTGATCCGGCCCAATCTCACCGGCCTCTTGCGCGCGACGAAACAGGTCTGCGAAACAGGTTTTCATCGCGACCATATAGGCGCGCGCCTGACCGGCCAGATCATGATCTTTGGCCTGCAATTCGGCATAGGTCTTGGCCAACATGCAGGCTTTGGTCGGCAGGCACGACGCCTCGACCACACGACGCGGCTGAGCCTTAAGCGCACCAAGCGGACCCAGTTCCTCTGCCAATGCCATCATATTTGCGACCCCGTCCTGCGCATACCGTTCCAACGCCAACCCATAGAGCGCATCTTTCGACCCGAACGCTGCGTAGAAGCTGCCCGGCTTCAGTTTCAGCTCATGCTCCAGATCTTTCAGTGACGTTCCGGCCCAGCCGTGACGCCAGAAGATATCACGGGCCTGCGCGATCAGTGCTTCGCGGTCATAAGAAGGTTTGCGGGGCATTGTCTTCACCAATTCTTGAACGTTCGCTCAAATATATACTTGAGCGATCACTCAAGAAACCCTAAATACAACTCATCACGCCAGAAACAGGAGTTCCGACATGGCCAATTTCCCGTCTCATGACCTCGAATCCGCCCCCGATGGTTCCAAACCGCTGCTCGAGAAATCTCAGGCCGCATTCGGCCGCCTGCCCGGCCTGCACAAGGTGATGGCCGAAAGCCCGCAGCATCTGGAAGGCTATCAGGTTCTGCACGGCCTGTTCATGCAGACCGATTTCGACAATGAGGAAAAAACCGTCGTCTGGCAGACCATAAACGTGGAAAACGAGTGCCACTACTGTGTGCCCGCCCACACCGGCATCGCCAAAATGATGAAGGTCTCGGACGAGATCACCGAGGCCTTGCGCAATGAAACTCCGCTGCCGAGCGCCAAGCTCGAAGCGCTCCGCACCTTCACCCTGCAAGTGATGGAGACCCGCGGCAACCCGACCGAGGAACAGTTGCAGGCGTTCTTTGACGTCGGTTACTCGCACCGCGCAGTTCTGGACGTGGTGCTGGGTTTGGCGCAAAAAACCATGTCGAACTACGTCAACCACATGGCAAAAACACCGGTGGATGAGGTCATGCGCGGCTTCTTGTGGGAACGCAAAGTCAGCGAACCAGCCTAAGCGGTCACGACCGAGCCCTCAGCGCCTTCGGTAACGATCAGCGTTTGGGCTCGCCCCCCCAATTCCGCAAAAAGTTCAGGCCCGGTGCCCGTCATCCAGGCCTGAGCCCCCAACGCGCAAATCTCATCATAAAGCGCGGCACGTCGCCCGGCGTCCAAATGCGCAGCCACCTCATCCAGCAACACGATCGGCGGCGCACCTACCATTCCGGCCAGTGCCCGTGCATTTGACAGGATCAGGGAAACAAGCAGCGCCTTCTGTTCTCCGGTCGAGCAATCCTTTGCCGGAACCCCTTTCGCAGCGAATATCCCATGTAAGTCCGACCGGTGCGGCCCGACCAGCGTGCGCCCTGCGGCCAGATCTCGGAAACGGTTTTGACTCAGCGCCTCGCGCAGCTCGTCTGCCGACTCAGGCATCGCACCTTCGGTCTGCACCAATTCCAGATCCGCCGAAGGAAAGGCAGTTTCCGCCTGCTCCTGCGCCGCGTGCAGGTGATCCAACGCCGCCAAACGCGCAGTATGAATGCGATGGCCGGTTTCAGCCATCTGCCCCTCAAGCGCCGCATACCAATGCGCATCCCGCACCTGCTCTTTTAGCAAGCGATTCCGTTCGCGCATGGATTTTTCATAGGTCAGAGACGCCTCGGCATGGGTGGGATCAAAGCTCAGCGCAATGCGGTCCAGAAACCGCCGCCGCCCTTCGGCTCCTTCGATCCACAGACGGTCCATCGAGGGGATCAGCCAGACCATTCGCGCCAGTTTGCCCAGATCAATCTGGCTCGCGGCCTTGCCGTCAATCCGAACCTGACGCGCTGCGCCGCCCTCGGACCACGTTTCGATCTCATAGTTCTGGCCCTGAACGTTCAGCAGCCCTGACAGTTTCCAGCCCAGCGCCTCTGGCCGCCGGGTCATCTCGGCCGCACTTGCCCGTCGCATCCCGCGACCAGGCGAGAACAGAGAGACCGCTTCCAGGATATTGGTCTTACCGGCCCCGTTCGGCCCATGAATCACCACTGGCCGCCCGTCCAAGGACAACCGCGCCAGCTTGTGCGATCGGAAATGTGAGACCGTAAGATCGGTCAGGGCCAAACTCATGACCCCTCCCTTTCGTTAAGGATCACCCCGAAGGGTCGATCAGACGCGCATCGGCATGACAACGTAAACCGCGCTTTGATCATTGCCTTCGCGCATCAGGGTCGGATCGCCTGCCGAGTTGAACAGGAACACCGCGTTCTCACGATCCACCTGGCTGGCGATCTCCAGCAGATATTTTGCGTTAAATCCAATCTCGAGCCGTTCGTCGCCATAGGCAACAGCCAGTTCTTCCTCAGCGGCCCCGCTATCAGGTGCATTGACCGACAAGACCAGCTTGTCAGCGTCTAGTTGAAGCTTCACCGCGCGCGAGCGCTCGGACGAAACGGTCGCAACCCGGTCAACGGCCTGCGCGAATTCGGCGGCGTCCACTTCCAACTGGCGCGTGTTGCCCTGCGGGATCACGCGCGTGTAGTCGGGGAAGGTGCCATCGATCACTTTCGAGGTCAGGGTGATATCGGGCGTCGCGAAACGCACCTTGGTTTCGCTGACGGAAACGGCAATATCCATCTCATCATCGTCCAGCAGCTTGCGCAGCTCGCCCACGGTCTTGCGCGGCACGATCACGCCAGGCATATCCGCCGCGCCATCCGGAAGATCGGCGTCGATACGGGCCAGACGGTGGCCATCAGTGGCTACGCAGCGCAGCACCTTGCCGCCTTCGGAACCATCGGCCACATGCATATAGACACCGTTCAGGTAATACCGTGTCTCCTCGGTCGAGATGGCAAATTTCGACTTGTCGAACAGCCGCCGCAGCAGCGCGGCCGAGGCAGAAAAGTTCGACTGATATTCCGAGGACGCCATCACCGGGAAATCCTCTTTCGGCAGCGTCGCCAGCGAGAAGTTCGACCGGCCCGCTTCAACCGTCAGACGCCCAGCGGCACTGTCAGCGGTCAGAGTCACCAGCGCTCCGTCCGGCAATTTGCGCACAATCTCATGCAACGTCGTTGCCGCCACGGTTGTAGCACCTGCCTTCTCAACTTGCGCCGGGGCCTTGTCGACCACTTCGATATCCAGATCGGTGGCACGGAACATGGCCTGATCGCCTTCAGCCTCGATCAACACGTTGGCAAGTATGGGGATGGTGTTGCGACGTTCGACAACAGATTGGGCCTGGGAAACGGCCTTGAGAAGGGTGCCGCGTTCGATGCTGATCTTCATACCCTCAGTTCCTCTGACTTGCGTACCGACATGGGCGGGACTGGCACGTTAGCGGTTCCACCCTGAGGTACAAGGATTTTTTACGGTTTTCTGGGTCGGAACGGCCAAAGCGTCAAGGGGCCCGTGGCCGTGCGGGCACAGTTGACGCGCAACCGTGGGCTACAGCGCACAAAAAAGCCCCGGGCACGAAGGTCCGGGGCGTTTCCTGAGGGGCTTGAGGTAAGTCTCAGGCTTCCAGCGCGCGGCGCAGCATTTCCACGTCTTCGGCAATCTGGCCGTCGGTGGTTTTCAACTCTTCGATGCGTTTGACACCATGCATGACAGTGGTGTGGTCACGCCCGCCAAAGCGACGGCCGATCTCGGGCAGCGAGCGGCTGGTCAATTGCTTGCACAGATACATCGCCACCTGACGCGGGCGGGCATAAGACCGCAGGCGTTTGGGGCCAATGATGTCTGACAGGCGAATATTGTAATAGTCCGACACTTTACGCTGAATCTCTTCGACGGTGATCTTGCGCTCGGACGCACGCAGCACGTCGGCCAGACAATCCTGTGTCAGCTCCATGTCGATCTCACGCCCCACCAGCGAGGCAAATGCGAACAGACGCGTCAGCGCGCCTTCCAGCACGCGCACGTTGGTCGAGATGCGTTGAGCAAGAAACTCCAGTACGCCGTCGGCAATTGTCAGGTCGGGATAGGTGCTGCTGTAATGCTGCACCTTGTTTTGCAGGATGCCCAGACGCAGCTCGTAATCGGTCGGGTGCAGGTCCACAACCAAACCGCATTGCAGGCGCGACTTCACGCGCTCTTCCAGATCCTTAATCTCGCCCGGGGCGCGGTCCGCCGAGATAATGATCTGCTTGTTCTGGTCCACCAGCGCGTTGAAAGTGTGAAAGAACTCTTCCTGGGTCGAGTCTTTGCCGGCGATGAACTGCACGTCATCGACCATCAGAACGTCGACCGAGCGGAACAGGTGTTTGAAGTCCATCATCCGGCGTTCACGCAGGGCTCGCACAAAGCGATACATGAACTGCTCTGCCGACAGATACAGCACGTTCAACTCGGGCCGCTTGGTCTTCAGCTCCCATGCGATGGCATGCATCAGGTGGGTTTTACCCAGTCCGACACCGCCATACAGAACCAGCGGATTGAATGTGACGGGACCACCTTCCGAGACACGGCGCGCCGCAGCGTGGGCCAGTTCGTTGGGCTTGCCGACCACAAAGCTGTCAAATGTGAAACGGGCGTCCAATGGCGCAGCCTGCAGCGATTCCAATGCGTCATTTGTCGACTCGGCCTGCTGCGACAGAGATTGGGGTTGCGGTGTGTCCTGAGCGGTCGCGGATGCGGCTTTCGGTTCGTTGGACGGTCGCACCGGCGAATTAGCGGCGACGCGAAAGGCCAGCCGTTGCACCGATTCCCCGGCGGTGTTCATCTCATACAGAATGAGATCCGCAAAATTCTGGCTCACATAGTTGCCCATGAAATTGGTCGGTACCGAGAACACCGCCACGCCATCCTGTAGCTCTTGGAATTCAAGAGGTTCGATCCAGGTGGTGTAGTTGTTCTTGCCGACCGCCTTGAGCAATTTGTTACGCAGTTGTCCCCATTTCTCTTGTGTCATCAAGCGCCTCACGCATCCCATTCTTTATTGGCCTGCCGGCCTTATTACCCAGTTCCGGTTACCCGGTTATTTTGCTTTCACTCGCAATAGGGTACCCACACGCCGAACCACGCTGGTCTGGCGAGGCCGTCCCCAGAAAGTCAGCACAGCCTGACATGTGGACACCCAGATACAGGGCGCCCCGTGTGCCGGGTTGCGCATCGCAAACAATATTTTAGACAGGGCTCGGATCTTCGGTCACCCAAAGACCTTTAGCAGATCAACAAACGGGCATTGTCCGTTTGCCAACATTCGTTTCACGACCCTCCTGATGCCCGTCAGTTTGGTCAATGAAACAGCCTGTCCCCCCAAGCGAGTGAATCGCTGACTTAGTGGTAGCAAGAGGCCAAGGCGTACGGCAACGAAACTCTGATGTTGACTCGGGTCTTTCGCCGAAAGAATCTCTCGACTTCGTGAAGACGCGGCTTTCCGGCAACAGCACAAAAAAAGCGCCACGAATTGTGGCGCTTTTGAGAACAATTCAACCGTGAAATGTTGACCCAGGGTCAACCCACGAGTTTAGCCCAGCGCTTTTACCCGGGCCGACAGACGCGACATTTTGCGCGAGGCGGTGTTCTTGTGGAAGACGCCTTTGGTGACGCCGCGCATCAGTTCGGGCTGAGCCGCACGCAGAGCTGCGGTTGCTGCGTCCTTGTCACCGGACGCGATCGCTTCTTCGACTTTGCGCAGGTAGGTGCGGATGCGCGAGCGACGTGCTTTGTTGATTGCGAAGCGCTTGTCGTTCTGACGCGCGCGTTTTTTAGCCTGGGGCGAATTTGCCATGTGTTTCTGACCTTCGTTCGGTACGGTTATATTCGGTTACGCGTCACGGATTATCCGCACCGGATCAGAGTCACGGGTGTGAGTCGGGCCAAGCGGGCCGCACGCGCATGTATAGCGGCGCTTGTTACCCAAGATTGCAGGCATTGCCAAGCCGATTCTTTTGTTGTGCATAGCGGGCATGAAAAAGGCGGGCCTAGCCCGCCTGTTCCGATCCCCCGCGTGCGCCTTACTTATCGCGGAACTGGGCGGCGCGTTTTTCCTGAAACGCGGCCATGCCTTCTTTCTGGTCTTCGGTTGCGAACATGGAATGAAAGACGCGGCGTTCGAACAACAGGCCCTCGCTTAGCGTGACTTCATAGCTGCGGTTGACGGCTTCTTTGGCGGCCATTGTGCTCAGCTGGGATTTCTCGGCGATCTTATGGGCTGCCCCAATCGCTTCTTCCACAAGCTTCTTGGCCGGAACCACCCGGCTGACCAGCCCGGCACGTTCGGCTTCTTCGGCATCCATGAAACGGCCGGTCAGGTTCATGTCCATCGCTTTGGACTTGCCGACAAAGCGGGTCAGGCGCTGCGTGCCCCCCAACCCGGCAATGACGCCCAGATTGATTTCAGGCTGGCCGAACTTGGCCGTGTCAGCGGCAATGATGAAGTCGCACAGCATCGCCAGCTCGCACCCGCCGCCCAGCGCGTAACCGGAAACGGCGGCAATGATCGGCTTGCGGATCGCACAGATTCGATCATTGAAATCACCGAACAGATTGGACGCGTAGACGTCGACAAAACTCATCGTGGACATCTCTTTGATATCCGCGCCAGCCGCAAAGGCTTTGTCCGAGCCGGTGATGATGATGCAACGCACCTTGTCATTCTGGTCCGCATCTTCAAGCGCCGAGCAAAGCTCCTGCGTGAGCTGTGAGTTCAGCGCATTCATTGCATCGGGTCTGTCGAGCTTGATAAGTGCGACGTGGTCTTCGATTTCGACGATGATCGTCTCAAAAGCCATGAGGTGTAAGCTTCCGGTTGTTCCGTTCAGATACGATTCCTTATCACGCGAGGAAGCTGGATCAAGTTATCTTTGGCATTGCGCGCAATAGAAGGATGAGCGACCGGACTGGGTGATTCTTTTGACGACCGCGTCGCAGCCTTCGGTGCGGCAGGTCTCGCCCTCGCGGCCATAAACGTCAAAGTTGTGCTGAAAATATCCAAGTTCTCCATCGGCTTGGCGGAAATCGCGCAGGGATGAACCGCCCGCCTCGATGGCATCCTGCAGCACCTGTCGGATGATCGGAACCAGAGCCGCGACCCGTGCCGCAGAAATCTGCCCGGCTTTGCGACGTGGCGACACACCCGCGCGATAAAGCGCCTCGCAAACGTAGATATTGCCCAATCCGGCAACGATTCCCTGATCCAGCAGCGCCGATTTAACCGGGGAGTTCTTGCCCCGGAATGCGTCGATCAGATGCTGCTCGTGGAAATCATTGCCCAGCGGCTCGGGCCCCAGAACCGACAAAAGCTTATGCTGCTCGGCGGTCGCCGTCGGCAGCAGGTCCATCGCGCCGAACCGACGCGGATCGTTGAAAGTCACCCGCGCGCCATTGGCCATGTGGAAAATCACGTGGTCATGTTTCTCGGGCATCGGATGTTCATGCACAAACTGTCCAAGAGGATCGCCCGACACCGTCATGCGCCCGGACATGCCCAGATGGATCAGCAAGGTCTCACCACTACTGAGATCGGCCAGGATGTATTTCGAGCGTCGCCGCAGCCGATCCACCTGCTGCCCGGTCAGCCGTTCGGCCATGCGGTCGGGGAAGGGCCAGCGCAAATCGGGACGGTTTACATCCGCCCGTTCGATCACCACACCCTCCATCGCAGGCGTCAGCCCGCGGCGGACCGTTTCGACTTCGGGAAGTTCCGGCATGTGCTCTCCTGATTTGCCGCAAGCGCATCCTCAAACGCCCGCACCATTTCATCATGTCCGGTTACATATTTCAGAATCCGCGCCGTCTTCCCATCTGAAAAACGCAGCACATAGGTTCCGCGGTGGCGAAGGCTGATTTTGGTCAGCTTTGTCAGGTCAAAATGCCGCCGCTGAAACAGCGGAGCCATCATGACCAGTTCACCCCCGTCAATCGTGATGACATTGGCAAGATGAAAGATCAGCGTGTAGATCACCAAAGCCAACAGGGTAAGCTTGACCGCCACAATCGCTTCGGGGTTTTGAAACGGGATGGCCTCTTCGAATTCTCCCAGATCGGGCCGCACAAAACCCACATAGAAATAGATGGTTAGAACCAGGATCGTCACCACTATCGCGCCGGGAGCCGTGCGAAAGGTTTTGCGCGTCAGAGTCTGTTGCGCCGGTCTATCGCTGCCCGCGCGCAGCATAGCCTCGTGAACAACGTCATTTGGATAGTGCCGGGCCAGTGCATCCACCTTGCCTCCCAGCCTTTCGGCACGGTACACCCGCAGGATCGTGCAAAAGACAGCCCTGATCCGCCAGCCAAAAAACAAAATCACTAAAACTATGGACAGCAAAGCTGCGAGAATGCTTGCCAACAGGACATCTCCGAGGTCTGGAACACCTGATCCCGTCATAGGCCGGGACTAAGGAAAATCTGTGACGCGCCCTTCAATTCGTCTCCCCTGCTACCTTTTCGCGCGATTGTCTTCCCGGCGCGGGGGCCTATAAGGATGAGCAACACAGGCAAAGGCGTCCTTTCATGTCCGACAATAGCGACAAGACCACACATTTCGGGTTCGAAACCGTACGCGAGGCTGACAAGGCCGGGCGTGTGCAGGGCGTGTTTAACTCGGTCGCCTCGAAATACGACGTGATGAACGACGTCATGTCGATGGGCATCCACCGGGTCTGGAAAGACGCGATGATGGACTGGTTGGCGCCGCGCCCCGGTCAACGTCTGCTGGACGTGGCGGGCGGCACCGGCGATATTTCGTTCCGGTTCCTCAAGCGCGCGGGCTATGGCCATGCCACCGTTCTGGACCTGACCGAGCCGATGCTAATCGAAGGCCGCCAACGTGCCGAGGCCGACCAGATGGCCGACAGTCTGAACTGGGTGGTGGGTGATGCGATGGCTCTGCCATTCGAGGACAACACGTTTGACGTTTACACCATCTCGTTCGGCATCCGAAACGTGACCCGCCCGCAAGAGGCGCTAAACGAGGCGTTCCGCGTGCTGAAACCCGGTGGCCGCCTGATGGTTCTGGAATTCAGCCAACTGCCGAATGACGGACTGCAAAAACTCTATGACCTCTACAGTTTCAACGTCATCCCCCGGATGGGCAAGCTGATTGCCAACGATTACGACAGCTATCAGTATTTGGTGGAATCGATCCGCAAGTTCCCGGATCAGGAGACGTTTCTGAACATGGTCCGCGCTGCCGGGTTCGAGAACGCCAAATACCGCAATCTCAGCATGGGTATCGCCGCGCTGCATTCCGGCTGGAAGATCTGACTCATGCGTGGCCCTCACAACATCATTCGCCTGGTTCGCACAGGCGCAACACTCGAACGCACAGGCGCCATGAACGTGGTGCTGGACGCTTTTGAGGCACCGCGCGCCCTGCGTTTCGTGGCCCATGCCTTGGGCAAGCCTTTTCAGTGGCTTGGCTACAAAGGCGACCCCAATATGCCGCCTGCCACACGGGCGCTAACGGCGCTGGGCCCGGCCTATATCAAGTTTGGGCAAGTCCTCTCGACCCGCCCCGACGTGGTGGGTAATGAACTGGCGGCCCAGTTGCGCGTGCTGCAGGACAAACTGCCGCCCTTTTCCCGTGCCGAGGCCATGGCCGAAGTGACCAAGGAACTGGGGCAGCCGGTAGATGAGGTGTTCTCGGAATTCAGCGAACCCATCGCCGCAGCCTCTATTGCGCAAGTTCACAAGGCCAAGCTGAGCAGCACCGGCGAGGACGTCGCGGTTAAAGTACTCCGCCCCGGCATCGAACGCGCGTTCCGCAAGGACGTGGATGCATTCTATTTCGCCGCCCGTATCGTCCAGTTGTTCGCCCCCGGCGCGCGCCGCCTGCGCCCGATGGACGTGATCGAGCATTTCGATGGTGTCGTGCGCGGTGAGTTGGACCTGCGTCTGGAAAGCGCCGCCGCCTCGGAATACGCCGCCAACACCAAGGATGACGCCGGGTTCTGGCTGCCCCCCGTGGTGTGGTCCCTATCCGCCCGCCGGGTGATGACGCTCAGTTGGGCTGACGGAATTCCGCTGGGCGAAAACGAAGCCCTCGACGCCGCCGGACACAACCGCCGCGATCTGGCGGAACGGGTTCTGCGCCTGTTCCTGCTGCACGCGCTGCGCGACGGCTATTTCCACGCTGACATGCACCAGGGCAACCTCAAGGTCGCGGCAAATGGTGATATCATTGCCTATGACTACGGCATCATGGGCCATATCGACGAATACACCCGCCGGGTCTATGCCGAGATTCTCTTTGGCTTCATCCGCCGCGACTATAAACGCGTGGCCGAAGTGCATTTCGAGGCCGGGTATGTCCCCGCCAATCAGGATGTCGATGAATTCGCCCGGGCCCTGCGCGCGGTGGGTGAACCGATCTTCGGCATGGACGCCACCCATATCTCGATGGGACGCCTGCTGAACTACCTGTTCGAAGTCACAGAACGGTTCGGCATGGAAACCCGGACCGAACTGATCCTGCTGCAACGCACGATGGTGGTGGTCGAGGGCGTCGCACGATCACTCGATCCACATACGAACATCTGGGAGGTCGCCCGCCCTGTGGTAGAGGATTACATCAAGCAATCCATTGGCCCGCGTGCGGCCCTGCGCGATTTCAGCAAAACTGCGTGGGTTCTGGCGCGTTTCGGCCCGCGCCTGCCGGGTTTGGTCGAAAACGCCCTGATCGCCCAGACGCAGAAGGACGAGCCAGAGAAATCACCTCTGTGGTCCGCCGCCCTGCCCGCCGGTATCGGGGTAGCAGCAGGTGCCGCGCTTGTTCTCTTGCTCAACGCGCTCAGTTAGCACCAACTCGCCCGCTTCATCTGGCCAGAAATACTAGCGTGGGGAATCGCACCCCTCGCGATGGAGGGCAGACAGCCTCCCGGCACGACCCCGTGTTCAGAGTCGCTCGATGGCGATTGCAATCCCTTGCCCGCCACCGATGCACATGGTCACCAGCCCTTTGGTCCCGCCTGTGCGCTCCAGTTCATACAGCGCCTTCAGCGTGATGATCGCCCCGGTTGCCCCAACCGGGTGCCCCAGAGCAATCGCCCCGCCATTCGGATTCACCTTCGACGCATCCAGCCCAAGATCCTGATTCACCGCCAGAGCCTGCGCCGCAAACGCCTCATTGCTTTCGATCACATCGAAATCGTCTACCGACAGACCGGTCTTGTCCATCAGGTTCCGCACCGCCGGAACGGGCCCAATCCCCATCACCTCGGGGCGGACTCCGGCATGCGCATAACCCAGAATGCGCGCCTTGGGTTTCAACCCGGCCTTCTCGGCCGCTTCTGCCGTGGCCAGAACCATCGCCGCCGCGCCATCATTGATGCCCGAGGCATTGCCCGCCGTCACACGACCGTCCTTCTTGAACACCGGCCGCAACCCGGCCAAAGCCTCGGCCGTGGTGGCCTTGGGGTGTTCGTCAACCTTGAAGTCCACCATGTCCCGCTTGACCTTAACTTGTACGGGCGCGATCTGGCTGTCGAAATATCCCGCCTCGATCGCCGCCGCCGCGCGGGTCTGGCTGGTCATTGCAAAATTGTCCATTTGCTCGCGGCTGATCTGATGCTCATCGGCGACATTCTCGGCAGTCACGCCCATATGACCGGTGCCGAAAGGGCAGTTCAGCGCCCCCAGCATCATGTCCAGCGAGGACACATCGCCCATCTTCGCCCCCCACCGCGCCTGCGGCACGATATACGGGCTGCGCGACATGCTCTCGGCCCCGCCCGCCACGGCAAACTCGGCATCACCCAGCATCAGGGACTGCACAGCAGAGACAATCGCCTGCGCGCCCGATCCACACAACCGGTTCACATTCATCGCAGGTGTCCCGTTCGGTATCCCCGCCTGCATTGCAGCAACGCGCGACAGGTACATGTCGCGTGGCTCGGTATTGATCACATGACCGAATACAACATGCCCAATTTGGGCACCTTCCACACCCGACCGCTCCAGCGCGGCTTCTGTGGCGACGGTTGCAAGATCGATGGGCGCGGTCGAGGCCAGCGCGCCGCCAAAGGTTCCAATTGCGGTGCGGGCACCGTCCAGCAATACGATATCGGTCATGTCAGTCTCCTCCGGGATTCGGTGCCAGTATGCACCTGCAGCATACACATGTCCTATGGGACGTCCCGTCACGGTTGGAATTGACATCTACCCCTTCAAGGCGCAAGAAATTCCGTCATGACGGACAATACTGACGATATCCTGACACGCCTGCCCGCCCGCCTGAAAGAGGCGCGCCGGGCCAAGGGCCTGTCGCTTGAAGCCGTGGCCAATCTCAGCGGCGTGTCCCGCTCGATGGTCAGCCAGATCGAACGGGGGGAAAGCAGCCCAACCATCTCGACCCTGTGGAACCTGACCCGCGCCCTGCAGGTCGATTTCGCGGGCTTATTGGAGGAAGCCGACACCGCCGACCAGATCGAGGTCCTGCGCAAAGCCGAAGTGCCCAGCATCGACAATATGGGTCAGAATTGCCGTATCCGCATCCTCTCGCCGCCCGAAGAGGCGGGCGGACATGAGGTCTATGATATCGAGTTCGACACGGGTGGCGCTTTGACAAGCCAGCCCCATACCCGCGGCGCAAGGGAGCAACTGACGGTGTTGGAAGGCGCGGTCCGTGTGTCCTCGGGCACCGCGTCCCGTGAACTGCAACAGGGCGACACGGCCCGTTACGCGGCGGATGTGGCGCATTCGATTGTCGCCGGCGGCCCGGCCCGCGTGTTCCTGATTGTTAAGAACGCCTGAGGTCAGCCCTTCCGTTTTTGCGGATTTTTTTCTTTTATATTGTAATTCCCCCATTTGGGAATTACATCCGTTATGTTAGATATGCGACTCACATAAACGGAGACCGCCATGGCAGATGCATTCCTGTCCCATATCACGGACACCCTCGCGCAGATCGAATCCGAAGGCCTGTACAAACGCGAACGAATGATCACCTCGCCTCAGGGCGGTGAGATAACGGTGGGCGACAAGCAGGTGATCAATCTGTGCGCCAACAACTATCTGGGTCTGGCCGATCACCCCGCCCTGATCGACGCCGCCAAGGGCGCTATGGAACCCAAGGGGTTCGGTATGGCCTCGGTCCGGTTCATCTGCGGCACACAGGATATTCACCGCGAGCTGGAGCAGAAGCTGGCCAAGTTCCTGAACAAGGACGATGCGATCCTGTTCGCCGCCTGTTTCGATGCCAATGGCGGGCTGTTTGAGCCTTTGTTAGGGCCGGAAGACGCCATCATCTCGGACAGCCTGAACCACGCTTCGATCATTGATGGCGTGCGGCTGTGCAAGGCCAAGCGCTACCGTTACATGAACAACGACATGAATGACCTCGAAGCCTGGCTGAAACAGGCGCGCGAAGACGGGGCGCGGCATATCATGATCGCCACCGACGGTGTGTTCTCGATGGATGGTTATCTGGCCAATCTGCCGAAGATTCGCGAACTGGCCGACAAGTACGACGCCATCGTCATGGTCGACGACTGCCACGCGACCGGCTTTATGGGGCCGAACGGTGCAGGCACGCCGGATCATTTCGGCGTCGACATGGACATTCTGACGGGAACTTTGGGCAAGGCACTTGGGGGGGCAATCGGCGGTTACATCGCCGGGCCGCAGCCGGTGATTGATCTGCTGCGGCAGCGGGCGCGGCCCTATCTGTTCTCGAACTCGCTGCCACCCTCCATCGTCGCTGCCGGTCTGGAAGCGATCCGTCTGGTCGAAGAGGGCGACATGCTGCGCGCGCAACTGTTCGGCAACGCCAAATACTGGCGCGCGGGGCTTGAGAAGCTGGGCTTTGACCTTTTGCCGGGGGAACACCCGATCATACCGGTGATGCTGGGTGAAGCGAAACTGGCGCAAAAGATGGCCTCACGGTTGTTTGACGAGGGCGTCTATGTCTCGGGCTTCTTCTTCCCTGTCGTCCCGCGCGGACAGGCACGGATCAGAACGCAGATGAATGCGGCTCTGACCAAGGATGAACTGGACCGCGCGCTGGCGGCCTTTGGCAAGGTCGGCAAAGAACTCGGTGTCATCGAATGATCCTGCCGTCGGTTATCGACACCATTGGCAACACACCTTTGGTTGAGCTGTCGCGCCTGTGCGCGAACTTGAACCTGAACGGGCGTATTGTAGCCAAACTGGATTACCTGCTGCCGGGGTTTTCAAAAAAGGACCGGGCAGCCCGATCCATCATCGAACTGGCGCGCGCCGACGGCACATTGTCACCGGGGCAGACGGTCGTTGAACTGACATCGGGCAATATGGGCACCGGTCTGGCAATTGTCTGCGGCATTCTGGGCCATCCCTTCGTCGCGGTCATGAGCGCTGGAAACTCGGTCGAGCGCGCGCGCATGATGCGGGCTCTGGGGGCTGAAGTCGTGATCGTCCCGCAAGCCGAAGGCAGCAAACCCGGTGAAGTGTCCGGGGCTGATCTGGCATTGGTGGATGAGGCCGCACAGCGCATCACCGCCGAACGCAATGCGTTTCGCGCCGACCAATTCGGTCATTCAGGCAACCCCAAAGCCCATGCTACCGGCACGGGGCCGGAAATCTGGGACCAGTCTGGCGGGTCCGTGACGGCATTCTGCGACTTTGCAGGATCCGGCGGTACTCTGGCCGGGGCCGCGGAATACCTGACCCCGTTGGGTGTGCGCTGCTATGCGGTCGAGCCCGAAGGCGCGCGGGCAATCGCCGGAGAAGCCATCAGCAACCCGGACCACCCAATTCAGGGCGGCGGCTATGCCATGGGAGATCTGATCCACCTGAACGGAACGACCCTGGCCGGACATCTGTCGGTTTCAGGCGACGCGGCTCGGGACGGGGCGCGGTTGCTGGCCCGGACCGAAGGCATTTTTGCGGGATTTTCGGCAGGAGCCAACCTCGCTGCGGCCGTCGACCTGTTGCGCGGTCCGGAAAAAGGCGGCTGCGTAGCGATTGTGATGTGTGACAGCGGTCTCAAATACCTGTCCACCGATTTGTGGGAGTAAACTCATGCGATCGAACACTATGAAAGCACTTGAGAAATCCAAGCCCGAAGAGGGCCTCTGGATGGTACAGGCCCCGGTGCCCGAAATCGGCCCGGAAGAGGTTTTGATCCGCGTCAACAAGACCGGTATCTGCGGCACCGACATCCATATCTGGAACTGGGATGAGTGGGCCGCCGCGACCGTGCCGATTCCAATGATCACGGGCCATGAGTTCGCCGGTGAGATCGTCGAACTCGGGCGCAACGTGACCGGGCTTGAAATCGGTCAGCGCTGTTCCGGCGAAGGCCACCTGATCACCACCGACAGCCGTCAGAGTCGTGCGGGCAAGTTCCATCTGGACCCCGGCACACGCGGGATCGGGGTGAACGAACAAGGGGCATTTGCCCAATACCTGAAATTGCCTGCCTTCAACGTGGTGCCTCTGCCGGATGATGTCCCGGATGAGATCGGCGCAATCCTCGACCCTCTGGGCAACGCCGTGCACACAGCGCTAAGTTTCGATCTGCTGGGCGAGGATGTTCTGATCACAGGCGCAGGCCCCATCGGCATCATGGCGGCGGCCGTCGCGCGCCATGCGGGCGCCCGGCATGTGGTGATCACGGATATCAACCCGGATCGCCTGAAACTGGCCGAGCATGTGGTGCCGGCCGTCCGCACCGTCGATGTCTCCAAAGAAGAGTTGCAGGATGTCATCACCGAACTGGGCATGAAGGAAGGCTTCGATGTGGGCCTCGAAATGTCCGGTTCCCAAATCGCGCTGGACCAGATGGTCGAGGCGCTGGTGATGGGCGGCAAGATCGCCCTGCTGGGTATCCCGCCCGGGAAATCTCCGGTCGACTGGTCGCGCATCGTGTTCAAGGCCATCACCATCAAGGGCGTCTATGGGCGCGAGATGTTCGAGACCTGGTACAAGATGATCGCCATGTTGCAGAACGGTCTGGACGTCAGCCGGGTGATCACGCACGAGATGAAGGTCGACGAGTTCGCCGAAGGCTTTGCCGCGATGAAATCGGGTCGGTCCGGCAAGGTGGTGCTCGACTGGACCTAACGCTCTGGCACCGCGCGGGATATGATCCTAAACAGGGAAGAACCCGCGCGTTTGGAGGAGCACATGGGCGAAAAAGACAGGTATCTGGAACGCGGGATCGAGGACTCGCTAGTCACGGACTTCGCGCAGACCCATCGCAAGAGCTATGGCGATTTCCTACAGCTCAAGACCCTGCTGAACCTGCAAAAAACCTTTCAGGACCCCGCCCAACCCGATGAGATGCTGTTCATCATCATCCATCAGGTCAGTGAGCTGTGGTTGAAACTGATGCATCACCAGTTGGTCGAGGTGCGCCGTTTTCTACAAAAGGACGAGTTCGGCCCGGCGATGAAGAACCTCGACCGGGTCAAGGCGATCCAGCGACAGCTGATCGCAGCCTGGGAAACGCTGCTGACTATGACCCCTGCCGATTACCTGACCTTCCGGCAGGCGCTGGGGAATTCGTCAGGATTTCAAAGCTATGGTTACCGCCAGATCGAGTTCATTCTGGGCAACAAGGATGCCTCGACCCTGAAAGTGCATGAACATGACCCCGAGGTCATGGCGTTGCTGAATGACGCGCTGAGCAAACCGTCACTCTATGATGAGGTGCTGTTTATGCTGGCGCGCCAAGGGTTTGATGTTCCGCAGGACCTTCTTGATCGCGACTATGCGCTGCCCTATTCCGGCAACCCGCGTGTGGTGAAAATCTGGGTGCAGGTGTTCCGTGACACGGATCGTTATTGGGACCTCTATGCACTGGCCGAGAAATTGATGGACGTGGAATCCCTGTTTCAGCGCTGGCGGTTCGATCACGTCACTGCGGTTGAACGGGTGATCGGTAATCAACCCGGCACCGGTGGGTCCAGCGGTGTGGCCTTTCTGCGCAAGGCCTTGGATTTGCGCTTTTTCCATGATCTCTACGACATGCGGACCGAACTGATGTATACCGAGCAGGAGTAAACGATGCTGTACCGGGGTTTCACTCAGGACGAACTGGATCAGGAATACTCGCCCCGGTCGATGATCGGCGGTGACCTGACCCCCTATGTCGACAGCTACGCCGCGCTCAGCGCACAGCACCGGGCGCGCATGAAGGTGAAAGAGAACCTGGCTTTTGGCGAAAGCCCGGCGCAGGTGCTGGACTTCTTTCCTGCCAAAGGAGCAGGCGCACCGCTACATGTGTTTATCCATGGGGGTTATTGGCAGGCGCTCAGCCAGCGCGAGTCGGCCATGATGGCCCCGGCGCTGGTGGAGGCCGAGCAATCATTTGCCACCCTCAATTACACGCTCGCCCCGGACGCGCGTATCGGGGACATGATCGAGGAATGCCGCAATGCCCTGCTCTGGCTGGCGGTGAACGCGTTCAGTCTGGGCTTCGATCCATCCCGCGTCACCCTGTCCGGCCACAGTGCCGGTGCGCATCTGGCAAGCATGGTCATGGCGGGTTCGGCCGATGCGCTGGCCCGTGCCGGGATGCGCGTGCGCGATGTGATCCTGATCAGCGGTATTTACGATCTGGAGCCGATCAGCCTGACCCCCGTCAATGATCCGCTGCAACTGACCCCGGTCGAAGTGAACGACCTGTCACCCATTCGCCATCTGCCCAGACCCGGCCCACGCTACCACGTGACCGTGGCCGAACGGGACACGCCCGAGTTCATTCGCCAAAGCCGCGACTATGCCGAACTGCTACGCAAGGGCGGGCATTCGGTCAGTTTCGATCTTAAAATGGGCATGCAGCATTTCGACATCATAATGCACCCCGAGACGTTTTTGGCCACGTGGCGATAGTAAAGAGTATTGAGCGTTAGACAGATCTGGCCTTTGCCTCAAAAAGCCAACACAACCAATACAAACCCTACTTTTTTAACCGAGCCTCGAATGTCCGGTTCGAGCCCGTTACGAACATTGCTTTTTGGCTAGGTGCAGTGCTCGAATTGACCAAAAATACGCGGCGGTTACACTACTGGCGATTTTTGGATTCAACATCAGAAGAAATGCGGGGAATAAGTTTCATGGGTATTCACAGATTAAATCCTGCGGGAGATCAGCTTGAACCTTCTGATCTTGTACCGAAAGAGGCGTTTACAACAAGCGACACGACGGAACTTATCCACTACGCCCATCTGGATGAAAATTCGGGAATTTCGTCAGGGGTTTGGAAATGCGCCCCGTGTCGAGAAGAAATTGATGCTTATCCGGTGAACGAGCTAATGACGGTTATTTCTGGGTCTGTAACAATCACCGATGATAAAGGCACACCGCACACATTTTCTGCCGGGGATACGTTTTTTATCTCCAAGGGAGCAAAATGTATCTGGGAGATTACAGATACGTTGCACAAATATTTCATGATAGCCGAGTAATCCAAACAGCCAACGGCATCTGAGTCCGCACAGCCGACGTTAACCCAGACTCACCTCTTATACAGGACAGAATTGTAAGACGCGCGGCACTGGCTGGAATCGGGAAATCTCGCACAAACGATCGAAGTCCCGCGACCTTCCAAAAAAAACAGCGGCCCAAATGGGCCGCTGTTTTCTATTTCTAAACCATGCCGGATCAGTCCAGTGTGCGGGTGACTTCTTCGCGCTCGAAGATTTCGATCACGTCGCCTGCGCGGATATCGTCGTAGTTCTCGAACGCCATGCCGCATTCCTGACCCGACTGAACCTCGGCCACTTCATCCTTGAAGCGTTTCAGCGTCTTCAGCGTGCCTTCGTGGATCACCACGTTGTCGCGCAGCAGGCGGACGCCCGCGGAGCGGCGGGCAACACCTTCGGTGACCAGACAGCCGGCAACCTTGCCCACACCAGTGACCTTGAACACTTCGCGAATCTCGGCGTAACCGATGAACTTCTCGCGGATCTCAGCGCTCAGCAGGCCCGAAGCGGCCGCTTTCACGTCGTCGACGAGGTCATAGATCACCGAGTAATAACGGATCTCAACACCCTTCTGGTTCGCCGTGTTCCGTGCCGAAGCATTCGCTCGTACGTTGAAGCCAAAGATCGGGGCACCCGAAGCTTCGGCCAGGCCGACATCGGTTTCAGTGATTGCGCCAACGCCCGAATGCAACACGCGCACGCGCACTTCCTCGTTGCCGATTTTTTCCATCGCCTGAACGATGGCTTCGGCAGAACCCTGCACGTCCGCTTTCATCAGAATCGGCAGTTCGGTGACGTTTTCGTCTTCCTTGGCCTTCTGCATCAGCTGCTCAAGGGTGGTCGCGGCACCGGCGGCGGCGCGTTTGTCCTTGGCGGCCTGTTCGCGATATTCGGCGATCTCGCGGGCTTGCGCTTCGGTCTCGGTCACGTTCAGAACGTCACCGGCCTCGGGCGTGCCGTTCAGACCCAGAACCTCGACCGGAACCGAGGGGCCTGCTTCCTTGACGCGATCCCCCTTGTCGTTGATCAGCGCGCGGACTTTACCGTATTGCTCACCCACAACGAAGATATCACCCTGACGCAACGTGCCGTTCTGAACCAGAACAGTGGCCACAGGTCCGCGGCCCACATCCAGCTGTGCCTCGATGACGGCACCCTGAGCTGCGCGGTTCGGGTTGGCTTTCAGTTCAAGAATCTCGGCCTGCAGCGCGATAGCTTCCAGCAACTCGTCCAGGCCCTGACCGGTGATGGCGGACACTTCGACGTCCTGAACCTCACCGGACATTTTCTCGACGATCACTTCGTGCTGCAGCAGATCGGTGCGAACCTTGTCCGGGTTTGCGTCCGGCTTGTCGACCTTGTTGATCGCCACGATCATCGGCACTTCGGCCGCTTTGGCGTGGTTGATCGCCTCGATCGTCTGCGGCATCACTGCGTCGTCGGCGGCAACCACCAGAACCACGATATCCGTGACCTGGGCCCCGCGCGAGCGCATCGAGGTAAAGGCCGCGTGGCCCGGCGTGTCCAGGAAGGTCAGCGTCGTACCGCCATCGGTTTTCACCTGATAGGCACCGATGTGCTGAGTGATACCACCTGCTTCACCGGCCACAACACGTGCGTCACGAATCGCATCCAGAAGCGAGGTCTTACCGTGGTCAACGTGACCCATAATGGTGATGACCGGCGGACGGGGCTGCAGGTCTTCGTCGCTGTCTTCGACCTCTTTGATGACGTCTTCAACATCCGAATCAGAGACGCGGGTGACCTTGTGGCCAAACTCTTCGATGATCAGTTCGGCGGTGTCTGCGTCGATGGTCTGGTTCTGGGTAACCATCATGCCCATGTTCATAAGAGATTTGACAACGTCAGCCACACGCTCGGCCATACGGTTCGCCAGTTCCGAGACCACGATCGCCTCGGGCAACTGAACGTCGCGGATAACCTTTTCCCGCTCGACCGGGCCGCCCATGGCTTTTTGACGCGCACGCTCTTGCTTGCGCTTCATCGACGCCATCGAGCGTTGGCGGTTGCCTTCGCCACCGGTGGCCTGACCCAATGTCAGCTTGCCCGAACGGCGGTTGTCATCGCGTCCTTTGCCACGGCCGCGCTGTTCCCGTTCACGATCCTGTTTGCGCGGGGTCGCCGCGGGTGCCGGCTTGCTGGCCGGTGCACGGGCGGCTTTGGGTTCTTCGGGGGCCGGAGCGGCAGCAGCGCGTTTGGCAGCTTCTTCTGCCTCTTTGCGCTTGCGCTCTTCATCTTCGGCCTTTTGACGTGCGCGCTCTTCAGCCTCACGCTGTTCGCGTTCCTTGGCTTCCTGCTCGGCCCGGCGACGGGCGCGTTCTTCCTCACGCGCCTTTTCCGCTGCCTCACGGGCGGCGGCCTCTTCGACCTCGCGGGCCTTGGCGGCCTGCAGTGCCTTCATCCGGCGTGCCATTTCCGCATCGGAAATCCCGGCAGGGCGGCGCGACGGATCACCCGAGGGCGTTGCTCCGCCACCCGGTTTGCCGGCGCCCGGCTTGGGAACCACCACGCGTTTGCGTTTGGTTTCCACCACGACATTCTTGGTACGTCCGTGGCTGAAACTCTGTTTCACATTTCCGGGGCGTGCCCCGCCACGAAGACCCAATGTCTTTTTGCCGTCATTATCGCTCATAAAGCTTCTTACCCTTCCGCGCGGCCCCTGCCGCCGTCATCCGTTTCGCGCAAGCCACGCAGGCGCTGCGCTTCCTCTACAACACGTTTGGCGAGTCCACCAGAGGCCAAGGCCGCATGAATCACCGTTTGGCGCCCAAATGCCTGTCCTAACTCGTCCGCAGTGAGCCACCCGATGTATTTGCCGAAGTGCGGCGTGCTGAGTTTCGACTTGCCGCGCCCCGATCCATCTGTGGCCTGAATCAGCACCTGGGCCTCTTCCCGGTCCAGCCACGTCTTGACCTTTTCGTACCCGGCGACCGCGTCACCGGACTTGCGCGCAAGGCTCAACAATTCGATCACCCGGCGCGTAACCTGTTTCTCGACTTCGCTCACCAGGTCCTTTGACACGTTCACCTGCGCCTTGAACCCACGGGCAAACAGTTTCTTGCCCACCGCCTTGTCCAGCGCAGCGCGGTCCGCCGCGACATAGACCCCGCGCCCCGGCAGTTTCGCCGCGACATCCGGGTAAACCTGTCCGTCCGGCCCCGTCACAAAGCGGATCAACCCGTATTTTGGCTGAACCTCGCCCGTGGCGATGCACTTGCGCTCAGGTCCGTCAGACCGATCCTTATGAACGCCACCGCGACTCATGTGCGCACCCCGAGGCCCTGAGATCAGGCCTCGGCCTCCTCTTCAGCGACTTCGCTGTCTTCTTCGGCTTGCTCCAGCTCGGCCGGATCAACCCAACCCAGCATGATGCGGGCAGTCATGACCAGATCCTGCGCCTCTTCCAGCGTTACGCCAAAAGGCTCAAGCACACCGTCATCCTTGATACGCTCACCGTCGACCGTGGTCCAGCCACCAGCCAGTTCCCAGTCGGCGCAAGTGGCAAAGTCTTCCAACGTCTTCACGTCGTCCTTTGCCAGAGCTTCTACCATTTGGGGTGTCAGACCTTCGAAATCAATAAGGCTGTCCTCAGCGCCCAAAGCGCGGGCTGCGTCCAGCGCCGCCTTGGCCTGGGCTTCCAGGAATTCGCGTGCGCGGGTTTGCAGTTCCTGCGCAGTGCCTTCGTCAACACCATCGATCACCAGCAGTTCGTCGATCTCGACATAGGCCACCTCTTCCAGATTGGTGAAACCTTCCGACACCAGCAACTGCGCGAAGAATTCGTCCAGATCAAGGCTGTCCATGAACAGCTTGGTGCGGGCTTCGAATTCTTTCTGACGGCGGGCCGATTCCTCGGCCTCGGTCATGATGTCGATATCCAGGCCGGTCAACTGGCTGGCCAGACGCACGTTCTGACCGCGGCGGCCGATGGCGAGGCTCAGTTGCTCCTCGGGTACAACCACTTCGATCTTGCCAGCTTCTTCGTCCAGAACCACCTTGGAGACCTCGGCGGGCTGCAGCGCGTTCACCAGGAAGGTCGGCTGATCTTCGTTCCACGGGATGATGTCGATCTTTTCACCCTGCAGCTCGTTCACAACGGCCTGCACGCGGCTGCCGCGCATACCTACACAGGCACCGACGGGGTCGATCGAGCCATCATAAGAAATTACAGCGATCTTCGCGCGCGAGCCGGGGTCACGGGCCACAGCTTTGACCTCAATGATGCCGTCATAAATTTCCGGCACTTCCATCTTGAACAGCTCGGCCATGAATTCCGGCGCGGTGCGCGACAGGAAGATCTGGTGGCCACGCACTTCGCGGCGGACTTCCTTGATGTACGCACGCACGCGGTCATTCGGGCGATAGCTTTCGCGACCGATCTTGTCATTGCGGCGCAGAACAGCCTCGGCACCGCCCAGATCGACGATGACATTACCAAATTCTTCGCGCTTGACTGCGCCGTTGATGATGGTGCCCGCGCGATCCTTGAATTCTTCGTATTGACGATCACGCTCGGCTTCGCGGACCTTCTGCAGGATCACCTGCTTGGCGGATTGAGCAGCAATACGGCCCATTTCAACCGGCGGAACCTCTTCGACGAAGACATCGCCAACTTCGGGAGCTTCCATGTACTGCTTGGCTTGCTCGACGGTCATCTCGGACTGATAGTTCTCCAGCTCTTCATCCTCAACCACGGTGCGGACGCGGGTGAAGGTCGCCTTTCCGGTCTTGCGGTCGATGGAAACGCGGATGTCCATTTCCGCGCCGTAGCGGCTCTTGGCGGCGCGGGCGAGCGATTCCTCCATCGCTTCGACAACCAGACCGGGGTCGATCATCTTTTCGCGGGCCACGGCCTCGGCGGTCTGCAGCAGCTCCAGCTGGTTGGCTGAGGTGATTGCCATCAGTTCGTCTCCTCTTCGGACCCTTCGGTCTCAATCTCGTCGAAAGCGTTTTCGTTCAGGGCACCGGCGTCTTTGCGCTGGCGCAGCATTTCCTTGATCAGGTCATCGGTCAGGACCAGCTTGGCATCACTCAGCCAGTCGAATTGAAGACCGATGGTAATCGTCTCGTCCCCTTCCGGGATATTGATCAGAACCTCATCCCCTTCGATCCCGGCCAGTTCGCCTTTGAAGCGGCGGCGACCATCGATCAATTCGGCGGTTTCGATCTTGGCCTCATACCCTTCGAACATCTCGAAATCCTTGAGACGGGTCAGAGGGCGGTCGATGCCAGGGCTGGACACTTCCAGCGTATAGGCGTCAAGAATCGGGTCCTCAACGTCCAGCGTGGCGCTGACCGCGTTGGAAATCTCGGCGCAATCATCCACTTCGATGCCACCATCTGGCTTGTCAGCCATAATCTGCAGCGTGGTCTGCTTGCCGCTCATCAGGCGGATGCGGACCAGCTCATACCCCAGATCTTCGATCACGGGGGTGATGATCTCGGCCAGTCGCCGGTCGATAGCAGCTTTGGCAATAAGGTCGTTTGTCATCTGGTGCTCTACCCTTCGAACGGGCACAAAAAAACGGGCGCGCGGCCCGTCGAAATTTCCGGTGGAGCCCCGGACCGAAGCCCGACACGCCGCTGTTGAAACTGCATATACGCAGGGTTTGTCGAAACTGCAACCCCCGGCAGGATTCGTGAACGGATTTACACCCGCCACCACCGCTCGGCGATGCGCCCGTCATCCAGCGCGCGCCTTGCCCCGATCTGGCGCGGCATACCCACGTGCGGAGCTACGGCCAGCGCCATATCCGATTCGCTGGGGTGATAGCGCAGACCGCGGTGACCCTTCAGATCATCGCCTTCGGGCAGGGCCGCCACATCCACATATCCATCCCGCAAAGCCTCGGCCCGGACGCGGGCGTCCGGGATCACGATGATCTCAAAGGTGTCGGCCCACCCGGCGGTACCGTCCTTGTAGTGCGCGGCTACCTTGGAACCCAGGAAATGGCGATCATCCTCGGCCCGTTCGACGCGGTAACACCCGGTGCCATTGGCCGCGTGCAGAGGTGTTACGCCCTGCCCGTTGCGCGTAATGACAAATCGGCTGTTGGCCAGCAGGAAGGGCAGTCCGGGGTTGGGCTCAGCCAGTTCCAGCCGCACCGAATCCGCCGTCAGCGCCTCGGCCTGCCCGACCTCGCGCAACACCGAGACTACGTCGGCCACTTCCAGAGACGCACCATCGTGGAACGCCACATCGGTGCGCAGATCAAAATGCCAGACGCGCGCGTCGGATTCGGTTTGCCAGCCAATCGCCAATTCGCCCCGCAAGGTGCCGTCGGGCGCAATCTCGGTCAGGGTGTCGAAAACGGCGCCACGGGCCACCTGTTCCAGACTGTCATCGCGCGGCACCGCCAGCCGCAGTATACCACCAGCCTTCGGCGTATCCGCCAACGAAGCCCCCGTGGCCGCCAGCAACGCGGCAGCAGCACCCGAGGCAAACAGAGCACGGCGGTCAATCCGGGTCATGCCACCCCCTCGGCCACGCGGTCCATGATGCGGACCAGCTCGGCGCTGATACCGGGCTCAGAGAGGGCGTGACCTGCGTTGCGTACCATTTTCAGCTCGGCGTTGGGCCAGCGTTCGGCAAGATTCCAAGCGGCCTGTGGTGGGCAGATCATGTCATAGCGCCCCTGCACGATATGGCCGGGGATATGGGCGATCTTCTCGACCTGATTCAGAATCTGCCCGTCTTTCTCAAGGAAGGCCGCATTGATGAAATAGTGATTCTCGAGCCGCGCAAAGGCACGCGCATATTCGCCAGGGCTTTCCCCTGTCGCACCGTTGGTGTGGATCGACGCCAGCGCGTTTTCCCATGCCGACCACGCCCGCGCATACAGAATCTCCGTTGCGCGATCCCCCGAGAATAGTCGCTTGTTATAGGCCCCGATGGTATCGGACAGCTCTGCCTCGGTCAGCAGAGCGGTGAATTTCGCCCATGGCTCGGGCCAGAACTTGCCCGCGCCACCGCCATAGAACCAGTCCAGCTCAGCCTTGGTGGCCAGAAACACACCGCGCAGCACCAGACGGTTCACCCGGTCAGGATGGGTTTGCGCGTAGATCAGTGCCAGAGTCGCCCCCCAGCTGCCACCGAACACCGTCCAGTCGTCGATATCGAGCAAGGTCCGCAACCGCTCGATATCAGCGACCAGATGCCACGTCGTGTTGTCGGTCACCGAGGCATGGGGCCGCGACCGGCCACATCCGCGTTGATCAAACAGAATCACACGATAAACCGTCGGATCGAAGTACCGCCGCATCGCGGGGCTGCAGCCGCCTCCGGGACCGCCATGCAGCACGACAACCGGCAGCCCATCGGGATTGCCGCATTGCTCCATATAGATACGGTGCCCGTCGCCGACATCGACCATGCGCTGATCGAAAGGATCGATCGGCGGGTACAGATATTGAACTGCGCGCTTTTGGTCCGGGTACTTGTCCATTATGGCCCTATATAGTCCTTAAACGTAAAAGAGCATACGGAGACAGGAATGCAAGCGCATCCGAACACGGTGGACCCATCCGAGATCGCAAAATTCGAAGCGATGGCGGCGGAGTGGTGGGACCCTCATGGGAAATTCAAGCCTCTGCACATGCTGAATCCGTGCCGCTTGGACTATATCACACAACAGATCGCAGGCGAATTTGACCGTGATCTGAAGGCCCCGCGCCCGTTCGAAGGCCTACGCCTTCTGGATATCGGCTGCGGTGGCGGACTGCTTAGTGAACCGATGGCGCGTCTTGGGGCCACGGTGGTCGGCGCCGATGCTGCCGAGGGCAACCTGCCCGTCGCGCGCATCCATGCCGAGCAATCGGGGCTTGTGATCGACTATCGCCACACCACCGCCGAGGACATGGCCGCGGCGGGTGAGCAATTCGATGTGGTGCTGAACATGGAAGTGGTCGAGCATGTGGCCGACCCGGCGGGTTTTCTGACTGCGTCGCAGCAATTGCTGAAACCGGGCGGCTTGCTGATCTGTTCAACCATCAACCGCAACCCGAAATCCTATGCGATGGCGATTTTCGGGGCCGAGGTCGTCATGCGCTGGCTGCCGCGCGGCACGCACGAATGGAACAAGTTCATCACCCCCGACGAATTGTTCGACCTGCTGCGTCAGGCCGGGATGGAGCCGGTGGACCGCAAGGGGTTCGTGTTCAACCCAATCCTGTGGAGCTGGTCGATCTCGGATCGCGATCTGAGCGTGAATTATGTGACGGCGAGCGTGAAGCCAGAGTGACCTAAGCGACCGAATTGCGCTAACAACCATCCTATGTGCAATCAGAACTCAAGTTTAGCTGGTACACCCAATTGATGAATAGATGGACCAAGAAGTGGTTTCTCCCGTTCTATGACCGAAACCCGTTTTTCGGGAGCATTTTGGGCTTGGCCTGCGTTGTCTTCGCATTTGTTGTAATTGGTTCCTTTACCGTCGCTATGAAAGAACTTGCTGGTTTTCCAACACTCGTAGTGATTTTCGCTCTAACTCCCTTTTTCGTCATGTTGCTCAAACCTTTGACGATGGTGATTTTTTTAGCGAACGAGTCCCTGTGGAAATCACTCGGAATCTATAACCTTCTGGGGATTGAGGGGCGCCCTATTCGGAGCCGCTATAAAGTTGGGGACTAGAGTATTGTCTCGTGCCCGTGGAGATTTCGATAGGCGCCAAGACTGAGCGTCTAGCCCCTACTCCCCCTCCAACTGCAACCGCAAATCCCGCAGCACGGGCAGTGTGCTGCGGACCCGCTCCAGCCCCAGCTCTCCGACGACACGGTTGATTAGCGGCGCGATCGACGAAATCGCCTGATCGCGCGCCCGGCGACCGGCGGGGCTGATCGCGACCATCTTGCGGCGGGCGTCGTCCCAGTCGGGGCGGATGTGGATGTATCCGGCCCATTCCAGCTTGGCCAAGGTGTTAGTCATCGCTCCGCGTGTGACGTGGAAGGTGCTGGCCAGTTGCGCCGGGGTCCGCTCGTCGCCGACAAACACCAAATGGTTCAGCACCGAGAAATGCGAGATTTCCATGCCCTTGGGCAGCACCCGGCTGAGCCGGTTCCGCAATAGCTGGTCGGCGGTCAGGATCTCGCTGAACAGCGCGACCGCAAGGGCATTGTGTTCGTCAGTCATGTCTCGGTTCTGGATCAGGGCCCGTCGAAAGGCCGCATGTGAGTCAGCGAGGGCACGCGACGGCGCGCCTCTGCCACAGAACTATCATCCAAATCGAAAAAGTGAATGCCCGGATCGGTTCCTGCGTCGATGACGACCTCTCCCCACGGGGCCACCACCATGCTGTGCCCGTAGGTGTGGCGGGTTCTGCCGCGCGTCTTCGGGTGCGCGCCGGTCTGCGCCGGGGCCAGTACCCAACAGCCGTTTTCAATCGCCCGCGCCCGCAGCAGCGATTGCCAATGGGCCGCACCGGTGACCGGCGAAAACGCCGACGGGACCGTCAGAATACGCGCCCCCGCCTGCGCCAAAGCCGAATAGAGCTGCGGAAACCGGATATCATAACAGATCGTCATTCCGACCGCGCCGAAATCGGTCTGAGCCATCACCGCCCTGTTCCCGGGACGATAGTTTTTGGATTCGCGGAAAGTCTCGGAATCTGAGACCTGCACGTCGAACATGTGAATCTTGTCGTACCGCGCCACGATCTGTCCCTGTGGGCCGATCATGAAAGAGCGGTTGGCGAATCGCCCTTCAGAATCGCGGGTCTTGATCCCCAATGAGCCAATCAGCAACCAGACGCCCAGCGCAGCGGCCTGATCCCGCAGGCCCGCCAGCGTCAGGTCATCTTCTTCATGCTGCAAAACCTCACGCTGACGTGTCGTGCTGGTGGATACGCAGTTCGTCACCTCGGGCGTCAGGATGAACCGCGCACCCTGCCCGGCGGCCTCGACCATCATGGCGCGGACGGTTGCCAGGTTTTCGGCCGGATCATCCGACGAGGTGAGTTGCAGCAGCGCGGTTTTCATCAGGCCGCCAGCAGACGATCCAGCTTGCCCTGACGCTCCAGCTCATACAGATCATCGCAGCCGCCCACATGCTCGGTCCCAATGAATATCTGCGGTACGGTCCGTTTGCCGCCCGCGCGCTGAATCATCTCGGGCTTGCGTTTGGGGTGCAGCAAGACGTCGATCTCTTTGAATTCGACGCCTTTCTGTTTCAGCAACCGCTTGGCCGCGTGGCAATAACCGCATAGCGGCGAGGTGTAGAGTTCAACCGGCTTCATATTCCGTCCCTTCGGGTTTCGCACAATCCTGAGCGAATTAGGCATCCTTGGCAACGCGCGCCAGAGCCAACACGAAAATATGATTTGCCCCGGCGGCAAGACAAACGCGCGCGCAGGCGGCCAGCGTTGCGCCCGAGGTCATGACGTCATCCACCAGCAGCACATCCCGCCCCTGCATCCGTTGACCCCGTTTGGGGTGCGCCACAATGGCGTCCGACAGCGTTTTAGCCCGTTCGGCAGCGTTTTTGCCATCCAACACCGGAGTCCGCACCCGTCGCACCAGCAAGTCCGGGCAGACATCCAACCCTGTCTGATGCCCCAAATTCTGCGCCAGCAGGGCCGACTGGTTATAGCGCCGTTTCAACAGCCGCGACCAATGCAGGGGCACCGGTGCGATCAGCATGTCGTCGCGAAACAAACTCCGCCCGGCCTGCGCCATCCAGCGGGCCGCCGGCTTCGCCAGTTCCGGCCTGTCCCCGTGTTTCAGTGCTAGAATCAAGGACCGCGCCTTGCCGTCGTACAATAGCGCCGCACGCCCATCCTGCCACGGGCGTGGCGTTTTCATGCAGTCGTCACATTCGATCCGGTGACCGTCCGCCTCGCCCGGCAGCGGCACGCCGCAGCTTTCGCACACCACCCCGCCGATAAATGGTGTGTCGCGCCAGCATTGGCCACACAGGCCGAAATCCGCTTCGGTCAACTCGCCGCATCCCAGACAGCGCGGCGGATAGATCAGCTGAACACCGGTTTGAATCCGCTGCCACATGCGGTAATTGCGCCTTATGAAGCTGCCTGACTCCAACGCACCCTCTCTGTTCGACCGCCCGGCCCTGACCCGGCACCGCGCCCGCGCGCTGGATGACGCGTTGTTTCTGCACCATGCTGCCGTGGACGAGATGCAGGATCGGCTCTCTATGGTTAACAAAACCTTTACGGCACCCGCAGTGGTGACGCCGTTTGCGCAGATTTGGCAGGATGAGCTGCCTGGGGCACTGATCATCGCGGATGACGAAGTTCTGGCTCTCACCCCTGGGGCACATGATCTGGTGATTCACGCTATGGCGCTGCATTGGGCGAATGACCCAGTGGGCCAGTTGATCCAGTGCCACCGCGCCTTGCGACCTGACGGGCTGCTGCTGGTGGTCTGCCTGGGTGGTGAAACCCTGCACGAACTGCGCGCCGCCCTTGGGCAGGCCGAGATCGAAGTCTCCGGAGGTCTCAGCCCGCGCATCGCACCGATGGCCGAACTGCGCGATCTGGGCGGTTTGCTGCAACGAGCAGGCCTTGCGCTGCCGGTGGCCGACACCGCGCGTCTGACGGCGGAATACCGCGACCTGACCCACCTGATGCGCGATCTTCGGGCGATGGGAGAGACCAACAGCCTGTCTGGCCGCGTAAGACACCCCACAAGACGGCAGGTCTTTGCCCGGGCGCAGCAGATCTATGCCGACCACTTCACCACCCCTCAGGGCCGTCTGGCCGCCACGTTCGAGCTGATCTGCCTGACCGGCTGGTCACCCGACGAAAGCCAACAGAAACCCCTACGCCCGGGATCGGCCAAAGCACGTCTTGCCGATGCTCTGGGTGCAAAAGAAGGCAAACTGCCCGATTGACGACCGGGTTTTTCCGGTTATCTCAGCTTGGCACAGAGAAATCTCAGGAAGCTCGACATGTTTGACGCCACTCGCCCATCCCATGCCCCCGAAGACCACCCCAAGGTCAAGATGGGCCGCGTCGGCATTCTGCTGGCCAATCTGGGCACGCCGGACGATTACAGCTATTGGCCGATGCGTCGCTATCTGAACGAGTTTCTGTCGGATCAGCGCGTCATCGACTATCCGAAATGGAAGTGGCAGCCGATCCTTCAGGGTATCATCCTGACCAAGCGCCCCTTCAGCTCGGGCGAGGCTTACAAGTCGATCTGGAACCACGACAAGGGCGAAAGCCCGCTGATGACGATCACCAAGGATCAGACCGCCAAGCTGCGCGATGCGATGCAGGCCCGTTATGGCGACAAGGTCATGGTCGATTTCTGCATGCGTTACGGTAACCCCTCGACCAAGTCCAAAGTACGAAAGATGGTGGCCGCAGGTTGCGACCGTATCCTGTTCTTCCCGCTTTATCCGCAATACGCGGGCGCGACGACGGCCACCGCCAACGACCAGTTCTTCCGCGCACTGATGGAGGAAGTCTGGCAACCGGCCACCCGCACCGTGCCGGCCTATTTTGATGAGCCGGCTTATATCGACGCTTTGGCCGGATCGGTGGAAAAGACCTTTGCGGCGATGGAGACAAAGCCGGACATTCTGGTCGTCTCGTACCACGGAATGCCGGAGCGCTATCTGCAGCAGGGTGACCCTTATCACTGCCAATGCGCTAAAACCTCGCGGTTGCTGAAAGAGCGGCTAGGCTGGTCGGACAATCAGCTTGTCTCAACCTTCCAGTCCCGATTCGGCCCCGAGGAATGGCTAAAGCCCTATACGGTTGACCACGTGGCCGAGCTGGCAAAGCAGGGTAAAAAGAACATCGCGGTGATCGCCCCGGCGTTTTCTGCCGATTGCATCGAAACGCTGGAAGAGATCAACGAAGAGATCAAGGAAAGCTTCGAGGAAGCAGGCGGCGAGAGTTTCACTTATATCCCTTGCCTCAATGACGATGATTCGCACATCACGGCTTTGGGCAAGGTGATCGAAGACAATCTGAAGGGCTGGCTGGACTGATCGGCCCCTTCAATCAGACCCAATCAAACTGGCATGAAAAAAGGCGGTGGATTGCTCCACCGCCTTTTCTCTAGATAGTTCTGTCGAATTAGCTTGCTGCAACAGCTGCGGCAACTACGACCAGCAGGATCAGCGGCAGGATGATGCCCTGCGACGAACCTTGAGTCTCCTCAACAACAACCGGCGCTTCAACAACCGGCTCTTCCAGGTTACCGGCATAAGCGGTCGAAGCAGCAGCGGTCAGTGCAGCGGCGAGAACGAGTTTCTTCATATTAACCTCCAGAATTTGCACGGTTCCAAATAGCGAAACCGCACATCCAAGACTTACCTCGTAGGTTTTTTCTAATCAGCTATCCAACTGGAATGCAATTGCAACTTGCGCCGCAAGCGGGTTCGTGCGCGAAAATGTCGTCAAATAAGCAACACTTGCGTGCCGACCTGCGCCATCGAGAACAATTCCGCGATATCCTCATTGAAAAGGCCGATGCAGCCGTTTGACGAGCGGCGCCCGATTTTGCGCGTATCGTGGGTGCCATGGATGCGATAGTATTTCCAACCCAGATACAAAGCGTGTGTTCCCAACGGGTTATCCGGTCCCGGCGGGATATAGTCCGGCCATTCCGGGTTGCGCTTTTTCATCGACGGCGTCGGTGACCAGCTGGGCCCTTCGACCTTGCGAACCACACTGGTACGGCCACGGCGGGTCAGCTCTTCGGTCAAAGGCACCGAAGATGGATATAATTTGTACACCCGCTGATCATCGGACCAATAGTGCAGGGCGCGCGATACGGTATCGACCAGAATGGCCCCGTTGTTTGTGTTCGAAAAATAGGGCTGCCAGTCCAAGGCACGGAACCCCGAGATATTGCGGCGCACATCTGGTTCCGGTTCGGGTGCAGGGCGCAGCGGGTCGCCGGGAATGTACTGGGCAACCGCAGGCGAGGCCAGCAGAGCTGACGCTCCGGCCAGAAATTCCCGGCGGGAAGGCGCGAAATTGATTTTTTTGACCATGGCGGGCGGTCCTTTTCTAAGGCCAGTCTGAATTTCAGGCTTATTTTATGGCCAGAATGCTTCAGTCGCAAATCAAACCGGCA
Source organism: Ruegeria sp. BF6 (assembly GCF_056538665.1). Lineage (NCBI taxonomy): Bacteria > Pseudomonadati > Pseudomonadota > Alphaproteobacteria > Rhodobacterales > Roseobacteraceae > Ruegeria > Ruegeria sp. BF6. The sequence continues at coordinate 74,854 of NZ_JBQFTN010000005.1, forward strand.
GAATCATGCGGAACTGGGCTATTGCGCGTTTGCCCAAGGCGGTCTGTCGCGCTATGCCCTAGTTTAAACTAATCATCAGGTCGATCATGACGCGTATCCTTTCTTTACTAATTGCCTGCTTTGTCGCGCTGTCCGCATGTACCCCCGGCAGCACTCCGACATATGGATCTGACGGGCGGCCGCTGCCGACGGTCTACAAAATTCGGGGCAACCCCGAAAAGCTGCAGTTCCGCATGCTTGATTCGGTCAACGCGCTGCGCCAGGCACAGGGGTTGCAGGCGGTGCAGCTGAATTCGCAACTAAACGCCGCTGCGGCCACGCATGCCAAGGACATGGCGCGCCAGAACCGCCCCTGGCACTTTGGGTCGGATGGCTCATCGCCGATCGATCGGGCTCAGCGCGTCGGCTATTACGGCACTTTCCTCGGCGAAGCGATTTCCGAAACCTATGAAACCGAGACCGAAACTCTGGCCGCCTGGATGCAGGAACCCGGCCCGCGTTCGGTGATCATGGACCCCAAGGCTTCGCAGATGGGCTTTGCCTGGCATCAGGAGGGTGGCGGTAAAATCTGGTGGACACTGGAAATGGGCGCGGGCGGGTAACCGCAGCACCATCCGAAAACACAAAAACCCCCGGAGAACCTGACGCAGTCCCTGCGGTGGGAGTCTGGAAGACACAACCCTGTCGCTCGACGCGCGGCAGGAATTTTCTTTTGTTCCAAAAATCGCGGTAGTCAAAGGCGGAGACAGATACCGGACATCCGAGAAATTTTTTTCTCGGATTTGAGACCTACCCGCTTGAACGAAGAAAACCCAAAATCTCAGACATTTCTTTTTCTGTTCTCAGGAATACAACCAATATCCTTTGATCACGAGCTTTACCTTCGAACAGGGCGGAGATCGCGGGCAAATGTCCGTATAGACTTCAACCTATATGGCTCTTCTGGTTTTTGGTCGGAAAACGGCTCAAAGCAGAACCGCGGATATCCGAGGTTTTGATGGCAGGCATGGCAACATTCAACATCAAGCCTTCGCAGCTCTAACCGAGCGCGGGACAACAACGCATCAACTCGTGCGGGAAGCCCGAACCGTTCGAACATCGGACAGCCGCCAACCGATCGTGGCACACACAAGTCCAGATACGACAAAAGGTGACCGGACCTGACGCCGGAACATTTTAATCTCGTTGAAATGCATGGGCCGGGTGCCTGCAAACTCGCCGGCGCCGACAGGAATCACCGCCGTGTCTCTCGCGTATTTGCTTACCAGATCGATCCGCATGACTGGTCCGACCAACGCACAATCTGATGTCTGGGGTAAGCCGGAGAAGTTCGGCAAAGTGAGGGAATACCGCGAGGCGCGGGAGCAGCTCAAAAACAACGGCATGTTTGCCGGGCGCTTCGACCCAGCAACGGATGCGCAGAAGGTGACCGAGGCGTTTATCATCGACCTTATGGAGACTGCCCTCAGGGAAACCGCTGCGGCGTTCCAAATCTCGAATTATCAGTCCGGGCAGGAACGCGGTGACAAAGTTGGCATGATCCATATGCCGTCCGCTTAGCTCGGGCTTCGTCATTACCGCAATCTCCTGCGCACGTGCGGCGTCGAAGGCTCCGTTCAGCTCTTCATTCTCCAAGCCTTGCCCAAGGCAACCGGGATCGGGCACGTCAGCGCACCAGTCCCGCCGGAATTTTCTGAGCGCCTTGTCGTGACGTCGCCAGGCCGTCCTCATTGTCGTCAGCCGGACACCCGACAAATCGGCCACAGCAGGTCGAAACCAATTCCCGACCCGCTGTATGGCCGTCGGGTCATCGGGATACCGGGTAACTTTAGGATCGAACGGATCCCACTGCGTCCGCACCAGCGACACAGTAAATGTAAGGCAGGCCGCCACCATTCCCACCCTGCCCAGCATTCCCACCCCTGCGGGCGAAAGCTCCTCGCGGCGAAGCCGTCGACGCACTAAAAGCGCCGCGCCGACCACCAACCAAGGCGGCACGCGGGTCGTCAGTGGCTCACCGTCGATCTGCGTCCGCACCTGACCCAGCGCTGCCTACAACTGCTCCGGCGTAATGTGCATGTAGGCATAAGTCATCGTGACCAGCGCCGAACCAAAGAACAGAAAGGGGATCACGGGCAAAGCGACACCGACAATCGGTAGATCGACGTTTCGGTCAAGCGCAAAGAAATTGGCGTCGTCGAGGCCAAGAAGCGAAATGCCGACCAAGGTGAGGACACTGAGATATTTGAACCAGATACCACGCGCTGCCTGTGTCAGCGTTCGGATACGCTCGAGATGCCGTTCAACGTTGTCAGACCCTTGAGACATAATACTGTCAGGATGCGCTGAATCGAACAATCTGGGCAAGTCAGCTCCCGCCGCTTGCCACTGTACTGGTCTTCGACTGGTTCCTTGTCATCGGCCGGGGCGGCTGAACCGTCGAAGAACCACCTCGCGGAGGCTAACCAGCGCTGCGCCGTTCGTGGAAGTGATCTTCTAGTTGAAGTGGGCGTTGGCATCTACGCCGAATGTTCCACACAAAAAACTTGGCAAGGCTGAACAAGCCGATACTGACATATGAGTTTGTTTCATGGCCGATCCATATTCGACCTGTAACAAAAGCATACGGGATGAAGCAGGCCTTTGTGCGTGGTGCAGCGAAGGGCAGCGTCGTTGCGCACAGCCGACATCGCGAACAACAGCGCCCGACAGGTTTCTGCGGGTTGCTATTCTGTCGATGATCAAGTGAGCGAAAGTCTTACCCGACTCCTCCGGTAAGTATCTTTCCCTAAGGCTGGCAGCCTACGCCCCTTCGATACGGAGCACCTTGTCAAATTCCCACCGCACGAAATGCGTCACGGAGAACCAAGGGCCTATTTCTTGCCCACAGAGACTTAGGCCGCTTGCATGGACTGCGCTTCGGTCAGAATGGCATACAGTTTGACCGGATCAGGATTGGCCCGCAATTTCGTGCATACCGAGGTGTCGCGCAGGGTTCGTGACACCAGCGCCAGCGCCTTCAGGTGATCCACCCCGGCTTCTTCCGGCGCGAACAGCGCAAAGGCGATATCAACCGGTTGACGGTCGACCGAGCCAAAATCGATTGGTTTTTCCAGCATTACGAAGACGCCGGCAACAGCCTCAAGCTCGGCCATTCGGGCGTGCGGCAGCGCCACGCCATGGCCCACACCGGTGGGCCCCAGGCTTTCCCGCTCCAGTAGACCGTCAACAACGATCTGGGCCCCAAGACCCAATGTCGCCTCGGCCACATCGGCAATTTCCTGAAACAGCCGTTTCTTGCTGGATGCGGCGGACAATACACGCACTGCTTCGGGCTTCAGTATGCTCGAAAGCTCCATGATTACGCTCCATGGCGAGGCCCCCGCAGGTCGCAGGGGCGTGCCTTTGCTATTCTTGCCTGTTACGGATCGATCCAGCCGATGTTGCCGTCATCCCGGCGGTACACGACATTCAATCCGTCCTTGTTTTCATTCCGGAACACCAGCACCGGGGCGCCGGCCAGTTCCATCTGCATAACGGCTTCACCAACACTCAGCGATGGGATCTTGGTTTCCATCTCAGCCACGATCATCGGCTGCAGAGAATCCGGTTCCGCTGCAGACTCCGACTCGTCAGAGGCGAGGATATATGAGGAAGCGCCAAAGAGTTCAACCGGCTCGGACCGATCCTTGTGGTGATCCTTGAGACGGCGTTTGTAGCGGCGCAATTGGGTTTCCATCTTGTCGCAGCAGCCCTCAAACGCTGCGTAGATTTCGGTTGCGTGGGCCTTGGCCTGCGCCGTCAGGCCAGTGGAAAGATGTACGGTGGTTTCGCATACATATTCATGCGCAGAACGGGAAAAGACGACATTGGCATCGGTCGGACGCTGGGCATATTTGCCCACGACCTCGCCCAGTTCGGTCTGCACATGGGTCTGAAGTGCTTCGCCGATGTCGATCTGTTTTCCGCTGATTTGGTAACGCATGTGATCTCCTTCACAATTCACACCCATTCTGACGTCACGTAACGCGACGCGCTTGTTTTTTATCGGGTGGGGGGTAGAGACATTTCCTGCGGTAGCCGCACCGTTTCCCCTTCGATGAAGGGGCATCCTGATCCAGACGGGAACCGAAGAAATGCCATGACCCAATTGAGGCAAGAGACGGCGGAAGAGTCAATCAAAACAGACGTGTATATACGTGATTTCCGTCATGCATTCGGCGCATTCCTGCGCAAGCTCATGAAATCCGGAAATTTTCGCCCAGATAGACACGGCGGACGTTCTCGTTTTCGACCACTTCGTCCGGAGTTCCGGACATCAACACCTGCCCGTCATGCAGGATATAGGCCCGGTCCACAATATCCAGCGTTTCCCGCACGTTATGGTCGGTGATCAGGACGCCGATGCCCCGCTTTTTCAGATCCGCGACAAGGTGGCGGATATCGCCGACGCTGATCGGATCAACACCCGCAAAAGGTTCATCCAAAAGTAGATATTTCGGATCTGCAGCCAGACAGCGGGCAATCTCGACGCGGCGGCGCTCACCCCCCGACAGGGCCAGGGCTGGCGCCCGACGCAGGTGTTCAATCGAAAAATCCGACAACAGCTCTTCCAGCCGTTCCTTGCGACGATGGGCGTGACGCACCGTAATATCCAGAACGGCGGCGATGTTGTCCTCGACGCTCATGCCGCGAAAGATCGACATCTCCTGCGGCAGATAGCCGATACCCAAACGCGCACGGCGATACATCGGCAATGTTGTCACCACCTGCCCGTCGATCGTGACCGTTCCAGCTTCGGGGAAGACAAGCCCGGCGACCGAGTAGAATGTGGTCGTCTTGCCCGACCCGTTCGGACCCAGCAGCGCCACAACTTCGGACCGGCCCAGCGTCATCGACACATCCCGGATCACCGTTTTCTTGCGGTAGGATTTCCGCAGCCTTTCGATCCTGAGACCGGAATTGCCCTCGGCCACGGTCAGTTCGGGGCGCGCCATCAGTTGTTGCCCTGTTGCAGGATGGTTTTGACGTTGCCGGTCATCGTCGCGGTACCTGCGGTCAGGTCGGCATTCATCTGATCACCGCTAATGGTGCTGGGGCCTTGGTTCAAAAGCACGTTGCCCTTCATCACGATTACACCGGAATCGATGGTGTATTCGGCCCAGTCGCCCTCGGCCGCGTCGGGCGGGCTGACCAGAACCACATCCTCGGTCGCTTCCATCCGCTCGATGCCCGAGCGATCCTGATTGTAAATCACCAGCACCCGTTCAGCGGTCAGGCGCATTTCGCCCTGAATGACGATCACATTGCCCAGAAACTCGGCCGATCCATCCTCTTGATTGACATTCAGCTTTTCCGAAGTCACCTCAACCGGCAGGCTCGGATCGGCCTGGGTCGCGCCAAACGCAACCTGTGTCTCCTGCGCCGCCGCTGAAAAGGCGCCAAGCGTCAATAAGAGGCAAAGTGGGGCAAATCGTAAATCGAACACCGGTTATCTTTCTGCTTTTTCAGGCTCGTATACCAGCTTCACGCCATCTGTAAAAAGAATATGCACTGGTCCGTCGGTTTTTTCGGTACCAAAAGTCATGCTTCCCGCAGTGAAATTACCGATAATCCCGGTTCCGTTGACCTGCCCTGGCGCGTCACCCCGGATCTCGTCCAGTGAAGTGTTCAGCAGGTCGGTCGTGATTTCCGTGCCGTCGGTCGAAGTGATGACGACATCACCGACAAAGGTGGCCGTGTTCTTGTCGGGCCGGATCATGCCCGAGTTGGAATCCAGCGTAATAACGCCGCCACTGGACAGGTTCATGCGACCACGGAACTCGGCTGCGGTCGGAATTGAGCCTTCCCTTCCCTGCGTTGCCCGGATCGCCTCGATCTGAACCTCTTCGCCCTTGCGGGTGGTGCCGCGATAATTCGGCTGCGTCACCACCTGATCGGCTAACCGTTCATCAATGTCCTGCTGAGTAAACGGGACACTGACATTGGTTTCGATACTGCGCGACAGAAGGAAAACGGTGGACAGCATCAGGATGGCTACCAAAGGCAGCACCACCTTGAAGAACTGAACCATGCGTGAATGTCCGTCCACCGTGCGACCCTCCACCTAGCCCAGACCGACGCGCAGGCAGTCATGTATATGCAGCAGCCCCTGCGCCGGGCCCTGCGTTTCGGGGTCGACCACGAACAGCGACGTGATCTTGCGGTCGTTCATGATCGCCACAGCCTCTTCCGCCATGGCGTTGGGCGCGATGGTCAGCGGGTTGCGGGTCATGACCTCGTCGGTGGTCTTGTTCAACAACCCTTCCATGTTCCGGCGCAAGTCGCCATCGGTGACGATCCCCATCAGGCGGCCCGCCTCATCAGTCACACCGACGACGCCAAAGCTCTTCTGACTCATGACCAGCAGCGCCTCGCTCATGGGGGTACCGGCGGATACCACGGGCAGATCGGCGTGCATCAGGTCTCGCACGGTGGAAAGCTGCGCCCCCAGTTTGCCGCCGGGATGGAAGGCGCGGAAATCCTCGGGTTTGAAATCGCGATACTTCATAAGGGCAATCGCAAGCGCGTCGCCCATTGCCAGTGTCAGCGTGGTCGAAATCGAGGGCACCATGCCAAACCCGCAGGCTTCACCCAGCGATGGGATCAGCAGATGCACATCCGCTTGCTTCATCAGCGTGCTTTCCGGCTTGCTGGACAATCCGATCAGCGGGATACCGAAACGGCGGGTAAAGGCCAGAAGGTTCACCAGTTCCGGTGCCTCGCCCGAATTCGATATCGCCAGAACCACATCGCCTTTCGACACCATCCCCAGATCGCCATGGCTGGCCTCAGCCGGGTGCACGAAATAGGCAGGTGTGCCGGTGCTGGCCAGGGTCGCGGCAATCTTGTGGCCGATATGGCCAGACTTGCCGATGCCACTGATGATAATCCGTCCCGGGGCCTGCAGGATCAGTTGCACGGCCTCGGCAAAGTGCTCGTCCAGACTGTCTGCCAGAACGTCCAGCGCGCGGGCCTCGTCGGTGACGACCTGCCGGGCGGTTCTCAGGAATGCTTCGATATCGGTCATGAGTGCGCAAAAATATCCGTTTCGGGCCAGCCTGCGAGGTCGAGTTTCGCACGCGTCGGCAGGAAGTCAAAACACGCCTGCGCCATTTCAGTGCGACCTTCGCGGGCCAGACGCCCATCCAGCGCTTCGCGCAATTGGTGCAGGTACAGTACGTCCGAAGCGGCATAGTCCAGCTGTGCGTCGGTCAGGGTCTCGGCGCCCCAGTCGCTCATCTGCTGCTGCTTCGATATATCGACCCCGATCAGCTCTTGGCACAGGTTTTTTAGACCGTGGCGGTCGGTATAGGTGCGTACCAAGCGGCTGGCGATCTTGGTGCAATAAACCGGCGCGGCCAATGCGCCAAAGGTGTGGTACATTGCGGCAATGTCAAACCGGCCGAAATGGAACAGCTTCAGCACATCGGGGTTTTCCAGCATGGCGCACAGATTCGGCGCCTGCGCCTGACCCTTTTCAACCTGCACGATATGGCTGTTGCCGTCGCCGCCTGACATCTGGATCACGCAGAGGCGGTCGCGATGCGGGTTCAGCCCCATGGTTTCGCAATCAATAGCCACAACAGGGCCCAAGTCCAACCCGTCTGGCAGGTCGTTTTTATAGAGATGGTTTGCCACGCGGGTCTTCCTTTGTCCGGTATTGCTCCCGAGATAGGAGGTTTGATCCCCGAACTCAACGCTATCAATAGAATGCGGCCAAGTTGCGCGGATTTCTTGACCCCGAAGGTATTGACGGGAAAATGGATTCGGGCGCAACACTTCGGGTCACATGGGGCTCCGGGGCGGGCCCAAACTATCAAAAGGTCCAACCGGCTGATGCTGAGTGTTCTGCGAAATCAAACGTATCGTCACCTGCTGGCGGCCCAACTGGTTGCTCTCACCGGCACCGGACTGGCGACGGTGGCGCTGGGCCTGCTGGCTTATGATCTGGCCGGAGACGCGGCGGGTATGGTTCTGGGCACGGCATTGACGATCAAGATGGTCGCCTATGTGACCATCGCCCCCATCGCGGCGGCCTTTGCCGAACGGCTGGATCGCCGCCGGTTGCTGGTGGCGCTGGATCTGATACGCGCGCTGGTTGCGATCTGTTTGCCCTTTGTGACCGAGATCTGGCAGGTCTATGTGCTGATCTTCCTTCTGCAATCAGCATCGGCCGGATTCACCCCTGCCTTTCAGGCCACCATTCCGGACGTGCTGACCGATGAACAGGATTATACCAAGGCCCTGTCCCTGTCGCGGCTTGCCTATGATCTGGAAAGCCTTCTGAGCCCGGCGCTGGCCGCCGCGCTGCTGCTGGTCGTCAGCTTTGACAGCCTGTTCTGGGGAACCGGTATGGGATTCATCGCCTCGGCCCTTCTTGTGGTTTCGGTCGCCCTGCCTTCCCCCAAACCAACGCAACGCCGGGGAATCTATGACCGCACAACACATGGCATACGCCTTTATCTGAACACGCCCCGTCTGCGCGGGTTGCTGGCCCTGACATGGACAGCGGCAGCGCTCAGCGCGATGATCATCGTCAACACCGTGGTACTCGTCCGCGCCGATTTGGGCTTGTCCGAAAGCGCGGTGGCCATTGCGCTGGCCGGGTTTGGCGGCGGCTCGATGCTGGCCGCGTTCGTCCTGCCCAAGGCGCTGAACACCTACGAAGACCGCAGCATCATGCTGACCGGAGCCACATTCGGGACCTTCGCCATGGGAATAGCTGCAGGTTTTTTTGCCTTCACCGAGGTCTCGCTGCCCGTACTGACGGTGCTTTGGGCCTGTGTCGGTTTCGGTTATTCCGCAACGCTGACCCCTTCGGGCCGTCTTCTGACCCGCTCCGCCAGCTCCGAGGACAGACCGGCAGTGTTCGCCGCCCAGTTCACGCTGTCCCACGCCTGTTGGTTGGTGCTGTATCCGTTCGCGGGCTGGATGATGACGACATTCAGTGCCGCTATCACACTTGTCTGCATGGCTCTGATCGCATCGCCGGGACTTGTGGCTGTTACCCTGATCTGGCCGCGTCCTGGCCGGAAAGCTATGTCAAAAGAACGCGCTGACACGCCTTGAGCCCCCCGGCTCCTGTGCATTACACCTTGGGGATCATGGATCAGCTAGACCGCCGCATCATCGCCGCATTGCAACACAACGCCCGCGAAACGACCTCGAAAGTCGCCGCGAAACTGGGCGTGGCCCGGACCACCGTGCATGAGCGTATTCGCCGGATGGAAGAAAGCGGTGTGATTGCCGGATACTCGGTGATCCTGAACAGCTCCGAGGATGCCCCCCGCGTTCAGGTTGTCGTGCTGCTGGAAGTGCAGCAAAAGGAGACAACGCGCATCATCAAAAGGCTCGAGGCCTATCCCGAGGTCAAGCTTTGCCTGTCGATCAATGGCGAGTTCGACCTCCTGCTATCGGCCGAGGCCCCAAGGATCGAGGATCTGGACATCCTGGTCGATGACCTGGCCAAGATACCCGGAGTTCTGCGTACCAATACCAGCGTTGTCTTCGGTCGCCGGATCGACCGAAAATAGGTGGCTGATAACCCTCTGTAAACAGGAGCGGGTCTAGCTTGGCCGGGACTGATCAGAATCCCGGACCGGCAGAATGCCCCATCGTTTGATCCTTGGCCTGAGTTTTCTTGCGCTCTGCGTGACGCAACAGGGTTTTGCCATGCCCGATGCCCGCGTGGCTGGGGTTTGCGACTCAGCCGCGCGACGGGCCGCGCAGTCTGAAGGCATACCGCTGAACGTTCTGCGCGCAATTGCACGGGTGGAAACCGGGCGCCTGCGGAACGAGCGTCTGGAGCCCTGGCCCTGGACCATCAATGTCGAAGGGCAGGGGTTCTGGTTCACCTCAGAATCTGAGGCCAAGTCCTACGTTTTCAGCATCTTCAAGGCAGGCAAGCGCAGCTTTGACATCGGCTGCTTTCAGATCAATTACCGCTGGCATGGCAAAGCGTTCCGGTCGATCGACGCCATGTTCGACCCGGATGAAAACGCCACCTACGCAGCCCGATTCCTGAAAGACCTTTATGCCGAACTGGGCTCATGGCCCGCCGCTGTCGGAGCCTATCATTCGCGCACACCGTCGCTGGCAAACGCCTATTCCGACCGATTCCTGATCGTACTGGCGCAACTGGACCGGACCCTGCCCGTCACCCCGGAAAGGGTGGCACGTGACCCGTTCACCACCGACGCGACCCCACTGTTCCCGGTCAACCTGCCGCAATCCGGCAGCGTTTTGGGGTCGCTGGTCCCACCCTCCGGCACCGCTACCGCATTTATTTCGTTCAACTAGGAGACCCGCGTGCCAAAGATCGACGCCCGTTCCCTGTTCTCCCCTACCGTTCTGCTCGCGCTGGCGCTGATGACGGTCATCGTGATGATGATCCTGCCAATGCCCGCCTGGGTGCTGGATGTGGGGCTGGCGGCGTCCTTCGCGCTGGCGATCCTGATTTTTACCCTGACGCTATTCATCGAACGGCCGCTGGATTTTTCGTCTTTCCCGACGATCCTGCTGGCCTCGCTGATGCTGCGGCTGTCGCTGAACGTATCCTCGACCAAACTAATCATTGGTCAGGGTCACACCGGACCCAACGCTGCCGGGGACGTGATTGAAGGGTTTGCCGATTTCGTCATGAGCGGCAGTATCTTTCTGGGGCTCGTGGTGTTCGGCGTGCTGCTGATCGTGAACTTCATGGTCATCACCAAAGGGGCCGCCCGCATGGCCGAGGTTGGCGCGCGGTTCGCCTTGGACGGTATGCCCGGCAAGCAACTGGCCATCGACAGCGACATGTCGGCAGGCGCCATCGACCACCAGCAAGCCAAGGAACGGCGCGAGCGCGAACAGCAGGAGACGACCTTTTTCGGTTCGCTCGATGGCGCATCGAAATTCGTCAAGGGCGATGCGGTGGCCGGGCTTCTAATCACCCTGCTGAACCTTGTCATGGGTCTGATCATGGGCGTGATCGTGCACGGGATGCCGATCTCTTCGGCATTCGAGACCTATGCCATCCTGACCGTTGGCGATGGGCTGGTGTCGCAAATCCCGGCAGTGATCATTTCCATCGCTTCCGCCCTGCTGCTGGCGCGCGGCGGCACCCAAGGGGCTACCGACAACGCGATTTTCTCGCAGTTGGGAAAACACCCGGCGGCGCTGGGAACGGTTGCGATCCTGATGGTGCTGTTTGCTCTGGTGCCCGGCCTGCCCTTTCTGCCGTTCATTCTGGGCGCGGGCGTGCTGGGCTACGCCGCCTTCAACGTGCACCGCAAACAAAAGGCCGGGGAAGAGGCTGCGATGGACCCCGCGCCGCGGGATGAAACGCCGATCTCGCAGGCCATCGGCGACATTCTGGATCTGGACGACGTGCATCTGGAGTTTGCCCCTGATCTGGTAAGCATGGTCCTGAACCCCGGCACCGGTCTGGACGCGCGGATCGCCAATATGCGGACCTATGTCGCCTCAAGTTTCGGGTTGATCCTGCCCGATATCCGCCTGACCGACCGCGCGGATCTGCCTATGGGCACCTATGTGGTCAAGGTGCAGGGGGTCGAGCAGGCGCGTGGCGTGTTGAACCCTGATCTGGTGCTGGCACTGGTGCAGGAAGATCGCGATATGCTGCCCGAAGGCAATGACGTGACCGAGCCGGTCTATGGTGCCCCGGCCCGCTGGATCCTACCCAAGGATCAGGAGGCTGCAGCGATGAGCGGGGCAACTATTGTCTCTCCGCCCGAGATTCTGGCGACCCACCTACTGGAGATCATCAAACAGAACTTCTCGCGCCTGCTGACCTTGAAATCCCTGCGCCGCCTGTTGTCCGAGATGACGCGGCTCAGCGATACGGTTCGCGCCGAGGCCAACCGCAAATTGCTGGACGAGCTGATCCCCGACAAGGTACCGATCGACACTTTGCACGCAGTTCTGCGGCTGTTGCTGGACGAGCGCGTTTCAATCCGCAATATGGCCCTGATCCTGGAAAGCGTGGCCGAGGCGCGCCTGACCACAACCCAGCCCCAAGGTATCTGCGAGTTGGTCAGGCAACGGCTGGGGTTCCAGTTGGTGGCCGAGATGAAACGCGAAGATGGCTCAATCCCCCTGATCCAGCTGGCGCCGGAATGGGAAGACACCTTCGCCACCTATCAGATCGACGCGCCGAATGCCGGTCTGGACGTCGCATTGCCGCCGAACCTGTTTAACAAGCTGGCCGATGGCGTGGTCAACAGTGTCGCGCAGTCTGCCGATCACGGGGTGTTTCCGGCGGTGGTGACCTCGACCCGGCGGCGCAGGCTGCTGCGCACCATCATGCACGCGCGCGGTATCGCCAACCCGGTCCTGTCCTTCGAGGAAATCGGGCTCGAGGCACGCCCTGCGCTGGTCGGAACGGTGCCCGCGTGATCGCGCTGCCGCCAGAGCTTCTGCCCCAGTTGGGCGAGGGTCTGTGGCACCTGTTTGCCATTTTCCTGCGTGTCTCCGCCATGGTCTCATTGCTGCCGGCTTTCGGAGAGCGCAGCATCCCGACCCGCGTCAAACTTGGGATCGCAGTGGCGTTTACGCTGATCGTGGCGCCTGCAGTGCAGGTTGCGGGCACGGCAACCGACCTGTTTCCAATGGCGCGGATGATTGTGGTTGAGGCTCTGATCGGCGTGGTATTGGGCCTGGGCCTGCGCATGTTCGTACTGGCCCTGCAAACGGCCGGGTCGATCGCGGCGCAGGCGACTTCGCTGTCTCAAATTCTGGGCGGGGCCGCAGCCGACCCGGTCCCTGCGATGGGATACCTGCTGACCTTGGCGGGCTTGACCCTGGCGGTGCTTTTGGGCCTGCACATACGCGTCGCTGAGTTTCTGATCCACAGCTACACCCTATTTCCGACGGGTACGGCCCCGATGGCGCCTGACCTGTCGCAATGGGGCGTGCAGCAGATCGCGCGCAGTTTCGGCATGGCCTTTGAGCTGGCCATGCCGTTTGTCATGGCCTCATTGATCTACAACCTGGCGCTGGGCGTCATCAACCGAGCGATGCCGCAGCTGATGGTGGCCTTTGTCGGTGCCCCCGCCATCACCTTTGCGGGGCTGTTCCTGCTATTCGCGGGCACCCCTCTGATCCTGTCTGTGTGGTCCGACGCCCTGTTCACCTACATGGTGAACCCGCTTGAGGTTGTACGATGAGCGGATCAGATGACGACAGTGACAAGTCTTATGAGCCGACACCGCAAAAGCTTCAGAAAGCCCGGGAAAAGGGCGAAGTTGCCAAGTCCAACGACCTGTCCGTTGTGGCTGCCTACACCGGATTTCTCATTGCATTGTTTGCAGCTGGTCAGTTCGGCGTGCAGAACTTGGGCACCCTGTTTGTCGTCCTGATTGATCAGGCTGATACACTTGCCCCATTGGTGACCGACGGCCCGGCGGCCAGTCCTGTTGGTGGGATGCTGAAAACCGCCTTGTTGTCCGTGTCGGTCCTGTTTGCCTTGCCGGCCAGTGCCGTTTTGCTGAACCTGATCGCCCAGCGCGCGTTGATCTTTGCGCCCAGCAAACTGAAACCGAAGCTGTCCCGCATCTCGATCCTGTCCAACGCCAAAAACAAGTTTGGACGCGGGGGCCTGTTCGAGTTTGCCAAGAGTTTTTTAAAACTGGCGATCTACAGCACCTGCCTGGGCCTATTCCTGCGCGCGAATCTGAGCGAGATCCTGTTGGCCAGCGCGGCCCCCGCACGATCCTCGGTGATGCTGATGATGAACCTGCTGTTTCGCTTTTTGTTCATTGTCATCACCGTGGCTCTGGCGATCGGGGTGGTGGACTACCTGTGGCAATACGCCGAACACATGCGCAAAAACCGGATGTCGCGCAAAGAGATTCAGGACGAAACCAAAGATGCCGAAGGCGACCCGCATATGAAACAGCAACGCCGTCAGCGGGCGCAGGAAATCGCGACGAACCAGATGATGTCGGATGTGCCATCGGCGGATGTGGTGATCGTCAACCCGACTCATTTTGCGGTGGCGTTGAAATGGGCTCGAACGGCGGACTCGGCGCCGGTCTGCGTTGCCAAGGGCGTAGACGAAGTGGCCGCCGCGATCCGTACACGGGCCGCCGAGTCCGGAGTTCCCCTTCACTCCGATCCGCCCACTGCGCGCGCGCTTCATGCAGCCGTCGAGATCGGACAGGAAATCGCCGAAGAACACTATCGCCCCGTGGCCGCCGCAATCCGGTTTGCCGAGGCGATGCGCAAACGGGCAAAGGGACAGATCAGATGAGACAGGACGAGTTTTCAGACCTTGAAAAAGTCACCGACGCTGCGTTCCAGAAGGAGTACAACGCCCTGCGCCCGCTGATCGAAGCCGAGGCAAGGGTGCAACAGCAACTGGCGCGGCTGGATGATCAGGTGCAGCAATCCCGCGAGGTCAGCGCCTTGGCCGAAGGATACCGCGTCACCGGCACGGACGTTCTGTGGAATGGATGGGAATCGGCCACACGCCGCCAGCTGAACATGGATCTCGCCCGGCTGCGGGCACAAAAACTGGCGGCGATGGCAGCGTTGCGCACGGCATTTGGCCGCCGGCAGGCTGTGGCGAACCTTTCAGCGGCCCGGAAAGAAGCTCGCAAATGCGCGCGGAACAAGAAACTGTCGGTCTAGTGGTCTCCGGGCACGGGGCTGTCCGGATCAGACGTCCTGACGACTGACACTCATGATCAGAACCTGAGAGACGTCATCCCCCAGATCCCGGCGCGCCGTCTCAAGCAGTGCTTTGCGCAGCACTTTCAGGTTATCGGATTCTGTGAAAGCGCCGTCGAAACCGCCCATGTTTGCGTGGTCGAACATGACCTGCAGAAACCCGTCGCGCAGCTTTGGCTCGACCGCGTAGAAAGCCTCGGTCATGCCGGGGGTGATCTCGAGGCTCAGCGACATGGTGACCAGCGCCTCGATACGCTCGGAGTCAACAACCGGAACTACAAACTGCTTGGTCAGCTTGAGGTACTCATAGTCGCTCGGTTCGTCGGCTTTTTTCGCCTTTTTATCCTTGGCTTCGGGGGATTTCTCCTTGGGTTTTTCCGCCTTTTCCTGCGTTGCGATCTCTTTCGTTTCCGAAGGTGACAACATGACGCCAGCACCGATACCGGCTCCAAGACCGAGCAGCAGAAAAACGGCGGGCAATAATTTCTTCATCACATTGCTCCTTAATACGGCAACACGGCATCCAAAATCTGCTGGCCGTATCTCGGTTGCTGCACGTCGGTAATCTGTCCTCGCCCACCATAAGACACGCGGGCCGAGGCGATCTTGTCATAGGTGATCTCATTCTTGCGAGAGATGTCCTGCGGCCGCACATAACCTGCGACCAGAAGCTCGCGTAGTTCGAAATTCACGCGCAGTTCCTGCGAGCCCGAGATCGACAGCACTCCGTTCGGCAACACGTCGACCACGGTGGCGGCCACCCGCAGGGTCAGCTTCTCCTTACGTTTCACCGATCCTTCGCCCGTGCTTTCCGAAGACGAGTCGATCTCGACCGCATCCGCAAGTGATGCGCCTTCCGGCAGGTGTTTGTCCGCGCGTTGCGGCAGGCCGAACAGGCCGACGATCCCCAGGCTTTCCGAGGCCGAGCGCGAGCGTTCCGTATCATTCGAGAACTCGGCTTTCTCGTCCAGTTCGATCACAACCGTCAGGATGTCACCCTTCTTGATCGCCCGCTGATCCCCCAGCAGCGATTGCTGGCCACCACTCCACAACGAGGACCGGTCGACGTTGCGCTGCGGTTGCGTGTGCAACGGCAGGCCCGGCCACAACATGGCGACATGTTCGGGCGAGTCCTCATTCGGGGTGAAACTGGGCGGCTTACCCAGATGATCCACCCGACCGCAGGCCGACACGGCAAGAACCGTAAGCAAAAGAGATTTCGAAAGAGCTGACATCATTTCACCTCGATTTGGCCGTCGGGCCGGATAAGACCAGTCACGGTTGTACGGGAGGACAGGTTCATGACCCGGATGCGCTCCCCGGCGGCCCCGCGCCCCAGCGCGCGACCTTCTGTTGTGATCGACAGCGGATTGCGGTCGAAGATCAGGACGACCAGATCGTTACGATCCACCAATGCCGGCGCGCCGACATCCCCATCGCGGATCGGACGCCCGGGATAAAGCGCGACACGGGCCTCATGCCCGATCAGTAATTCGGGGTCGGCCACCGCTCCGGGCACATTTTGTGCCTTGATCTCAAGATCGGTGGCCGAGATGATTTCCTTGGCGCGGATGGTGCGGGTTGGCACGACAATATCGGCCAGTGCGAACACCGGCATCAGCAACCCCAGTACCAGGATTAGAAACCGCATCACCGCACCTGTGTCGTTGCGCCCATCATCTGATCGACGGCGGAAATGACCCGGGCGTTCATCTCATATCCGCGCTGTGCCTCGATCAGTTCGGTCACCTCGCGGATCGCATCGACCGAGCTGTCCTCAAGATAACCTTGCCGCAAGGTGCCAAGCCCGTCCTCACCCGGAGTACCAACCACTGGCGCTCCGGACGCTTCGGTTTCCTTGAACAGGTTGCTGCCGATCGCCTCAAGCCCTTTGGCGTTCGAAAAACTGGCCAGCGTGATTTCCCCTAACAGCTGCCCCTCGGGCGCGTCGTCGAAATAGGCATAGACCTCGCCCGAGGCGTTGATGGAAATCGAGTGCGCGTCGTCGGGAATTGTGATCTCGGGCGCTACTGCGTATCCGTCCGACGTCACGATCAGCCCCTCGGCCGAGCGCTTCATACTACCATCGCGGGTAAAGCCGGACTGACCGTTGGTCAACGTCACCTCAAGATAGCCGCGCCCTTCGATAGCGACGTCCAGATCATTGCCAGTCGCCGACAACCCGCCTTGCGCCAGCTGCACCGTGACGGCCGACGGACGCACGCCCAGACCCAACTGAATCCCGGTGGGCAGAACCGTGCCGTCATTGGCATTCACCGTCCCCGCCCGCGCCATCTGCTGATAATGCAAATCTGCGAACTCGGCCCGACGCGCGTTGTAGCCGGTGGTGTTCGTGTTCGCCAGATTGTTCGAGATCGTCTCGACCCGCATCTGCTGCGCAGTCATGCCCGTTGCTGCGATTTTCAAAGCCCGCATGTTCAAATCTCCTTTTCACAAATCAGCGCATCAGCGCCTTGAGCGCGCCGCGCAGACGTTCGTCTTCGGTTTCCAGAAAGCTTTGCCCCAGCTCATAGGCGCGTTGGATTTCCACCAGCCGGGTCACCTGATGAACGGCGTTGACGTTGGATCCTTCGAGGAACCTGTGCACAACCACCGGGTTTTCCACCGGCTCAATCTCACCCTCGGCGCGGAAATGCGTGCTGCCCTCGCGCACCAGCGTGCTGGGGTCGACCACCCGGTAGACGCCGATCTGCCCCAGAAGTTTCCCTTCGATACTGAGCGTGCCGTCACTGCCCACATCAATTGAGGCAGCATCCGGAGGGATGAAAACAGGCGCGCCGTTCACATCCAGCACCCGGTGGCCGTCCATCGTGACCAGATCGCCATCGGCGCTCGGGGAAAAGGCGCCCGCCCGCGTCAGACGGTTGCCCGCCGCAGTTTCGACCATGAAAAATCCGTCCCCTTCGATGGCGAAATCGAACTGGCCTCCGGTCTCGGTCAACAGGCCCTGCTGCAGCGAGGTATTGCGTGCCTCGGCCCGGCTCATCGACAGGGACGGGTTGCCCGGCAGATCGCGGACGAATTCGGAGAACACCAGACCCTGCGCGCGGTACCCGGTGGTGCTGGCATTGGCGATGTTGTTCGCCACCAGGCGCATTTCATTCATCAGTCCGGACTGGCGGGACAGGGTGACATAGGCGGTATCCATCAGCGGCCTCCTGCAATCAGTGGGATGAGGGTTGTGGTGAAGAAGGTCACAAGTGTCTGGGTCATGAAGCCCATGGAAATCCAGAACACGATGACAATGGCGATCAGCTTGGGCACGAAGGTCAGCGTCATCTCCTGTACCGAGGTCAGCGCCTGGAACAGGCCGACGATCAGGCCCGACACCAGCGCCACTGCAAGGATCGGGACCGAAGTGATCACCGCGACCCAAAGCGCCTGACGCACGATGTCATAGAAGAGACCTTCGCTCAGCATGACATCAGACCGGCATCCGCAGGATTTCCTGATAGGCCTCGACCACCTTATTGCGCACGACCACGGCCGTTTCCACGGCCAGCTCGGTCTGCGCCAACGCCTGAACCAGCGCGTGCGGATCGGCCTGCCCGGTCATGGCTGCCTGGGACACCTGCTCGCTTTGTTTCAGCGTTGCGGCAAAGTCCTGAAACGTGCTGCGCAGCCCCTGCGCCAGTCCGGCATGGTTGGGATCTGCCTGCGTGGCCGGGCGCGCAACGGCATAGTTCTGAGCCGCAGTCAGGGATCGGATATCCATTCTGATGTCCTTTATTTTCTGAGGAGTTCCATAAGGCTCGACGACATCTGACGTGTCTGGTCGAACATCTTGAGATTGGCTTCGTAGCTGCGCTGCGCCTCGCGCGCGTCGGCGATTTCGATCATCAGGTCGACATTCGAGCCGCGATAATGGCCGGTTTCATCCGCCATCGGGTGGCCGGGATCGTAGACCCGAGACCCGTCACGGTGGTCCAGCTTGACGCGCCCGGCCTGCACAACTTCGCGCCCGTTCTTTTGCACCGTTTCAAACGGCACGGTTTTGCGGCGATAGCCCGGCGTGTCGGCGTTCGAGATATTCTCGGACACATGCCGCAACCGCGCAGATTGCGCGCGCAGGGCGCTGGTCGAGGCGGCGAGGGAATGGGAAAAATCACTCATCTTTCAGCCTCCTTATAACCGGCCCAGACTGCTGCGCAGAATGCTCATCGAGGATTTGTAGATGGTCAGCGCGCGGTCATGCTGGCGCTTGACCTCGACCGCTTTGAACATCTCTTCCTCAATGGACACGCCGTTACCGTTGGGGTCGCCCGAGGGCGCGGTCTGCAACTCGGCCCAGGACTGAAGGCCCGAGGCACCATTCAGGTGACCAGCCCGCGTGGCTGTCATGGCAACTTCACGGCCCGAATTTTCGAATGCTTTCTGAAAGGCCTCGATATCGCGCGGCTGGTAGCCCGGCGTATCCGCATTGGCCATATTGCGCGCGATGACGGCCTGCCGTTGCCCGGCATGAGTTGCCATTGCGTGCGCTGTCTTAAAGACGTTCAGGTCATAGAACATCGGGGCTTCTCCCTCGATCAATTTCAATCAAGGCTTAACCCCGATTCCTTTAGAAAGCGTTTTCAGAAACCCGTTGGAGAACCCACGATGTCCGATCTCGACCCGATGCTTCTGAAATGCGAATTCGACCGTCTGTCCGCCGTGCGCCATATGGGCCGCGTGTCCGGCGTGGCGCGGGGAGTCATTGAAATACAGAGGCTTGAGGGGCAGGCGCGGATCGGCGACCACCTGACGCTGCGGCGGCGCAGCGGGCCAGATCTGTCGGGCGAAGTGCTGCATGTTGAGGCTGAGGTGATTCACATGATGCCGACTACCGCCCCCGATGGGGTCTGTCTGGGCGACCGGGTGATTCTGGACCAGACACCCGCTTTTGCGCCGGGCATGCATTGGCTGGGGCGCGTGGTCGATCCGTTCGGCAAACCGCTGGACGGTAAGCCCCTGCTGTCGGGTGCGCAGGAACAGGACATCATGCGCGCACCGCCCCCGGCCGTGGCACGCAAACCGCTTGGTGCACGGATGGAGACCGGGCTGGCCATGCTCAACACCATGCTGCCCGTAGTGCAGGGGCAGCGGATTGGCCTGTTCGCGGGTTCGGGCGTCGGCAAATCCACGATGCTGGCAACGCTGGCGAAATCGATGCAGGCGGATGCGGTCGTGGTGGCACTGGTGGGCGAACGCGGGCGCGAGGTGAACGAGTTTGTCGAGCAAGCGCTGGGGGCCGAAGGGATGAAACGTTCGGTCGTGGTGGCGGCCACATCGGATCAATCTGCGCTGGCGCGGCGGCGCTGCGCCTGGTCGGCGATGTCGGTGGCCGAGTACCTGCGTGATCTGGGGAGGAACGTGCTGTTTCTGGCTGACTCGGTGACCCGCTTTGCCGAGGCACATCGGGAAATTGCCGTCGCGATGGGTGAAGCTCCCTCGTTGCGCGGCTTTCCCCCGTCGGTCACATCGCTGATTGCCGGGCTGTGCGAACGCGCTGGCCCCGGCACTGCCGATCAGGGGGACATTACCGCCGTGTTCAGCGTTCTAGTCGCCGGGTCGGACATGGATGAACCGGTCGCCGACATTCTGCGCGGCGTGTTGGACGGCCATATAGTGCTCAGCCGTGACATTGCCGAGCGTGGTAGGTTTCCAGCCATCGACCTCAGCCGCTCAGTCTCGCGCAGCCTTCCCGACGCGGCGTCGGACGAAGAAAACCAAATGATCTCGGAAACCCGCAAATTGGTCGGAAGCTATGAGCAGTCCGAAGTGATGATAAAAGCCGGGCTTTATGCCGAGGGCGCAGACCCGCTTCTGGATCAGGCCGTTCGCGTACATGAGGAACTGGATGCCTTCTTTGGCAAGCCTGAAACCGATGGAATCAATAACAGCTTCAACCGCCTGCAACTGATCCTGCGGCGGGCCAGCGCCAACCTG
Source organism: Ruegeria sp. BF6 (assembly GCF_056538665.1). Lineage (NCBI taxonomy): Bacteria > Pseudomonadati > Pseudomonadota > Alphaproteobacteria > Rhodobacterales > Roseobacteraceae > Ruegeria > Ruegeria sp. BF6. The sequence continues at coordinate 95,515 of NZ_JBQFTN010000005.1, forward strand.
CCGCGCGAGAGAAGTCCGGACAGTTTTAAGTGTTAAGCCCACCTTAAGACCTGCCCGGCTACACCTGTACTCGGGTGATAAAAAAGGTGGTGGAGATGGGTGCGCAATCCAATGCGGCGCCAATCATCATCAAGAAGAAACGTGTGTCAGGTGGCGATGGTCACCACGGTGGCGCGTGGAAAGTCGCATATGCCGACTTTGTCACGGCCATGATGGCGTTCTTCATGTTGATGTGGCTGCTGAACGCAACGACAGAAAAACAACGCAAAGGGCTGGCGGACTATTTCTCGCCGACAATTCCGGTGAATCCGGTCTCAGGTGGCGGTGATGGCGCCTTTGGTGGCAACAACATGTTTTCCGAAAAGACCATGGTTATGGATGGTTCGGGGGCGGCGAAACGGCATCCCACGGTCGCCCGGCAGGCACGCGGGTCGATCGGGGTTAATCCGGATGGTGGCAAAGAAGTGTCCGACGATTTCTCGACGCTCGAGGCTCAGCTTCTGGGACATACCGGCGAAAGCATGGTCTCGGACAAGGTTCTGAAACACATCGTCACGCGCGTCACCGACGAAGGTCTGGTGGTCGAGCTGTTCGACACCGAGGATCAGCCGCTGTTCGAATCGGGTACGGATGAACCGACACCGATGATGCGAGCGCTGGCGCTGCTGGTGGCGCGGTCGTCGGATCTGGTGACCAATGACGTGGCGGTCGAAGGCCATGTCAGCGCCTCGCCCGTGGTTTTGGCGCGCGATCCGTCCTGGGAAATATCGACCTCACGCGCGCAGGTGGTGCGCCAATTGCTTGAAGATAAGGGGTTTGAGACTTCGCGGCTGGATCGCGTCACCGGACACGCTGACCGGGAAATGTCAAATGAAAACCCGATGGCCGTACGCAACAACAGGATCGAGATCATCTTCCTGCGCGAGACCTAAAGGCCAGAGGATACACGGCATTTTACCTGTTAGCGCGCTGTTAAGGGGCAGTACGTTAGCTGTTGCATCAATGTTTGACGCAACAGAAGGGCGTGCTAATGACGATTTCCTCCTCGCTGAATGCCGGTGTGGCCTCATTGAAGGCCAACGCCAACCGGCTGGCCACCATCTCAGACAACATCGCGAACTCTTCGACCTTCGGCTACAAGCGAGTCGAGACGGATTTTCATTCGATGGTCACGTCGGGCCAGGGCGGCAGCTATTCAGCGGGCGGGGTCAGAACCACCAGCCAGCGGCTGATCGACCAGCGCGGATCGCTGGTGACCACCAACAACTCAACCGATCTGGCCGTGCGAGGTCGGGGCATGTTGCCGGTGCGCCCAAGCTCGCAGATCGCAGGCGGATCGAATGAGATGCAGCTGACCACCACCGGATCGTTCCGCACCAATGAAGAAGGGTATCTGGTTACCGAATCCGGCCTTGTCCTGCTGGGCTGGCGGGCCAATCCGGATGGAACGATTCCGGCGGTGCCACGGGACACTCCGGCGGCACTGGAACCCATCCAGCTGAGCGTCAATCAGTTGTCCGGCTCTCCGACCACGGCAATGAACCTGCGCATGAACCTGCCGGCAACGGCAACCGATGCCGGCGCGCCGGGTGATACGCAGCCCCTGTCGGTTGAGTATTTCGACAACCTGGGCAAGTCCGAAAGCGTCGATATCGAGCTTGTGCCAACCGTTCCCGCAGCCGGAAGCAGCAATGAATGGACCATGATCCTGCGCGATTCGGCGTCGGGTGGGGCGGTGATCGGGGAATATACCCTGACCTTCACGGACAGCCGGACTGCTGGCGGCACGCTGGCAAGTGTGACGACCGTATCTGGTGGGGCTTATGATCCGACCACGGGCAGCCTTGTGGTGAACGTGGCCGGTGGCCCGATGGAGGTCAATATCGGCCAGATCGGCGACGCCGATGGCATCACGCAACTGTCCGACACTTTCGCTCCGGTTTCGATCACGCGTGATGGGTCGGCCGTAGGCACGATGACCAGCGTTCAAGTAGATGAGAATGGCTATGTCTACGCGTTTTATGACACCGGTGTCAGCCGCCGCATGTTCCAGATTCCGCTTGCGGATGTACCCAACCCCAACGGTTTGACCGCACTGGACAGCCAGACCTACGCGCCGTCCCGTGAAAGCGGTACCTTCTTCCTGTGGAACGCAGGCGAAGGGCCGACCGGCGATCTGGTGTCCTTTGCACGCGAGGAATCGACCACCGACATCGCGACCGAGCTGACCTCATTGATTCAGACCCAACGCGCCTATTCCTCAAGCGCAACGGTGATCAAAACGGTCGACGAGATGCTGCAGGAAACCACCAACATCAAACGCTGATTTGAGTTTTGACCCGGAAAGGGGGGCTGTCTAATGAATATGACGACGGCATTCAACAATGCAGTAAGCGGTCTGACGGCTGCGGCCCGAGGCACGTCGGTTGTGTCGGACAATATCGCCAACGCGCTGACCCCCGGCTTTGCCCGCCGGTCGCTGGAGCTTACGACAAATGCGATCTCGGGTCACGGGGTGCGAACGGTTGGCGTGGTGCGCAACCAGGATCCGGTCCTGACCGCCAACCGCCGCGCCACTGACGCTAGTCTTGCCTACCAAACCGCCGTGTCCAGCTTTCATGCTGGCGTCGAAGGCTTTATCGGCACAGCTGACGATCTGTCATCGCTTGCCGCCCAACTGGCGGATTTCGACAGCAGCCTGATCACCGCGGCCAGCCTGCCCGACTCGTCCGAGCGGTTGGATCAGGTCGCCCGCACCGGTCGCGATCTGGCCAGCAGGATCAAATCCGCCTCCGAAGGCGTGCGGCAACTGCGCACGGACGCGGATCGCACCATTGGCAAACAGGTGGACAGCCTGAATCAGGCCCTCAAGGATATCGAGAAGCTGAACGCCAGAATACCGTCGGTCAAACATGCGGGCGGTGACATCGGGGCCTTGCTGGACCAACGGCAGGTGCTGATCGATCAGGTCAACAAATTGGTGCCGGTCAACGCGGTGCCACGGGCGAACGATCTGGTCTCGCTTTATTCCGATGGCGGCCTGATCCTGCTGGAAGGCACGGCGGCGCAGTTTTCCTTTACCACCACGAGCGACACTAAGCCCCATATGACAGTGGGCAACGGTCTGCTGTCGGGGTTGGAGATGAACGGCAACCCGGTGCGCACCAGTGGCGAAACTGCCCAAATACGTGGAGGCGCGCTGATGGCGCAGTTCCAGATCCGCGACGAGTTGGCGGTTGAAGCGCAGGCCAATTTGGACTCCGTCGCACGGGATCTGATCGAACGATTCGAAACCCCCGGTCTGGACCCCACCTCGCTGCCCACCGACGCGGGCCTGTTCACCGATGCAGGTAACCGGTTCGATGTGACGGCCCTGGCAGGGCTGGCCTCACGCATCAGCTTGAAGACGATTGTCGATCCGGACAATGGCGGCGACAGCTGGCGGCTGCGCGACGGGCTGGGTGCTGTGGCCCCCGGCGATCCAGGTGATGCTACACAGCTGCAGGCCTTTGGCGCCATTCTCAGCGACGCGCGCCCAGTTGCGGGATCGCCCTTCGGCACCGGTGCCATGCGCGCCTCTGACCTGACCGAGGCGCTTTCATCCAAAGCTGGGACAAACGCCCACACCGCCGGCCAGCGCCTGACCTTCGCCAACAGCGCCCAATTGGAAATGGCCCGGATTGAGGCCGAAGATGGCGTCGATACGGATCAGGAACTGCAGCGCCTGATGGAGATCGAGCAGGCCTATGCCGCCAATGCCCGGGTCATCTCGGTGGTGGATGAACTGATGAACACTCTGTTGAGGTTGTGATGATGAATTTGACGTCTATCGGTGATCTGGCGCGGGGCATGACATTGAAGACCCGCTCGGCCGAGCTGAAAAGCCAGATCGAAACCCTGTCCTATGAGATGTCCACCGGCAAGGTTCAGGACGTGTCCGGACGTCTCGACGGGGATTACTCACATCTGCTGGATCTGGATCGCAGCCTGTCGCGGCTGGACGCCTATAGGGTCTCGACTGCCGAAGCCGGACTATTCACCGACGCCATGCAGCTTAGCCTGACGACAATTGACGGATCTGTCAGCGAGTTCACCGCGTCCCTGCTGTCTTTTGGTACGTCGAACCAGGCGGTCAGCCATGAAAACGCGTCCGTGCAGGCGCGCAACGAGTTGGACACAATCATATCTGCGCTGAACACGCGAGCCGGCGGGCGCAGCCTGTTTTCCGGAGTGGCTACCGACGTTTCCCCCCTGCCCTCAACCGACACGCTGCTGGCTGCATTAGAGGTAGAACTGACCGGACACACCACAGCGTCTGATATCCGGCAGGCGGCAGAGGATTGGTTCAACGACCCGGCCGGGTTTGACGCGGTGATCTATCAGGGGTCGGACACCGCTTTGGCGGCAATGCAGATCTCAGAGAATGAAAGCGTCCATCTCCCCATCACTGCGACGAACCCTGCAATCAAGGACGCGTTGCGGGACGTTGCCGTTGCGGCGCTGGTGTCGGATGACGCGCTGAACCTTCCGCGCAATCAACGAACGGCGTTGTTCACGCAATTGGGCGTCGATCTGGCCAATACCCAGAACGAAATCGTCAACCTGCGCGCGCAGGTGGGGTCGGCCGAGGCGCGGGTCGAACAGGCCGCAACGCGCAACAGTGCGGCGCAAACCAGCCTGGAATACAGCTGGAACAAGCTGATCGCGGCGGACCCCTATGAAACCGCGGCGCAGCTGCAAACCGTGCAGTTCCAGTTGGAAAGCCTCTATTCCGTCACCGTTCGCAACGCGAACCTGTCGCTGGTGAACTTCCTGAGATGAAACTCCTTGTTTTCCTGTTGATGCTGCTGCCCGGAATTGCCTGCGCTGGTGCGATCCGCCTGAAAGACCTTGTGGATTTCGACGGGGTGCGGGGCAATGATCTGGTGGGATATGGTCTGGTTGTGGGGCTGAACGGCACCGGCGACGGGTTGCGAAACTCGCCCTTCACCGAAGAGATCATGTCGAACATCCTCGAACGGCTGGGCGTCAACGTGAACGGAGAGGATTTTCGCCCCAAGAACGTCGCAGCCGTATTGGTCACCGCCAGCCTGCCGCCTTTTGCGCGGGTCGGCGGGCAGATTGATGTGACGGTGTCGGCTATTGGCGATTCCAAAAGTCTGCTGGGCGGCACCCTGATCATGACACCGTTGAATGCCGCCGACGGGAAGATCTATGCGGTGGCGCAGGGCACGGTTCTGGCTGGCGGTGCCGTGGCCGAGGGCGAGGCTGCCTCGGTCGTGCAAGGTGTGCCGACCTCTGGCGTGATCCCATCCGGTGCGCGTGTAGAACACGAAATTGACTTTGACCTCTCGACACTGACGCAAATGCGGCTGGCCCTGCGCGAGCCGGATTTCACCACCGCCAGCCGAATCGAAGTTGCGATCAACACCGAGTTCAACCGGGCAGTGGCGATCATGCGCGATTCCGGGACGGTCGAGCTGAACATCGCGGCTACGCAGGCGATATCTACGGCGCACGCATTGGGCCGGATCGAAAACATTCTGGTCGAGCCGGAAACCAAGGCCCGCGTAGTTGTCGATCAGCGTTCAGGTACCATCGTCATGGGGCAAGAGGTCCGCATCTCGCGCGTGGCGGTATCCCAAGGCAATCTGACCCTGACGGTCGAGGAATCTCCGATCGCGGTCCAGCCCAACCCGTTTGCGCGCGGCGAAACGGTTGTTGTCCCCCGTACATTCGCCGGGATCGAAGAAGAAGAAGGCACCGGACTGGCCGAAATCCCCGAGGCCACCACCCTGTCCGAGGTCGTGGCCGGTCTGAATGCGCTGGGAGTCTCGCCCCGCGACATGATCGACATTCTGAAAACGATCAAGGCTGCCGGGGCGCTTCACGCTGAGTTCATTGTCCGCTAACGATCTGGCCGCAATGGGATGACCAGATCAGGCCCGTTGCACCACCGTCATTTTGATTTCCAGCTGTCTAGCCAACGTCGGAACCCGGTGTGCTTTTCTTCAATCGCATCACCCGCCGCGTAGAAGCTGTCTTCGACGTTTTCGAGCATCGGGTCGATGCGGCGCTGCCGGAACCTGCGCCAACGCACCCAGATCGCCCAGACGACGGCAAAGAAAACCGTCAGAAAGATGATGTTGAACCATGGGATCAGCCGCACATCCGGGCTGTCCACCGGACGGACCGAAACCACATTGGGAAAGATCGACATAAGCTGATTGCGCCAGCCATAATGGCGTATCACCACCCATTGAGGATCCGCAGCTGTCGACACGAGATTGGTCAGCTCCGCCTGCAGATTCGAACTGTCGAGCTTGAAATAGGGCGGCCATCCCCAGCCGGTATCCTCGTTCCGATAAACGCGCGGCTTGCCGTTGGGGCGGAAGGTCTCGACGAAGCGCACATCGCGGTTGGTGGTTTGCGCCCCTTCCTGACCGGTATCCTGCTGCGCCCAGAAAATCGAGTTCTCACCAAAATCGACGCGCCGAACCTCGGTCTTCACGATCCGAACCACATCCTGCTGCGGCAGGGTGTATTCCAACACTGCGGCGACCAAGCCCCAGAAAACTATGATGAACGCCCATTTGACATAGACCATCTATCCGGTCCTCACATAAAATTCGTAATATAGATCAGCAGGGCTATTGCCCCAAGCGGAACGACATAGACGCCCAGCAGCAGTTTCCTGCGAAAGGAGCTGTCGTATTTCTTCAATCCTCGCGCGACAAAGGCGTCGCGATCCCCGGTCAGCCCTTTCTTTTCCCAATGCGCAATCAGCTTGCGCCGCCGCACCAGTCGGGAATAGATCGACAGTCCGACATAGATCACCGTCAAAATGATCAGCAGTGGAATCAGAAAACGGATTGCGACGATCATTCAGTTTCTCCCAACAGCACCCCAGGGTCCGACGCGCGCGATAATGTCATCGCTGATCCGGTCGGTGCCGCTCATGTCCGGTTCATGGCCGAACAGCGCGGCGCGGGCGCCTGCTTTGTCCACCTGATACTCGCGTTCCAGAAAGTCGGCAACATAGGCTTTCTTAGCCTCGGGCCAGGTGGAATAGGTGCTGTAGAACAATTCCTTATGGCAGATGAACATCTGGCGCGGGTCCAGTGGGGCCAGCTCGGCCAGCAACATGTTGACCAGATCACGGTTCGGCGTTTCCGCCGCGCGCAGGGTGTAGAAATATGCCGGATGGTCCGAAGTGATGCGCGGCCACGGCCCGCCTTCGCTGGCCCAGCGCAGCAATTGGGAAAGTCCGTGAAAGGCCTCGGGCAGACGGTCGGCATGGTTTCGCGCCAGACGCCGCATATCGCTGCGGTCCAGCCCGGTCAGGTCGACACCCGCGTCGGCGGCGGCGTGGACGGTCAGAAAGTCCATCTTCTGCTGCAGGACGGCGGCAGAGTTCACACCGCGCGCCTCGACGATCGTCTCGACAAGGTTGTTGTCGTTCAGGAAGGTTGCAATCCGATGCCGTTGCGCAGGGTCGAACACCTGGTCGATTGGCATGTCATCGGGTCGGTCGCCCATGCAAATCGCCGCCGGATCATCCAGATCGGGAAACAGGTAGAGCCCGCCGAAATGCGCCGTCCAGAAATTGCGCTGCTCGAACGCCGTGTGGCGCAGGTGGACGGGGTTGCGAGTGACGTCGCCGGTTTCCTTGGCGGTCTCGATCATCCTGGCGATCAGCACATCGTCGAACCAGGCGTCCTCTTCGGACTTGAAGCGTTCGACCATGCCTGCCAGTTGCTCGGCCTTGCGCAGGGTGCCACCGACCGTGTCGGCCTCGATCTCGATCTTGCGCAGGTTCAGCAGGTCGCGCGGCGTGGTGAGTTTGAACACCGAGTTCACCAACTCTCCGGCCACCGCATCGGTCGCGGTGAGGGCGAACAGCTGCGCCTCGTTCATCTCGATAAACTCGCGCAGGATATCGCGCGAGGTCGAGAATTTGACGTTCAGCAGCGGCGCGCGTTTCTGCTCGGTCGTCAGCAGGATGAACTGCCGGTTGACCCCGTTGGGGTTGAGGTAGAGGTCGTCCTCCAACTCAATCCCCACCTCCGGCGAATAGCCGGAGATATCGACATGGAAATCCGTCAGCGCCGTGGTCTTTCCCGCCAGATGCTGCAGCGCGCGGTTATACCGCTCGACCAGAGCCGGGCTGGAGATGTGGACGAGGTTGCCGAACATCAGGCCTTTTTCGATGAGGCGGATCATTTCAGACCATCCTTCAATGAATGCCGCGTGCGCGCTTTTTCCAGATGGCTTTTCTGAGCGTTTATTCGGCTTTGAGTTTCTCGCATCGAATCAATGCCTTCAGCTGCCGCACGACGCCCTAGGGCGTGGTTCAACAAGCAGACTACAACACTAGAAACCACGAGAAGTAGTAGGAATTCGGACCCTCCTTCAGAACCGGTAGAAAGAAGAAGGAGCCAGCCCCAAAATTTCAGTAAAAACGGAACGCTACCGAACCCATCCGATAGTATTGATGACAGAATCGCAGGCCCAATTGGCACCACAATGAATACAAGTAACAAACTTACGAATACCGCTCCCATGCCGGTGTGTTCGTCTCTCTTCAAACGGAGCTTTCCAGCGTGCCAACCCACGACCGCCGAAATCGCGACACTCAAAGAGTAATACGCAATAAGCGGTAGAACATCATTCATTCCAGTTCCTTTCTGAACCGCCGCTTGGCCTCTTCCATCCGGCCCATCTCACGCACCGCGTTTTCGATGGCGACCTCGTCGCTCTTGTCGGCATAGCGGAACTCGCTGTCGGCGTAGCGGTTGATCTCTTGCATCACCATCTCAACCGTGATTGGCTGGCGCAGGTCCTCGATCATGGCCTTCTTGGTGTCGTAGTCGCGGAACAGGAACAGGTCGGGGTTCTCCATCCATTCGTCAGGCAGTTCGAAATCCATCGCGCGGACCTTGACCGCGTCGGTGATGTTCTTGATCGCGCGGCCAGTGAAGCGCTCATCCGCCTGCTGGATCGCCTTGAGGTAGCTGCCCAGCTTGGCGATCGTGTCCATCTGGCCGATCTCACCGGACACCCGATCATAGACCTGCAGCAAAGCGTCCTCATGCGGGCGGGAGTGGCTTTCGAAGCTGGCGGCGACAGCTTTTTTGATCTCCTGCGCGGCATAGGCGTCGTGCTCGCCCAGCGGGATGTCATGGTTGCGGCCCATCAACAGGTGCAGGATGTCGATGTAATCCTCCCGCGTTTGCGGCCCGTCCACCAGGAACCGCGCGCCCGCCCGCTGGCGCAGGGCGTCGTCCACATTCTCGGGGTAGTTCGAGAACATGCCAAAGGTGCAGTTCCCGCGCACGACGGTGTTGGCGCCCGCAAAACTCTCCATCAGCACGGCGGTGATTTCGAGTTGCCCGGCCGACGACTGCCGGTCGCCGCGTTTGCCCGCCAGTTGATCGATGTCGTCAATGGTGCCAAAACCGATGACCGAGGGGTCGATGATCGTGTTGATGAACGCCTTGGCGTTCTGGCCGGATTTGCCCTGATAGCTGTCGATATTGTCGGTGCTCAGGTTCTGATAGCGGAACGGATAGCCCGCGTTTTGGCAGTAATCGTTGATCAGCCCGGCCATCATCTGGATCAGGGTGGTTTTGCCGGTGCCCGGTTTGCCGTCGCCCATGAAGGTAAAGATGAACCCGCCAAGTTCCGCAAACGGGTTCAGGCGGCGGTCAAAGTCATAGGCCATCAGCATCTTGGCCAGCTTCATCGCCTGATATTTGGCGATATGGTTGCCCACTACTTCGTTCGGTTTCTTGAACGTCATGGTCAGAGTGGTGGATTTGGCTTTGGAGGCTGGTTCAAAGCCCCGGATTGTCAGGTCATCAGCCTCGATATGCCATGCGGCGTTCTGGAACGGGGCCAGATGGCCTGCGGACTGGGCGCGCAGGGCGGCCTTCTCCATCAGTTGTTCAGCATAGGCGCTGGTGGCGGCGATCAGGTGGGCGTCGTCGGGGGCATGTTTGGCCAGCGTTTGGTCCAGCTCCCACAATGCGCCGTGCAGGGCGAGTTGGCCGTTGTCGGTCAAGACCTCTTCGATCTCACCGATATCGACCGTGGTCTCGCCCAGATGTGAGGACATCAGATAGGCCAGCGCATTGCCGAAGGTATGCGACGTGATCAGAGCCTCAGCTGTCAGGAGTTCCGAGAATTCGGTCTTGCGGGCAGCAGGTAGATCGCCAGCGAGATTAGCGCGTTTCAGGTCGGCCAGCGGCGTCTGTTCCGCATAAGCTTCTGCCACGGCCAGAGCGATTGCGATGGCACGTCGTATCGCCTGTTGCGTGGTGGCCTGAGGCGGCGAGACCAACGCATCGCCCTCATCCGAGGCTTCGATCCGTTCGACCAGATGCACCCCATCCGCCCGCACGGTGCGACGGGTCACAAGCCCCGGTGTGGTGGATCGGAATCGACGCCCAGTAGACACGCCCGGGGACCGTTCAATGGTGGCCTCGACGGGTTTGGCAATCCGCGGGGCGTGTTCGAACCCGTTCAGCAAGGCGGTCGCAGCCGGATAGTGTTTGCGAATGTCTTCTTCGCGCAATTCCATCTGATCTGACGTCAAACTCATTTCAAAATCGCCTTTGCTGTCTTCAATATCTCAACACCTGTCCGGTCTTGCTGACGACGAACTTGCGCACATCGGCAAAACCCGGCGGGTTACGTTCGGCCAGAACCTGAAACGGGCGCTGGGGCAGGATGATGGATCGTTGCGTCCGCGTGGCCCCGGTCTCGGCCCCCTGCCCACCAAACGGGTCCAGCGCAAAGACTTCGCGTTCGACGGTCGAGAACCACCCGGCACGCTCTTCGATCACCTCTTCGCTTTCCAGCTCTTCTGTGGTCCAAGCCAGTGCCCAATCCTGACCTTGGGGAGATTGCGCATCCTCCAGAACCTGCCGCAGAGGGCCGGATTGCTCGGTATAGGCCGAGGAATACATCGGGCCCACATGGATGCGGCGCAGATGCTTTGGGTGCAGGTCGTCGAAATCCTGATCGAAGCCCTTGGCGATGGTCACCAGTTTCAGGCCACCCAAGGACTGCGCCATCAGATGCGCCTGCACCTCGGGCCAGCGGCGTTGGTCCTTGGGTAGGGCGGTTTTGCCGCTGTCCTCTAGCTGCATCAGGTAGATGACCGGCAGGTTGATCTGGCTGTCATAGACCGCCCAATGGATCATGAACTTGCGCCGATCACCCTCATTCCCGATCCAGTGGCATTCAGGATCGTTGCGCGCCCAGAACAGCTGACCTTTCAGCAATTCTTCGTAATAGAGCCTTTGGGACAGCGCGAATTGCAGTTTGGTGGGGATTTCCTGGTCGCCAATGATCGTCCGCACCATGTCGGTTTTCAGATCATCTTCCGAGGGCATATTCGCCAAATGCACCTGCGCCTGCTGCGCGTCATTGGCCATGGTCAGCAGCTCGGCCGCCACCGGAAACCCACTGTCACGCTTGTCCATCGCAAGGCTACCAAAGAACCGCCCCGTATCGCGCCCGACCAGCAGGTATTTCATGGAAAGCGCACGGAAGGTGTAGAGCAGCCCCGAGAGGTAACGCGACACGATCCGCACCTCTTGTTTCGAGATCGCGCCCTCAGCCTCCATCGTCGCGGCCACACGCAAGAGGTGGACGGTGATCACCTCGAATTTTCGAAAATAGCGGCGCGAAGCGAAGGTGTCGGTCAGGCCGACATGATCTTGGGTGGGGTTAGTCATCCTCTGGGCGTTCTTCTGATTTTTTGTTCTTTCTGACCAAGATGTACAAGTTGGCGAGGCTACCCACGCATACGGCGGAATAAGTTCCAACCCACTTAGCCGTTGTTTCGGGCCACATCCAAATAACGGCCAGTACGATCAGCGTAACGATGACCATTTGGAAAACCCACTCAGGAACTGATCTGGGCAACCCAATTATCCTGAACTCAGATAGCTTCATCCGCCATACAAATTCTTATCGTGCTTTTCGACAATCGAGGCAAACCGGCGGGCAAAGCGTTCATCCGCCTTGGCCTTTTTCTCCAGCACGTCGCGGGCAAAGACCATGTGGTCCTCGTGCGCCTCAAGCATGTCGGCCATTTTCTGGTTGGTCGCGGTGCCGATGGCGGCCATGGCCGTCTGCGCCTCTTGGTCGGTTTGCACGCCGATCTCGTTGATGCGGTGGGCCACGTCCTGCTGCTGCGCGGTTTTCAGCGATTTGGTCAGGGCATCGTACAGCACAACGCGCTGCTGGGTGTCTGTCTGCAGCTTGTTGATCAGCACCATTTGCGTTGCCGCCTGGTTTTGCAGTGAATCGACCCAGGTCTTGCCCTTTTCGATATAGCGCTCCAGCGTCTGGCTTTTGGCCAGCTTGACCTGCTCTTCCTGAACCTTGGCGTTATACTGCTTGTTCAGCTCGGCCAGTTCGGTTTCCAGCTGGGTCCGCGCGGCGGCGTCCTGTTCGACGCTGATCTTGTTTTCCAGCGTGATGATCGTCGGGTCCATGCCCTGAATCTCGGCGCGAAGAGCCTCCAGCTCGGCCACGGTGGCCTCGCGGTCGTCCAGCGTGCCGGTCAGGTTGTCCTCGACTTTCACGCGCTGTTCTTCCAACACGGACAGCTGGCCTTCCAGCAGCTTCACGATCACGTCGGATTTGGCGATCAAGTCCTGCAGTTTATCGTCGATATTGGCGGTGCGCATCCGCTCCTGCCGCATCGACTCGGATTTTCCCTTCGAGAAGATGCCCACAAACGTCTCCCACCCGGATTTCGAGCGCATTTCGTCGAAATCCTTGGAAAAGGCGCTGGTGACGTCGTCCAGACCCATGATCAGCTCGGCGATATTGGCGTTCATCACCTCGGTATGGGCGTGTACATCTTCGAGCGTGGCATTTTCGATGTCGATGTCCGCCTCGGCCGTGCCAATCTTGGCGCGCGCAGCCTCGATCCGGCTGGTCAGGCTTTCAATCTGCGATTGGCTTTCCCGGACTTTGGTCTGAGTCTCTTCGATCAAGGCGTCAAATTGGTGGTTCGACATCTGCACTATCCCCTTTTTTTGTTCATTTACCCAATAAGATAGGGAATGTTATGCTCATTTACATCCCCTCGGGTCCAAAAATCATGCAGACTTTGGCAAACTCATCACAAAAAAGATAGCGCCATGATGCCGCCGGTTGCGATGTGTTGAACATCTGCAATTCCGGCCTTTTGATCAAATCTGGATTGATCCGCGGGGCACAGTGGACATAGACAATCCGAAGCCCACCTGATTGGGTGCGCGTGAACAATATTCCTGCCGGAGGCTGACCTATGCTGGACGCAACAACCGACCTGAAATCGATCCTGAAGAATCCCGATCTGCTGGTGACCAAAGCCTATATCGGCGGCCAGTGGGTGGATGGCGACAATGGTACCTTTGCGGTGACCAACCCCGCCCGCGGTGATGTGGTGGCCGAGGTCGCCGATGTCAGCCGCGCGCAGGTGGCCGGGGCCATTGCTCAGGCCGAAGCAGCGCAGAAGGAATGGGCCAAGCTGACCGGCAAAGAACGCGCCGTGATCCTGCGCCGCTGGTACGACCTGATGATGGAAAACGCCGAGGATCTGGGCAAGATCCTGACCGCCGAACAGGGCAAACCGTTGGCCGAAGCTGTTGGCGAGATCGGCTATGGCGCGTCTTTCATCGAGTTCTTCGGCGAAGAGGCCAAACGCGTTTACGGCGAAACCATCCCCGGCCATCAGCGTGACAAGCGGATAACGGTTCTGAAACAGCCCATTGGCGTGGCGGCCTCGATCACGCCATGGAACTTCCCCAACGCGATGATCACCCGAAAGGCTGGGCCTGCTCTGGCCGCAGGTTGTACCTTTGTTGCCCGCCCTGCGGCCGAAACACCGCTGTCCGCGCTGGTTCTTGGCCTTCTGGCCGAAAAGGCCGGCATCCCGGCGGGTGTGTTCAACGTCGTGCCGTCGTCGCGCGCCAGCGAGATCGGCAAGGAATTCTGCGAAAACCCGGGTGTGCGCAAACTGACCTTCACCGGATCGACCGAGGTGGGACGCATCCTGCTGCGCCAAGCCGCCGATCAGGTCATGAAGTGCTCGATGGAGCTGGGTGGAAACGCGCCGTTCATCGTGTTCGACGACGCCGATCTGGATGCCGCCGTCGAAGGGGCGATGCTGTGCAAGTTCCGCAACAATGGCCAGACCTGCGTCTGTGCCAACCGCATCTACGTTCAGGCCGGGGTGTATGACGCATTCGCCGCCAAACTGAAAGCTGCAGTCGACGCGTTGAAAGTCGGGGACGGCCTGACCTCTGGCACCACCACCGGTCCGTTGATCAACGCCGATGCGGTCGCCAAGGTCGAAGAGCATATCAAGGACGTCACCGACAAAGGGGGTTCGGTTCTGACCGGCGGACTGCCCCATGATCTGGGCGGCACCTTCTTCCAGCCGACCATCGTGACCGGTGTGACTCAGGACATGATGGTCGCACAGGACGAAACCTTTGGCCCGCTGGCCCCGCTGTTCAAATTCGAGGACGAAGATGACGTTATCGCGATGGCCAATGACACGATCTTTGGTCTGGCCTCGTACTTCTATGCCAAGGACCTGAGCCGCGTCTACAAGGTGGCCGAGGCGCTGGAATATGGGATCGTCGGCGTGAACACCGGCATCATCTCGACCGAGCTTGGGCCGTTCGGCGGCGTCAAACAGTCCGGCCTGGGCCGTGAAGGCAGCCATCACGGCATGGAAGATTATCTTGAGATGAAATACATCTGCATGTCGGTCTGATCCGATCCGGCCACCGCTTTCGGGCGGTGGCCATTCTTAATGCGCTTGTCATCAAACTGAATCACAACCGTCACAAAAGCGCAATCAACGGCGGTCATCCCTCTCGCATCCAAGTAAGAAGGGGATACCTACCGATGTCATTGCGCCTTGTCTGCCTGACATCTGCCCTTGCCCTGACCGCCGGTCAGGCCACGGCAGAGATGAACTTCAACCGAATTGCGTCCTTCCCGGTCGTCAAGAACATGGCCGAAGGGGCCGATACCACCCGTGAGACCTCGCCCGAGATTATCGCTGCGACTGCGGATGGAATGACGCTGGTCTACACCGACAGCCCGCTGGGCGTGATCGGCATGGTTGACATAACCAATCCTGCGAACCCGGCACCTTTGGGTACGATGGACGTGGGTGGTGAGCCGACATCCGTGGGGATCCTTGGCGCGACGGCCTTTGTGGGTGTCAATACATCCGAAAGCTATACCGCACCGTCGGGCAAGCTGATCTCTGCCGATATCGCGGGCAAGGCGGAAACCGGGGCCTGTGACTTGGGCGGCCAGCCCGACAGCGTCGCCATCGCTCCGGATGGAAGCTTTGTCGCCGTCGCCATCGAGAATGAACGTGACGAAGACCTGAACGACGGCATAATCCCGCAGCTGCCCGCCGGGTCGCTGGCTCTGGTGCCGCTGAAAGACGGCGCACTGGATTGCGCAGGTATGAAAATGGCCTCGCTTACAGGTCTGGCAGACGTTGCCCCAACCGACCCCGAACCCGAGTTCGTGGATATCAATAGTCTGGGCGAAACTGTCGTCACTCTGCAGGAAAACAACCACATCGCGGTCGTCGACAAAGACGGCAACGTGTTCAGCCATTTCTCGGCAGGTAGCGTTGACTTGGATGGCATCGACGCCACCGACGAGCGCGGCGCGCTGATCTTCACCGAAAGCCAGCCGGGCCGCCTGCGTGAACCGGACGCGGTGAAATGGATCGACGACAACCACTTCGCCACCGCCAATGAAGGCGACTATGAGGGCGGCTCGCGTGGTTGGACGATCTTCCACAAGGACGGCACCGTTGTTTACGAAAACGGCACCGATTTCGAAAAGGCCATCATTCAGATCGGCCACTACCCCGACAAACGCTCGGACAGCAAAGGGGTCGAGCCCGAAAGCGTGACCGCAGCCACCTTTGGCGGTACTCCGATGATCTTTGTGGGGGCCGAGCGCGCCTCGGTCGTGGGGGTTTATGATGCCACCGACCCTGCGAGCCCGGTTCTGAAACAACTGCTGCCCTCGGGCGTTGGTCCGGAAGGCTATGTGGCAATCCCCGAGCGGAACCTGCTGATCTCGGCCAATGAAAAAGACCTGATCGAAGATGGCGGCCCACGGGCGCATGTCAGCATCTTTGAATTTCAGGACGCCCCAGCCACCTATCCGCATCTGACCTCGGAAGGCGCGGATGAACTGATCGGATGGGGTGCTCTGTCCGGTCTGGCCGCGGATGAAGACGGCATGATCTATGCGGTCAATGACAGCTTTTATGGCTTCCAGCCGTCGATCTTCAAGATCGATCCCAGCCAGCAACCCGCCCGCATCGTGGACGTGATCCGCATCCACCGTCAGGACGGCAACCCGGCGCAGAAGCTGGACCTTGAGGGCATCACGCTGGACGGCAAGGGTGGCTTCTACGTCGCCTCCGAAGGTCGCACAGACCGCGTCATCCCGCACGCGATCTACCACGTCTCGGCCGATGGCCTGATCAAGGACCGCAAGGGCGAGATCGGCTTGCCGCCGGAACTGATGGCGGTTGAGAAACGCTTTGGGTTCGAAGGCATCACCAAGGTCGGCGACACCCTTTGGATGGCCGTTCAGCGCGAATGGAAGGACGATCCGGAGAACCACGTGAAACTGGTCGCCTACAATCTGGACACCAAGGAGTGGGGTGCCGTGCACTATCCCAAAGCCGACCCGGAAAAAGGCTGGGTTGGACTGTCGGAGATCGTGGCATTCGGGGACCATGTCTATGTCATCGAGCGCGACAACCAGCACGACCACCGCGCCGTTACCAAGAAAATCTACCGCATCCCGCTATCGAAAATGACCCCGGCCCCGCTGGGTGGCGAACTGCCGGTGGTCAGTAAGCAAGAGGTCCGCGACCTGCTGCCCGACCTGACCTCAACCGGAGGCTATGTTCTGGACAAGATCGAAGGTCTGGCCATCCTGCCCTCGGGCGAGGCGTTCGTGATGACCGACAATGACGGCGTCGACGATGCCTCGGGCGAGACGATGTTCTGGTCGATCGGATCGGTGACAGCCGGGAACTGAGTTTTGTCCTTTCGTGCGAAAAACCCCGCGTAAGAACTGCGTGGGGTTTTTTGGGTTTCAGAACGGTTTCCAGTATGGGCAAAATCGACCTTGAACTCTGGGATCACACCGTATTAGTCATCTCTAAAGCATTGGAAATGGATTAATTAATGCGCGCTCTCTTTCTTTTTGGCTGCCTTGCACTGGCCGCATGCAACACTACAACGGGTCCGACTTCTCCTGAGACAGAACCTTTGGATGTCACGTCACCACCAGCCGCAGTCAAAACACGCGCGATTGCCTTCAGCGCTGAGGACAACGGCGTACAGATTGCCGCAAATTGCACGGTACGCGGGCCCGGTTTTGACAAATCGTTTGCAACGCCGACAAAAATGGATGTCCCCATCGACTCATCCGGTAGGGCTCTGATCACCTATGTCAGCTGCATAGCAGGCGGGCAGCGTACTGAGGCAAATGATATTCCCGGACCTGAAACAAAAACCGTCACTGCCCGGTTTGGCGGTTCCGGTCTTTTCGGAGATAAGGCACTGCTGTTTGGTCCGAGCGGAAATCTGGTGCAGTATTTTGTCCGAAATGCAGATGAAGGTGTAATCCGCGTAGGACGCGCACCTGAGCCGTAGAAAAAGGCCAACATCTTTCTTGCATCTAAAACGTCAGTTTTGTTGTGCAAAGCGGACGCTTTCTGCCGCAATAAACAACGCCCCGCGCCTGGAGGTGCGCGGGGCGTGCAGTCTGCGACAGCCCAGAGAGGCGGGACTGTCGCCTGTTGGTCAACGGCCTCAGTTCACGGCTTTGGCGTCGACCACGTCCTTTTCGATGGCCTTGGCCGAAGAAATCTCGATCCGGCGCGGTTTCAGAGCCTCGGGCACTTCGCGCTTCAGGTCGATGTTCAGCATACCGTTCTCATGGCTCGCGCCGGTGACGCGCACGTGATCGGCCAGCGCAAAGCGGCGCTCGAACGCGCGGGTGGCGATGCCGCGGTGCAGGTAGCTGCGCTCTTTGTCTTCGGCGGCCTTTTTGCCGGCGACGATCAGCGCGTTTTCCTTCATTTCGACCGACAGGTCATCTTCCGAAAAACCGGCGACAGCAACCGAGATGCGATAGGTGTCGGCATCTGTTTTTTCGATGTTGTATGGCGGATAGCTGGGCTGAGCCACGTCATTGGTCAGAACGCGGTCCATCATGTCGGCGATCTGGTCGAACCCAATGGTGGCGCGGTGCAGCGGTGCAAAATCAAACGTACGCATGTGTCATATCCTCATGTCTGAGCGATCTGTGTTTTGCCCTCCGTTCGGACGGGCGGTTCAGAATGCCGGGCCCCGTTTGTGGCGACCCGGTACAGTTCACATGGGGAGCATTTTGACCGAGTTCAAGACCCGCCGGAGGAGATGAATTTCGCGCCCGAACTGGATTTGCCCGATCCCACCTGCAACCGACGGATCGTGGCTTTGGGTTTTGGCGCATCCCGGCGCATGTCGGCCTTGAGTTCCGAAACGATTCCAGTCAGTTCCATCCCGAAACCGACCTTCTGTCGCCCGTCGGTTCCAACCGCGGAAACAACCGATAGAATTTGCCAGCGCGGACCTTTTCGCGCCAGCAACGCCGAACCGGATGACCCGAAGGTAATGTCACAGTTGAACGTGATCAGCCCCTGCCGCCGCTGCAGAATTTGACAGGACCGTTCCCGCGTGATCGCCTCGGACCGGCCGCGCCCATATGAGGCAATACTGACCTCATTTCCTGCCACGCCGCCGTTGTAGAGCACAAATGGATCGGCCACGGTATAGGGAATAGGCTGTTCCAAACGCATCAGGGCGACATCTGCCCGCACGGCCGCCGCGGAAAGTTCGGGGTGGTTGAGGTAATCCGGATGCGCCACGATCTGAACAACCTTGCGGTCGGCCAGCGATTTGCCATAGCTCAGCCCGGCCCGGAATGTCACCTCGCCCGGGGCATAGGTCTTGCCCGTATCCTCGTCGATCGCGCAATGGGCGGCGGTCAGGACCAGATCCTGCGCAATCAGCGTGCCCGTACAGAATCCGTGCTTGCCGATGTCCAGCCGACCGATGGCTTCCCAGCCAAACAAGTCCTCGCGGTCAGTCAGTTCGCGCTTGCTGCTTTGTGCATGGGACGCGGTCGACAGGATTGACAGGCACAAAAGGGCTCTCAGCAGGTATCGTGTCATGGCTTGATGAACCTCGCGCCTATGTTCCTGTTGCCCGTACCATTGGGTGTGGCGGCAAGAAATCCGCGACCGGCCGACAATTCAGCCTGCAACAGCGGCAACGATCCCTCGACCGCGGTGCCGACCGAGACCCGCTGACCATTGAGTTCTGCCTTGGCGGCCACCACCGACACGATGCGTGGGCGGTCGCCTTCGAAGGAAAAGACCGGCGCACCGGATGAGCCGAACTCGACATCGCAGGACATCACCAGCACATCGGACCGGCGGATCATGACCGAGCAGACCTCTTGCAGGGACGGGGCCTCGGCCCGGTCCCGCGCATAGGACACCACGCCCACCTCGGCGCCCCGGCGCGGCCGGTCGCCAGTTTCAAATGGAATCACGGTGGTATTGCGTATGGGTTGCCATAGCTCGATCAGGGCGATGTCATTGCCCAGCCGGGCCGTCGGAGTTTCGTGGCTGTAACGGTATTCCGGATGAATCACCGCCTGCCGGGCCGCTCGGTAGGCCGAGGCCCGACCCAGACGCCACGCGGCCAGAAACTCGACCTCGGACAGATCGATCCGTCGGCCCGTCGACTTGTCAAACAGGCAATGGGCGGCGGTCAGGACCAAAGTCGGTGAAATCAGCGTTCCGGTGCAGAAGCCCGCACCGCTGATGTCCAGACGGCCCACAGCCATCCACGCCCGCCCGGCATCGGTGGTGTCCAGGCTTTTCAGCCCGCTGTCCTGCGCCATGGCGGCCATCGGTGTCAATGCCAGCGCGATTGCCCTGATCCAGTTTCGCAAGCGGTTCTCCGGCGTTGCTGTTGGCTTACCTTCCTACGGCCCGGGTGGGGCGAAAATAGGGCGGTAGCGCCGGGCGCGGATTCCTCCGGAACCTGATGCACCGCTGCATCATCCGCGCTTACCTGAGGATCGGGACCTCTGGCACGGTGGCCGCTTGCAGGGCTTGCGGCTTGGGACCTCCGGTCGCCCAGTCCAACAGCTCAACCGTGTGCAGAACCGGAACATCCGTGCCCGATCCGATCTGCATCATGCAGCCGATATTACCCGCGGCGATCACATCGGGGTTTTTCGCCTCGAGCGTTCTGACCTTGCGCTGCTTCAACTGGCCAGAGATTTCAGGCTGCATAAGGTTGTATGTTCCCGCGCTGCCGCAGCACAGATGACTGTCAACAGGCTCTAACACTGAAAAGCCGGCCCTTTTCAGCAGATCCTTGGGATGGGTTTTGATCTTCTGCCCGTGCTGCAGGGAACAGGCCGCGTGATAGGCGACAACCATGTCCTTGCGGGCGCCTTTGGGCATATCCAGCTGCATCAGCAGCTCGCTGATATCCATCGCGATGCCCGACACCCGGACCGCATCCTCGGCCAGAGGACCATCGCGGAACATATACCCATAATCCTTGACGGTGGTGCCGCAGCCCGAGGTATTGATGACGATCGCGTCCAGACCGCTTTTGTCCATCTCGGCAACCCAGGCTCTGATATTGGCCTCTGCCGCCTTGTGACTGTCCTGCACTTTCCCCATGTGATGGGTCAGCGCGCCACAGCACCCGGCGCCTTCGGCCACCACGACCTCGCATCCCAGCCGCGTCAGCAGGCGGATCGTCGCGTCGTTGATATCGGTGTTCAGCGCCTTTTGCGCACATCCCGTCATCAGCGCCACCCGTTTGATACGCGGCCCCTTGGGCGCGAAGCTCTGCGGGTCGTCGTTGCGACTGACCGGCGGGATATGTTTCGGCGCCATCTCCAGCATCGCCCGCAGCCGGGCATCCGGCATCAGGAAGCGAAACGGGCGACCCAGCTTGGCCCCGATCAGCGCCCAGCGGAATCGCATCGGATAGGGCAGAACCTGCGCCAACACCCAGCGCAAGGCGCGATCGGTGAAGGGGCGCTTGTAATTGGCCTCGATATATTCCCGCGCATGGTCGACCAGATGCATGTAATGCACGCCCGAGGGACAGGTCGTCATGCAGGCCAGACAGGATAGGCAACGGTCGATATGCTTAACCGTTTTCTCGTCCGGGACACGCTCGTTTTCCAGCATATCCTTGATCAGGTAGATACGCCCACGCGGGCTGTCCAACTCATCGCCCAGCACCTGATAGGTCGGGCAGGTGGCAGTGCAGAATCCGCAATGCACGCAGTTGCGCAGGATTTCGTTCGAACGCTGGATTGCCGGGTCCTGCAGCTGCTTTTCCGTGAATGTCGTCTGCATCCGCCTACTCCATCAGACCCGGATTGAAAATAGTGCGGGGATCGAAACGCTGTCGCAATCCCCTCGTTAGAGCCTGAATTTCAGCGGACTCGGGTTGAAACCGACCCAAGGCCTCGGCAGTTTTTGCATCCGCCCGCACCAGCGTCGCGTGGCCTTCGAATGCGCCCAACCGGGCGCGCAGATCAGTGCCATGGGGGACCCGCGCCCAAATCAGACCTCCGCCCCAGTCGAAAAATGTCTGGTCAGCCTCAAGACGGGTTGCGACATCAGGCGCATCGGTTGGTTTGACCGAAATCCGCCAGACATCACCCTTTTGCCCGTGAAACGGCCTGACGTCGCGCAGACCCTGCCAGAGCTCGGCTGAGTCCGGTATCTCGGTGATCTCACCAAACAATGACAGCGTGGATTTCAACTTTTCTGTCCGGTAGGTCACGGAATCCGAGAACCCCTCGACCCGCAACAATGCCCGCCCGTCTTGTGGATCATAGGCGGCACCGCTGACCTCGAACGGGGATTTCAGCGCGGCAGACAGGGTCAGAATCGCATCCCCGGCGTCGGCAACGTGAACAGCAAGGGTCGCAACGGCCTCGGGCTTGGGCAGCACCTTCAGCGACACGTCGGTCAGAACCCCAAGCGTGCCCCACGATCCGGCCATCAGCTTGACCAGATCGTAGCCGGTCACGTTTTTCATCACCCGGCCGCCATTCTTGATCACCTGCCCCATGCCATCGACATAGCGTACGCCCAACAGGAAATCGCGGCACGCCCCGGCCTGAATACGGCGCGGGCCGGAGATATTGGCCGCCACAACGCCGCCAATGGTCGGTGTCCCGCTGGTGCCCAGCAATCCCCGATGGTCCATTGGCTCAAAGGCAAGTTGCTGCCCTTCTGCCTTCAGGGCGGCCTCGATCTCGGCCACCGGCGTGCCCGCTTGCGCCACCAGCGTCAGCGCTCCGGGCTCATAGAGGGTAATCCCGCTCAGCCCCGAGGTCTCAAGCACCGCCTCCGGTCCGTCCACCCCGCGTGTACCGCCGCCGACAATCCGCACCGGCTCCGTCAGCCCGGCCACCATTTCGGCCAGTTCGGCCTCTGTCTCAGGTTTCATCGCAAAACTTCTTTGTTAGAGCCTGTTATTCTGCAGCCACCCGAACTTCCCGACGGGATTCGGATACATCCAGAGGGAACACCTTGGCGGGGTTCAGCAGCCATTTGGGATCGAACACATCCTTGACGGCCATCTGCGCCTCAAGGTCCGCGGGCGCGTATTGATGGGACATCAAGTCCCGCTTCTCGATGCCCACGCCGTGCTCGCCGGTCAGACAACCGCCGACATCGACGCAGAGTTTCAGGATATCGGCACCGAACGCCTCACACTTTTCCAGATCACCGGGCTTGTTGGCATCGAACAGGATCAGCGGATGCATGTTGCCGTCTCCCGCGTGGAACACGTTGCCCACAGGCAGACCATATTCCCCGCTCAGTTCTCCGATCCGGCGCAGGACTTCGGGCAGCGAAGACACGGGGATTGTGCCGTCCAGACACATATAGTCGTTCATCTGGCCCATCGCACCAAAGGCCGATTTCCGCCCAAGCCAGATTTTGGCGCTTTCCTCGGCCGACTGGCTTTCGCGCAGTTCCACCGGGTTGTGGCGCTTGGCAATCTCGATGATTTTCGACAGTTGATGGTCGATCTCGGCCTCGGAACCTTCGACCTCGACAATCAACAGCGCGTGGCAATCCGGATACCCCGCATGAGCAAAGTTCTCACAAGCCTTGATGCAGAGCGTGTCCATGAACTCGATCGCCACCGGCAGGATGCCCGACTTGATGATGTCGGACACGCATTGACCCGCAACCTCATTATCATCGAACCCCATCAGCACCGGCCGTGCGCCCTCGGGTTTGCGCAGGATGCGCAGCGTGGCTTCGGTCACCACGCCCAACTGCCCCTCGGACCCACAGATGACACCCAGCAGGTCCAGCCCGCCCGCGTCCAGATGTGCGCCGCCGATCTCGACCACGCTGCCATCCATCATCACCATTTTCACGCCCAGCAGGTTGTTGGTGGTCACGCCGTATTTCAGGCAATGCGCCCCGCCCGAGTTCATCGCGATGTTGCCCGCAATCGCGCATGCCAGTTGCGAGGACGGATCGGGCGCGTAGAAAAAGTCTTCTTCCTCGACCGCACCGGTCACGCTCAGGTTGGTGCGGCCGGTCTGCACGCGGATGAAGCGGTTGTCATAGTCCGTTTCCAGCACCTCATTCATGCGGGCAACGCCCAGAATGACGCTATCTGCAGTCGGCAACGCCCCACCCGCCAGAGACGTGCCCGAACCGCGCGGCACCACTGGAACGCCCTCTTCATGGCAGATACGCAGCACGTCCGAGACCTGTTGCGTGGTCGACGGCAGGACCGCCAGCATCGGGGGACAGCGATAAGCGGTCAGCGCGTCACATTCATAGGCGCGGGTCTCAGCCGGGTCATGGATCACGGCATCCGCAGACACCACCCGCAACAGGCGCGTCAGAACAGCCTGCTTGCGCGCCAGGATTTCGGGGTTTGGCAAGGGCATTTCCATCGCTGATCCTCCGTTTGGTAAAATAATATTACCAATTTATCCATCTGGCAAGTTCCTATCTCTGACCCTACTGTCACCGACATGACATGGATCGACCGCGCCCTTTTGTTCTCATCACTGGATTATGCTGCCGTGCTGCTGTTGCTGGGCACGTGGCAGTGGATCGGCTGGCGGATCGAGCATACCGCACCAGACAAACAATCGGTCACGATGATTATGGATGACTTCCGGCGCGTCTGGATGCACGAGATGGTCACGCGGCAGCCCCGTATGTTTGATGCTCAGATCGTGGCGGCGATGCGGCAGGGCAGCACGTTCTTTGCGTCCACAACGATGATTGCCATCGGCGGCGGGCTGGCCCTGCTGGGTAACACCGAACGGTTGGCCGGCGTGGCCAGCGATCTGGCCATCGGCAGCGCCCCGGCGCTGGTGTGGGAGATCAAGATTCTGGTGGTGATCTTGTTTCTGGCTAACGCTTTCCTGAAATATGTCTGGGCGCATCGGCTGTTTGGCTATTGCGCGGTGCTTATGGCCGCCGTTCCGAACGATCCGGAAGACTCGCATGCCTATCCGCGCGCGGCGCAAGCGGCGGAAATCTGCGTCACCGCTGCTCGCAGCTTCAATCGCGGCCTGCGCGGCACCTATTTTGCGCTGGCCTCGCTGGCGTGGATATTAGGCCCTATTACCCTGATCCTCGGGACCGTCATCACTCTGGGCGTTCTGTATCGACGCGAATTCGCATCCCATTCCCGGTCAGTTCTGCTGACCTTGCCACCTAACACGGAGTCGTGATGACGCAGCCGCACATCACCCCGTATGGTCGCCTTATGCGATACCTGATTCTCAGCGCCGTTCTGGCAGCACCCGCATTCGCCGACCCTGCAGTGATCGAGAATGTTTCGGCCAGTCAGAGTGGCGATACCTGGCGATTCGACGTGACAATCCGGCACCCGGACACCGGTTGGGACCACTACGCCGACGGGTGGCGCGTGCTGGACATGGACGGCAAAGAGCTGGGGATGCGCGTCCTGCACCATCCACATGAGAATGAACAGCCTTTTACCCGCTCTTTGAGTGGTGTGGTGATCCCAGAAGGGGTTAAGCAAGTGCAGGTTCAGGCGCGCTGCAATGTCGATGGTTGGAACGACGGCACCACGGTTGTTGATCTGAACTGAGGATCAGAAAACGCCAAGGCTCAACCCTGCGGCCAAGGCAGCTCCTATTTCGCGACAGTGATCAAGCTGATCATCGGGGATGGTCTTTTTGGCCAGAATTGCCTCGGGTGACTGGGCGTGGGTGCACAGGATCAGCGGCGGCTGCACCTCTTTCAACCTCCAGCCCGTCGCAATTCGCGCCATCTGTCGCGCCGCATTCTCTCCGTCGGACCCGGCGCAGACCATCTGCGCATAGGGGCGCCCTTCGATCCGGCCGAGTACCGGATAGTAGCTGCGATCGAAAAACTCTTTCATCAGACCCGATATCGCGGCCAGATTCTCGGGGGCGCAGAAGAGATAGCCGTCAGCGGCCAGCAAATCCTCTGGCCCCGCCTGATCGGCGAATTTCAGAACAGTTTCGGCCTCAGCCCGCGCAGCCTCGGCGGCGGCTTCGGCCATTTGCCGGGCGCCGCCGGTCCGCGAATGGTAAACGATCAGAAGCTGCGCCATGTCAGACCCGATGATAAGGACCGCCCGACAGGATGGTTGCGGCCCGATAGAGTTGCTCGGCCAGCATCACACGGACCAGCATATGGGGCCAGACCATCGACCCGAATGAGATGGAAAAATCGGCCTCGGTCCGCAGATTGGGGTCTATTCCGCCCGCGCCGCCTATAACTAACGCCAGTTCTTGCCGCCCAGCGTCACGCCAACCACCCAGTTTTTCAGCAAAATCGGGTGACGACATCACCCGCCCACGCTCGTCCAGTGTGCAGATCACCGCACCCTTGGGCAGCGCCTTGCGCAGCAACGCGGCCTCGGCGCCCATGCCTGCGTTTTTCTTGTCTTCGACCTCGACCACGCGCACGGGACCAAGGCCCAAGCTGCGGCCGGTCCGGTCAAATCTTGTCAGATAGTCGTCAAGCAGGGTCTTCTCCGGTCCGGCACGCAATCGCCCGACCGCACAAATGCTTATACGCATATTTCTCTCGCCGCCGACCTGTTAATGCAGGCCGGGATGGCGCCTCAGTTCGCCGAGGCGCTGCCACCCTGAGGCAGCCACATCTTTTCCAGCTGGTAGAATTCACGCACTTCTGGGCGGAAGATATGGACGATAACGTCGCCCGTATCGATCAGCACCCAGTCGCCGGCATCCTTGCCTTCGACCTTCGAAGTGAAACCGAATTCCTGCTTGATGCGATCCGTCAGCTTTTCCGCCATGGCTGCGACCTGACGGGTCGAGCGACCCGAGGCAATCACCATGTGATCCGCAACCGAGGATTTGCCCTGCAGGTTGATCTGCACGACGTCTTCGGCCTTGTCATCGGAAAGTGAGGAAAGGATACGTTCAAGCAGCTTGTCGCTGATTGACTGAGAGTGGGCCATTAAACCGGCCCCGTCATCGGCGGGCAAACCCGCCTGGGTATGTAGAGACAGGACATAGTCCTCCTTTGCTGCGCGCCGCCAAACCCCGGCGCAGGGGTACTAATAAGGTAACAAGTGGAATGCAACATTTCAATGAATGGCCGCCGGGCCGGGCGCATGGGCGGTCACTCCTTGGCGATCTGTTGCGTGTCTGCGCTGTCTGACAACAGCCGAACCTCGCGCTGCGGGAAGGGGATCGAGATGTTTTCCACCTTAAAGGCGTCCCACAGCGCAAGGTAGACATTGCCGCGTATATTGGTCAGCCCCTTGGTCGGATCGCTGATCCAGAACCGCAGCACGTAGTCCACGCTGCTGTCGCCAAACCCGGTGATGTGACAGACCGGTTCATGGCTGCCACCGCTGAGCACTCGGGTCACGGTTTTAACTGCTTTTATGGCCGTTGCGCGCACAAGATGCGGGTCGTCATCATAGCTGGTGCCAAACTCCAGATCCAGCCGCACGAACTTGTCCGAATGCGACCAGTTCACCACCTGATTGGTGATCAAGTCCTCGTTCGGGATCAGGTATTCGCGCCCGTCCCGCGTGACCACCGAGACATAACGCGCGCCCAGCGCGTTGATCCATCCGAACGTATCCCCCAGCGAGATCACGTCGCCCGGCTTGATCGATCGGTCCATCAGGATGATGATCCCCGAGATCAGGTTCGACACCACCTTTTGCAGACCGAACCCGATCCCCACACCGATTGCACCGGACAGCAGCGCAATACCGGTCAGATCGAACCCCAGCGTACGGATGGCGGCCAGAAAAACCGCGCCATACAAAAGTACCTGAATGCCCTTGGCCAGCAGCACCTGCATCGACGGGGTTATGTCGTCATTGCTCTTCAGCCCCCGTTCGGCGGCGCGGGTGCCGATCCGCGCGAGCGTCAGCAGGATACCGATCAGCAGGGTCGCCTTGAGAATCCCCAGCGCCGAGATGTGCAGATCACCGATGGAAATCGCCACCCCGTCCAGAAATTCGGCCACATCATCAGTCAGATTCAGGGCAACCAGCGTTGCATAGACCCACATCGCCCATTTGAAGATGCGCCGTAGCGTCCGGTTGCGTACCAAACGCGCCACCAAAGCAATCGCCAGCCATGCCAGGGCCAAAGTTGCCACAACCCCGATGATGTAACTGCGCGAGGGCCATGTGATCTGCTGCATCAACAAATACAGGGCCCATGACAGCAGCACGAAATAGACCAGCGTCAGGCGCTGCATCAGCTGCACCAGAATCCGCAGTCGCCATTTCGGCCAACCTTCGCGGGCGCGGGCCCAGGCCTCCCATCGGCCTTGTGTCGCCAGTTTCAGGACATAGGCCAGCGCCCACAGGCCCAGAATGATGACCAACTGGTGCTGGCGCCAGCCTGGCGTTACGATCAACTCGACAAGGTTTTCGTATTGCACGGAAAAGCCCGCGACCATGTTATCATAGAGGTCCGACAGCGAGCTGGGGATCAGGTCCTGGTTCATGCCCCCAGCTTGGACAGCGTTTCCGCGCGATGCAAGCCTGTCCGGGGATTGAACCTTGATTGACGGCCTGACGCGATATATCTGGTGCGCATGAGACTCACACTGACCCCAGCACCTACGTTGCAAGACCGCACGCGTCTGCGTGAACGGTTCTTTGGGGCCGCCCGCACGGTTCTGGCGCGCCTATAAAGTCGTCCAGCCACTCGCCAGCTATTTCTCATTAAATACGGGAGAGGACCGATGTCCCCCAAAACACTCTATGACAAGATCTGGGACGCCCATGTCGCGCACGAAGCCGATGATGGCACCTGCCTGCTGTATATCGACCGCCATCTGGTGCACGAAGTGACCAGCCCGCAGGCGTTCGAGGGCCTGCGTATGGCAGGCCGCAAGGTGCGCGCACCGGAAAAGACCATCGCCGTGCCGGATCACAACGTTCCCACCACGCCGGATCGTGTGAACGGGATCGAAAACCCGGAATCACGCATTCAGGTCGAAGCGCTGGACAAGAACGCCAAGGATTTCGGCATTCACTATTACCCGGTGCATGACGTCCGTCAGGGCATCGTCCACATCGTTGGCCCGGAACAGGGCTGGACCCTGCCGGGCATGACCGTGGTCTGCGGTGATAGCCACACTGCCACTCACGGTGCATTCGGCGCATTGGCCCACGGCATCGGTACCTCCGAGGTCGAGCATGTTCTGGCCACGCAGACGCTGATCCAGAAGAAATCCAAGAACATGAAGGTCGAGATCACCGGCAAACTGCAGCCGGGCGTGACTGCCAAAGACATCACGCTGGCTGTGATCGGTGAGACCGGTACCGCCGGCGGCACCGGTTATGTTATCGAGTATTGCGGTGAAGCGATTCGTGACCTCTCGATGGAAGGCCGCATGACCGTCTGCAACATGGCCATCGAAGGCGGCGCCCGCGCGGGCCTGATCGCGCCGGACGAAACCACCTTTGAATATGTCAAAGGCCGCCCGCACGCACCAAAAGGCGCCCAGTGGGAAGCCGCGATGGACTGGTGGAAGACGCTGTTCACCGACGAAGACGCACATTTCGACAAGGTCATCACCCTGCGCGGCGAAGACATTGCGCCGGTCGTTACCTGGGGCACCAGTCCCGAAGACGTGCTGCCGATCACCGCAACCGTACCGAACCCCGAGGATTTCGAAGGCGGCAAGGTTGACGCTGCCCGCCGGTCTATCGAATACATGGGTCTGGAAGCCGGTCAAAAGCTGAGCGATGTGGAAATCGACACCGTCTTCATCGGGTCCTGCACCAATGGCCGTATCGAGGACCTGCGCGCCGCAGCCGAGATTCTGAAGGGCAAAAAGATCAAGGACGGTCTGCGCGCCATGGTCGTGCCGGGTTCAGGACTGGTTCGTGCCCAAGCCGAGGAAGAAGGTCTGGCAGACATCTTCAAAGACGCAGGGTTCGAATGGCGTCTGGCTGGATGTTCGATGTGTCTGGCGATGAACCCCGACCAGCTGCAACCGGGCGAGCGTTGTGCCGCGACTTCGAACCGCAACTTCGAAGGCCGTCAGGGCCGCGGCGGACGGACCCACTTGCTGAGCCCGGCAATGGCTGCCGCAGCGGCAATCACAGGACGGCTGACAGACGTCCGGGATTTGATGTAAGGTCCCCTCATATCTAGATATTTGAGGGATTGAAAACATGAGTGACTGGGTCAAATGGCTCCTGCTGGGGCTTCTGTCTATCGCGTTCGGTATCTTTGTACTGGGCGCGCCAGTTGTGGCGTCTGTCGCCGTGACAGTGGTAACCGGCGTGTTGCTGCTGATTTCGGGCGCGCTGCAACTTGTGGGTGGCTTCACGGTTGAAGGCACTGGCAACAAGATTCTGTCACTCATCATGGGTGCGGTGATGCTGTTTCTGGGCTGGTCCTTCCTGGACCACCCGCTGCAGGGAACCCTGACCCTTGCGACGGTGATGCTGATTCTGTTCATGGCAGGCGGCATTGCGCGGGTCTTTCTGTCGTTCCAGATGCGCGGAACGCAGTTTTTCTGGCCCACGATGATCTCGGGCATCTTGTCGATCATCCTCGCAGGGATCATCTGGACCTACGTCGGAAGCGACCCTCAGGTGCTGCTGAGCATTCTGGGGATCTTCCTGGGCATCGAGATGCTGTTCAACGGGTTCGGATTGGTCTTCATGGCGTTCTTTGTCAGGAAAGCACCCAAAGGCGAAACGAAGGAAGCTTAAACGCGGGGCATGGGCGCGGCCCTCTCCCGCAGGAGTGTGAACATGGAAAAGTTTGAAAAAGTCCACGGGGTGGCCGCCCCAATGCCGTTGATCAATATCGACACCGATATGATCATCCCCAAAGTGCACCTGAAGACCATCAAACGGTCCGGCCTTGGCGTCGTGCTGTTCGACGAGATGCGCTATCACGATGACGGGCAGGAGAACGAAGAGTTCGTCCTGAACAAGCCCGCCTATCGCCAGACCGAGATTCTGGTCGCAGGCGACAACTTTGGCTGCGGCTCGTCGCGGGAACACGCACCATGGGCGATCAAGGATTTCGGCATCAAGGTTGTGATCTCAACCAGCTTTGCCGACATCTTCTTCAACAACTGCTTCAAGAACGGCATCCTGCCCATCGTGGTCGGGGAGGAGCATCACGCCATTCTGATGGAAGATGCACACAAGGGTGAAAACGCCCGCATGACCGTGCATCTGGAAGATCAGCAGATCACCACCTCGGATGGGGTCGTGATCGAATTCGATGTCGACCCGCACCGTAAGCACTGCCTGCTGAACGGTCTGGACGATATTGGCCTGACGATGGAGAAAGATCATCACATCGACAAGTTCGAGGATCATGCAAGCCAGGCGCGCCCCTGGGTGTGATTCTGTAAACGAATCTGTGAATGCACAACTTTATGGGGTCGCCAAGGCGGCCCCGTTCGCATTCTTGGGGTTGAAAGTCACAAGACCACAACATCTAGGTATCATAATGATACACACGTCGGATTTGCGTCCAAAATGATGCAATCCCGCACCAGTTGCGCCATCATTTTGCCCGAAATCACGTGTTTTCTGCGCCTTGGCTTGAGCGAAATGTCGCTTATCGCCAATGTGGCGGGGACAGGCACCCACCAGTTGAACATTGGTGACTTAAGACATCCGCCACAACTTAAAGTGGCGGGCACAAGTTGGAAGTGAAGTCGGCGAAGAAT
Organism: Ruegeria sp. BF6; assembly: GCF_056538665.1. Classification (NCBI taxonomy): domain Bacteria; kingdom Pseudomonadati; phylum Pseudomonadota; class Alphaproteobacteria; order Rhodobacterales; family Roseobacteraceae; genus Ruegeria; species Ruegeria sp. BF6. The sequence continues at coordinate 126,869 of NZ_JBQFTN010000005.1, forward strand.
CGACTAATCCAGTTTGAAAGGGTTCGGATAGTGATTGCGCGCACAACAGGGGCGGCGATTCGGGGAATATTGGTCGCACTGATGGTGCTGACCCCCGCGTTGTACCTGCCCGTATCGTCAACGAATGGGACCGAGATTGTCGTCTTTCTCGCCATTCTCGCATTCTTTCTGACCTTTGCCGAATACAACTCGGCCTTTCCCAGCTTTATCGAATTCCGCGACGCGCCGCCGGTGAACCGACTGCGGTTTGTCGGGCTGATGTCGATGATCATGTTCCTGACGCTGATCTGTAAGAACGCCTACGCGCCCAGCAGCCTGACCACAGTTTTCTATTCACTGGGACTGGGCATCGCGAATGTGGTCGACTTCCCCTATTCTCCGGTCCGGCTGGTGGTTCTGATGCTGCCCGCAGACGCCAGTGCACCGCTGATCGAGCTGGTGCGCATCGCGGCCAGTGTGGCCTATGTCGCCGCGCTGGTGACCATCGGCAGCTTTGCCTACGCGGTGAAAATGCGCGGCTGGCCGACAGGCAACGGCGCCTTCAACGTTTGGACCAACCTGCCGCTGTTCGATCCGACCAAGGGCGGGGACGTCGTCACCCGCCTGCAACGGGACGGACGGCTGAACATCTCGATCGGGGTACTGCTGCCCTTTCTGATCCCGGCTCTGATCAAGTTGCTGACTGACTATGCCAGCCCAATCTCGCTGAGCAACCCACAGACCCTGATCTGGACCATGAGCGCCTGGGCCTTTCTGCCCGCCAGCATGATCATGCGCGGTATGGCAACTCTGCGTATCGCCAATCTGATCGTCGAAAAGCGCCGCGCCTATTCCACCGCCGAGTCCACGCAGGCCGCATGATCCGAATCCTGCTGCTGCTGCTGTTACCGGTGATGGCACAGGCACAGACGGTACGTATCGCCTCTTACAACACGGAACTCAGCCGCGACGGACCGGGCCTGCTGTTGCGGGACATAAGGCGCGGTGATCCGCAGGTGCAGGCGGTGGTTGAGGTTCTGGTGGCCGCGCAACCGGATATCATCGCCCTGCAGGGTATCGACTGGGACCTCAACGCAGAGACTCTGATCGCGCTGGCCGAAAACTTGCGCGCCGCCGGGCTGGACTACCCTTATCACTTTGCCGCGCAGCCCAATGCCGGGCTCGAAACCCCATTGGACCTGAACGGAGATGGCCGCGCTCATGGGCCGGCAGACGCGCAGGGCTGGGGCCGGTTCACCGGACAGGGCGGGCTTGCGGTGCTGTCGCGATATCCGATTCACTCCGACAGCGCACAGGTGTTCACCGATCTGCTATGGCGCGACCTGCCCGGCGCGCAGATGCCGGCTACGGTCGACGGCCCTTTCCCCTCGGAAGAGGCGCAGTACATCCAGCGCCTGTCCTCCGTGGCTCATTGGATCGTGCCGGTGGACACGCCTATCGGCGCACTGGACCTGTTGACCTTTCACGCCGCGCCGCCGGTGTTTGACGGCCCCGAAGACCGCAACGGGCTGCGCAACCGCGATGAAATTCGCCTCTGGTCCGCGGTACTGGACGGTCAGCTGGGGCGCAAGCCTGAAGGCTCGTTTGTCATCGCCGGGGACGCCAATCTGGACCCCGAACGGGGCGAAGGCCGAAGGGAAGCGATCCAGACGCTTTTGGCGAACCCCCGCCTGCAAGACCCGCGCCCCACTGACGTGTCGGGCAAACTGACCACCGTGGAATGGAAAGCGGTGGGAGAGATGCGGGTGGATTACGTGCTGCCCTCAATCGACTTGAAGGTGACAGGCGCGGGCGTGTTCTGGCCTGCTTCGGGTTCGCCTTTGCGCACTGCCGCTGGTCAGGCCAGCAGGCACCGGCTGGTCTGGGTTGACATAAACGCGCCCTAGCGGCGGTGAGGCATGGACCAGAACCGCATCCGATCCCAACGGACCGGGAATCGCCTGTTTGAGCGCATCGGCCAGGTCCGTACGCGGAAAATCCCCGACCAATTCTCGGAAAAACAAACCCTCAAGACTGTGCGGAGTGTTCCAAAGATACCGCATCTCAAGCAGATGGGGCGCCAACCGCCAGACGGGACGGGCTAGCTGGATCGGCAGCCAGTTCATCCGGCGCACAGACACGTGCCGACCCGTGACTCGAGACAGCGCCTGTGCCATTTCGGAACCGGTCACCGTATACCCCTCGTAAGGAACATCGCAAAAACGGGGCAGTCTCTTGCGCATCTCGGCGAGGACAACCGCCGCACGCGCAAGATCAGGCAAATAAGCCCAGGCATGGGCGATGTTGGGATTTCCGGGATAGATGAAACGCCCCCGCGACAAGGATTTGGTCATCACCCGGTCAAACCAGTTCCCTGACGCACATGTGTCAAGATAGTCTCCCGAGCGCAGGACGATCGTGCGCACGGACGACGCGCGATAGGCTTCCTCCATCTCGATCCGAAGCCGGCCCAGAGGGTTTTGGGCCAGATGTGGCGTACCCGCTGACCACGGCCCCGGCAGGTCGGCCCCGAAGACATAGACATTGCCCGGGATGATGACCGTCGCTCCTGTGTCCCGCGCAACCGAAATGACCTGCCGGGTCAGCTGTGGCACTTGTGCCTGCCAATCCGGATAGGGCGGGTTCCAGGCGTTTACGATCACATCCGCGCCTTGCGCGGCCTGCCCCAGCCTGTCGGTTGTGCGGTCAAAGGTGCGAACGACCCACCCCGCGTTTCGAAAGGCGGCCATGGCGTTTCGTCCAAAACGGCCGGTTGCACCAAGGATAAGAGCGGTTTGCGTCATGAGAAGCTCCTTTCAAATCGAAACTACCAATTCAAATCAAACGAGCAATTGCCGGGAAATGCAGAACGTGTATTCATATTTGAATGGACAAATCACTCACCCATGCCGACTGGTCCCTGATTCAAAGCTTTCTGGCGGTGGCCGAAACCGGCTCTCTGTCGGCGGCGGCGCGGCAGCTGGACCGCAGCCAGCCCACGCTGGGACGCCAGATCCATGCGCTTGAGGATGAGCTGGGTGTGTCCCTGTTCGACCGCCACGCGCGCGGACTGAAACTCAGCGAGGTGGGCACGCAACTGTTGCCGATGGCGCAGCAGATGCATAGCGCCATGACATCGTTCAGCCTGGCAGCTGCGGGTCAGTCGCAGCAGTTGGAGGGGTCGGTGCGCATCACCGCTTCGGTCTTTGCCTCGCACCACCTGCTGCCGCCGATTCTGGCGCAGATCCGCGCTTTGGAACCGGCGATCCAGCTTGAACTGGTGGCCACGGACACCACCGAGAATCTGCTGTATCGCGAAGCCGATATCGCAGTACGCATGTACCGCCCCGCGCAGATGGACATCATTTCGCGCTATCTGGGGGATGTGAACCTGTGTTTTTGCGCCTCCCGGGCCTATCTGGATCGGGCCGGGCGACCCCAAAATCCCAAGGACCTGTTCAATCACGATCTGGTCGGCTTTGACGCCAACGAGCAGATTATCAAAAAGATGCAGCAACGGGGCTGGCCCGCCAGCAAAAACAGTTTTGCCACCAGATGCGACCTGCAAAGCGCCTATTGGCAACTGATCCGGGCCGGGTGCGGTATCGGGTTTTCGCAGATTCAGGTGGCCGAGGCTGATCCGGACGTCGAGGTACTGGATCTGGATGTCGAGATTGAACCGCTGCCCGTCTGGCTGGCCGCACCGCAAGCGATGCGCCAGACGCCCCGAATCCGGCGCGTCTGGGACTTGCTGGCCGAGGGGTTGAAGGCCGGACTTTGACCGAATTGCGGTTGTTTCGACCCGGAAACCGGATTTCCGGCACACAAAGACCGGTTCGTCTCATTGACCCGATGCGGCGCAGGCGCTAGGGCCATTGCGACGAAACGCAAGGAGATCCTTCATGTCCAAACCCTCGCTCCTCATCCTGCCCGGAGACGGAATTGGCCCCGAAGTCATGGCCGAAGTGCGCCGCGTAATCGACTGGTTCGGTGCGAACCGCGGCCTGGAATTCGACGTGAGCGAGGATCTGGTCGGCGGTGCCGCCTACGACGCGCATGGCAAGCCGCTGTCGGATGAAACCATGGCCAAGGCGCAAGAGGTCGACGCGGTTCTGCTGGGTGCCGTGGGCGGCCCAAAATACGACGATCTGGATTTCAGCCTGAAGCCTGAGCGCGGTCTGCTGCGCCTGCGCAAGGAAATGGACCTGTATTCGAACCTGCGACCGGCGCAGTGCTTTGACGCGCTGGCCGATTTCTCGTCGCTGAAAAAGGACATCGTCGCGGGCCTCGACCTCATGATCGTGCGCGAACTGACCTCGGGCGTCTATTTCGGCGAGCCGCGCGGTATTTTCGAAGAAGGCAACGAACGCGTCGGCATCAACACCCAGCGCTACACCGAATCCGAGATCGAACGCGCCGCGCGCTCGGCCTTTGAACTGGCGATGCGCCGGAACAAGAAACTGTGCTCGATGGAAAAGGCCAACGTTATGGAGGCCGGTATCCTGTGGCGCGAGGTCGTGGACCGAGTGGCCAAGGAGTACCCCGAGGTTGAAGTGACCCACATGTATGCCGACAACGGCGCGATGCAGTTGGTGCGCGCACCCAAGCAGTTCGACGTCATCGTCACAGACAACCTGTTCGGCGATATCTTGTCGGACTGTGCCGCGATGCTGACCGGTTCGCTGGGCATGCTGCCATCGGCATCTCTGGGCGCACCGATGGCCAATGGCCGCCCCAAGGCGATGTACGAACCGGTCCACGGCTCAGCCCCGGACATCGCGGGTCAGGGCAAGGCCAATCCGATTGCCTGTATCCTCAGCTTTGCCATGGCACTGCGTTACAGCTTTGACCAAGGCGCCGAGGCCGACCGTCTGGAAGCCGCGATCGAGAAAGTTCTGGCCGATGGTGTCCGCACCGGCGATCTGCTCGCCGATGAAGGCGTTCAGCCGGTCTCGACCACGGAAATGGGCGACGCGATTCTGGCGGCGCTGGACGAAAGCCTCTGATCCGGTTTCAGGTTTCAACAGAAAGGCGGTGCATGATGCACCGCCTTTTTTTCACCTCAGTTGCCGAAGATATTGTTCAGCAGATTGTTGATGGCCCTGTCCAGACCGGTCTGTTGCTTGCGACGCTGCTGCCGGGGCTGCGCCGTCCGCACGGGCGGATCGGGGGCCAACATCGGCAGCGGCGTGGGGGTCATCCCTTCGGTCACACGCAGCATGGTTTCTTTCCAGATTTCCGCAGGCAATCCACCGCCGGTCACACCGGACAGCGGCGTGTTGTCGTCATAGCCCATCCAGACACCCGCCACGTAGTCTGCGGTGAAGCCGATGAACCAAGCGTCCCGTGCAGCCTGGGTGGTGCCGGTCTTGCCCGCCACCTGCCATCCGGGCAGCTTGGCGCGCCCGCCAGTGCCTTCGGACACCACGCGCTCCATCATCCATGTCAGCTGCTTGGCGGCCTTATCGTTGATCACCCGCTCACCAATGCCCGTGCTGGTCTGGATCAAGGGCGTGTTATCACCCAGCAGTTTCAGTTCGGACAGACCGAAAGGTTCCACAGCCGAGCCGCCGTTCAGGATACCGGCATAGGCCCCGGTCATCTCGATCAGAGTGCTTTCCGATGCGCCCAGTGCCAGCGCCGGACCTTCGGCGAGGTTGCTTTCGATGCCGAACTCGCTGGCCACGGTACGCACATTGTCCAGCCCGGCTACCTCGGCCACTTTCACGGCCGGGATGTTCAGAGAGTTCTTCAGCGCATCCGCCAGCGTCACCCGACCATAATACTTGTGGGTATAGTTCTTGGGGCACCACTGGCCTGATCCGGGGATGTTGACGCAATAGGGTTCATCCACGACCGTATCCAGCGGTGAATAGCCAAGTTCAAGCGCTGTGGCATAAACAAACGGCTTGAACGAAGACCCGGTCTGACGCAATGCCTGCGTGGCGCGGTTGAACGCGCCGGATACCCGCGTCTTGCGTCCACCGACCATGGCCCGCACGGCGCCATCCGCCGACATCACCACAATCGCGGCCTGCGCCTTGGAGCCTTCTCGCACCTTTTCCTGGAAGATGTATTTCAGCGCCTCTTCGGCCGATTTCTGCAGCCGCTGGTCCAGTGTGGTGCGGATCACCACATCATCGGTGGTGTCTGTGCCAAAATAGCTGGGTAGTTCGGTGATCACCCAATCGGCGAAATAGCCGCCCGCCCGCGCTGCTGCGGCCTCGGACAGTTCCGCTGGATTGTTGCGTGCATTGCTGGCTTGCGCGGTTGTCAGAAAACCCTGCGCCTCCATCAACCCGATCACCAGCTGCGCCCGATCCTGCGAGCGCTGCAGGTTATTGGTGGGCGCATAGCGTGAGGGCGCCACCAGCAAACCGGCAAGCATTGCCGCTTGCGCCGGGTTCACCTCGGCAGCCGAAATACCGAAATACCGCTGGCTTGCCGCCTCGAACCCGCGGGCACCGGCGCCAAGGAAGGCGCGGTTCAGATAGATGGTGAGGATTTCATCCTTGGAATATTTCACCTCCATCGCCATCGCATAGACCGCTTCCTTGGCCTTGCGCCACAGCGAGCCCTGACGGCAATCGGCCTCATAGGCGGCCTCGGACTCCCACTCGCTGGGCACATACGGCACACCCAGGCACAACAGCTTGGCGGTTTGTTGCGTTATGGTCGAGCCACCATGGCCGGACAACGGCCCGCGCCCTTCGCTGAGGTTGATTCGAACCGCGCTGGCGACACCCCGCGGGCTGACGCCGAAATGGCGATAGAATCGTTTGTCCTCGGTCGCGACCACGGCGTTTTTCAGATGCGGCGAGACAGTGTCGGCGGTGATCACCCCGCCAAACTGATCCCCGCGCCAGGCAAAGACCTTGCCATCGCGGTCCAGCAACGTGACCGAGCCCCGTGCCCGGCCATCCAGCAAGGCATCCACATCAGGCAGCGAGGTGTAGACAACCCCAACGGCCACCGCCAGCAGCAAGGCGGCCACAGCACCCACGCGCCACGTAACCCCCCAGATCAACCGCCAAATCCAGCGGAACAGCCGACGGAAAAACCCGCCGCCACCGCCGCCACCGGATTTCCGGCGCGTCTTCTTCCGGGTGGTCTTGCGGGTCGTCGTCTTGCGCGCGGTCGCCTTCTTTCCCGCGGGCTTCGCAGCCCGCTTGGTCGCCGTGGGCTTACGCCCTTTCGACGGGTATCTCTTGTCCGCGACAAGCGGAGCCTTTCGGCGCCTGGACTCAGTCATGCTCAAACTCTGCCCGGTTATCATTTTGACGCACCATACCCTGACACACCGGTGAAGTAGAGGGCGGAAATTCAGGAAGCCGCCCTCCCAAATTTGCCTATTTTTTAAGCATTCACCGCTTTATGTGCAAAAATTGTGCAACTTGCCGCCAATTTCCCCAACACTTCATCACCCAGACCGTTCCTTACCACGCGAAGGTGCGCTTTTTTCTGCAGGTGCAAACAAACCGGACAGACCGGGAAGCAGAGGGGAAAAACGTGAAACTGATCATTGCGACAATCAAGCCGTTCAAGCTTGAGGAGGTGCGCGAAGCACTGACCGAGGCGGGCGTACGCGGCATGATGGTGACCGAAATCAAGGGCTTCGGCTCGCAATCCGGTCACACGGAAATCTATCGCGGCGCCGAATACGCCGTGAATTTCGTACCCAAGATCAAACTGGAAATCGTGGTTCCCGCCACGATGGCGGACCAGATCGTCGAAACCATCACCAAAACCGCCAAAACCGGCAAGATCGGTGACGGCAAGATTTTCGTCCTCGATGTCGAGCAGGCCCTGCGCGTGCGGACCGGGGAAACGAACGAAGAGGCGCTGTAAGCGTCGCCACTCACATACATTCGAGGAAGTCACATGAACCTGATGAAATCTCTCATCCCTGCCGCCGCGCTTGTCGTGCTGCCGCAGATGGGTCTGGCGCAAGAGGCCGCCGAGGGCGAAGCTGCGCTGCACACCCAGTATATTTTTACCACCCTGCTGTTCCTGATGGCAGGCTTTCTTGTCTTCTTCATGGCTGCAGGATTTGCCATGCTCGAGGGCGGTCTGGTACGTTCAAAGAACGTTGCCATGCAGATGATCAAGAACATCGCGCTGTTTTCGATTGCCGCGATCATGTACTGGCTGATCGGCTTCAACACGATGTACCCGGGCGACTTCAATGGTTTCTTTGCCCTTGGCGGCCCGACCGTGCTTGATGCCGTGGGTGTTGCACCCGCGGACGCGGCGTTAGATTACGCGTCTATCGGTTCGGACTTCTTCTTCCAGCTGGTCTTTGTGGCGGCAACCGCGTCCATCGTGTCCGGTGCCGTGGCCGAGCGCATAAAGCTGTGGCCCTTCCTGGTCTTCGTCATCGTGCTGACTGGTATCCTCTACCCGATCTCGGGGTCGTGGAAATGGGGCGGCGGCTGGCTGGATGCCATGGGCTTTTCCGACTTCGCCGGTTCGACCGTTGTGCATTCGGTCGGCGGCTGGGCCGCTCTGGCGGGCTGCCTGATCCTTGGCCCCCGCATTGGTAAGTACAAAGACGGCAAAGTTCACCCGATGCCCGGCTCTAATCTGGCGCTGGCAACTCTGGGTACGTTCATCCTTTGGCTGGGCTGGTTTGGCTTCAACGGCGGCTCGCAACTGGCGATGGGCACCGTGGGTGACATATCCGACGTGTCCCGCATCTTCGCCAACACCAACATGGCCGCCGCATCTGGTGCTATCGCAGCCCTGATCATGACGCAGGTGTTGTACAAGAAACCTGACCTGACCATGGTGCTGAACGGCGCGCTGGCCGGTCTGGTCTCGATCACCGCAGAGCCGCTTGCCCCGACCCTGTTCGGAGCGCTGTGGATCGGTGCAGTTGGCGGCATCATCGTGGTCTTCGCGGTTCCGATGCTGGACAAGTTCAAAATCGACGACGTTGTCGGTGCCATCCCGGTTCACCTGTTCGCAGGCATCTGGGGCACCATCGCCGTGATTTTCTACGGCGAGGCAAACCTGATCACCCAACTGACCGGTATTGTAGCTTATGGCGTGTTCACATTTGTTGGTGCGTTGGTCCTGTGGACAATTCTGAAGACGACGGTTGGCATCCGCGTCAGCGAAGAAGACGAGATCAACGGCCTCGACATGGCGGAACTGGGTATGGAAGCATATCCTGAGTTCTCGAAGGGCTGAAAACCTGAGTTAACCACTCGAAGGCCGGGCGTTCGCGCCCGGCTTTTTCTTTTTACTTTAAGTAGTTACAACTTGCATGAAACGGCTTACCTTAGTCAGATCGTTGTGAGATTGTCGGGCAAATCACTTTATTACGGCACCAAAGATGAAGCTGACTCCGCAACCTCGCATCAAACTTTCCCGCCTACGCGACATAGGGTGGAGGCTTTGGGACCCTATTGGTCTTTTGCGTCCTGATGAGAATTGGAACGAAGAGGATTGCTTGCCCTTCGCCGACGAATACGATTCCTATCTGGTTCAAGCTGCTAGCCAAATCAGAAGAGGAATCCCCCAAGAAGAAGTCGTGAACTACCTTGTTAGAATAGAAACTGAACACATGAGCTTGGAGGAACGACCAAGTACACGCGCGCGCTTTGCAGGTTGTCGATGCAATCTCCAGCGACCCGAATATATGGACGTGGCCCGACAAAAATGGCCGATTTCGCTGAAATAAAAAAGCCGCGCTGTGCAGCGCGGCCTTTGTCATTCTATGGTGGGTGGCTTAGACGCCAACGTCGACAATTGCCTTCGCCAGAATCGGCACGGTGATTGCGTTCAGACCGGCGATGTTCAGGCGGCTGTCGCCGACCATGTAGATGCCGTGATCGTTGCGCAGTTGTTCGACCAGTTCCGGTGCAGCACCCAGGCGCGAGAACATGCCGCGGTGCTGGGCGATGAACCCAAACCGGTCAGACCCGCTCAGGCGCTGCAGCTCGTCGGCCAGTTGCTGGCGCAGGCCCAGCATGGACAGGCGGACCTCTTCCAACTCGGCGGCCCAATCGGCGCGCAGGTCGTCGTCGGTCAGGATCGTGGTCACCACCCGCGCGCCGTGATCGGGTGGGAAGGAGTAGTTCTGGCGGTTCAGAAACGCCAGAGTCGCCTGATTCAGAGCCGTTTGCGCCGCATCATCGCTGATCGCCATCAGCAGGCCGGTGCGTTCACGGTAAACGCCGAAATTCTTCGAACAGGACGCCGCGATCAGGCAACGCTTGACCGACGAGGCCACCAGACGGGTCGCCTGCGCGTCCTCCTCCAGACCGTCACCAAAGCCCTGATAGGCAATGTCGATCATCGCCAAGAGGCCAAGCTCGTTGATGATGTTCACGACCTCTTGCCACTGCACCATGTTCAGGTTGGCGCCGGTGGGGTTGTGGCAGCAACCGTGCAGCAGAACCACGTCGCCCGCCTTGGCGGTTTTCAGGTCCTCGACCATGCCGTCGAAATCAACGCCACGGGTCTCGCCATCGAAGTAACGGTACTGGACCGTTTCCATGCCCAGATAGTTCAGGATCGACAGGTGGTTCGGCCAGGTCGGGTTCGACACGAAAACACGCGCCGAAGGGTTGGCCATGCGGATCATCTCGAACGCTTGCCGACAGGCGCCGGTGCCGCCCGGGGTCGCCACGGCGGCGATGTTGCTGCGCGGCACAGACGTATCAAGGATCAGGCCAATCATCGCATCGGCATAGGCGGGATCACCGGCCAGACCGGTATAAGCCTTGGTCTCCTGCTCTTCCCAGATGCGCTTTTCCGCGGCCTTGACCGCGCGCATAACCGGGGTGATGCCCTCGGCATTCTTGTAAACGCCAACACCCAGGTCGATCTTCTGATCGCGCGGGTCTTCGCGGTACATCTGCATCAGCGCCAGAATCTTGTCGGCGGGCTGCGGTTTGAGGTTCTCGAACATCAGTTCTCTCCGGTTGCGACGGGCAGGGTCGGGAAGGCACCCCATTCAGCCCAGGAGCCGTCATAAAGCGAATGGTCTTTCTTGCCCAAGCGCTCGAGCGCCAGGCTGAGGATGGCGGCGGTCACGCCCGACCCACAGGATGTGATGGCCGGTTTCGACAGGTCTACACCTGCGGCCTCGAACACGGCGCGGCACTCGTCGGGCGACTTCATCGTGTGGTTCTTGTTCAGCAATGCACCAAATGGCACGTTGCGTGATCCGGGGATGCGACCTGATCGCAGCCCTTCGCGCGGCTCAGGGTCTGTCCCGGTGAACCGGCCCGCCGCGCGGGCGTCGATGATTTCATGATCGCCCAGCTTGGCGGCGGCAGAGACCTGCGTAACATCACGCACAAGGTGGTTCTGAACCCGCACGGTCATATGGCGATCACGGATCACGGGGGGCAGATCCTCGATTTCACGCCCTTCGGCCTGCCATTTCGGGAATCCACCGTCGAGCACGGCAATGTTGTCCTGCCCCATCAGGCGGAACATCCACCACACCCGCGCGGCCGAAGACAGGCCCGAGCCATCATAGACCACCACCTGATGGCCATCTCCCACGCCCATCGCCCGCAGACGCGACATGAATTTCTCGACCGGCGGTGCCATATGCGGCAGGTCCGACCGGTGATCAGCGATATCATCGATATCAAAGAAACGGGCACCGGGAATATGGCCCGCGTCATATTCAGCCTTGGCGTCGCGCCCATGCTGCGGCAGGTACCATGACCCGTCAAGAACCCGCAGGTCAGGGTCCTTGAGATGGGCGGCAAGCCATTCGGTTGAAACGAGGGTTTTCGGATCGTCCTGCATCAAAGCCTCCCCAAAAGCGCGCTTGGTTTTTCCCTATACGCGCTCGCATTTGGGTTCAAGGCTGGATGGGGTGTTGTCTGTCTAACGCAGGCGCCTGAGGCGGAAAAACTGTACGATCAGGATCGACCCCGCCAGATTCAGCACCGGAAAAGCCAGATCATTGGAATTCATCATTCGCATCTGCGTGGCAAAGTACGCAGACACAACGACCAATGCACCGAATGAACCTACTGCATCCGCCAAGGTTAGAGATTCAGAATACTGGCCATGGATTGCCCTCGAACTTAGCGGGTTCAGTTTCAGCCGATTGCGGCCAGCGCATCGAGCTGTGCGTAGTGGTGCATGTTCAGAAACGCGGCCCCCTGATCGCCTGCTCGGTAACCATGCGGCAGGTCTGCAGCAAACCGAAGGCCCTGCCCGGCCTGCAGCGGCACCCACTCACCATCCCGCAGAATCTCAAGCGAGCCGTTCAGGACAAAGACCTCTTCGGTTACGCCTGTAGCGTGGGCGGCGGATTCGTGGCTCTGGTTCGGCGCGAGGTCGACGTGAAAGGTTTCAGCCCGCAAAGCAGGATCAAAGGGAAAGACGATCTTGACCTCGATGCTGCCGGGAAAAGTCACAGTTCGAAACACGTCCGGTGTGGCTGTATCGCGCAACGCCGCCGGGCCGATCAGAGCGCTGAGGGGCAGTTGGAACCCTTTGGCAATTTTCCACAGCGTCGCGATGGTCGGACTGGATTCGCCGCGCTCGATCTGGCCCAGCATGGCTTTGCTGACGCCGGTCATTTCGGCCACCTTGGACAGGCTCAACCCCGAGGCCGCCCGCACATCCCGTAGTTTCAGCGTTATTTCGTCCGGTGCCATATCAATCGTCTTTCGAATCCCCTTGTGCGTTATAGCGCACATGTGGTACGTGCGCTATAACGCACATATCCCGCATATCGCAACCGGGGCAAAAGGGAAACAGCATCATGCCAATGTACCGATCCAGAACCTCCACTCATGGCCGCAACATGGCCGGTGCCCGTGGCCTGTGGCGCGCCACCGGCATGACCGAGAGCGATTTCGGCAAGCCGATCGTCGCCATCGTCAACTCGTTCACCCAGTTCGTTCCAGGCCACGTGCACCTGAAGGATCTGGGCCAGATGGTTGCGCGCGAAGTTGAGGCCGCAGGCGGCGTCGCCAAAGAATTCAACACCATCGCGGTGGATGACGGTATCGCCATGGGCCATGACGGGATGCTGTACTCGCTGCCCTCGCGCGAGGTGATCGCGGATTCGGTTGAATACATGGTCAACGCCCATTGTGCCGACGCGATGGTCTGCATCTCGAACTGCGACAAGATCACTCCGGGTATGCTGATGGCGGCAATGCGCCTGAACATCCCGGCAATCTTTGTCTCGGGCGGGCCGATGGAGGCCGGAAAGATCGACATCGAGGATCTGGACGTCAAGAAAATCGACCTCGTCGACGCGATGGTCGCCGCCGCTGATGACAAGTTCACCGATGAGCAGGTTCAGCACATCGAAGAAAACGCCTGCCCCACCTGTGGGTCGTGCTCGGGCATGTTCACGGCAAACTCGATGAACTGTCTGGCCGAGGCGCTGGGTTTGGCGCTGCCGGGCAACGGTTCGACCCTGGCCACGCACGCCGACCGCAAAGAGCTGTTCCTTGAGGCCGGTCGCCGCATCGTCGAGATCACCAAGCGCCACTATGACCTGAACGAAAAGGGCTTTCTGCCGCGCGAAATCGCAACGTTCGAGGCGTTCGAGAACGCAATGAGCCTGGATATCGCCATGGGTGGATCGACCAACACGGTGCTGCACCTGCTGGCCATCGCGCATGAAGGCGAGGTGCATTTCACCATGTCCGACATGGATCGCCTCAGCCGCAAGGTGCCGTGCCTGTGCAAGGTCGCGCCCAATACTGAGAACGTGCATATGGAGGACGTCCACCGTGCCGGTGGTATCTTCTCGATCCTCGGTGAGCTTGGCCGGGCAGGCCTGCTGCACGAAGATTGCAGCACCGTTCATTCCGGCACCATGGGTGAGGCGATTGCCAATTGGGACATCAAGGTCGCCAACAACCCGAAGGCGCAGGAGTTGTTCAAGGCCGCCCCCGGCGGCGTCCGCACCACGCAAGCGTTCAGCCAGTCCAACCGGTACAAGGAACTGGACACCGACCGCGAGGGCGGCGTGATCCGCAGCAAAGAGCACGCCTTCAGTCAGGACGGCGGTCTGGCGGTTCTGTTCGGCAATATCGCACGTGACGGCTGCATCGTGAAAACCGCAGGCGTCGATCCGGCCAGCCTGACCTTCACCGGCACGGCCTATGTCTGCGAAAGCCAGGATCAGGCGGTGAACGACATCCTGACCGGCAAAGTCGAAGCGGGTGACGTTGTGGTCATCCGATACGAAGGTCCGCGTGGGGGCCCGGGAATGCAAGAGATGCTGTACCCGACCTCGTATCTGAAATCCAAAGGGCTGGGCAAAGCCTGCGCCCTGCTGACAGACGGCCGTTTCTCGGGCGGCACTTCGGGTCTGTCGATCGGTCACGTTTCGCCAGAGGCCGCCGAGGGCGGTGAGATCGGGCTGGTGCACCAGGGTGACAAGATCGAAATCGATATCCCCAACCGTTCAATCCATCTGGACGTGTCCGACGAAGAACTGGCGGCGCGCCGGGAAGAGCAGGACGAAAAAGGCTGGCAACCAGCCGAGCCGCGCAAGCGCAAGGTGTCCACGGCGCTCAAGGCCTATGCCAAGCTGACCACCAGCGCTGCCAAAGGCGCCGTACGTCAGGTCTGATCGATAAGAACCGGCCCCTGATTGGGCCGGTTCCTTCCAACCTCAAAAGGCTCCCGCGCCCGAAGCGCACCATCGGCTATGCCGATGCCACGTTCGGCCTTGGGCCCGGCGCCGCGCAAAGCGCGGCGCCGGGCCCCACCAGAGGAGATGTCTCATCAGAGACATTGACGACGGGCGGGAGCGCTCTGAGGCAGCGTCAGTCGCCGAGTTTGGCGTGGACCTCATCCAGGTCAATTTCACCAATCGGCATCTTGTTCGACGGGTTTTCGAAATCGTATTTGAACAGGTCGAAATCCTGTTTGTAGATTTCATACACCAGATGCATCGACAGATCGTCGAAATAATCTTCAACCGGGTGGCCGCGTTTTGGTCCGTGGCCTTCGGATTCATTGAACCGAGGGATGTCTGACAGGTTCACCGCGTGCGGTGTTTCGAGATTGTCCAGAACACCCTGCATCCCATCGTTGAACTTCTCGGTCCAGAATATCCGGTCATACCGCCCACCATTTGCGATGAAGGTCGAGACATGCCCTGACATCGCCGACCAATGGATGTCGGGATCCATCGGCCTACGCCAGCGGATCGTATCCCGCGCGAACAGAAGAAAGCGACGGAAGCTGGCGATTTGGTCGAACTCTCCCTTGCCGTCATCGCCCCCCACTTCGATCCCGTAATTGTAAATCAGCGTCGGGACCAGATTGCCCCGGTAACGTTTTCCGTTCCGCTGAATGCCGCAGATCTTGTCAAAGAACGAACTTAGAATTCGCGTGTAGGGATTGCGCACGCAAGTAAAGGAATAGGACGCGTGGTTGCGTATATTGCCCGAGATTCGGTTCTGGCTATGGTCGAATGCCCATTTGTGCATCCCGTCCTTTGCGTCGTGGATATCGCCATCAAAGAACCGGCCATGGTCCGAATAATACATGATCTGCCCGATGGTCGAACAGGCGCATTTCGGCACAACACGGTACACCATGCTTTCACTTTCGGTCATCCATGTACCGGGAAAACCCATTTACTGCGCCTCCTTAAAAGATCAGAACTCGTTAAACTTGCCTGCTTTTGCACCCAAAAAACCAAAAATATTCTGTTTATTCAATCGCCCATCCTCAGTATCAGGGAACAAACAGCCTAAAACGGATATCATAGATTCGATATGGCAAAGATTGCCTATATTCTTTTGTGCCACAAAGACCCAGAGGCAATTATTGCACAGGCCGAGCAATTGACCGCCGCCGGGGACTGTATGGCCATTCACTTTGATGCGCGGGCCAACGCTGCGGCCTATGACAGTATCCGCGCCGCGCTTAAAGACAATCCGAACGTTGCTTTCGCAGCAAAACGCATCAAGTGTGGTTGGGGCGAATGGTCTTTGGTTCAGGCAACGCTGAATGCCCTTCAGGCCGCCGTCGACGCCTTTCCCCGCGCCACGCATTTCTACATGTTGTCCGGCGATTGCATGGCGATCAAAACGGCCGAATATGCCCATTGGTTTCTGGACGAAAACGACAAGGACTATGTCGAAAGCCACGATTTCTTTGCCAGCAACTGGATCAAGACCGGCATGAAGGACGACCGGCTGATCTATCGCCATTTCTTCAACGAACGCACCCAGAGCAAACTGTTCTACACCTCATACGACTTGCAGAAACGCTTTGGCCTGACCCGCGACATACCGGCGGATATTCAGGTCATGATCGGCAGCCAATGGTGGTGTCTGCGCCGCCGCACGGTCGAGATGATCCTCGACTTCCTGCAGCAGCGCCCGGATGTGAAACGCTTTTTCTCGACCACCTGGATCCCGGATGAAACCTTTTTCCAGACCCTCGTCCGCCACCTGATCCCGAAGGAAGAGATTGAAAACCGAACCCCCACTTTCCTGATGTTCTCAGATTATGGGATGCCGGTGACCTTCTACAACGACCACTATGACATGTTGCTTGGTCAGGACTACCTGTTCGCCCGCAAAATCAGCCCCGAGGCGCATGAGCTGAAAGAGCGTTTGGGCAAGCTCTACGCCAGCGAAGGTATCGAGTTCAAAATCTCGGACGAAGGTCGCAACCTCTTTGGTTTCCTGACCGGGCGCGGGCGGGTTGGCCGCCGGTTCGGACAGCGGTTTTGGGAGGCCGGCAATACGTTGGGTCCCGAACGCGAAATTTATCTGATTGCCTGCAAAAAATGGCATGTTGCCAAGCGGCTGGTCGATCAGATTAGTTCTGAGACGGATGTTCCTTGCGTCGAATACCTGTTCAACGAGGAAAACACCCCGCTGCCTGATATGGGCGGAATCGAAACGACTCTGCTCAAACGTTCTCGACACCGACGCGCGGTGGTGCGGATGTTGTTCGACCATTTCGGCACCGACAAGCTGGTATTCTGCGTGGACCCGGCCAACCTGGATATCATTCAGGATTTCTGCGCCGATCAGGCCAAGACACATGTTTTGGAAATCGAATGTAGGTATTCAGACGACTACCTGATCGGTCACGCCCGCCGGGTCGGACTGGCTGGCGAAAACAGCCCCACTGAAACGGTCGCACGGCTTGTGCCAACGTTGCGCAATTCACTCAGCTATGAATCCGAACTGATCCGCGGGGCCGGGTTTGACGGGTATTTGCGTATCCGGGAAACCAGCCCGCGCGCCGAAAACGAGGCAGCCGTGGCCGAGTTTCTGGGCGTGTCACAAGACAAGGCACAGGCCGTGATGCGGCTGGATTACCTGTTTGCGGATTGACCCGGCGGGGCCTTCTTGCACCGCCGAGTCCTTCGATCAGATGTCGAATTTGACGCCTTGTGCCAGTGGCAGTTCGGACGAGTAGTTCACGGTGTTGGTCTGACGCCGCATATAGGCTTTCCAAGCGTCCGAACCGCTTTCGCGCCCGCCGCCGGTTTCCTTTTCACCGCCAAAGGCGCCGCCGATCTCGGCACCCGAGGGGCCAATATTGATATTGGCGATCCCACAGTCGGACCCGGCCGCGGTCAGAAACTGCTCGGCCTCGCGCATGTTCAGCGTGAACACGCAGGACGACAGGCCCTGCGGCACGTCGTTCTGTATCTCGATGGCATCGTCGAAGTCATCATACTCCAAAACGTAGAGGATGGGGGCAAAGGTCTCGGTCTTCACCGTAGCCGTCTGGCCGGGCATCTCGACGATGGCGGGTTGCATATAGACGCCGTTGGGCACGTCTTCGGTCACCCGGTCGCCGCCGAACACGGTGCCGCCTTCGGCCTTTGCAGCCTCCAACGCGGTGGTCATCGCCGCGCCCGAAGCCTCGTCCACCAGCGGGCCGATCAGTGTGCCCTCGACCAGAGGGTTGCCGATGGGCAGACCGGCATAGGCCTTTTTCAGACGGCTCACCAGTTCGGCGCGGATCGATTTGTGCACGATCAGCCGCCGCAGCGTGGTGCAGCGCTGACCGGCAGTACCCACAGCCGAGAACACGATCGCCCGCACCGCCATTTCCAGATCGGCCGAGGGGCCAACAATCATCGCATTGTTGCCGCCAAGCTCCAGAATGCACTTGCCGAACCGCTGCGCCACGATGGGCGCGACAGCGCGGCCCATGCGGGTCGAGCCCGTCGCCGAGATGACCGGCACATCCTCGCTGGCCACCAGCGCCTCGCCCAGCGCGGCACCGCCGATCAGGGTTTGCAGCAGGTGGTCGGGCGCATCGCCAAACCGGGCCAGCGCACGTTCGAAAATCTTCTGGCAGGCCATCGCGGTCAGCGGGGTCTTTTCAGACGGTTTCCAGATCACCGTGTCCCCACAAACCAGCGCAATCGCCGCGTTCCACGACCAGACCGCAACCGGGAAATTGAAGGCCGAGATCACACCGACAGGACCCGCCGGGTGCCAGGTCTCCATCATCCGGTGGCCGGGACGTTCTGAGGCGATGGTCAGGCCGTATAGCTGCCGCGACAGGCCGACAGCAAAGTCGCAGATGTCGATCATCTCCTGCACTTCGCCTAGCCCTTCCGAGGTGATCTTGCCCGCCTCCCAACTGACCAGCGCACCCAGATCCTCCTTGGCGGCCCGCAATTCTTCGCCCAGCAGGCGGATTAACTCACCCCGACGGGGAGCCGGGACCGTGCGCCAGGCTTTGAACGCCGCTTTGGCATTGGCGAACACCGTGTCCATTTCGGCGGCCTGTGTCTCATGCACTTCGGCCAGAATCGACCCGTCGATGGGCGAGGTCACCTTGAGAGTTCCGCCGGTCAGTTCAGCCTCGGTCAGGTCCAGATTGGCAAGGGTGGTTTGCGCAGTCATAACGATGTCTTTCATATCTCAGGCCGCCTTGTTCTGTTCGGTTACGTCGCCAGCGCGATAGAGCCGGCCAAATTCAGTGTTGAGGAAATCGGACAGGTTCACCTGTTCCTGCCGGACGAAGCCTGTGCTGGGCAGCGACCCCGCCCGCATCAGATCGACCACGCCCAGAACACCTGCGGCGGTGGTGACCTGAATGGCGCTCCAGACCTGTCCGTTGATCGTGCGGGCAAAGCTCTTGTTGATCAGGGATTTCTCGCGAAGAGAGCCGTCGATCAGGCCCTTGGCGGTGCAATAGACCAGAACCACATCCTGATCAGTGCGTGGCAGCGCCGTTTCAAAAATGTCCTTCAGCAGATCCCGGCGGCGTTCCAGCCCCAGATCCTTGAGCAGCAGTTTCAGGATATCGCAATGGCCCGGGTACCGGATCGAGCGATAAGAGACAGCCCGCGCCTTGCCATCAAGCGTTTCCGGCAAGGTGCCCAGCCCACCCGAGGTGTTGAAGCATTCGTATTCCACCCCGTCGTGGCCCAGCATCTCATAGTCTTCCAGCGGCGCGGTTTTCACACGCTCACCATTCACGACGGCATCGCAGGGGTTGCAATATTCGTTGATCAGCCCGTCGGTGGACCATGTCAGATTGTATTTCAACGCATTGGTCGGATAGAGCGGCAAGGCCCCGACCCGCATGTGCAGGCTGTCCAGTTCGTCGAATTCCGACGCCAGTGCCGCCCCGGCGACGCCGACAAATCCCGGAGCCAGCCCACATTGCGGCATGAAGGCGGTGGCGCTGTTCCCGGCTAGTTCACGCACGGCGTTGGTCGCGGCAACATCTTCGGTCAGATCAAAGTAATGCGCGCCTGCGGCCTTGGCAGCTTGGGCAATCTTTGGGGTCAGAAAAAACGGCGCCGCCGAAATCACGGCATCGAACCCGGCCAGACCCTGCGACAGTTGCGCCTCATCCGCCACATCAATCTGCCGGGTCGCAATCCCCTGCTTGTTGAGCCCCGACAAAGCGGCCAGATCCCGGTCCGCCACGGTGACCGAATAGTTGGATGATGATTGCAGCAGGCTGGCGATCATCTGCCCGATCTTGCCAGCCCCTATGACACAAATGTTCCAGCTCAAAACGCGCCTCCTCTTTCGTTTATTGAAAGTATGAGGCGCGGGCTGTTCAATCCGCAGAGGGTATCTTGACGAAAATGCCGAAAGTTACGTCATTATGACGATACTTTCGTCACTTTGCCTCAAGCGATCTGCGTCATGCACGACGCAACCGCCTCGACCGGGGGCGTGGTGCTGGCGGCGTTCATCTCGACCAGCGCCTGTTTCCAGGCGGCAACCACGGCGTGCATCACGTCCGCATCCATGCGACCGACGCAGCCAACCCGGAAGCTCTCCGCTTCGGTCAGCGCCTGCAAGAAGGCCGCAACCACAAAGGTGATCGCCAGGTCGTCGGCCAGAACAAGCGCCTTGCCGTTAAATGAGATCATCGAGGTCAACATCGCCGCGATCGCGAAGAAGCCAGATCCCTGCACGGACACACAATCATAGGCTTCTTTGCCGTCACCCTGAAGGTTCAGAAGCCGGGCGCGCAGTTCGACTGTAGTGGCGCGAAAATCGCCGTTCCAGTTGCATCAATCGCGCAGCATCGCCTGTTTCCCGGAATAAGAAATCGTCGGTGGCCTCAGCGTCAGCAGGTAGGGCTGTCCGAGTTCGGGGCGGGGGAAGGAAGACATGTCAGACGACCTTGCTCATGGAAGTGACATGGCGAACAGCTATTCGCATGTTCCTGTTTTCACCAGACACTATAGCTTCTCACTGTGAAGACAGGGTTGTCAGAATCTGACATCAAAGCTCAGAAAAACGGTGATGTTTCGTCTTTGTTAATTCGTGCAGTCAAATCAGGAACATCCGTGATTTTTGTACCCAAATAAGCTACGGTACAGCCAATTGGGCCATTTTGTTCGCAAAATTTACTGCGACCGCGTGGCCCGGCCAACGCAGAAAGCCCCGTCGGGCCGGTCATGAGATTCCGTATGACCACAGCAGCCTGACGTAGGCACAAGACACAGCGTTGGTTCCTTTATGCGTTTCACGGCTAAGTTCAGGGGGGAACAGACGTGCCTAAGGATCCGATTGAAAACACTATTTCCTTCACTCCAACCGAACCCGAATGGGCACTGATACAGGAAATTCTGCCCGCGGATGAACCAACCGCCATCCGACCACATTTCGAGTGTTTCGAAGTGGCTGAGGAAACGGTTCTGCCCTCGCAGGGCATGTATGTGGTGCTTGGCGGCGAAGTACATCTGCGCCAGGACGGGGCAATATTGGCCACCGCCGATACCGGTGATTATTTCTACGAAGAGCATCTTGAGATTTTCGACATTCCCGTCAGCCTCGAGGCACTGGCCACACCCGGCACCAAGTTGGCCTACCTGTCCAGCAACCACTGGTTCGAAATACCGACCAAGGTGCGTGAGGCCTGTTACGCCACACTGTTCGGCGATCTGGTCAGCGTGCATCTGCAGAATTTCCAACAACCGATCAACTGCTGCAGCGTCACGGCGGCAGCGCTGAGCATGTCGGCGCTGGGGTTCAGCTGCGAAGTCAACGACATCTTCCGCGAGTGCGCCCTGCCGACCTCATTCGTGGTGAATGACGGTATTTCGCTGGGCGAGCTATATGACGTCGCCTGTACCTTCATCCACTCGCAGGGCCTGCGCGATAGGGTACAGGTTCAGGCCTATTTCATGGATGAGGCCACCACCTCGGTCGAGCTTTTGTTGGAAGCGATTGATGAATCCAACCGGCTGGGCGGTGATAACGACATCCTAGTGGCGAATTTCCAGGTCGGCGTTGCCCATGGCAAGCCAAATATGCCGGGCGGGCATTTTGCCATCATCGCCAAGTGCAACCCCAGCACCGGATTGGTGCACATGATGGACGTTCACCCCGAAAAGTACGGCAAGCTTTGGGTCACCACCGTGGATCGCATCTGGGCCGGGATGTCGGACCGTGACGGAACCTCTATGCGGTCGCGGGGCATCCTGCGGTTCTCAGCCCGCGAGGCGGTAAAAACCAACCTTCAGACGCTGCAGCAGGACTGCAACTATGTCGACAGCACGCAGTATCTGGCAAAGGACCCCAAGAAGCGGCGAAATCTGTTCCGGCGCGCCAGCCCGAACATGAACTCGCTGGGCGTGCTGGCTGAAAGCCTTGCGATTTTGGGCGATGCGCAGGTCGATGAAGACAAGCTGCTGATCGCAACGCAAACCAATTTCACGGACGCGCTAAGCCGGGTGTCCACCGCGAAAGAGATGCACGCTCTGGCACAGCGCTATCTCAGCCAGTCACCGGACGTGAATCTGGGCAGCACCTTCCACGGTTATGCCACCCGTAAGGGCGGCGAGGAAAAAGCGCCCGAGGATTGGTTCCGCGACAAGCTGCGCAGCCTGAACGAAGAACAGGACCGGCACCTGATGATCAATATCGACTTTAACCGCGTATTGGGGTTCGAGGTCATCCGCCCGCCCGAGAATGTGTATCGCGAAACCGCATTGCTTGAAGAGTTCTGGTGCCTTTGCATCGCCTATGACGAAGAAAAAGACCTGGTGACCGTGGTGGACATGAGCCCCGCAACCTCGCAGGTCTGGCAGGCGCCGCGCGGACACATCTTCCGCGGCCTGCGCGACCTGAAAAATCCGGCGATGCTGGTGATCGAGGAACATGAGCCGCCCGAAGACCCCACCGACGTTGCCCGTGTCGTGGCGAACAACCCGATCGTTCTGTTCTTTGCGGATGAAGACCCCTGGTCCTATATGCTGCGCAGTATTCTGGCCAATATCGGCATCACCAGCGTCAAGCTGATCGATGTCGAAGGCCACGGGGCCAACGTGATGAAAATGCGGCGGCAGCTAAACGTGCTGACGGGCAAGGAAAAGGCGCCGTATCTGTTCTTTCAGGGCGAATGTCTGGGTCGGCGCTCGGATATTGTCGACATGATCCTGAAAGGTCACTTGCAGGAACGGGTGCACGAAGCCGGGCTGCCGGTTCTGCTGCGCCATGAATCCCCCAGTCTGGACAAGAACATCTTTGGCTACCCCAAGGGCGGCTTGACCGATGCACCGACAGAAAAGCGCAACGTGCTGCTATGCGCCTGCGGATCGTCGGCAGCCGACAAGGTGCCGGAACTGGTGGAACGGATCACAGCAGCCGGGCACAACGTGAAACTGATCCCGTCGGTTTCGGCCGAGAAGTTCTTTCGCGATTTCGGCACCGAACGGATCGAGAAATGCATCACCCACAACGACTATTACCGCGATGATGACGAATGGAACTTCCGCTATATCGAGTTCGGCATGCCCCTGCGCGCCTCACATCTGGCGCTGTGCGACTGGGCCGATTGCGTGGTCGTGGCACCGGTGACCTGCAACACGATGGGCAAGATCGCCAACGGGATTGCCGATAACCTGCTGACCTCGGTTTTTGTGGCATGGCAGTACCGGAACAAGCCGGCGATCCTCTGCCCTGCCTGCAACACGAACATGTGGAACAACGTCACCACGCAGAGAAACGTGGAAAAGCTGCGCGATCTGGGCATTGATCTGGTCGGCCCGCGCAAGGGTCGCCTGTCCAACGGCATGATGGGGATCGGCATGATGGCCACCCCGGACCAGATCATGGAGGTGCTGGACGAAGCCTTCGAAGAACTGGCCGATCAGGAACACAATATCTGCAAATGGGCACAGGAGGCCGCCGCCTCGGATGATATCGCGCAATGGGGCCGGGTGTTCCAGGCCATCGACACCGGCATGGCCGGAATCGACATCGTCGATGACAGCAATGGCGACACGCTGCTGCATTACGCGGCGGGCGGTGAAGGCGAGCTGAACGATGAAGGCATTGATCTGGGCAAACCAGACCTTGAGGCCGCGCAGTCGCTGATCGACCGAGGCATCAACGTCAACGCCACCAACGATCACGGATTTACCAGCCTGCATGTGGCGGTGATGAACAACTCGGTCGAAATGGTGGAAGTCCTGCTGGGGGCCGACGGCATCGATGCCAGTTCCTGTATTCAGTTCCTGCAAAACCCGAACAACACCAAGGACATCAAACTGGCGGGAGAAATCGTCGAGATGCTGGACAATTGGGCCAACACCCACACCCTGACCGAGTTGGAGGAAGAAAACGAAAGCGATCTGATCGAGGATCGGGAAAAGACGTATCTCTACTTCACTTACGGCTCGCTCAAGAAGGGGTTCCCGAACCACGATGCCCATACCGAGGTGCTGGATGATTTCGTGGGCGAGGCGGTGACCCGACAGCGGATGCCCCTGATCGTCCCGCACGAGCCGCATTGCGACAATCCCAATTGCGGCTTCCTGCACCGCATGGCCACGCTGGTGGATCAAAAGGGCCTCGGCAAACCTGTTATGGGCGAGGTCTATCGCGTCTCATCTTCCGGGATGAAAGAACTGGACAAGCTGGAAGGCTATCACGGCCCCAACTCGCCCGAGAATGTCTATGTGCGCAAGCGGATCAATGTGCTGATCAACGGTGTGAAAAAGCCCGCCTATACCTATGTGATCGCACAGCCCACCAAGTATCTGGATCAATGGGAACAGGGCACATCCGGAATTGTCGCGGAATACACCTTGGATATGGCAACGGGAACGCCCAAGCCGGGATATAAGCCACCCACCTAATTTTGCAATTCGATCACGGCCTCATCCTCCGGGTCGGACTTGAGGCTGAGGTTGTAGGCCGTGATCGCCACCATGCACAGCAGGACAAAGGGCCAGAACGCGGCCTTTGGGATCAGGTTGTCCTTGTAATGGATGACCCGCAGCGAGGGCACCGCCTCGGACGCGAAAAGGTAGGTGTTGATCGAGACCGCCAGCAGCAGGAAATACATCAGGAAAAAGAACGATTCCATGTAGATCACCGGCGACCCGGCAAAGCCCTCACGCAGTTGTACATGGGCCAGCAGGATCACGAAGAACAGGACCGAACAGGTGCCAATCACGCTGGAGGTGCTGAAATCGTGCCGTTCCACCAGATCGGGGCGGCGGGTGACGGTCATCACCGCGCCGAACAGCAGCATCGTCACCACGATCAGGGGGATCATGTGGACGATGAAGGCATTGCCGAAATTGCGCTTGATAACGAAGTTATAGTGCAGTTCCGGCAGGTTGGTCTGAAACTCGTTATCGCCAATGCCCAACGTGGTATCCAGATCGGACAGGCGATAGTCGAAATAGGTGTTCTCCCGCTCCCACGTGCCCATGACGATGCGGTTGTCGATGCCAAAGATATCATCTGGTCCAGTGGCGGGATAGGCCGAAAAGTCCGGTATTAGAGCCACACCTACGTCAAACTCACCGGGCCAGAACCGGACCCAGACAGTTTTGTGGTCGAACGGGTAGCTGGTGTAGTCAAAGCTTTGCCGCAGCGTCTGTTCGAAATACCAACCAATCAGTTCCGACCCGTCCTGGTCCATGCGATAGACCTCTTCGATCAGGCCATTCGCTGCATCGGTGGCCTCGGGCAGAATGAACCCCACCTCGCCTTCGGGCGGTTTGATTGCGTCATGGGTGCCATCTTCGTAGTGCTGCCAGATATAGCCGCTGACATGCACGTCGCTGGCGCCGGTAAAGCTGAAGGATTTGATGAAGATGCCGGTTCTGACGCGATAGTCCGGCGCATTCCCCAGTTTTTGCAGGTAGTCATCAACCGAGGCCTGATCCGGCAGCTGCGTTGGATCGCCTTCGAAATGGTTTAGCGCGACCAAAAATTTGAACAGCAGCACCGCCAGACCAAACGTCAGGGCGCCGGAAATCCACCAAACCTTCTTTTCGATGCTCATCCAGACCCTCTCATGCGTGGTCAAGCCGCCCAACCAGGGACTGTGTGATGCCCATCTCCGTAAACCGTGCGCCCAGCGCCTCGAAATCTTCATGCGCGCTCATGGGAATGCCCCAGCCGCCGCACGCGGCAAGTACCCGCGCGTGTTGAATCGAAAGATCGACCATCGGCAGGGGTTCGGCAGCGGTGAACTTACCCAGAGCCTCGATGTATTCCGTGGCCCTGTCCCATTCCTGCCGCGCCAGCATGACAGCGCTGGCATCAGGGTAGAAATGCAGATGGCTATGCCCCACGCAGCCCTCAGCAATGATCTGAGCGCCCAGTTTCAGGTGCTGATCCTGTTTGTTAGGGTCTGTTTCTGCCATGGCCAGTGCTGACAGCGCCTTTGGCCCGACAAAGTTCCGACCGTGTTCCAAGGCGATTTCCACGGCGCGCGCTCCTGTTTTGCGCGCTTCCTCCAACTGCCCTGCGTAAACCTGCGTTCGGGCCAGATGCTCCAACGCCTGCGCCTCAAGCCGTTTGGCCCCGACACGGCTGGCAATTTCAGCGGACACCGAAAAGGTGTCCAGCGCCTGATCCAGTTCACCCAGAAAGGTGTGCGCCACGCCCAGGCAGGTCTGCGCCACGCATTCCGGCACAAAGGCGAAGTATTTCTGGGAAACTTCGATAGCCTCCTGCGCGTCCCGCTTTCCCTGCGCCACATCACCGGTATAACTGCGCGCCACGCTGAGGTTATGCAGGTTCGCCGCCAGATCCCGCACCAGCCCTTTCTCACGCGCCCGCTCGACCGCTTGGGTATAGAACCCGGCGGCGGTCTGCATCGTCGCGTTCATGAAATTGGCGTCGCCGAACCCGCTGAGCGCACCCACCTCCAACCGGGCCGATTCCAGCTTTCTGGCCAGTGTTAGAGCCTTTTCATTGCTTTGCAGCGCATCCTCGACGCGGCCCAGTGGGAAATAGACATTGCCGCGCACATAGTTGATCTGAGCGATGTCGCGCTCGGACCCGCACCGCTCCGCCGCCTCTTCAGCAGTATCAAGGCTTTGCAGGGCATCCGTGTACAGGCTGGCCTGCCGCGCTGCCTGCGCCAGCCCGATATGGGCACGGCTGACCTGTTCATCGGTTTCGGCCAAATCGGCAGCCTCTTTGAATTCGCGCAGAGCGTCATCCGACAAACCTTGCAACCGGTGCGTCTCTCCCCGGGCGCAAAACAGATCGAACCGCACCCCGGAAGGAGCGGGCAGTTCCAGCGCCCGTTCGATCAGCGGGCTGGCATCGTCGAACTGGAAGGCCTGAATCAGGTTCTCAGCGGCGTCCAGATAGGCCTGCGCTGCGTTGGTCGCCCCCGCCCGGTCCAGATGCTGTGCCCGCAAGGTGGCATCGCGATCCTCGAACCATTTCGCAGCCTGACGATGCAGCCGCGCGCGTTCCGATTTGACCAGAGTCGCATATGACCCGTCCCGGATCAGCGCATGAGCAAACATCAGATCGGTCCCCGCCTCGCGGATCAGGGCCGAGCGGATCAGGGTCGAGGTGTCCAGATGCCCTTCGCCCAAGATAAAGTTCAGCACCTCGGGCGAGAACCGCTGCCCCAATACCGAGGCCGCCTGAATCGCTGCCCGGCTGGACCGGTCCAGCGCATCCAGCCGTGACTGCACGATGCCCTGAATGCTGCCGGGAACGGATTCGCGTTTCAAAACGTCGATGTTGCGCAAGAGCTGTTCCAGAAACAGCGGATTACCTCCGGCACGCTGCACACAGGCGTCCAGAAGTTCGGGGTCGATGCCGGTGAACTCCTCAACCAGTTGCCGGGCCTGATCCTCGCCCATCGGTGCCAGTTCCAGTTTCGAGATCAGTGCGCCGTCCGTGCTCATCTGCCATTCGCGGTTGATCGGGTCACCCTCAACGCGGCTGGTCATCAGCAACACACAGGGCAAGTCGCGCGTGGTGGCGGCGATATGGGCGCAGGCGGTCAGAATATCGGGCCCGGCCCAGTGGATATCCTCGATCTGGATCAGCATGGGTGCTTCCCGGCTGCGCGCGGCAATCAACTCGTCGATCACCTGCCGCCGCCCGCGCAATCGGGTGGCGTTATCCATCACCGCATAGACCTCGGCCAGTCCGGGGTCTTGCTCCAGCTCCAACAGCGCGCTCAGATGGGTGGCGTTTGAGGGCGAAACCCAGCCCTTGACCACCGCATCCTGCGCCATCGCCGCGCAGGTGGCGGCGTCATCCCCAGCCTCAAGCCCCAGAATGCTGCGGGCAACGGATTGAATGGCCGAGTGCCCCTCGCGCGTGCCGAAATCCATCACGACACCGTTGTGGATCGAGTAGTTGAGGCCAGCGGCCATCTCGGCAACCTGTTCGGACAGGTGCGTCTTGCCGATCCCCGGCTCGCCCAGAACGATATGAACCTCGCCCTTGCCGTGTTGCTGGCAGCGGTCGAATGTGGCCGAGAACAGTGACATCTCGCGCTCGCGCCCGACAAAGCGGTGACGGCGCGAGCGGATGTTGCGCGCCAGCCGGTCCAACCGCCACAGCTCAACCGGCTCATTCAGACCCTTGATCTCCTTCTCACCCATAGACTCACCGACAAAAAGCGGCCCTAACGCGCGCTGAATGTCATGCGACACG
This sequence comes from Ruegeria sp. BF6, assembly GCF_056538665.1. Classification (NCBI taxonomy): domain Bacteria; kingdom Pseudomonadati; phylum Pseudomonadota; class Alphaproteobacteria; order Rhodobacterales; family Roseobacteraceae; genus Ruegeria; species Ruegeria sp. BF6. The sequence goes on from NZ_JBQFTN010000005.1 coordinate 155,194, forward strand.
AAGGTTTCGCCCGGCACGGCCATGTCGGTGATGCGCGAGGCCAGGTTCACGCCATCGCCGGTCACCGTGTATTCCGTGTGCGCCTGGCTGCCGGTTGTGCTAGCGATCACCTGACCCGAGGCGATGCCGATATGGCAAGAGAGAGGCGGGTTCAGGCTGGGCAGCACCGCGTGGATTTCCAACGCCGCCCGCGCCGCGCGTTCGGTATCATTGGTGTGCGAGATCGGCGCGCCGAAAACGGCCATGACCGCGTCGCCGATATGCTTGTCGATCCGGCCACCGAATTTCTCGACCACATGATCGACCTTGGCGAAAAAAGCGTTCAACAGCGCGTGCATGTCCTCGGCGTCCAACTCGCTGGTCAGGCGGGTAAAGCCGGTGAGGTCGGCAAACATCACCGTGACCTGCCGTTTGGCGGGCTCGGGCGGGGTGTCGGGCGCATAGGGCTGAACGGTTTCCACCGTCTCAAGCTGGGCAATCGCGCGCAGTAGCCTGCGGCGGTCTCCGACAGCGGTCACTCCGATTTCGATCAGGTCTTCGCCCGTCAGGTCGGGCAGAATTGCGAAATCAATTTTGTTATCCAAAAAGGCTTGCGCGTATTCAGAAAGTCCAAGCGCGCCCAGCCAGTCCCTCAAGTCCTGAGACATGTCGCCCCTCTGAAGCCCCCTTACTTCAGAGTCAGACCTAGCACAGCAGAGCCGCTTGAGTCTGCAATGCTTGACGAAATTAATGTTTATGTACGCCCATATGCCTGAAAATCAGACTTCAGCGCTCAGCCCTTCGGTCGACAGATCGTCCAGTCTGGGCATCAGCCGCAGCAATTCGCTGGCATAATCGGTCTGAGGGTTGGCGAACAACGCGTTGGTCTCTTGCAGCTCGACCACCTTACCCTGCTTCATCACCGCAACCCGGTCGCACATCTGGCGTACCACCGGCAGATCGTGGCTGATGAACAGCAGGGTCAGCCCCAAATGCTCTTGCAGGTCCTTCAGGATGTTCAGGATCTGCGCCTGGATGGACACATCCAATGCGCTGGTGGGTTCATCACAGATAAGGAAACGCGGCTGTGTCGCCAACGCGCGGGCGATGGATATCCGCTGACGCTGCCCGCCCGAGAATTCGTGCGGATATTTCAGCCCAGCCTCATGGCCCAGCCCCACCTGATCCAGCAGTTCATCCACACGGCGCTTGATATCGGCCCCGTCCATCAACCGGTGATGGCGGATTGGCTCGGCCACAATGTCGTCGACCCGCATCCGGGGGTTCAGAGACGAATACGGGTCCTGAAAGATCATCTGGATGTTCTTGCGATAGGCATCCAGCGCGGCTTTGTTGGTCAGGTCGCTGACCACCTGCCCCTCGAACGTGATGGTGCCGCCATCGACCGGGTAAAGCCCCGCGATCATCCGGGCGACAGTGGATTTGCCCGAACCAGACTCGCCCACGACCCCGAACACCTCACCCGCGCGAATGTCAAAGCTGACATCATCCACAGCGGTGAAATAGGTGCGATCCCACGGCATCAGGCCTTTGCGCTGCAGGAATTTCTTGGTCAGGTTGCGAATCTCGAACACCGGTTTGGAGGTGTCATTATCCACCTTCGGCCAGTGGCGGGCCATATCCTCGATGGCAAAGCGGGTCTCGCGCCCGCCATAGCTGATCTGCGGGAAGCGGTGCAGCTTCAGCGTCGGACGCGGCACAGCGGCGATCAGTGATTTGGTGTATTCGTGGCTGGGCCGACCCATGACCTGCGCGGTCGGGCCGGATTCGACCACTTTGCCCGCATACATCACCGTCACCTTGTCGGTGGTGTCAGCGATTACGCCCATATCATGGGTGATCAGGATGACGCCCACCTGACGTTCGCGCGCCAGTTCCTTGATCAGGTCCAGAATCTGCGCCTGAACCGAGACATCCAGCGCCGTTGTCGGCTCATCCGCGATGATCACGTCCGGCTCGGTACACAGCGCCAGCGCAATAACCACCCGCTGCCGCATCCCGCCAGAGAACTGGTGCGGGTACTGGTCCAGCCGCGTATCGGGATCGGGAATGCCGACACGATCGATCAGGTCGCGGGCGCGCTTGTTCGCCTCGGCGTCCGAGCCACCCAGATGGGCCTGAATGGTTTCGACCAATTGCTCGCGCACGGTAAACAGAGGGTTCAGCGAGGTCAGCGGGTCCTGAAAGATCATCGAGATCTTCTTGCCGCGCAGCCCGCGCATGGCCTCAGCGTCCAGACCGCTGATCTGATCGCCGCTCAGCCGGATGGTGCCGCTGGCAATCCGTCCGGGGCGGTCCAGCAACCCCATAATGGCGGCACCGATCGTGGATTTACCCGCGCCGGATTCGCCAACGAGGCCGTGAATCTCACCGGGCTCCACCGACAGATCCACATGGTCTACGGCGGTGAACAGCTTGCGGCGGGTCGGGAATTCGACCGTCAGGTCATTGATCGTCAGAAGGCTCATGAAGTCACCGCAGCTTGGGGTTCAGCGCATCGCGCAGCCAGTCGCCCAGCAGGTTCACAGACAGGGCCAGCGCCAAAAGGGTGCAGGCCGGGAAGAACAGGATCCACCACTCACCCGAAAACAGGAAACCCTGCCCGATGCGGATCAGCGTACCCAGCGACGGCTGGGTCGGCGGAGCGCCCACACCCAGAAAGCTCAGCGTTGCCTCGGCAATGATCGCCAGCGCCAAGGAAATCGTGGCGATCACCAGAACCGGACTGAGGACATTCGGCAGGATGTGGCGGAACATGATCGGGATCGAACCGCGGCCAATCAGCCGGGCGGCCTGAACATATTCCTTGTTTTTCTCGACCAGTGCTGCGCCCCGCACTACGCGAGCAAACTGCACCCAGTCCGACAGGGCAATCGCGACAATCAGCACGTAGATTGCCATCGCGTTGCGGTACTCGGGCGGTGTCACCCCCTTTGCGATGCCGAAAATCAACATCGCCACCAGAATGGCCGGGAAGGTCAGCTGCACATCGGCGATCCGCATGATGATGGTCTCGACCCAACCGCCATAATAGGCCGCCATCAGCCCCAGGATCACGCCGATGACCATCGCCAGCACCACCGCCGAGGCCCCAACGAACAACGATATACGCAGCCCGTAGAGAATGGTCGAGAACACATCCCGCCCCTGATCGTCGGTACCCAGCAGGAAGGTCTCCTGAGTGAAGGCGTTCGGTGTACCCGGTGGCGTGAACCCGTTCATCAGGTTCAGCGTCGCCGGATCGAACGGGTTATAGGGTGCGATCAGCGGCGCGAAGACGGCCGCGAGCACAAGAATCGCCACCACGACCGAGGCGACGATTGCCACCGGAGAATGCCGGAACGACCACGCGAAATCGCTGTCCCAGAATTTGGCGAAACGCGATTTGGGCGCGGTTGACGGAGTTTCGGTCGTATCGGTCATGTAGCCCTCGCGTCGACACGCAGGCGCGGGTCAATGGCATAGTAGAGAAGATCGACAATCAGGTTGATCGACACGAACATGACCGAAATCAGCATCAGGTAAGCGGCCATGACAGGGATATCGACGAACTGGATTGCGTTGATGAACAGCAGGCCGACTCCGGGCCACTGGAACACCGTCTCGGTGATGATTGCGAAGGCGATGATCGAGCCCAACTGCAGGCCAGTGATGGTGATCACCGGCACCAGCGTGTTCTTCAGCGCGTGACGAAAGTTGATCACCCGGTCCGATAGCCCGCGCGCTCGGGCGAAACGGACATAGTCTGCACGCATCACTTCCAACATTTCCGAACGCACCAGCCGCATGATCAGTGTCATCTGATACAGGCCCAGCGTAATCGCTGGCAGGATCAGCGCCTTGAGCCCCGAGGCTGTCAGGAACCCGGTGGACCAGCTGCCGATCATCACCGTCTCGCCCCTGCCGAAACTGGGCAGGACGCCCAGTTCAATCGAAAAGACATAGATCAGCAATATCCCGATCAGGAAGGTCGGCAGTGACACCCCCAGAAGGGACACGGTCATGATGATATTCGCGGCCACGCCTTGTCGTCGGATCGCCGTAAAGACGCCCAGCGCGATGCCCATGGTGATGGCCAGAAAGCCCGAGACAAAGGCCAGTTCCAACGTGGCTGGGGCGCGTTCGATCAGGATCGTCGAGACCGGACGCCCCTGACGGTACGAGACGCCAAAATCGCCCTGCACCGCGCCTTTCAAAAACTTGAAGTATTGAACCGGAAAGGGCTGATCGAGACCCAGCTCGGTGCGCAGCCGATCTATGTCGGCCTGCGTGCGTTCCTGCCCCAGCATGTTGTCGATCGGATCACCGACAAAACGGAACATGGAAAAGGCCACCAGACCCACGACCAGCAGCACGATCACGGATTGGAACATCCTTCGGACGATATATGCGAACATGCGTTTCCCTCGTTGATCGGTCTTCCTAGGCCGCCTCTGACCTGGTGGTCAAGGTATCGCTAACAGGAAGACGCGACGTTCCGTTAGTTCACCGTCACCCAACGCAGCAGAAAGAAATCGTCCGGTCGCTGCGTCAGATCAACATTGCTGCGCGTACCCCAGACCAGAGGCTGCACATACAGAGGCACATAGACCTGTTCGTCCTGAACGATCTGAGCTACCTCGTCCAGCATGGCCTGCCGTTTGCCTACGTCCATTTCCGACTGGATCATCGGCAGCAGCTCGTCGGCACGCGCGTTCGAAAAGCCGCCGAAGTTCCAACTGCCCAGCTTCTTTTCCTCATTGGGGGTCGCCACAAGGAATCGCACCGGATGCTCGGCGTCAAAGGTGCCGGGGCTCCAGCCCAGCAGGTACATGTCGTAGTTGTCCTCGCGCAGCTCGGGCCAGTAGTTTCGGACAGGCATGGCGTCCAGTTCCGCGGTGAGTCCGATCTGGGCCAGCATGGAGACCACGGCCTGACAGACGGCCTCGTCATTCAGATAGCGGTCATTTGGGCATTTCAGGCCGAAGGAGAAGCCATCGGCAAAACCCGCCGCGGCCAGCAGGGCCTTGGCGGCTTCGACGTCAAAGGCGGGGCGGTCGGCGTTGGCTGCGGAATAGCCGCTCATGGCCGGACTCACCAGTTGCGTGGCCGCTTCAGCATTACCCCGCATGATGGTGGCCAGAATGGCATCGACATTAACGGCCTGCGCCACCGCTTTACGCACACGCGGGTCGCGAAACGGGTTCGGTTTGCCTGCGTCGTCGGTATATTTCAGTGTTTCGGCCTGATGATCAAAACCCAGCATGATCACGCGCGCCTCGATGCCCTGAATGACGTTCACCTCGTCATTGCCCTGCAGGCGCGCCACGTCCTGAATGGGCACCGGGTTGATCATGTCCACATCGCCGGACAACAGCGCTGCAACGGCGGTGGCGGGGTTCTGGATCGGGTTGAATTCGGCGCTCGTGATGTTGTGTTCCACCTCACCCCACCAGCCGTCGAACGGTTCCAGCACCGTACGCAGGCCCGGCTCTCGCGCGGTGACTTTGAACGGGCCGGTGCCATTGGCGTTGAGCGTCGCATGGTTGCCGGTTTCCTTGTCGGGGACGGCGGCGTCATTGGCCTCGGTCCAGCCCTGATCCATGATCATCCAGTTGGCGATCGAGGACGGGAACAGAGGGTTTGCGGCAGTGGTCATGAAATCAACGGTGTAGTCGTCGACCACGATCACCTCACTGATCGGCGCAAACCAGCTGCGGGTGTCGGCTGCCTCGCCCGAGGCGCGCTGAAAGCTGAACAGCACGTCCTGTGCATCGAACGTGCTGCCATCGTGAAAAGTCACGCCCTCACGCAGTTTGAACCGCCATCCTTCACCATCGCCGATAGGCTCCCAACTGATGGCCAGGGCTGGTTCGACCTGCATGTCCTTGTCGCGGCGCACAAGCCCTTCGTAGACATTATTGAGAAACCCCAGAACCGGGGCCGAGTTGACTGCGTGCGGATCCATCGTCTGCGGATCGGTGGTCGAGGCCCACGTGAACTCGACCGCCTGCGCGCTGGTGGCGGCAAGCATGGCCAGACCGATGGCGCTGTGTCTGAGGATCATGGCGAAATCTCCCTGTGTCTGCCGCAAAGGGGCGGTGTTGAAGGATAACGCAAAAGGCAGGGCGTGAGGATCACGCCCTGCCAAGTTTCCGGTCTGAATAGCTTAGTTCAGAGTGAAGTACTTGATCTTGGGCGAGTCCTCCGGCTCGACCACTGTACCAACGTTGGACTTCATCCCCCAGTTCAGCACTTGGTGGTGGATCGGGATGTACAGCTGTTCGTCCTGAACAACCTGCCAGATTTCAGCGATCTGCTTGTCACGCTCGGGCAGGTTGGTTTCCGAGGCCAGACCTTGAATCCTGGCATCCAATTCCGGGTTGCTGTAGCGCGTGCCGTTCCACGAACCGTATTTTTCACCCTTGGTATGCGCCAGGAAGTTGAAGATGTATTCCGAGTCGTAGGTCGGAACACCCCAGCCCAGCATGTAGAAGTCGGTTTCCAAGTTGTTGATCAGCGGGAAGTGTTGCGCCTTGGGCTTGGCATCCAGATTCACGGTGATCCCAATCTGCGCCAGCATACCGACCGCGGCCTGACAGATTGCCTCATCATTGATGTAGCGGTCATTCGGGCAATCCAGCTGGATGGTGAACCCGTCTGGATAACCGGCCTCGGCCATCAGGGCCTTGGCGCCCTCGATATCGGTAGTTGAGGAGCTGTCCATGCCCTCATCCCAGCCATTGACGAAGGGCGGTGCAATCATGCCGGCCGGGGCTGACTGGCCGCGCATCACGACCTGTTTGATCGCATCGCGGTTGATCGCCTTGGACATGGCCTGACGCACACGGACATCCGACAGGGGGTTCTTGCCGTCGACATTGTCATTGGCCAGATCGGCGTCACCCATGTTCAGACCGAAAAAGATCACCCGGTTTTGCGGCGCTGTGCGCACGTCCAGACCGTCGGCGCTGGCAACACGCTCAAGGTCCTGTACGGGGACGTCCTGAATGAAATCAACCTCACCCGACAGCAGGGCCGCAACACGGGTCGCTGCGTTCTGGATCGGGGTATAGATGATCTCGGTTACGGCCAGCGGGAACTCATCCTTGCCCCAGTAGTTTTCGTTGAGGGCCAGAACGGTTTTCACGTCCGGTTCGCGGCTGACCAGCTTATAAGGACCGGTGCCGTTGGCGTTCTTTGCCGCGAATGTGTCTTCGCCACCTTCATAGTCCTGCACCTTGACGGCGTTGTTCGCCTCGGCCCAGCCCTTGTCCATCATGAACATGTTGGTCAGGTTGTTGGGCATGATCGGGTTGGGGCCATCGGTTTCAATCTCTACGGTGTATTTGTCCGGCGCGCGCACCTCTTTCACCGAGGCCAGAAGTTCCTTGTAATCGGAATCCGGCGTCATCGCCCGGTTCAGCGAGAACACGACGTCTTCGCTGTCGAACTCGGCCCCGTCATGGAAGGTCACGCCTTCGCGCAGCTTGAACACCCAGATATTCGGGTTTTCTTCGGACGGTGCCCATTCGGTGGCCAGCGACGGTACCAGCGCGCCGGAATGGTCGCGCATCACCAGCGTTTCCATAATCTGGTGCGCCAACGCCGACGTCGGGCCTTCGTTCTGCGCATGAGGGTCCAGCGTCAGCGAGTCGCCCGCCCGCGCCCAGCGTAGGGTATCAGCCGACGCGCCCACCGCCATCAACGCGGTGGCGCTGGCAGCAATCATTAGGTTTCTTAGGATCATTTTGGTCTCCCCGGTTTTTTTTGTTAGCGCCGTCATTGCGACGGCCAGCCGCTTTTTGCGACCGTGGTGCAACCGATCATCCAGATCATTTTGATCGTTGCAACAATAGATTGAACATAAACCCGGCGACCCAAGGGAAACCCGGGGCGCCCGACAAGAATCAGGCAAACGGCACCCGCGCCTCGTCCATTGTTTTTTGCCCCGTGGGCAGATTCAGGTCACATGTGACCGGATTTGATCGTGAAATCACGCGTCCTTTGCGCACCACGGCCAACCGATGAGCGCGCAGCCGGATCGCCTCGATCCGGTCGGTCGCCTGTAGCAGAACGAAATTGGCGACACAGCCCTTGGCCACACCATACCCCTCCAACCCCATAATCCGGGCCGAGTTTTCGGTGACTGCATCGAAACACCACGCCATGTCGGCACGGCTGGACAATTGTCCCACATGCAGCCCCATGAAGGCCACGTCCAGCATGTCGGCCTTGCCCAGTGAATACCACGGGTCCATGACGCAATCCGAGCCAAAGCCCACCGTGATCCCGGCATCGCGCAACTCGCGCACACGGGTCTGGCCGCGGCGTTTGGGGTAGGTGTCGTGACGCCCCTGCAGCATGATGTTGATCAAAGGGTTCGGAATCGCGTGCACCCCGGCCTCGACCATCAACGGGATCAGCTTGGAGACATAGTAGTTGTCCATTGAGTGCATAGAGGTCAGATGCGACCCTGCGACCCTGCCATTCAGACCCAAACGTTGGGTTTCATAGGCCAAAGTCTCGATGTGGCGGCTCAGCGGGTCATCGCTTTCGTCGCAATGCATATCGACCATCAGCCCCCTCTCTGCAGCGATTTCACACAGCAGACGCACGGATTCGGCCCCGTCGGCCATGGTGCGTTCGAAATGCGGGATACCGCCAACCACATCCACTCCCATATCCAGTGCGCGGATGGTGTTCTGCATCGCTGTCGGATCACGCAACACGCCGTCCTGCGGAAAAGCGACCAGTTGCAGGTCAAGGTAACCCTTCACCTGTTCGCGCACCTGCAACAGGGCCTGCACGCCCTTCAGCTCATCGTCGCAGGTGTCCACGTGGCTGCGGATCGCGCCGATCCCTTTGGCCACGGCCAATTCGCAATAGCGCAGCGCGCGGGTGACGATGTCATCGACCGACTGGATCGGCTTAAGCTCTCCCCACAGCGCAATCCCTTCCAGCAGGGTGCCCGAAACGTTCATCCGCGGCGTACCCAGCGAAAGGGTCGCATCCATATGGAAATGCGGATCAACAAAAGGTGGCGAGACCAGTTGTCTTTCCGCGTCGATCACTTCACCCGCTTCGACGGTGATCCCGGGCTCGATGGCGGCGATCCTGCCATCCGCACAGGCGATATCCACCCCGGTCTGGCCATCGGGCAGTGTGGCATTCTTAACGATCAGATCGAACATGGAGGCTCCTATCGTTGGCCTTTGAACCAAGGGGTGAGCAATGCACGCGGATAATCCGCCGACCGCGCAGCGACAACAAGCGCGATGATCGACAGGATATAGGGCGCCATCAGGAACACCTGACCGGGCACCAGCGCGCCCATTTCGGTCTGCAGACGCACTTGCAACGCGTCGAAGGCGCCAAACAACAACGCGCCCAGCAACGCTTTACCCGGACGCCAGCTGGCAAAGATCACCAAAGCGATACAGACCCAGCCGCGCCCGTTGACCATGCCGAAGAAAAAGGCGTCAAAGGCGCTCATGGTCAGGAAGGCCCCACCCAGCGCCATCAGGGACGAGCCCGCGACAATCGCCCCGATCCGCAACCCGTAGACGGACAAGCCCTGTGCGTCGACGCTGTCAGGGTTGTCTCCGACGGCCTTGATCGCCACGCCCAAAGCGGTGCGGTTCATTACATACCAGACCACTGCCACCATCAGCAGCGCCAACCATGTCAGGGCCGTTTGCTGGAATAAAACAGACCCTAAAAAAGGCAAATCGGACAACACTGGCAGGTCCAAGGGTTGAAACGGTTCGATCCGGGGCGGAGAAGACACGTTCGGCAGCGCCGTACGATAGGTGTAGTAACTGACCGACGTGGCAAACAGCGTGATCCCCAGCCCCGAGACATGCTGGGAAAGCCCCAGTGGCACGGTCAGGATCGCGTGAAGCAGCCCAAAGAACGCCCCGGCCAAAGCGGCAACCAGTACCCCGCCCCACAGGCCCGCGCCCAGCCAGACCGCCATCCAGCCACACATGGCGCCGACCACGAAGATCCCCTCGATCCCGAGGTTCAGCACGCCCGCCCGTTCGCAGATCAGCGCGCCCAGAACACCAAAGATCAGCGGTGTGGCGATGCGCAGGGAGGCGGCCCAGAAGCTCTCGGACAGCAGGATGTTGACGATATCCATCATGACGCCGCCCTCGTGGCGCTGGCCCGAACGATCCGGTAGCGGGCAAAGAATCCACCGACCAGCACGCAGAGCAGGGAAACGGACACCACCAGATCGGCCAGGAAAGAGGATACGCCCATGGCGCGGCTCATGCTGTCGGCGCCCACGAAGACGGACGCAATGAACAGCGCCGCGATCACTACGCCCACCGGCGACAGACCCGCAAGCATCGCCACCACAATGCCGGTGTAACCAAAGCCGGGCGACAGATCGGCGGTCAGATAACCTTTCAAACCCGCAACCTCGCTGACGCCGGCCAAGCCGGCCAGTCCACCCGACAGGATGGCCACGCCAAACAGCGAGCGGTTCACGTTGATCCCGGCATGGCGCGCAGCGTCGGCGTTCTCACCAACTGCCCGTAACCGGAACCCCCAAACCGAGCGTGCCAGCATGAATTGCGCCAATCCGGCCAGAATTAGAGCCACAATCAGCCCGGAATGCACCCGCATCCGATCCATCAAGGGTGGCAGCATTCCCTGATCCAGAACCGGGGCCGATTGCGGCCAGCCGAGGCTCATCGGGTCCTGCAGCGGGCCTTCCAGCATCATCTGCACAAAGATCAGGATGATGAAGTTCAGCAACAGCGTGGTCACCACCTCATCTGCGCCGAAGCGGGTTTTCAGATAGGTCGGCGCAACCATCCCCGCTGCTCCTGCCGCCGCGCCGAGCAAGACGATCAGGGGTAGCAACAGGATGCCCGAAACGTCCAACACCCCCGAGCCGATTGCAACGGCAGCCATCGCACCCAGATAGAGCTGCCCCTCAGCACCGATATTCCACAGCTTGGCGCGGAACGCCAAAGCAGCGGCAAGACCGGTGAAAATCAGCGGCGTGGCACGGGTCAGGACCTCGGAAAAGGCGAAAACAGAGCCAAACACGCCACGAAACATCTCGGCGTAAGCTGCAATCGGGTTGGCCCCGGCAGCCAGAAGGGGAATGGCAGCAAAGCCCAGAGCAATGACAGCGGACAGGATCGGAACGCCCAGCGTAAAGGCCCGCGACTGGGATTGCCTTGGTTCGATGCGGATCATGCCGGTTCTCCTGCCATCATCAGCCCGATCTGTTCGCGATCACGGCTGGGGGCCTCGTGCAATTCACCATCGCGGATCACAACGATCCGATCGGCAAGGCCCAGAATTTCGTCGAGGTCCTCGGAAATCAACACCACACCCGCGCCCCGTTCGCGCGCCTCAAGCAGGCGACGTCCAACCTCTGCTGCCGCTCCCATGTCCAGGCCGCGGGTCGGTTGGTTGGCAAGGATCAGGTTCGGCGCGCGGTCAAACACGCGCGCCAGAATGAGTTTCTGGATATTGCCGCCTGACAGAAGCCGCGCAGGGGCTTCAACGCCCGGTCCGCGTACGTCATACGCTTTGGTCAGACGATCGGCGTTTTCTGCAATGGCCTCGCGCCGCAGAAGGCCGCGCGACTGCACGTCTGCATCGTCCAGCCGTTCGATGATCATGTTCTCAGCCACGCTCATGGCACCGACGATGCCTTCGTGATGGCGATCTTCCGGAATGCGACCAACGCCCGCTCGCACCATCGCGGCAGGGCTGGGGGCGTCGATTTTGACCTCATTGACCCGTATTAGACCCTGATTTGGGCGTGTCAGGCCTGAAATCACATTGGCCAGCCCGCTCTGCCCGTTGCCCGATACCCCCGCGATCCCGAGGATTTCATGCGCGTGCACTGTCAGATCAACGCCGCTGAGCGTATCGCGCTTGGACCGGCCCGCGACCGACACGCCCGACAGGGTCAGGACCGGTGCGCCCGGCGCCATTGCAGCGCCCGCCAGTTCCGGTGTATCCGCCCCAACCATCATCCGGGCGATGGATTTTTCATCGGCCTCGGACGTCGCCATCTCACCCACTTTCCGGCCATGGCGCAGAACGGCGATGCGATCGGAAAAGGCCAGAACCTCGCGCAGCTTGTGGCTGATGAAGATGACCGACAGCCCCTCGGCTGTCATCTTACGGATATTTTTGAACAGCGTGTCGGCCTCTTGCGGGGTCAGAACGGCGGTGGGTTCGTCCAACACCAGAATCCGCGCCTGCCGATAGAGCGCCTTGAGGATTTCAACCCGCTGACGCTCCCCCACCGACAGCCGTCCAACCTGTGTATCCAACGGCGCGGTCAGACCGCTTTGGGCGATGATCTCTTCAACCCTGCGCCGCGCTGCGCGCCGGTTGCGACGCAGGGCAAACAGGGGTTCAGCCCCCAAGGTGATGTTGTCCAGTGCCGAGATATTCTCGGCCAGCGTGAAATGCTGGTGCACCATGCCCACGCCCGCAGCCAGCGCCACCTGCGGATGGCCCAGCGGCAGCGGCTGCAATGCACCGGTTTTGTCCGCCACTTCGATCGAGCCTGAATCGGGCAGATAATGCCCAAACAGCATATTCATCAGCGTGGTTTTGCCCGCGCCATTTTCGCCCAGCAATGCCAGAACCTCGCCCCGGTTCAGGGTCAGGCTGACATCATCATTGGCGATTACCGGGCCGAAATGTTTGCTCAACCCGTTGAGCTTTAAAACTGTGGTCATTGGGAAAGCGGGCCGGCGCAGGGACCGGCCCGAATACGATCAGTTGTCCGAGACCGGGCGGTCATCGTTGACGTTCACGCGGAACAGCCCGTCCAGAATCTCGGCCTGACGCGCGTTCACCGCTTCAATCACCTCAGGCGGAACCAGCTCTTCATCCAGAACCATCGAACCGCCGCCATAGCCCATAAAGCTGTACTGGCCGTAATCCGCAGCCTCGAACGAACCGTTGGCGACATTGTCGATGGCCTTGTCGATGGTCGGTTCCATGTGCCACAGGGCCGAGGCCATAATCGTGCCAGGGTAGTCGCCCGATGTGTCGATGACATTGCCCACGGCCTTCACGCCACGTTCAACTGCTGCATCCGAAACGCCAAAGCGTTCCGCGTACATGATGTCCGCCCCCGCATCCATCATCGCGATGGCACTTTCCTTGGCCTTGGGCGGGTCATACCAGCTATCGATAAAGGTCACGAGGAATGTGACATCCGGGTTCACCTCGCGCGCGCCATCCATGAACGCGTTCATCAGCCGGTTAACCTCGGGGATGGCATAGCCGCCGACCATGCCGATCACGTTCGATTCAGTGGCCGCCCCGGCCACCATGCCGGTCAGGTACGAGGGTTCGTGAATCCAGTTGTCGAAAACCGAAAAGTTGGGCGCCACCGGGCCAAAGGACGAGCCCATCAGAAAGGCCGTATCGGGATAATCCTTGGCCACTTTGCGCGCGGCGCGTTCCAGGCCGAACACCTCGCCCACGATCAGCTGTGCACCTTGTTCGGCATATTCGCGCATCACGCGTTCATAATCGGTGTTCGCTACGTTTTCCGAGAACACGTATTCGATGTCGCCCCGCTCGGCCGCGGTATTCAGGGCCTTGTGGATACGGCTGATCCATTGCTGTTCCACAGGCAGCGTGTAAATCGCCGCCACCTTGACTGTTTCTGCCGCCGCCAGTCCGGTGGAATACAACGTTGATGCCGCCGCGACCGCGGCCAGCAGCACTCTGCGCGTTAATGTTTTTTTGGTCATATCTCTCTCCTGTGTGGCGAGATGGCAGCATTTTTTTACTGTTCAGTCAATTTTTTCGTCCTCGCCCACGAGAACCCCGGACAAATCAAAACTTCTTCGAGCGTTTAATAGGCAAACGGACTTACCGATTTCCGCATGTTCGGGTGATCGAGGTTAACCTTCATCTGATACGAAATCCGATACGCAGCCCGGGCACCTGATAGGTAAAGACGCCGTGCCTTTTTTGACGCAGGAGTCCTGTGCCCGGCTACCTGCTGCCCTGCGGTTTGGGCGACGGAATTGTGTAGCGCGTTTCAACTTTTGGTTGTCGTGAGGTTGACGGTTGTTTTATGCCCGCAAGCGAATGATGCAACTGCGCAACAAATGTGCAAACACTTGGGGTTTTTAACCCAAAACTCCTTTTACATCTTAAATACGTTTCGTCGCGGGTTTATCCGGGGCGCCGTTTGATTGCTTCTTTGATGCATTAGCAGTTGCTCTATAGAGTCAGGATAAATTTA
>NZ_JBQFTN010000006.1:0-145015 GCF_056538665.1 Ruegeria sp. BF6
CGCGATGGAAGACGGCCTGCGTTTCGCCATCCGCGAAGGCGGCCGCACCGTCGGCGCCGGCGTCGTGTCGAAAATCATCGAGTAAGACGCGTAAGCGAGTACTCTAAGAAAGGGCGTCCCTCGGGACGCCCTTTTTCAATGCGCGACCCTGCGGATTAATCCTGTCTTCATCATTTGGAAAAGAAGCGACCCCATTTATGCCTTGAGGCAAAGAGCGCGGGATCTGAACCACGCCATTTGTTCTCGTGTTGCAATCACATCCGCTTGAACGCATCAAGAACCCGACTGCGCTCGGGTTGATACGCCAAGGGGTCAGAAGATGGGGATAACCATGTTTGGGCTTCAGTTCGTACATTACGGCACACGCATCCTGCACAGCAAAGATCTGGATGACATGCAGACGGCTATATTGGATGAAGAGGGTGTCGAAGGCGGTGCAGGCGGATTACGTCCAGGCAAAAGGGTTAAGCTGACAGCCTGCTATTCAGAGCATTCGAACAAGCATGCACCCCAGCGGCGTTTGTATTCCAAGTAGACCTTCGCTTTTTCCGATACTTGACGCCCGGTTCGGGAGTTGCACAGAAACCTTCCATACCGGGAAACGGCGTGTCTAAACTCACCATGCTCCCTTAACAGCGTACCGCACTATGCGGTGCGCAAATTAGACGAGGCACGGTATGGTGGGTTTGGACCTGTTGGTGAATGCGGCGAATGTCTTTTACCTAATTTCCTATTCGGTCCGAGACATTTTCTGGTTGCGGGTGCTGACGGTGATCGGGGCGCTGATCCTGTTGCCGTACTACTATTTGCAAAGCACGCCGCTTTGGGCTCCGATCGGGTGGAACCTGTTCTTCACGGGCATCAACATCTTTTGGATCATACGCCTGTTGTTGGAACGTCGACCGGTGCCATTTACAGATACAGAACGGCACCTGTACGAAACCGCGTTGCGCAATTTCAGCGAACGTGACGCGTACAATCTGCTTAAGTCGGGCGTCTGGAAAACCGTCCCGGCCGGGACAAAGCTATTGACACAGGGCGCGCCCGTTCCGAGCCTGTCGCTGATCGTAGACGGAGAAGTCGGCGTCGAAGTGAATGGCAATCATGTCGACACGCTGGGTGAGGGGCGCTTCCTCGGCGGGACGGCGTTTCTGAGCGGAGATCAGGATTTTACGGCGCCGGTGACCGTGACGGCGCTTGGGCCGTCACGTGTCATAGATTGGGACATGCCCGATCTGAACGCTGAACTTCGGAAACAGCCAGACCTGGCGATTTCCATAGAAGCGAGCCTCGGGCTTGAAATCTCGCGCTTTCTGCAAACGGCGAGAGTGCAGATCCCTTAGAGCGCGGATTCAGCCGCGGCCCGAACGGCGCGGATGTTTTCACCGTAAACTTCGGGATTGGACACCGACCCGCCTTTGAAAACGGCCGACCCGGCGACCAGAACATCTGCACCTGCGGTCGCCACCAGAGGTGCGGTCTGCGGATCAACGCCGCCGTCGATCTCGATATGCACCGGGCGGTCGCCGATCATCTGGCGCAGCTTGCGCACCTTGTTAGTCATGTCGATGAACTTCTGGCCGCCGAAACCGGGGTTCACGGTCATGACGCAGACAAGGTCGGTCAGGTCCAGCAAATCCTCGACTGCCTCGGCCGGGGTGCCGGGGTTCAGCGCGACACCGGCCTTCATACCAGCGGCGCGGATGGCCTGCAGGGTGCGGTGGGTGTGCGGTCCGGCTTCGACATGGGCGGTCAGGATATCCGCACCCGCGTCCGCATATGCCTGAATATAGGGATCGACAGGCGTGATCATCAGGTGCACGTCCATCACTGTTTTCACATGCGGGCGGAACGCTTTAACAGCGGGCGGGCCGAAGGTCAGGTTGGGGACGAAATGGCCGTCCATCACGTCGACATGGACCCAATCGGCGCCTTGGGCTTCGATGGCCTGAATCTCTTGCCCGAAATTGGCGAAATCGGCGGACAGGATTGACGGGGCGATCTTGATGTTGCGGTCAAAGCTCATGGCGGCCTCGTAAAAGCTGGAGAGTCGCGGTCGCGTATACCTGTGCCGCGCTGCAAAGGGTAGCCCCCGCGACCTGCGCACAGTTACAAAACTTTCACCACTCTGACACACAGCCGTTGAATGGCTTCTGTAGCTGACCGCCAACACGAATTGGGGGTAGCACGTGCTGCGGATCGAGAAACTGACCAAACGGTTCGGCGACAATACTGCCGTGGATGCGGCGACGCTGGATGTGGACAAGCCTTGCATGATTGGGATCATCGGCCGGTCGGGTGCGGGCAAGTCCACCCTCTTGAGGATGATCAATCGCCTGACGGATTCCAGCGGAGGTCAGATCCTGTTCGAAGGGCGTGATATCACCCAATTGAAAGGTCGTGAAAAACGCGCCTGGCAGGCCGACTGCGCGATGATCTTCCAGCAGTTCAATCTTGTACCGCGTCTGGATGTGGTCTCGAACGTGCTGCACGGCACGCTGAACCGCCACTCGACGCTGGCGACCATGTTCAACCTTTTCCCGATGGATGAGATTCACTGCGCCATCGACATTCTGGACCGTCTGGGCATTGCCGAGCACGCCCCCAAGCGTGCTGAGGCGCTGTCAGGCGGTCAGCAGCAGCGTGTCGCCATTGCACGCGCCCTGATGCAGGACCCCAAGATCATTCTGGCGGATGAACCCATCGCCTCGCTGGACCCGATGAACGCGCAGGTAGTGATGCAGGCGCTGCGTCGCATCCACGAAGAGGACGGCCGCACCGTCATCGCCAACCTGCACACGCTGGACACCGCGCGCCGCTATTGCGACCGCGTGGTCGGCATGCGCGACGGGCGCATCGTCTTTGACGGTCTGCCCGAACAGCTGACCACCGGTGTTGCACGCGAGATTTATGGTGCCGATGCCAGCTTCTCGGAAGAGGCGACATCGACCGAGATCGAGACCCTGGACGCTACCCAGAAGGCCCTGATGGAAGCCGAAGCCACCATCTGAACCGCCCCCCTTTCATCAACCGGCCAGATGAAAGGCCGGCATATCAAACTGGAGAGAGACAGATGAAAAAACTCATTGCTGCCCTTGTTGCGACCACTGCATTGGCCGCGCCGTCCATGGCTCAGGAGATCAGTGAATTCCGCATCGGAATTCTGGGTGGCGAGAACGCCCAGGATCGACTGAACAACAACGAGTGTTTGCGCGTATACACCGAAGAAGCGCTGGGCGTTCCGGCCAAACTGTTCGCACCTGCCGACTATAACGGTGTGATCCAGGGCCTGCTGGGCGGTACCATCGACGTGGCCTGGCTGGGCGCGTCGGGTTACGCCAAAACCTACCTGTCTGACCCCGAAGCCGTTGAGCCGGTTCTGGTCAAGGTAAACACCGATGGCGGCTTTGGCTATTACTCGGTTGGGTTTGCCCGCAAGGATAGCGGCATCACCTCGCTGGAAGACATGAAGGGCAAGGCTTTTGGGTTTGGTGATCCGAACTCGACCTCGGGCTATCTGATCCCGTCGATCGAAATTCCTGCTGCAATTGATGCAACCATGGAATCGGGCGACTACTTCGGCGACGTGAAGTTCACCGGCGGTCACGAGCAGACCATCGTTGCGGTCAACAACGGCGACGTTGATGGCGGCGTGACCTGGGCCGACGGACTGGGAGAATGGGAAGACGGCTACCAGTCGGGCGCCCTGCGCCGTGCTGTGGATGCCGGTCTGGTCGATATGAACGACATGGTCGAGATCTGGAAATCCAAGCCGATCCCGGAAGGTCCTGTTGTGGTTCGCAAGGCACTGCCGGAAGATGTCAAAGCCAAGGTGACCGCACTGTGGGACACGCTGAGCGAGAAAGACCAGGATTGCTTCTACGGTGTGGCTGCAGGTGAGGCCAAGAGCTTTGATCCGATCACGCATGACGCCTACGAAGTCATCATCGAAGCACGCAAGCTGAAGTCCAACTAATCTTGCATATCCAATGATCGGGGTCCGGTGAAAAACCGGTCCCCGTTTCCACTCAGGAGCATTCCATGACAGACCTGACTGTTGGGTCCTCGACCGTCAATCAGATCCGCGACGACTACACCGCGATGGCGCGACGCAAGAGGGTCTATGGTGGTATCCTTCTGATCCTGTTCGTGGCCATGATGGCTGCTGGATTCCGCACGGCTGATGACCGCAACGCAGGCGGGTTCATCGACGGCTGGCATCGCATTCTGGACTATCCGGCCGAGGTTTTGTCGGAGGCATGGGAAATGATCGCGGAAATGCCATCGCATCTGGTCACGTTCTTCCCGGCGTTGGTCGAGACGCTCAATATCGCTGCCGCGGCGACATTGGTCGGAACGATTCTGGGAACGATTTTATCGCTGATGTCCACTCGGAGCATGGCCTATTGGCCGTCGCTGATCCCGCTGTTCCGCCGAATTTCAGATGTCTTTCGGGCAATCCCGGAAATCGTCATCGCGCTGGTCCTGATCTTCATCCTGGGCGGAGGTCCGGTGCCTGCGGTGATCGCAATTGCGATCCACACGGCGGGCGCCCTGGGTAAGCTGTTTTCCGAGGTTAACGAAAACGCTTCCCTGAAACCCGTTGAGGGGCTGCAATCGGTTGGCGCCAACTGGTCGCAGCGCATGTATCTGGGCGTGATCCCGCAGGTCGGGCCGAACTATGTCAGCTATGCCCTGTTGCGGTTCGAGATCAACATCCGCGCCTCGGCCATTCTGGGATTTGTCGGTGCCGGAGGTCTGGGTTATGAGCTTCGCAATGCGATGTCCTGGGGGCAGGGGCGCTATGACGAAGCGGCCGCCATTTTCATCCTTCTGTTCGTCACAATCGTCGTCGTGGATCAAATATCGGGCTATCTGCGCGACCGTCTGGCCCATGGGTCGGAAAAAGGAGCCACGGCATGAGCACCATCGCAACCAACCTGACCGTTGATGAGCTCAAGGCCGAGGCGGGTTGCATTTTCAACCGCAAACGGCTGGTGAATTTCGGCCTGCCTGCGCTGGTTCTGGCCTATCTGGTTTACGTATTCATTGTTTTTGACGTGCCGGGGCTGGCTGCGCGGGCGGATTGGGAAAACGGCAAGACGCTGGTGGCGGACAGCTACAGTTACAAAACTCATGTCGAACGAGACAACCGCTCCGGTGAAGTGTTTGCCGCCATCGAGGGCGAGCGCAAGGGCGCTTACCCCGAGGGGCAGGCCCCGGACTGGGTGACGTTGGGCGAGACAACTGTGATTGATCTGGAAAACGGTCACGTCGTGCGTTTTGGTCCCGAAACGGTCGAGTTTGACATTACCGG
Source organism: Ruegeria sp. BF6 (assembly GCF_056538665.1). Taxonomy (NCBI): domain Bacteria; kingdom Pseudomonadati; phylum Pseudomonadota; class Alphaproteobacteria; order Rhodobacterales; family Roseobacteraceae; genus Ruegeria; species Ruegeria sp. BF6. The sequence continues at coordinate 5,318 of NZ_JBQFTN010000006.1, forward strand.
CTATGGCACCGTTCGGGCAACGCCTTCGCGCTCGGCAGGGGTGCAGGCGGAAATGCCCGCGGGTGACGTGCCAGAGTGGATCAGCGTGTCCAAGAACCGCTTGGCGGTAACCACGGATGCGGGCCGCCTGACCGTAACCCGAAACCGGTCCGAAGTGTTCCGCTATTTCACCGGGTGGGAGCTGTTTTGGTTCACGCTCGACAGTCCGTATTACGGCAAGCCCTTCCCTGAATTGGCTGGACGGGCCATGAACGGTGAATCCGGTGCCATTCTGAACGATTTCTGGACCAACAAGATGTGGCGGCATCAGGACGTGGCCTGGGCTATCTTTGAAACCATCCTGATGGCGTTTCTAGGCACCTTCGGTGCGGCCATGGTCGCCCTGCCGCTGGCCTTTCTGGCGACACGCAACTTCAATCCTGTGAAAGCCGTGCGTTTTACGACCCGCCGGGCGTTCGACTTTGTCCGTGGCGTGGATGCCCTGATCTGGACCGTGGTTCTGGCTCGCGCCTTCGGCCCCGGGCCGCTGACCGGAGCTTTGGCCATTCTCGTTACTGATACCGGCACCTTCGGTAAGATTTTCTCGGAAGCGCTGGAGAACGTGGATAACAAACAAATCGAAGGTGTGCAGTCCACCGGGGCCAACGCACCACAGCGCTATCGGTTTGGCGTCATCCCGCAAGTCACGCCGGTGCTGCTGAGCCAGCTGCTCTATTTCCTCGAATCCAACACCCGCAGCGCCACCGTTATCGGCGCGATCACCGGCGGTGGGATCGGTCTGCTGTTGACGCAGGCAATCATCACCCAGAAGGACTGGGAAGAGGTGGCTTATTACATCGTCCTGATCATTTTGATGGTGATGATGATGGACTGGTTCTCGGGCTGGCTGCGTCGACGTCTGATCCAGGGCGAGACGGAAAAAAAGCGCAAGCCGCGTGGCGTGAAAACAAAGCCACAGCGGTTGGCTTGACCCGCAACCAAGGACCACGACAATGCCGCGCCTGCGCCCGGACCAGCCGTTCATTCACCCCGAATGCCAGATAACGAACAGCAGCTTTGGAGAATATGTAGAGGTCGGCGCAGGCAGCCGCGTCGCGAACTCGGTCTTGGGGGATTACTCCTATTGCGACCGAACCTGCGATATTGCCAATGCCGAGATTGGAAAGTTCGCAAATATTGCCAGTTTCACGCGGATCGGAGCAACGGATCACCCGATGGAGAGGGCGTCTCAGCACCATTTCCTGTACCGGTCCGCAGATTACTGGGACGATGCCGAGAACGATCAGGACTGGCTCGCCTATCGTGCCAGCCGCCAGGCCGTGATCGGTCATGACACATGGATCGGCCACGCAGCGATCATCAAGCCGGAAGTGACAATCGGTCATGGCGCTGTGGTGGCGTCAGGCGCTGTGGTGACCAAGGATGTTCGTCCGTACACCATTGTCGGTGGTGTGACGGCCAAACCGATCCGCCGCCGGTTCCCAGAGGGTATTATCGACCGGATGCTGGCTTTGGCCTGGTGGGACTGGGACAATCAACTCCTGCGAACCGCATTGCTGGATTTCCGGTCACTTAGCGCTGAAGCCTTTTTTGAAAAATACGAATAAGCCTGTTGTGCCAGGGAACGGAATCGCACCCGTACCCGCAGGCGCATCGGCTGCGCCGATCCCCCTTGGCGGCTTTGGGCCCGGCGCCGCGCAAAACGCGGCGCTACGCCCAACGGGATGAGGCCTCCGCACGGAGGCCGAGGACGGGCGGGAGGGCTTCGTTTTCTAGTCGTCGTTCAACGTCAGTGTCACCCGTTCACCGGCAAAAGCAGTGCGCCCGTACTCAACGGGCACTCCTGATAAATCGGCATTCACTCCGGTCGAAAACAGCACCGGTGCGCCTTCGGGCAATTGCAGATGCAGGGCTTGCGTTGCTGTTGCCGCTCGCGCCGTCAGGCGGGTTGAAACGCGGGTGTAATCCGAGACTCCGCAGCGTTGAAGCGCTTTGGTCACGGATTGTGAATCTAGCAACGCCTCCAGAATGTCGGGTAAGCGGTCAGCTGGAAAGATGCTCTGAAACAGGGCAATGGGTTGACCGTCGGCCAGCGACAACCCGTCATACACATGCACTTTATCGCCCGCTTTCAGCTGCAACGCTTCGGCTTCGGTGTTATCCGCCGCTCGTGTCGTCAGTGAAAGGATCGTCTTGCCGGGTATCTTGCCGCTGGCCGAGACGCTCTTGTGGTATCTGACCCGTTTGCCAATCGGGTAATCGGTCGGGCGCGCCGCAATAAATACGCCTGCGCCGCGCCTTGGGTGCACCAGGCCTTGTTCTGCCATATCCGCCAACGCGCGTCGCACCGTGTGCCGGTTTACCCCGTGCTGCGCAGCCAGTTGCGCCTCGGTCGGCAGGCGGTCTCCGGTGTTGTAGCGCCCCTCGGCGATGTCCGAGGTCAGGCTCAACGCGATGCTTTTCCAGACCGGTGTTCTGCTCATGTCACCAAACTTTCACAGTATTGCGGATTGCGAGACTCACTTTCGGGATGTAATATTTGTCTAGTTGTATAGTTCAATTAGACAACCCGGCCAAGAGGATTCGATGGCGGAATACCAAGAAAAAGCGATTGCCGCGCGCAAGGACTGGATGGGCTTGCTGGCCCGTGCCCCCGAGCAAGCGTTGATGGAGTTGTGGGGTGAGGTTGGCACGCCTCCCAGCTTTGACTGGCTTCGCACCCCCGAGGTCGGCGGCGTCATGGTTCGAGGTCGGACGGGCGGCACGGGCGTACCGTTCAACCTTGGTGAAATGACTGTCACGCGGTGTTCGCTGGCGCTGAAAGACGGAACGGTTGGGCACGGCTATGTTCAGGGCCGGTCGAAGCGCAAGGTCGAGGTTGCAGCGCTGATCGACGCAATGATGCAGACCGGTGCAGCCGAGGATATTCGCGCCCGAGTGATCACACCACTTAGCCAACAGATGCAGGCCGCCAAGACCGCCCGGGCCGCGAAAGCGGCGGCGACGAAGGTCGAGTTCTTTACGCTGGTACGGGGAGAGGATTGATGAGCGCGCAGACCCAGTTCTCGGGCGGGTTCGAAAACGCACCGATCGATGCAGCCCACGCATTTCGTGCTGCGATGACAGTATTGGCGCGGCCGGGTGAGATCCGCTGGATTTCGGGTGCTAAGCCGCCAGCGCCTCTGTCCGCAGCGGCGGGGACTTTGCTGCTGACTTTATGCGACCCGGATACCCGGGTACATCTGGCGGGCGACTTGGACACGGACGCTGTGCGCCAATGGCTGACCTTCCACACCGGCGCGCCGGTTGCAGAGACGTCCGAGGCGGATTTCGCCGTTGGAACATGGCAGGCACTTGGAACACTGACCCAATATCGCATCGGAACACCAGATTATCCTGACAGGTCCGCAACACTGATCGTCGAATGTGACGACCTGCAACAGGAAGGCGCTGTACTGACCGGTCCGGGTATACGGGATACAGCGCAGCTGTCCTTACCGGGCGTGCCCGTGCTTCAGGCCAACGCAGCGCTTTATCCCTTGGGCTGCGACTTTTTCTTCACCTGCGATAACAGGCTTGCGGCTCTACCTCGCAGCACACAGATCAGGGCAGAGGATTAGGCGATGTACGTAGCAGTCAAAGGTGGTGAAAAGGCCATCGACAACGCTCATGCCTGGTTGGCCGAAGAGCGTCGCGGCTCGACCGACATTGCCGAACTGAGCGTCGCCCAAATCCGCGAACAATTGTCGCTTGCGGTGAACCGGGTGATGGCTGAGGGGTCTTTGTACGACCCAGACTTGGCAGCGCTCGCGATCAAACAGGCACGTGGTGATTTGATCGAGGCGATCTTTTTGATCCGTGCCTACCGCACTACCTTGCCCCGGTTCGGCTATTCCGACCCGGTGGAAACCGGAGAGATGAACTGCGACCGCCGCATCTCGGCCACGTTCAAGGATGCGCCGGGCGGGCAGATATTGGGGCCGACCTTCGACTACACGCACCGATTGCTGGATTTCAAACTGGCGGCCGAGGGTGAGGTTCCTGCCGCATCCGAAGCACAGCCGCGTGTGGAGCCGACGCCGCATATCACCGAGTTTCTCAAGGGTGAGGACATCATTCAGGATGAGCCGGTCAGCAGCGAAACCCCGGGCGATCTGACCCGCGAGCCGATGGAGTTTCCGGCTGGTCGCCCGCTGCGCCTGCAATCGCTGACCCGAGGGGACGAAGGGTTCGTGCTGGGTATGGCCTATTCAACCCAACGCGGCTACGCCCGCAACCACGCCTTTGTCGGTGAGCTGCGCATCGGCAAGGTCGCGGTCGAGATGGAAATCCCCGAACTGGGCTTCGCCATCGAGATCGGCGAGGTCGAGTTGACCGAATGCGAAACCGTCAACCAGTTCAAGGGCTCAAAAACCGAACCGCCCCAATTCACCCGTGGCTACGGGCTGGTCTTTGGCCAGTCGGAACGCAAATCCATCGCCATGGCTCTGGTTGACCGTGCGCTGCGCTGGGAAGAACTGGGCGAGGACAATGTGGGCGCCCCCGCGCAAGACGAGGAGTTTGTCCTGAGCCACGCCGACAACATTCAGGCCACCGGATTCCTCGAACATATCAAATTGCCGCACTATGTGGATTTCCAGTCCGAACTGGAGTTGGTCCGCAAGCTGCGCCGCGAGGCTGAGGAACGGATCACGCCGAGGGAGGCTGCAGAATGATGTCAGGGACCAGATCGTTCAACGCTGGTGTTTTCCGGAATTACACTTGCTTCCGCTTTTCGGGATCGGGCGCTGTTGCGATTGGAACACAGATGCGATGCGCCAACCGAACTCCAGATCCCTTTTCGGTCTCTCTGCTGCGCGCGGTGGCGATGTTTGGCGTGGCGATTATGTCTGAAGATATACGTCAATATGACCAGAGAGAGCGCGACAATAACAATTACGTCCATAAAAACACCAATTAAAAAGCGAAGTACAAAAATGAATGACTACAATTTCGCATATTTGGACGAGCAAACCAAGCGAATGATCCGCCGCGCCATCCTGAAAGGGTTGGCCGTGCCAGGATATCAGGTGCCCTTTGCCAGTCGCGAGATGCCGATGCCCTATGGTTGGGGCACCGGAGGGGTGCAGGTCATGGCCGCGACGCTGACGCCGGATGACAGGTTCAAGGTGATCGATCAGGGCGCGGATGACACCACCAACGCCGTCTCGATCCGCAAGTTCTTTGAGAACACCGCCGGGGTTGAAACGACTGAGGAAACCGAAAAGGCCACAGTCATCCAAACCCGTCACCGTATCCCCGAAGCAAAGTTGACCGAGGATCAGATTCTTGTCTACCAAGTACCGATTCCGGAACCGCTACGGTTTCTGGAGCCGCGCGAGACCGAGACGCGCAAGATGCACAGCCTGGAGGAATACGGGCTAATGCATGTGAAGCTGTACGAAGACATCAGCCAGCACGGGGCGATCTCGACCGCCTACGCTTATCCGGTGAAGGTCTCGGGGCGCTATGTGATGGACCCGTCGCCAATTCCGAAATTCGATAACCCCAAGCTTGAGATGGATGCGATCCAACTGTTTGGGGCCGGGCGCGAGCAGCGGATCTACGCGGTGCCGCCTCATACCAAAGTTGTCAGCCTCGATTTCGAGGATTACCCGTTCGAGGCAACCAAGGCCGATCACCCTTGCGACCTGTGCGGCGCCGAGGACAGCTATCTTGACGAGGTGATCATGGATGACGCGGGTAACCGGATGTTTGTCTGTTCCGACACGGATTACTGCCGGTCCCGCCGCGCGCAGGGCCACGAAGGCCGCTTGAGCAAGGAGAGCGCAGCATGACTCCGTTGTTGCAGGTCAAAGGCATCCAAAAACACTATGGCGCGCGGATCGGCTGCGCTGACGTCAGCTTCGACCTTTACCCCGGTGAGGTGATGGGCATCGTCGGCGAAAGCGGTTCGGGCAAATCGACCTTGCTGAACTGCCTTGCGGGACATCTGGAGCCTGACGCGGGGCAGGTAGTTTTTGATACGCGTACCGATGGCCCCGTGGATACTGTGACCATGTCGGAACCTGAACGCCGTATGCTGGGCCGTACCGACTGGGCCTTTGTTCACCAGAACGCTCGCGACGGGCTGCGTATGTCTGTGAGCGCTGGTGGCAATATCGGTGAGCGGCTGATGGCCGTTGGCGACCGTCACTATGGCCAGATCCGCGACCGCGCGATTGACTGGCTGGGAAGGGTCGAGATCGACGGCGCCCGCGTGGATGACCGCCCAACGGCGTTTTCCGGTGGGATGCAGCAACGTCTGCAAATTGCGCGTAACTTGGTGACGGGGCCTCGACTGGTGTTCATGGATGAACCGACGGGCGGGCTGGATGTCTCGGTTCAGGCGCGACTGTTGGACCTGCTGCGCGGGCTGGTGCGTGAAATGGGACTGAGCGCCATTATTGTCACGCATGATCTGGCTGTGGTGCGCCTGTTGGCGGACCGGCTGATGGTGATGAAGGATGGTCACGTGGTCGAGGCCGGTTTGACCGATCAGGTGCTGGACGATCCGCGACACGCCTATACGCAGCTGCTTGTGTCCAGCGTTCTGCAGGTTTGAAGGTGATGGCGATGATCGAACTTAAGGATGTCAGCAAGAGCTTCACTCTGCACAATCAGGGTGGTGCGGTGATCCCGGTGATGAAGAGGGCCTCGCTGAAGGTCGCGCCCGGTGAATGTGTGGCGCTGACCGGGGCGTCAGGGGCGGGCAAGTCCACCCTGATGCGGGTGATCTATGGGAATTATCTGGCCGGGTCCGGACAGGTTCTGGTCGATGGCCTGGATGTGGCTCAGGCCGAGCCACGTGAGGTTCTGGCGCTACGCCGCGAGACGCTGGGCTATGTCAGTCAGTTCCTGCGGGTGGTGCCACGGGTCCCGACGCTGGAGGTGGTGGCGGAACCTCTGTTGACCATTGGGTGTGACCGGCAGGCGGCGCTGGACAGGGCGGCAGCTTTGCTGGCTCGGTTGAACATTCCTGAGCGTCTTTGGGCGCTGAGCCCCACCACTTTTTCCGGTGGCGAACAACAGCGAGTGAATATCGCCCGGGGATTTGCGCATGACTATCCGGCGATGTTGCTGGACGAACCTACGGCCTCGCTGGATGTGCAGAACCGGGAAACGGTGTTGTCCTTGATCGAAGAAGCCAAGGCGCGTGGCGCTGCGATCGTGGGCATCTTCCATGATGTCGGCGCGCGCGACCGGGTCTGTGATCGTGAGATCAACGTCTCGGATTTCGAACCCAGTGTGGCTGCATGAGCCTTGCGCCTGTCATAGCGTTTGTCGGACCCTCCGGCGTTGGCAAAGACAGCGTGATGGAGGCGCTGGAGGCGCGCGTGCCGGGCATCGGCCGGGCCCGCCGGGTGATCACCCGCCCCGAAGGCGAAGAGGGGGAAGATTTCGACCGGGTGTCAGTTGAGGCCTTTCAGCAGATGGTGGCTGAAGGTGCGTTTGCGCTGCACTGGCCCGCGCATGGGTTGTTTTACGGGGTGCCCAAGGGAATTGATAATCTGAGGAATCACACGGACGCGGTGCTGGTGAACATGTCCCGCTCGGTGTTGCTGCAAGCGCAGGAGGTGTTTGGCGATCTGATCGTAATCTCACTGACCGCTGATCCCGAAGTTCTTGTGCAACGCCTGTCCTCGCGGGGCCGTGAATGCGCCGAGGAACAGGTGCGGCGGCTGGAACGGGCCAGCACCCGATTGCCGGATGGGTTGGTGCACGTCATCGAGATCGACAATTCAGGCCCGCTGGAGGCAACGATTGCCGCCATACTGCCCCAGCTTCAACCGGAAAGGGCGTAGCGATGGATCAGGTGAAAGCACCCGTCTTCGGCCTCGCCTACAAGGGCCAGTTCAGTGATCTGGAACGGTGCGGGCAGCAGGGGCGCAAGCTGCGATTGCAGTGCCTCCTGAACCGTTGTCAGCATAGGTTTGCTCAGTTTACCGCTGAGGGTAATGTGAAAGCGGAACGCTTCCATCACGTAAGGGTAACCCCATTGCACCAGATTGGCGTCCTGCTCAGGCGACAGTCCAGCCGCGCGGCGGCGCTCCAACTCGGCTTCGGACGCGGCTGCGCGAAAGTTGTCCAGATCTCGCACGCAGGCGGCGGCGAGTGTATTCAGCGCGCCCTCATCCCCCAACGGGCGCAGGGCCAGAAACCGGCCGAGGCGGGTGATTTTCAGCCCGTCCAGCGTGACCGGAGGTTGCGCCTGCGCAAGCCGTGCGCAAGCGTCATTCAGAGCCTCCACCGACTGCCCGTCATGCAGGCAGAAGGGTGGTTTCATCGTCGCGTGCAGACCGTATTTGCGCGGCACCTCGGTGACGGTGGCGACGTCCACGCCATCAATCACGGGATGCGCGATGGATTTGCCGGTTTCCATGTCCCATCCCAGCCAGTTAGTGGCGAAATTCGCCCATTCAGCCTCGGCTGGCGGCGCAAAGTAGATAGCGTATCGCGTGAATGTCACAGTGGCCTCCTATGCGTGGCCTTCCCAATAGCTCAGAACGTGTGAAGTTCAGATGACAGAAGAAATGATCCTTGCCAATGCCACGCTTGTTCTTCCGGATGAGACCGTTACGGGCAGCGTGCGGATCGTGGGTGACATCATTGCCGATGTTGCCACGGGTCGCGCCGTTCCAGCGGGGGCGGTCGATTGCGGCGGCGATTTTGTCAGCCCCGGACTGGTCGAGCTGCATACGGACAATCTTGAGCGTCACATCCAGCCGCGCCCCAGGGTCGACTGGCCTCATGCGGCGGCGATTCTGGCTCATGACGCCGAATTGGCCAGCACCGGGATCACGACGGTCTTCGATGCGATGCGCATCGGTTCAATCCCCAGCGGCAACCGTTACAGGAAATACGCCCGCGATCTATCCCGCGAGCTTTGGCAGCTGCGCGAACAGGACGCGCTGAAGATCAGCCACTTTCTGCATCTGCGGGCCGAAGTCTGTTCTGAAACATTGGTGGCTGAGCTGGACGAATTTGGCCCCGAAGATCGTGTGGGGCTGGTGTCACTGATGGACCACACGCCGGGGCAGCGGCAGTTTCGGAATATGTCGCAGCTTGAGGCCTATATGAAGGGCAAGCACGGCATGACAGACGACGATTTCCTGCAGCATGTCGCACAGCTCAAGGCACTGCGCGACCGGTATGGCGACCGGCACGAGGTTGAAACCGTCAAGGCAGCACAGCGTTTCGGCGCGATGCTGGCCAGCCATGACGACACCACGCAGGAACAAGTGGCGGTGTCCGCCAGTCACGGTATTCGTCTGGCCGAGTTCCCCACCACGGTCGAAGCTGCCCGTGCCTGCCACGATCACGGCATCAAGGTGATGATGGGAGCCCCCAACGTGATCCGGGGCGGATCGCATTCTGGTAATGTGGCCGCGCATGAGTTGGCCGATCTGGGTCATCTCGATATTCTATCGTCGGACTACGTTCCGGCAGCTCTGCTGTTGTCGGCGGCACGTCTGGGCGAGAGGTGGGGCGATATGGCGCGCGGTCTGCGGACCGTGACCAAGACCCCGGCGCGCGTTGTCGGGCTGGAAGACCGCGGAGAGTTGCGTCAAGGCGCGCGGGCAGACGTCATCCGCTTCCGTATGCGCGAAGGCGCGCCCGCGTTGAACGGTGTCTGGTCACGCGGACGTCGCGTGGCCTGATCAGGCGCGATAGAAAAGATACCGGTCCGGCGCTATAGTGTCCGGGCCACTGATCTGTTCGAAACCCACTAGGGGCTGACCCGAGATCAGCAACCCCCCGGGCCGCATCACCTGCGCGATCAAAGGGCTGAGGCGTGCGGCCTCGGCAACGTCCTCTTCCTTGATACCGCGCCCGAAGTCATAATGCGCCAACGCGATCTTGGCCCCGCCAGCGGCCAGTTTCTCCAGCATGGGTTCTGCTTCGCCCTGCAGGAAATTCTCGGCCGGAGGTGTACTGGAGGGGTGGCATTGCAACACCCGGTCCATCACCCAGATGCGCCGCTTTGGCAGAATTTCCCGCAGGTGATCATAAGTGCGGCCGTTGCCCAGCCCCATGTCCAGAACGTCACCCTCCATCTCGCTGATCTGAGCGACAGCCCAGTTCAGCCCGTCGCGTTGCGCAGTCAGGCGGCGCAGCATGGAATCCAGTCGGCTCATTCGGGGTCTCCGGTTGATGTGTTAGCAGGCAAGGTCCAGGCAAAACCGGGGCCGTCCAGAAGCCTGCGCAGCAAGTCTTCGGTAAAGGTCCAGATATCGGAGTCATGGACCAGATGATGGGTCAGTACACCGAAAGGTTCGGCGTTGTCAGTTCGTCCTTTGCGGCGGTCCCGCAAAAGGTCGACCGTTTGGGTGATCAATTTTTCCGGCGCAACCAGCCGCCGCGTTCCGCGCCAATCTATCGGGTCCAGATGGGTATTGATCTGCTCGAAACCGGGCGCGGGCATTCGTGCTTTGCGTGGTGTTGCAGTTGAGACAACGCGATAGCCCAGGGTCGGCAATTCATGAACCACCTCCGGTGCGATCCGGTTCCACGGAGGCACGAAGACCGGGCACAGCCTGTCTCCGACCAGCGCGTTCAGTCGTTCAAATCCTGCGCGCGCATCGGCAAGGATATCCGGCATAGGTCTGTGCAGCCGGAACTCGGATTTCTTTTCGTCTGGCGGTGCATGGTTTTGATGTGCCCAGCCATGCACAACCGGAACCAGCGTGTTGCGCTTCCGGACATATTCCACCAACCCCGCATCGGCATCGCGGGGGATGATCGCAAGGTGGACGGGCAGACCGAGCGACCGGGACAGTTCTGACAGTGTTCCAAGCTGCGGTGTTGCTGATACCGCGTCATCATCGCGCCACCACAGGGGCAGGGTCAGACCCTGCCCCTGCCAGACGTCCAACTCGGTTTCTAAAGGATGCCAGTCGATTATCATGCTTGCTCTTTCAAAGAACATGCGATCTCAACTGATCTGGCGGCTCCGTCAAAGCCCTCGGAAGGTATTGCGCGCGGGCCATCGGACATGACCGCCGCAACAGCCTGCGCCAAAGCCGTGCCATCCAGCTTCTTGCTGGGTAATACCTCGATGGCGGACAGGTCCGAGAGGCTCTGCCCGCGCAAGCTTTGCTCGACCTCTTTGCCATCGTCAAAGGGAATGAACACGGCAGGTGTTCCCGATTGCAGGATGTCCAGCGCGGTATTGTAGCCGCACATGGAGACTGAAGCCGCAGCAAGGGGCAGCATCTGCCGGAAATCGGGGCGCACCGGTTCAAGGGTAACCGGGGCATTGCCGACCACCTGTTGCAACTGCTCAATGCGTGCGGGTGCGTCCTGGCCGCCCACCAACAGGCGCCAGCGCCTGTTTGACATCTTTTGGGCGGCCTCGATGGATGCGCGAAAGATTGGCAGGCCAACTGATCCGCCACCCGCGCTGACCAGAACCTCGTTCTTGCCGCCCGCATCGGGGTGCGGCGCGGGGGCTTCGGGGGCGACAAAACCGGTATAGAACAACCGCTCGCGCAACCGCTCGGTCACGGGCCAACTGACCTCCAGCGGAACAAGGTTGGGATCGGAATGGACGAGGATGCCGTCAAAGTACCCGCACACAATTTCTTCCGCGCGTTCTGCTTTCGACGGTTTCGAAGGCGGTGCCAGAATGTCCCGGACTGATCCCAGAATGACCGGACGGCGTGGCAGGTTGTGTGCGGCCTCAAGCGCAGCGGTGAACTCGGAAGACAAGGATCGGCGGCCAAAAGGAAACAGCTCGGTGATCAGAATGTCCGGTGCAAAACTCCGCACGGCTTCGACCAGCGCGGTTTCGCGTGCCGCCAGATAGGCCCGGTCTGCCACGTTACCGCTCTGTGTCAGATGACGAGTGAAATCGGTACCATCTGAGCGGAGCGGCGGCAGCCCCAGCAGGGTCATGCCAGAACTGTCCAGCTGCGGTGCGGGCATCCCGCCCGAAACAACAAAAGTCTCGTGCCCCGTGCGTATAAAAGCCCGGCCCAGTGTCAGGGCACGGCTCAGATGCCCGGTGCCCAGCAGATGAGTGACAACAATCATGACCTTCATGAGGAGGCCTCGGGCCTGATCAGGCGGATGGGGTCGGGCAAAGGCGCCATATTTGACAAATCGACGATATACAGGCGGTTGCGCTTGATTTTAAAGGGGGCAGGACCGTCGAAATTCCAACCCCAGGCGCGGGCCAGAATGACTCGCATGATGCCGATATGGCAGACTGCAACTGTGTCGCCCGTCAACCCGTTCAACCAGGGCTGCAGTCGTTCCCAAACCTCGGCCGGGGTCTCACCACTTGGTGGGCAGTACTCCCATCCCCAGTCCTCGATGTGGCGGTAGCCACTGTTGGGGTCGGCAATCAAATCGATTCCGCGCAGACCTTCCCAATCGCCCCAGTTCATCTCGGTCAACGCATCCGAAGTCAGCGGATCGCGCCCGGCGACAAGGCGGGCGGTTTCACTGGCCCGCTGCAACGGGCTGGACCAGAGGGTTGCGCGGTGCCACGGGGCGGGTAGGTGTGTGGCGGCAAGTTCAGTCCGGGCGTCATCATCCAGCGGAATGTCACTACGCCCCTGAATGCGACCCGCGCGGTTCCAGTGCGTGTGTCCATGTCTCAGCAAGGCCAGCCGGGTCATCGAGTAGCCTCCACCAAGGGGCGGGCGGCCTGCCAGAACCGGTCGGTGGCTGCTGCCATCAGGTGGCGTTCGGCCATCCGTATGCGGGCGTCAGCCCCCAGCGTCAGACGGAGGCGCCGGTTGCTCAACAAAGCGTGAAGCCGCGCGGCCAGCCCCTTTGGCCCTGCATCCACGTTGGGGTAGTCTGATGGGACGAGCACGTCCCGCACGCCCGGTCGGTCCTGAGCGACAACCGGCACACCGCTGGCCTGTGCCTCAAGGTAGATCATGCCATAGGCTTCGTTGACACCGGGCCAGACCAGTAGGGAAGCCTTGGTGTAGAGAGCCTGCAGCGTGTCGCGGTCGCACTGGCCCAGAAACCGAACCTTTGCACCGAACGGGGCCATCAGCGCCTCAACCTCGGATCGGGCGGGGCCATCACCCGCGATATTCAGTGCCCAGTCCCCAGACAGAAGCGCGAGCGTTTGCGCAAGAAGGGAATAGGACGCCAGTTTGTCGCCGTGCCGCATCATGCCCACTGTCAGCATCGGACCATCGCAGGTTGAGGCTGGTGGCAGTTCCGACAAGGGTAGGAAAGGCGGCAGCTCTATAAGGCGCTGTGCCCCGTTTCGTTCCCGTTCCAGCGTGATCAGATCATTGGCGGTATGGTAGAAGATCACCTGTGCCGCATCGCAGGCGTCATGCGCGAATTGGGCAAACCCGGCCCAGGGGCCGTTCAGACGGCTGGTTGCGCGGGTGCTTTCCAGCTGTACATAGGGAATGTTCCGGGACTTGCAGATGCGCGGGCCCAGCAGGTCCGGCGCCTTGTAATAGTTATGGTAGGTCACCCAAAGCGCGGTGTCCGTGGGTAGGTCATCGATCAATCGCTGAACCTCGGTGTCGGCTTCTGCGCGCAACGCAGCCTGTATTTGCGTGTCCCCAACCTTGTCATAGACGCGCAACCGCGAGGCCAGTTCTACCGTGTCGCTTTGTGCTCCAATCGCCTGCATCAGGTTGCGCGCCATCTCACGATCCCCCGACGGCACCGGGCTGTCGGGCGCTTTCATTGGCGTGTAGAAGGCGATCCTTGCCATCAGACCGTGTCCGCACCCAGCGCGCGCAGCCGTTCTGACAGGCGGGCGATGCCGGGGTCCATGCGAAACTCGGCGATCAGGCGGTTATAGGCGGCGGTGGCCATCGCTGCGGTTTGCCCGGGCGTTGCGGCCATGTTGGTGATGGCCGTGGCCAGCGCGGCTGGGTCGTCGTCTGACAAGACGCCTTGGGTGCCCGTTTTGATAAACTCGGGAATGGCCGACACTGGCGTCGACAGGATCGGCAACAGTTGCGACGCCGCCTCCATCAGCACGTTGGGCAGCCCGTCGCGGTCTCCGTCATTGGCAATCCGGCTGGGCAGCACGAACAGGTCGGACGTGCGCATCGCCGCGATCACTTCGGGTTGGTCACAAGCTCCTTTCCACGTGATCCGATGCGATACCCCCGCAGCCTCGGCCCGGGCGCGCAGGGTGTCGCCGAGTGTACCGCCACCGATATGGGTCCAATGCCAGTCCAGCATGTCAGGCAGCATGGCAAAAGCGTCAATCAGGCGGTCGAACCCCTTCTTCTCGACCAGACGACCAACCGACAGCATATGAAACGGTGCCTCCGGACTGCGCTGGGCGCGGTCTGGCGGGGCGGGGAAACGGGCCAGGTCCAGCCCGTGATAGATCAGGTCAACCCGTGCCGGATCATCGGCCAAACTGCGCAGATGTTCAGCCCCGATGGCGGTGCATGTCGCGCCAAAGGCCGCGCCATGTGTCTGCGCCTGCAGTTTCTCGGTCTTTTCCCATTCGGGAGAGGTCCAGATGTCTTTGGCGTGGGCCGAAAAGCTCCACGGCAGGCCACGCATGATGGCGGCGTACCGCGCAACCGAGGACGGTGTGTGCATGAAATGCGCGTACATCACCTGCGTCGCTTCGGGCAATTCGGCGGCCAGAACGCAGGCCTGACCAAAGCGGCGGATCCGGTTATGGGTCGGATCACGGCGCAGATCGGCGCGCCAGACCCGGTAGGCCTCGGCATACCCGGGCAAAGTTTGTGCTGCACGGCGCGCAGCCCAGACGCGCTGGGGTTCTTCGTAAAGGTATTCGGGCAGGTAGCGCACCTGACCCCGGAACTGGTCATGCAGCGGATGCCGTTTCACATCGGTCGGGTGGCGCAGCGACCAGATGTCAAAGCTGTGCCCGGCTTCCTGCAGGGCGACAAGTTCCTGCGCGATGAACGTCTCGGACAGGCGCGGCCATCCCTTGACCAGCACCGCCAGTTTCGGCTGAGGTGTTGTCATCCGGTGGCCCGTTTCTGTTCCCGGCTCAGCAGGGTATCGACCCGGTCGATGACGTAATCCAACCCGTCCAGCAAACCGCCTTGGATGGCCTGCGATGGCAGAGGTTGATTTGGGAGGCTGCGGATCGCCTGTATCATTGCATCCGGGGTCAGACCGTCCCGGTTTTCGTCCAGCATCTGGACGAGGCCCAGACCTTCGGCCCGCGAAGCGCGAATCCACTGCTCCAGCCGCGGCGTTGTGCGGGGCACGATCACAGCACGTTTGTCAAAGGACAGAACCTCGCAGAACGTGTTGTAGCCGCCCATGCACACCACTCCGGCGGCCCCGGCAAACAGCGTTTCGATCTGGGATTCAAAGCCAACGGCGGTCACCCGCCCGTTCAGTGCGGCAACGCGGGTCTCAAAGTCTTCACGCAGCTCACCGGACAGGAAGGGGCCATAGACCAGCACTGCGCGCGGCGACAGGGTCGGGTCTTTTTCATAGGCGGAAAGGACAAGATTCACCATCGCCTTGCCGTCACCACCACCACCCGGCGTGATCAGGATATAGGGCTGTTCGGGCGGTTCGCCGACCGGGCCGAGATCGCGGCGAAGGTATCCCGTCCAGTGAATGCGCGACTGTGCCGCGTGGCTGAGCGGCAGGCCCTTTGTCGGGTCATATATAGAACGCAGCCCGTAGACCCAGATTTCGTCATAAAAACGCTCGGTTGCTGCCAGAGCCTCTTTCCGTTCCCATTCGGCGGCCAGAACTTCGGGCTCGTCAAGCACGTCGCGCAGACCCAGCACCAGTTTGGTGCGTTGCGAATGCAACAGGCTTTCCAGTGTTGGCAGCAGTTCGCCGCGAAAACCGGTGGGCTCTTTGTCGACGACCAGCATATCGGGCTCGAATTGTTGTACGGCGGTCTGGATCAGGCCTGCGCGCAGCTCGGTCACCTCTTCGATGCCCATGCCAATCGTTCGGGCCGCATAGGACCCGTCGGCGCGCTTGGTCACACCTGGCAGGCGCACATGGTCAACCCGGCGCGGAAAGGTGAACCGACCGGCCACCGGGGACCCGGTCAGGATCAGGGCTGACGCCTCGGGGTTGGCCTGCGTGATGGCCGCGGCCAGAGCGCGCGACCTGCGCAGATGCCCCAATCCGAACGTATCGTGGCTGTAGAAAAGGATGCGCGGCGCCCGGCCGGTGGTGTCGTTTTGTATTCCTAGGCTCATGCCTTCGCCTGTCGTGTTTCTCGGTGCAAATCCGCGCGTTTACACCCGTTACCGTATATTCTTTGCCGCCGCTTGCCAAAGGGGGTGACGTGATTGTGCAAATTCGACAAGCATTGCGAAATGGCAACATCCGGCGCTTTTGGAATTGCGGATGTATCCAAGCCCTGAAGTCGTCATTCCACCCAGTTTGCCGGATTGGTCATATTCAGTTTTTGCAAGGTTGCAAACACTGATGTCGCGAGCATTGCAGCAGGAACACGAATTGACACGATCTTGGGAAGTAAAAGGCTGAGTATTTGAATACACTTAGGCGCTTCGGTAATCTGTGGTGCATCACGCGGATTGGACGAAAAACTCGATGAAACTCAAATCTCTTGCTGGAATGGCCTTGTTGATCTTGGCAATTGCAGCGGCCTTTGTCACCGGAGCGGCGGCGCAGACGTCATTGATTCCGGGGTACGGTTCTGGTTCCAGTTCCGAGACTGACACAAGCACCGAGGGCGAACTGGCCGACGCCATTCGGGCCGCGACTGAGGCCGGCGCCAGCGTGATTGTCATCGACAGCGCGGGACAAATCGTGTCGTCGGGCGGTCAGACCAGCGCCACAGCGGATGAAACCCATGATCCGATGGCTGAAGGCTCGCAACTGATGAAAGCGCAGGAGCGGTTCTCGAAATTCCGCGAGTCCATGGAGTCGCGGCTGCAGGCCTTGCCCTATTCGATCTTCGAAGTGCAGTACATCCTGCGCCAGACCAGTCCCGATGGCCGCATTCAGACCTATGTCGAAGTCTTGTTCTGGAATGTCCTGTTCCTGCTGCTGGGGCGCTGGCTGTCTACTGAGATTTACGGCAAGCGCATGGCCAAAAAGCTGGTTGTGGCGCGATCCAAGGAAAACCCGCAAGGCTACCGGGAAAAGATGCCGTTTTTGGTGTTCCGGTTCTTCATGGGGATCGGCGGCACGGTCTTTGCTATGCTTATGGCCCTGATCGTGGGGTTTCTGTTCTTTGGTGAGGCCGAAGACATCTCGATCCAGTTCACGGTCACAGCAATTTTTACGGCGTTTTTCCTGTCGCGCACGGTATCCGACCTGTGGCGTATGGTGCTGTCGCCCTATTTGAGCCAATACAGACTGCCACCGTTTTCCGACCGGGATGCGAAGCGCTTGTATTTCTGGGCCTCGGCGCTTGCGACCTATGACATCTCGGTGGTTTTGTTTTCGACCTGGGTTGCGGATTTCGGGCTGAACTACAACGTCTATGCCATGGTTTACGGCGGCCTGACGATGTTCGGCGCGCTGGGCAATGTCTTGATGATCCTGTTCAACGCGCGGGCCATTTCCAACGCCATACGCGGTGGGCGGGCGCCGGATGAGGTGTCGTGGATCGTGCGCTTCATTTCCTTCGCATGGGCGCCTGTTCTGATCGTCTACATCGTGTTCAGCTGGTTCAAGCTGGCGGTCGATCTGGTGCTGGAAAACGAGAACTCGCTGCCGATCGTGGCCAGCAGCTATGCGATCTTCATGTCGGTGGTCGTGGCCTATGGGGCGATGAATTACCTGCTTGAGCGCTACTTCGACCGCAATCGCCAGATGGAGGAGATGAACGCTGAAGAAGAAGACCCGGAAGAGGTCGGCGAACCGGTGGAAACCATCGAGGCCGAGGTCCGCAAGCACAGTATGCTGACCTATGAGGATCTGGCCCGTCGCGTGGCTGGCATTCTGGCCTTTGTGGTAGGCCTCTATGCCCTTGTCGTAATCTGGAACCCCGAAGCCAGCTGGAGTGAGGATCTGCCGATCGGGCGGGCTTTGGACGTGATGGTCATCCTGTTCATCGGGTATATCCTGTTCCACTTTTTCCGCATCTGGATCGACACGAAAATCGCTGAGGAAATCGACGATGGGGGCGAAGAGGCGGAACTGGGCGATGAAGGTGGCGAAGGCGGGCAGAGCCGCTTGGCCACTCTGCTGCCGCTGTTCCGAGGCGCGATCCTTGCTGTGGTTGTTGTCACCATCGTGCTGATCGCGCTGATGGAACTGGGCATCAATGTCAGCCCGCTGTTTGCGGGCGCCGGTGTCGTGGGTCTGGCCGTAGGGTTTGGTTCACAGACGCTGGTGCGGGACATCTTTTCGGGCGCGTTCTTCCTGTTGGACGATGCGTTCCGTAAAGGGGAGTACATCGACATTGGCGACGTGAAAGGCACGGTCGAGAAGATTTCGGTCCGGTCGTTCCAACTGCGGCACCATCTGGGCGCGCTGAATACGATTCCGTTTGGCGAAATCAAGGTGCTGACCAATTACTCCCGCGACTGGGTGATCATGAAGCTGCCGTTGCGCGTGACCTATGACACGGATGTAGAGAAGGTGCGGAAACTGATCAAGAAGTTGGGTCAGGAACTGCTGAGCGACCCGGTGATTGGCGAGAACTTCATCCAGCCGCTGAAATCTCAGGGTGTGATCGAGATGCAGGATTCGGCGATGATCATCCGGGTCAAGTTCATGACCAAGCCGGGCGATCAATGGCTGGTGCGAAAGAAAGTGTATCAGGAAATCCGCGAACTGTTCGCGCGTGAAGGCATCAAGTTCGCCCATCGCGAGGTCACTGTTCGGTTGGCCGAGGGCAAAGACCCGGAAGACCTGTCGCCGAAACAGCGTGAAGCAGTGACCGGAGCGGTGCAGGCTGCGATTGACGAAGATTATCTGGATGACATCGGCCCTGGAGGGGATGACCGCTAAGGGCAGCTCCTGCCCCTTTGGATCGCGTCTCTGACGAGACACCACCCAAAGGGTTGGGCCAAGCCGCGCGTTCCGCGCGGCGGGTGTGTCAGGTTGAAAGCGACGGCCAGGTCGGTTGGAATGTGCCCAACTTCGCGGCGGAGAGGGACCAGGACATTTGCGCGGCACCAACAGCCAAAGCTGGTTTCAGCCGGTGGCCCGTTCCCCAGCCGGACTCTTCGGCATTTTGCGTATAGTCGGCAGGTGATGCATTCGTAATGTCGCCTTCGGCTTTGGATTTCGCCAGTGCGGCCAGCAACTCCGCCGTGCGAGCAAGTGACAGCTGGGCGAGCATGGTGGAGTTGCCGGAGGCCGCCTCGGCCAAGGCTGACAAGACGGCTGCGGCCATAAGGTAGCCCGTCGCATGGTCCAGCGCTTGCACGGGCAACGGCGTGGGGTTGTCGGCCTTGGCCCATGCGCGGCCGGCATCCGTGATCCCGGCGCTCATCTGGACAAGGCTGTCAAACCCACGTCTGGTAGACCAAGGGCCCTGCCAGCCATAGGCGTTCAAGGTGACCTCGACCCGGTTCGGGGCCAGTTCATCGCGTTTGACCTTAGTAAGTCCAAGCGCGTCCAGCGCGCCGGGGCGGTAGCCGTGGACGAAGACATCCGCCTGCGCAAGCAGGTCCTGCAGTTGTTTCAGGCCGCCGGGCGATTTCAGGTCCAGATAGGCGCAGCGTTTGCCCAAAGAGATATCCGGGATGACGCCGGGTTCGTCCCATCCGGGCGGGTCGATGCGCAGAACTTCAGCCCCAAAACCCGCCAGCGTTCGTGTTGAGACAGGGCCCGCCAGAACACGCGTCAGGTCCAGAACGCGCAGGCCCGCCAATGGGCGGTTGGCCGTGGCTTGGGGGCGGTCGCGCAGCGTGATGCGTCTGGGATTTTGCCAGCCGACCAGCGGGTCGCGGGACACAGCACGCCCCTGCGGATGCTCCAGCCATTCCGCGCGGCTGCGCATGGCAGCAGCAACGCCGCCCTCGGCCACAATTGCGGTTTCCAGATCAGAGTTCGACCACTCTTTCAACGCTTGTGCCACGGCGTCTCGATTGCCCGGGACCCCGAGAACCTTCAGCGCCGCCGCCTTGTGGCGGGGCAGGTTAGTGTGCAACCTGATCCAGCCGTCCGAGGCCGGGTAGTCTCCGGCCACGGCGTCCCAGAGGCTGGGCATCTCCCATCCCTCCGGCTTGAACGAAAACCCATACCATAGTGAGGCCAGTCGGTGATCGACCAAAACCTCGGGAGCTTTGGGCACAAGGTTCAACGCAGCCACAAGACGCGCAAGTTCCTGACCCACGGCGGCAAAACTTGCTGTGGCCAGTTCCGACACAGCAAATGCGCTGGGCCGCGCCCCTTTGCCGGTTTTCCTGTAGCTGTCAGCGGCGGGGAGGGCGGAGAACAGGCTCATTGCTGATAGGGGTCCAGACTGTCGCGCAGGCCATCACCGAGGAAGTTGAAGGCCAGTACCACGACGATGATCGGCAGCATCGGAATGGCCGTCCACGGGTAGATTTCGATTGAGGCCAGATTCTGCGCGTCGTTCAGCATTACACCCCAACTAACCGCCGGTGCCCGCAGGCCCAGACCCAGGAAGCTGAGCGCCGTTTCTCCGAGGATCATCGCCGGTATCGACAAGGTTGCCGACGCGATCAGGTGAGACATGAAGTTCGGCAACAGGTGTTTTCGGATCACCCGGCCTGAACTTGCGCCCATCATCTCGGCCGCGCGCACGTACTCCTCTTCGCGCAGCGAAAGGAACTTGGCGCGCACGGATCGGGCGAGGCCGGGCCAGTCGAGAATGCCGAGGATGATCGAAATGATGAAAAACACCGCGACCGGGCTCCAGTTAGACGGCACAGCGGCGGATAAGGCCAGCCACAGGGGCAGCTCCGGCAGCGAACGCAAGATCTCGATCACGCGGTTAATGACCCAGTCGATCTTGCCGCCGAAATACCCGGCTATCGAGCCGAAGAAGATGCCCAGAACGAAGGACACCGTGATACCGATCAGGCCCACAGTCAGCGACAGTTGCGCGCCAAAGAGGATGCGGCTGAATACATCCCGGCCTAGTCGATCCGAGCCCCACAGGAACAGCGTCGCACCTTCGGGCGCGCAGAAAAGGTGGGTGTCCGACCTGATCAGGCCGGCGAGTTTGTATTCGGCCCCTTCACAGAAGAACTTGATCGGGCGCGGGTCCTCAAGGTCGGGGACGAATTTCCATTGGAAGGTCTCAAGATCGGCCTCGGCCACGATCGGATAAACGTGGGGGCCGATGAACTCGCCCTCGTGAAACCAGCTTATGCTTTGCGGCGGGGCATAGAGGTGCTCTCCGTTCCGTTCATTCGGCCCATAGGGCGCGATGAAGCCGGCAAAGGGCAGCATCAGGTAGCACAACAGCAGGAAAATGCCCGAGACCAGGCCCAGTTTGTGGGTCTTGAACTTGCGCCAGACCAACACCCAGTTGGGCGCGTCCAGATCGGCACGCTCAAGCTGTTGCAGAGCGACATCCGGGTCATAGGGGGCGTCGTCGACATAGCGACCGTCAGGGTGTTGGGTCATGCTTCACGCCCCTCATACCGGATGCGCGGGTCCAGCATGACCAGCAGGATGTCGGATATCATGGTGCCGATCAGGGTCAGCAGCGCCACGAACATCAGGATGAAGGCGGACAAGAACTGATCCTGCGTTTTCAGCGCCGTCAGCAGGGTCGGGCCAATGGTCTGCAGGCCCAGCACGACCGAGACAAGGACCGAGCCGGACACCATCGACGGCAGCAGGTTGCCGATATCGGCTACGAATGGGTTGAAGGCCACGCGCAGCGGATATTTCGTCAGCATCCGCGATGGGGCCATGCCCTTGGCGATGGCGGTTTCCACGTAGGGTTTGCCCAACTCATCCAGCATATTGGCGCGCAGACGCTGCATCATCGCCGAGGCACCGGATGTGCCGATCACGAAAGTCGGGACAATCAGGTGGACGAGGATGGATTTCATCTTCTCCCAGCTCATTGGCAAACCTTCGAAAGACGGATCCATAAGACCGCCAATGGGCAGGTTGAAATAGCGGTGGCCGTAATAGAACAGGATCAGCGCCAGCAGAAAGTTCGGCGTGGCCAGGCCAAGATAGCCAACAAAGGCCGAGGTGTAGTCGATCCAGGTCCGCGACTTTGCCGCAGCAAGAACGCCCAGCGGCAGAGCGACGGCATAAACGAACAGGATAGCCGCCAGGTTGACTACAACGGTCAGCCACAAGGTATCTCCCACGATCTCGGCGACTGGGCGGTCGAACTCGAAAGACCAGCCATAGTTGCCCTGTAGCAGACCTTCAAACCCGTGCGGGCCGGGCCAGAAGCCCATCCAGATCAGGTATTGTTCCCATATGGGGCGGTCCAACGCATATTCCGCACGCAGGAACTCGGCCTTTGCCACACCGGCAGATTGTCCGGAGGCCTGCAATTCCGCAATCTGGTTGCTGAGGTAGTCGCCGGGCGGTAGGTTGATGATAACAAAGATCAGCACCGACACCACCAGCAGCGTCAGCAGCATCGTGAAAAAGCGATAGACTGCATAGCGCAGCATTACCATTTAGCTGCTCCTGATCAGTCGGCGAAGAAAAACTCGTCCGGCCGGTGAATACCGAAATGCGCGCCGGGCTCCCAAGCCCACATGGCCTGTTCGGGCACATTGCGCAGGCGGTTCGAGACCACGACCGGCTGAGGGGCGCCGTTCAGGATACCGATGGCAAAAAGCTGGTCGGCGTGGATGTTCAGCATCTCGGTCCAGATCGCCTCGCGCTCTTCATCGGTGGTGGCCACTTCCCAGTCGTGGGCCAATTGCATCAGCCGTTCAGCCTCGGGCATATCGGGTGCTTCGCCCACATCGCCACCGGTTTGGTAATACTGACCCCATTTGGGCCAAGCCAGAAACACCTGATCCGTAGGTGCAAGATAGGCAGGAGAAGTATGGGTCTGCGGGATACCATCATCCCAGCCGAACCAGACCGAGGCCATGGTGTTGCCCGCGAACACGCGATTGCGCAGGATGTCCCGGTCCAGCGGGCGCATCACCAGATCCACACCGATCTCGCGCCACGTATCTGTAACGATCTGCAGTGCGTTTTCGACCTCTTGCCGTTCACCGGCGGTTTCGATGATCAATTCCATCGGGCGGCCATCGGGTAGCAGACGGATGCCGTTCTTGTTACGCTCGGTCAGACCGGCCTCATCCAGCATGGCGTTGGCCTGTTCGATGTCAAACTGGGCCCATGCCTGTGCATTTTCCTCGCTATAGAACGGGGACGCGGGCAAAACCGACATCGCACCGGGTTGCGCCAGCTTGAAATAAAGCGCTTGATTGATCGTCTTGCGGTCAATTGCCAGCGACAGGGCACGGCGCACGCGCACATCGCGCAGAACCTCGCGCCAGCCGTCATCGGCAAAGTTCAGGTTCGGGTAGATCGCGATCTGCGAGGCGACACCGGTCTTCCACAGCCGTGTTTTGTAATTTCCGGCCTCTTCGCCCTTTTTCAGGATGGATGCATCGCGGAATGCCAGGCCACGCCCTTGCAGGTCGGTTTCACCGGCATTGGCCTTAGCCGCGACCAGGCCGGGAGCGACGATTTCCATTTCGACCACATCGATATAGGGCAGTTGCACGCCATTGCTGTCGATGCGGTGGTAATAGGGGTTTCGGACAAAGTTGTGTCGGATCTTCTTGCCCGAGCTGGCATTCAGCCAGGGCTGCAGCGTGGGCAGTTCGTGATTGTCGAACTTGTAGAGGTTGTCCAGCTTGTTGTGCAGCGCTGCCCAGCTTTTGACGCGGGCGTCGCTGACCTGAAAGGCTAGTTCTTCGGTATCTGCGTATTGCTCGTGATACTTCTTCAGAAAGGCAGAGGGCCGGTAAATGAACGGCGGACGCGCCTGAGCCAGCGATTGCAGGAAGTCGGGGTTCGGGTCTTCCCACTCATAAACGACGGTGGTCTCATCCGGGAAAGATACGGTGGGCAGCTTTCCCTCGACGATCAGAAAATCCGGTGGGCCCGAGGGGCTGAGAAGTTCGTTATTCGCCACATCCTCCCACCAATAGCGGAAATCCTCGGAGGTGAAGGGCGAACCGTCCGACCATTTGTGTCTTTCGCGCAGATGCAGCGTGAATTTACGATTGCCTTCACTTTCGTAGGAGTCCAGCAGGTCGGGCACCAGTTCGTAGTTTTCGTTGAACCCCACCAGCCGGGCATATCCATAGACCACCATCTGGCGGATGTCCTTGGACCGGGTGACCATGGTGCGCAGCGTGCCGCCGGGGGTTCCGAACTCGCGCCCTTTGGCGGCCAGATCGACGACCAGAGGTTCGTCGGGAAGACGTTCGGCCACGGGGGGCAGATTGCCTGCGTTTACCTCGGTTGCCCAGAATTCTCCTTCCAGTGGGGTGGGGGTGTCTGCCGTGGCGGGCAGCATCCATGCAGCGGCCAGCGTGGCGGCCAGAAACAGAGGGCGAGTGGTCTTAAACATGGCATCGTACCTTATGGCCGGGTTCCATCTCTACCAGTGAAGGTATCACGGAGTCGGTAAATCGGAAGGCGTCATCCCAACTGTCTGGCGAACCTGCGCCCAAAGCAACCAGTTTCAGGTCAATGGGGCGGTTGATGTCAGGTTCTGGCTGAGCGGCAATAAGCGCCTTGGTATAGGGGTGGCGGGGATTGTAGAAGAGCGTCTCGGGCGGGGCTTGTTCGATAACCAGCCCCCGGCGCATCACGGCGACCTCGTCGGCGATACGCGCCACAACCGCAAGGTCGTGGGAGATGAAGAAATAGGACAGGTTCAGACTGTCCTGCAGGTTTTCCAGCAGCGTAAGGATCTGTTCCTGAACCGAGACATCCAGCGCCGAGGTCGGCTCGTCGCAGACAATCAGTTGCGGGTCCAGCATCATGGCGCGCGCGATCGACAGGCGCTGACGCTGACCGCCTGAAAAGGCATGCGGGTAGCGCTTCAGCATGTCAGCGTTCAGACCGACCCGTTGCAACATCTCGCCCGCCTTGTCACGCTGTTCTGACACCGTGCCGATACTGTGGATCTCCAGCGGCTCGGTCATCGCGTCCTGAATGCGCATCCGGGGGCTGAGCGAACTGTAGGGGTCCTGAAACACCATTTGCGCCTTGCGCTGAAAGGCAGTGCGTTGAGCGCGGGTCATGTGATGCACGGTGATCGGGTCTGCGTCCGATGAGGTCCGAAACAGCACCTCGCCGCCGGGATCTGGCGGTTCGGCCCCCAACGCGATACGGGCCGCCGTGGTTTTACCCGATCCGCTTTCGCCGACGATGGCCAGCGTCTTGCCGCGTGCCAGTTTCAGGTCGACGCCACGGCAGGCATGGATCAGTTTGTCCCCCTGCCAGCCCTTGCTGGAGCGCATGGTGTAGGTTTTTGACACGCTCTTCATCTGCAGGATCAGGTCCTCGTCTGGCATTGGGATGCCAACGGATTCTTCGTCCGGAATCTCGGGCGCTGCGTTGAACAACTGCTGCGTATAGGGGTGCGCAGGCGCGGTCAGAATGGGGGCGGCTGCGCCAGCCTCCATCACGCGGCCCTTGTGCATGACGACGACCTGTTCTGCCATGTTGGCAACCACACCCAGATCGTGTGTGACTAGGATCAGCGCCATCCCGGTCTCGCGCTGCAATTCCTTGATCAGGCCCAGCACCTGCGCCTGTGTCGTCACGTCAAGTGCGGTGGTCGGCTCATCCGCGATCAGCAGTTCCGGCTTGGACACCATTGCCATCGCAATCATTGCGCGCTGACGCATGCCGCCGGACAATTCAAACGGGTAAGAATCATAAGCCCGCTGCGGATCGGGAAAGCCTACGCGCTCGAACTGGGTCAGCACCTCTTTGCGGGCCTGCGCTTCGG
Source organism: Ruegeria sp. BF6 (assembly GCF_056538665.1). Classification (NCBI taxonomy): domain Bacteria; kingdom Pseudomonadati; phylum Pseudomonadota; class Alphaproteobacteria; order Rhodobacterales; family Roseobacteraceae; genus Ruegeria; species Ruegeria sp. BF6. The sequence continues at coordinate 31,182 of NZ_JBQFTN010000006.1, forward strand.
ACGCGCCACGGTGCAGCCAAAGCACCTCGCTGACCTGATTGCCGATCTTGTGCAGGGGCGACAGGGATCGCATCGGCTCCTGAAAGATCATTGAAATCCGGTTGCCGCGAATCCCGCGCATCTGCTTTTCGCTGATCCGCGTCAGGTCTTCGGTGCCCTTGGAATCGTTCAGCGTAATCGTGCCGCTGCGTATCTGGGCGGTACGCGGCAATATCCTTAACGCCGCTCGGCATGAGATCGTTTTGCCCGATCCGGATTCGCCTACCAAAGCCAGCGTTTGCCCGGCCTCGACATCGAAATTGACGCCTTTGACAACGGGCTCACCCGCGCCAAATCCGATGCTCAATTCGCGGACGGACAACAACGCCGTCATGCGGGTATTCCACCCGTTGGGCCGTAGGTCGGCATTCGCTTGATCAACTCCCCGTGTTTTTTGTCGCAGTTTCGCGCGGTTGGTGCGGGCTAGTCAAACCCGTTCTTGGGGTGAAATGTCGCGGAATTGTGAAACTTACGCCAATTTGCCTACACAAAGTCTTGAGGATTTGTCATCAAACAACCTGTCGGCCCCATCTGACAAGTCGACTGATATCAAGGAGAGATTTCCCCGTGTCCGACGATCAAAGCCGACTGGATCTGTTCATTGACCGTATGGTGTCGCAACGTGCCTGCCTGGATTTCGCCATTGCCGAGACGCGCGGAATGTCGGGTCCCGTGTTCGAACTTGGGCTGGGCAATGGGCGCACCTATCATCACATGGCGCAATACGTGAAGAACCGCCCGGTCTATGTGTTCGAACGTGCGGTGGCGTCTCACCCGGATTCGACACCTCCTGAAGATCGCGTGATCCTGGGTGATGTGCGCGAGACATTGCCTGCTGCGCTGGATCGTTTTGGTGCGACCGCCAGCCTGATCCACGCTGACCTTGGCGGACATAACCGAAAAAAAAACGACGCCTTCGCCCGGTTCGTCTCACCCCTGATAGAGCCGCTGCTGGCCGAGGGCGGGCTGATGGTGTCCAGCGACCGGATGTATTTCGACACGCTGACCGAACTGCCTTTGCCGATAAATGCCGTTGACGGACGGTGTTTCATCTATCGCCGCTGACCCAAAGGGTTTCCCCATGCTGTTTTATGATTGCTCCACTGCCCCGAACCCGCGCCGTGCCCGCATGTTCATCGCGGAAAAAGGGCTGCAGATCGAAACCCGCGACATCTCGATAGCCAAAGGGGAACAGCTGGGCGACGCGTTCAGGGCGATCAACCCAAGCGCAACCCTTCCGGTTCTGGTTACTGATGAAGGCACGGTACTGGCCGAGAACCTTGGTATCGCCGCGTATCTTGAGGCGCGGTTTCCCGAGCCGCCGCTGATGGGACGCACCCCGGACGAGCAGGGTCTGGTCTTGATGTGGAACAGCATCGTCGAACAACAGGGAGGTATGCCCATTGCTGAGACGCTGCGCAACGCCCATCCCGCATTCGCCGACCGGGCGATTCCAGGCCCCGAGAATCACGTTCAGATCCCCGAGCTGGCGCAAAGGGGCGCGGCACGGGTCGGGTATTTCTTCGATCTGTTGGAAAGGCGACTGGCGGACAGCCCCTATATCGCTGGGGCAGAATTCACTCTGGCCGATATCACCGCCTTTGTATTTGTCGACTTCGCTCGCGTGATCAAAAGACGGATTCCACAGGAAAACTCGGCAACACTGGCGTGGTTCGAAAGGGTCTCATCACGGCCCAGCGCACAGCTTTAAAGCGTTGAAATCCGAATGTCGGCTGCGCGCGACCAGGACTGTACATAAATGTCTAGACAGAAGTGAATAGTGCGTCTAGCGTCCACAGCGTGTCATGCAGGAGAGGGCAGGATGAAATCTCAGTATCGCGTTGTGGTCATCGGGGGCGGCGTTGTGGGCGCCTCGGTTCTGTATCACCTGGCCAAGTTCGGCTGGTCGGATGTGGTGATGCTAGAGCGGCGGCGGTTGGCGTCGGGTTCGTCATGGCATGCAGCTGGCGGGATTCACGCGTTGAACGCGGATCCGAACATGGCCTCTCTGCAGGCCTATACCATCGACCTGCTGAGCGAGATCGAAAAAGAATCCGGTCAGAATATCGGACTGCACATGACTGGTGGCCTGACCTTGGCCGGCACGCCCGAACGCTGGGAATGGCTGCAGGCGAACTATCGCATCTTCCAATCCATCGGCATTGATGACTGTGAGTTGCTGTCTCCGGAAGAGGCGCAACGGCGCTGCCCGATCATGTCCACCGACGGCGTTCTGGGTGCCATGTGGGCGGACCGTGAGGGTTATATCGACACAACCGGCACGGTGCAGGCCTATGCGACGGCGGCTAAAAAACGTGGCGCGGAATACTATGAAGAAACCAAGGTTGAGGAGCTGATCCAGACCGCGGATGGCTGGCAGGTGGTGACCGATCGGGGCACAATCACGTGTGAACATGTGGTCAACGCCGCGGGGCTTTGGGCCAAGCAGGTGGGCCGTATGGCGGGGATTGAGCTGCCGGTCTCACCGCTGAAACACCACTATCTGATTACCGACACGGTGCCCGAGGTGGCTGAGGCCGATTTCGAGATGCCGATGACCGTGGACCTCGAAGGATTCACCTATATGCGACAGGATCAGAAGGGCGTTCTGGTAGGCATATACGAAGTCGACCACGAACACTGGGCCATGGACGGCGCGCCGTGGAACTATGGCGAAGAGCTGTTTCAGGAACAGCTGGATCGGATCGAAAATGAACTGACGCTGGGCTTTGAACGCTATCCGTCGATCCAGAATGTCGGCATCAAGACATGGGTAAACGGCGCATTTACCTTCTCGCCCGATGGTAACCCGCTGGTTGGCCCGGTACCGGGCAAGCCAGGTTATTGGTCGGCCTGTGCGGTGATGGCGGGTTTCCTGCAGGGCGGCGGCGTTGGCAAGACGCTGGCCGAGTGGATGATCCATGGCGAACCCGAAGCCGACGCATGGCCGATGGATGTGGCGCGCTATGGCGATTTTGCCCAGAACAAACGCTATATCCGCGAAACCACCGGTCAGTTCTATTCCCGCCGTTTCGTGATGACTTACCCGAACGAGCAATTGCCCGCCGGACGTCCGCTGAAAATGGCCCCGGCCCATGACGCGATGACCGACGCCGGATGCAAGTGGGGTGTCAGCTGGGATCTGGAGGTGCCGCTGTACTTCGCGCCGAAGGGGTTCGAGGAAACACCGACGCTCAAGCGTTCGAACGCGCATGACATCGTGGCCCAGGAATGCAAGGTGATCCGCGAGGGCGTAGGCCTGCTGGATATCTCGGGCTTTTCGCGGTTCGAAATCAGTGGCCCAAATGCAGAGGTCTGGCTGGACAAAGTGATGGCCTCGAAACTGCCTGCACCGGGCCGTGCCAAGCTGGCCCCGATGCTGGGTGAGAACGGGCGGCTCAAGGGCGATCTGACTGTTCTCAACTGGGGCGATGGCACGTGGTGGATCATGGGCAGCTACTACCTGCGCGCCTGGCACATGCGGTGGTTCGATGATCACATGATCGACGGCGTCGATATTCGCGATCTGGGCGAGGAATACTGCGGTTTCGCCGTCGTCGGTCCAAGATCGCAGACCGTGGTCGAGAAACTGGCAGAACAGGATATCTCGGGGCTGAAATTCATGGGCTGCGGTGATTTCGACATCGGTCTGGTCCGCGCTCGCGTCGCGCGCATGTCGGTGACCGGCGAAAAGGGCTATGAGATCAACTGCCGCTATGGTGATCACATCAAGCTGCGCCGGATGCTATTGGAGGCGGGCGCTGACGAGGGCATCCGCGAGTGCGGTTTCAACGCGATGCTCTCGACGCGGTTGGAAAAGAGCTTTGGTATCTGGTCGGCAGAATTCACTCAGCTCTATACGCCCGGGATGACCGGGATGGACCGTTGGATCGATTGGGATAAGGATTTCGTCGGCAAGGATGCCGCCGTGGCTGAACGAGAGGGCAACGGCCCCGCGCAGGTTCAGGTGACGCTTGAGGTGGATGCGCTGGACGCGGATGCCAGCGGGTATGAGCCGATTTGGTCGGGCGAAGATCGGATAGGCTTTGTAACCTCTGGTGGCTATGGGCACTATACCGGCAAGTCGCTGGCAATGGCGCTGGTCAACCGCGACAAGGCCGAACCGGGCACGGAATTGACCGTGCATGTGGTTGGCGTCGAACGCTCCGCGAGGGTGGTTGCACCGTCCCCATACGACCCGCAGGGCAAGGCGATGAGGGGCTGATGGTGATTTCGCAGACATCCGAACGCGGTCGGCGACGGCGCGGGCGCGGTGTTGACGCCGCGCCGCCGCCCAGTCGCAATGTGAACTACCGCCAACTGACGAACCCGTTCCCGCCGATGGAGGTGTTTTCGGCGGACCAGATTGCGGACATGCACGAAACGGCCCTGCGGACGCTTGAGGAACTGGGGGTCAAGGTTCTGCTGCCCGAAGCCCGACGGATTTTTGCTGCGGGTGGCGCACGCGTGGATGAAGGCTCTGAAATGGTCTTCGTCGGGCGCGATATTGTCGAGGCCGCCGTCGCCTCGGCCCCCAACTCGATCGCCTGCCACGCGGGCGCGCGCCGCCGCGATTTCACACTGGAACTGGGAAGTCTGGTGTTCCAGCCGGGGGCAGGGGCACCTAATGCCACCGATCTGGAACGGGGCCGCCGCCCTGCGACCGGGCAGGACTATCTTGAGTTTCTGAAACTCACGCATCATTTCGACGTGTTCCAGATGATCTCGCCTCAGGTCGAGCCGCAGGACGTGCCGACACATCTGCGCCACTACTTCACGACGCAGGCGCAGATGGAGCTGACGGACAAGTTCCCGTTCTTCTTCTCGCGCGGGACGCCGCAGGTTATGGACTGCTTCGAGATGCTCTCCACCGCACGGGGCCTGTCAGATGAAGATTTCCGCGGCAACGCGCATTGCTACACGATCATCAATACCAACAGCCCGCGGACGCTGGACATCCCTATGGCGCAGGGGCTGATCGACTTTGCCCGCCATGGGCAGATGTCGATCATTACACCTTTTACCTTGATGGGGGCGATGGCACCTATCACGGTGGCAGGAGCAATCACGCTTTCCCATGCCGAAGCCTTGGCGGCGCTGACGCTGACCCAACTGACCAACCCAGGCGCGCCGGTGTGCTATGGGACCTTCACCAGCAATGTAGACATGAAATCGGGTGCGCCTGCGTTCGGGACGCCTTCGCATTTTCAGGCGTCACTGGCGGCCGGGCAATTGGCGCGGCATCTGGGGCTGCCTTGGCGATCTGCTGCCGGGTCAGCATCGAACATCAATGACGTACAGGCCGCGAATGAAAATCAGTTCGGCCTCTGGGGGTGCCTGATGGCTGGGGCGACAGTGATCATCCACTCGGCCGGGTGGCTCGAGGGCGGGCTGTCAGTGTCGTTCGAAAAGCTGGTCTGCGACGCCGAGGTGCTGAACATGGTCGCCGAACTTTGTGCCGGGGCGCAGGCGGGGGCCGCCGAGATCGGCTTTGACACCGCCCTGCGCGAGGTCGAACCAAGCGGACACTTCTTTGCAACCAGCCAGACGATGGAACGCTACAACACTGAATTCTACCAGCCCCACGTGCACGACTATGCCAATTTCGGCACGTGGACCGAGCGCGGATCGGTTGACGCCAATCATCGGGCAACGGGTGTATGGAAGGCCATTCTTGAAGATTTCAAAGCTCCTGCCGGCGATAGCGACCGGCTTGGTGCCTTGCAGGATTTCATCGCGCGCCGTACCGCCGAAGGCGGCGCGCCACCGGAGAGTTGAATGAACACCAAACCGATCCTGCACCGCGACGACCCCAAGGCCGAGCCCTTGGTCGGCAACATCAAGGTCACGCGTGACGACTGGCTTAACGTGGCGATGGATGTGCTGATTTCGGACGGGGTGGACCAGATCAAGGTGCTGAGCTTGGCCGAGCGGATGGCGGTCTCGCGATCTTCCTTCTACTGGTATTTCAAATCACGTCAGGAACTGCTCGACGCTTTGCTGTCCCGCTGGCAGGCCACGAACACGGTGGGTCTGATTGCACAGGCTGAGGCTCCGGCGGAAACCATCACGGCGGCGGTCTGCAATGTGCATCGCTGCGTGGTGAACACCGATCTGTTCGATACGGCGCTGGACTTTGCCGTACGGGATTGGGCGCGCAAATCGGGCAAGGTACGCCGTGCATTGGATCAATCGGACACCCGACGGTTGGAAGCTCTGCACGCCATGTTCGTGCGTTTTGGCTATTCTGCGGTTGAGGCCGAAACCCGTGCCCGTGTGCTGTACTACATGCAGATTGGATACGATCTCGCCCAGCTGAATGAGCCGATGGAAACCCGACTGCAGATGGTACCGCACTACCTTTACGTTTTCACCGGAGTCGAGCCACGACCCGAGGAAGTCGAAGAATTCAGCGCCTATTCAAAGCGCTATTGGGAAGGAGACAGAGAATGAGCCAACCAGACGCAATCATCATCGGTACCGGAGTCATAGGGGCAGCTATCGCGTTCGAAATGGCCAAGGCCGGTTGGAAAACCCTGTCGCTGGACCGCAATTCTCAGGTCGGCCATGGCTCAACTGCGGGGTCTTGCGCGATCATTCGGATGCATTACTCGACCTTCGACGGCACCGCTTTTGCGTGGGAAGGCTATCACTATTGGCGCGATTGGGCTGATTACTTGGGACTGCCCACGAAGGCCAATCTGGCACAGTTCCGCGAGACGGGATGTCTGGTGATGAAAACCGACGCCAACGGGATGTTGGAAAAACACATGAAGAACAGTGCCGATCTGGATTGCCCGTTCGAAGAGTGGTCGGCTGCGAAAATCACTGAACGCCTGCCGGTTTACTCGCTGGACAGTTTCGCGCCGGCGCGTCGCATGGATGACCCGGAATTCGGTCAGCCGAACGGGCGCAAGATGCAAGGCGGGGTATATTGGCCTCAGGCTGGCTATGTCACCGATCCGGCCCTGTCGGCGCAAAACCTGATGGATGCCGCGAAACGGCACGGGGCTGAGGTGCGCACCGGGGCTGAAGTGGTCGAGATCCTGACCGAAGGCGGGCGCGTGTGCGGGGTCAAGTTGGCCTCGGGCGAAGAACTCAGCGCCAAGGTGGTGGTGAATGTGGCCGGACCGGGCTCGGCGATCATCAACAAGATGGCAGGCGTTTTGGATGACATGACCATCGAAACACGTCCCCTGCGGCAGGAAGTAGTACACGTTCCTGCGCCCGAGGGGTTCGATTTCGAAAACGATGGCACGATCGTGTCGGACAGTGATATAGCCTGCTATTGCCGTCCCGAGCACGGCAACCACATCCTGGTCGGCTCGGAAGACCCGGAATGTGACCCGCATCAGTGGTGCGAGGACGACGTCCACTATAACCACGACTTTACCGATCAATGGACGACGCAGGCCATGCGCTATGCGCAGCGGGTGCCCAGCCTAGGCATCCCTTCCAAGACACGTGGAGTTGTAGACCTGTACGACGCTTCTACCGACTGGATTCCGATCTATGACAAATCCAGCCTTCCGGGGTTTTACATGGCCTGTGGCACCAGCGGGAACCAGTACAAGAATGCGCCGATCGCAGGAAAGATGATGACGGCCCTGATCGACTATTGCGAAGGTGGGGCGGATCACGATGCCCAGCCGCTGCAGTTCGAGTTGCCTTATATCAAGCGGACGATCGACGTGGGTTTCTATTCCCGCAAGCGCCCGATCAACGAAGAAAGCAGTTTTTCGGTTCTGGGCTAGCCGGTACGAGAGAACGCACTAGCTATCTGGGGACCGCATGGAACGGGGCCCAGCATGGCCGAGCCGACGAACCGAGTTCTGATACTGGGCAGCGCCCCGGGCGCAGTGGCCGCGCAGCAGTGGCCGCGCGCGACATTTACGCACATCGTTGCCATCAACAATGCCTGGCGTATCCGGCCGGATTGGGACGTGTTGATCCATCCTGAGGATTTCCCGGCCCAACGACGACCAGACAGGATCCGTGACCATCAGCGGGTTGTGACGGCCAGGGATTACGTTCCTGTTCAGAACGGCTTCGGCGGTTTCGTCTATGCCGGTGGTACGATGGCGTTCACTGCGGGGTATTGGGCGCTTGCGGTGACTCGCCCTGCGGTTCTGGCCTATTTCGGTTGTGACATGATCTATCCTGGAACCGGTAATACGCATTTCTACGGGACCGGTACGGCTGATCCGTTGCGTGCGGATGTCACCCTGCGGTCGCTCGAGGCGAAGTCAGCGCGTCTGGCGATGTTCGGCGCGGCACAGGGGTGCCGGGTCGTCAGGCTATCGCATGGGGACAGTCGGTTACTGTTCCCGTCTGTGGGATTGGGCAACCTGACAGACGCCGGTTTGCCCGCTACCGATGCGATGGAAGGGGTTCTGAATGCGGAACAGGAGCTGGGATATATCGTCCCGTCGGGCCGGTATTGGGAGGTTGCGGAAAGATTCGATACCACGGAACTTGATGCGTTGGATCAGCTTTGGTTAGAGGCTTACCGTCATTCCACTCGGGAAATCATGGGGGATCAGGTGGCGAAACTCACCCAAGCCCAGACCATCGCAATATAGGTCAGGTTGTGCATACACTGGTCCAGCCCTGCTGCACGCCAGAACGCTGCCTGCGTTGGTGACAGCTGTTTCTTGTCCGAATAGCTGGCTTTGGCAAAGTCGATATTGAAATGCACGATCCATTCCAGTGCGGCAATGATCAGGATGAAAGACCACGGCGCCCCGAACAGTAGAAAAACAATAACGGATCCGACAACATGCACGCCAGCATGCTGCGCACGGCCCCAGTGTAAATACACACCGCGACCGGACAACATTTTCGGAGTCTGGAGGAAATAGTCCGCAAACATATGTTTGATCTGCAATAAGCAGAGCATCAATAACACTGCGCCTATGCTGGCATTCAAATTGCTCCTCCCGATATCGTCCTGAAGCGAATCTTAGGGGCTAAACCGTTGCGGTGCAAATGAACTTGTTCACACATGGCGGAGATATGACCAAACTGGAAACCATTTGCGTCACGGGCCACGATTGCTGTAAATTCAGAGTGTTTGATTTGCGGTACTTTCTTCAGGATCGGTTCAATGATTCAGAATAGGGGCGGGTTCCATAGAACGTTCGATTTTCCGGTTTATTTGGAAGTATTCCAAACGCGATCAGCTTGTCCTGCTGGCCGTGACCTCTACGCTGTTTCCGTTGTTGTACCTGACGCTGGAACTGCCCAAACGCATCATCAACGATGCGATCGGTGCGGCCAGCCCTGTGGTGAATGTTCTTGGTTATGACCTGCCGCAGACCACGTTCCTGATCATCCTGTGCGGGGCGTTCTTGCTGGCTGTGCTGTGCCACGGCGTAATGAAGATGCGCATCAACACTATGAAAGGGGTGCTCAGCGAACGGATGCTGCGCCGCTTCCGGTATCAGTTGATCAATCGAGCCCTGCGCTTTCCTCAACCCTATTTCGAGCGGGTTAGCCAGGGCGAGATGGTTTCGATGATCACTGCGGAAAGCGAGCCGATGGGCGGGCTGATGGGCGATGCGATCAGCCAACCGGTGCTGCAGGCCGGTCAGATGATCACGATCCTGTCTTTCCTGTTTCTGCAAAGCGTCTGGTTCGGCCTGGCGGCCGTGTCGTTGATTCCGTTGCAGGCCTGGCTGATCCCCAAGCTGCAGCGGCAGATCAATCTGCTGAACAAGAAGCGCATTCAGGAAGTCCGTGTTCTGGCCGCACAGATCGGTGAGAACGCCGCCGGGGCCTCGACTCTGCGGGGCAATGGTGGTTGGCGCTATCGTCGGGCGATGATCTCGGAGCAGCTGGGGCGACTGTTCGGTATTCGGTTCGAGATCTACCAGAAAAAATTCTTCATGAAGTTCATCAACAACTTCATCTCACAGCTGACGCCCTTCATGTTCTACTTGGTTGGCGGCCTTCTGGTGTTGCAGGGCTCAGTCTCGCTGGGGGCGCTGGTGGCTGCGCTGGCGGCGTACAAAGACCTGAGCTCGCCGTGGAAGGAGCTGCTGACGTATTACAACCAGACGCAGGACATGTCGCTGCGTTGGGATGTGGTGATCGAACGGTTTGCTCCGCCCGGGATGCCCGATGAAAAGCTGTTTGAGGGCGAGTCCGAATCCCGTCCGCGCCTAAAGGGCGATATCGTGCTGGATCGTGTTTCGGTTCGGGATATGGATGGCAATCAGGTGCTGGATGATCTGAACCTCACCTTTGCGGGTCAGCAAACAATCGGCATTGCCGCCCCCAGCGAAGAAGACAGGCGCGCAGTGGCCGAATTGCTGACACGGGAAATCCTGCCCAGCTCGGGGCGGGTTGAAGTGGGCGGCGAAAACCTGGCGACCCTGCACCAAAGCGTCGTGGCCGCACGCATTGGCTATGCCTCGTCGCGCCCGGTCTTGTTTCAGGGCACGTTGGGGGACAACGTCATGATGCCGATGCGTCAGAGGCCGCTGACGACCCAATTCGATGACCCCGACTTTGCCGAGACACAGCGCGCAGGTAACAGCGCCGACCCTTTCCGGTCAGACTGGCTGGATCCATCCTTGGCCGGATTGGACAGTCCCGAGGCGTTGCGGGACTGGTGGCTGCATCTGATCGACGGGCTGGGGTCGGGGGCCGCTTTGTTCCAGCGCGGGTCGGATCAGGTATTCGACGCCGCTGAACACCCGGAGCTGGCGCAGAAACTGGTCGAGCTGCGCCCGCTCGTGCAACAGGCCGTGCAGGCAGCCGGGTTGGATCAACAGGCGCTGGTCTTCGACTGGTGCACGTATAATTCAGCATTGCCGGTCGCGGAAAATCTGCTGTTCGCTACCCCGAGGGTTCCGGTTACGCAGGACCTGCTGGCCCGCCAGACCGTTTTCCTTGGCCAACTGCGCGATTTGGGGCTGGACAAAACGCTGGTCAGACTGACCCAGGACGTGATCGAGATGCTGCGCCAGATTTTTGGTCTGGATGGAACGGATCATCCGTTGTTCCGCAAACTTGGTCTGGAAGCCAAGACTTATGAGACTGCGCTTGAGCTCGTCGAGAAAACCCGTAGCGAGGGTGTGTCGGGGCTGGATGACGAAAAGCTGGCGAACCTTTTGGCGGTACCGTTCGTGATCTCGGCCGAGCAAATCGGGCCCGCCTTTACGGATGAGCTAAAAAACCGCATCCTGGAACTGCGCCATAGTCATTCTGAAAAGCTGTTGGAGCGGTTGCAGGATGTCTTTTTACCACTGCACAAAGACGCTTTTGCCCCCGGTTTGACGGTGATGGAGAATGCCCTGTTCGGCAAAGTCAGCCAGATTGGCGGCGGACGCTCGGACGAGGCGCGCAAGCTGATTGTCGATGTGCTGGACGAAAACGGTGCGCGCCCGCTGGTGGTGGAACTGATCTATGACGTGCCGGTTGCGATCGGCGGCCAGAACCTGCCCGCTGTTTTTGCCGAGCCGCTGGCCTTTACCCGTGCGACGATCAAGAAACCCGACATTCTGATCCTGGAAAACGCACTGGCCAGCTATGACATGGCGACCCAGGTCGCCGTTTACAAGAACCTGCGCGAGTTGCTGCCGGATACAACCGTAATCTATCTGAACGACCATTTTGAGAACCCGGACAAGTTCGACATGTATGTCGAAATCCGTCAGGGTCGGGTGGTGACGGATGAAGGGGATGCCATGGTGGAAGAGGATAGTGCCGCCTCGGCCGATCTTGCACGCAAGCTGCGCGCGTTGGAGCAGACACCGCTGTTTTCCGGTCTCGACCGCAGACAGCTGCGCCTGCTGGCCTTTGGTGCGCGCTGGTACAATGCCAAACCGGGTGAGGTTGTGTTCCTGAAGGACGACCAGCCCACTGACGGCGCCTATGTGGTGCTTGAGGGTGAGGCTGGGCTGTACCTGCCGCAGATGGAAGGCCCTGATCAACTGATTACCAAGGTCGGGCCGGGGGCGCTGGTGGGTGAACTGGGGCTTATTCGAAAGGAACCCCGCGCCCTGAGCATGATTGCCGAGACCGAGCTGTCCTGTTTGCGGATCGGTGAGGAAGAATTCCTGGCCGTGGTCGAAAATGACGCCGCGACCGCCTTCAAACTGTTGCAGGTGATTGCAGGTTATATCTCGAACTAACCATTCGGCTTACAGAACAGGTCGTAGAGCAACCTGATGACCCGCACCGTGTCACCGTCCTGGAGCGAGTAATAGATTGTCTTGCCATCCCTGCGGGTAGAGACCAGCCGTTCCTGACGCAGACGGGCCAGCATCTGGCTGACGGCGGCCTGCCGGATTTGCAATAGGTCCTCAAGCTCACCGACAGATTTTTCGCCCTCGCCCAGGTGACACAGGATCATCAGCCGCCCCTCATGGGCCAGTGTTTTTAGAAAAGCCGCAGCCCGCGCGGCGTTTTCCTGCATGTCCTCGAGGGTTTCGGGGTGAGCGCTTGTGGTATCGTGGGCTTTGATGGTCACGCGCGGCCTGTTTGGATTTTGGGTGCTGGCAATATGCCCCAAATCGGGTTTGCTTGTCACCCCTCGGTCGCTGGTGCACCGCCCTGAAAGTCGTTTCCGTTGACATAATCGCAAGGCTCTTCCTGCATTTGCAGATGCAGGCCATCGCCGGTGTAGGGATGCGCGCGCGCGAGGTCCTCATCCACCTCGATTCCAAGACCGGGCGCGGTTGGGGCAGTCACAAAGCCCTCATCCACGCGCAGCGTACCGTTGATCAATTGATCGTGGAACGGGGTTTCGATGGTTTCCAGCAGCAGAAGGTTCGGGATCGATGCAGCGAGATGGATATTGGCGGCCCATTCGACCGGCCCTGCGTAAAGATGCGGGGCCATCTGAGCGTTGAACACCTCGGCCATGGCGGCGACTTTCTTCATCTCCCATATGCCTCCGGCACGGCCCAACGCGGGTTGCAGGATTTCCGCGGCCCCTGCGCGCAGGACGGCCCCGAACTCGGCTTTGGTGGTCATGCGTTCTCCGGTCGCGACGGGGATGCGAACGTTGCGGGCAACGCGGGCCATGTCTTCGATCATGTCGGGCGGGGTGGGTTCCTCGAACCACAGCGGAGAGTACGGCTCCAACGCCTGACCCAACCGGATGGCGCCCGCTGTGTTGAACTGGCCGTGCGTGCCGAACAGCAGGTCGGCCTTGTCGCCCACAGCCTCTCGGATCGCTTTGCAGAATGCCACCGACAATGAGATATCGGACATCGCAGGCATATGCCCGCCACGGAGAGTGTATGGACCCGCAGGGTCGAATTTGACCGCCGTGAATCCGCGCCGCACCATCTCTGCCGCGCAATCCCCAGCCTGTTTGGGCGAGGTCCAGAAATCGGTCAGGTTATGCTGCGGCAGGGGATAGAGGTAGGTGTAGGCGCGGATACGCTCGTTCATCAACCCGCCCAGCAGGGCGTAGACCGGGCGGTCGCGATCTTTGCCCAGAATGTCCCAGCAGGCGATTTCGAGCCCCGAGAATGCTCCCATCACGGTCAGGTCCGGGCGCTGGGTAAAGCCGCTGGAATAGGTGCGGCGGAACATCAGCTCGATGTTTTCGGGGTTTTCGCCCAGCATGTGCCGTTCGAACACGTCGCGGATCACGTGCTGCATCGCCTCGGGGCCGACCGAGGACGCATAACACTCACCCCAACCGGTGATCCCGGTATCGGTGGTAACTTTTACCAGTATCCAATAGCGCCCGCCCCAGCCCGGTGCGGGTGGCGCAGTGACGATGATGTCTAGGTCTTGCAGTTTCATCCGCCTCTACTCCATATCGAACAGGATCACGTTACGCTTGGCCGATCCGGTCTTGGTGTCCTCGATCGCCTCGTTGATCTGGTCCAGAGCCCAGCGGCCCGAAATCAACTCGTCCAGTTTCAGCCGCCCCTGTTCGTACAGATCGATCATCCACGGGATATCGCGCTGTATGACCACATCGCCCATTTTCGAGCCGACAAGCCCCTGACCCAGCGCTGCCAGAACAACGGGTTCATAGCTGGACATTTCGCCGGAATGAGGCATTCCAATCATGATCGCTTTGCCGCCAGGGCCCAGGTAACGCGGGGCCTGATCGTAGGCCGGGATCGCACCAACGGTAATCAGAACCGCATCCGCACCACGCCCGCCCAACGCCTTGTGGGCGGCTTTCCACGGCTGTTCTTGGCTGGCCAGAACACCATGTGTCGCGCCGAATTCCTTGGCGATCTCAAGCTTTTCTTCGGTCATATCGACGGCCACGATCCGTCGTGCCCCGGCGATATGCGCGCCCTGAATCGCATTCAGTCCGACACCGCCCGCACCGATGACAACCACATCCTGACCGGGGCGGAGCTTGGCTGCGTTCACCGCAGCACCGACGCCGGTGATTACCCCGCAAGACAACAGGCTGGCCGCGTCTTTTGGCATTGCGTCGGGGATCTTCACGATCTGCCGATGGCTGATCACCACTTTCTCGGCAAATGCACCGCAGGCCATTGCCTGATCCAAGGTGCCGCCTTCTGCCGTGCTCAGCGGACCGTTGACCGAGTCATAAGGTGTTTCGCATATCGTCGGTTGACCTCCCGCGCAGGACGGGCAGGACCCGCAGGCCCGGATCAGCGTGACAACGACCGCATCACCCACCTGAAACCCACCGGCCGCGTCACCGGTTGCAGTGATCACGCCCGCGGCTTCGTGCCCGTAGACGGCCGGCAGGTGCCCGCCCCACGCCCCGCTGGCGTAAGTAATGTCCGAATGGCAGATCGCCACCGCATCCAGGGTCACCTCGACCTCTCCGGTGCCGGGCGGCGCGATCTGGATGTCTTCGATGACCAAAGGCTTGTTGAACGCCCGGCAGACGGCGGCTTTGATGGTTTGCATTCTTGTCCCTCACTCCCTTTGGTCCACGGTGGCGCGGGAAAATGACCGCTGCAAGACGGAAACCGTCATTCAGGTGTCGTTGTTACGCTGTGACAGGGCGCGCGCGCAGAAAAAGCGCGAACCCGAAGATCATCAACAGCATCGCCAAAAGGAATGGTGCCCCAGGCAGATAAAGTGCCGCATCGGCCTGCGCGAACTGCGCGAACACGCTGGTCATCACCAAAGGTGAGATCACCATCGACAGCGCGTTCAGAGAAGAAAGCACCCCCTGCAGCTCACCCTGCTGAGAGTCCGGCGTGGCACGGGATGTCAGGGCCTGAAGGGCGGGGGTGACAACCGCCCCAAGCGCGGTGACTGGGATCAGCATCAACGCGATAAACCCGTTGGTCAGGAAAGCCAGCAGCAGGAAACTGGCGATCTCGAACCCCATACCGTAGATGATCGTGACCCGCTCACCCAGATATCGGGTTGCGGGGCGGATCAGGCCGCCCTGAACGGCTGCCATCCCTATCCCGTAGACACCCAGTGACAGGCCGATCATCTGCGGTGACCAGCCGAAGCGTTCTGTTGTGAAATAGGCCCAGATCGCGGGATAGACGTAGATCGACACCGAATAGAGGAAGTAAACCCACAGCATCGGGCGGATGCCCGGCAGCGAGGCGATTGCCCGCAAGGAGTTCACCGGATTGGCGCGGCGCAGGCTGAAGGCCCTGCGGGTATTGTTGGTGACCGTTTCGGGCATCACCAGCAAACCTGTCAAAAAGGTTAGGGCCGATAGGCCGGCAGCGGCCCAGAAGGGTGCGCGCGTGCCATATTCGCTCAACAGTCCTCCGATCACCGGGCCGAGTACGAACCCGATGCCAAATGCTGCGCCCAGCAGGCCGAAATTCGCAGCTTTTTCATGGGGTTTTGACACATCAGCCATGAAGGCTGCAGCCGTAGCATGAGTCGCGGCCGTAATGCCCCCAATGATGCGCCCGGCCAATAACAGCCAGATGCTGCCCGCAATCGCCATCACCACGTAGTCCAGCGACATGATGAACAAAGATACCAACAGCACCGCGCGTCGCCCATATGCGTCGGACAGATTGCCCAGAATCGGCCCGAACAGGAACTGCATAGCGGCGAAAGCGGTGCTGAGGATCCCACCCCAAATCGCTGCATCGGCCAGGGTGCCGCCCTGAACCTCGACTATCAGGTCTGGCATGATCGGCAACACCAGACCGATGCCCATGGCGTCGATCATGACCGTACCGAGAACGAAGAGAAAAGGCAGACGCATGGCACCCATTCGCGAGTTTCACCCGGACCCTATCACGCTTGGTTAACCTGTGAAGTGCCTGTTACGCTTGGTTATGTTGCAGGCAGCTTCTGTTCTAGATCGTCCAGAATTTCGGCCAGATGGCGGGGATGCGAGAAGAACGGAGAATGAGAGCTTTCAATCGTCGCGCGCAGCTCCTCGGGGGCGATGTGGCCCATCACTTCTTCATATTCCGTCGGGATTGTATGGTCGTCCGTGGCGCGAATATAGGCCTTGGGGACGCGTGCGAAATTCTCGGACAACGACAGCCGGGTTTCTTGCGGTGCAATCGCCTGCGGGCACAGACGCGCGAATGCAAACGGTACGATCTCTGGCGGGCAATCGTGGTATAAAAGGTCGTGCACTTTTTCTGGTCTGACCGTGTAGGACAGGCCGTCGGTGGATTTCTCAACCGCATCGACGATCAATTGACGTGGGGCCCGGCGGCGCATTTCAACCATGGAAAGACCATCCTGCGGGACATAGGCGCACAGATAGATCAGAGCACGCATGGCCTTGGGGTCGGCTTCGGCAGCTGCGCTGATCGGATAACCGCCCCAGGAATGGCCGACGATCACCGTCTGCGGGGTCGAGGCCGACAGCACCGCATCCCTGCAGCCATCCAGCGTGACATCGGAAATCGGCGTCGGGTCTGAGCCGTGGCTGGGCATGTCGATGGCGCGTGCCGAATGGCCCAGAGCCTCAAGCGCGGGGATCAGATCACGCCAGCACCAAGCGCCGTGACAGGACCCATGGACCAACAGAAAATCCGCCATTGTCACGCTCCTTCAAATATGTCCGATATCTGCCAGGAAGTCTCGCAGCAGGGCCGCGTATTCCGCCGGTTGTTCGACGCAGGGCAGATGGCCGGCCCGGCGCATCAGTTCGAATCTGGAGCCGGGGATCAATTCGATCGTCTCGCGGACCAGATCCGGCGGTGTAGAACCATCCTCGCTGCCCGCAATCCCCAGTGTGGGCAGGCGCAGGCCGCCGGTGGGGGTGTAGAAATCCGTGCCTGAAATCGCGGCGCAACAGCCCAGATACCCGTCGACCGGCTGCCGCACCATCATGTTTCGCCACAGCAGATGATCGGGCGAGGCGCGGAATTTCTTCGAAAACCATCGCTCCATCGTTGCATCGGCCAGCGCTTCGATACCGCCCTGACGCACCGCATCCATCCGATCCTGCCAGATCGAGGGGATGCCGATCTTGGCGGCGGTGTTTGACAGCACCAGTGCGCGGATCTGATCTAACCGCTTCACCGCCAAGCCCTGAGCGATCAGCCCGCCGACGGAGAGGCCGACGAAAACGCAATCCCGCACATTCAGATGATCCAACAGCGCCTCGGCATCGCGTATCAGTGCACCCATGGAATAGGGGGCCGGGGGCTGCGACGACAGCCCGTGCCCGCGCTTGTCATAGCGGATGATCCGCAGGCCCTCAGGCAGGTGGGGCAGTACGGCGTCCCAAAGGCGCAGATCGGTGCCCAGTGAGTTGGCAAAAACGATCGGCGCACCCTCCGGGTCACCATCGACCCGGTAGTGCAACTGCACTTCGCCAATATCCAAGATTTGCATGACACAATCCCCGCCGTCATACGTTAAGACATTACTGTGACCCAATCATTGATCCATGTCAGGTCAGGAATTCCAGTGCTTTTCCAAATACTTCGGGGTCCACATTTCCCCCTGATGCCACAACGATCACCGCATCGCCATCGATTTCATCACGGCGAAACAGGGCCGAAGCTAACGACACCGCACCGCCCGGTTCCAGCACCAGCTTCAGACGCAGGAATGCCTGCGCCATGGCCCGCATCGCTTCTTCTTCGGTGACCGACAGGCCCGGCCCGCACAGGCGGTTCAGGATCGGGAATGTGATCTGCCCCGGCTGCGGCGTCAGGATCGCGTCACAGATATTCCCCGAAGCGGCGTTGTTGTTCTGAATTTGTCCTGTCGCCAGCGAACGTTTGACGTCATCAAAACCCTCGGGCTCACAGGGGCGGGCGCGCAGGCCGGGCGCGTGCCCCTCCAGCGCCAAAGCGATCCCCGAGGTCAATCCGCCGCCTCCGCAGCAGACCAGCACGTCGGCTTGTTCAACACCCATCTCTGCGGCTTGTCGGGCAAGCTCCAGGCCGGTGGTGCCCTGACCTGCAATCACCTGCGGCTCATCATAGGGGCGGATCAGGGTCAGGCCGCGCTCTGCGGCCAGTGCTTCACCAATTTCTTCGCGGCTCTCGTTGGCGCGGTCGTACAGAACCACCTCAGCCCCCAGCGCGCGGGTGTTGTTGATCTTCAGCAGTGGCGCGTCTGAGGGCATGATGATTACCGACGAAATCCCATGCTGTGCGGCGGCATAGGCCACGCCCTGCGCATGGTTGCCCGAGGAATAGGCGATCACGCCGCGCTGCCGGTCGGTTTCATCCAACGCCGAGATCGCGGACCACGCGCCGCGAAACTTGAAGCTGCCTGTATGTTGCAGGCATTCGGGCTTCACCAGCACCCGGCGCCCGGCCAATTCGTCCAGAAAGGGCGAACTCAGAAGGGGTGTTTCCCGGACGTGGCCCTTCAGCCGCGCGGCGGCGGCCTCGATCATTTGCAGCGTGCTCATGCGGCGTCCACTACCTTGCGGATTAGGTCGAGTGATTGCGGTTCATCCAGAAACGGAACATGCCCGCGATCCGGAACTTCTACTGAGATAAGACCGGGATGGCGTTTGTGCATTTCGGTCAGCGTGTCTTTGCCGAGAACATCTGAATTCGAGCCTCGAATGACTCCGGTCGGGATGTCGTGCAGCGCCTCGAAGAACATCCACATATCCGGGATGGCTCCGGCAGCGGCCTGATCCAGCAAGGCTTTCCGCAATGCGGGATCATAGCGCAGAGTCAGGCCGTCCGCAGTCTGCTCATATTGAATCTCGGCCTGCTGTCGCCACCGGTCGAGCGGGACGCCGGGGAACTGCGGCTCCATCACCTGCTGCAGGGTTTGAGCGGCTTCGTCATAGGTTTTCGCCATCGGCTGTCGGCCGACATAATCCATTATCTTGGCCATGCCCGAGGTCTCGATCACGGGGCCCACATCCGTCAGAACAACAGCAGCCAAGCGTTCAGGATGGCTGGCCGCCAGAGCCATCGCGATCAGGCCTCCACGTGACGTGCCCAGTACCGCTACCCGGTCCAGCTCCAAATGATCCAGCAACTCGATCGCGTCATGGGACTCGCGCAGAACATTGTAGTTCATGAAGTCCGGGTCGAACGCCGACTGCCCGCGCCCTCGGTAATCCATCGTGATCATGCGCAGATCGGTGATATGCGGCGCGAGGAACGAGAAATCCCGGCTGTTGCGGGTCAGCCCGGCTAGGCACAATACCGGGGTCCCTGACCCGGTGTCGGTATAGTAGAGGCGCCTGTCATCGGAAGTTGTGAAGAAAGCCATTAAAGTCCAGCCAGTTGAGGGATCGCCGTCAGGTCGGACAGTACATGCGTTGGTGTCCATGGCAAGCGGTCCATTGGTTCTTTTGCCCGATTGACCCAGGCGGTCACGAAACCATAGCCACTGGCACCCGCAGCGTCCCAACCGTTCGAGCTGACAAACAGCACCTCATCGTGTTCACCGCCAAATTTTTGCTGCACCAGATCATAGACACTGGAATGGGGTTTGAAGACACCAACGCTTTCGACCGACAGTACGTCGTCCAGCACATCGCCAATCCCAGCCGATTGAACCGCGCCATCCAGCATGGGCAGCGACCCGTTGGACAGGATCGCGGTGTTCAGCCCTCCAACTTTCAGATCTGCGAGCATTTGGGGAACCTCAGGGTAGGCCTGCAATTCCCAATACAGGTCCAACAGACGCTGACGCAGAGTTGGGTCTCCGTCCAGCGCCGTGACCTCGAGCGCCCAGTCCAGCCCGTCTTGCGTCACATCCCAAAAATCGGCGTGGGCGTCAGTGATCGCGCGCAACCAGGTGTATTGCAATTGTTTCAGCCGCCAGTGATTGGCCAGCTCGGGCCATTTCTGCTGCAATTTTTCGAACCCGGGTTCAGCGGCGGCCTGGCGTGCTGCGGCGGCGACGTCGAACAGCGTTCCATAGGCGTCAAATACGCATGTGGTGATTGGCATCAGTACCCCTCCCTCAGTCGCGCGCAGGTTGGCACAAGAGTTGCAAACACAAAAGGGGGGAAGGGTTTACAATGACGTGTCACACCCTAGGCTTGACCGCTTATTCCCATAACGGCCGGAGGCCACCAATGACCGAGATCAAGCAAGGCGACACGGTTCGCATCCATTACACAGGTACACTGTTGGACGGCAACGTCTTCGACAGTTCCGAAGGGCGCGATCCGCTGGAGTTCGTGGTAGGGTCAGACCAGATCATTCCCGGGCTGGACACGGCGATGCCCGGTCTGACCGTGGGTGAGAAAAAGCGGGTCGAGATCGCTTGCGTGGATGCCTATGGCCCGATCAATCCTGCAGCGCGCCAGCAAATCCCGCGCGAAGGCATCCCGGACGATATCCCGCTGGAACCCGGCACCCAGCTGCAAATGCAAACGCCCGATGGGCAGGCCGTGCCAGTGACGGTGGTGGATTCTGACGAGGCAACCGTAACGCTGGACGCAAACCACCCGCTGGCCGGTCAGGACCTGATATTCGATATTGAAGTCGTCTCAATCAACTGACCGCAGCGGGTCAGTGCGTTGGATCAGCCTGAAATCAGGCTGGTCCAGGATGTAAATGCTGCGCGTACATCTGCTTGTGTAAAGAACACAAACAGCATCAGCAGCATGGTTAGGGCCAGCAACGCGATACGACCGCGTTGTCCCAGAAACCCCTGTTTGCGCCGGGATGCCCGAGTGGTGTTCGAGAGGATATGTTCTGCTTTGCTCATGTCGCTATCCGTGCCCGCAAAAGATGGTGAAATCTTGGCGCGGGCAGGGAAAGATCGGGTCACATGTGATCGGGCTGCGGCATACCCAGAACGTGGAAGCCTCCGTCGACGCGAATGACCTCGCCCGACGTGCAGGCACCAGCATCAGAAGCCAGGTAAACGGCGGTGCCGCCGACGGCCTCCAGGGTAGCGTTCGAGCGCATCGGTGCGTTCTGGTCACAGAACTTGTAGGTCTTGCGTGCGCCGCCGATGGCTGCGCCCGCCAGCGTTTTCATCGGGCCGGGCGAGATGGCGTTGACGCGGATACCTTCGGGGCCAAGGTCGTTTGCCAGATAGCGTGTAGCCGATTCCAGCGCAGCCTTCGCCACACCCATGACGTTGTAGTTCGGAACAACCCGGTTCGACCCCTGGTAGGTCAGCGTCAGCAGCGTGCCGCCATTGTCCTTCATCAGCGGATAGGCGCGGCGCGCAACCTCGATAAAGGAATAGGCCGAGACATCCATCGAGTGTTTGAAGTTCGCCCGAGAGGTGTTCAGGAACCGGCCGGTCAGTTCGGACTTGTCCGAAAAGGCGATGGCATGGACCACGAAGTCAATCGTCGGCCAGCGCGCGCCCAATTCGCTGAACGCGCGGTCCAGCGACTCGTCATCGGTGACATCGGCATCCACCATGAAGTCGCTGCCAAGGCTCTGGGCCAGCGGCTCCAGCCGTTTGCCGAATGCCTCACCCTGATAGGTGAAAGCCAGTTCCGCGCCGGCTTCGTGCATGGCTTTGGCAATTCCCCACGCGATCGAGCGGTCATTGGCCACGCCCATAATCAGGCCGCGTTTGCCCTTGAGAAGTTCCGACATCATGTTCACCCGTTATACTTTGACAGAACCATGGACCCGTTTGTGCCGCCAAAGCCGAAGCTGTTGGTCATGACACTGTCCAGACCTGCGTTTTCAACCACTTGAGTTGCGATTTCACCGGGCAGGATGCCTTCGGCAAGTGTGTCGACATTGATCGACGGAGTAATAAAGTCATTGTCCAGCATCAGCAGACAAAAGATGGCTTCGAGCGCGCCGGCTGCGCCCTGCGCGTGGCCAGTCATCGACTTGGTCGAAGAAATCGGCGGCACGTTGCCTTCACCGAAGATGCGGCGCACAGCTTCGACCTCGCCAACGTCTCCGACCGGGGTCGAGGTGCCGTGGGCGTTGATGTAATCGACCTTGCGGCCTTCGGGTACGGTTGCCAGCGCCAGACGCATCGCACGCTCGCCGCCTTCTCCCGAGGGGGCCACCATGTCGTGTCCGTCCGAGGTGGCGGCATAGCCGGTGACCTCGGCATAGATTTTGGCGCCGCGCGCCAGCGCGTGGTCCAGATCCTCCAGCACGACGATACCGCCGCCGCCCGAGATCACGAACCCGTCGCGATCCTGATCAAACGCGCGCGAGGCTTTTTCCGGCGCGTCGTTGTATTTCGAGGACATCGCGCCCATCGCGTCGAACAGGCAGGACAGGGTCCAGTCCAGTTCCTCGCCGCCGCCGGCAAACATTACGTCCTGCTTGCCCAGCATGATCTGCTCTGCCGCATTGCCGATACAGTGCAGCGAGGTCGAGCAGGCCGAGGTGATCGAGTAGTTGATGCCCTTGATCTTGAACGCGGTCGCCAGGTTCGCGGAAATCGTCGAGCACATGCATTTCGGAACCGCAAATGGCCCGATCCGTTTGGTCGCGCCGGTTTTCAGCACAGTCTGATGCGCCGTCAGCATCGCACTGGTCGACGGACCACCAGACCCGGCAACCAGACCGGTGCGCGGGTTCACGACCTGCTCTTCGGTTAGGCCAGAATCGGCGATGGCCTGGCTCATCGCGATATGGGCATAGGCGGCACCGGGCCCCATGAAGCGCAGGGTACGCTTGTCCACATGCTGGGACACATCAATCTTGAGCGATCCCGCGATCTGACTGCGAAAGCCATGTTCGACCATCTGTTCATTGGCCTCGATGCCGGACTTGCCGGCCTTCAACGAGGCCAGAACCTCTTCGGCATTGTTCCCGATAGAGGAGACAACCCCCAGACCGGTGACAACTACTCGACGCATGTGCGTGCTCCTTATTTAAGGCCGGTCCGGCTTAGGCTTCGGACAGAACGACTTTCATGTCTTTGACGTCGTAAATCATTTCGCCGTCCGCTTCGACGATACCATCCGCCACACCCATGGTCAGGCGGCGGGTCTGGATCGCCTTTTTGAAATCGATTTTATAAGTCAGCATCTTGCGGTCCGGGCGCACCATGCCGGTCAGCTTTACTTCACCCACGCCCACGGCCATGCCGCGACCCTGCCAGCCGCGCCAGCCCAGGTTGAAGCCGGTCAGCTGCCACAGACCGTCCAGTCCAAGACAACCGGGCATGATCGGGTTGCCGGGGAAATGGCAGTCAAAGAACCACAGGTCCGGGGTGATATCGAACTCGGCCAGAACGTGACCTTTTCCATGCGCGCCGCCATCGGCCGAGATATCGGTGATCCGATCCATCATCAGCATCGGCGGGGCAGGCAATTGCGCATTGCCGGGGCCGAATAATTCGCCTCGGGCGCATTTCAGCAGATCGTCCTTGTCAAAGCTGCTCGGGAATTGGGCCATTCTGCCGCCTCTCCTGCCAGGGGTCCGTTTCTTTAATCTGGCCTCACCTAGCACCCGTATGCAAGGTCCTGCAAGAGCGGTCGCCCACATCATGTTGTGTTCAGGACATTCTTTGCGAATGAATTTCATTTGAAATTACCTGACCTGAGCACTTATATATATGTCAGCAACAAACGGGTTTCGGATTCATGACACCTCAAAGCCAGAGCAGAGCCACGAATTGGTTGGTCGACGCGGGATTGCGTCCGACACGTCAGCGCATGGCTCTGGCCGAACTTTTGGTCGGCGACGGCCGTCATCGCCACGTCACGGCGGAAAGCCTGTTTGAATCTGCAAAAATGAACGGTGATGCCGTATCCCTTGCGACTGTCTACAACACCCTGCGCGCGTTTTGCGAGGCTGGTGTCTTGCAGGAAATCACGGTGGACGGGTCGAAAAGCTATTTCGACACAAACACTCACGATCATCCCCATTTCTACTGGGAAGACGAGAGCCGCCTGAGCGATGCGCCCTCAGACCAGCTGGTAATTCAGCGCCTGCCCGAGGCCCCCGAAGGCGTTGAGATCGCCTCGGTCGATGTCGTGATCCGTCTGCGAAAAAAGTAACCTCACGTCACGATTTCATTTAACGCACGCTCCGCTATCGCAACTGGCGCGTCGGTGGGTCCTGTGCCATGTCGGGCCAGCACCACGGGTTCGGCTGCGAACGGATCCGAGACAGGCAGGCTCAGCAGCGGCATTCCGTCATAGCTGATGTCAGCGGGTGGATTGGCATAGCTGATCGCGACTCCTTCGCCATGTGCCGCAAGGCTGCGCTGAATCTCCAAGGAGGCCGCGCGGTGTGCCACCATTGGGCTTTCTCCGATCTGACGAAACAGTCCCAGCACATGCTGGGCGGACAACCCTTCCT
The DNA here is from genome assembly GCF_056538665.1 of Ruegeria sp. BF6. Lineage (NCBI taxonomy): Bacteria > Pseudomonadati > Pseudomonadota > Alphaproteobacteria > Rhodobacterales > Roseobacteraceae > Ruegeria > Ruegeria sp. BF6. The sequence goes on from NZ_JBQFTN010000006.1 coordinate 55,811, forward strand.
CGGACAGGATCAGCGGGTGAGCGGCCAGATCCTTCAGGGAAACTTGGCTGTTTGTGGCCAAAGGGTGATCCGGCGACAAAAGTGCGCGCGGAGAGCTGGCGAACAAGGTGTGTCGAGTGAACGTCGCGTCCATGCTCAGCCCATAGGTCAGCGCGAGGTCGATCCGCCCGTCGATCAGGCCGGAAATCAGGCCCTCGAAACTGTCCACCCGGTAGGACACCGCCACATCCGGCATCTCGGCGCGCAACTGTCGCAGGGCGCGGGCCAGCAGAAACGGGGCCAGATCAACGAAACAGCCTAACCGCAAGCGCGCATTGCCCGCGCTGCTTTCGGCAGCGTTTTCCAACCGGGCAGCGCTGGCAAGCAACACCTCGGCCTCTTCAATGAAGCTGCGCCCTTGCGGGGTCAGCGCCATCGCTGCTCCGCGCCGACGGGCGAACAGGGAATAGCCCAGTTGGTCCTCGACCCGTGTCAGTGCGTTGGACAGCGCCGGTTGCGAGACATTCAGGTGTAACGCGGCGGCGGACAGGCTGCCATGCCGTCCGATGGCGCAGACATATTCGTATTGGCGCAGCGAGATATATAACATGAAGTTAAGTGTATCTTTGAAAGATATGACTTGAACAGAGGGCTTTCCCATGTCCACATCACCCAACCCCACGGTACGGAGATAGACATGACGCACCCTCTGGTCACGCAAGAGAAGATCGACACCTATCAGCAGGACGGCGTTGTCCTGATCAAAGGGCTGTTTGCCGACCATGTCGAGGCCCTGCGCGCAGGCGTCGCTGCCAACATGGCCGAGCCTGGGCCTTACGCGTCGGACAACAAGAAGCAAGGCGAAACCGGCCTTTTCTTTGACGATTACTGCAACTGGTCGCGGATTAATCAGTTTCGCGAGGTGATCGAAAACTCTCCGGCGGCCGAGGTCGCGGCGGACCTGATGCAATCGCAGACCGTTCAAATGTTCCACGACCACGTTTTGGTCAAGGAACCCGGCACGTCGATGGAGACCCCGTGGCATCAGGACGGGCCGTATTATTTTGTCGAAGGGCAGCAGACGATCAGTTTCTGGTCGCCGCTGGATCCGGTGAAACAGGCGACCCTGCGCTGCGTGGCGGGTTCGCATCGGTGGGAGAAAGAGGTTCTGCCAACCCGCTGGGTGTCGGAGGAGGGGTTTTTCCCGGACGAAGGCCAGTACATCCCAGTCCCCGACCCGGATGCCGAAGGTATGAAGGTTGTGGAATTCGAGATGGAGCCGGGCGACGCGGTGGCATTCAACTACCGCACGCTGCACGGCGCGCGCGGGAATCACTCCGACAGCCGCCGCAGGGCGTTTTCATTGCGTTTGGTCGGCGATGATGCGCGGTATGTGGAACGTCCGGGCCGGACATCTCCACCGTTTCCGGGGCATGACATGACCCCCGGCCAGCGCCTGCGCGAAGATTGGTTCCCGGTGCTGCTGCTGCGCTAGTCGCGGCTCAGAACCACTGGCCTGATTCGATCAGGCCAAGGTCGAGCAATTGACCAGAGGTCCACTGGAACGGCACTGAGTTGCGCCAGCAAAAACTCGGGATGTCGAAGGTCGATCCGGCGTTGGTTTTCAACGCTTTGGCCGCCCGGAATGAGCATACGGCAGCCGTCATATTATGATGCCACGGGCAGGAATAGGTGTTGTATTCCGGGTCGTTGAACGTGTGATCGGGGCGCAGTTCCAGACCCTTGCGGGATTTGAACAGGGCGATCCGGTCGATACGGCGGCGTTCATAGGGAATGTGATCCTCAAACCGCCAGCGCAGGCCGCCCGACATGTCCAACTGCCGCTCGACCGGGTGGCCTTCGGCGTCGTGGCGGGTGTGGGCATAGTATCCGGTGCTGTCCAGCATCGCGCGGTCCGGGGCGACTCCGTTCGGAAAGGCATCCAAATCATCGGCATAGAGGTCGATGACATGGCTCAGCATCGCGTCACGGCGTTCTTCGGCGTGAAAGGCCAGCAATTCGCCCACCGTTCGCGTCTCGCAAAACGGAAAGAACAGGTATTCGGCGTTATAGCAGTAATACATCCAAATGCCGGGCGCGGCCTGTATGATTTTGTTGATGGTGTCGAACACGATCGCGCCGGGCACGCAGGTTAGCGTTACGCGGTGAATGCGTTCGGACAACTCCGGGTCCAGCGCAAAATCCTGCGGCATGAAGGCGATCACGGATTTGAACCCCAGGTGCAGATGATGCCGGATCGTGCTGTCGATCTCGACCGTGTCCTCGGCAAAGATCAGGGCGACCGGGCCTTTGGCCAGCGCCGATTTGCCTGAGTTCAGGAAAACGTCGAGTGAATCGTATTGCATTACCTGTCCGGTTCCACTTTGCTGGAATCTTCGGTCAAAATCGGGTATCCGCCCCGGCATTGCAAGCGGCGTTCGTAGGGTATAGATGACGCCGATCCCGCGAACGCAAAGGCCATACCCATGTCAGAACCCAAAAAGCTGTACATCAAAACCTATGGTTGCCAGATGAACGTCTATGACAGCGAGCGCATGTCCGAGACGTTGGGCGGGCAGGGCTACGTGGAAACGCAAAGCCCCGATGATGCGGATATGATTTTGCTCAACACCTGCCATATCCGGGAAAAGGCTGCCGAAAAGGTCTATTCCGAGCTTGGCCGGTTCAAGGGATTGAAAGCGGAAAAGCCCGATCTGAAGATCGGCGTGGCGGGATGTGTTGCGCAGGCCGAAGGCGAAGAAATCATGCGTCGTCAGCCTTTGGTCGATCTGGTTGTGGGCCCACAAAGCTATCACCGCCTGCCCGAGATGGAGGCAAAGACCCGCACTGGCGCCAAGGCGCTGGACACGGACTTCCCCGAAGAAGACAAGTTCGAGAAACTGAAGAACCGCCCCAAGGCCAAGCGTGGCCCGACAGCGTTTCTGACCGTGCAAGAAGGCTGCGACAAATTCTGCGCCTTCTGTGTGGTGCCCTATACCCGTGGTGCCGAAGTCAGCCGCCCGGCGGATCGCATTATCCGTGAAGCCCAAGATCTGGTGGAGCGCGGCGTGCGCGAGATCACTCTGCTGGGTCAGAACGTGAACGCCTATCATGGCTCGGGTCCGAACGGCGACATGACGCTGGCCGGTCTGATCTGGGAGTTGAACAAAGTCGACGGGCTGGAGCGCATCCGCTTTACCACCTCGCACCCCAATGACATGGCCGATGACCTGATCGAGGCGCATGGAACCTGCGAAAAGCTGATGCCGTATCTTCACTTGCCGGTGCAGTCGGGATCGGACAAAATCCTCAAACGGATGAACCGCAGCCACACGGCGGAAAGCTATCTGCGTCTGGTCGAGCGTATCCGTGCGGCGCGGTCCGATATCGTCATGTCCGGTGACTTCATCGTCGGCTTTCCCGAGGAAACCGAAGAAGATTTCCAAGCAACGATGGATTTGGTCGAAGAAGTCAAATACGGCTATGCCTATTCCTTCAAATACTCGACCCGCCCCGGTACGCCCGCGGCTGAGCGGCCTCAGGTCGATCCGCAGGCGGCGGATGACCGTTTGCAACGTCTGCAGGCCCTGATCACGCAGCATCAGCGGGAAATTCAGGATGCAATGGTTGGGCGAAGGGTTAGCGTTCTGTTCGAAAAATCCGGTCGCTTGCCCGGGCAAATGGTTGGAAAATCCGAATATCTGCACTCGGTTCATGTGTCTGATGCAGACGTCGCCGTCGGAGAGCTTAGGGATGTTCAGATCACCGGTTCGGGGACAAATTCGCTGGCGGGGGCAATGATCTGACCTGATCGACTGGTGCTGTCATAATGCCATAGTCAGCACTTGTTTCAATTTTTAACCCTTGATTCACAACCGTGAACTATGTTCCGAGAAGGGCCAGATTTTTTAGGGTCCAGCGCTCTGCGCTCCTGAAAATCCAGTTCTGTACCGGTCCGGTTTTCGGGTTGGGACGATGGAGGTAACGAGTGGAAATTCGAACACGTTTCTTTGGACCAAGCCGTCGGGTTGTTTTCTCGTCAGCGCTGGTGCTTTCCCTTCTATCCAGCGCAACTGTTGCGGGCAATCTGGAGCAGGGTGTGACTGACCCTCCGGTCGTCAGCCCGAAACGTTTCGGCAGCGATGTCAGCGCCTTCTACCTGGGCCTTAGCGGTGGATATGCAACGGGCGGCACGGACCGGTTTGGCCTGACGACCCCGGGCGGTACGTTCGAAATTGGAGAACTCGACCTGAACGGCAACTACGGTGGTGTCCGGGGTGGCTGGCGTGGCGTTCTGCCGGCCATCGGGGGACGCGACTATGTCTACGGGTTCGAACTCGGGTATGATTTTGGCACGCTCGATGACGACGCCATGACGGATATTGGCAGCGTTGCAATCACTGGATCGTCCGAGGTCTCGGACATCCTTTCGATTCGGTTTCGCAATGGTCTGACCAACAAAAGCGGCACGGTATTGTATTTCGTAACGGTAGGATACGTGCAGGGTGACGTGAAAACCACCAGCAGCCTGACTTCCGGCGTCACGACGCAACCATTCGAAGAAAGTGATACCCGGAACGGTTTTTCGGCAAGTATCGGTGCCGAGCACAACCTGAGCGAGAACTGGTCGATTACGGGTGAATACGAATACGTGCAGTTCGACTCGCGCCGGGTCGAATTCAGCAATGGTTTTTCGACGAAATCCACTCCGCGTTACCGCGGTTTGAGATTTGGGTTGAACTACACGTTTTGACCAAGCTCTCAACTAATGGCGATATCGCTTGGGCTACTATTCGGCGGTTTTGCCATCCGTTTTGGAAAATTTAAAACTGTGGCTTGCGCCCACCGAGAGTTGTTGTCTACGCTCGGGGTGAAACGCCAAGACAGGAGAACGGATTGGCCATCGGTGCCCTTACCCCACCGCAAGATGACATGCCCCAAAGTGAGGCGTTTGTTGAATTCCCTGACAATCGGTTGTTGATTGATTTGTGCGGTGAGTATGACCGCAACCTGACCGAAATCGAAAATAAGCTGTCCGTCCAGATTGTCCGACGCGGCAACCAGTTGGTTGTCATGGGCGATGAGGATTCGCAGAAGCAGGCGATTGAGGTGCTGCAAGCGCTTTATACCCGTCTTGAAGGTGGTCGCGATGTTGAGGCTGCCGACGTGGACCGCGAGCTTCGGATGGGCAGCTCCGAGACAGGAACTGGCAGCCGCGATGGCGACCAGCTTGAGATGTTCAAGGGCGGTACGGTCGAAATCAAAACCCGCAAAAAACTGGTCGAGCCACGCACGGACGCGCAAAAGGCCTATGTCCAGTCGCTGTTCAACAACGAACTGGCCTTTGGAATTGGTCCTGCCGGCACTGGTAAGACCTATCTGGCCGTGGCCGTTGGTGTGTCGATGTTTATCGGCGGGCATGTGGACCGGATCATTCTCAGCCGTCCCGCCGTCGAGGCTGGTGAAAAGCTGGGTTATCTGCCGGGTGACATGAAGGACAAGGTCGACCCTTACATGCAGCCGCTCTATGATGCGCTGAACGACTTCCTGCCCGGCAAGCAGCTGGCCAAGCTGATTGAAGAGAAGCGAATCGAAATCGCGCCGCTGGCTTTCATGCGCGGGCGGACACTGGCCAACGCCTTTGTTGTCCTGGACGAGGCGCAAAACGCCACCACCATGCAGATGAAGATGTTCCTGACCCGACTGGGTGAGGGCAGCCGCATGGTCATCACCGGTGACCGCTCGCAGGTCGACCTGCCGCGCGGGGTTCAGTCTGGGTTGGCCGATGCCGAGCGTTTGCTGAAGACGATCTCGAATATCAGCTTCAACTATTTCACCTCGAAGGACGTCGTAAGGCACCCGCTTGTCGCCGCCATTATCGAAGCGTATGAGGCCGACTCGGGCCGTGAGACGGGCTAATCGTCCGCGGCCGCAGGCTTAGGACGTGGTGACATGAACCTTGAACTGACCATCGAAGACGGGCGCTGGCAGGAGCTGGAACCCTTGGCTGCGCGCGCCATTCATGCCGTACTGGATCATTGCGGTCTTGATGCTGACCTATGCGAGATCAGCCTGCTGGCCTGTGACGACACCCGGATCGCTGAACTGAATGCAGAGTTTCGGGAAAAGCCTGCGCCGACCAACGTGCTCAGTTGGCCAGCCGAGGAACTGGCCGCTGACCAACCGGGCCAGTCGCCACTGCCGCCCGACCCGGATTTCACCGGCGAATTCGCGCTGGGAGATATTGCGATCTCCTACGACACCTGCGCGCGTGAGGCGGCCGTGGTTGGCAAACCCATGGATGATCACGTCACACATCTGATCATTCACGGAACACTACATCTGCTGGGATACGACCACATCCGCGATGCAGACGCCGAATTGATGGAAGCGGTCGAGGTCGATATACTTGGCAAACTGGGTCTTGATGACCCATATAATGCGTAGACGGGCCTTCAGGGCTGATAATTTGGAACGGGATTATGGGCGATACAGACGGCAGTTCTATGGCGGCGCAGAGCGCGCAACCGAAGAACGGCGGTGACAATGTCAAAGAGAAAGCTGGTTTTTTTTCTCGCATAGTGGACGCGTTTTCGCCACAGGACGAGGATGAGGTCCACGTAGCCAACGGGCACGAGGCCGACACGACTCAACCGCGCGGCATGATCAACCTGCGGCGGATGCGGGTCGAGGATGTGGCCATTCCGACTGCCGAAATCATCTCGGTCCCTTCAACAATCACGAAAGATGAACTGGCGCAGGTGTTTCGTGATAGTGGCCTGTCTCGGATACCGGTGTACGAGGGAACGCTGGATACTCCTTTGGGATTCGTCCACCTCAAGGATTTTGCGCTGACCCACGGGTTTAACGGCAGCGGCGCCGAGTTCGATCTCGTGTCGATGCTGCGGACTTTGCTGTTCGTGCCGCCCTCGATGCCAATTGGTGTGCTGCTGACAAAGATGCAGACAGAACGCCGCCACATGGCGCTGGTGATCGACGAATATGGCGGTGTTGACGGCTTGCTAACCATCGAGGACTTGATCGAGCAGGTGGTTGGTGAGATTGCCGATGAACATGACGCCGACGAAGATCAGCTTTGGGTGCAGGAAAAGCCCGGCTGCTACATCGTTCAGGCACGTGTCCCTCTGGAAGAGTTCGAGGCCGAGATCGGGCGCTCACTGACCAGTCACGAGGACGTAGACGAGGAAGAGATTGATACCTTGGGCGGTCTTGTTTTCATGCTGTCGGGCCGTGTGCCTGCGCGGGGTGAGGTTGTTCTGCATCCCGAAGGTCCGGAATTCGAGGTGATCGATGCCGATCCGCGCCGAATCAAGCGTTTACGTGTCATGTTACCGGACCTTGCTGCATGAACCCTGCGCAGGGGTGGCCTTTTTGGCTGAGGTTTGTGTTTTCGGCCCTGTTGGGAGCTCTGGCGGCGTTTGGCCTCGCACCGCTTGGGATTTGGGCAGCCACCTTGGCCGCACTGGTGCTGTTGGCACCGCTGTTTCTGTCCTCTGAGACGCGGGGGCGGGCCGCTTGGCTGGGCTGGGCCTTTGCCACCGGATACTTCGCGCACGGACTCAGCTGGATCATCGAGCCGTTTTTTGTAGACGCCGAGCGCCACGCCTGGATGGCACCCTTCGCCTTGATCTTCATGGCAGGTGGGCTTGCACTGTTCTGGGCGCTTGCCTTTTGGGCCGCAAGGAGACCGGGAAAAGGTGCCGTTGGGCAGGCGGTTTTCCTGGCCTTGGCCGTGTCTCTGGCGGAATGCGCCCGAGGCTATGTGCTGACCGGGTTTCCCTGGGCCGGTCTGGCGCAGGTTTGGGTCGATACGCCGATGGTACAGCTTTTATCCCTGTTCGGACCATACGGTCTGGGCACTTTGACCCTTTTGGCAACGCTTCCCATGGGCGTGGCACTGGCGCAACGTGGCGGATTTGCGCTGCCACTGGGCCTGTCGATAGGAATTGCCTGTCTGGCGCTGGCCTATGCGGCCTCGCGTCCGACCGTCACCGAGACCGATCACACCGTGCGTATGATCCAACCCAACGCCCCACAACATCAGAAATGGGATCCGGACTATGCGCCGTTGTTTTTTGCGCGTCAGATTGGGTTCACCGCCGCGCAACCCCGACCGGACCTGATTGTCTGGCCGGAAACGTCGATACCGGCATGGCTGGGCAGTGCACAGCCGTATTTGGCTGCAGTCACAGATGCAGCGCAGGGCGTACCGGTATTTCTGGGTATCCAGCGGGGTGACGGGCCGCGCATCTACAATTCGATGATCTATCTGGACGAGCAGGGACAGCAACAGGGTCTGTATGACAAGCACCACCTTGCGCCGTTTGGAGAATACGTGCCGTTCGGAAACCTTTTGGCACGGTTCGGCATTCACGGGATGGCGACCACCGCTGGCCATGGTTTCAGCTCGGGACCGGGGGCCGCCTTGATGGATGCGGGAAAGCTGGGCAAGGCGCTGCCGCTGATCTGTTACGAGGCCGTGTTCACGCAGGATGTCTTGTCTGCACCGGGGCGCGCTGATTTTCTGCTGCAAATCACCAATGATGCCTGGTTCGGTACGCGGTCCGGCCCATATCAGCATCTGGCTCAAGCCCAGATGCGCGCGATCGAGCAGGGTCTTCCGATGATGCGCTCGGCCAATACCGGGGTTTCGGCGATGATCGATCCGCTGGGGCAAGTTGTGGATTCGCTGGCTTTGGGGCAGGCGGGTTTTGTGGATGCAAAACTGCCGGCGCCGCTGCCCCCCACTGTATACGCCCGGATCGGCGATATCCCGGTCTTTGTTCTGCTGGCGGTTTTGTTCGTGCTGCTTTGGTGCAACGTCCGGCGAAAACACGCTTAAATTCTGATTGACCCTGTGAAGCTGTAGGCGTATCCCCTCGCTTGCCCGTCACAACGGCTTCCTGGCGTGATGGGGAAATCTCAATGGAGCACTTTCATGTCCCGACAGAACTACACATTTACTTCGGAATCCGTATCCGAAGGGCACCCGGATAAGGTTTGTGACCGGATTTCCGATGCCGTCCTTGACGCATTTCTGAACGAAGAACCCGAAGCACGCGTGGCGTGCGAAACCTTTGCCACGACCGACCGAGTGGTGATCGGTGGCGAAGTAGGTCTGTCCGATCAGGAAAAGCTGCACGATTATATGGGCCGCATCGACGAGATCGCGCGCGCCTGTATCAAGGATATCGGCTACGAGCAGGATAAGTTTCATCACGAAACCGTCGAGGTGACAAACCTGCTGCACGAACAGTCCGCCCATATTGCTCAGGGCGTGGACGCCTCGGATAACAAGGATGAGGGCGCTGGCGACCAGGGCATCATGTTCGGTTACGCCACCACCGAAACCCCTGCGCTGATGCCGGCACCGATCCAGTACTCGCACGCGATTCTGCGTCGTCTGGCCGAAGTGCGCAAGAACGGCACCGAGCCCGCACTGGGCCCGGACGCGAAATCGCAGCTGTCGGTTGTGTACCGCGATGGCAAGCCGGTCGGCGTCAGTTCGATCGTGCTGTCGACCCAGCACCTGGATGAGGCGCTGAGCTCGGACGACATCCGCGCCATCGTCGAACCCTATATCACCGAAACCCTGCCCGCAGGCTGGCTGACCGCAGAAACCGAATGGCACGTGAACCCGACGGGCAAATTCGTGATCGGCGGCCCGGATGGCGACGCGGGTTTGACCGGGCGCAAGATCATCGTCGACACCTACGGCGGTGCCGCGCCTCATGGTGGTGGTGCGTTCTCGGGGAAAGACCCGACCAAGGTGGACCGCTCGGCCGCTTATGCCGCGCGCTATCTGGCCAAGAACGTGGTTGCTGCGGGCATGGCGGAACGCTGCACCATTCAGCTGAGCTATGCGATTGGTGTGTCCAAACCTTTGTCGATCTACGCCGATACGCACGGCACCGGCGAGATTGCGGACGCTCTCATCGAAACTGCCGTCGGACAGGTGATGGACCTGACCCCGCGCGGTATTCGCGAGCACCTGAAACTGAACAAGCCTATCTACCAGCGCACGGCTGCTTATGGCCATTTCGGACGTGAACCCGATGCGGATGGCGGATTCAGCTGGGAGCGTACTGACTTGGTCGATGCGCTGAAAACCGCGGTCTGATCCAATGCAATACAAAGCGCGCCGATGTCGGCGCGCTTTTTCGATTCGGCGCCGGGGTTGCAACGTGACGACCCGCGCAGTATGGGCACCGCCATGAGCACCCAGACACCACAACGCCCCCGCAGAAACTTCTATGGCCGCTTCAAGGGAAAGACCCTGAAGCCCAGCCAAAAGACGTATCTGAACGAAGACCTCGACGCCCTGTCGCCCGGCGCAGTGGACTGGGAGACCAATCCCGAACGCCATCCGCTGGACCTGCAGACGCTGTTCGGCGGCAAGGAGGTCTGGCTTGAGGTCGGATTTGGCGGTGGTGAGCATCTGGTGCATCAGGCCGCCAGCAACCCCGATATCGGTATCATCGGGGCTGAACCCTATATCAACGGCGTCGCCATGCTGCTGGGTAAAATTCGTCAGGCCGGCGTCAAAAACCTTGCGGTGCACCCCGGTGACGCACGCGATCTGTTCGACGTGCTTCCCGAAGCCAGCATTTCGCGCGCCTTTTTGCTGTACCCCGACCCCTGGCCCAAAACGCGGCACCACCGCCGTCGCTTTGTCACGCCCGAACATCTGGAACCGCTGGCGCGCGTGCTGAAGCCGGGGTCAATCTTCCGCGTGGCAACTGACATCCCCGACTATGTGCGCCAGACGCTGGAGGAAGTTCCGCACGCAGGTTTCGAGTGGCTGGCTGAACGCCCCGCAGACTGGCGCGAACCGTGGGAGGACTGGATTTCCACTCGATATGAACAGAAAGCTCTGCGCGAAGGCCGCACACCACATTACCTTACGTTCCGCAAAACCTGACCGCTACGGCGCGGGATCGCGCAGGCTGGGGAAGGCTCGGCCTTTTGCAAACCATGCCAGCCCGAATGCCCAAAGCGCGATGGTTTCTACAAAAAAAGTCAGGTTATGGGATTTCCATCCCGTCTGGGCGCCTTCACCAGAAAAGGCGACGATACCCAGAGTCAGAACGCACAACAGGATCGTGATGCCGCATAACGAATACAAAGTATTGCGTCGCTTTTTCGTCTGGATCATTTGCCCGTGTCTTAAGTGACGCTCCGGAACCACGCGGCGTAAAACGAAAAGGCAATAAAGGCCAAGATAGATAAACAGGATGCCCGCAGCCCAGGCATGTAAGTGCGGCGCGCCCGAAAACAGGGTGAAGAATGCTTCCGGTTCGGGGTCCGACAGGACCGGCGGCGGCGTTTGGTTCACATCGGCAAAAATCCGAGACTTAAAGCTGACGGGTTCTTCGCAGCCAGACCCGCTTGTTGGGAAAACCGCGACAAAACATGCGCCTATTCCGGCGATGAATGACCCAAGATCCTCAAGCCAATGATCTCCGGTATAGGCGATTAGGAAGCCACCGATAAAAACCATTAAACCGACGAAGATGGTCCCAAGGAATTGGGCATAGTAGAAATGGCTTATGCTGTCGCGAAAACAGCTGCCACCAAACACTGCGCCGCTGGCAAGGATGATCGGCAGGCCAAAGGCCACGAGGCCGACCAGAAAGGCCAGGCGCATCTGCAGAACACTGTCTGTCTTTAGTGGATCTTTGGGCTGAAAGAACTTTTCCGTTCCGCTGGAAAGCATGGTTTGAAGCTGTGACATGGAAAAAACCTTGGACATTGAATTATGAGCAACAAAAAATGAACTCGTCCTTGAGTTTGACCATTGTAGCCCAGAAACTCCTGATCGCCCAAACCTCGCTCCCTCTGGCGGTCGTATTGCGGCTGGACCAAGCGGCCCCAATTCGCTAATCGGCTTGAGCACTGATAGCGAAAACAGGAGCCCCCATGTCCGGACACGGCACGCCAATCCCGATGACCTCGCATCCCTGCGGCCCGCTGACCGGCACGGCAGAGGTGCCCGGCGACAAGTCGATCTCGCACCGGTCGCTGATCCTTGGCGCTATGGCGGTGGGTGAAACCAAAATCTCGGGCCTGCTTGAGGGCGAGGATGTTCTGGACACTGCCAAGGCGATGCGCGCCTTTGGGGCCGAGGTGACGGACCACGGTGGTGGTGAATGGACCGTGCATGGTGTCGGCGTCGGTGGTTTTGCCGAGCCGGATCAGGTGATCGACTGCGGCAATTCGGGTACCGGAGTGCGACTTATCATGGGGGCAATGGCGACCTCGCCCATCACCGCGACCTTTACCGGCGACGCGAGCCTCAACAAACGTCCGATGGCGCGGGTCACCGATCCGTTGGCGCTGTTTGGTACGCAGTCGGTTGGCCGTGCCGGTGGGCGTCTGCCGATGACGATCGTGGGTGCGGCGGAACCCGTGCCGGTCCGCTACGAAGTCCCAGTACCGTCGGCGCAAGTGAAATCCGCCGTGCTGCTGGCTGGCCTGAACGCGCCCGGCAAGACGGTGGTAATTGAGAAAGAGGCCACGCGTGACCATTCGGAGCGTATGTTGGCCGGGTTTGGCGCCGAAATTTCCGTCGAGGATACCGATGAGGGGCGGGTGATCACTCTGACCGGCCGCCCCGAGCTAAAACCGCAAGTCATCGCCGTGCCGCGCGACCCGTCTAGCGCGGCCTTCCCGGTCTGCGCGGCGCTGATCACGCCGGGTTCGGATGTTCTGGTGCCCGGCATTGGCCTGAACCCGACACGCGCCGGCCTGTTCACCACTCTGCGCGAGATGGGCGCCGATCTGACCTATGAGAACGAACGCCAAGAGGGCGGCGAGCCTGTTGCCGATCTGCGCGCCAAGTATTCACCCAACATGAAGGGCATCAACGTGCCGCCGGAACGCGCGGCCTCGATGATCGACGAATACCCGGTTCTGTCCGTGGTTGCGGCCAATGCCACAGGCACCACGATGATGGGCGGCGTGAAAGAACTGCGCGTCAAGGAAAGCGACCGGATTGATGCCATGGCCAAAGGCCTGCGCGCCAATGGCGTGACCGTTGACGAGGGCGAAGAATGGTGGTCGGTCGACGGGCTGGGCATCGGCAATGTCCCCGGCGGCGGTACGTGCGAGAGCTTTCTGGACCACCGCATCGCCATGTCGTTCATGGTGATGGGGATGGGCGCGCAGACCCCGGTCTCGGTCGATGACGGCGGCCCGATCGCGACCTCATTCCCGATTTTCGAACCGCTGATGGCGTCTCTGGGCGCCAAGGTCGAACGCACGTGAGCTTTACTGTCGCCATTGACGGCCCTGCGGCGGCGGGGAAGGGCACGATCTCGAAAGGCGTTGCCGCACACTTCGGGTTCGCGCATCTGGATACGGGGTTGCTCTACCGCGCGGTTGGGCGTCGCACTCTGGACGGTACCGACCCGGTCGAGGCCGCGCAGGCGCTGACGGCTGACGAGCTGGAGCAGGGTGATCTGCGTACGGCCGAGATTGCGCAGGCGGCGTCGAAAGTGGCTGTAATCCCTGAGGTCCGGTCGGCGTTGGTCGACTTCCAACGCGCTTTTGCCCGTCGTGCCGGGGGCGCGGTTCTGGACGGGCGCGATATCGGAACGGTGATCTGCCCTGAGGCCGAGGTGAAGCTGTTCGTCACCGCCAGCGCCGAAGTTCGGTCCGAGCGGCGTTTTCTGGAATTGAGCGCCAAGGGATCGGAAGTCACCCGCGAAATGGTGCTGGCCGATGTGCGCGAACGCGATGCACGGGATGCCGAACGCAGCACTGCACCGATGAAACCCGCCGACGATGCCGTACTGCTGGACACGTCCGATCTGAGTATCGAGGCTGCGCTAGCTCAGGCCGTGGCCTTCATCGAAAAGAAAAAGCCCGCGACGTCATAGCGCTGCGGGCTTTCAGGATTACAACTCGCCGACGGCGACGCTTTTGATATTCGCCCACTGATCGTCAGCGGTTTTTGCCGTGGCTGTCACGTCCTTCAGGAAGGCCGCGCGGGTTTCGGCGTTCAGGAAAAGGTACAGCTTGCCATCCGCGACGAGATATTGATCCGGATCGCCGTCAAACTTCTTGCCCACCGAAACGCCGAACGAACAGAACCCGCCGTGCTGAGGCAGGTAGGCGGCGGGGTTGGTCTCGAACGCTTCGCGGTTCGCAGCGCTGGTAAAGTAGTAGGATGCCCCGTCATAGGTGGCGGAATGGGTGGCAAAGCCCTCGACCGGATTGCCGTCACTCACCAGCGCGACCAGATCGACGCCGTGCGCGGCCAGCGGCGCACCGGCCGCCGAGATACCGTTAGAAACGTTTATCTCATCCGCGGCAAAGGCGGGTGCCGCGATCAGAGGCAGGGCGGCGAGGACGGTTGTCAGAACCAGAGATTTCATTGGGATTTCCTTTCCTGTTCAGGTTTGGATCAGCCGGGCGGCCAACCGCTGAAACATAAGTAGAGGGGTAGTTCTGAACGGGCTATCGCAGGAAGCCCGCCAAATCTTGCAGATCGTTCAAACCTGCGGTGGGGCGGGATAAGTCCTTCACCAAGCTTTGTTTGGTCACTCCGCCAGCTGGCCCCTATGGTTGGAGCGTAGCCTGCAGGAGAGATGCGATGATCCGACTAGCCCTAACTCTGTTTTTTCTGGCCGGAAGCCTGGCTGCTCAGGAGGCCGAGCCACCGATGGACTATGAACGTCTGGGCAAGATCATCTTCGCGCTCGACCCTGAGGCACAGCCGCGCGGGCCAGGGTTCCAACTGACCGTATCGGACGTTCCGGTTCTGATCATCACCGACAGCAATGCCGACCGGATGCGCGCGATGATCCCGATCCGCAGCGCCGAGGGCCTGACCGCCGAGGACATGCACCGCATGATGCAGGCCAATTTCGACAGCGCTCTCGACGCGCGATATGCGATTGCCAACGGAATGCTGTGGGCAACATTCATTCATCCGCTGTCACCGCTTGAAAAGGACCAGCTGATCTCGGGGTTGGCGCAGACGGTGAACATCGCCAAGACCTATGGCTCGCTTTATTCCGGCGGTGCGCAGCAGTTCGGCGGAGGGGACAGCGGTAGCCTTCAGCGGGACCTGATCGAGGAATTGCTTAAGAAAGGCGAAGAAATCTAAGCCGGAACAGAAGCAGGTGTTCGATCGCCCAGCAAATACCGCAGTACGTCCAAGTAGTCGAAGGCCAGCGACACGGCGATGGTCAAGACCACCACACGGATTATCCATTTGGGAGCGACGGGGATGTCTTCGCGCGCCTGTTGTTTCCAGAGGTAATAGGCAAGCGGTGTCCAGAACACGGCGTGGCCGAGCCCCATCAAACGGACATAACCAAGCTGGTTGAAGATCAGCAGAACGCCGGCCGCCGCCAGCAAACTGCACAGGATCGTAATAATCGCTGTCAGGCGTGTCTGCCGCCAAATCAATAATGAGATCGGTAACAGGAAGGCGCCAAAGCTCAGAATGTTCATCCATATCTGAACCCACTGGGGTTGATGTGCAACGATGACGTTGAACTCTTCCATGATCTGACAATTCCGGTCTGTGTGTCTGCCAGACCAGTGGTGCCGGGGTGATGCAAGGTGTGCAACCGGGCAAGGCTGCTATCAACCGATTGTGAGGTCGGCGATGTTGTCCCTGTTCTTCGCGCTAAGTGCTTTCGACTTGCGAGACCGGAGCCAACCCGCTATAGAGCACCCGTCTTAACAAGGGCGGCTAACGTCCGGATGACGTATCTGAGCAGGGCCGGGTTACCTCGGCCCTTTGTGTTTGTGTAGTCAGATGCGCCCCGGGTTACGCCTCAAGGCACCATGAAACAAGACCGGCGGAGACAACCGCTCGGCCAGCAAAAACGTACTGTAAAGGAAAACAACGCCACATGGCTAACGCATCCATGGAGGAATTCGAAGCCCTCCTTAATGAAAGCTTCGAAATGGACACACCCGAAGAGGGTTCTGTTGTCAAAGGCAAGGTTCTGGCGATCGAAGCCGGCCAAGCCATCATCGACGTCGGCTACAAAATGGAAGGCCGCGTTGATCTGAAAGAATTCGCAAATCCCGGCGAAGCCCCTGAAATCGCTGTTGGCGACGAGGTCGAAGTATACCTGCGCGCCGCAGAAAACGCCCGTGGCGAAGCCGTCATCTCGCGCGAGATGGCCCGCCGTGAAGAGGCATGGGACCGTCTGGAAAAAGCATATGCCGACGACCAGCGCGTTGAAGGTGCAATCTTCGGTCGCGTCAAAGGTGGCTTCACCGTCGATCTGGGTGGCGCAGTTGCGTTCCTGCCCGGCTCGCAGGTTGACGTCCGCCCCGTGCGCGACGCTGGCCCGCTGATGGGTCTGAAGCAGCCGTTCCAGATTCTGAAAATGGACCGCCGCCGTGGCAACATCGTTGTGTCGCGTCGCGCAATCCTGGAAGAATCGCGTGCCGAACAGCGTGCCGAAGTTATCGGCAACCTGTCCGAAGGTCAGACCGTCGAGGGTGTCGTCAAGAACATCACCGAATACGGCGCATTTGTTGACCTGGGCGGCGTTGACGGCCTGCTGCACGTCACCGACATGGCATGGCGTCGTGTGAACCACCCGTCCGAGATCCTGACGATCGGCGAAACCATCAAGGTTCAGGTCATCAAGATCAACAAAGAGACCCACCGCATCAGCCTGGGCATGAAGCAGCTGCAGGAAGATCCGTGGGATCTGGTTGCTGCGAAATACCCGCTGGGCTCGGTCCATCAGGGTCGCGTCACCAACATCACCGACTACGGCGCGTTCGTCGAGCTGGAAGCCGGTGTCGAAGGTCTGGTGCACGTGTCCGAGATGTCCTGGACCAAGAAAAACGTCCACCCCGGCAAGATCGTTTCGACCAGCCAGGAAGTCGACGTTATGGTTCTGGAAATCGACGGCGCCAAGCGTCGCGTGTCTCTGGGCCTGAAGCAGACTCAGCGCAACCCGTGGGAAGTGTTCGCAGAAACGCACCCCGAGGGCACGCAGGTCGAAGGCGAAGTCAAGAACATCACCGAATTCGGTCTGTTCATCGGCCTCGAAGGCGACATCGACGGCATGGTTCACCTGTCGGACCTGTCCTGGGACGAGCGTGGCGAGGATGCCATCCAGAACTACCGCAAAGGCGACATGGTTTCGGCCGTTGTCTCGGAAGTTGACGTCGAAAAAGAGCGTATCTCGCTGTCGATCAAAGCCCTGGGCGGTGACAAGTTCGCCGAAGCCGTGGGCGGCGTGAAGCGTGGTTCGGTCATCACTGTCGAAGTCACCGCGATCGAAGATGGTGGCATCGAGGTCGAGTACGAAGGCATGAAATCGTTCATCCGTCGTTCGGACCTGTCGCGTGACCGTGCCGAACAGCGCCCTGAGCGTTTCTCGGTCGGTGACAAGGTCGACGTTCGCGTCACCAACGTTGACAGCAAGACCCGCCGTTTGGGCCTGTCGATCAAGGCACGCGAGATCGCCGAAGAGAAAGAGGCCGTGGAACAGTACGGTTCTTCCGACTCGGGCGCATCGCTGGGCGATATCCTGGGTGCGGCGCTGAAGTCCGGCGACTAAGCCAAGGCATCAGCCTTAGCCGAATTTACGGCCCCGCGTATCCGCGCGGGGCCGTTTTTGTTGCGAATCAATATGTTCCAAATTCCGGGCTTATTTCGGGTGTGGTTCGCGCTTTAAGCGCGGAATTCGCGTGAACAAGCGAAAAATCGCGCGGTTTAGCAGCAAAATGAAGGCTTTGCACAAAGAGTTTACGTTCCCCCGATCCGACTTTTTTCCTATACTGTTCAGAACAATAGAGATGGTTAACCGATCGCCTGGGAGGGTAGCGCTCATGATCCGTTCAGAACTGATTCAGAAAATCGCCGACGAGAACCCGCATTTATATCAACGCGACGTCGAGCGGATCGTGAATACCGTGTTCGAAGAAGTGACGGATGCCATGGCGCGCGGTGACCGTGTGGAACTGCGTGGCTTCGGTGCCTTTTCGGTGAAACAGCGCGACGCGCGTGTCGGCCGCAATCCCCGCACGGGTGAGACTGTTCAGGTCGAAGAAAAATGTGTGCCGTTTTTCAAAACTGGCAAGTTGCTTAGGGATCGATTGAACGGTAAAGCCTAACTCATGATGCGCTACCTTCGATATGCTTTCCTGGCGATCCTCGGGATCGTTCTTATTTCCGTCTCGCTGGCCAATCGCGAAACGGTTGAACTGTCGCTGATGCCGGAACCCTTTGCCGAGCTTGTGGGTTTTAACTTCAGCACGTCGCTCCCGCTGTTCGTGGTGGTGTTGGGCGGCGTTGTCGCAGGCCTGATCATCGGTTTCCTCTGGGAATGGCTGCGCGAGCACAAGCACCGCCGGGATGCGTCCGTGAAGAAAAACGAAGTGCGCAAGCTTGAGCGTGAAGTCAAAAAGCTCAAGAAAAAGCAGAACGAAGGTCAGGACGAAGTTCTGGCCCTGCTGGACGAGGCCAGCTGAGGCAAACCAATGCCCCAAGACGCAAGTGTCAAAATCTGCGGCCTGACCGCCCCCGATCACGTGCGCGTGGCAGCCGAGGCTGGCGCACGTTATGTCGGGTTCGTGTTCTTCCCAAAATCGCCACGGCATCTGGACATTGAGGCCGCCACTGAACTGGCCCATCTGGTGCCTTCTGGTGTGGCCAAGGTCGCGCTGACCGTGAACGCGTCGGATGAGGAACTGGACCGGATCGTGGCCAGCGTACCGTTGGACATGTTGCAACTGCACGGCAAGGAAAGCCCGGATCGCGTGGCCGAGATCCGCGAACGGTTCGGCCTGCCCGTGATGAAAGCCATTGGTGTGGCCGAAGCTGAAGACCTTGTGGCAATCGACCTGTACTCCGAAGTGGCGGACCAACTGCTGATCGACGCCAAGCCACCGCGCAACGCCGAGTTGCCGGGCGGCAACGGCCTGGCTTTTGACTGGCGCCTGCTGGCCGGGCGCAAGTACTGGCGGTGCCCGTGGATGCTGGCCGGGGGGTTGACGGCTGATAACGTTGCCGATGCCATGCGCATGACTGGCGCGCGGCAGGTCGATGTCTCTTCGGGCGTGGAAAGCGCGCCCGGCGTGAAGAACGCAACCCTCATCCGCGCCTTTATCGACGCCACCCGGTGATCTGATCGCCCGGTGCCTGCGTATCTCCGATAGGGGAGGGCGCGGCAATGCTGGCAGCGATTGGCGGAGTTTCATTGAAACGGTGGTATTACGGGCCGGAGTTTTTTTGGCGCGCCCATCAGGCGTTGCTACAGGCGCGCGGCGATCCGTTGTGTCTGAAAGCGGATGTCTTTCCGTATCAGGGGCTCTATTTCTCGCTCAGTGTCTGGCACGATGCCGAGGCGATGCTGACCTTTGCCCATTCCGGTCCGCACCGACGCGTGGTGCAGGCCGCTGTACGACTGGCCGAGGTGAGTGAGTTTCACCACTTCCCCTGCATTGCAGTGCCCAGTAGAGAGCAGGCGTTGCAAATCTGGGCGCAGCACCTTGAAGCGGCGGAATAATACGTTTTGCCATGGCAAATCCCGCCGCCACCTCCTATGAACAATGGGCACGACGATGGAGACACCCATGGCCAACGATCTTTTCAATTCCTTCATGTCCGGCCCCGATGAACAGGGCCGCTTTGGCATCTTCGGCGGGCGGTTCGTCAGCGAAACGCTGATGCCCCTGATCCTGTCGCTGGAGGAGGAGTATGAGAAGGCCAAGGACGATCCCACCTTCTGGGCCGAGATGGACGATCTGTGGGCGAACTATGTGGGCCGCCCCTCGCCGCTGTATTACGCGGAACGTCTGACTGAGCATCTGGGCGGTGCTAAGATCTACCTGAAACGCGACGAGCTTAACCACACCGGCGCGCACAAGATTAACAACGTGCTGGGCCAGATCATTCTGGCGCGGCGCATGGGCAAGACCCGGATCATTGCTGAAACCGGAGCCGGTCAGCACGGCGTGGCCACTGCCACCGTCTGCGCCAAGTTTGGCCTGAAGTGCGTGGTCTATATGGGCGCGCATGACGTGCAGCGTCAGGCCCCGAACGTGTTTCGTATGCGCCTGCTGGGGGCCGAAGTGATTCCGGTGACCTCTGGCCGCGGCACGCTGAAAGACGCGATGAACGACGCGCTGCGTGACTGGGTGACCAATGTGCGCGACACCTTTTATTGTATCGGCACCGTGGCGGGGCCGCACCCCTATCCGGCGATGGTGCGCGATTTCCAATCGATTATCGGCAAGGAAGCCAAAGAGCAGATGATGAAGGCTGAAGGCCGTCTGCCTGACACGATCATTGCTGCAATCGGTGGCGGCTCGAACGCGATGGGCTTGTTCTACCCGTTCCTCGACGACAAGGACGTCAACATCATCGGTGTTGAGGCCGGTGGCAAGGGCGTGAACGAAAAGATGGAGCATTGCGCCTCATTGACCGGTGGACGTCCGGGCGTATTGCACGGCAACCGCACATATCTGCTGCAGGACGATGACGGGCAGATTCTGGAAGGCTATTCGATCTCGGCCGGTCTGGATTATCCGGGTATCGGTCCCGAACACTCGTGGCTGCACGAAATTGGCCGCGCCAACTATGTCTCGATCACCGACAAAGAAGCGCTGGAGGCGTTCCAGCTGTGCTGCGCGACCGAAGGCATCATCCCGGCGCTCGAGCCCTCCCATGCGCTGGCCCATGTGATGAAGATCGCCCCCAAACTGCCCAAGGATCACCTGATCTGCATGAACATGTGCGGTCGTGGCGACAAGGACGTGCAGACCGTGGCCAAGTATCTGAACTTCGACATGTCGGATACCGAAGGCCGCAGCGCCGATTGACCAGGCGGTAAAATTTGAAATTTGTGACAAGAGCGGCGCACCTTTGACGGGTGCGCCGCTTTGTTTTTGTCGCGCTACCTTTTCGAATATTGCGCAGATGGGTAATTTTGTTGCGCGCTCGCCACAGGTGTGATTTTGACCCTCAAAAATTATTGAACGAATCCAGACCCTTCGCCTAAACCGGCCGTTACCGGTCACAACGGGCCGGACCCTAGCGGGCAGAGGTGATCACTCTCTCGGTGCGGACGGCACTGCCGAAACCGTATGCCAGGGCCGAAACCGGGGATTGGTATGCTTTGTAGCTCAGTTGGATAGAGCGGCAGGTTTCCCATCTGTAGGCGAAGGTTCGACTCCTTCCAAAGCCGCAAATGTAGCTCAACGGTAGAGTAATCGACTGCGAATCGATGTGTTGCGGGTTCGAATCCCGCCATTTGACAAAGCTGTTCAGTCAGCACCGGCCTTCCACGCCGGCCCGTGAAAACGGTCCAAATCATAAGGGTCCGGGTGTTCCCCAGCAGGGGCGGCACTGCGCAACGTCAGGCTTTGGCCCGGCGGGGCAGGGGCCTTCGCTGCTCTGGCCTTGGGCCGGAGGGCGGATGACGGTGCCGCCGGATCGGTGCCCCGCTTGGCCTTCGGGCAGGGCGGCGCATGGATCCCGCGCCCCTCTCTCTGACCCTCCCGCGCAGGGGCAAGGCGCGGGGGATACCCGGATCTTTCCCGCCTTCATCCGAAGGTTTCACACCTGTCACCCAATCGGGGTGCAACCCACTGAAAACATGAAAAGGAGTTCGCGTTTGCGACGACGATAGAGCGAGACGAAAAGGAGAAATGACATGACACTGTTCCAAGATCTGATCGACCGGCTGACCGGTCACCAACGGCTGACCCTGACCGAGACCCAGCGGATGCTGGTCCTGCGCAACGGGGTGTTCGATGCAATCCTCGGCCCCGGGAAGCACCGGCTGCCACGCAAGGATGTGCTGACCGAGCTGCACGATCTGGAAAAGCTCTTTTTCGTGTCGCCCTATGAGCGGGCGCTGATGCAGAACCGGCCCGAGCTGGCCGCCAAGCATCTGACCGAGTTCCGGGCCGAATCTGACGAAGTTCTGGTTCTGCTGCGGGATGGGACACCTGTTCGGGTCCTGAACCCCGAAGCACGGGTGCTTGTATGGAAGGCCGCAGGGCCGTGGAAGATCGAGCATCACGCGTTGACCGACACCATGGTTGTGCCCAAAGCGACGGCGCAGCGGCTGGTTCGGGCCGGGCTGCGGCTGAACCTGACGCAGGTTGAGGTGGCCGAAGGGCATACCGGGCTGCTGACGGTTGACGGGGTACTGGTGGATCAGCTGGCCCCCGGTGCGCATGCCTTCTGGAAAGTCGGGCGGAACGTCGAGGTCAAACAGATCGACCTGCGGCAACGGACCCATGAGGTGACAGGGCAGGAGATCCTGACCAAGGACCGGGTGACCATCCGGGTCAACCTCAGCGCTGATTACCGGGTCGTTGATCCGGTAAAGGCGGTGGGGGCGGTTAAGGACTTCGATCAGGCCCTGCACCGGGCGCTGCAACTGGCGTTTCGGAAGACTTTGGGGGCGATGACACTGGACCGGCTGCTGGCCGAGAAGGTGACTGTCGACACCGAGGCCGCGGATCGGGTGCGGACACAAATGGCCGGGATCGGTATCGAAGTGGGTGAGATCGCGTTGAAAGACGTCATCCTGCCCGGTGAGATGCGGGAAATCCTGACCGCCGTGGTCGCTGCCGAGAAACAGGCCGAGGCCAACGTCATCCGGCGGCGGGAAGAAACCAACGCCACGCGGTCCCTGCTGAACACCGCGAAGGTGATGGCGGAAAACCCGGTGATGCTGCGGCTGAAAGAGCTGGAGGCGCTGGAAACCATCGCCGGGAAGGTCGAACGGCTGACGGTCCACAACGGGACCGAAGGGCTGATGTCCGACCTTGTCAAACTGCGGGAGTGATCCCGAATAAGGGCCGGTCCGGGATGTCCTGGGCCGGTCTGGCTATTCCGCAACCGCGTGTTCGGTCAGCAGCCGCAGTGGCACCAAGTCGAGCGCGCGCTGGTGTGTGGCTTCAAGATGTACCTTTGGCGCGCAGCCTTCGTCATGGGCCTGCAGAAAACGCCCGGCGCACAGACACCAGCTGTCACCCGGTTTCAGGCCGGCAAAGTTGAACTCGGGGCGCGGGGTGCTCAGATCGTTTCCGACATACTTGGAGAACGCGAGAAACTCGGCCGTCATTACCGCGCAAACCGTGTGGCTGCCCTGATCCTCGGGGCAGGTGTTGCAGGCCCCATCGCGAAAGAATCCGGTCAATGGATCACGGGAACACGGGGCAAGCACACCTCCCAAAACGTTGATACTGTCCTGTTTTTGCATGGATCCACCTTACAGGCTTTGCGCGATCTTGCGGAACATTTCTATATTCTGGTCGCTGACGCCCGGATCGCGGAATTTCCGGTCTGCTCCGGTGGACACAATCAGCACGTCGCGGGATTGATCAAAATAGATGTATTGTCCGTAGATTCCACGCGCAAAGAACTCACCCTCATGTGCACCTTTGGGAATCCACCATTGATAGCCATACCCGGTTTCACCCGCCTGTGTCGGGGCGCTGGGCCAGGTTGACTCGCGAATCCATTCAGCCGGAACAAGCTGTTGTCCGTCATGCGTGCCGTTCTGCAGGATCATCTGCCCAAAGCGCGCAAAATCCCGCGTGGTAAAGTTCAACCCAGCCAGCACAAAGGCAACGCCCGCCCCGTCGGTGATGTAATACCCGTCCCGTTCCAGCTGCAGCGGTTGTATGATCTTTTCGGTCATCAGCTCGGGCACATTGCGCCCGGTTGCGCCGCGGATCACCATACCCAGCACGTGGGTATCGATCGACACATATTGCCAAGTCTCACCCGGGGGTGCGAAACCGTCTTGTAGTGAAGCCGCGAAATCATCCAGTTCACCGCCCAGTGCTATTATCCGGCCCATTCGGTTGATGTCGGAATTGTAGTCAAAGTAGTCTTCATCAAAGGTAACGCCGCTGGCCATGTTCAGTACGTTCCGGATCGTCGCACCGTCATAGGCAGAGCCCGCCAGTTTTGGCGCGTATTTCACGACCGGGTCGTCCAGCGACTCGATAGCCCCTTCGGCCAGTAGGACGCCGAACAGCGCCGAAAGGTAGCTCTTGGCAACCGACCATGAAATTCGCCGATCCTCGGGAGACGTGCCCAGATAGTATTCTTCGAACCGGATCTGCCCGTCCTGCATCACCAGCAGAGAGGTTACCGCGCGATCCTCGATCCATTGGTCAGTGCCGTCGGGCAGGTCAAAGCCGGGGCCATAGGGCAGCTCCCATGTCTGGCCATCGCCGCGCGGCAGATCGACCGTCAGAAAAGCCTCATCCATATGAGAGAAATTGTGGACGATTTTTTCTTCGGAAAACAAAGAATTCACAGCCATCAGCCGTTGAATCTCTTCGCGTTTCCAGACCCCGACAACAACTGCAGCCAGCACCAACATCAGCAGGATGCGCAGCACCCACTTGAACAGAGCCTTCATCTTTCGCCTCCCTCATTCCTGCGGCATTGGAACCCGCCCGATGTGGTTCCGCAATTGGGACGTTGCGGCAAGGTCAACAGCCCTATTTGAACTTGTCCAGCAGCTTTTGCATGGCCGAGCGTTCGTCGACCTCGGGTTCCGGCGCGGGGGTGGCGTCCGATTTTGGTGTTTTGGCCGGAGATTTCGAAGACCGCGGCGGCGCGGTGCGCAGGGCAACTGCGTTCATGAACTTGCCGCTTTCCTCATCAGCCAGATATCCAGCGCCGTCAGACACTCCACGCAGCACGTCGTCCAGCCAGTCGGCATCGGCCTTGGCGAAATCGCTCAGGACATATGGAGAGACCAGCTCTTTCCGCCCCGGATGCCCGATCCCCAGCCTGACCCGGTCATAGGCCGGGCTGATATGTTCGTGGATCGAGCGCAGCCCGTTATGCCCGGCATGTCCACCGCCCGCCTTGACGCGCACCTTACCAGGGGCAAGGTCCAACTCGTCGTGAAAGATGGTCACGTCAGTCGAGTCCAGCTTGTAGAACCGCATCGCCTCGCCTACCGACTGACCAGACCGGTTCATGAAAGTTTGCGGCTTGATCAGCAGCACCTTTTCGCGGCCCAAACGCCCCTCGGCGGTCTCAGCCTGAAATTTGGACTTCCACGGACCAAAACCGTGATCTTCGGCGATCCGGTCCACGGCCATAAAGCCGATATTGTGCCGGTTGCGGGCGTATTTCGACCCCGGGTTCCCCAATCCGACAAACAGTTTCATAGTCTCGTCCTTGTGCGATGCACGTGGTTGATGGCACGGAATGCCATCTGTTTTCCAGCCCAAGGGCCAAAAGAAAACGGGGCCCGGTAAAGGCCCCGTTTCTTAATCCGGAATGTTGGGTCCGGACTTATTCTTCTGTTTCTTCCTGACCGACGACTTCTACTTCGTCTGCGGCCACTTCTTCGCCTTCTTCTTCATCGTCGCTGGACGACAGGCCGGTCGGTGCCGAGACATTCGCGATCACGAAGTCACGGTCGATGGTCGGTTTGGTGCCTGCGGGCAGGTCAACGGAGGAAATGGTCACAACGTCGTTGATCTCCATACCGGTCAGATCGACGGTGATCTTCTCAGGGATGTCGCCGGCGGTGCACAGCAGTTCGACTTCCGGTCGGACAACAGTCAGAACGCCGCCCTTCTTGATGCCAGGGGCTGCTTCTTCGTTGATAAACTCAACCGGGATGAACAGCGCGATCTTGGTGGTCCGACGCAGGCGCATCAGGTCCAGGTGGGTCGGCAGGTCTTTGACAACGTCACGCTGAACGTCGCGGCAGATGACACGAACGTCTTCGTGGCCTTCAACCTTCAGGTTCCACAGGGTCGACTTGAACCGGCCTGCTTTCAGGCGCTTGAACAGGACGTTGAACGGGATCTGAATCGGCAGCGGCTCTTTATCGCCACCAAAAACAATGCCCGGAACCATGCCGTCGCGGCGTGCTTGACGAGCGGCGCCCTTGCCTGTCCCCGTCCGTTCCAGAGCTACGAGATCAGGAATCTCTCCAGCCATGATAATTCTCCAAATGTTAGGGCGGGCATCCTCCAAGGCTGTATGCCCGCGTGAAGCCGCGTCCTTAGCTTGATTCACTTGATTTGGAAAGGGCTTTTTGAGCTTTCGCTTCTAGGTTCAAGTCAGTCCTGCCAGCGACCGCCGAAGTCTTCGGGGATCAGCAGGTTGTGCCGCCCCAGATCGCCAACGTTACGTTCGCCGCACAGCGCCAAAGTAGTATCCAGTTCCTTGTGAATGACGTCCAGCGCAGTTGTCACACCTTTCTGCCCCATCGCGCCCAGCCCATAGATAAAAGCGCGACCAATATAGGTGCCCTTGGCCCCCAGAGCCAAGGCCTTGAGGACGTCCTGACCAGAGCGGATGCCACTGTCCAGATGGACCTCGATATCATCGCCGACCGCGTCCATGATTTGTGGCAGCATACGGATGGAACTGAGTGCGCCATCCAACTGCCGTCCTCCGTGGTTGGACACAACGATGGCATCAGCGCCAAGTTTAGCTGCCATCCTGGCGTCGTCGGCGTCCAGAATGCCTTTGAGGATGACCTTGCCGCCCCATTGTGCCATCAGCTTTTCGACCTTGCTCCAGTCGAGGCTGGGGTCGAATTGCTCGGCCGTCCATGCGCCGAGGGAGGAGGCATCCGAGATACCCTCGACGTGACCGACGATATTGCCGAACTCGCGCCGCTTTGCGCCCAGCATCTCGATGCCCCATGACCATTTTGTCATCAGGTTCGCGGTGGTTTTGGCCGTCAGTTTCGGCGGTGCGGACAAGCCGTTTTTCAAGTCCTTGTGGCGCTGGCCCAGAATCTGCAGGTCCAGCGTGATCACCAAGGCTGAGCATTTCGCATCCTTGGCGCGTTGGATGAGGCGGCTGACATAGTCCTGATCCTTCATCGTATAAAGCTGAAACCAGAAAGGTTTCGTCGTGTGCTCGGCCACATCCTCGATTGAGTTGATCGACATGGTGGACAGGGTAAATGGCACGCCAAATTCTTCGGCGGCTTTGGCGGCTTTCATCTCGCCATCCGCATGTTGCATGCCCGTCAGCCCGACCGGGGCCAGCGCGACGGGCATCGCGACGTCCTCTCCAATCATCTGCGAGGCGGTCGAGCGTCCGGCCATGTCCACCGCAACCCGCTGTCGCAGGCGGATATCCGAGAAATCCGAGCTGTTGTCGCGGAAGGTCTGCTCTGTCCAGCTGCCGCTTTCGGCATAGTCGTAGAACATCCGCGGCACACGGCGTTCATAGATCCGCCGGAGATCTTCGATGGTGGTGATTACAGGCATGGGACCGCGCCTTTGGTTGAGTGGTTACATATTTCTACTGAGGCATCCGGCATGGCGCAATTGTCTGAAGACGAGAAAAAACCGCAGCAGGTCAGTTGCTTGCTGCGGTCTGTTGAAAGGGTTCGATGCCAATCGATCAGGCGGAATGCGCGCCGTCGGCAAGGGTCTTCACAAAATCCAGAACTTCGGCCACGGGTTTGCCTGACGCGATCTGGCTGACAATGGCCGAGCCAACCACAGCACCATCGGCGACGCTGGCGATGGCCTTGGATTTCTCGGGCGTGTTGATGCCAAAGCCTACGATCACGGGCAGATCGGTAGCGGATTTGATCCGCGCCACTTCTGGGCCGACATTCGTGGCTTGAGCCTCGGCCGCGCCGGTGATGCCGGTGATCGACACATAATATACAAAGCCCGAGGTGTTCTGAAGCACGCGGGGCAGGCGTTTGTCGTCGGTTGTAGGGGTCGCCAGCCGGATGAAGTTCAGCCCCGCCGCCTGCGCGGGCAGGCAAAGCTCTTCGTCTTCTTCTGGTGGCAGGTCCACCACGATCAGCCCGTCGATGCCAGCGGCTTGCGCATCGACCAGAAACTTATCAACGCCTCGGCTGTAGATCGGGTTGTAATAGCCCATCAGAACAATGGGTGTCGTGTCGTCGGTTTCGCGGAACGCACGCGCCAGGTCCAGAGTGCGCTGCAGGGTCATGCCCCCTTCCAGCGCCCGTTGACCAGCAGCCTGAATGGTCGGGCCGTCCGCCATGGGATCAGTAAAGGGCAGCCCCAGTTCGATCACGTCGACACCAGCGCCGGGCAGGCCTTTCACAACCTCAAGCGAGGTGTCGAAATCGGGGTCGCCTGCCATGATATATGCGACAAAGGCCTTTTTTCCCTCGGCCTTCAAGGCGGCGAACTTAGCGTCAATACGGGTCATCTGCAGTCCTTGCATTCAGAGTTGAACCTGATGTGCAGAAACTTTGCCCGGAAATCAATCCCGCCGGGTCAGATTGCCTCAGAACTGGTAGTGGTATCGCAGCAGGCCCGAGTTGACGCCGGGGTTTTCGTTATTCGTGCTGGCGTTGGATTTGTGGGTGATTGCAAAGGACACCTTGTTGCCATTGTCCAGAGTGTACCCGAGGCCTAGCAGGCTGCGGATCTGGAATTCTCCGCCAAGATCGTTCAGGTCATCGCTATGGGAAAAGTACCCCGGCATGACACTACCTTCGATGAACCAGCGGTCGGCAAAGGTGTAGAAGCCGATTAGTCCGATGCCGATATGGACATTGCTTGCGGTATCCACTGTCAGGGCGCTGCCCCAGGTTGCGGAAAAGCGGGTGGCTTCGTGAAACGGGCGGTGATGATATTCAAGCGCGAATACCGCTTCGTCATCTGCTTCGCTGTCGGAAAAATCTGAGAACCCGGCGCCAAATACAAGGGATTGTGCTTGCGCCGTCTGGGCGGCCAGCAGCAGCGCAAGAGTTACGATAATTTTCTTCATGCCTACCATTCACTATTTGTT
Organism: Ruegeria sp. BF6; assembly: GCF_056538665.1. NCBI lineage: Bacteria > Pseudomonadati > Pseudomonadota > Alphaproteobacteria > Rhodobacterales > Roseobacteraceae > Ruegeria > Ruegeria sp. BF6. The sequence continues at coordinate 84,540 of NZ_JBQFTN010000006.1, forward strand.
TGTTCATAACGTTCTATACGACGATCTTAGAGTGCGATTTCGAACCCCGGCAAGCTGCTGGGTAGTGAACATTTTCGTGATGTTGCAGATTGGACTTGGCCGGGTTGCTTGCAGTCCGGCTTGCGCATCGACCCGGACCTGCATAGAAGCACCCCTCGAATGGCTTCAGGAGACTGTCATGGGCTTTAAAATGGGAATCGTGGGTTTGCCGAATGTGGGCAAGTCGACACTCTTCAATGCGCTGACCAAAACCGCAGCCGCTCAGGCGGCAAATTTCCCGTTCTGCACGATTGAGCCCAACGTCGGTGACGTTGCTGTGCCTGATGACCGTCTGGATAATCTGGCGGCGATTGCAAGCTCGAAACAGATCATCCCCACGCGGATGACCTTCGTGGATATCGCGGGTCTGGTGAAGGGGGCCTCGAAGGGTGAAGGGCTGGGCAATCAGTTTCTGGCCAACATTCGTGAAACCGACGCCATCGCCCATGTACTGCGCTGTTTCGAAGATGGTGACGTGACCCATGTGGATGGCCGCGTTGACCCGGTGGCTGATGCCGACACCATCGAGACCGAACTGATGCTGGCCGATCTGGAAAGCATCGAAAAGCGCCGTGCCAACCTGGTGCGTAAGCTGAAGGGCAACGATAAGGAAGCGCAACAGCAGGACCGCCTGTTGTCCGCCGCGCAGGAGATGCTGGAAAGCGGCAAGCCTGCACGTCTGGTAGAGGTCTCTGCCGAAGACGCCAAGGCCTGGAAGATGCTGCAACTGCTGACGACCAAACCTGTGCTCTACGTCTGTAACGTGTCTGAGGAAGAGGCCGCCGAAGGCAACGAATACTCGGCCAAAGTTGCCGAGATGGCGGCGGCGCAGGGCAACGCGCATGTCATCATCAGCGCCAAGATCGAAGAAGAGATCAGCTTGCTGGAAGAGGACGAGGCGCAGATGTTCCTCGAAGAAATGGGTCTGGAAGAGCCCGGTCTGGATCGTCTGATCCGCGCCGGTTATGACCTGCTCAAGCTGGAAACCTATTTCACGGTTGGCCCGAAAGAGGCCCGCGCCTGGACCATCCGCACCGGCACCGCCGCGCCGCAGGCCGCTGGCGTGATCCACGGTGATTTCGAAAAAGGCTTCATCCGGGCCGAGACCATCGCCTATGACGATTATGTTTCTGCCAATGGCGAGCAGGGTGCAAAAGAGGCGGGCAAGATGAGGGCCGAAGGCAAGGGCTACATCGTCAAGGATGGCGATGTCATGCACTTCTTGTTCAACACCTGAACGGCGACAGTTTCGGCCTGGCATTCTGCACGCTCGACATAAGGCGACTGGATGCCTCGTTTTGAGATTGAGAGCAGGCGTTTGACGTGAGATGCACGGAGCATGGGCGTAAACAACTTAATGCGGGCTAAAAGAGGCCAACCGTCAAAACGGCAACGCTGGCAAGTCGGGGCGCTGGTTGAAATTCCGTTAGGTGAATGCTGTTGGGCTTATGGGCAATTGGGGGAAGAGTATTTCGTTGCGGTTCTCGAAGGCTACTTTTCAGAGCGGCCGAAAATCGAGGATCTGATTGAACTACCGGTACTGTTCAAATCTTTTGTCTGTCGTGATGTTATTAGCAGAGGTTATTGGCTGAAAGTCGGCCGAGTTGAACCTCGTTGCGATGTCATCAGGGAGGACCTTCGCTTCAAACAGGACAAAACATCTGGGGTCCTTTCGCTTTGTCATTCTGACTTTGCAGAGCAAGGCGGGGAGCGACCAGCGCTTTTGAGCGAGTGCCTTGGGTTGGAATGCGTTGCTGTTTGGGAAGCGAGCCACGTTGAAGATCGGATCATCGCTACACGTGACGGCCACGTGTGCAAATGGGTCAGTTCCTTGGCGATCGACTTACAAAAAGTTCCTGCGCACCAAAACGACATTCGCTAAAAGTCGTCTTAGCACTAACCACGACTTTGAATCTGGGTTACATTCTCCTGCCATTTACTTTCTGACGCAGTATGCCGAGTTTTCGTGCGGCTTCGAATTTCCATTCAGTCAACACATTTCTACGCATAGAAAACCTCGTTAGTATGGATTTTGATCCGCCAACCGAGAAGACCCCAAATGATCGAAATCCGCGACCTCCAACTCCTCAGCGCCCTGGCGCGGCATCAGCATTTTGCCAAGGCGGCCGAGGAATGCGGGATTTCGCAGCCTGCGTTCTCGATGCGCATCCGAAATCTTGAGGACCGGTTGGGTGTTTCCATTGTTCGTCGTGCCAACCGATTTCAGGGCCTGACCGAAGAGGGCGAGATGATCGTCCAGCGTGCGCGGCGGATCCTCGACGAAACCAAGGCGCTGGAACAGCAGGTTCTGGCCGCCAAGGGCGAGATCACCGGCACGCTGATTCTGGGCGTTATCCCAACGGCGACTGCATTCACTGGCCGCCTGACCAAACGATTGCGGCAGGCGCACCCCCGGATCGTTACGCGAATCGAAACCATGTCGGCCACAGCGATTCAACATCGGCTGGATGAGGGCAGTTTGGATGCGGGCATCACCTATGGTGACAGCATCGGCACCGATCTTCGGCAGGTGCAGCCATTGTACCAAGAGACCTATGTACTGTTGATCCCGTCTCACATGACCAGCGAGACCGGTCCGATCCCATGGGCGCGGGTGGCCGAATTCCCGCTTAGCCTGTTGGAGCCGCAAATGCAGAACCGACGCATTTTGGATCGGATTTTCGCCGAACAGGGGTTGCACCCGCAAGTTGTTGCAGAAACCAGTGGTTTCACTGCCTCGATGGTCATGGCACGCGAGGGGTTGGCTGCCACAGTCATCCCGCGCGTGTTGGTCAGCGCGCTGGGCGATTTGAAGGGAACGAAGGTATTGCCACTGGTCAATCCCGTGGTCAGCAAACCAATTTGTCTGGCAACTTTGTCTCGCGATCCGGAGCTGCCCACGGTTGAGGCTTTGCGGGCGGTGGTGACGTCTTTGCGGTGATAAGGTGTCGTTATCGTGCGATTGCAATAAGCGATTTGACGATATGTTATTCTGATGAGACACGGAGCCTCAATCGGAGGGCATCATGGCACCATTAGACACCAAGCCATCAGGCGCACCCAAGGGCGTCTGGAAGTCAGGTAAAGGCAAAGGGCGTCACACGCCCAAAGGCCGTCAGTTTACGGATGAGGCGCAGGCAGAAATTCATCGCCTGCTGGGTGACCGCCCGCGCCGTCGCGACCTGCTGATCGAATTCCTGCATTTGATTCAAGACGAACACGGCCATATCAGCGCCGACCATATTGCCGCGCTTGCGGTTGAGATGCGGATCGGACAGGCCGAGATTTACGAAACCGCGACCTTCTACGCCCATTTTGATGTGGTAAAAGAAGGTGAGACGCCTCCTCCGGCGTTGACCATCCGGGTTTGTGATTCCCTGTCCTGTGAAATGGCCGGTGCTCAGCAGCTGCAAAAAGCGCTGGAAGACGGTCTGGACCCGGCTGAGGTTCGTGTTGTCCGCGCGCCGTGCATGGGCCGCTGCGACACCGCTCCGGTGCTTGAGATCGGTCACAACCATATCGATCATGCGACCCCTGAAAAGGTGAAGGCTGCAATTGCTGCCAGTGACACGCACGCCCATTTGCCCGGCTACGAAGCCTTTGCCGCTTATGAGACAAACGGTGGCTACGCCAAGCTGAAAGAGCTGCGCGAAAGCGGCGATTGGGAGAAGGTACAGGAAGACGTTCTGTCCTCAGGCCTGCGTGGTTTGGGTGGAGCTGGCTTCCCATCCGGCAAGAAATGGGGCTTTGTTCGCATGAACGAAGGTCCGCGCTATCTGGCCGTGAACGGGGACGAGGGCGAACCCGGCACGTTCAAGGACCGTTTTTACCTGGAGCGCACGCCGCATGTCTTCCTCGAAGGGATGCTGATCGCTGCCTGGGCGGTCGAGGCGGAAACCTGCTTTATCTACATGCGCGACGAATACCCGGCCGTTCTGGAAATCCTGCGCCGTGAGATCGCCGCGCTGGAACAGGCCGGGATTGTTGAGCCGGGTTACATCGACCTGCGCCGCGGTGCCGGTGCGTATATCTGCGGTGAAGAATCCGCGATGATTGAGTCGATTGAGGGTAAGAAAGGCCTGCCGCGTCACCGTCCTCCGTTCGTGGCGCAGGTTGGGGTCTTCAACCGCCCAACGCTCGTGCACAATGTCGAGACGCTCTATTGGGTCACCAAAGTCTGCCGCGAGGGGCCCGAGTGCCTCAACAGCACTGAAAAAAATGGCCGTAAGGGCCTGCGAAGCTATTCGATCTCGGGCCGGGTGGCAAAGCCGGGCGTTTACCTGCTGCCCGCCGGATCGACCATTCTGGACGTGATCGAAGCCGCTGGTGGGATGGTCGAAGGTCAGACCTTCAAAGCCTATCAGCCGGGCGGTCCGTCCTCGGGCCTGCTGCCTGCGTCGATGGATGACATCCCGCTGGATTTCGACACTCTGCAACCGCACGGTACTTTCATCGGTTCTGCTGCCGTTGTGGTTCTGTCCGATCAGGACACTGCCCGCGATGCCGCGCTGAACATGCTGCGGTTCTTCGAAGATGAAAGCTGTGGCCAGTGTACGCCCTGCCGGGCAGGCTGCGAAAAGGCTGTGAAGCTGATGCAAGCCGACAAGTGGGATCAGGATCTGCTGGAAGATCTGTGCCAGGTCATGGGCGACGCATCGATTTGCGGCCTGGGGCAGGCCGCTCCGAACCCGATCCGCCTAGTCATGAAACATTTCGCTGACGAAATCTGAGGGAGACAGAGCCATGCTTGATGCAAGCCCAAACAAGACCGTCACCTTCAACCTGAACGGCGAAGATGTCACTGTGCCCGAAGGCTGGACCATCTGGGAAGCCGCAAAGGGGCAGGGGTTCACCATCCCGCACCTGTGCCACAAGCCACAGCCGGGTTACCGTCCGGACGGAAACTGCCGCGCCTGTATGGTCGAGGTGGAAGGCGAACGCACTCTGGTCGCCTCGTGCATCCGTCCGGCGGCTGACGGGATGGTGGTCAAAACCGACAGCGACCGGGCCGAGAAATCGCGCGCGATGGTCATGGAGCTGCTGGTCGCTGACCAGCCCGAGGAGGCGCACGACAAGTCCAGCCATTTCTGGGATATGGCCAAGCTGAACGATGTCAGCGACAGCCGTTTCCCGGCGAAAGAGGCCGAGAAAATCCCTCTGCTGGATGACAGCCACGTTGCGATGCGCGTCAACCTCGATGCCTGCATCAACTGCAACCTTTGCGTCCGGGCGTGCCGCGAAGTGCAGGTGAACGACGTGATTGGCATGGCCGGTCGTGGCCACACCGCGCAGGTGGTGTTCGACCAGAACGACCCGATGGGCGATTCAACCTGTGTGGCCTGTGGCGAATGCGTTCAGGCCTGCCCGACGGGAGCCTTGATGCCCGCCACCGTTCTGGACGACCAACAGAAGGGTGACAGCAAGGACTACGATTCTGAGACCGAAAGCGTCTGCCCGTTCTGCGGCGTGGGCTGTAAGGTCTCGCTGAAGGTCAAGGACGGCAAGGTCAGATATGTCGAGGGCATCAACGGCCCGGCAAACGAAGGCCGTCTGTGCGTCAAAGGCCGCTTCGGGTTCGATTACATCCACCACCCGCACCGTCTGACCAAGCCGCTGATCCGGCGTGAGGATGCGCCCGAGAAAGGTTTGAACGTCGATCCGGGCAACCTGTCGACCCATTTCCGCGAAGCGACATGGGAAGAAGCAATGGATCTGGCGGCCACCAAGCTGAAGGCCCTGCGCGACCAAGACCCGCGCAGCGTAGCAGGCTTCGGTTCGGCCAAATGCACCAACGAAGAAGCCTACCTGTTCCAGAAGTTCATCCGTCAGGGTTTCAAGCACAACAACGTCGACCACTGCACCCGCTTGTGCCACGCGTCGTCCGTGGCGGCACTGATCGAGAACGTCGGTTCCGGCGCCGTGACCGCGACCTTCAATGAGGTCGAGAACTCGGATGTGGTTATCATTATCGGTGCCAACCCGATCGAGAACCACCCTGTCGCGGCGACTTACTTCAAGCAGTTCGCCAAGCGCGGCGGCAAGCTGATCGTGATGGACCCGCGCGGCGTCGGCATGCGCAAGTTCGCCGATGAAATGCTGCAGTTCCGTCCGGGGGCTGATGTCTCGATGCTCAATGCGATCATGAATGTGATCGTCGAAGAAGAGCTGTATGACAGCCAGTACATCCACCGCTGGACCGAGAACTGGGAGGCAGAGAAAGAGCACCTGCGCCAGTTCACGCCTGAGGCGATGGCGCCGATCTGTGGCATCGAGCCGGATCAGCTGCGCCGCGTGGCACGCACCTTTGCACAGGCCAAGGCTGGTTTGATCTTCTGGGGTATGGGCGTCAGCCAGCACATCCACGGCACCGACAACTCGCGCTGTCTGATCAGCCTTGCGCTGATGACCGGCAACGTTGGTAAACCCGGCGCGGGCCTGCACCCGCTGCGTGGTCAGAACAACGTGCAGGGCGCATCCGATGCGGGCCTGATCCCGATGTTCCTGCCCGACTACCAGACCGTGACTGACGATGGCATTCGCGCCAAGTTCAACAATGTCTGGAATTCGGACGACTTCTCGAACGAGAAAGGTCTGACCGTCACCGAGATCATCGACCAGGCCTATGCTGGCAACATCAAGGGCATGTACATCATGGGTGAAAACCCGGCCATGTCCGACCCCGATGTGAACCACGCCCGAGAGGCGCTGGCCAAGCTGGACCTGATGATCGTGCAGGACATCTTCCTGACCGAGACGGCGAACTATGCCGACATCATACTGCCAGCCTCGGCGCTCTATGAGAAGAACGGCACGGTGTCGAACACCAACCGTCAGGTACAGCGTGTGCGTCCGGCCGTGACCCCTCCGGGTGCGGCGCGCGAAGACTGGAAAATCACGGTCGAACTGGCGCAGCGGATCGGTCTGAACTGGGATTACACCGATGTGTCTCAGGTCTTTGCCGAGATGAAGTTGACGATGAACTCGCTCAACAACATCACATGGGAGCGTCTGGAGACCGAGACTATCACCTATCCGTCGCTGTCCGAGACAGACCCGGGGCAGGCGATCGTGTTCGGTGACGGCTTCCCGCGTGCGGAAGGCCGGGCCCGGTTTACCCCGGCCAGCGTCATCCCGCCGGATGAAGCACCGGATGACGAATACCCGATGATCGCCACCACCGGCCGTCAATTGGAACACTGGCATACCGGTTCGATGACCCGCCGGTCGAACGTTCTGGACGCGGTGGAGCCCGAGGCGAACTGCTCGCTGAACCCGCGTACGCTTAAGCTGATGGGGATCGAACCGGGTGAGATGATCCGTCTGACCACCCGTCGCGGCTCGATTGAGATCATGGCGCGGGCCGACCGGGCGATTGCCGAGGATATGGTGTTCATCCCGTTCGCCTATGTCGAGGCGGCGGCGAATATCCTGACCAACTCGGCCATCGATCCCTATGGGAAAATCCCCGAGTTCAAGTTCTCGGCGATCCGGGTCGAAAAGATCGAAGACACCGTCGCGGCGGAATAAGACCGACACTCACAAATCCAGGAAAGGCGGCCCCAAGGGTCGCCTTTTTTTCTTTCCTTGACAGAGTGTTGCTTGCGGCCAAACCTGTCATCACCTTGGTGATGGAGGAGCATATGGCCCGCCGTTTTGTCGATCTGTCGGTTCCGCTGGAAACCGGGATCGTGTCCGACCCGCCGATCATGTTGCCCGGAATCGAGTATCTGACGCATGACCAAACCGCTGAGCAGGTGATGGAATTCTTTCCCGGCCTTCAGAAAGACGACCTTCCAGGCGGCGAGGGTTGGGCCATCGAACGGCTGCAGATCGCCACCCATAACGGCACCCATCTGGACGCGCCCTATCACCATCATTCGACCATGAATAATGGCGAACGGGCGATTACCATCGACGAGGTGCCGCTGGAATGGTGCATGAATCCCGGCGTGAAACTGGATTTCCGGCATTTCGACGATGGCTATGTCGCGACTGCTGCCGATGTAGAAGCCGAGTTGAAACGGATCGGCCATGACCTGCAGCCGCTGGACATCGTGATCGTCAATACTTCGGCGGGCACGCAGTACGGCCAGCCGGACTATCTGATGAAAGGTTGCGGTATGGGACGCGAGGCGACCTTGTACCTGACAGAACGCGGTGTACGCGTGACCGGCACAGACGCCTGGAGCTGGGACGCACCCTTTCCCCTGACTGCACAGGAATACGCTGAAACCAAGGATGCCTCGATCATCTGGGAGGGGCATCGCGCCTCGATAGAGATCGGCTATTGCCATATCGAAAAGCTGACCAACCTCGAAGGTCTGCCACCCACCGGGTTCGAAATCTCGTGCTTTCCGTTCAAGATAAAAGGCGCCTCGGCAGGCTTTGTGCGGGCTGTCGCGATCTTTGAGGAGGTTGGTGATGAATAAACCTCTCAGCGGACATGATGGGCCTTATGATGCGCCGGTCGAAATCTGCGGGTTCTCGGTGTTGCCAGAATGGGTCGATTACAATGGTCACATGAACGTGGGTTTCTATGGCGTGGCCTTCGACATGGCGCTGGAAAAGCTGATGGTCGATCACCTCGGGCTGGGTGAGGTGCAGGTCAAGGCGCTGGGGCAGGGGCCGTACGTCCTACAATCCCACATGAATTTCCTGCGCGAGGTTCAGCCAGACGAGCCGTTCTATTACCGCTTTCGTATGCTGGATTCAGACCAGAAACGTGGCCACTACTTTGCGCAAATGCTGTCGGGAAAAGACGACGTCATCTGCGCCACGCAGGAAGCGCTGTTCATGAATGTCAGTCACACCAGTGGGCGGTCAGAACCTTACCCGGATTGGGCAGCGGCCCGGCTGGCCCGCATGGTCCGCGATCACGCCGGGCTGGAGGCCGCGCCGCAGGTCGGGCAGGCGATTGGCATCCGGCGGAAACAACGCCTTCAGTAATCCCGTTCGAAGAACAGGCCCAGACCGGTTTCGCCACGCCCGTCAACAGTGCCGCGCACAGTGAAACTGTCGGTGACGTCGAGGTTCAGGTTCACCTCGGTGTCGCCCTGGGTGTTGACGGTGAAATCGGTGTAGAGGTTGTCGCTCAGATAGGCTCCGGCCCCCAGACGACCGGCGCCGCCCTCGGTTGCCCCGATATCCACCGTGTCCACACCAGTCGAGTCTCGTAGCCCCTTGGTCGCGTCACCCCCCGCACCGCTGAGCTGCGCCAGGGACGCCGCCATCTGGGCAATGATAAAGGGTGACAGTTCCGAGAAACGATTGCCGAACAACAGCATGGCCAGTGCTTCTTCTGCCGGGCGTTCGGGGTCGGAATAGACGTCAACCTCGGGCGCATCCAGCGGGCCGGCGATTTCGATCGTGGCGGTGCCCTCAGAGGTGCTGGTTGACGAGGCGAACTCGATATACGGTGTCAGGTCCCCCTGCAGGGTCACGATGCCTTTGGTCAGGGCCAGTCTGCGGCCCAGAATGTCAAAATTTCCCCGGATCAGTTCGATCTGGCCGGAGGGTACAACCGACGCTGTCGTGCCACCAATGAACAGGTTTCCACCCAGTTCGGCATTAACGCCGCGACCGCGCACGAAAACTGCCTTGGGCGCCCGAAGGGTGACGCCCAGCGCAATACGGGAATCGCTTTTGGTCGCACCTTCCTCAACGACCAGCCGTGCCCGTTCGCGCGTGATATAGCCAGCCCGGCTTTCGTTGATGTGTTCGATCTCGGGGATCGGTGCAGCGCCCACAGCCCCTGCCGCGGCGGCGAGGTTGATGTTGGTCTCTTCAAACGTGATTTGCCCGGAAATGGTGCTGTTACCCGCCAGGGCCCCGGTCATGGCAATCTCGCCGTTCAGTGTGGTTTCATAGAGAAGCATGTCGGTCAGTACGAGCTGGTTGAGTTTGGTGACGATGTTGGCATTAAACGGCGGCGTCAGGTCCAGCGGACCCGAGATGGTAAAGTTGCCCCCGGCCCGCATTCCGCCGTTCAACGAAATCGTAGCCCGGCTTTGCGCCAATTCGACTGAACCGCTAATCCCGGTGACCGTCTGCCCGATATCGGGAATTGCGAGCGACGTCCCCGAGGTGGTGATGGAACCGCTGAGTGCGTTCAGTGAGGGCTTGCCTTTCAGGCGCAGATTGTGCCGTGCCGTTCCGTCGATTTTGTTGGGTGAGATGAACAGGTTAGCGACGCCAAGATTAATGCCACCCTGCGCTTGCAGGTCAGCCTCCCCAGAGGTCTCATCAAAGGTGCCTTTGACTGTGCTGCTGATCTCGGCGGGGCCATTGGCCGAGCCATCGATGGTCCAGACACCGTTCTTGCGTTTGGCATTGCCGGTTGCCGCGACAGTGCCGGGGAATTCGGGCGCGAAACGTTCGATCTTGTTCAGCTTGGCGTCGAAATCCAAATCTGCAGTACCATCCGTGTCCACCGTTCCGGTCAGTGCTGCGTAAGAACTGTCCGGTCCGCTCAGCCGCGTGGTGCCCTCAATACCCGATCTGGTTGGGGCGACATTTCCGTCCAGGGTCAGCGGTCCGGACATCGTGGTGAGGATACGGGAAAGATCATCAAGCTGAGCACTGAAATCCAGCCCGCCGGCGTCACGGTCCAGCTTGCCTGATGCGCTGGCGGACAAGGCTGTGCCCTGCAGGCGGAAAGTGCGGATATCCACCCCTTCCTCACCCTTTACTGCATCGACGGTCAGAGTCGTGCGGCCCTGAACCAGCTTGTCGACTATCTCGATACCGGTCTGAATATCGTCTGCATTCACGTCGCCCTGAATGTCGAAAACCTTGTTGGCGAGGGCCGCGCTGCCCTGAAGATTTGCCGAGATTGATCCGGCCAGGTCGCGATTGGCCAGCCCCGAGAACAGCGACAGATCTGGCGCATTCACCTGCGCCTTGCCATCCACCGCCAGATTGCCGGTGGGGTCATCAACGGTTGCTGCAACCTGCGCCGTCAGGGCGTTGCCGTCGACCGTGGCCTGCCGGATTTCGATCTGATCTGCCGTGCGCGCGCCATCCCAAGTGATCGTGGTTTTGCCGGACAGCAGAGGATCAATATCGGACATCCCGGTCTTGATATCCTGTCCGGTCACGCTGGCGGTGCCGTCGAATTCCAGCGTCTGCACCGTGCCAATGCCGTCCAGTTTCGCCTGCAGGGCACCGCCCAGTTCGCGTTTGGCCAGCCCGGAGAAGACCGACAGATCCGACGCATTCACGCTGGCTTGTCCGTCGATGGTCAGATTGCCGTCGGGCGTAGTGACCTCACCGCTGGCCTGCGCTTGCGCGGCTTCGCTGTTCAGGTCGAACTCGCGGATGGTGATGCCGTCGCTGCCACGGCTGCCATCCAGTGTGATCGTGGTCTCGCCTTTGATGACGGGGTCGATATCGTCGCGCCCGGTGACCAGATCGCGTCCCTCGACCACCACTTTGCCGTCAAAGCTCCGTTCCAACGGAGAGCCCTTGCCCGTAACCCTGACCGAAGCAGTTCCACCCAGATCAAGCTGCGCGAGATCCGAAAACCGCGAAAGGTCAGATGCGTCGAGCGCGGCTGACCCATCTACCGTCAACCCGCTGGTAAGCCCGTCGATCAACGCGTCCAGCGCCAACGAGTAATCGGTTCCCACCAACTCGAAACCCGACAGATTCAGAGACTGATCGCTGCCGTAGTCGAATTGGCCGTCCAGCGTGATGCGCTCGCCCAAAGCGGTATTCAACGCCTGATCGTTCAGGTCGATTCCGTCAACGATAGCCTGCAGATCACCGATGACGGTGAACGCATCGCCCTGTTCCAACGTGCCTTGCGCGGTGATCCGGGCTTTTTCAAGTTTCGCCTGCGGCGATTGAAACGCGTCTGCCGTCAGGCTCAGATCCCACAGGTTACCGTTCTTCTGATCGAACAGGGCAGAAATCTGTGCCGCCTCGATCGAGGTATCCCCGCCCGCAACCGGCAGCACTACGGTATTCCCATCCGGTGGAGTGATCCTGCCCTGCAAGGCTGCAAGCTGCAGACTGCCGCCTTCAGCCAACTGCAGCTCACCTTTCAGGTTTAGCGCCTGGGTGGTCAGTTCCAGATCAGAGACATCCAGCGCGCCTCGGGGTTTGGTCTGGCCGTCCACGAAAAGCCGCGTTCTGGGGCCGAAGAACGGGTCCAGATCTTCGGCCATGAAGGGGGTCAGGTCGCCACCCAGATCGGCGGTAAAGGCTATGCCGTCCGCTGCGCCGGTTTCCGCCGCGCGCAGCTCAACCTGTCCTGTCACCCTTGGCTGCTTGTCGCTGCTCAGGGCAATATCGGCAGTGAAATCGGTCAGGGGGCCCGCGCCCTTGGCCGTAAAGCCGATCGGCGGGCTGTCGGGGATATTCAGCGCGGTCGAAATCAGGCCGCCCTCAGCTTCGTTCACATCCAGATCCAAATTGATTTCACGCGAAGCGTTCTGGAACCCGGCGGTCAGCTTGATTCTGTCGCCGGCGCGGTCCAGTCGGGTGATGTCCAGTTTGGTGTCCAGGGTGCCATCGGCCAGCGACAGGTTGCCGGTCACGGACAATGCGGCAGAAACCCCGATCAAGGGTTTGCCCAGCAACAACTCATCCACCCGAATCTCGCCGATTTCGACAGAGACGGGCAATTCGGGCAGTTGAAAGGGCTTGGTCTCAACCGAGGGGGGCGGGGCCTCTTTGGTCGTCGTGCCGGGCGCACGGGCGATGTCAATTTCCTGCGCTGTCAGGGCATTGACGGAAAACCGCCCCCGGATCAGGGCCAGCCGGTTCCAGTCCAATTCTGCATCCTTGATGGTCAGCCAAACGCCTTCATCGTCCGATACAGTGATCTCCTGGATCGTGGCGCGAGCGCTAAGGGCACCTTGCAGCCCCTTGACGGTGACGTTCTGATCGTCGCCCGATAGCGTGTCCTGCAGGAACCGTTCCAGCATACTGCCTCCGCCCTCATCCTCCTGTGCGATCACAGGAGGGGCAGTCACGATCAGCATCGTGGTCACAAAAGGATATGCGCAGCGCCGTATCAAAATGCCTGTCCGATCCCGATATAGAATTGTAGACCGTCGCCGGTATCGCCCTGTACCGGCAGGGCAAGGTCCAGACGCAGCGGGCCAAACCCGCCCAGATCATAACGGACCCCTAGACCTGCACCCGAGTGGTATTCGGCTCCGCTGCCAATAAAGGATGACGTGTCTACGGTACCAAAATCATAAAACCCAACAAGGGATATTGTGTCTGTGATCTTTCCGCGAACCTCACCGGACAGCCCAAGGAAGGACTTGCCCCCCGCCACGCCGCCGTTGACCGGGATGCCAAGGCTTTCAAAGGGTTGCCCGCGTACGGTTCCCGCACCGCCCGAGAAGAACAGGAAATCCGGCGTCACACCGCTTGCTGAGGGGCCGATCACCGATCCCAGCTGAGCACGGCCCGCGAGAACAAGACGCCCTCCGGTGTTCAGGCTGGTATAGGCGCGCCCGTCAAAGAACAGCCGAATGCCATTCTGTGTGCCGGACAGCCCTGCAAAGGGCATGGCCTGTGCATCCAGATAAAACCCGCGCGTGGCGCTGACCTTGCTGTCGCGCTCATCCCATTCCGAGCGGAACGGGATGATGAAGTACCGAAATTTGCGGCCGCTGCCATAGGCGTCATCCGCATCCGACCACTGGAATCCGGCCGAGGCTTCGGCATAGAGCCGGTCGGAAAAGGTTCGCCGCGCACCATAGGCCAACGAAGCGACCGAGACATTATAGTTCTCGGTGTTGCGCCGCTCCAGCAGGGCGCTCCAGAAGGTGTTGTCATCCGGACCCAGCCGGTCAGGCTGATCCAGACGCAGGCCGATCCGGCCGTCCAGGTCCTCGGACCCGCCGATGTTGCGCAGCGCGGCTTCGAACCGCAGCCGTTCGGCGCGGCGGAACACGTTGCGGTGGGTCCAGGTTGCGGTCACGTCCAGCCCGGCGTTCGAGGCAAGCTCGACCCCGAAGGTCAGGCGGCGTTTGGGCATGTCTTCGAACGTGGCGTCGAAATCCAGCGTGCCGTCGGGGTTGGGGGTTTCGTGCTCCTCGATCGACACGACGCTGAACGTGCCGGTGCGGCGCAACCGTGTGCCGACCCGCTGGATTTTCGCCGGTGAATAGACTTCGCCTGACGGGAACCCGGCGATCTTTTCAATCGACCGGTGCCGAACATCTGTGTCACCCTTGATGATCATCTTGCCAAAGGTCAGACGCGGACCCGGTGCAAGGTCGATCTCGGCGTCCAGCCGTTTCTGCGCATGGCGGGCGATGACCTTTTGGTCTTCGACTTCGGCCTTGGCGTGGCCGGTATCGCGCCACCCCTGCACCCCGGCCGAGGCCGCCTGCTGAATGGCGCCGGTCGTGGCCAGTTTGCCGGGCGCGAATTCTTCGGGCAGGACGGTATCCGGCGCGACGGGTTCAACGATGGCGGTGCCGAACGTGAAGGTTGGACCAGTAGTTACCGTGATAACAGCGCGGTTGATTGCGTTCGGCACGGTAAGCGAGCTCATGTCCGCTGCTTCCTGCCCGTCCAGTTTGATGCTGACGACCGGACTGAAATAGCCTTCGTCGTACAAAATCTGAACGATGGTGCGGTAATCCGACAAAGCGGCGGACAGGATTTCCAGCGGCGTATCCAGGCCTCTGTTTTCAGCGGTTGCAACCGAGGACGTTTCTTCAATGCGTTCAATCAACGCCTTCGGGGCTCCGGGTACCGAGAGCGTCGTTTCAAGCGCGACCAGTGACGAGGGAAAAGCGGCGGCAGCCATGCCAAGAAGACAGTAGTTCACAAAGGCCCGTGGCCTGCTTACCCGCATCGAATGGCTCCAACTGCCCCAAGTCGAAATCAGTTTCACCGTTTTATGAAACGCAACGGCTCATTGCATTCATGTTAGAGCATCAGTTTCTATGCAGGGAAAGAGATTATCGTAAACAAAGCTGAATTTAGGGGCCTGTTGTGGTCAAGACCCGGCATTTTGGAGCAAGAGAATGATTGCGGCGCGATCTTCGGGCTCCACGTCGACCACATCGGCGGTCGGCACAGCGTGGGTGACACCTACCTGCAGTTAATTTGTCTGGCATTTCGGAAAATGGTGCCTGCGGTTCCCAGCAAGACACCTTTTGGAGTCCACTAAATGCCCTTCGACACCGGTTTGAAGGCGATGAACAAAATGGTGGTGACGGCCCAGATCCAGGTCGGGTCCCCTGCGCAGGCAGGGCGCGTGTTGAAGTAATGCCGGATGGTGACGCCCATCAGGAAACCAGCGTGGCGATGATCCAGCTGTTTTCGGTCGCAAACGCCAGCGGGTGGTGCATTTGGAACACGACCGGCAGCATCAGGTAATTGTCGTGGGGCGAGCGCAGATTGGCGATCACGATCGTTGCGGTGAACGCCCCCAGATGCAGCATCATAGTGCGGCCGGTGAAGAACTGGTTATGGCTCCAGCCCATCGCCACCTGCAGCTCCATCAGTAGGGTAGGTCGCTTACTCAGCCCTGATCTGCAGGGAAAGTCGTAGATCAGCCAGTCCGCGGTCAGAATAGCTTCTGGGATCACGACGCCTTGGCACAATTCCAGATCGGTTTTTTCAGCATCGATCAGATACAGCTCACCTTCGACACAGTAAACCACCATCAAAAGCACGGCGCCGCTCAGCCCGGTCTCGCAGCTTTCCCGTTTGAACCATGCCAGGTGGTTCGGCATCTTCTCAGGCGCGACCAGGAATTTCTGGATGCGATAGAATGCACCGCAGAGCACCTGCCGCGCCACGCCTGAAAGGCGTGGCGCTTGGTCCAACGGGAGGTGCTCCGTCAGGGGCAGCCGACGGGCGGGAGCTTTGTGGGTAGCATTCAACTGCCCCGATGGATCGAGTAGCCCGAGGGTAACGGCAACAATGGCACGTGGTAGGGCGCATCCGCGTCAAACATGCCTAAACAGGTCGGCACCTGATCCGGAAGCAGTGGGTCCTCGGTGGCCTGACCTGCGGTGCGCAGATAGTCTCGGCAAAGAAAACAAGCTTAAATGAGCCTGTATTGAAGTCTTTTTGCGGTAGAGCCGGGTTGTTGATCCAGGCGTCGGAATTGGTTTCGGTCTCGGCCAGTTTGCAGCCGGTTTCCTTGGTGACGTCGTTCAGGGCGATCTTCAGCCCTTTCGCCGGGCAATCGCGCGCCGTTTCCAGAACGTGGGTTGCCCGATAGCAAGCCACGGGGTCTTCTTTGATTTGCCTTTAGCTATTTCGCAGTCTGGCGCAAAGTTTGAAACAGCGGAAATGCCGAAAGAACCGGAAACAGCGCTCGGATTAGTCCGACAATCAAAATCGCATTTCCGGGCTATGTCCGAAGAAACGTACAGGAACGGAAGATATTACGTAGCCGCCTCGATACGCTCGTGACTTGACCGGGCATGGAACCAACCCGCCCAACGCCCAGCGGAGCGGGGGCGAGAAGTCGGCCGTGCAAACCGTGCTGAACTACGAAGTGGGCGGCAAACACATTGTCCTGCACCGCGACACGGCGTCCGATGCTCTTCTGTCCGAAGTCGTGGGAGCCGTGACATGGCCCGAGCGGCGGAAATGGAGTAAGGAACCGATTTAAGAATACGGGTCGCGCGCAGGGTTTTGACGTCTGCTACGGTTTATTTAGGGTTTGCGGATCGCGGTTTACGGCGTGGTGACGGCTTTGGTGAGGTCGCCGGATCAAGTGGCGGTGAATAATGCGAGAGGCTGGGATATGGCCAGCCACGGCCTGAAATGGGTCCAGCGCATGGATGTGCCTGAGGCCGAAGAGCACGCGCAGAAAACCGAGGCCTTCCGACTGCATGTCGCAGTTATGGGTGAACGCCCGCGTGATTGGTGTAATGGGTGTTGTTCTAACAATACAATTCGGCTGGTGGCTGAAGAAGGCGGTTTTGACTATGTGGCCGACACGACTGCCGGTGATCTGCCCTACTGGACGCAGACCGACGGGCGGGATCAATTGATTGTGCCGTAAACGCTGGATTGCGGAAAAAGCCTTTGATTTGGAATCTTGACTGGTTCGTGACAATGCGGGTGGCATGCACAATGCACTGTCGCGCGTGTTCCGCTCGGCCTCTGAAGATGAGCGTCTGAGTGTGTTGACCGGGCAACCTGATTTGGCGGACAAGCTGGCTCAGGCCAAGCGGTGGACGCAGGAAAGTTCGTCCGAACAGGCCTCGGCGGGTTGGATGCTTTGACGGATCAGGAGCGCGTCACTATCACGATCTGAAACAGCGCTACACCGTGAAGTTTGGCTTTCCATTCATCATCGTGGTGCACGATCACGACACGGCGTCTTTCTTTCAGGCGCTTCAATAGAGGATCGAGCAGGACCGCGATGCGGAAACCGCCGAGGCTTGCCGTCAGGTTGAACGGATCGCGGATTTTCGTTTGTGGGACGTATTGCTCTCGTGAGCTGCCGGATCGTTGTTGCGCCGCTGATCGCCGAGGTTTTCTCGCCCTTTGGCGATGTGATCGAGATTGCGGGCGAACCGGACAAGATCATAAATCAGGGTCAGTGTGGTCGTTCTCATGATCGCTCTGGGCTGGAATTTCCCGATGGCCGCGCTAGCCAGGTCCGCCCGCTGCGGTATCGCAAGGGTCAGGGTTGCGCCATCAGGCGGGCAACGTCGAGCATGCGTGCAGAAAAGCCCCATTCATTGTCATACCAACCGAATACGCGCACCTGATGGTCACCGATCATTCGCGTTTCGGGGCCGGCGATGACCAGTGATTCCGGTCTGGTCCGCAGGTCTGACGAAACTAGCGGGTGGTCTGTCCAGCCCAGAACGGAAGAGTGTGTGACGCCTTTGCGCAGTTCCGCGTCGAACTCGGTGACCGACATGCCGCGGTCCAAGGTCGCGACCAGATCGACTGCGGACACGCTGGCGGTTGGAACACGCACCGCCGCGCCTGAGATACGGCCTGCGAGGTGGGGCATGACCTCATCGATCAGATGCGTGGCGCTGGTGGTGGTGGGGACCATGGATAACGCCCCCGCCCGTGACCGGGCGAGATCGCCACGTGGCGCATCCACCATGGGCTGGCTGTTGGTGTAGCAGTGGATCGTTGTCATATGGGCCGAGGCGATGCCTCCGATCCCGTCCAGAATCTTGATCAGCGGGGCCAACCCGTTGGTGGTGCAGGACGCGTTCGATACGATCCGGGCGTTGCCCAGGTGATCCTCGTTGGCACCCAGAACGATAGTTACCTCGGTGGCCGGTGAAGGGCCGGAGATCAGCACTTTGCCTGCCCCCGCGGTCAGCCCCTGACTGGCCACGTCCGAGGTACGTGCAACACCGGTGCAATCCATAAGGACGTCGACCCCGGTCAGATCCACACGTGACAAATCCGGGCTGTGGGTGACCGGTATGGAATGGCCGTCGACCACCAAGGCCTCGTCACCGGCCTCGACCGATCCAGGATAAGGGCCGAAGGTGCTGTCGTATTTGAACAGATAGGCACAAGTTTCGAGCGGCGCGATATCGTTGATCAGCACCAGTTCAACATCACTGTCCTGCGGCAAGGCCAGCAGCTGCCGCAGGATCGTGCGGCCGATGCGGCCGAATCCGTTGATCGCAAGTTTCATGCGTAAGCTATGGCAGCGGGTTGCGCTGACCTCAATGCCGTTTCGACCTCAGGTCAGTTGCAGCTGACCTGCGAGAAGAACTGCCCCGAAATGTTCTGATACATGCTGGCCCGGAGCGGCTTGCAGCCGGTCGCCGCCTGGATAGCCGCAATGGCTTGGATGGTGCGCAGGCGCGGCGGCGGACCAAACGGGTTCAGGTTGTTGTTGTCACGGGTTGCGCGATACACGACCGGAGCATCCGAGACTTGCGTAACGGCCCATGTGCGGCTCATGACGAATACCGATTTGGTTTCCTCTTTTGCGGCAACGGGGGTTGCCTCCAGGGCCATCAGGCCAATTACAGCTGCCAGTGCCAGCATCGATCCGCGCAGTACCATTGAACAATCTCCAGTGCTAAAAACCGGTGTTATTTCACCAGATTCAAGCGCTTCTGTGAACCCCCGCACCGGAAAAAGCCAATTTGACGTCAGCGTTTAGGCAACGACAGCGGTATATGGCGTTTCTAATCCTTGTAGAGCAGATAGCGGAATCGCCCCGGCCCGCCCGCATAGCACGCCTGCGGGCAGAAGGCGTGCAGCCACATGTAGTCGTCGGCTTCGACTTCGACCCAATCCTGATTGAGCCGGCGGACCGCTTTGCCTTCAAGCACATAAAAACCATGTTCCATCACGTGTGTATTGGCAAAAGGGAACACGCCACCGGATTCGAAATTGACGGTATCCACATGCATGTCGTGGCGCAGGTCCCGTGAGTCGGCGAAGCGGGTGGTGGACCAGCGGCCCTCGGTGCCAGACACCTCAACAAGGGTCACGTCGCGTTCATTGGTGATGATCGGATCGGGGCGGGCATGCCGTGGATGGTCTCATAGGTTATGCGGACCAAGTGGAAACGGGCGGTTGCTTTGGTGCTGTTGTGCAGGTGCCATACAGAGTCGGCCGGAATACATGCGTATCCGCATATGTCCAGCTGTTGCACCTCGCCGCGCAGTGTCAGCGTCACTTCACTTTCGACTACGAACAGCAAGCCTTGTGCCTGCGGGTCGGCTTCGGGGCGGTCGCTATCGCCGCCGGGCTGCATTTCCACGATGCATTGCGAGAAGATCTCGGAAAACCCGCTGTGGGGGCGGAACGGTAACCAGGGTCGCGAAAGTTTGTTCGGAGTACTTTGAAGGTCGCCTAACGGGGGCTTGGCCCCGGTTCGCTGGCGGTATAATCTTGAATGCAAATCTTTTTCAGCAAGGCGAGGCGATCATGAGAGCCTGGATTTCTTCTACACTGGCGGCGGTTATTGTTCTTGGAGCGGCGGCGGTCGTCCATGCTAAGCCGATTTCACGAATTATTGCCGAAATGGGGCTGACGCCTGCAGACTTCGAAGTCGTGAACTTGACTGCAGATGCGATGCTTGCGGACGGGACACCCCAGGTCGGTGAAGAAAGCACCTGGGTGAATGACGCGTCTGGGTCCAAGGGCACAATCCGTGTCCGCGATGTGCGGGACAACTGCGTTCATCTGCAGCACTTTATTCAGCCCGAAGGATCTGATCAGACCCGAGAGGTCCGGACCCGTCGCTGCCGCGATGCGGGTGGCAACTGGATCCTGACACCCTGATTAAGGTTTAGTAGCCGCGCGCCCTGTCAACCTCGTGCAGCAGGGGTTTTCCCGCGGCCAGCCGCTGAAAGTTCTCGCCTACATCTGACAGTGCCTCGCCCAGGTGCCAGCCTGACACATGCGGTGTGATGGAGACGCCCCGATGCGCCCAGAGAGGGCTGTCCGAGGGCAGCGGTTCATTTGAGGTCACATCCAGAACCGCATGGCCGGGGGTGCCGTTGTCCAGCGCTGCGATCAGCGCAGTTTCGTCGATCAGATCACCCCGACCGGCATTCAGTAACTGGCTGCCCGGTTTCATCGCGGCCAGCATCCCGGCATCGAACAGCCTGACGGTCTGAGGGGTCGAGGGCAGGATCGCGCAGACATGATCGCACTGGCCCAGCAAATCGGGCAGCGCATCATCGCCATGCAGGCACGTCACACCGTCGATCTGTTTGGGGGAACGGCTCCAGCCCATGACTTGAAACCCGACCGCCCGCAGCATCTTGGCGCTGCGCGCGCCGATATGGCCCAGGCCCAGAACACCCACCACAGTATCGGGGGAATAAAGCGGTGCCCTGGGCAGCCATTCCGCGCGGCGCTGGGCAGCCTCGTGAAAGCCCATGTGGCGTTGATGGCGCAAAATGTAAGCCACGAACCATTCGGCGATGCCCTGCGCGGGGGCGTCCGGTTTCAGCCGAGCGACGCGCACATGCTGGGGAAGGTTGGGATTGCTGACGATGGTCTCGACCCCGGCGCCCAGCTTTTGCACCAGTTTAAGGTTCGGCAGGCGATTGGGGTGGTCGTCGCTCAACCCGACGACGGCGATCATGGTGATGTCGGCAGGATCTCCAAGGCTGTCCGGTGTCCGCACATCCGCGTCGGGATGCAGCCGCTTGATATCGCGAGCAATATCGCTGTCGCTGATCCAGTCAGACAACCCGGTTTCGATCAACAACGCCATGCCGCACCTCCCACTGCTTCAATTTGCGTAATGTCCCGTCGCGGAACTGGACATTTTCCCCGCAGCTAAGTCATTCTCTGGCCCAAGGTAAAGCCCGGTTTTAGCGTCGGGTGAACAGAAAAATACTTGAGGTAGCCCATGAGCGGGACATCAGAGCTAAGCCGACAGGCTTATTTTCATCTGCGCGATGACGGTGCATTTGTGGGCTGTGATCCGGCGCGCGGACCATGGTCTGCCGATCACTGCCACGCAGGGCCGGTCAGCGGCCTGATTGTGCGGGCGGCAGAAACCGAGGTTGGCCCCGAGAAGATGCTGACCCGTCTGACCGTCGACCTGCTGCGGCCGCAACCTTTGGCGGGGCTGCGTGTGGCGGCGGAAACCACCCGCCATACCAAGACGCTGGCGACCACGCGGGTCACAGTGCATGATCTGGATGACAGGCTCTGCGCCACCGCGACGACCATGCATCTGGCGCGACGCGATCTGGGACCGGTTCCGAATGTGACGATAGCTCCACCCCGGTTGGAAGACGCGGTGACCGGTCCGTTCCCGATCGGCGAGGTCCGCCATGATCTGCCCGGCTTCGCCAATCACTCTGATGTGTTGTATCCGAAGGACGGCAATCAGGGAGCCGGGCCCAAGACCGTCTGGATGCGTGTACCAGCCCTGTTGGAGGGAGAGGCTCCATCGCCGATACAGGCGCTGTGCCCGCTGGCCGATTGCGGCAATGGTATCTCGTGGAACGCGCCGACAACCGAGATGGGGTTTATGAATACTGATCTGACAGTTCAGATCCATCGAGAACCCGTTTCGGATTGGTTGGCTTCGGAGTCGTTGTGCCACTGGCAACCTTCGGGGATCGGGATGTCTCAATCGGTGCTCTATGACACCGAAGGGCCAGTGGGAACGGCCTTGCAAACGCTGGTCCTGTTTCCGCCGGCCTGATCTTTTGGCCGATTTATGCACGTCATCTGTGAAACGCGTTGCCGGGCGTGGATCGAACCCCTATCTTTCGCCCATGCGCTGTATCGTGACCCTTTTGACCTGTTGCCTGCCGATATCGGCCATGGCGCACCCGCATGTCTACATCGACACCGGGCTTGAGTTCATCGTGGACGACTCCGGCCAGTTGACGCATGTGCGCGTGACCTGGGCCTATGACGAGCTATACTCGCTTTACCAACTTGAACAGTTGAAACTGGATCACGACTTCGATGGCGTCTTGACCGAAGGCGAAGAACAGGTCCTGTCGGGTTTCGACGCGCATTGGATTGAAGGGTACAACGGTGATCTGGTTGTTTTCGCCGATGGCGCTCCGGTGGCGTTGTCCGGCCCGTTGGAGCCTACAGCCACAACTGAGGACGGGCGTATTGTAACAAGCCATTTGCGTGCGGTTGAGGGCGGCGCGGTGTCTGCATCTTCGCTGACGGCGAAAGCCTACGATGAGACATTCTACATCGCATACGACGTGACGCGCCCCGTTACAGTGACAGGGCCCGCATCCTGCCAGATTGATCGGATTGATCCCGATATTGATGGGCAATTGGCGCAGATGCAGGCATTCCTGCTGACGCTCGACGCCGATTATGATCTTGAGGAAAACGATATCCCGATGGTCGGGGAGAGCTTCGCGTCCGAGATTTTCGTTTCATGTCCAAATACCTGATTGTTCCGGTTGCCATCACCATTGCTTTGCTGCTGTGGTTCTGGGGAAGTGGCGGATTTGACAGCCTTGCCGCCTGGGCTGCGGGTGAGCAGCGCGAATTTCAGAATCAGATCGCGCGGGCTTTGCGCGCGGTTCGAACCGAGCAGCCCGAAGCGGTCGCAACACTGCTAACAGTCTGTTTCGCCTATGGCTTTTTTCATGCCATCGGCCCCGGCCACGGTAAGGTTCTGATCGGAGGCTACGGGCTGGGCCGTCGCGTCGCCTTCTGGCGCCTGTCCGCGATCAGCGTGCTGTCAAGTCTGGGGCAGGCGGTGACGGCTGTTGTGCTGGTTTATGCGGGTGTCCTGATTTTTCAGATGTCGCGCGAAAGTCTTGTGGGCACAACCGAGCAAGTCATGGCTCCGATCAGTTATGCCGCTATTGCCGCGATCGGCCTTTGGTTGGTGACCCGTTCCATTCGCAGCTTTGCACGGCGGCATCGAACCGAAACCGCGCATCAGCACCATGATCACCACCATCATGAACACGATCACCATGATCACAATGATGGCGTCTGTTCCGATTGCGGCCACCGACACGGCCCGACGGCCGAGGAAGTCGCTCAGGTTGGCAGCCTTCGCGAAGCCACGCTGCTGATCGCAGGCATTGCCGCGCGGCCCTGCACAGGCGCATTGTTCGTGTTGATCCTGACATGGCAAATGGGCATCGCAATGATCGGCATCGCAGGCGCGTTTGCGATGGCTTTGGGCACGGCAACGGTGACAACTCTGGTTGGTTGGACCTCGTTTGGCCTGCGCGGAGGGTTGTTGGCTTCAGTCTCGGCCACACGGTTTGCTTCGGTGTTGGCCCCGACCATCGAACTGGTGGCGGGACTGACTATCGTGGTGATCGCCAGCGGTCTCTTGATGCGCGCGATCTAGTCGAATACCGGTTCCGGATACTCAACCCGCGCCAGATACAGGCCCTGCGGTGGGCAAACGGGCCCACATGCGGCACGGTCGGTGGCCTCTAGCGCAGCGCGTACATCTT
Source organism: Ruegeria sp. BF6 (assembly GCF_056538665.1). NCBI lineage: Bacteria > Pseudomonadati > Pseudomonadota > Alphaproteobacteria > Rhodobacterales > Roseobacteraceae > Ruegeria > Ruegeria sp. BF6. The sequence goes on from NZ_JBQFTN010000006.1 coordinate 108,434, forward strand.
CGGGCGTCCACGCACCTGCGCCGACCCGTTCCAGAGTTCCCACGAAGCTGCGCACCTGATTGTGCAGGAATGACCGTGCGCGGACGTGGAAATGCACCTCGGGGCCGGAAAATCCCTGAACCTTTTCGACCCGCAACTCATCCAGCGTTTTGACCGGGCTGGCGGCCTGACAGATGGAGGAGCGGAAAGTGGTGAAATCATGCCGACCGATCAACGTATCCGCCCCAGCCTGCATGGAGTCGACGTCCAACCGATGATTGATCCGCCAGACCTGTCCGGCGTCATGGGTTGCAGGGGCACGGCGCATCAGGATGCGAAACAGGTATTGTCGCTCCAGCGCTGAAAACCGGGCGTGCCAGTCATCGTCAACCTGTGCGGCTTTGACGATGGCCACCGGCTGCGGCTTGAGGTGATAGTTCAGCGCCTCGGACAGGCGGAACGGGTCCCAGTCCTTGACCAGATCGCAATGGGCGATTTGACCCAGCGCATGAACGCCCGCATCGGTGCGGCCGGCGGCGGCGATGGTATGCTCTCCGGGTTGAATGCGCGACAAGGCCTGTTCGATTGCCCCCTGCACAGACGGCAATTCCTTTTGCCGCTGCCACCCGGCGAACGGTTCCCCCTGGTATTCGACTTTCAGCGCGTATCTGGGCATGGGCCGCTGGTAACCTGCCGCGAGAAAAGGGGCAAGGGTGGGAAAGCTCTGGCAAGTGCGGCGACCTCTACCTATCTTGAGCGAAACGAAAAAAGCGGGGCGACAGTTTGGTCATCTCATCCCTGGCAGACAGTCTTGTGCGCGGTGTTGAATCCGTGGGTGACCGTGTGTCTGAAACTCTGTTTGAACCAGTCATCCGTCTGGGCGTCACCGGGTTGGCCCGGTCGGGTAAGACGGTGTTCATAACCTCTTTGGTTGCGAACCTTCTAGACCGGGGGCGGATGCCCGGTCTGGTGGCGCAGCAGGAAGGTCGCATCAATTCCGTCTACCTGCAGCCGCAGCCGGACGATACTGTGCCACGGTTCGACTACGAAAACCATCTGGCCGCCCTGACCGGCCTACAACCGCACTGGCCCGACAGCACCCGCGCCGTGTCCGAGCTGCGCCTGTCCTTCAAGGCTCGTCCTTCCGGGCTGCTTTCCGGCCTGCAGGGGCCGCGAACCATCCATCTGGATATCGTGGACTATCCCGGAGAATGGCTGCTGGATTTGGCTCTGCTGGACAAGTCTTATGAGGTCTGGTCCGCGGAAACGCTGGACCGTATCGCCGGTCGCACTGAGGCCGCCGCGTTTCTTCATTTGGTCAACACGAGCGACCCGGCTGAAACGCATGAAGAACCCAAAGCGCAGGCCCTAGCCAAGGAATTCGCATCTTATCTCGGCGCTGCGCGCGATGCCGGGTTCTATGATTGCACACCCGGGAGATTCCTGTTGCCGGGCGATTTGGCAGGGTCTCCGGTGCTAACCTTCGCGCCACTGAACGTGGAGGGACACGCGCCCCGGCGCAGCTTGCACCGCGAAATGGCGCGGCGGTACGAGGCCTATAAGTCTCAGGTCGTAAAGCCGTTCTTTCGGGATCATTTCGCTCGGATCGACCGGCAGGTGGTTCTGGTCGACACACTGGGTGCGATCCATAAAGGACCACAAGCGGTTGAGGATATGCGACGAGCAATGGCCGACATCCTTGCGGCCTTCCGCCCGGGGCGCAACGCATGGCTCAGCCAGTTGCTGTTGGGCAAACGGGTCGAGCGCATCTTGTTTGCCGCCACCAAGGCCGATCACCTTCACCACACGCAACATCCCCGCCTGACCCACATCATGGAAGCTCTGACCCGCGATGCCCGCGACCGTGCCAATTTTGCCGGGGCGGAAACGGCGGCGCTGTCACTGGCGGCGCTGCGGGCGACGACCGAAGAAATCCGCAATCACAACGGGGCTGACTTGCCATGCGTACGCGGCACCTTGCTGGACGGCAAACAGGCGGCCTTTTATCCCGGCGAATTGCCCGACGACCCGGCGCATCTGCTGGGCCCGGCCCGCAACGGGGCCGAAAGCTGGCTGGGTGAGGATTTCGAATTCATGGCTTTTGCGCCCGCGCATCTGACCCTGCGCCCCGGCGACGGCCCTCCGCATATTCGGTTGGACCGCGCCGCGCAGTTCCTGATCGGAGACCGCCTGTGACAGTGACCCTCCGCCCCGCCCGCAGCACGGATGCCGGTAGCATCGGAGAGATCCTGCACGGGTTTTCGCGGGAAAACGGCTGGATGCCCAAGCTGCACTCCCGCGCCGAAACGATCGCTTTTTGCGGCTGGATGATTGACCAGAACTGGGTCACTGTGGCCGAGGCCGAGAGGGGAATCCTTGGATTTCTGGCGCTGAATGGGGATGACATCCACTCGCTGTACCTGACACCGGCAGCGCGTGGGCAAGGAATTGGGCGGCGTTTGCTGCAACACGCCAAATCCGTCCGGGCACAGCTGTCCCTGTATGCGTTTCAGGCCAATCTTGGTGCGCAGCGGTTCTATGAACACAACGGATTTGTCGAGATTTCCCGCAGTGATGGGGCGGACAATGATGAAAACCTGCCGGACATCAAATATATCTGGCGCAGGGAAGGGGCGGTAGATGCCTAGAGGTCCGGTACTGATCGATCTGGATGCGGAAGAGCCCGCGGCTGATGTGGCGCAGGCCCCGCCAGTGCCCGATATTGCCCCACCGCAAGGGCAGGCGATACAGGTGGCGGCGCGGCTGGCGGCGCGGAAACCCTCAGCCCTGTCGCGGTGGTTCTGGGGGCTGGCGCTGGCGGTGATCGGCGCCGTGGTCTCGGTTGCCGCCTGGGACTTCGTCAATTCACTGCTGCTGCGCGCGCCCATCTTGGGCTGGGTCGTGACGGGGTTGATCGGGGCGCTTTTTCTGGTTGCTCTGATCATCGCGGTGCGGGAACTGGCGGCTATTGGGCGACTGTCCCGCGTGGATGGAACGCGCCACGCTGCGGATGTTGCACTGGCCGAGGGTGATCTGGCGCAGGCCCGCGCGGTGACCAACCGCCTGATCGCGTTCTACAAAGGGTGCGACGAAACCCAATGGGGCCGCGATCGTCTGGCCGAACGGATGGGCGAGCAATTCGACGCGTCAACCCTGCTGACCCTGGCCGAAGACGAGTTGCTGGCCCCTCTGGATGCTGCCGCCAGCCGCGAGGTCGAGGCCGCCGCCCGGCAGGTTGCTACTGTGACCGCACTGGTGCCCTTGGCGTTGGCCGATGTTGTGACGGCGCTTGCGGCTTCGTTGCGGATGATCCGCCGGGTGGCCGAGATCTATGGCGGCCGCGCAGGGTTTCTGGGCAGTTGGCGTCTGACGCGGACTGTCTTTGTGCATCTGGTGGCGACCGGGGCCGTGGCCGTGGGTGACGACCTGCTGGAGCCTATTTTGGGCGGATCGGTCCTCAGCAAACTGTCACGCCGATTTGGCGAGGGGCTGGTGAACGGCGCACTCAGCGCGCGGGTTGGCGTGGCCGCGATGGAGGTCTGCCGACCGCTGCCATTTTCCGACCGGCACAAACCTTCAACGCGCGGGATGATCAAGCGTGCGCTCAGCGGGTTGTTTTCCAAAACTTGACCTGTCGCAAAGCCCTTTGGCCGGTTGGCATGCATAACAAAGCCGGAGCCAGCCATGACCGATCACGGACACAGCCAGCAAGAAATCGCCGCGCGGATCAATGCGCCACCCGGTCGGGGCGTGCTGCGCGATGTGGTCTATGGCGGCATTGACGGGTCGGTGACTACCTTTGCCATCGTGGCCGGGGTTGCTGGCGCTGGGCTGTCCCCGTTCATCATCGTTGCCTTGGGTCTGGCCAACGTGCTGGCGGATGGGTTTTCAATGGCCGCCGGGAATTACTCGGGTACAAAGGCCGAGTTGGACAACATCCGCCGCATCCGCGCCATCGAAGAGCGCCATATCGACCTCTACCCCGACGGTGAGCGCCGCGAGGTGCGCGAGATTCTGGCGCAGAAGGGCCTGTCGGGCCGCGTTCTGGACGAGGCGACAGATGCGATCACAGCCAACCACGAAAACTGGATCAACCTGATGGTCGAGGGCGAATACGGCCTCGGCAGCGTTGATCCCCATCCGTTCAAGGCGGCAATGGCGACCTTCATCGCGTTCCTCGTTGCCGGCATGGTGCCGCTGCTGCCGTTCCTTCTTGGGTTTGATCAAGCCTTTACGATCTCGGCCTGCATGACCATGGGCGTTTTCTTTTCCATCGGAGCGTTCAAGAGCCGCTGGTCATTGGCGCCCTGGTGGCGATCCGGGTTCGAAACCTTTGTGATCGGCGGGGCTGCGGCGTTGATCGCGTATCTTGTCGGGTCTCTGTTTCACCCGTGACGGCCAAGATTGTCGCAGGGCAGCGTAAACGGCTGGTCAAACTTCGGCCAACGGTTAGGCTGCGGCAAACAGTTTCAAGTGATTGAGTGCCAATTGCAGCTTGCGAATAAAAACGTTCTGGTTTTAGGGGCTTACGGATTTATCGGCGCCGCGGTCTCGTGGTCGCTGCGGGCTGAGGGCGTGCGTGTCTCGGCCTTTGTACGCAGCAAGAAATCGGGGGCTCAGGTTCTTGGGGACGTTCCGCAGATACTGGGTGACTTGCGGGCCTGTTTGCGGCCCGAGGATTGGGACAAGCACTTGCAGGGCATTGATTGCGTCGTGAACTGCGCCGGCGCACTGCAGGATGGTCCGGCAGATGATCTTGAAACCGTTCACCACACCGCCATTTCAGCTTTGGGCCAGGCCTGCGCGCAAAGGAATATCGCCGTGGTCCAGATATCGGCCATCGGGGCCGAACCCGATGCCGACACTGACTTCATGCGCACCAAGGCCGCCGGGGATGCGGCGCTGCGGGCAAGCGGCGCTGCGTTGTGGATACTCAAACCGGGGCTGGTGATCGGGCAATCGGATTTTGGCGGCACCGCGCTGTTGCGGATGCTGACGGCGGTACCATTGGTGCAGCCAATCGCGTATCCCGACACGCTCGTTCAATGTGTCGGGATGCCGGACCTGTGCTGCGCCGTTGTGCAGGCCGTGGCGCAGGACTTGCCGGAGGGGACCTATGATCTGGTCGAGGACACTCCGGCCTCGTTGTCCCAAGTGCTGGCAGAGACCCGTAAATGGATGGGGTTCCCGGCTGCGCGGGCCGGGGTGGTAGTGCCAGAGGTTATGACCGGCCTGATCTCGGCCTGTGCCGACGGGTTGGGTCATTTGGGGTGGCGCTCGCCCTTGCGCAGCAATGCGATGACAGTGATGGCAGACGGTGTGGTGGGTGACCCCGAACCCTACCGTGCGGTCACGGGCCGGACGCTGGACAGCTTACCACAGGTCTATGCAGGCTTGACCTGCTCGCGTGAGCACCGTCTGACTGCGCGGATGTCGCTGCTGATGCCTCTGGTCGTTGCAGTGCTGAGCCTCTTCTGGGTGTTATCCGGCTTAACTGGCTTGATCAGTCTGCCTAAGGCAGCGGCCATTCTGACCGAAGCCGGGTGGGGCATGGCTTTGGCCGTTGCCAGCGTCCTGTTCTGGTCCTTCGTCGATATCGCACTTGGCCTGGCCATCCTGTGGCGCCATTGGGCGGCGCGTGCCTGTCTGGCGCAGGTTGCCGTTGCCCTCGTTTACCTACTGGCCGCAAGTTTCGCGGTGCCGGGCCTATGGCTCGACCCGCTCGGCCCATTGATCAAGATCCTGCCGGCGATGACGCTCTCGCTTGTCGCCTGGCCCCTGTTGCAGAGCCGCTGATGGACCCGGACCTGATCCTGCGTTGGCTGCACATCATCGGAGCCTGCGTCCTGCTGGGCACTGGTGCGGGGATCGCTTTTTTTATGCTGATCGCGCACCGCTCGGGTGATGCCCGGTTCATCGCGCAGACCGCCGGAGTGGTGGTTCTGGCCGATCTGCTGTTCACGACAACGGCCGTTATTGCCCAGCCCATAACCGGGGGGCTGCTGGCATGGCGGTTGGGCTGGTCCCTGACCGAGCGGTGGTTTCTGGCCTCGCTGATGCTTTACGCGGTGGCCGGGGTGTTCTGGCTGCCGGTCGTTTGGATACAAGTGCGAATGCGCGGGCTGGCGCAGGCGGCGGCTGACAGCGCCGTGCCCTTGCCGCAGGTCTATCACCGTCTGTTCCGTATCTGGTTCGCCTGCGGGTTTCCGGCATTTGCGGCGGTGTTGACCATCCTTTGGCTGATGATCGCGCGCCCGACGATCGGGTGGATTTAGCCCGCAGGCCTATGAGTAAATTGCCGGGATTTCTGACTGTTGCCTGCTGCGAGCCTCGGGTAGCTTGGCGTTGAAACCACCCGGAGAGCCCATTGGAATCCCTGCTTGTTCTTGTCGGATTGATCGTGTTGGCCATACCAGTGGCCATTATTGTTCTGCTTGTCGGTCACACGCGCCTGCGCCGCCGGGTCGAACAGCTTGAACTGCAACTCCGCGCGCTGGGCGGAGATGTGCCCGAGGCGCGCGCTGTGCCAGCCCGGCCCGAGCCGCGCAAACCGACCGAGAAACCGGACAAGCCACCGAAGCCTGCCCCGTGGTCCAAGGCTCAAACACCTCGGCCCGCTGCCGAGCAGTCCCCGCCTGCCGCCGTTGTGTTTCGCGAGGATCGGTTTGCTGCCCTCTCGACCTGGATGCGGGAGAATTGGTTTTATGCGGTGTCTGCCTTGTCGCTGGCGCTGGCGGGGATATTTCTGGTTCAATACGGCGTTGATAACGGGTTGCTGCCGCCGTCCGCCCGCGTGATTGCCGCGTTGATATTCGGTACGGCGCTGATCGTTGCCGGCGAAGTGATCCGCCGCAGGTATGGCGATGACGAATCCTCGGCCACCGCCTATTTGCCCTCGGTCTTCTCCGGCGCCGGTCTGGTCACCCTGTTCGGAGGCATTCTGGCCGCAAGGCAGCTCTATGACCTGATCGGCCCCGAAGCCGCGCTGGCTGCGATGGTTGTTGTCGCACTGTTGGGGTTGGTTTTGGGTTGGTTTCACGGCCCCTTACTGGCCGCCGTTGGTTTGATCGGAGCCTTTTCGGCCCCCTTCGTCGTTGGCGGCGCGTCCAAGGACCCTAGCTGGCTTTATGCCTATTTCTTTGTGATCGCCGTTTTGGGTCTGGGAATCGACACGGTCCGGCGCTGGGCGTGGATCTCGGTTCTGACCTTGTTCGGTGCGTATTCGGCCTGCCTGTTGCTGGTGTTGTCCTCACCCTTGACGGAACCTGACTACCTGATTTGCGTCACGGCGCTGGCGGTGATTGCGATTGCTATCCCCGTTCGGCGTGTTTGGCCCGATCATGGCGGCGTGATGATCAGCCAGATCATCCGTCGCAAAAAGGGAGGCCCGTGGCCCGAATTTCCAACCCGGCTGGGTTTTGGCGCAGTTGCCGTAAGTTCCGTCATTCTGTCGGTGCACTGGGCCGACAGCCCCGCTGAGTTCTGGTTGGGAGTTGCGCTGCTAGCGGGGCTGACACTTGGCCTGATGCTGTGGGGCAGGCGGGCCGAGGCCTTGCAGGACGCAATCGCGCTGCCTGCGCTTGGCCTCATCTGGTTCGTTCTGGTGCATGGCTGGGATGACGGCATCGTGCTGCGCCAGTTCGCCGAAACCTATGCCGAAACGGCTGAGGCAGATTACCCGTGGGTGGTCACGATCCTGATGATGCTGGGCGCGGTGATTTCAGTCACCGCAGCGTGGCGCTCGATGCAGGCGTCCACATTCCCGGCGGTCTGGGCCGGTGCGGCTGCTGTCTTTGCACCCGCTCTGGCCATCGCGCTTGAGGTCGGCTGGCATCCCGCAGACACCATCGGAGCCTACCCGTGGGCGCTGCATGGCATCGCATTGGGCGTGCTGATGGTTGTCTTTGCCGAGCGCTTTGCGCGCATTGATGGCGACGAACAGATGCGCGCGTCTCTGGCGACGCTTTCGGCGCTGTCCTGTTTGACCTTTGCCTGCGTCATCGTCCTCAGTTCAGCGGCGCTGACCATTGCTCTGGTCGTGATGATTGTTGTGGCCGCCGTGCTGGATCGCAAGTTCACCCTGCCTCCGTTGAGCTGGTTCATTTGGGCCGGAGTGTTCACGGTCACGGTGCGACTGGTGCTGAACCCGGGTCTTGTCTGGGCCAGTTCAGCACCGGTGGCCGAGATGGCGCTGGTTTACAGCGCAGCCACCGTCGGGTTCCTGATCGGATGGCTGTTGATCCGTCCTCTGACCCGCCCCGTGGCATCGCTGCTCCTTGAGAGCGCTGCCTGGGCGACAGGGGGTATCCTGCTGTCGCTTTTGCTGGAACGCTGGCTGCAGAGCTTTGGCGAAGGCGGTGCCACCAACAGTCATTGGGGGCTGGGTCTGCTCGCGCTCATTTGGCTGCTGCTGGCCTTCGCACAGGTGCAGCGGTTCGAACTGGGCGGCAAGCTGAACTATGCCCGCTATCTTTTGGCCGCGTTCTTTGCCGGGCATGGCCTATTCCGGCTGGCACAGGCGCTGGCTGAGGCGAACCCGCTTCTCAGCACAATCGCGCCGCCGGTTCTGGGCCCGCCTGTCCTGAACACATTGGCGGTGGCTTACCTGTTGCCTGCGCTGGCCATCGGGTTCTCGGTTTGGCGCATCCATGCCACACCGCTGTGGCTGAAGCGCGCCAGTTGGGGGCTTAGCAGCGTCTTGGCGGCGGTCTGGCTGGGCTTGATGATCCGTCACGTCTGGCAGGGTGCCGCCGGGATGTATGAGGACAACGGTGTGACCCAGCCCGAACTTTACACCTATACCATGGCCCTGCTGGTGATCGGGGCAGCACTGTTCTACCAGTCGCTGGCGCGCCGATCCGACCTGATGCGCAAGGCAGGTCTGGGGGTGATCGGGCTGGCCGTGGCCAAGGTGTTCCTCATCGACATTGCCGGGCTGGGCGGCCTGATCCGGGTGTTCTCGCTGCTGGCTCTGGGCCTTGCGCTGGCGGGTCTGGCGTGGCTCAACCGCTGGGCCAAGCTGCGCCATTCGCCGCAAGGGGCGGAACCTCTGGACCATTAGGCGCGGGCGTCCTATAAGCGCGGCCATGTATGACCGGACGGCCATCATTATTCGAATTATATCCCCGGCGCTCTGACCCTCTGAGACGCCGGGCAAAGGTGTTTGAGACTTCGCACCGACCGCTTCGATCCTAGTACGACCAGATCATCCAAAGGACGCCCCCAATGTGCGCCGACACGATCCAGACACCTGATTACAAAGACACGCTGAACCTGCCCAAAACCGAGTTCCCCATGCGCGCCGGCCTGCCCAAGCGCGAGCCCGCATGGCTGGAGCGGTGGGAGACCATCGGCGTCTATGACCGCCTGCGTGAAAAAGTGGGCCGCCAGCCCTTTACGCTGCATGACGGCCCCCCGTACGCGAACGGTCACCTGCATATCGGCCACGCGCTGAACAAGACCATCAAGGACATGATCGTGCGGTCCCATCAGATGATAGGCTTTGATGCGCGTTATGTTCCGGGCTGGGACTGCCACGGTTTGCCGATCGAGTGGAAGATCGAGGAGCAGTACCGCAAGAAGGGCAAGAACAAGGACGAGGTGAACGTCGTCGATTTCCGTCAGGAATGCCGCAAGTTCGCCGAAGGCTGGATCGACATCCAGCGTGAAGAGTTCAAGCGTCTGGGCATCACAGGCAACTGGGCCGATCCCTACATCACGATGGACTATCACGCCGAGGCCGTGATCGCCGACGAGTTCATGAAGTTCCTGATGAACGGCACGCTTTATCAGGGCTCAAAGCCCGTGATGTGGTCGCCCATCGAAAAAACCGCTCTGGCCGAGGCCGAGGTCGAGTATCACGACAAGGAAAGCTTCACCATCTGGGTGAAGTTCAAGGTCGTGAATGCAGGCGATCTGGATGACGCGTTTGTGGTGATCTGGACGACCACCCCTTGGACGATGCCTTCGAACAAGGCTGTCGTTTTTGGCAAGGACATCTCTTACGGCCTGTACGAAGTCACTGGAGCGCCTGACGAATGCTGGGCTAAAGTCGGAGACAAATTCCTGCTGGCCGATAATCTGGCCGCCGACGTTCTGGGCCGAGCGCGCCTGAACGATGACCAGTGGACCCGCGTCCGTGACGTGACCACGGATGAGCTGGCGGGCGTGCAACTGACCCACCCGCTGGCCGGGGCCGAGGGCGGCAATGGCGAATGGGACGACATCCGCGACTTTCGCGCGGCTGAGTTCGTGACCGATACCGAAGGCACTGGCTTCGTCCACTGCGCGCCGTCGCACGGTATGGAGGAATTCGAGCTTTACCGCGATCTAGGGATGCTCGAACAGGTCATCACCTATAACGTGATGGATGACGGCTCGTTCCGCGCTGATCTGCCGTTCTTCGGCGGCAAGTTCATCCTGTCCCGTAAGGGCGGTGAGGGTGACGCCAACAAGGCGGTCATCGACAAGCTGGCCGAAGTTGGCGGGCTGCTGGCGCGTGGCAAGATCAAGCACAGCTATCCGCATTCATGGCGCTCGAAGGCTCCGATCATCTACCGCAACACGCCGCAGTGGTTTGCGTCCGTTGACCGCAAGCTGGACGATGGCATGGGCGAGATGGGCGACACCATCCGCGAACGCGCCCTGCGGTCCATAGACGAGTTGGTGAAATGGACTCCGCAGACCGGTCGCAACCGCCTGTATTCTATGATCGAGGCGCGCCCGGACTGGGTCCTGTCCCGCCAGCGCGCCTGGGGTGTGCCGCTGACCTGCTTTACCAAGAAGGGCGCTTTGCCGACCGACGCGGATTACCTTCTGCGCAATGAAGAGGTCAACGTCCGCGTCAAGGCGGCGTTTGAGAAAGACGGCGCGGATATCTGGTACACTGAAGGCTTCAAAGAGAAGATCCTCGACGGCATCGCCAACCCCGACGACTACGATCAGGTGTTCGACGTGTTGGATGTATGGTTTGATTCCGGTTCAACCCATGCCTTCGTTCTGCGCGACCGTGAGGACGGGACCGAGGATGGCATCGCCGACGTCTATATGGAGGGCACCGACCAGCACCGCGGTTGGTTCCATTCGTCCATGCTGCAGGCCTGCGGCACCAAGGGTCGTGCGCCGTACCGCAACGTGGTGACACACGGATTCACGCTGGATGCCAAAGGCAACAAGATGTCCAAATCGCTGGGCAACACCATCGTGCCGGAAGAGGTCGTCAAACAATACGGCGCGGATATTCTGCGCCTGTGGGTGGCTCAGACCGACTATACCGCCGACCAGCGGATCGGGCCGGAAATCCTGAAAGGCACCGCTGACAGCTACCGCCGCCTGCGTAACACCATGCGGTTCATGCTGGGCTCGCTGGCCGACTTCACCGAAGCCGACCGCGTCGCGCCCGAGGAAATGCCGCGTCTGGAACGTTGGGTGCTCAGCCGTCTGGCCGATCTGGATGAGCAGGTCCGCAAGGGTTATGCGTCCTTCGACTTCCAGGGCGTGTTCAGCGCCGTGTTCACTTTTGCCACGGTCGATTTGTCGTCCTTCTACTTCGACGTCCGCAAGGATGCACTGTATTGCGACGGTGACAGCCTGCGCCGCCGCGCGGCCCGCACCGTGCTGGATATCCTGTTCCACCGCCTGACTACTTGGTTGGCACCGGTTCTGGTTTTCACCATGGAAGAGGTCTGGCTGGAGCGCTTTCCGGGCGATGACAGCTCGGTCCATTTGGTGGACTTCCCTGACACTCCAGCCGACTGGCGCAACGAGGTGCTGGAAACCTATATGGCAAAAGTGCGCCGCGTGCGTCGCGCCGTGACCGCTGCGTTGGAGGTCCAGCGTCAGGACAAGGTAATCGGTTCCAGCCTTGAGGCCGCGCCGATCGTTCATGTCGAGGATCAGGAAACCCGCGATCTGCTTGCCACCTTTGACGTGGATGACATGTGCATCACCTCGGGCTTGACTGTTACCGGCGACCCGGCCCCCGCCGAAGCCTTCCGCGTACCGGAAATCGAGGGCGTCGCGGTGGTGTTCGAAAAGGCCGAAGGCGAGAAATGCCAGCGCTGCTGGAAGATCCTGCCCGATGTTGGTCGCCACACTCACGCAGGTGTCTGTGGACGCTGCAACGAAGCACTGAGCTAAGATCAGACCCCCTGGCCATCGGCCGGGGGTTTTTCGTTGCAGCGGGGGCGGCGATCTGAAACGCTGCCATCATGCCGATGATTGCCGTTGAAACCCAGTTTGGCTGCCTTGGGGTCGAAGAAACCGACGGAGCCGTCACGCGTCTTGTGTGGGATGGTCGGTACGAGGGATCCCAAACGCCCTTGTTGCAGGAAGCTGCCGCGCAGTTGACGGCTTATGATCAGGGTCAACTGGAGCGGTTTGATTTGCCCTACCGCGTGGCCGGGTCAAAATTTCAACAGCAGGTTTGTGACCTCATGTTCGCTATCCCCTTGGGCGAGACACGCACTTACGGCGACATCGCCAAAGAGTTGGGGCAGCCCCCTCAGCCCGTGGGGCAAGCCTGCGGAGCCAACCCGATCCCGATCATCATCCCCTGTCACCGGGTGCTGGCGGCCAACGGACTGGGCGGCTTTTCTGGTGACGGAGGGGTTGAGACCAAGGTCGCCCTGCTGCGCCATGAACGGGCGGCGGGCCTGCTGATCTGACGAGCGGAATTCTATTGCAATCCGGCTGGTTGAGGCTCAATTTGTATCAGATAGAGAATTCAAAGGATCGCATTGCATGACTGCCTCAACTGACCCGGCCGGCCGTAAGAAGGCCATCATAGACCGACTGATGTCGCTGGAAGAGCAAGAATTGGCGACGGCTCAGGCCCATTACGACGCTTTCCTGAAGGATTCTCAGTTGGATGACCGGGAAGGGCATGACAAGGACGATATCGCCGCCTCACGTGAGAATGCAGATCTGGCGGCGGCTTTTGATGCCCCGGTGCATACCCATCACGCCAAGATCGACGTGATCGAAAACACCGATTTCAGCATCACTGATACGGTGCAGCCTGGGGCCGTGGTCAAGTTCAACAACCGTCGCTTTGTGGTTTGCGTTTCAACTACGCGGTTTGATGTGGATGGCAAGACCTATATGGGCATCTCAACCCAAAGCCCGATCTATCTGGCCATGATCGGCCTGCAAGAGGGTGACGTCTTTACCCATAACGGCACCGAGTTTGAGGTTCAGGAGGTCCTGTAATCCGCGCTTTTGCGCTGCGGTATGATCTGCTGCGCAATCCCCGCCGACACCAGATAGAGGCTGGTGATCACCAGACCCCAATGCGCCCAGCTTTCGGGGTGGAAATCGACCCAGGCGGCCCAGCCGGCAAAGAAGGTCCAGGCAAAGGCCATAGGCAGCGATACAGCGCGCCAGCGTTCCGTGCGGACGGGGTGGATGAATTTCAGGGGCAGGAACATCGCCACAGACAGCAGTGACACCAGCAGCAGGATGACCCAGAAATTGGGTTCGAGCGCGAAGATCACGATCACGAACATGTTCCAGCATCCGGGAAATCCGGAAAAGGAGTTGTCCTTTGTTTTCATGCGCGTATCGGCGAAATACATGGCGCTAGCAAAGGTGATGACGATGATCGCGAACCAACCGGTCCATCCGTCCATCAGCCCGGATTTGAACAGCGCATAAGCCGGTATGAACACATAGGTAAGGTAGTCGATAATCAGATCCAGCAATACGCCATCAAACTCGGGCGCGTTTTTCTTGACGTGATAATGCCGGGCCAGAGGGCCATCGATACCGTCCACGATGAACGAAACCACCAGCCACAGGTACATCAGGCTCCATTTCTCTTCGACAGCGGCCAGCATGGCCAGCATCGCGAAAACAGCTCCGGTAGCGGTGAAGAGATGGACAAAAAGCGCTTTGAATCTGAGGGTCATGCGGGTGTCATGACCGATGCGTTCGCCAGATGCAAACCAAAAGCCGAACTAAGATGAATGGGTGACGTCACAATGCGAGAACATCACGCCTTGGGGTGGGCGCGATTATAGACCTCCATCAACCGGGCCGTATCGACGGCTGTATAGGTCTGGGTGGTTGAGAGCGATGCATGGCCCAGCAATTCCTGAATCGCGCGCAGATCGCCCCCGGCGGACAGAAGGTGGGTGGCAAAGCTGTGCCGCAAAGCGTGCGGTGTGGCCGTAGCAGGCAGGCCAAGCTGCATCCGCGCCTTGGCCATGACGCCCTGAATGGCACGTGGGTTCAACGCCCCGCCCCGCACACCACGGAACAGGGCCTTGTCCTTGTCCTGCGGATGAGGGCATAGCTGCAGGTACCGATCCACTGCTGTGCGGGCGGCGGGTAGGACGGGTACGATCCGCTCTTTGTCGCCTTTGCCGACGACTCGCAGAGACTCGGGCAGGGGCACGTCGGCGCCGGTCAGGGACAGGGCCTCAGAAATACGCAACCCGCAGCCGTAAAGCAGTGTGACCACGGCCACATCTCGGGCCGCGACCCAATCGTTGGTCGATTGCAGTTCGACCGTTTCGATCAAGGCACGGGCGGCATCTTCGGCCAGAGGGCGGGGCAGTTTCTTGGTGAATTTTGGCGCGCGGGTCGACAGCACGGCCGTCGGTTCGAACCCCTCGCGCTCGGACAGCCAGCGGTAGAAACTTTTGACGGCCGAGAGTTTGCGCGCCAGTGACCGCGCGCCGACGCCGGAGGCCCGTTGATCCGCCATCCATGCCCGCATGTCGGACACGGTGATCCGGGCCAACGCGGCCAGTCCCTGACGTTCGCTGTGGTGCAGCGTCATGAAGGACAGGAAATCGGTGACATCACCTCGGTAGGCGGTCTGTGTATTCTCGGACCGCCCTGCCAGTGCCCCCAGACTGTCGAGCCAATGCTGTAGCGCATCGCGGCAGGCTGGGGAGATCAGGCTCACGACAGCCAGTGGCGCATCGAGCGTTCGAACACGCCAGCGAAGAAGGACAGCAAGTCGGTGCCCAGTTGCGGAGTGAAGTGGTTGGCGTCTTTGGCGCCCATGACGATCATGCCGGGCAGGCGGCCCTCACCCAAATTCAGCCTCAGACAGGCTTCGGAACGAAGCCGACCTGCCATGGTGCCGAACACCCGGGGTTCAGCATGTGCAATCGGGCGCAGGACAACTTGCCGTGCCGGTCCGCCGCGGTCCTGACTGAGATAGGCATCGACGGCACCCGGTTCGACCACGGTCAGCACACCGCCCAGCTTTTCGATAGCGGGGTCTTCCTGCCGGACCGTTGTTTCCAGAACCAGAGTGATGTGGTCCACCCGCAGGATATCGGCAATTTCACTGCCAAGTGTGGCCAGGAAATCCTCGAAATCGACGGGTTCCAGCAGGCGGAGGATGGCGCGATGCACCTGATTGGTGCCAGCGAGGTTCTCATACGCCGCCGCAATGACCGAGCGGTGCGTGTCTTCGAGCCGGTCAAGCCGCGCCTCGAGCCGTTGCATGGCGATGCCGCGCAGGTCGATAACATTGTCACCGCGCGCCTGTTCATTGGCGGCCACGAGCGCCTGCATCAGATCCTTGTCGTCCAGCACGGCGTCTGGTTCTGCCAGAATCGCGGCGCGGAGATTGTCCTTAAGTTTGGTGTTACTGCTCATGTCCCGTCCGGTCTTTTTTTGTTGAGCGGCTTATAACACGGAATGCGGCATTTGCCTTGGGAAAATTGCAGGCAAAAGTGGATTTCGTATGGGCGTGTGTCGGAAACGCTCCCGCCTGCAAGGCCCTGATCAAAGGATCAGGTTTTGCAGTTGGGCCGGGCGCGGCACCTGACGGCGCCGCGCGGTCGCGCATGGGATCAGAGGATTTTCTGACCGGTTTTGGCCCAGTCTGCCAGGAAGGTTTCCAAGCCCTTTTCGGTCAGCGGGTGATCGGCCAGTTTCTTGATCACGGCGGGCGGGGCGGTGATCACGTCCGCACCGATACGGGCGCTGTCGGTCACGTGGTTCACTGTGCGGATCGACGCGGCCAGGATTTCGGTTTCGAACCCGTAGTTGTCATAGACCTGACGGATATCGGCGATCAGGTCCATGCCGTCGAGGTTGATGTCGTCCAGGCGGCCGATGAAGGGAGAGATGAAGGTCGCACCTGCCTTGGCTGCCAGAATCGCCTGGTTGGTCGAGAAGCAAAGCGTCACGTTGACCATCTGGCCTTCGTCCGTCAGCGTCTTGCAGGCTTTCAGACCGGCCCAGGTCAGCGGAACCTTGACGGCGATATTCGGAGCGATCTTGGCCAGCTTGCGGCCTTCGGCGATCATGTCGTCAGCCTCGGTCGCGACGACTTCGGCCGAGACGGGTCCATCGACCAGATCACAGATTTCTTTGGTTACTTCCAGAATGTCGCGACCCGATTTCAGGATCAGCGACGGGTTGGTGGTCACACCGTCCACCATGCCCAGATCGTTCAGTTCGGCGATTGCCTCGATCTCGGCTGTGTCTACGAAGAATTTCATGAGGGCAGTCCTTTGATGGGTTGGCCTTGGTCGCGGATGGCTTTACCTCAAAGAGACCCATGCTGGAACCCCCTGCAAAGGATATACAGTGAGCGCTAACGGATTTTTCGACCAAGGAGAGCTGGTTGCGGTGCTGACAACGCAGCCTCTGGACCGGACGTTGGACTATAAAGCACCCGAGGGCGGGTGTTTTCTGGGTGCTTTTGTCGAAGTGCCTTTGGGGCCGCGAAAGGTGCTGGGCGTGGTTTGGGGGCCCGGGCAAGGTGGCTTCGACATCAGCAAGGCTCGGTCGGTGATCCGGGTGCTTGAAGTCGCACCGATGCGCGAAGAGATGCGGGTGTTTCTGGGTCGTGTGTCCGATTACACGCTGACGCCGATGCCCGCGATGCTGCGGCTGGCGACGCGCGCGCCGGGATTGGGTGATCCGCCCTCGATGCGCAAGATTTACCGCCTAGGTAATAGCGAGCCGGATCGGATGACCGATGCGCGGACCCGTGTGCTGGAAGTGCTGCGCGACTATGGCGGGCTGGCTTTCACGCTGAAGGAATTGTCCGAACAGGCGGGGGTGACGTCCTCCGTTGTGAAAGGGCTGGTGAAACAGGGTGGGGTGCGGGAAGAGGACAGCCCCCGCGATCTACCCTATCCACATCTGGACCCGGACCTGCCGGGCAAAGAACTGACCGAGGATCAGGCGGCTGCGGTTGCCAGGTTGCAGGCCGGACAGCGCACCGGAGACTATGGCACAACACTGCTGAAAGGCGTGACCGGATCGGGCAAGACCGAAGTTTACCTCGAAGCGGTGGCCGAGACCTTGCGGATGGGGCGGCAGGCGCTGGTTTTGCTGCCCGAGATTGCCCTGACCGCCGAGTTTTTGACTCGGGTCGAAGCGCGGTTTGGCGCGCGTCCGGCGGAATGGCATTCAGGTGCGACTATGACGGAACGTCGCCGGGTCTGGCGGATGGTTGGGCAGGGGGATGCGCAACTGGTGGTGGGCGCGCGGTCGGCGCTGTTCCTGCCGTTCCGCAATCTGGGGCTGGTGGTGGTCGATGAAGAACACGACACCTCGTACAAACAGGAAGACGGCGTGCACTACAGCGCCCGCGACATGGCGGTTCTGCGCTCAGCCATTTGCGGGTCGCGGGTGATTTTGGCCAGTGCCACGCCGTCACTGGAAAGCTGGGCCAATGCCGAGGCCGGAAAATATGAACGGCTCGACCTGACATCGCGGTTTGGCGTGGCGGTGCTGCCCGAGATGAAGCCTATCGACATGCGGGCCGAGCAGATGCAGCCGGGGACGTGGATTTCCCCGTCTCTGCGGCAGGCGGTGCGGCAGCGGATCGAACGGGGCGAGCAGTCGCTCTTGTTCATCAATCGTCGGGGCTATGCACCTGTGACGCTGTGCCGGGCCTGTGGAGAACAGATCGCCTGCGACCACTGCGATGCGCGGATGGTGGAGCACAGATTCCTGAAACGACTGATGTGCCACCAATGCGGTGAGACCAAGCCGATGCCCGAGGCCTGCCCATCCTGCGGGGTTGAGGGTAAACTGGCCCCGGTCGGTCCGGGCATAGAACGGCTGGCAGAAGAGGCCGAGGCCACCTTCCCCGAAGGCAAGATCGCCATGCTCAGTTCCGATCTTTTCGGCTCGGCGCGGGCGTTGAAGGCCAAGATAGAAGAGATTGCCGAGGGCGACGCAGATATCGTCATTGGTACGCAACTAGTGGCCAAGGGGCATAACTTCCCAAAGCTGACCCTTGTCGGCGTAATTGATGCCGACCTCTCACTGCACGGCGCCGACCTGCGGGCTGCCGAACGGACGTTTCAATTGATGCGGCAGGTCGCAGGTCGCGCTGGCCGAGCGGACAAGCCGGGGCAGGCGCTGTTGCAGACCTTTCAGCCGGAGCACCCGGTGATCCGGGCCATCCTGTCGGGCGATGAAGAGGGATTTTGGAAGGCTGAGGCCGCCGGACGGCAGGCCGCCGGAGTCCCGCCCTATGGGCGTATGGCGGGGATCGTGTTGTCGGGGCCCGAGGTCGGGCCGGTCTTCGATATCGGCAACGCTATGGCCCGCAACGATGTACCTCTGCGAGATATCGGCGCGCAGGTCTTTGGCCCGGCCCCTGCGCCGATTGCGCGTATCCGGGGGCGTCACCGAGTGCGACTGTTGGTAAAGGCCCCCAAGGGCGCGCCCATTCAGGACGCCATCGCCCGCTGGATCGCCCCCCTGCGCCTGAAGGGTGACATCCGCCTGACCGTCGATATCGACCCGCAGAGCTTTTACTGACTCTGCGCCTGCGCAGAGCCTATGTGCGCCACGTCCTTGGCCCTCGCCAAACCGCAAAAATAGGCGTAGAGGGAGTCCCATGCTGAAACCCATGCCGCTTTCCGAGGCGCAGAGCCTGCCGTTCTGGCGCCGTCCCATCACGCTCTTGTTCGTGATGGCGCTGACCATGCCCATCGCCTTCAACGCGTGGAGCGCGCTACTCAACAACTTCGTCATCGAGGTTGCCAGCTTCGACGGCGCGGATATCGGCCTGCTGCACACGGTGCGCGAGATTCCGGGCTTCTTGGCCGTTGGCGTGATCGCGGTGATCATTTTCGTCCGCGAGCAGGTGCTGGCGATGATTTCGCTGATGATGCTGGGCGTGGCGACGGCGGTGACCGCGTGGTTCCCCAGTCTGGGCGGGTTGCTTTTCGTGACTTTGTTCAGCTCGATCGGCTTTCACTACTACGAAACGGTAAACCAGTCTCTGCAGCTGCAATGGCTACCCAAGGACCGCGCGCCGCAGGTGCTGGGTTGGCTGGTGGCCATGGGATCGGCGGCCACGGCGGTTGTCTATGGCTTGATCGTGCTGACCTGGGATCGGTTTGATCTGTCCTATAACTTTGTGTTCATGGCCGCAGGTGGGGTGACGGCATTGCTGGCGCTGATCTGTCTGGTGGCCTATCCGCAATTCAACGCGCCCACGCCGCAGACCAAAAAGCTGATCCTGCGCAAACGGTACTGGCTGTACTACGCACTGCAATTCATGGCAGGCGCGCGGCGACAGATCTTCGTTGTCTTTGCGGGCTTCATGATGGTCGAGAAGTTCGGTTTTGAAGTGCACGAACTGACCAGCCTTTATCTGATCAACCTTGTGATCAACATGGCGGCGGCCCCAATGTTGGGCAAAGCGGTGTCGATGTTTGGTGAGCGCCGTACGCTGGTTTTCGAATACACGGGCCTGGCCATTGTCTTCGCAGCTTATGGCGGCATCTACTGGTTCGGCTGGGGTGTTCTGCTGGCGGCGATCCTTTATGTGATCGACCATGTACTCTTTGCTCTGGCGCTGGCGTTGAAGACCTATTTTCAGAAAATCGCCGACCCGGCCGATATCGCGCCAACCGCAGCAGTGGCTTTCACGATCAACCACATCGCGGCTGTCTTCCTCCCTGCGCTGTTGGGTTTGCTCTGGGTAGTGTCACCCGGTGCGGTCTTTGGTCTGGCCGCCGCAATGGCGCTGGTGTCGCTGGGCCTTTCGCTGCTTATCCCGCGCCACCCTGAACAGGGTAACGAGACCATCTTGTCGAAATACGCTCCGGCACCTGCGGAGTAGTTGCAAATGCTTGACCTTGCCTACGTGTGGCCCTAGGCGCTGTCTCAACTGAGACAGGAGGCCCCCATGCCCACATTCACCGCGCTAACCACTCTGACCGGCAAGAAAGCCGCCGAAGGTCTGGGCGAAGCGATGGAGCGTCTGGACCCGGAACCCACCGGCGTCGGCGTGTTCGAGGTCGAGGATGGCTCGGGCCTGTGGGAAGTGGGTGGCTATTTCACCGAAGCGCCGGACGAAACTGCACTGGCCGTTCTGGCGGTCGCGTTCGAGGCCAAGCCCTTTGTTGTCTCGGAACTGCCCGAAACCGACTGGGTCGCCCATGTGCGCCGCGAACTGGCCCCGGTCGAGGCTGGCCGGTTCTTTGTTTACGGCAGCCATGACGCAGACAAACTGCCCGAGGGGCGCATCCCGCTGCTGATCGAGGCCGCGATGGCCTTTGGCACTGGCCATCACGGTACCACGCTGGGTTGCCTCAAGGCGCTGGATTATCTGCTGGATGACGGGTTTGCCGCTACCAATGTGGCCGATATCGGCTGCGGCACTGCTGTTTTAGCGATGGCGGCTGCGCGGGTCTGGAACGGCAACATCATCGCCAGCGACATCGATCAGGTTGCGGTGGATGTGGCCGAGGCAAACCTGAAGGCCAACGGCATGTCCGGGCAGGTGAATTGCGTTGAAGCCGCCGGTTTCGACCACCCTGACCTGCAGTCTCATGCCCCGTACGATCTGATTTTTGCTAATATTCTCAAAGGCCCGCTGGTGGCTTTGTCTCCTGAAATCGCAGCGAATCTGCGGGGCGAGGGATATGCGATCCTGTCGGGAATCCTCAACGAACAGGCCGATGATGTGATCTCGATTTATTCGCAAAACGGGTTCAATCTGGTCAGAAGTGACGAAATTGGTGAATGGACGACGCTAATTTTGCACAATAAGGGCCGAAATTAGGCCATTTCCAGAACTTCAATAGATTTTTGCCTCTTTTTTGTCGCAATCTGTAATTACCGTCATGACGTGGTTACGGGGGCGGTTTTTGGAGGCTGCCATGACGGGAAAACAACTAGAATTCGATCAGCGTGTTCATCGCTTGAACAAAAAGCACGCCAAGCTGAGCCGAGGCTATCGCGCGACGATGCGCAAGGATGGCCTTGTGGTCATGAAACCGCAGCGGGTTAAGTCTGCGGTTCCGGTAAAGGCGCTTTTTGGGTGCCTTCTGGGCCTATTTGCGTTCAAGGTCTTTCTGCTGGCAAGCTTGGGCGCTTCGGCCTATCAGTTTCGTGTCGACAGCCTGGCGCAAGGGACATCTGTTGAACAGGCTGGTGCATGGGTGATGCAGATTGATCCGGTTTCCGAGTTTCTTGCGGCCCAGATCAGCGGTTTCCTCCACTAAACCGATCAGCATTGACGAGAAACGCCACGCATCGTGAAATGCGCGGCGTTCTTTTTTGTGCCCCAGAGGAGAATGGGGCGAGTGAGTGGTGGTTGTCTCTTAGCGACGACCTTCTGCGACGAAGTCAATATCACCGCGGCACAAACCGATATCTTCCAGTTCACGATCCGTCAGACCGCTCAGCGCGTTGCGTGTTACGCGGGCGTCGTTCCATTCAACAACGGCGTTCACGACCGATGCGAAAGTTACGCCAATACGGCCGACGAGGCCGAACGAGCCAGTGGTGGTGCGAGTGGTGTCCAGTGCAGCCATATCCTGTTTCCTTCTGGTTAGAGATTAAACTTTTGATCATCTGATCTGAGCGGCATCTAGTCTTGTCTATGTGGCCGCACAAGTGTGGAAATTGCATGTGTCCTATGCGTTTTTTGCAAGGGTGTTGATTCCTTAAAAACCGTTAATTTATAGGCCATTAGGCGTTCAGAAAACGTGTCGAATTCAGACTTCCTGCGGTCGCAATCAGGCCGTTTTGTCGCCCCTGAGACAGTCGTGTCGTTTTCAGGCGCAGGGTCAATTCGCTTGGAAAATGTTCACGCTTCGTGCTAATCCGAAAGAAAGATCACAAAAACCCGAGCAGGCTGAGGCGAAATATGCGAATTCTGGGCATTGATCCGGGGCTCAGGACCCTGGGATGGGGCGTCATCGAATCGCATGGCAGCCGGTTGAGCCATGTAGCGAATGGCTTGTGCAAATCCGATGGGGATGATCTGGGGGAAAGGTTGTTGTCGTTGCACAACCAGATTGTCGAAGTCATTGCCGAACATCAGCCCGATCAGGCCGCCATCGAACAGACTTTCGTTAACAAAGACGGGGCGGGAACGCTAAAGCTTGGTCAGGCCCGGGGCGTAGCCCTGCTGACGTTGGCACAGGCCGGGCTGCCGGTGGGGGAATATGCGCCCAACCGGGTCAAGAAAACCGTCGTGGGTGTCGGCCATGCTGAGAAAGAGCAGATCCTGCACATGGTCAAACTGCAATTGCCGGGCTGTCAGCCCAAAGGGGCGGATGCGGCGGATGCTCTGGCGATTGCCATCTGTCACTCGTATTACGGCACAGCGCCCGGGGCGCGGATGAAAGAGGTGCGGGCATGATTGGAAAACTGACAGGGCGGCTGGATTATCGGGCATCTGATCACGTGCTGATCGACGTGCGCGGGGTTGGGTACATCGTCTATTGCTCGGACCGTACCATGGCGGCGCTGCCGGGTGTGGGTGAGGCGGTCTCGATCTACACCGACATGGTTGTGCGCGAAGACCTAATGCAGCTTTATGGATTCCTGTCGCTGGTCGAGAAGGAATGGCATCGTCTGTTGTGCTCGGTTCAGGGTGTTGGAGCCAAGGTTTCGCTGGCCATTTTGTCGGCGCTGGGGCCAGATGGAGTCAGCCGGGCGATTGCTTTGGGCGACTGGGGGGCGGTGAAGGCGGCCAAAGGGGTCGGTCCGAAGACGGCGCAGCGGATCGTGCTAGACCTCAAGGACAAGGCGCCGGGCGTGATGGCCATGGGAGGAACTGTGACCGAGGCAATGGACGGACCCGCCTTGGAGATTGTCGAGTCTGCCGAACCTGCACCGGCCCCGAAACGGGCGGCGAAACCGGCCTCAGGGTCGGCTGCAGCTTCGGCGGGTGCATTGTCGGCCCTGTCCAATCTGGGCTATGGACCTTCCGACGCTGCCTCTGCCGTGGCCGAAGCGGCGGCAAGCTTGCCAGGTGCCGGTGAGGCTGACCTGATCCGCGCGGCTCTGAAATTACTTGCACCGAAAGGGTGATTGAATGGTAGATGCCGATCCCACCCTGCGCCCGGACCCTCTACCCGAGGACAATGACCGCGCCCTGCGTCCGCAAGGGTTGGACGAATTCATTGGTCAGGCTGAGGCCCGTGCAAACCTGCGCGTTTTCATCCAATCCGCCCGGCAACGGGGCGAGGCGATGGACCATACTCTGTTCCATGGCCCTCCGGGTCTCGGTAAGACGACGCTGGCGCAGATCATGGCGCGCGAACTGGGGGTGAATTTCCGCATGACCTCTGGGCCCGTGCTGGCCAAGGCGGGTGATCTGGCGGCGATTTTGACCAATCTGGAATCTCGGGACGTGTTGTTCATCGACGAAATACACCGTCTGAACCCGGCGGTCGAAGAGGTGCTGTACCCGGCGATGGAGGATTTTGAGCTGGATCTGGTGATCGGTGAAGGCCCCGCCGCGCGCACGGTCCGGATCGAGCTGCAGCCCTTTACGCTGGTCGGTGCCACCACGCGGATGGGCCTGTTGACGACGCCTCTGCGTGATCGGTTCGGTATTCCAACCAGGCTACAATTCTACACGGTCGATGAGCTGCACGAGATCGTCACCCGTAACGCGCGCAAGCTGAGTGCACCTGCCGATGATGATGGTGCACGGGAGATTGCGCGCCGCTCGCGCGGGACGCCGCGGATTGCAGGGCGGCTGCTGCGGAGGGTCGTCGATTTCGCCATTGTCGAAGGCGATGGGCGGATTACCCGCGAACTGGCCGACGGGGCATTGACGCGGCTGGGCGTGGACTTTCTGGGTTTGGACGGAGCGGACCGGCGGTATTTGAAACTGATCGCCGAGAACTATGCGGGTGGACCGGTGGGGATTGAGACCTTGTCGGCAGCTCTGTCGGAAAGCCGGGATTCGCTGGAAGAGGTGATTGAGCCCTATCTGTTGCAGCAGGGTCTGATCCAACGGACACCGCGCGGTCGGATGCTGGCGCAAAAGGCGTGGACGCATCTGGGGATGGCCGCACCACGGGGACAAAGCGATCTGTTTGGTTGAAGCCGGACGTCAGAGAATTTAAGCCGTCGGCGAGAGTATTATCGAAAAGATGAAGGATTGGGCGTGAACCCCGAAGACATCCAGGCTTTGTTCACCCGCGAAAGTGGTGAGTTTCTGTTCGCGCGTTGGGGGCGGCCCATTGTGCCGATCGTTTTTGGCGTTGAGGATGAAACTCTGGCCACCGTCAAGGGCGCGTTCGAGGCCGTGGTGGCGCTGGCCGGGCACAAGATGGCCGAGACCGACCCGGAACTGGGTGCCAATTGCATGGTTTTCTTCTTCCGCGACTGGCAGGAGTTGCTGGAGGTCCCCGATCTGGACCGGCTGATCCCCGATCTGGCGCCTCTGGTCGAGCGGTTGGTTGCAGCGGATGCCAACCAATATCGCATCTTTCGTTTCGAGGAAGACGGCGCAATCCGCGCAGCTTTCGTTTTCCTTAGAATGGACAAGGAATTGTCGAAAGTACCGGCCGAAACTTTGGCGCTGAGTCAGGTTGTGCAGACGGTTTTGCTGTGGTCGGATGCCGCGTTTCGGTCTCAATCGCCGCTGGCGGTGGCCGGGGACACAACCGTCCTGCGGCCCGACATCGCTGAACTGATCAGGGCGGCTTATGATCCTGTCCTGCCTGGGGCGGCGCAGGACGCATCCCATGCCTTGCGGTTGTTCGCACGGATGAAACCGCTGCAATAGGCCTCAGGTGGGTGCTTTGTTCGTCGAATGAAACGCCTCGATCAGGGCGTTACCTGTCTCGAAATAGGCGTCCGTCCCGACCAGATCGGTGATCCCGTAACGGTCGAGTTCTTTGCGGACATTGGGCTCGACCAGCAGAAAGACCAGTTTGATGTTTCTGGACTTCAACTGATCGTGGACGCCGCGCAGCGTATAGCCCGCGGTAAAGTCGATATCGTCCACGGCAGAGGCGTCTAAGCAGAACCAGCGCAGCGGCGGGTTGGATTGACCCACGATCGCTGCCACCTCGTCCGACAGGCGCTGAGTGTTGGCGTAGTACAGGCTGTGCGAAAAGCGATAGATCACAAGGCCGGGTTCGAACTGGTTTGGTACGGTGATGGGTTTGGACCGCCAGCCGCCATCGTCGCTTTTGACGATCACTGCATTCTTGGGGCGGTAGCCATGGCGCGTGTGGTCGATTAGTGACAGGACCATCGCAAAGATAATCCCTTGCTCGACACCAACGAAAACCACAACGGCAGCAGTCGTAAGCGCGATCCAGAACTCGGATCGGGCCTGCCGGTATATGGCGGCAAGGCCTTTGAGGTCGATCAGCTTGACGCCGATCAGGAATACCACAGCTGACAGGGCTGCATTGGGCAGGAACGCGAGCGGGCCGGTCAGAAACAGGATCACCACAAGGACAATCGCGACCGTCGTGAGTTGAGCGATCTGGCTGCGGCCTCCGGCGCTGGCCACCATCTCGGTCTTGGTGGGGCTGCCATTGACCACAAAGGTCCCGGTGAAGGCTGCTCCTAGATTGGCCAACCCCAGCCCGACAAGATCGGTGTTCTCGCTGAAATTGTCATCGTAGCGTGCAGCGTAGGCGCGCGAGGTCGCCGCGCTTTGTGCCAGGATCACCACAAAGATCGACAGCGCGGTGGGTGTCAGTTGCTTGAACAGGGCCCAACTCCAATCCACATCCGGGATCGACAGGGCGGGGAGGCCGCCGGGCACCGTTCCCAGTACGCCAATGCCGGATGCACTGAATTGAAAGGCCCAACTGAACAGAATGACACCCAATATTGCGAATAGCGGCCCCGGAACTTTGGGCGACAACCGCTTGCATCCAAGGACAACCACCAGCACCGCCACGGACACGGCAGCCGTTGGCCAATGCGTCTGGCCGTAATGCAGCGCGATGTCCCTGAGCTTGGCAATCGTGCCGTGGCCGGCACCTTCGAACCCCAGCATTCCGGGAATTTCGCCGGTGGCCACCTGTATGCCCACGCCTGTCAAAAACCCGATGAGTACCGTGCGTGACAGGAAATCCGCCAGAAAACCAAGGCCGACAAGGCGCGCTGCGATCAACAGCAACGCCGCCATCAACGCCAATAGCGAAGCCAGCGCGAGATATTCCGAAGATCCGGAAACCGCCATGCCCGCCAGCGCCGACGCCGTGATCGCCGCAGTGGCTGAATCCGCCCCCACCACCAGGTGGCGCGACGACCCGAACAGGGCAAACAGCGCCATCGGGATCAGGATCGTGTACAGCCCGGTGACCACCGGAGTGCCGGCGATCTTGGTGTAACCCATGACTTCGGGGATCGCGAGGCAGGCGAAGGTCAGCCCGGCCAGAACCTCGGTCGGCAGGGCAGAGCGGTTGAGCGGCAGGATGCCCTGTAGGATGGGAAGCGGAGATCTGCCCTCTTTTCCGTGGGGTTCTGCCATTCAATCACCTGTTACATTCACATCCCAATTTTGGCAGGTTAGTCGGCATGGGGCAGGATTTCGATACCGAGGACCGTGTAAGCTGAAATTTGTAGTCTCGCGGGGATTGCACGGCCGCTGATGCACGTGCATCTGTTGATGGTACGGCTCGCCACGAGCCAGACGATTAGAGCTGATAGATAGACCGGATATGTAACCATGGCCGTAAGCACCGCAGCGCAAGACACGCATATCTACCGGGTCCGGGTTTATTACGAAGACACCGACATGGGCGGAGTGGTTTATCACGCAAACTACCTGAAATACATCGAACGTGCCCGGTCGGATTATGTGCGCCGTTTGGGAAACGACCAGAATGCCATGCGTGACGGCGGCGTTGTCTGGGTCATTCGGCGGATCGAGGCGGACTATCTGGCAACTGCTAAGTTTGAGGATGAACTGACCATCGAAACCCGCTTCCTGTCCCGTTCGGGTGTGCGGCTGACTATGGGGCAACTGGTAAAGCGTGGCGATACCGAGGTTTTTCGTGCCACGGTCACCGCAGTCTGCATGAATGCGCAGGGCAAGCCGGTACGGCTTCCGGCAGAGATTCGCGCATTGTTGTAACAAATTGCGGCGTGGGGGTGGTTATGTTGGCTTTTCGTATCCAACTGCGATAGCGTTTGGCAAAACAAGGCCAAATCAAACGGCCATAAGGCAAAAAACAAAGAGCAGATTCATGGAAGCTGAAACGCTGGCGCTGGCGCAGGAGATCGATTTCTCCATGTGGGGGCTTTATGCCCGCGCGACATTTATCGTCAAACTGGTGATGCTGATGCTGGTTGGCGCATCGATCTGGTCCTGGGCAATTATCATTCAGAAACTGATCAACTATCGCGCGGCCCGTCGTGAGGCGCAGGGATTTGATGAGAATTTTTGGTCCGGAAACCCTCTGGACGAGTTGTTCGAACAGATTGGCACCCAGCCCGATGGCAGTTCGGAAAAAATCTTTGCCGCCGGCATGATCGAATGGCGGCGGTCTCATCGCAACGACGGCGGGCTGATTGCAGGGGCCACGGCGCGGATCGACCGTTCGATGGACGTGGCAATCGCCAAAGAAGCCGAGACGCTGCAAAAAGGTCTGTCTATCCTGGCCACCGTCGGTTCCACTGCGCCGTTTATCGGCCTGTTTGGCACCGTCTGGGGCATCATGAACGCCTTTATCGAGATTGCCGAACAGCAGAATACCAACCTTGCCGTTGTGGCCCCTGGTATTGCCGAGGCCCTTTTGGCCACCGGTTTGGGCCTTCTGGCGGCGATCCCAGCGGTAATTTTCTACAATAAGCTAAGCGCGGATAGCGACCGGATCGTGAACGGCTATGAGGCCTTTGCCGACGAGTTCGCCACAATCCTGTCGCGCCAGTTGGACAGCTGACATGGGCGCGGCGGTTCAGCAAAACGGCGGCGGGAACGGACGCAGACGCGGGCGGCGTCGCGGCCGCGCGCAGCCGATGGCCGAGATCAACGTAACGCCATTTGTCGACGTCATGCTGGTGTTGTTGATCATCTTCATGGTGGCGGCCCCGTTGCTGACCGTCGGAGTGCCGGTCGACTTGCCGAAAACGGCAGCCAGCGCCTTGCCCGGTGACAATGAAGAACCCCTGACCGTGACGCTGACTGCGGATGGCCGGGTGCAGATTCAAACCACGGATGTTGTGCGTGGGGAACTGATTGGCAAGCTGCGCGCCATCGCGTCCGAGCGCAGCAGTGACCGCGTGTTCCTGCGGGCCGACGGGGCGATCCCTTATGCCCAGGTGATGCAGGTCATGGGCGCGCTGAATGCAGGTGGGTTTTCCAATGTGGGCCTGGTGACAGACACCGGCGGGCCGACGCTGGAAGAAGGTGGAGAGTGAGGCCGCGCGGTGGATACCGGCACCAAGATCTCGGCAGTTGCCCACGTCGTTTTGATTGGATGGGCCTTTTTCGGCGGTACCTTCCGGTCCGAACCCTTGCCTATGGCGGTGCAGGAGGTATCTGTGGTCACGGGTGAGCAATTTGCAGCGATGACCGCGCAGCGTGACGCCCCCGAGGTGCCGACCCCCACCGCCTTGCAACAGCCCGACCCACCCGAGGATGAAGTGACCCCGACGGCTCCGGTGGAGGAGGAACTGACCCCTCCCGAGGTTGCGACGCCCTCGGAACCTGAGCCCGACCCGGTGCCCGATCCGGTAGAGACCCCGCCCGAACCCGAAGTGGTCGATGAGCCCCCGACACTGGAGCAGCCCGAACCTGTAACCGAAGTGTTGCCGGTACCTCCGGGCCCCGAGGCGCAGCCGCGCCCGGCCGACAAGGTGGCCCCGGAACCCATCGCGCCGCCGCCACCCGAGGCGCAGCCGGATGAGGTGGAGACGCCCGCCGTGTCGCTGGATGAAGGGGCCGAAACTAAAGAGGAGCAACAGGATCAGACCGCCCCGGAAGAGGCGACCGATGAAATCGTGACCGAGGCCGAAGAGACCAAGGACAACGCCCCGCGCACTTCTCCGCGGCCGCGGGTGAGGCCAAACCGGCCTGCACCTCCGACGCAGCCCGAAGTGGCTGAAGAACAGGACCCGACGCCGCCCGAGCCCGCGCAAAGCGACTCTGCCATCAACGACGCACTGGCAGAGGCATTGGGGCAGGGCAGCGAACCGTCCGGCCCGCCACTGACCAGCGGTGAAAAAGACGCCATGCGCCTGGCTGTTTCTAAGTGCTGGAATGTGGGGTCCTTGTCCACAGATGCGTTGCAAACTGTTGTGGTTGTTGGCTTTTCGTTAACTCCGGAAGGCAAGATCGTCGGGGGTAGCCTGCGCATGATCGACAGCTCTGGCGGGTCTGCCGGGGCGGCGAAACAAGCCTATGAAGCCGCCAGACGAGCCATTTTGCGCTGCGGCGCCAAAGGATACACCCTGCCTGCTGACAAATATGACCAATGGCGGGATATTGAGATTACATTCAATCCCGAGAGGATGCGGATCAAATGATGAGAATTCTGACCAGCCTGTTGCTTGGCCTGACGATTTTGGCGGCACCGGTAAACGCCCAGAACGGACCGCTGCGTCTGGAACTGGATCAGGGGATCATCGAACCCTTGCCCTTCGCCGTGCCGAATTTTGTGCCCGACGGGCCAGCGGCGACGCAATATGCCAACGATATCTCTCGGGTCGTTGCGGCCGATCTGACCGGCACCGGGTTGTTCCGCGAAATCTCGCCCGAAGCCTTCATCAGCCGGGTCAGCAGCTTTGAAGCCCCGGTCCAGTTCGCCGACTGGAAAGCCATCAATGCCGAGGCGCTGGTGACGGGTGCGGTGAACGTGTCGGGCAACCGCCTGACGGTGCGGTTCCGGGTGTGGGATGTGTACTCGGGTCAGGAACTGGGCAATGGTCTGCAATTTGCGGGCACCACCGATGGTTGGCGGCGCATGGCGCATAAGGTGGCCGATCAGGTCTATAGCCGGATCACCGGCGAGGGCGGCTATTTCGACAGCCGCGTTGCGTTTGTGTCAGAGAGCGGCCCCAAGGATCAGCGCCTGAAGCGCCTGGCGATCATGGATTACGACGGCGCGAATGTGCAGTACCTGACCGACAGCGCGGCAATCGTTCTGGCCCCGCGCTTTTCTCCCACGGGCGATCGGTTGCTTTATACCAGTTATGAAAGCGGCCAGCCGCGTATCTACGTGCTGGATGTGGATCGCGTTCGCCGGACCGAGTTGAAAACGCAGGAAGGCACGATGAGCTTTTCACCCCGGTTCTCTCCGGACGGACGCTCAATCGTGTATTCGCTGATCCAGGGCGGCAACACCGATCTGTGGAAAATGGACATCGCCTCGGGTCAGAGCGTGCGCCTGACCAACACGCCAGCAATTGAAACCGCACCCAGCTATTCACCGGATGGATCTCAGATCGTGTTCGAAAGCGACCGGTCCGGAACGCCGCAGCTGTATATCATGCCTGCTAATGGCGGTGAGGCGACCCGCATCAGTTTCGGGCAAGGCCGTTATGGCACGCCGGTCTGGTCACCGCGGGGTGATCTGATCGCCTTTACCAAGCAGAACAAGGGCCGGTTCCATATCGGCGTCATGCGCACCGATGGCAGTGAGGAACGTCTGCTGACCTCGTCTTTCCTTGACGAAGGCCCGACTTGGTCACCCAACGGCCGTGTCATCATGTTCACGCGCGAAACGCAGGGGGCCAGCGGTCGGGCGTCGCTATATTCGGTGGATATCTCGGGCCGGAACTTGCGCCCGGTGCGCACCCCCGATGGCGGCAGCGATCCTTCCTGGGGGCCATTGCAGAATTGATCGGGGCAGGGGCTTGGAAAAGTTCACAAAAAACCTGCACTGTGCTACAGAGACGGCAATAAACCGATAAAACAACGAGGCACTTGAAATGAACGTATTGGGCAAAATCCTGGCCTTGGGCACGCTGAGCGTGATGGCCGCTTGTACCAACAATGATCCGTCGGCATTGGGCGGTGGTTTCGGCAATGGCGCAAATGGCGCAATCGCACCGGGTTCGCCCAGCGATCCGCGTTCGCCGGCCTATTTCCAGCAAACCATCGGTGATCGGGTATTGTTCGCGGTGGATCAATCGACGTTGACACCGCAGGCACAACAAACCCTGCAGGGACAGGCGGATTGGCTGATGGCGAACCCGGACTATGTGGCCACAATCGAAGGCCATGCAGATGAGCAGGGCACACGCGAATACAACCTCGCCTTGGGCGCACGCCGGGCCAATGCGGCCCGTGAGTTTCTGATCTCGCGCGGGGTGGCGGGTAACCGTCTGACCACCGTCAGCTATGGCAAGGAACGCCCGATCGAGATTTGCAGCACCGAGGATTGTTATTCCAAGAACCGCCGTGCGGTGACGGTGCTGACCGGTTCAACCTTGGGGTAAGACGATGAGAGTTGCAGGATGGGTTCTGGCTGCGGTTGTTGCAACCGCCGGAATGGCACAAGCACAGGATCAGCAGACCTTGGCGGATATCCGTCAGGAACTGACGGTGCTGCATGTGGAAATTCAGCGCCTGAAGCGTGAGTTTTCAACGACTGGCTCTCCGGCCCCGAACCTGTCCGGCAGTTCCGTTTTGGAACGCGTGGATGCCATCGAGGCAGAACTGCAGCGCCTGACACGCCAGACCGAACAACTGAACCAGCGCGTGCAGAATATTGTAACTGATGGCACCAATCGGATTGGTGACATGGAATTTCGCCTTTGCGAGTTGGAGCCAAACTGTGAAATTTCGGGTGAGCCTACCAGTACATTGGGCGGTGAAACTGAAATCATCGCAGCAGCACCGGCTACGCCAACGACCCCCCCCGTGATCGAACAGGGAGAATTGGCGGTAGGTGAACAGGCAGATTTTGATGCTGCCGCGCAAGCCTTGGCGGAGGGCAACTTTCAAACCGCAGCCGATCAGTTCGCACAGTTCGACACTTCTTATCCCGGCAGCCCGCTTGCACCCGAAGCCAATCTGAAACGTGGGCAGGCATTGGAAGGTCTGGGCGACACGCGTGAGGCCGCGCGGGCGTTTCTGGCCAGCTTCACCGGTGATTCCGAGGGCGCATTCGCGCCCGAGGCCCTGTTCGAACTGGGGGCCGCACTGGGGCGTCTGGGTCAAACTGATCAGGCCTGCATCACCCTGTCCGAGGTTGGCGTGCGCTTTCCGGCCTCGGCCACCGTATCCGCAGCCACGCAGGAAATGGCGTCGCTGGGCTGTTCTTGACCGATCAGGCCGATACTCTTCGATCCGAACTTCGCGCGCGGCTGCCTGACCGGTTGCCGCCGCGTTTAGGTGTCGCCGTCTCCGGCGGTGGAGATTCGGTCGCTCTGCTGCACCTGCTGCGTGATATTGCGCAAACCGAACCAATCCGGTTGTTTTCCGCAACGGTGAATCACGGTTTGCGACCCGAAGCTGCCGCTGAGGCCGATAAAGTTGCCAGACTGGCCGCGCGCTTGGGCATCCCCCACGAAACGTTGCTGTGGCAGGGCTGGGATGGCGCAGGAAATCTGCAAGATCAGGCCCGGCAGGCGCGATACCGGTTGTTGTCCGACTGGGCGCGGCGCAATGACATCCCGGCAATCGCTCTGGGCCATACGGCAGATGATCAGGCCGAGACGGTGCTGATGCGGTTGGGCCGGGCGGCAGGGGTCAGTGGCCTTTCGGGTATGCCTGACGCGCGGGACCAAAATGGCGTCACTCTACTGCGTCCGTTGCTGGGGATCACGCGGCAAAACTTGCGAGACTACTTGTCGGGGAAAGGTGAGAGCTGGATCGATGACCCTTCGAATCACGACCAAAGATTCGACCGGATCAAGGCTCGCGAGGCGCTGACGGGGCTTGGGCTGCTTGGGATTTCCGCGCAATCTTTGGCCCGGGTCGCTGAAAACCTTGCACAAGCGCGTGAGGCGCTGGCGCGCTATACGCAGGAATCTGCGTGTAGGATTGCAACAGCCGATGGCGGGGATGTCTGTGTCGACCGCAACGGTTTCGAACTGCTTCCAATGGAAATCCAAAGGCGGCTGGTCGTCGGTATCATCGCTTGGATTGCCGGGCAGGGCTACCCGCCGCGCGGAGCAGCTGTCGATCAGGCCGCCACCGCTGTTCGAGAAGGGCAAACACTGACCCTCGCGGGCTGTCTTCTGGTCCCGCATCAGGATAAAACGTGGTTTTGCAGGGAGCTAAACGCTGTGGCGACAGCAACCGCCGCACCGCAAGAGGTCTGGGATAACCGCTGGATCTTATCCGGACCCCGAACGCCGGGCACCGAGGTCCGCGCACTGGGAGAGATAGGTTTGCCGCAGGTGCCCGAGTGGCGCGCCTTGGGCAAACCCCGTCGGGCGCTGTTGTCTTCACCCGCCGTCTGGAGCGGGGAAAACCTGCTGGCGGCGCCTTTGGTCGACTATTCAAACGGTTGGACCGCTGAATTCGCCGCGTATAGGCCCGAGTTTTATTCTTCGCTTTTATCGCATTGAACATGCTCGAATCATCTCTATTTTATAGGACAACCCGGCAGGTCCCCATCTGCCGAAACCTTTTGGGAGATTTTCCTTGGGCAACGCTCGTAACATCGCCTTCTGGGTCGTTCTGTTTCTGCTGATCCTTGCACTGTTCAATTTCTTCAGCGGTCAAGGCGGAACGCTTCAGAGCAATGAAAAAACCTATTCCGATTTCGTCACTGCGGTTGAAGGCGGCGAAGTCAAGAATGTGACGCTGGATGGTGAGCAGATTCGCTATACCACCCAAAGCGGCGCGAACTATGTCACCATCAAGCCCGGCGATGCCGAGGTCACCCAACTGCTGATTAAGGAGAACATTCCTGTTCAGGCGGTGAAACAGCAGCAATCCGGATTTCAGTCCTTCCTGATCACATTGCTGCCCTTCCTGCTGCTGATCGGTGTCTGGATCTATTTCATGAACCGGATGCAGGGTGGCGGCAAAGGCGGCGCGATGGGCTTTGGCAAGTCCAAGGCCAAGATGCTGACCGAAAAGCATGGCCGCGTGACCTTTGACGACGTCGCAGGCATCGATGAAGCCAAGGAAGAGCTGGAAGAAATCGTGGAATTCCTGCGAAACCCGCAGAAATTCTCGCGCCTCGGCGGTAAAATCCCGAAGGGTGCGCTTCTGGTTGGCCCTCCGGGTACTGGCAAGACGCTGCTGGCCCGCGCGATTGCTGGCGAGGCGGGCGTGCCGTTCTTCACTATCTCGGGTTCGGACTTCGTTGAGATGTTCGTGGGTGTCGGTGCATCCCGTGTGCGCGACATGTTCGAACAGGCAAAGAAAAACGCACCCTGCATCGTTTTCATCGACGAGATCGACGCCGTGGGTCGCCATCGTGGCGCCGGTTACGGTGGCGGTAACGATGAACGCGAGCAGACGCTCAACCAGTTGCTGGTCGAGATGGACGGCTTCGAGGCCAATGAAGGTGTGATCATCCTGGCCGCGACCAACCGAAAAGACGTTCTGGATCCCGCATTGCTGCGTCCCGGCCGGTTTGATCGCAACGTGACCGTCGGCAATCCCGACATCAAAGGCCGTGAGAAAATACTGGGCGTTCATGCGCGCAAAACACCTCTGGGCCCTGATGTCGATCTGCGTATCATCGCGCGGGGTACACCTGGTTTCTCGGGTGCTGATCTGGCCAACCTCGTGAACGAGGCCGCGCTGATGGCCGCGCGTGTAGGCCGTCGCTTTGTCACCATGGAGGACTTTGAAAACGCCAAAGACAAGGTGATGATGGGGGCCGAACGCCGCTCGATGGTGCTGACTCAGGATCAGAAGGAAAAGACCGCATATCACGAGTCGGGCCACGCCGTTGTTGGCATGACGCTACCGTTGTGCGATCCGGTCTATAAGGCGACGATCATTCCCCGAGGCGGCGCGCTTGGCATGGTTGTTAGCCTGCCCGAGATGGATCAGTTGAACTATCACCGCGACGAGTGCGAGCAGAAGCTTGCTATGACGATGGCGGGTAAGGCTGCTGAGGTCATCAAATACGGTGAAGATCACGTCTCGAACGGCCCTGCCGGAGACATCATGCAGGCCAGCCAGTTGGCGCGCGCCATGGTGATGCGCTGGGGCATGTCTGACAAGGTTGGCAACATCGATTATGCCGAGGCGCATGAGGGATATTCGGGCAACACAGCCGGGTTCTCGGTTTCCGCTCATACCAAAGAGCTGATTGAGGAAGAGGTGAAGCGCCTGATCCAGCAGGGTTACGAGCGGGCCCACCAGATTCTGACCGAAAAGAACGAGGAATGGGAGCGTCTGGCCCAAGGTCTGCTGGAATATGAGACCCTGACCGGGGATGAGATCAAGCGGGTCATGAACGGTGAATCACCTGGCGAAGGTGACGACGAAGGCGACAAGCCCGACGAGGGCAGTGCGCCGAGCGTGACAGCGATCCCGAAGACCAAGGTCAAGAAATCTCCGCCCGATGGCGGAATGGAGCCGGAACCCTCGGCATAAACAAACCAGACCCGGGCCTTGTCCCGGGTCTTTTTTCTTCCCAAGCAGGGTCGACTGCCGTCTACTGCCGGGCGAAAGAACCGTCTGGGAAAGGGGCGAAAATGCCAGTGACGCGCGAGACTGAATATAGAGGCGAGGTGATCTGGTTGGGCCATGTCCCCGCAGGCAATTCGATCCGCGCAAAAGCCGTCGATGCACTGGATCTCGGTTTTGCCGGGGATCGCGGCGCACGGCATGAAGGCGAAAACCGGGCCTCATGCGTGCGGGTGAAAAACCTGTACCCGCAGGGCACGGAAATCCGTAATGTCCGGCAACTGTCGGTGCTGTCTGCGGAAGAGATCGAAGCGACGGCGCAAGAGCTGGCGCTGGACCAACTGGACCCGTCCTTTCTGGGGGCCAGTATAGTTTTGCGCGGTATCCCGGACTTTACCCACATTCCACCCTCTTCACGGTTGCAGGTCGCAGGAGGCGTCACCATCACCGTTGATATGGAGAACCGCTCCTGTGTCCTCCCCGGGCGTGAGATCGAGACGGATCTTCCCGGGTATGGGGCTGCATTCAAACCGGCCGCAAAAGGGCGGCGCGGAGTTACCGCGTGGGTCGAACGGCCGGGCGAATTGAAGTTAGGTGACCGGATGACCCTGTTCGTACCGGATCAGAGGGGGTGGGCACCATAAGGGTCACTCGTTTCCGATCAGAGGCCCGCGAAGTGACGCTACGCCGTTTCGCGGCACAAATATGTCGGAATCTATAGCCATCCGTTTGGTACACAACGGTATGGGTTGCGCAGCGCCGACGCATTGCGCCGGTTTTGCACGGCATTCAATCAGGGACCCTGCCCAATGAGCTATAAATCCGACATCGAAATCGCCCGCGAAGCGAACAAGAAGCCGATTCAGGAAATCGGTGCCAAGATCGGCATCGATTCT
>NZ_JBQFTN010000007.1:0-143510 GCF_056538665.1 Ruegeria sp. BF6
GGCCCCATGACCATCGCATGCCTGCTGGCCAACACTCTCACAGCATGCTGCCGCACAAACAAACTACCAGAACCAGAAGGCCTGACCGCCTGATCCTGTGCGCACTACAATCTATTCGGGGCCGAGGGTTGGAAACACTCCTCGGCCTAATTGTTTCAACATACTCGCGTTAAGTTTTAAATCTTGGGGTTTGAATGTAACGGGTATCAATGATAAACAAGTGAATCCAGCCAGTTACGTTGTGATATTGCAAGTCTCTGGGGTTGCGCTGGACCCGCAGGCTTATTGTTGAGTTGGTATGAACATATTCCTGAGCCCAATTCTGGCCGAGGTCTCGTTGCGCAAAGTGATTGCCGCCGTTGCCTTTCCGCCTTTGCTGGCCTCTGCTTTCCAACCTTTTTCAACCATTGACCTGACCTTTTTTCAACGCCTGGTGTTTTGGGTCGGGGTCATGGGACTGGCCCTGATTGTGACAAGGATCGCAAGACACGTGACGCGGATCATTTTTTTGGGCGTTCACTTTTCCAGGCGCGATACCGCGTTGGTTCTGGTCAATATGGCGCTTTTCGTTCCGGCCCTTTGGGTGTTGTCCTACCTTTTGATCACCTTCAACGGGCAACAAGCCCCCGGTTTCCTGTCAGTGGCTCCGTACGGAGCGCTGTTTGTCACCGGTTTGGTGCTGGTACCGGGGCATACACAGAAAGAGACGCCGCCGGAAAAGGCTGAACCCGCGCCGCCGCGGCTGGCAAAGCGTCTGCCGGAAACGTTTAAGGGCCAGATTTATCGCCTGACTGTCCGGGATCATGCCGTTGATGTCGTAACGTCCGAGGGAACATTCACCATTCGGTCGCGCCTGAGCGATGCGATAGCCGAGATGGAGCCGGTGCCGGGCCATTGTACGCATCGCTCGCACTGGGTGGTGGATGATGCCATTGCCGGTGTTGAGCGGCAGGGCGGCAAGACCTTTGTGCGGCTGAAGAATAACAATCTTGTTCCAGTCAGCCGAAAGTACAAACCGACATTGGAACGGGATGGCTTAATCTGAGCCACCTTACCTGGGCATGGGAATGATCTGTGGATGGGGGCCGGTCAGGATGGCCAGGGCCCCGTCGTGCATCAAAGCGTTCAGCACGTGGTCCGAACTGCGCAGCCCGCCTGTATAGGTGCCGTAGGCGGGCAGGATCAGCCGCGTCTTGTCGACCAGAAAAGCCGGGCGGCTGATCGAGCATCCGCGCGCCCTCAGCCGGGCCTTGGGGTGGTAATGGCCGGACACCTCCGCCTGTGCCTGGGGGTGTGCAATGTGCCGAAACGTCAGCGGGCCGATATTGCATTCAGACAGGTGTGTCCCACCCAGATCAATCGGGCCGGGATCGTGGTTGCCTTCTATCCATATCCAGCGGCGACCAGCTTGCAGGGCGGTGACGTCCCGTTTCTCGGCCGTACCCATTGCCATCGAGGCATCCAAATCGTCAAAGCTGTCGCCCAAACAGACTACGGTGCCCGGATTGGTGTGCGTGATGTCGGTGGCCAGGCGGGTCAGGGTCTCCTGGCTGTCATAGGGCGGCAGGGTCGAGCCTCCGTGCCGGGCGATGCGCTCGGACTTGCCCAGATGCAGGTCAGAAACACAGAGCAACTTCTTCTCGGGCCACCAGAGCGCCCCGGACCCCAGCGCGCTGAGGCATTGCCCGGCAAAAGAAAACGCGATGCTGTTCATGATCCGTTCTTTGCGCGTTTCGAGCCGGGGCGCAAGCGGTATCAGCCGGGTTCCAGCCCCGCAGCCTGCAACAGCCGGGCACTTTCCTCGGCGAGCAGGCGTTCCTCGGCCGCGCCCTTGACCGGAACCTTGCCGACCTCAAGGAACAGCGGCGCCGCAAGGGGTGAGACGCGATCCAGACGCAGCAGATCAATCCTGTCTCCAATGCGTTCAATCATCGCCTCGACTCGCCCGAAGTCCACCAGCCCGCGCATGGCTTCTTCTCGGGTGATCTGCATGAGCAGGTGATCGGGGTCGTATTTCAGCAACGTGTCGTAAAGGATATCCGAGGAAAATGTCGCCTGGCGTCCGCTTTTCCTTTGCCCACCGGTGTTGCGCTCGATCAGACCGGCGATGGTGGCCGAGGTTCGAAAGGTCCGTTTCATTACCGCATTCCCGGCCAGCCAGGTTTCCAGCCCATCACGCAAGGCATCCAGTTGAAACAGGGGGCGTGGATCAGTCACCGCGTCCAACCCCCAGATCAGAGTTGCATAGTCGGTGGCCACGAAACCCAACGGCGCCAGTCCGGTCTCCTCCATGCGTTTGGTCAGCAGCAAACCCAGCGTTTGCTGCGCGTTGCGGCCGGCGAAACCGTAGACACACAGATGCTCGCGCCCGTCATTGGGAAAACTCTCGATCAGCAGGCGGTCGCGTTGGGGCAGGCGGGACATGTTCCGTTGCAGGTCCAGCCAGTCCGCCGTGTGCGCGGGCAATTGCGGCCAGTTGGGTTGCGCGAACATCCGCAGGATACGGTCGCTTAGCTGCGTTGAGGTTGCGAATTTCGTGCCAGAGAAAACAGCCACCTTTGGCTTACGATCCGCGCGGCGGCTGACCTCGACCACCATTTCGCGCAGCCCTTCATAGCGGACGATTTGCCCGCCGATCAGAAACGTGTCTCCGGGGGTCAGAGAGGCAGCGAAGGCTTCTTCCACCTCGCCCAAGGGTTTGCCGCCGCGATTGCGCTTCAGGCGCACCTTAAGCGTGTCGGTATCCTGTATGGTGCCAAGGTTCATGCGGATACGCTGTGCCGCGCGGGGGTCGCGCAACTGCCAGCGACCATCGGCGCGCTGTTGCAACC
This sequence comes from Ruegeria sp. BF6, assembly GCF_056538665.1. Lineage (NCBI taxonomy): Bacteria > Pseudomonadati > Pseudomonadota > Alphaproteobacteria > Rhodobacterales > Roseobacteraceae > Ruegeria > Ruegeria sp. BF6. Next base: position 2,832 of record NZ_JBQFTN010000007.1, read on the forward strand.
GTTGCCACCTATCGTAGGCGCGTAGGGCGTAGCCCCCGGTGGCGCAGAACTCCAGACAGGCGTCGAACTCTGCACGACTTAGCTGCGCATAGGGCCCGGCGGCGGTCATTTCTGTGAATAGTGTATCCGCATCGAACGGTCCGGCTGCCGCTGCGATCAGTATATGCTGACACAACACGTCGCGGGGCCCCCGGCCGCGCGGTTCTCCGTCAAGTTCGTGCGCCTTGGCAGCCTCGAGCGCAGCGACGCATTCCACCACCTCAAACCGGTTTGCAGGCACCAGTACAGCCTTGGAAGGCGCGTTGTACTGGTGGTTCGCCCGCCCGATCCGCTGCACCAGTCGTTTGACGTTCTTGGGAGCACCGATCTGGATCACCAAATCCACATCGCCCCAGTCGATGCCCAGATCCAGAGAGCCGGTGCAAACGATGGCACGAAGGTCCCCGCGGACCATGGCGGCTTCAACCCGCTCGCGTTGCTGCCGGTCCAGACTGCCGTGATGGATGCCAATGGGCAGGCCGTCTTCGTTGGCGAGCCAGAGGTTGTGAAAAAAAATCTCGGCCTGTGCGCGGGTGTTGTGAAAGATCAGCGTGGTCTTGTGTTGCTTGATCTGGTCCAGAACCGACGGGATCGCGTAAGCTGCACCGCCGCCGGACCAAGGCGGCATTTCCTGCGTTTCCAGCATCCGGATCTCGGGGTCGGGGCCTGGGTCGGCCTTCACGATCTGACACGAGTCAGGGTGCCCAGCCAGAAAGCGCGCGATGGCATCGGGGTCCTCGACCGTGGCTGACAACCCGACCCGGCGCAGGTCGGGGCACAAGGTTTGCAACCGTGCCAAGGCCAGCATCAGTTGATCGCCGCGTTTGCTTTCAGCCAAGGCGTGTATTTCGTCTACGATCACCCGCTGCACACCCGCAAACATCCGTGGTGCGTCCTCATATGAAGTCAGCAGGGCGAGGCTTTCCGGTGTGGTCAGCAGAATATGCGGCGGGTCCACGCGTTGGCGTTTCTTCTGCGTGGCAGAGGTGTCTCCGGTGCGATCTTCGATCCGGATGGGCAGATCGATCTCATCCGCGGGGCCGCGCAGATTGCGGCGGATATCGGCGGCCAGCGCCTTTAAGGGCGATACATAGATCGTGTGCAGGCCCGTGTGATCCTGTTCCGCCAACTCGGCCAGCGTCGGCAGAAACCCCGCCATGGTCTTGCCGCCGCCAGTAGGGGCGATCAGCAAAGTCGCCGGGTTCGAGGCCCGGTCGAACATGTCCTGTTGATGGGGGTGGATCGACCAGCCCTTGGTGGCAAACCAATCGGTGATCCGGGCGGGAATCTGCGTCATGGTCGCATGATTACCCGCCCGGGATCAGAATGGCAGGGGGTCAGTGAATGATCTTTTCTTCCTTGACGAACATGTTGGCCCAGGCGCGATCGATCAGATCGGGGCTCATCTGATAGGGGATACCTTCGAATTCGCAAATCGAGATCATCTGATCGATCAGGAAGATCGGCTGATAGTTCGCGTAGATATTGTTGATGGTCGGGTATTTGACCTTCAACAGATGTACCAGAGCCGCTTCGTCCAATGGCATACCGCGTTTGCGAGCCACCATGGCAAAGATTTTCAGGAAGTTTTCCTGATTCGGCCCGTCGATCTTGATCTTGAAGAAGATCCGGCGCAGGGCCGCTTGGTCGAAAATCTCGTTGGGGTGGAAGTTGGTCGAGAAGATGACCAGCGTGTCGAAGGGCACCTCGAACTTTTCGCCCGATTGCAGGCCGAGAATATCCTTCTTCTCTTCCAAGGGAACAATCCAACGGTTGATCAGCGCCTGCGGTGGTTCCTGCTGACGTCCAAGGTCATCCACGATGAAGATGCCACCGGTCGATTTCAGCTGCAGCGGTGCCTGATAGGTCCGCGCGGTGGGGTTGTAGACCAGGTCCAACATGCTCAGCGACAGTTCACCACCCGTCACAACGGTCGGGCGTTCGCACTGAACATAGCGCGTGTCGAATCTTTTGCGGCGGCGCAGGCTGTTGGGATCATCAGGTTCCTGCTCAACGGCGGTGTGCACGATCGGGTCATATACGGTAATCACCTGACCGGCATACTCGATGGCAAAGGGAACATAGACATTATCCCCCAGCGCATCCTTGATCCCGTTTGAAATCGAGGATTTCCCGTTGCCCGGTGGGCCATACATTAGGATCGAGCGACCGGCGCTGACTGCGGGGCCGAGATGGTCCAGCAGGCTGTCTGGCAGAACCAGATGGCCCATCGCGCCGGTAAGTTGGTCTCGGGTCACCTGAATGTTGCGGATCGACTGGCGTTTGACCTGTTCGCGATAGACATCCAGCGGTACGGGCATCGCGCCGAAATACTCTGACTGGCTCAGCGCATCCAGTGCACGGGCCTTGCCGGCATCGGTCAACTGGTAACCCATCTCGTTCCCGCTGTTGGCGTTCAGCGTCCCGGTTGCCTCGATCAACTTTTGCTCGCGGGCCATGTCGATCAGTTCCTGCGTGACAGAACCCGGCAGACAGACCGCAGCGGCGATCTCGGAGACGGTGTCCACATTCTTGCGGAAGATTGTTTTCAACAAGATGTCGCGCATCATGACGATGGGCAGTCTCATTTCGCCCAAGCCTTTTGGGGCAGGGGGGGCCATTACCGAGGTCGTCTGCATATTCATGAGCGTTGCCCGTCTATCCAGTTTTCGTGCAAAAGGCCCCGAAAAGGGCCGTTAGTGGAAAATCTGGCCCGGCTTTGTGTCAGCACCAAGGCGCGGACAAGGCGGCTTAATGATAGTTTACGAGCCGTAAACAGTGCCGAGAATCAGATAGAGGGCTAGGCTGCCGCCGAGAGAAAGACCCATCGGTATGTGTTTGGCCCTGCTCCAGCTTTTCCAATCGGGCGCGAAACTCCGAAGCCCCGTAGTGCGCGCCAGCCGGTGGGTGGCCAAAGCCGCCACATTCATCGTGGCCAGAATGAAAACCACCAGGAAATAGTCGCCGGGCCAGATAAATGGCGAGGCTGCGGCCAGAAACTTGGCGTCTCCAGCCCCCATTTGGCGCATCACGTTGAACAGGATACCAATGGCTAAAGCCGGAATGACATGCAATAAGTGCCAGACGTAGGGGGGGAGCGAGATCGACACTGGGCCTACGGTAGCCGTTGACCACGTGGTTGACCAAGGTGGCAGAACGAAAAGGCCAACGATAACGAACACCGCCAACAGCGCGTAGACCGCCTGATTTCTGATCTTCATGGCGCGCAAGTCCGTGAAGGTCACGTACAGGCAGATCGGTAGAACAAAGGGCAGAAATAACAGCGCCGCACTCGCGGGAATGTTCATCTATCAGGCATCCTCGAGCGCCCGGAGCGAGCGGACGGCCTCGTCAAAATGCTGAGGGTGCGTGGCGATGGCTTCCCGGAACAGGTTCTTGGCCGTGGCCACATCCCCTTGTTTGACTGCAGAAATCCCCATCGTGTTCAGCAACATGGCGCGCTCGGTCTGAGACATTGGAACAACCGGCAAACTGTAGTTGCCCTGCGCGGCCCGGGCCAGAACCAAATTGTTCTTGGCTGTGAACAGGTTCTTGTCCTGCTGGATCGCCTCATTGAACAAGCGTTCGGCTTCGGCATATTGACCGCGTGTCAGCTTGGAATAGCCCCAGTTGTTCATTACCCCGCCGGGGCGTGTGGTCAGGCCAACCGCGGTTTCATAGAAGTGATCCGCGCGTTTCCAATCCTTTTTGGAATCAGCCACCACTGCTTCAAGGCGATAGCGTTTGAAGGTTTCATACGTGGGCGGCACTGAATCCAGTACGGATTTGGCCTCACTCCAGTTGCCGGCACGCACAAGGGCGTCGGCATATTCAACCTTGTCGACACTTGCGGCGCCCTTCATGGTCGTCACTTTTTTCCAGGCGGCGACGGCCTCGGTCGAACGTTTTGCCCGGGAAAGAGAGATCGCCAATCCGCGCTGCAGGTCAATCCTGCCGGGGTTTTTGGCTGCCGCGCCCTGAAAGTAAGTAACTGCTTCGTTCGGGTCCGCGGCGGTCAAAAGCACCTCGCTCAGGTTGGTTTCGTCAATGACGTTGACCTCCTGATAGGTGCGCTCGACTTTTTCTTCCTCGGTCTCTTTTTCGCAGGCGGACAGGATCAGCCCGCACATCATCATCGGCGCAATCAAGAATTGTTGGCGCATTTTTGCGTCCCTTACTGCTCTTGCCTGTGTTATGGGAGCTTGCGCAGCTTGTATTGCCCGTCGCCTTGCCGCTCCAAAGTATATTCTTGTTCTTCCGCTGTATTATTAGCAGGATTTTCCATTTTTGCGAGTGCTAAGCGCAGATTGTCGCGGATTGCGTCACTTTCGCCATTGTCCAGCGCATAGGCACGTTTGAAGACCTGTGCGGCCTCAGAGTATTCGCCTGTCTCGACCAGCAAAACGCCAAGATTGTTCCAGGCAACCGACCACTCGGGGTCAGCTTTTACGGCACGGCGCAGCAGGGTTTCGGCCTGCCCTAGGCGCTTGAGCCCAAGGTTGGCAGTACCCATCGCGGTCAGTATCTGCGACGTCATCCCCTGATCCAAAGCGGCGCGCGTGAAGGAATCCAGCGCCAGTTCGTATTCTCCGGCTGCCATCAACCGGTTTCCAACTGTAAGCTCGTCTGCGCCCCTACCGTTCGGATCAATCCCGGGGGCATCCAGATCATTCATTGAACCCATATCAGTACAAGAGGCCACCGTGGCGATCACCACGGCGGCCCTTAGTGTGTGGCATATCCCAGAGCAGATACGCCTGAAGCTGAACTTCGCGGGCTTATCCGCCGGCACTTTTTCCAAAATCTGCGATCCCTTTTGCCGAAGGTCCGACCAGAATGACCAGCAAAGGCGGCACCGTCAGCATCATTGTGGCAAGTGTCATCTTGGTTGGCAACTTGTTCGCGGCCTCTTCGGCCCGCATCACGCGTTTGTCACGCATCTCGCTGGCATAAACCCGCAGAGCTTCGGCAATGGATGTACCGAATGTTGCCGATTGAATCATTACGGTCACGAATGAGCTGACATCCTGAACGCCGCAACGGGTTCCGAAATCGCGCAACACCGTATCCTTGTCCTTACCGGCTTTCATTTCATGGGCGACAACTTCGAATTCCTGCGCGATATCCGGGTAGGAGGTGCTCATCTCGCGGGCCACGCGCACAATGGCCTGATCCAGTGACTGACCGGCCTCGACACATACCAGCATTAGGTCCAGCGTATCGGGAAACCCGGCGGTGATTGCCTCTTTCCGTTCCTCGACGCGCCGGGTGACCCAATAGCGCGGCAGGAAATACCCTGCGGCTGACGGAATCAGAACGCGAATTGTCATTTGGCTTCCGGTGAATTCTTCTCCGCCTGACAGCACCGTTACCAACAACACACCGATCAGAATTCCGACGATACCCAGTGCAAACTGCGCAAAATGGAAGAATCGCACCGCATCCTTCGAGTGATACCCGGCCTGACGCAACTTGAGTTGCATCGCCGAAAGCTCTTCTTCGTTCTGGGGTTCGAGGAAGGTGGCGAATTTCTGAAGTTGTTCGTTGCGGCTGGCGTTGCGGAGCTTGTCCTTTTTGGACTTTTTATCCGACTTGGGTGCCGCGGTTGATTTCTGTAGCTTTTTCAGCGGATCCTCTGGCTGGTTCAGCATCAGAGAAACGGCGATCAGGATCATGAATAGCCCAAGAACGCCGATAACGATCAGCGGTCCGAACTCACCCAGGTATTGTTTGATCAGGTCGTTGATTTGGGTCAGGAATTCCATTGCTATGCCCTCAGACCTTAATGTTGGTAAGAACGCGCATCACAATCAGGTTCAGCGTCAGCATAATACCGACAAAGAAACAGAGTGGGATGAACAGAGGGTGATCGATCACGTCGTCATAGTATCCGGGATCGTTCACAAGAATGAACAACAGGCAAAAGACCGGGAAACCGGACAGGAATTTGCCGGACCATTGCGCCTCGGCGGTGATCGCCTTGACGCGCCGGAACAGGCGGAAACGGGCGCGGATCACCTTGGCCAGACCGGCCAGGATTTCGGCAAGGTTACCACCCGACTGTTGCTGAATCCCGACGGCCACCGACAAAAAGCGAAGATCCTGCATGCCCAGACGCTCGGCCATGTCTTTCAGAGCCTCACCCACGTCACGGCCATAAGCGCATTCATCGGCGATGATGCCAAACTCTGTGCCCAACGGGTCCTGTACCTCGTTTGCAACGATCTGGACGGATGAGACGAACGGGTTACCGACACGCAGCGAACGGACCATCAGCTCAACCGCATCAGGCAGTTGCTCTTCCATCAGGGCCATGCGTGTTTTTGCCTTGCGATTTACCCACGTGTAAACGCCGCCAACTCCGATAAAGCCTGACAGTGCGACCCGAAGAACCATATCCGTCGCGGTGCCGATGCTCAGGCCTACAAAGGCAAAGCCGGACAACAGGATCATAACCATGATCAGTTGTCGCGGAGTAAAGGCGATCGCCGCCTTTTGTGCCTTGTCGGCCAGCAGCGAATAGAGCGGGATGCTCTGCGTCTTCATATGCTGCTGCATTTCCTTGCGCAGCTGTTCCAGAACCTGCTCCCGCCCGACTCCTTTGTCGAGCATGTCGAGACGGCGGTTGACTTTGCTGTTCAGGCTGATGGATTTCCCGAAGGCCACCAGATAGATGCCTTCGACCAGAAAGAACACCGCGATGAAGATCACGACATATATGAGCGCCTCAAGAGGCAGTTGCATATCCAGATCTCCTACATAGTCGTCGGTTCATAGATCGAAGTGGGCAGATCAAAGCCCCACAGGCGGAATCGCTCGGAATAGTGGCTTCGCACGCCTGTTGCCGTGAAGTGGCCGATGATCTTGTTGTCCGGTGTCAGGCCAACCCGCTGGAATTTAAAGATTTCCTGCATCGAAATTACATCACCTTCCATGCCGGTAATCTCGGTGATCGAGGTCATACGGCGCGAACCATCCTGCAGGCGGCTGGCCTGCACGATCAGGTTCACAGCGCTTGAGATCTGGCTGCGGACCGCCTTGATAGGCATTTCAATACCGGCCATAGCGATCATGTTTTCCAGGCGCGAGATACCATCACGCGCTGAGTTGGCGTGGATCGTGGTCATCGAACCGTCGTGGCCGGTGTTCATGGCCTGCAGCATGTCGATCACCTCGGCGCCCCGCGTCTCACCCACGATGATGCGGTCAGGACGCATACGCAGAGCGTTTTTCAGACAGTCGCGGGGACTGACCTCACCTTTGCCTTCAACGTTGGGCGGGCGGCTTTCCATCCGGCCCACATGGGTCTGTTGCAGCTGAAGTTCCGCTGTATCCTCGATGGTCAGGATGCGCTCGGCGTCGTCGATAAAGCTGGACAAGGCGTTCAGAGTCGTCGTCTTACCCGAACCCGTACCACCAGAAACGATGATGTTCAGCCGAGTTGACACAGCGGCCTGCAGGTAGGCCGCCATTTCCTCAGTGAACGCGCCGAAATTGACCAGGTCATCGATGCCCAGCTTGTCTTTTTTGAACTTACGAATCGACACCAGCGAGCCATCCACCGCAATCGGCGGGACCATTGCGTTGAAACGCGAACCATCAGCCAGACGGGCGTCAACATAGGGGTTGGATTCATCAACGCGACGACCCACAGCGGACACGATCTTGTCGATGATCCGCATCAGGTGCTTTTCATCCTTGAAGGTGATGTCGCTGATTTCCAGCTTACCGTTGCGTTCCACGAAGATCTGCTGAGGACCGTTGACCAGAATATCGTTGACCGTGTCGTCCTGCAGCAAGGTCTCAAGCGGACCCAGGCCAGTTACCTCGTCATACAGCTCCTTGTTGAGCTGCGTGCGATCCTCGCGGTTCAGGACGATGTTGCGCGATTCAAGAACTTCGCTGGCAATCGCACTGATTTCTGCGCGTAACTCCGCTTCGCCTGCGTTCTCAAGCGCGGCGAGGTTCAGGTTTTCCAGCAGCTCGCGGTGCAGTTCGATCTTGATTTCACCAAGACGCTCTTTGCGTTTGCGGTCGCGATCGGCCACCACAGGCTCGGCGGTTTTCTTTGGCTGGGGGCGTCGGGCGACCGCATTGGCCGACGGAGCTTTTTCAACCGTAGGCTTCGGTGTTGCGGCCGGGGATTGAACCGGCTGCGCTTCGGACTGTTTCTTGTATCTTGAAAACACGGCGGCTCGTTCCCTTTCAGACTGAGTTACGCAGCTTCAGCGTTGCTGCTGCCCAAGCTGTGAAGCGATTTAGCAAGTTTCGCGATTTCGCGACGCAGTGGGTTCTTGGCGGCTGCATTGGCCAGCGGTTGTCCGTGGTCACCGCTTTGCATGACTGGTTTGCCACCATCAGGCAGTTGCAGATCGATGGAGATACCCAGGCTTTCCGCCATCCGCTTTACCCGGCCCTTGCCGTTCAGATCGGTGAATTTCGGAGCCCGATTTAGGGCGAAACGCAATTTTTCGAACGGCAGTTCTTCGGCCTGCAGGGCACGTTTAAGCCGCAGCGCGTTCTGGGCCGAGCGCATGTCCAGTTCGATCAATGCGAAATACACGTGCGAGGCCTGAAGTACTGTCTCTGACCAGTGAACAAGCGTCGATGGCATGTCCACGACGACGTAGTCAAAGTGGCGGCGGGCCGTGTCGATCACCCGCTGGATATCTTCCGGCGTGATCAGGTCCAGTGGAACCATATCCGACGGTGCGGTCAGAACCTGCAGCTTTTCCTCGTAGGTTTGCAGCGCCTGCGCAAACACTTCCTCATCCATCGAGGCTGTGTCAGACAGCATTTCAAAGACGGTTTCGCGGCGCGGCAGGTCCAGATAGGTCGATACCGTGCCAAACTGCAGGTCCAGATCGAGCAGGCAAACCGACGGTTCTTCTTTTTCGGATACGGTGGCCAGTTCCCAGGCCAGGTTGACCGCCATCGTAGTGGATCCCACGCCTCCGGCCAGACCGTGCACGACGAACAGGGCACCTTCCTTTGATTCGCCTTGCGTCAGCGGCGAAGCCGTCTCGTGAACTGCGACCGGATCGGGCTGGTTCATTCGGGTGATCGCTTCCTGCAGCTCGCCTTCGGGCAGGGGGTAGGGGACAAATTCATCCGCACCCTTGCGCAGCAGCTGATGCAGAGACGCCGGCGTGACGTCTTCGGCGATCAGAACAATCTTGATCTTCTTTTCTTTAGCGCGGGTGATGATTTCGCCCATCAGTGACAGGTTGTCTTCATCTTCGCCATCGATTGCCAGTGCCACAAATTCCAGAGAATCGGCATCGGGTTGGCTGAAAAAGGCCAGCGCTTCAGCGAAACCCAGGTCACCCCAGCGTTCCCCCAGTGCCGCCTCCATGTCCTCGATCAAAAGATCGAAGTTCTGGACATCACGGCTGATGGTGCAAGCCTGAATGGCATTCTTGTCGTCTTGTGGCGAAGCGCTCGTCATTAACACAATCCTCGTCGCGGGAGCAGGCAAACACAGTGGGCTTGAATACCCTGTCTGGTTCGCTCTTGCCCCAGTGCGGCCAGGATCGGCCGCAAGTCACCTAATTGTTGAAAATTTGGCTTGGAACTTAGGCAAGATTTGGGCGCAAAAGAACCAATTGTAGGGAAATGGGCGACGATGCCGCCCATTTCCTAAAGATTATTCACCACCAGAGCCGTCTTCGCGTTGGATGTAGCTCGCTCTTGTCGCGCTCTCGACATATTCGCGATAGATGACTTCGGCGTACTTGCCATCCAGCAGCTGCGGTGCACGATCCACAAAGCCTGAAACTTCTGTCACGGTGCGGCGGTTGCGGCGATCCCTGTCCGGCGTGTCGATAAGAGGCCGCGTTTTCCCAAAGGACACGACAGCCTCGAGGCGCGAGCGCGAGATGCCTTGCCGTGTCAGGAACGCAACGGCCGCATTAGCGCGCCGCTGACCCAGTGCTTTATTATATGACGTCGAACCAACCGCATCGGTATGGCCATACACGCGGAATCGTGCTTCGGGGAATTGTTTGATCCACGAGGCCTGCCGCAACAGAACACGTTGAGCCGTTTCATCTAGCTGTGCACTGTCGAAGGCAAAGTTGATCTGCGTCGGAACCTCGGCTGCGAAGCGCTGGCCTAGGATCTGAGCGTAGGTCAATTCGCCATTCATGACCTTGAGGTTATTCAGAGTCGCGTTTCCGAATGCGCCTTGGTCTACTTCGTACCCAGCCTCACGCGTGCATGCGGAGACAGCGACCGAAAGACCCAGTGCGATAATCCACTTCTGCATTGGTCCTATCCTCCTATCAATCCAGAATGTAGCCGTAGGAGCTGCCAAAGTCCTGTTTGGCCACTTCCGAAGCCGCACCGGAACCCGGACGCGTTGTACGACCGACTCTGCCGTTTACGAACAGATCAAATTCGCTGGGCGGTTTGACCCGGTCCGTCGGCAATGCCAGGGCTTCGCCACGTGTTGGGGACACAAGATGAACTGTGACGATGATGACTAGCTCGCTTTGTTGGCGCTGGTAATTCGAGCTACGGAACAGGGCGCCGAGCACCGGAACATCGCCGATCCATGGAAGTTGACTGGCAGCGTCCCTGAAATCATCCTGAATCAGGCCGGCAATGGCAAAGCTTTCACCGTCTCGTAGTTCAACCGTCGTCTTTGTCTGTCGAACGATAAAGGTTGGGACGTTGTTACCTGCAATTGTGAAGGACGAGTTAGAATCAATGCTTGAAACTGAAGCCCCCATCTCGAGATTGATCAGATCACTGTCCACTACGCGCGGTGTAAAGAGAACCTGAACACCGAAGTTGCGGTATTCGATGGCGATTTGCCCGTCATCCCCGGGGACCGGGATCGGAACTTGGCCACCTGCCAGAAATTCTGCTTCTTGCCCCGAAAGGGCGGAAAGGTTCGGTTCTGCGAGGCTGCGTGCAAGCCCTTTGGCTTCAAGGGCCTCCAGCAGCAGGCGGACCTGTGTAGAGCCTGCGCCAAAACCGAACAAGATCGCGCCGGTATTAGTTTGCTGAACAGGAATGTTGTTGTTCAAGGCGTTGGCCAACGCACCAGCAGTGTTCAGTGTGTTGATACCTCCGGTTACGTCACCGCCGCCAAAACCTAACGATGCGGTCAGACTTTTGGCCACACTACGGCTCATCTCGGCAAAACGTACCTTCAACATTACTTGTTGAACGTCGCCGACGGACATCAAGTTCGAAACGCGGTCGGGTGCGTATCGTTCGGCCAGTTCCAGTGCACGGCTAAGTTTCGCGCTGCTTGAAACCACACCTGAAAGCACGATTCCGTCATTGGCGGTCCGGACTTCGATCTGCTCAGCCGGAAGAATCTGCCGCAGCCGCTCCTTAAACTCGGACACATCCGGAGACACGCGCACCCGAACGTTCGCCAGCAGGTTGCCCGCGCCGTCAAACAGGGTCAGCGTGGTCAGACCCGGTGTTTTGCCCAACACATAAATCGTACGATCCGAAAGCGACGAGATATCAGCGATGCCGGCATTGGCGATGCTGAGCTCGGCGAACGGTTCTTCGCTTTCCACGACAATTGCGCGGTTCATCGGAACGTCCAGCGTTTCCGCTGTGCCATTCTTCACCACGCGCAAAGTTTCAGCCCAGGCCGTTTGGCCGACCGGACCAACTGTAAGCGCCAACCCAAGCAGGGTTGCGCTGATCCAAGAACGTATTTTCATGTGACCTGCCTCTCCGATCACGCCTCGTTTTTTGGGTCTAATGCCCTATGCTGGGTAACACTGCGCGAATTACGAATTTATTGCAATAATCAATGGTTTCCGGAATTTTCCTTATGTGGACAATGCGCAACATCCAAAACGTAACAAGCCGCGCACATGGCGCGGCTTGCGGTCGTAAATCTCTGATTTACATCAGTTTGTACAAGGAATTTGGGTTTTGACGATCTCACCGCCGCGCCGCGTGTTCACGGTGCAGACCTTTTCTGTGACCGGGGCCGGAGCAGGAGCCGATTCCTTGAGGTTCAGCAATTTGCGCTGGTCCACTTCAACTGCAGTTGCGACCGTATCGTCCTGCACACCAACCAGGGCCAGTGACAACTGGCCAGTGTTCTGCGCCTGCGCCAAAGCCGCGATCTGTTCCGGTGTTGCAGCAACGGTCACGGTGCGCGCGATCGTCGCGCCGGTCAGGTCAGATCCGGCGGTCTGGTCCACTGCGATCAATTCGATGTTGGTCTGAATCAGGCGGGTGATTTGGTCACCGCCGCCTTCGAATTCTCGGCTGACAGAGCCGGTCCAATACACATCCACGCTGTCGCCTGGACGCAGAAAGCCGGAAACGCCCGACGAAACATCGACGCTGATAGCAAACGCGCGCATACCCTTTTCAATTCGGGAAACAAGGCCTGCTGCCTGGCCAGGCTTGGTGACCTTGACCTCCATCAGCGCTTCGTCTTTTTCCAACGCCCTTAGCACGAATCGATCACCTTTGGCGTCTTCGGGGAACAGTACTTCCATGTCCAAAAAGCTGCCTTCTGGAATGGCATCCTCGGGCCAGTTCACGATTCGAACATCATCCTCGACCAGCGGCTCGCCGTATTTCATGGCCCGGTTGGAAACGATGACGCCTACGGTTGGCACCGATTTGACGTTTGCCAGCGCATCCTTTGTGGCTTGGCGTTCACGGGCGAGCTGATCCTGGTGCTGAGCGATGTAGTCGCGAGCCATATAGACCGCACCCCCGGCCAAAGCTACCCCGGCAATCAGGACAAGTCCAAATACCAAACGCATTCGCGTCCCCTCGTTTTTCTTTTCCGTTTAGTTGCCGCAGAAACTACGACAAAGATCAGTTTTGGATAAAGGTAGATTGTGTCGAAAAAGGGGACAATATTTGAAATATTTTGCCTCCGTGGCTTTCGGGACAATCAAGGGCCGTATCGATCAGGGATCGGTTGCGCCGAATTTGACGCTGATCTCTTCAGCGACATCAACCTTGCTCAGGGCTGCGCCAGCTCTGGCATCCAGTTCTTTGACGGGTTGGCCAAAGTAAGCGTATACACCTGCGCCGATGCCCACGATCGCAGCTGTCAGCACGACCCAGTCAACAGTGACTGCCCCGTCTTCGTGCTCTATGAAAGTTTGGATTCTGTTCATCATGAAAGCGCCGGAGTTGGAGTTGTTGCAAAACAAATGGGGCCACGCCTGAACAGGCAAGGCCCCACAAAAGAATTTCTCAGACTAAGCTGTGGTTCCGATTACTTCGGGGTGATCGGAATATCGCTTGCAACGTTGGAGGCTGCGACATCCAGGGTCGAGCCAACGGCGTCTGCGATTGCTTTGGTACCATCACCAACTTGGGTGTAGGCAACGGCGGCCAGGCCAACAACAGCTGCGGTCAGAACAACCCAGTCAACAGTTACGGCGCCGTCTTCGTCTTTGCGGAAGTTCTTGATGAACTTGATCATGTTACGTCCCTCCTAAAGGATCAAAAAAGTCATTTAAACCTCGGCGTCTAACAGAGCTTTCTCTCTCAGTCCGCTCCCGACCGTCTCGGTATGGCATTATGTTTGCCTGTCTGGCATGGCAGGAATTGGGCCAAACACCGTCTTTTTTCTTCCGGGCTTAACTTTTTGGTAGTTTTATTTCTAACATATTGAAAATAAAGGTTTAAAAAATCACAAGGGAGGGCGCCCCATGTTGCCGCCGATGCAAAATTGCGGCAAATGAGGCGAAATTGCCCCAATTCGACGTGTTTTTCTGGCTTTTCAAAGGGATTCGCGCTTCAAACTGTTGAAAAGAAAAAGCACGAGGCAGGCAAATGAAACTCCGGGACGCAATGACCTGCGCCGGCATCTTGGCGCTGGTGGTGGCAGCACCAATGTCAGCTGTCGCAACCGAGACTGAACCCAGGGGCGTATATAAGAGAGTGAAGGCGCCAAAGCCTGGCACGCGGCCCAAGGTGACTGTTCAAATATCACCCGAGGAACATGCGGCGGCCCCATACGCACCCAGCACCGGGGCTGAGATTTCCGTTCCCGAGGTTGCAACGCGCACAACAGCTGTCCCCCCAAGCGTTCCGGGCACAGGGCCAAAGAACAAGCCGGTCGGGTCATACAAAGCCTTCTGGGATAAAATTTCTCCGGCGCTCTCCGCATCGGGTGCAGGGCGGTTGAACGACGCTATAAAAGCGTTGGCCGCGACCAATGTGGCCTCACCACGACTGCAGACTCTTCAGAACATCGCACAACAGCAGGGCATCGAGATCCTGCGCTCGACCGTGGGGACCAATGTTTCTCCCGCATTGGTGCTGGCCGTTATTTCTGTTGAATCCGCTGGTCGCGCGGATGCAGTCAGTTCTGCCGGGGCGCAGGGGTTGATGCAGTTGATGCCAGCAACCGCCAAACGATTTGGTGTAAAAGACAGCTTTAAGCCCTCTCAGAATATTTCGGGTGGGGTGAAATACCTGAACTGGTTGATGGAAGAATTTGGCAATGATCCGATTCTGGTGTTGGCCGGGTATAACGCGGGCGAAGGCGCGGTCCGCAAGCACAGTGGTGTGCCACCTTATGCCGAGACGCGCGACTATGTGCCTAAGGTCCTTGCGGCCTTTCAGATTGCCAAGGCCCTGTGTTCAACTCCGCCTGAGCTTATTTCGGACGGGTGCGTCTTCCAGACCCAGAACTGAAAAAGACCCGCCAGTAACGGCGGGCCATTTTGGTGTAAAGGATCAGTTGACGATCTTGGCTTCGGTGGCGGCGCGGATTTCGTCCTCGGTTACGCCCTCGGCAATTTCGACGATCTTCAGGCCACCTTCGACCACATCCAGAACACCCAGATTAGTGATGATGCGATCCACCACCTTCTTACCGGTCAGCGGCAGGGTGCATTTCTTCAGCAGTTTGGACTTACCGTGCTTGTTGGTGTGATCCATCACGACGATTACACGGCCCACGCCGGCCACAAGGTCCATCGCGCCGCCCATGCCTTTGACCAGCACGCCGGGAATCATCCAGTTGGCCAGATCACCTTCCTCGTCCACCTCCATCGCGCCCAGAACGGCTGCGGCGATCTTGCCGCCTCGGATCATGGCGAAAGAAGTCGCGCTGTCGAAGTAGGATGTGCGGGACAATTCGGTGATAGTCTGTTTGCCTGCGTTGATTAGGTCGGGGTCTTCCTCACCCTCGAACGGGAATGGTCCCATGCCCAGCATACCGTTCTCGGATTGCAGGGTGATGTCTTTGTCACCCACATAGTTCGCCACCAGCGTCGGGATGCCGATGCCGAGGTTTACATACATGCCGTCTTCCAGCTCTTGCGCCGCGCGGGCGGCCATCTGATTGCGATCCCAGGGCATTATGCGTCCTCCTTCTTGCGGGTGGTGCGCTGTTCGATGCGCTTTTCGTGATCGCCCTGAATAATGCGATGTACATAGATGCCGGGCAGGTGGATGCTGTCCGGGTCCAGCGAGCCGCGGGGTACGATTTCTTCGACCTCAGCGATGCAGATCTTTCCGCAGGTCGCGGCGGGTACGTTGAAGTTGCGGGCGGTCTTGCGGAAGATCAGGTTGCCGGTGTCGTCGGCTTTCCACGCCTTGACGATGGCCAGATCGGCGAAGATGCCCTCTTCCAGAATATAAGTCTCGCCGTTGAAGTCTTTGTGCTCTTTGCCCTCGGCAATCACGGTGCCCACACCGGTCTTGGTATAGAAGCCGGGGATACCCGCACCACCGGCGCGCATCCGTTCGGCAAGGGTGCCTTGCGGATTAAATTCCAGCTCCAGCTCTCCGGCCAGGTACTGACGCATGAATTCGGCGTTTTCTCCGACGTAAGAGCTGATCATCTTTTTGACTTGCTTGGTCTGCAGCAGAATGCCGATCCCGAAATCGTCGACGCCCGCGTTGTTCGAGGCAAAGGTCAGGTCCTGAGCGCCCGAGTCCTTGATGGCCTCTAGCAGCAACTCGGGAATACCGCACAGGCCGAAACCGCCCGCGGCGATCATCATGCCGTCCGAAATCACTCCATCGAGCGCCTCGGTGGCATTGGCATAGACTTTCTTCATGGAAAACTCCCCCAATGACATGGTGATGGCGCAGGTTGTGCCGCCGCGTCACGGGGAAGTCAATGAAACCAAGGCGTAGGTGGTATTTCTACCTAGCCGACAGTCAGGTGGCCGCCTTTTTGGCCGTTTTCTTGGCGGCAGCTTTCTTCTTGGGGGTTGCTTTTTTCCTGGTGCCCTTTTTGGCCGCGCGCTCGTTGACCAATTCGATGGCCATTTCCTGCGTCACGTCTTCGGGCTTGATGTCCTTGGGAATGGTCGCGTTGACCTTTTCCCATTTCACATACGGCCCATAACGCCCGTCCAGAACCTGCATCGCACCGCCATCGGGGTGTTCGCCCAATTCTTTCAACGCTTTGGCTGCTGCGCGACGGCCCCGCCCGGGGTTGGCGCGCTTTTCGGCCAGCATTTCAACCGCGCGGTTCATGCCGATCTCGAACACGTCGTTGGGGTCTTTGAGGTTGGCATAAACCGGTTTGGCCTCATCCGCCAGCTGATGCATCAGATAAGGACCAAACCGCCCGAAGTTCGAGCTGATCATGCCGCCCTCGGGGTGTTCGCCGATCTGTCGGGGCAGGGACAGCAGGGTCAGAGCCTTGTCCAGATCCATGTCATCCTTGCTCCACCCGCGCGGCAGAGACGCACGCGGCGGTTTCTTGTTCTCGGGCGTCGGTTCGCCCCGCTGGACATATGGCCCAAACCGACCGGATTTCAGCCAGATCTCATCGCCAGCATCTTCGCCCAGCAGACGTTCATCGCCCTCGGCACCTTCACCGGCAATGGGGCGCGTGTATGTACACTCCGGATAGTTGCCACAACCAACGAAACCACCAGTGCGCGAGGTTTTCAGGTGCAATTGGGCCACGCCGCATTTCGGACAGACGCGCGGGTCGGACCCATCCTCGCGCGGCGGATACAGCTGTGGCGCCAGCGCTTCGTCCAGCTTGTCCAGAACTTCGGAAATGCGCAGTTCGGACGTCTCACCAATGGCGGCCGAGAAATCGCGCCAGAACTTGCTCAGCAACTCCTTGTAGTCACGACCACCCGCGCTGACGTCGTCCAGCTGTTCCTCAAGATTGGCAGTGAACTCATAGCCCACGTATTGCCGGAAGAAATTCAGCAGGAAGATCGTGACGATCCGTCCCTTTTCCTCGGGGATCAGCCTGTTCTTGTCCTTGCGCACATACTCCCGGTCCTGAATCGTGGTCACGATCGAGGCGTAGGTCGAGGGGCGCCCGATGCCCAGCTCTTCCATGCGCTTGACCAAGGTGGCCTCGGTGTAACGCGGCGGCGGTTGGGTGTGGTGTTGCAAGGCTAGAACAGCCTCGTTGTCCGATAGGAGGGCGGCCTTGTCCTCCGCCTTCGCGAACTGATCTTTCAGAGAGGTTTTGGCGAACGGCGCCGGATCGCCCTGCATGATCTGCGGCAGGCGCTTTTCGTCGTCGTCAGAGACGTCATCGCGACCTTCTTCATAAACGCGCATGAACCCGTCGAACAGAACCACCTGACCGGTTGCGCGCAGGCCGACCTGGCCATCGGCGCTGCCAATCTCGACCGTCGTCCGCTCCAACCGGGCGGCGGCCATCTGGCAGGCGATGGTGCGTTTCCAGATCAGGTCATACAGTCGGCGCTGATCCTCATCCGTGACCTTCAGTGCCTTGGCGTCGCGCGACATATCCGTCGGACGGATACACTCGTGGGCTTCCTGCGCGTTCTTGGCCTTGTTCTTGTACATGCGCGGGCTGTCAGGCACGTATTCCGCGCCATATCGCTCGGTAATCGCGTCGCGCGTGGCTGCGACGGCTTCGGGCGCCATGTCGATGCCATCGGTCCGCATATAGGTAATGTAACCCGCCTCATACAGCCGCTGTGCCACCTGCATCGCGTGCCGCGCGCCCATACCGAACTTGCGGCTGGCTTCCTGCTGCAGGGTCGAGGTCATAAACGGCGCGCTGGGATTGCGGGCGGCGGGTTTGGCCTCGACCGATGTGACGCTGAGCGCGCGGCTGGAGATTGCCTGAACCGCCAGTTCCGCCTGCGTGGCGTTCGCCAGATCGTGTTTGTCCAGTTTTCTTCCGGCCAGAGTGACAAGCCGCGCTTCGTAGGTCTGACCGCGCGGAGTTTCGAATAGGGCGCGCACCGACCAGTATTCAACCGGCTTGAACGCCTCAATCTCCATCTCGCGCTCGACAATCAGACGCAGGCAAACCGATTGCACCCGGCCCGCCGATTTCGCGCCCGGCAATTTGCGCCACAAAACCGGAGACAGGTTGAAGCCTACCAAATAATCGAGTGCGCGGCGGGCCAGATAAGCCTCGACCAGAGGCATATCGACCTCACGCGGGTTCTGCATCGCCTCGGTCACCGCGTCTTTGGTGATGGCGTTGAAGGTGACCCGGCTGACCGGAGTGTCCTTCTTGATCGAGCGCCGCTTGGTCAGCGCCTCCTGAAGGTGCCAGCTGATCGCCTCGCCTTCTCGATCGGGGTCAGTGGCCAGGATCAGGGCGTTGTCTTCCTTCAGCGCGTCAGCGATGGCTTTGACGTGCTTGCGGCTGTCATTGCCGACTTCCCATTTCATCGCAAATTCATGCGCGGGATCGACCGATCCGTCCTTGGGCGGCAGGTCCCGCACATGGCCATAAGACGCCAAAACCGTGTAGTCGGGGCCAAGATACTTATTGATTGTCTTGGCTTTTGCCGGGGATTCTACAACAACTACAGGCATTTAAGGGAAAACCTCGCTCGACGAATTGGGCGCCTTCTATGATCGTGCAAAATGTGTAGGGCAAGAGCGAATTGTCAATGCGTTCCTTCAAAAACCGAAATTAGACGGCAATTTCAGCGTGCTAGAAGTGAAAATACCCGTGCGTCACGCGAAAGTGCGTCAGGCCGTCAGGGACAGCAAACCGCCGGGCTGGCGCTGAACTCGCCCTTCCAGTTCCAGATCGACCAAAGCCGGACCAATCTCGCCCGCAGTGGCGGAGATGTCGCGGATCAACTGGTCTTCGGCTATCGGTGACGGTCCCAGCCGGGCCAGTATCTCATCATGTAATGCTGCACTCGAGGGGGCCTGTTCCACAGATGCTTCAGGCAGCGAGGCCTCAAACAAGTCTGCCTGCTGCTGCGGCAGCGCTTCGATTACGTCTTCGGCGGACCGCACCAGGGTGGCCCCGTCGCGGATCAAAAGGTTGCATCCGGCCGCACGGGCATCAAAGGGGTGGCCGGGTACAGCCAGAACCTCGCGGCCCTGATCCAAGGCGTCCCGCGCGGTGATCAGGCTGCCGGATTTAGCGGCGGCTTCAACCACGACAACCGCCTGAGCCAGCCCCGAGATGATCCGGTTGCGGCGCGGAAAGTGCCGTGCTTGCGGGGTCACGCCCATCGGTTGCTCGGACACGCGCAGCCCCGATTGGGCGATCTCTCTGGCCAGATCGGTGTTTTCTGCTGGGTAGATTACGTCCACGCCGCCAGCCATGACAGCAACAGTGCCGGTATCCAATGCTGCCATATGTGCAGAGGTGTCGATTCCGCGCGCTAACCCTGACACAACGATATACCCTTGCTTTCCAAGGTTGACCGCCAACCCACGCGCCATCCGTGCACCCAGTGACGAACAGTTTCGCGCCCCGACCATCGCAATGCAGGGTTTACGCAGCAAAGACACATCTCCAATCGCCCACAACACCGGAGGGGCATCCGACAAGTTATTCAAGGCATCAGGAAAATCAGCGGACCCAAGGCACAAAAGCCGCGCATTTGCGGCTTTTGCGGCCTTGAGTTCCGCCTCAATCACGCCGGGCGGGCAAATTTCATACCCTTCAATTCCGGCTGCACGTGCCATTTCAGGCAGCGCGGCCAGCGCGTTCTGCGCCGAACCATGTTCGCGCAACAGCCGACGAAACGTCGCCGGACCGACCTTGCGCGAGCGCAACAGACGAAGCCAGGAAAACCGATCCTCTTCCGTGGTGGGTGGGAGTGTGGGGTGATAGGAAGAAAGCTGCTCTTCGGTCATCCGTTGCTCCGCCTGATTGCAGAACTGGTTTACGGCTGCAGGGGTTAACAGCTTGTGAATCCCGTCAAATTATTCGGATAATTTTCGGGGCTTTATGTGCGAAACTTTGTAATAACCTGATTTTAAAGCGCAAAATAATGGCGCCCACTTGAGGTGTGAATCAAGCAGGCGCGAAAAAACCAAACTTCCAATGGCTAGGCGTTAACCATCGCGGGGGCGATTCTCTGTCAGGCTGCTGATCCGCCGACCGTCAGACCATCCAGCAGAACTGTAGGCTGACCGACGCCTACCGGCACCCATTGACCGTCCTTGCCACAGGTTCCCATGCCCGGATCCAGTGCCATGTCGTTGCCCAAGCCGCGGATGCGGTTCAGTGCGGATGGCCCGTCGCCGATCAGTGTAGCGCCTTTGACCGGCGCGCCGATTTTACCGTTTTCGACACGGTAGGCTTCGGTGCAGGAAAACACGAACTTGCCGTTGGTAATATCCACCTGACCGCCGCCAAAACCCACGGCCCAGATGCCGTCTTTAATACCTGCAACCAAAGAGGCAGGATCGTCGTTCCCGCCCAGCATCACCGTATTGGTCATGCGCGGCATGGGATTGTGCGCATAGCTCTGACGCCGCCCGTTTCCGGTGGGTGCAACCCCCATCAATCGGGCGTTCTGCCTGTCCTGCATGTAGCCGGTCAGAATGCCGTCCTCGATCAGCACGGTCCGCGAACTTGGCGTGCCTTCGTCATCCACCGTAATCGAGCCGCGCCGGTTCGCGATGGTGCCGTCATCGACGACTGTCACGCCTTTGGATGCAATCTGCTGTCCCATTAGTCCGGCAAAGGCTGAACTTCCTTTGCGGTTGAAATCGCCTTCCAGCCCGTGCCCGATTGCCTCGTGCAGCAGGATACCGGGCCACCCGGGGCCAAGGGCGACCTCCATCACGCCGGCCGGGGCAGGGACGGCGTCCAGATTGACCAGCGCGATCCGCAGCGCCTCGCGGGCTTTGCCCTGCCAATCAGAGGGATCAATCAGCCCGTCCAGACCCACGCGACCTCCACCACCTGCCGAGCCACTTTCGCGGCGGCCATTCTGTTCCACAATGACCGAGATATTCAGGCGGGTCATCGGACGCACATCGCGCACCAGAACGCCATCTGGGCGCAGGATTTCGACCTCTTGCACGGCGGCGGCAATGGTGGCGCTGACCTGTACGACGCGCGGGTCAAGGTCTCGGGTGTAGGCATCGATCTCGCGCAGGGTTTCGATCTTGACCGGGAAGCTGGCGGATTCGATCGGGTCTTCGTCCGTATAAAGTCGCGTATTTGTAGGGCGCGGTGCTTCTGCCAATGTACCGCCACCGTCGCCCACAGCCAGGCGGGCGGTTTCTGCTGCCCGTTTCAGCGCGGGAATCGAGACGTCGGTAGAATGGGCATATCCTGCAACCTCACCTTGAACGGCGCGCAGGCCGAACCCTTCGGATGCGTCATAGGATGCGGTCTTCAAACGCCCGTCATCAAAGACCAGAGATTCGGACTTTCGCCGTTCTACGAACAGTTCTCCGTCTTCCGCCCCGGCAGTAGCAGACTGCAAAACCGCGAGCGCTTCGTCCTGAGGAAGAGCGCTTTCAAAGGGGCGAAACGGGTCGTTGGGCATCACTTGGTACCTTTCGGGTTTGATCCAGATCAAAAATAGCGTCTGTTTGACGCAAGCATTTTGCTTTATCTAGCATCAGGAATATGGTTTTTAACTTCGCCAAAGACAACGGGAGAGGTGCGACCGATTCACACCTTTTCGCCAGGGACGCAAAGATCAAACGATCAGGACAGAAAATGAAGAATGCTTTGATGCTTTCGGGGTTCATGACAGCCCTCTCCAGCCTTCCCGCCATGGCTCAGGAGCTTGAGATTATTGGCAAACCGGTTGACGGCGGCTTGGGTTTCCAGCCCGCGGCCACCAGTCTTGCCGACGGGATTCAGCGGCTGGACAGCATGATTCTGGTGATCATCACCGCGATCTGCCTGTTCGTGGCTGCGCTGCTGGTCTATTGTATCTTGCGTTACAACCAGCGTGCGAACCCGACACCGGCGCGCTTCTCGCACTATACCCCGGTTGAAATCGCCTGGACGTTGGGCCCGATCCTGATTCTGGTCTTTATCGGTGCCTTCTCGTTGCCGGTTCTGTTCAAGCAGCAGGAAATTCCCGAGGGCGATGTTGTAATCAAGGTGGTGGGCAACCAGTGGTACTGGACCTACGAGTATGTCGATCACGATTTTGCATTCGACAGCTACCTGCTGGGCCACCCGGCCACGCTGGACGAAGGCTCGCGCCCGGGTGATGCGGATGTTACTCCGTTTGTTCTGGATGACGCCATGCGCGCCAAGCTGGCCGATGCCGGTTACAGCGATGACGAATGGCTGCTGGCCACCGACACCGCCGTTGTCGTGCCGGTCGGCAAGGTCATCGTGATGCAGGTCACCGCCTCCGACGTGATCCACTCGTGGACCATCCCGTCCTTCGGCGTAAAGCAGGACGGTGTACCGGGTCGTCTGGCGGAACTGTGGTTCCAGGCCGACAAGGAAGGTGTCTATTTCGGCCAGTGCTCGGAACTGTGCGGCAAAGACCACGCCTATATGCCGATCACGGTCAAAGTGGTCAGCGAAGAGGCGTATGAGCAATGGCTGCAAGGCGCTCTGGAAGAGTATGCAGGCCAGCCTGCTGCCTATCAGGTTGCCTCGAACTGAGCCTGCCAAGGCTTAGGTAAACACTCGCAGGCTGCGCGGGGATCGCGCGGCTTTGGCCCCCAGAAGGACCGGACATGAGCGACGCAAGCATCAATGCCAGCACTGTGACCGCCACGGCGCGCGCGGACGAGGCCAGTTTTGGCGACTATTTCGCCCTGTTGAAACCGCGCGTGATGTCTCTGGTTGTGTTTACCGCTCTGGTCGGTCTACTGGCTGCGCCGGTACTGGTACATCCGTTTGTGGGCTTTTGTGCCATCCTGTTCATCGCCATCGGTGGTGGCGCGTCCGGCGCGCTGAACATGTGGTGGGATGCGGATATCGACAAGGTGATGAAACGCACGAAACGTCGCCCGATCCCGTCCGGTAAGGTCGATGAGGGTGAAGCTCTGGCGCTTGGACTGGCGCTTTCCGGCCTGTCCGTGATCATGCTGGGGCTGGCGACAAATTGGTTCGCCGGTGCCTTTCTGGCTTTCACCATCTTTTTCTACGTGGTCGTCTATACTATGTGGCTGAAGCGCTCGACGCCTCAGAACATCGTGATCGGCGGCGCAGCCGGGGCATTCCCGCCGGTGATCGGCTGGGTGGCAGCCACCGGGTCGATGACGCTGGAACCGTGGTTGATGTTCGCGCTGACCTTCATGTGGACGCCGCCGCATTTCTGGGCGCTGGCGCTGTTCATGCGTTCGGACTATGACGATGCGGGCGTGCCGATGCTGACCGTAACCCACGGTCGCCGCGCGACACGCTGGCATATTCTGGTCTATACTGCGTTGTTGGCCGCGCTGGCAGTTGGCACCGCATTTTCGGGCATTGGCGGCCCGATCTATCTGACTGTTGCGGTGGTGATGAACGCTCTGTTCCTGCGCGGTGCGTGGCAGATCTCGCGTCGGACCGAGGACGACGCAGAGGAGGACAATTTCAGGGTCGAGCGCGCTTTCTTCAAGCTGTCACTGCTCTACCTGTTCCTGCACTTCGGTGCGATTCTGGCCGAAGCGCTGTTGAAACCCTATGGCTTGGGAGGATGGTCATGAGCCTGCGCAAAGGCCACGAACTGCATGAACGCCGCTTTAGCCGAAATCTGGGGGTTGGCCTGACATTGGCGGCCTTCATCGTGATCATCTTCGGCCTGACCATCGTCAAAGTCTCAGGCACAAGCCTGGGTGTGCCGGCGCAGGAGGTGCAGAACTGATGGCATTGACCGGTCCACAGAAAACGGTGGTGCAGACGGTGGGTGTGGTTGTCTTGATGGGCAGCCTGGCCTGGGCCGCTGTCCCGTTCTACGACTGGTTCTGCCGCGTCACCGGTTTTGGTGGTACCACCGGCGTTTCCGCACAGGCGCCCGAGGATATTCTGGACCGCACCGTGACCGTCCGCTTTGACGCCTCGAAGGCCAAGGGCATGGCTTGGGAGTTCAAGCCCGTCGAGCGCGAGATGGAAGTGCGCATCGGTGAGACCGGGTTGGCCTTCTATGAGGCCTATAACCCGACCGACCGACCGATTGCAGGGCAGGCGTCCTATAACGTCGCGCCTTATTCGGCCGGTGGGTATTTTCAGAAAATCGCCTGTTTCTGCTTTGAAGAGCAGGTGCTGAAGCCCGGTGAACGGGTTCAGATGCCGGTAACTTTCTTCGTCGAACCTGAAATGGTCGAGGATCTTGAAGCCAAGTATGTGCATACGATCACTCTGTCGTATACTTTTTATGAAATAGACCTGCCCGAGGGCTACGCCGCCCTTGAAACGCAGGCAGATACAAACACGAACTAACGCCTGTAGGTGAGGGACGCTGATGGCACACGCTAAAAACCATGATTATCACATTCTGACCCCGTCGATCTGGCCGCTATTTGGCGCGGTCGGCGGCTTTGTGATGCTGTTCGGAGCCGTCCTCTGGATGCACGGCATCACCTCGTTCATGTTCTGGGCCGGTCTGGTGGCAGTTCTTTACACCATGTTTGCATGGTGGTCCGAAGTGGTGGCCGAAAGCCGCGCGGGCGATCACACACCAGTTGTTCGTATCGGCCTGCGCTATGGTTTCATCCTGTTCGTGATGTCCGAGGTGATGTTCTTTTTCGCCTGGTTCTGGTCGTTCTTCAAACATCGCATGTACCCGATGTACGATTATGCAGGCACCGAATACATCCAGCCGGATATCCATGCGGTTGACCCGTTCCACCTGCCGCTGATCAACACTCTGGTTCTGCTGCTGTCGGGGTGTGCCATCACCTGGGCGCACCATGCTCTGGTCCATGGCAATGATCGCAGGGCGCTGGTGCAGGGTCTGGCCATCGGTATCGCTCTGGGCATCGCATTTACCTTCCTGCAGGGCTTTGAATATTATGAACTGCTGGCCCATGAAGGTTGGAAATTCGGTGGCGATCAGTTCTATTCGAACTTCTTCATGGCCACTGGTTTCCACGGTGCGCATGTGATCATCGGCACCATCTTCCTTTCGGTTTGTCTGATCCGGGCTCTGCGTGGTGACTTTACCCCCGAAAAGCACGTCGGGTTCGAGGCCGCGGCCTGGTACTGGCACTTCGTTGATGTTGTGTGGCTGTTCCTGTTCTTCGCCGTCTACATCTGGGGTCAAGCGCCACTGATGTAACGCCGGTTGGGCTGTTCAATTGCAAAAGCCGCCCTTTGGGGCGGCTTTTTCTCAATTAGGTAGCAAGATTGCGCCCCATACAATTGCGTGGTTGCAATTCGGTCCGCGTGCCCCTTAACAAGACGCCGGTTCCGGATTTGCAACATGGTCTATAGATGCGCCGCATTCTCTTTTTGATGATTTTCGGTCTTGCCGGCTTGGGCGTGTTGCTCTGGCTGGGCATCTGGCAAGTGCAGAGGTTGGCGTGGAAACAGGAAGTGCTGTCGGACATCGAGGCCAGGATTGAGGCGAAGCCTGTGGGCTTGCCACGGGATATCTCGCCAGAGCGAGACAGATATTTGCCGGTGACGGTGGCCGGAGAAATGGAGCCGGGAGAAATCCATGTTCTGGTTTCGGTCAAGCAGGTTGGGGCGGGGTATCGGATCATTCAATCCTTCAGCACGGAAGCCAGGACCATTCTTGTGGACCGGGGTTTTGTGCAGACGACTGCCAAGCAGGCTGATCGCTTAACCGGGCCGATGGAGGTTACTGGCAATCTGCACTGGCCGGACGAGATCGACGGTTACACGCCCGAACCAGACATTGACGACAACATTTGGTTTGCCCGGGACGTGCCCAATCTGGCTGCGGCCCTGGGGGCCGAGCCTGTACTGTTGATCGCCCGATCGGAAACGGACCCGGGTGTTACGCCTCTGCCAGTGGATACGGCGGGCATTCCCAACGATCATCTGCAATACGCAATCACATGGTTTGGTCTGGCTCTGGTCTGGGCCGCGA
Source organism: Ruegeria sp. BF6 (assembly GCF_056538665.1). Lineage (NCBI taxonomy): Bacteria > Pseudomonadati > Pseudomonadota > Alphaproteobacteria > Rhodobacterales > Roseobacteraceae > Ruegeria > Ruegeria sp. BF6. The sequence goes on from NZ_JBQFTN010000007.1 coordinate 29,021, forward strand.
TGACCGGCTATTTCCTGTGGCGCAGTCGCGCCCCTTCTGAAAGTGAAGAGCAATGAAATACATCTCGACCCGTGGCCAAGCGCCTGAACTGACCTTTGAAGAGGCGATGCTGACCGGGCTGGCCCGTGATGGCGGCCTGTACCTGCCCGCCGAGATCCCGGTGATGTCGAAGGACGAGATCGCTGCGCTGGCCGGTCTGCCCTATGAGGAGATCGCGTTTCGGGTGATGTGGCCGTATGTCAGCGGCTCGTTCGCCGAGGATGAATTCAAGGCGATCATCGCCCGTGCGTATGAGGGCTTTGACCATGATGCGCGTGCGCCGCTGAAGCAGCTGAATGAGAACCACTTCCTGCTGGAACTTTTCCACGGTCCAACGCTGGCGTTCAAGGACTTTGCCATGCAGCTGATCGGACAACTGTTCCAGGTGGCCCTGAAGCGGCGCGGTGAACGTGTGACCATCGTGGGCGCCACCAGCGGGGATACCGGCTCGGCCGCGATTGAGGCGTTCCGGGGGCTGGACGCAGTGGATGTGTTCATCCTGTTCCCGCATGGCCGTGTCTCGGAAGTGCAGCGCCGCCAGATGACGACGCCTGCGGATAGCAACGTGCATGCGTTGGCCGTGGATGGCGATTTCGATGATTGTCAGGCCGCGCTGAAAGACATGTTCAACGATTTCGATTTCCGGGATGACGTGAAGCTGGCGGGTGTGAACTCGATCAACTTCGCGCGGGTTTTGGCGCAGATCGTTTATTTCTTTTCGGCTGCCGTCAGCCTTGGCGCACCCCATCGCAAGGTCAGTTTTACAGTGCCGACCGGTAACTTTGGCGACATCTTCGCGGGCTATCTGGCAAAACGTATGGGACTGCCCATTGACCGTCTGGTCGTGGCGACCAACCAGAATGACATCCTGCATCGCTGCCTGTCTGGCGAGGGGTATTTCAAAGGAAACACCATCCCCTCGATCAGCCCGTCGATGGATATTCAGGTCAGCTCGAACTTTGAGCGCGCGCTGTATTATGCCTATGGCGAGGATGGCGGTGCTGTCACTCAGTTGATGGATGAACTCAAGACCGGAGGCTTCAACGTCAGCCAGGGCGCGATGGAAGCCCTGCGCGAAAGCTTTGACTCGGGTCGCGTGTCTGAGGACGAAACTTTGGAAACAATCAAGCACACGCTGGCTCACAGCGCTGAGCTGGTCTGCCCGCACACCGCAGTCGGCATCAAGGTTGCGGAAGAGCACCGCGCGGCAGACGTGCCGATGATCACTCTGGCCACTGCACACCCGGCGAAATTCCCGGCGGCGGTCGAGAAGGCCAGCGGTGTGCATCCGCCTCTTCCATCCCGCATGTCTGATCTGTATGAACGTCCGGAACGGGTGACCCGCATTGCCAACGATCTGGGCGCCCTTGAGGATCATATCAGAAGGCATATTGCTGAGTGACAGTCAGACAAGACCAACTGAAGAACGGGTTTCGTATCGTCAGTGAAAACATGCCGGGGCTGCAATCTGCGGCCATCGGCATTTGGGTGACCGCCGGCGGGCGGCATGAGCGGATCGAGCAGAACGGGATTGCGCATTTCCTTGAGCATATGGCGTTCAAGGGCACCGAGCGGCGTTCTGCGCTGCAAATCGCCGAAGCGATCGAGGATGTGGGCGGGTACATCAACGCCTATACCTCGCGCGAGGTGACGGCCTATTACGCGCGGGTTCTGAAAGACGATGTGGCGCTGGCGATGGATGTGATCGGCGACATCGTTCTGAACCCGATCTTTGATCCGCGCGAGATCGAGGTCGAGCGCGGCGTGATCTTACAGGAAATCGGCCAGGCTTATGACACGCCCGATGACGTGATCTTTGACTGGTTGCAAGAGCAGAGCTATCACGATCAGCCGTTGGGCCGCACCATTCTTGGCCCGACCGAGCGCGTAAGTGCGTTCTCGCGTGAGGACCTGTCGGGATTCGTGGCCGAGCATTACGGCCCCGAGCAGATGATCCTGTCGGCTGCTGGCGCCGTGGATCATGACCAACTGATGAAAATGGCTGAAGAGATGTTTGGCTATCTACAGCCGCGCAGGGGCCTTATCCCCGAAGCAGCACGGTTCACAGGTGGCGAAGCGCGGCAGGAGAAAGAGCTGGAACAGGCGCATTTCGCGCTGGCGTTGGAAAGCCCGGGCTATCGCGACGATGCGATCTATACGGCACAGATTTACTCGACTGCATTGGGCGGGGGTATGTCCTCGCGCCTGTTTCAGGAAGTGCGGGAAACCCGCGGGCTCTGCTACACGATCTTCGCGCAAACCGGGGCCTATGCGGATACCGGGACAACGACGATCTATGCAGGGACCTCCGCCGATCAGGTAGCGGAACTGGCGACAATCACTATCGACGAGATGAAGCGCGCCGCCGAGGACATGAACCCCGAAGAGGTTGCTCGTGCGCGTGCCCAGATGAAGGCTGGAATGCTGATGGGGCTGGAAAGCCCGTCGAACCGGGCGGAACGTCTGGCGCGGTTGGTGCAGATCTGGGGCCGAGTACCCTCGCTTGAGGATACCGTCGCCAAAATCGACGCTGTCAGCACCGAGGACGTGCGTGCCTTTGCCGAAGACATGGCCGTAAAGGCCCCGGCAGCGCTGGCCCTTTATGGTCCGGTTTCCGGTGCACCCACCTTGGCTGAATTGCAGGAGAGGCGCGCGGCGTGATGCTGTTGGGCAGACGCAAGCTGAAACTCGAAACCGAGCGCCTGAGCCTGCGCCCGCCCGTGCATTCCGACTTCAATGACTGGGCGGCGCTGCGGCGTGCGTCCAAGGAATTCCTGACCCCGTGGGAGCCGGTCTGGGCCAAGGATCACCTGAGCCGGAAATCCTTTACCAATCGGGTCTATTGGGCGCAGAGGTCGGTTTCCAGCGGCACCGCGATCCCTTTGTTCCTGTTCCGCCGATCTGACGATGTGCTGCTGGGCGCAATCACCTTGGACAATGTGCGTCGCGGTCCGGCACAGGCAGGGACGCTGGGGTATTGGACCGGTGAGGCCTTCGCCCGCAACGGGTATATGCGCGAGGCGATCGGGGCCGTGGTGCACCACGCCTTTACCCGTCTGGACCTGAGCCGGATCGAGGCTGCCTGTCTGCCGGAAAATAAGCCCTCACGCGGGTTGCTGGAAAGCTCGGGCTTCAAATACGAGGGCGTGGCGCAGTCTTATCTGCAGATCAATGGGCGCTGGCGGACGCATGTTCTCTATGCCAGCCTGCGGTCGGACCGGCGCGGAAAGACTGACGCAGGGTAGGGCGTGGCGCGGGCAAGGAAGCCGATGGTCTGGATCAGCCATGCAATGATGAGCGTTTCAAATATCATAGGGTTTGAAGCTGAGCTAGTCCTGAGTGACAGAAAACGCGCTATCGAGGCGATGACCTGGAATAAGCTTGGAGAAGTTCAGCCAGACGAAATTTTCCCAAAAGAATTACATGCAAAACGCAAAGACAAAAAGGAAGGGAAGCAACCCCACCTATTCATGGTTGGAGGTTTTTGGGCGGTTTCTTCTGACTGTGCCGCTGTTTTGCGTCAATTCGATCTGGGTGAGGGAAAGCTCGATCCAGTGAAACTGCTTCAACATGACCCTACCAAGCCCGTTGAAGGCGAGTACTTCTGTTTGAACTTTGGTGTGCAGAAGACGGCCGTTCTTACGGATCAGCCACCACGCATAGATTAGCCTAGCGCGAACCATGACGTCTGGGAGCCTCTGGCGATGCAGGACAAGGATATTGCTGTCTCGTCGAACGCTTAGGAAGGACTGGATCTTTGGATGGATACGCGGTTGCACCGCGCTTTTTTTGTGAGTGGTCCGTTGGTACAAGCCTTACGCGTAGCGAAGGTTTCTCGCCCATTCGCGCTGCGCAAGTGCGTCGTCATCTAAGACTGCCGCTATGACCAGCCCCGTGTTTTCGCTGACCCACCATTTGCAGGGGTGACTTAACTGCGCGCTGCGCTACACTTCCCTCATGCGCTGGATTGTTGCGGCATTGATGGTGATTTCGGGCGGGGCTGCGGCGCAGGAGCGGCGACCGAGCCATTGTATAGCCATCGCGGATGCTGCGCCTGGAATCGAGTATGTTCACAAGGCCGCGTGGCAGGACCCGATACCCGAGTATTCAGTTCGGATCAGCTATATCGCCCATGCCTCGTTTCTGATCCAGACGCGCGGCGGGTTGAACGCGGTGACCGATTTCACCGGCTTTATCGGCAGCGCTGATCTGATCCCGGATGTGGTCACCATGAACCACGCGCACAGCACCCATTGGACCGCGCATCCCGATCCGGCCATTCCGCATGTACTGCCCGGCTGGGGAGATTTCGGGCAGGGGATCGAGCATCACCTTGATCTGGGTGAGATGCTGGTGCGCAATGTCTCGACCGATATCCGGTCCCCCTATGGCGGGGTCGAAGAGCGTGGCAATTCGATCTTTGTGTTTGAGATCGAAGGGCTGTGTATCGGTCACCTAGGGCATCTGCATCATGTGCCGTCGGACGAACAGTTTGCTGCCTTGGGGCGGTTGGATGTGGTGATGGCCGCAGTGGATGGCGGCACGACCATGCCTCTGCCCGAAATGATCTCGGTTTTGAGGCGGCTGAAAAGCTCGGTCATTATCCCGATGCACTGGTTTTCCGGCTTTTCGCTGGACCGGTTTCTGGTTGATGTCCGCAATGACTTCCCGGTCGAGCGTAATGGTGTCTCGGAACTGACCGTTTCTTTGAAGACGCTTCCGGACCGGCCCACCGTAGTGGTGCTGGAGCCGCGCTATCTGATTGAATTGGAATAGGGCTTGTGGGGGTAAGGCTGCTTGGGCAAGGAATGGGTATGATACTGAATCCTGCCGATGAGACCCTTGCTAAACTGATCCGGGCCGATCTGGGCGACGATATCCTGCGCCCTGTCACCGAACGTTACTTGGAGGAACCGCGTCGCCGGTTTGCCGGGCAGGCGGGGCTGCTTGCCCTGCCGCGAACAGTTGAGGACGTGTCTGCATTGGTCCGACTGGCCTCGGAAGCGCGGGTTCCGGTTGTACCCTATGGCGGTGGCACTGGGCTGGTGGGCGGGCAGGTCATGCCCGATGGGCCTGCGCCGCTGTTGATCTCGCTGGAGCGGATGACGGCGATCCGGGCGGTGTACCCGACCGAGAACATTCTGATCGCCGAGGCGGGTGCCATTCTGGCCGATGTTCAGGCCGCCGCTGAGGACGCCAACCGGCTGTTCCCCCTGGCGCTGGCGGCGCAGGGATCATGCCGGATCGGTGGGAACCTCGCCACCAATGCGGGCGGGGTGAACGTTCTGCGCTATGGCAATGCGCGCAATCTGTGTCTGGGGTTGGAGGTGGTTTTGCCCAACGGTGAGATCTGGCACGGGCTAAGCCGCTTGCGCAAGGACAACACTGGGTATGATCTGCGCAACCTGTTGATCGGGTCCGAGGGGACGCTGGGAATTATCACGGCGGCCTCTCTGCATCTGTTTCCGCGGCCCGAAGCGGTGGGAACCGCGATGCTACAGATCACGTCGCCTGAGTCCGCGATCGAGTTGCTGGCGCTGGCGCGGGACCAGTTGGGTGATGCGGTCAGCACGTTTGAGCTGATCCACCGGCAGGGGCTGCAATTCCTGACCGAGGTGCTGCCGGATGTGCGGCAACCCTTTGTGACCCAGCCGGAATGGTGCGTGCTGATCGAAATAGGGCTGTTTGCCGGACATGCACCGTCGGAGGCGCTGGAAACGCTTTACGCCGCGGCGGACAAGGCTGGATTGGTTGGTGATGCGGTCATCGCGCAGAGCGAGGCGCAGCGTATGGACCTCTGGGCCGTGCGCGAACGCATTCCCGAGGCGAACCGGTTGATCGGGTCGGTGTCGAGCCACGATATCTCAATCCCGATCTCGCGGATTCCCGAGTTTATTGGTCGTGGTGCCCAAGTAGTGGCAGGGCTTGGCCCATTCCGCATCAATTGCTTTGGGCACATGGGGGACGGCAATCTGCACTACAACGTTTTTCCGCCGCTGGGCCATGACCGGTCAGAATTCGATGGGCAAAGGCAGGCTGTGAAGCACGCCGTGCATGATCTGGTTAACGCGTTCGACGGGTCCGTCAGTGCCGAGCACGGGGTCGGACGGCTCAAAGCCGGTGATTTGGAGACATACGCGGATGCGACAAAGTTGGCTGCCATGCGCACCATCAAAACGGCGCTGGACCCTATGGGGATCATGAACCCAGGCGCGGTTCTAAGGTGAAGGCGCGGCCCTTGGCCGTGTCGGGCCGCGCCGAAGCATTTACGATCCCGGCAGGATGACCTTGTCGATGACGTGTATCACGCCATTCGAGGTCTCGATATCGGCCTGAACGACGTTTGCGTCATTTACCATAACACCGTTGTCCAGATCGATCGTGATGTCCCCGCCCTGAACCGTGGCTGCGGTCATATCGTCGGACAGATCGCCCGACATCACTTTGCCGGGCACCACGTGATAGGTCAGAACCGCGACTAGCTGATCCTTGTTCTCGGGCATAAGGAGCGTTTCCACAGTGCCTTCGGGCAGGGCCGCGAAAGCGTCATCCGTGGGGGCGAACACGGTGAACGGGCCTTCACCCTTCAGCGTGTCCACCAGATCGGCGGCCTGAACAGCAGCGACGAGGGTTTCAAAGCTGCCGGCACCGACGGCGGTGTCGACGATATCCTTGGAGTGACCATCAGCGAAAGCGGGTGTGCCGACGAGCAGGCTGGCCACACCGGCGTAAGCGAGTTTGCGAAACATGATACAAATCCCTTGTTGAAATGCCTCAAGCGGCATCAACAGGGGTACGGGTTCCCCTCACAACAAGATCACTGAATGTGTCTTTGGGATCGGGTTGATATTGGGCTAAACCGCGCTAAGCCCGCTTAGCCTCGGACATCCACTCACAAATTTGTGACCGCAATGTGCCTACAGCCCTTCGAATTCGCACAAAATATGCACGTCCATGCCCATGTCTTCCAGCACCTTGCGGCCGCCCAGTTCCGGCAGGTCGATAATGAAGGAGCATGAGACGATCTCACCGCCCAAGCGTTCGATCAACTTGATCCCGGCGGCGGCTGTACCTCCGGTTGCCAGCAGATCATCGACGACGAGGATTTTCTCGCCCGGTTGAATAGCGTCGTCGTGAATCTCGACGATGGCCTCACCATATTCCAGTTTATAGTCTTGGCTGATGGTTGTGCCGGGCAACTTGCCCTTTTTGCGGATCGGGACAAAGCCGACGCTCAACTGGTGGGCAATTGCGCCACCGAGGATGAAGCCGCGGGCCTCAAGTCCGACAACCTTGTCGATCTGCTCGCCAGCATAGGGGTGCAGCATCTGGTCAATCGCCATGCGGAATCCGCGCGGGTCGGCAAACAGGGTGGTAACGTCCCGAAACATGATCCCTTCGTGCGGGAAATCAACGATGGTTCGGATGTAATCTTTGACCGACTTGTTTCTGGACATGGCCAACCCCTCTGGCGTCAAAACACGCGGGCGTGTTTGGCCCATTGGGGTCAGCCTTGCAAGGAAAGATTGCCGCCGCCTTACTTGCGGCGATGCAAAACAGAGTTCGGCAAGCTTTTGTACCGGTAAAGCGCGGCAGGCAGCCACGACAGGTGCGGTTTGCGCCAGTTGCGCTGGTCTCGCAAAAGAAATGCCTGAGCAGCATGAAGGTTCATTGCCATATTCCCCATTTTATTGTTAGGTGCTCGATAACTACAATTTCTATGCCATGTATATACAATGCATCGCTTATAGAATCAAGGGTTGAACAGGGACAAGACGCGTGGGAAAGAAGGACGGTAGAGGTTCTACCAAGAAAAACAGTCAGTTGGTCTTGCGATTGGACAAGGATGAACGCGACGCATTTGTCAAACTTTGCAAGGAACTGGATACCTCAGCCGCACGGGAAATCCGGCGGTTCATCCGTGGTTTCATGAAGGAACACGCCGAGGATTGATCCTCAGGCCGGGCGACGCAAGACGGCGGTTGCTACCCCCATTCCGATCAGAGTCAAACCGCCGAACCGGGTCATCGCAGTGATGACGCCAGCCTGTCCGATCATCCGACGCAGCCTGTCGGCCAGCAGTGCGTATGCCAGCGCGTTTAGCCAGGCGAGGCTGACGAATGTTGCGATCAGGATTGCGAATTGCGGGCCCAAGGGTTCTGCCGGGCGCAGGAATTGCGGCACGAACGCAATGAAGAATGCGATGGATTTCGGGTTCAGCGCGGTGACGGCGCCGGCGTGGCCAAAAACGCTGCGGGCGGTGACATCGCGCCCGGTTTCCACTGTCTGCAGCCCGCCCGCAGGCGCGCTGCGCAACAATTTGATGCCCAGCCACACCAGATAGGCCGCGCCAACCCATTTCAGCACGGAAAACAGGGTGGCTGAGGCCAGCACCAGGGCCCCCAACCCCAGCAGTGACGCTGTCATGGCCACCAGATCCCCCACCGCGACCCCTGTGGCCGAGGCCACGGCAACACTGCGCCCCTTCGAAAGAGCATAGCTGAGCACCAGCAGAACGGTCGGCCCTGGGATCAGAAGCAAAGCGGTCGATGCGGCCACAAAAGCCAGCCAAAGGTCAAGAGACATGGGGTTCCTGTTCAAGTGTCGAACTCACCAAGCCTCGGAGCGGCGGCAAGGTCAAGCCTTTCGTGGATCGTTCCGATACCTGTTTCGGACGAACAGTTCACGAGCGTGGACAAGTTTTTGTTTCGTCTGTCCCGGGCATGGCGCCCGGCCTGCGCCGAATAAAGATTCTGTTAAGGCTCGTACATCTTTCTTGAAACACGCGTCCGACACTCCAAACTTGGATGAACTCAGGATTGGAGGCAAACGTGACGCAGACGTCCCCTGACTACTCGAAAGTGTTCGAAGACATGTCCCGGTCGAAGACCATGCGGGTGAAACGTGTGCTTACCCTTTTGGTCCTGATCGCTGGTGTTTTCTATGCCGGGATCGTCGGGTACATGTACGCAAATCAAAACGCGCTGCTGTACAAGCCCTCCGGAGAATTGCCCGACCCCAAGGCTGTTGGGCTGGCAGATGTGGACGTAATCAAAGTCCCCATGTCCGACGGTGTAGTACTGACCACATGGTCCGCACCGCCAGCGATTGAGGGCGCGCCGACGGTTCTGTTCTTTCATGGTCAAAGCGGTAATCTGGGCGACCGGGCTGACCGTATGCGTGAAATTCTCAACAGCGGTTATGGCTTGCTTGCGCCCAGCTATCGCGGATTTCCAGGCAGCGAAGGTGAGCCTTCGGAACTGGCGCTGGTCTCAGACGGGATTCAGCTGTTTGACCGTTTGGAGGTAGAGGGCGCAGACATTGTCCTGCATGGCCAGAGCCTCGGCACCGGCATAGCGGCTGCGGTGGCCCAAGAGCGCCCAAATGCGCAGCTGCTGGTGCTTGAGGCACCGTTCACTGCTACTGTGGATGTGGCGACCGAGCGGTATCCGTTTCTACCGGTCTCGGCCCTGATGAAAGATCAGTTCGCCACCCGTGACTTGATCGACAGAATCACCGTGCCAACACTGATATTTCACGGGACCGAGGACGAAACCATCCCGCTGCACCACGGTAAAGCTCTGGCGGCGATGTCTGGGGATACTGCCCAACTTCATGTTATCCCCGGCGGAACTCATAACGACCTCTGGTCGCATGGGCTGTGGGCCGAGGTGCAAAGCGCGTTGGGGCAACAACCTGGCTAGAGGATGCGACCAGCAACCGCATCCAGCTTGGCCAGCAGCGCCGGATCGCGTTTTTCCGGCGCAGTCAGGATGGCGTACTCCAATGCCCGGTCACACCCGTGCGGGCAGGGCACCCGCTCGGTGCCCAGCAGGTCGGGTAGGCCTTTCACCAACGCCCGGCATTTTTCGGCATTGCCGGTCAGGGTGGCGATGATGGCGGTCACGTCGACCTCTCCATGATCCGGATGCCAACTGTCGTAATCGGTGACCATGGCGATCGAGGCATAACAAAGCTCGGCCTCGCGGGCGAGTTTGGCTTCGGGCATGTTGGTCATGCCGATCACATCGCAACCCCAATGTTCACGATACATTTTCGATTCCGCCAGTGACGAGAACTGTGGCCCTTCCATCGCCAGATAGGTGCCGCCGCGGTGAATGGTTATACCCGCAGCCTTGCCAGCCGTTTCACAGGCATCGGACAGGCGCGGGCAAGTGGGGTGGGCAACGCTTACATGGGCGACGCATCCGGTGCCGAAGAAGCTTTTCTCGCGGGCAAAGGTTCGGTCGATGAACTGATCCACGATCACGAAATCCCCTGGTGCCATATGCTCGCGAAACGACCCGCAGGCAGAAACCGAGATCACATCCGTCACCCCCAGCCGCTTCAGCGCGTCGATATTGGCGCGATAGGGGACTTCGGTCGGCGAATGCACATGCCCGCGTCCGTGGCGGGGCAGGAAGGCCATGCCCACGCCGTTCAGCGATCCGGTCAGAATCTGATCCGACGGATCGCCCCATGGGGTTTCAACGGTAACCCATTCCGCATTCTCCAGCCCATCGATCTCATAAATGCCTGATCCACCGATGATGGCGATTTTGGTCTGGGTCATGGCTGCTCTCCGCATAAAAAAACCGTTGAGGAATTTCTGCGGGGCGGCAAAGGATTTGGCAAGTGGCTTCAACGGTTTGTGTCAGGCGCTTGTCTGGTATGCGTCTGGCGCATATCAGGGTCCCGCCTGACGCGGTATCTCAGGCGGGGTTTGACCGCTAAAAGGCCCCTTTCGCGCGAACAAAAATACCAACAGGACTGTCCCATGCCCCGAGCCATGCTGGCAAGCTTTGCCAATCGTATTGTCAAACCCGACTTGCGTTGGGTACCGGACGAGGGGCTGACTGCTTCGCGCCTGCGGATCGAACTGCTGTCCGGTCTGACTGTGGCGTTGGCGCTGGTGCCCGAAGCAGTGGCCTTTGCCTTTGTTGCCGGGGTGCATCCGCTGGTTGGTTTGTATGCGGCCTTCATGGTCGGTCTGATCACGGCGCTGATCGGCGGTCGTCCGGGCATGATCTCGGGCGCGACCGGGGCTCTGGCCGTGGTCATGGTGGCGCTGGTCGCTGAACATGGGGTTGAATATCTGTTCGCAACCGTAGTGCTGATGGGCATCCTGCAGGTGATTGCCGGGGCCATGCATTGGGGGCGGTTCATCCGTCTGGTGCCGCATCCAGTTATGCTGGGCTTTGTGAACGGCCTGGCCATCGTTATCTTCCTTGCGCAGCTGGGCCAATTCAAGGTGCCGGGTAGCATGGAAAACACCGGCCACGGTGTTGGTGGGGGCGAATGGCTCTCGGGTCTGCAGCTATACACGATGCTGGGGCTGGTGGCGCTGACCATGGCGGTGATCTGGGTCATGCCGCGTATCACGCGCATCGTTCCTGCACCGCTGGCGGGTATTCTGGTTGTCGCCGCGCTTGTGATCGGCTTTGGGCTGGATGTGCCACGCGTCGGCGATCTTGCTTCGATTGAGGGTGGGCTGCCCGCATTCCACATTCCGATGGTGCCGCTGAATTGGGAAACCTTTGAAATTATCCTACCTTACGCGGTCATTCTGGCCGCCATCGGCTTGATTGAATCGCTGCTGACGTTGAACCTTGTGGGTGAAATCACCGGCAAGCGGGGAGGGGCCTCGCAGGAATGCATCGCGCAGGGTGTCGCCAACGTGGCCACTGGGTTCTTCGGTGGTATGGGTGGTTGTGCCATGATCGGTCAGTCGATGATCAACGTAAAATCCGGCGGCCGCACCCGCATCGCGGGCATCGCGGCAGCGCTTTTCCTGCTGGTGTTCATCCTGTTTGCCGCGCCTCTGATCGAGCAGATCCCGCTGGCCGCGCTGGTCGGGGTGATGTTTATGGTGGTGATCGGAACCTTTGCCTGGAACTCGTTCAAGATCCTGCGCAAAGTGCCTCTGACCGATGCGTTCGTGATCGTGCTGGTGACCGTTGTCACCGTGATGGAGGACCTTGCGGTTGCCGTCGTCGTTGGTGTCATCGTCTCGGCGCTGGCCTACGCGTGGAACAATGCCAAGCGCATTCACGCCGTTACCCGCGACTCTTCGACCGAAAAGGGGGCTAAGGTCTATGAGATCCAAGGCCCACTGTTCTTTGGTTCGTCCGATGGGTTTGTCGAGTTGTTCGATGTGCCGAAAGATCCGGCAACGGTGATCGTGGACTTTGCCGAAAGCCGCGTTGTCGACCAGTCTGCGCTGCAGGCGATCGAGAACATCGCCGCCAAATACGAGGCCGCAGGCAAACGCGTCATGCTGCGGCACCTCAGCCGTGACTGCCACAAGCTGCTCAACAAAGCCGGTCACCTGATGGTCGATAGCGATGATGACCCGGATTACGAGCTGGCGGTGGATTACTCGGTTCGCACCGGCATTCTTGGTGGGCACTGATTTTTGCGGGGCTCTGGCTCGGGCTTCTGGTTATTTTCAGTCAGATGAAAACAGGGTGTCCTTTTTCATCTGACTGGCCTCAAACCCCTCGGGGTAGGCGGCTGTGAGCAACGCCCCTAAGCCGGTGTCAATCGTCTGGGCGGCTGAGAGAAAACAGCTCGGTGACCACCGAATAGTCCCGATATCCAAGCCGCGCGAGTGGGTTAAAGGCCGTCACATCAAAAATACCGTCTTTCAGGCAATCGTCACGCAGGTGAACACCGGTGACCTCGCCGAACACGACCCGGTTTGACTCTCCCGGTAGAGTGACGATCTGCGTCAGCTTGCATTCCAATGCCGCCGGAGCGCCCTCGACCCGGGCGCAAGGGATAGTTTGGCATTCAACCGCTGTCAGACCGGCATGTTCGAATTCGTCGTGATGTTTGGGCAAGCCTGCGGAGCTGGCATTCATCGCATCCCGATGCGCGTGGGCAACCACGTTCACGCAGAACACGCCGGTTGCCTCGATATTCGATACACTGTCCTTACCGCCGTCCTGATCGTGCTTGGTTCCCGTTGATGCGAACATCACTTGCGGTGGCGTGTAGGCGACGCCGTTGAAAAAGGAATAAGGCGCCAGATTGTTGATCCCATCCGGACCGCGGGTGGAAATCCAGCCGATCGGGCGGGGGGTAATGACGGCGTTGAACGGATTGTGCGGCAGTCCGTGGCCGTCTTCGGGGCGGTAGAACATCTGATCTCCAAGCGTTTGCCCAAGGCGTACCGAAGTGCTAGGGCGAAAGCCAGCAAGGAAAAGAGGGCCGGGGTGCAGCAGTTCGAAATCAGGCCGGAAGAGCCGGATGATTGGTGGGAGGTCGAAGCCCTTTATGACCTGTGCTTTGCGCCGGGGCGCGAGGCGCTGTCCTCGTATCGTCTGCGCGATGATGTGCCACCTGTGACAGGAATGTCATTGGTGGCGCGGGACGGGCAAGGCATTCTGGCCGGGGCCATCCGATTCTGGCCAGTGCATGTGGGCGATCACGATGCGCTGCTGCTGGGGCCGGTGGCTGTGCACCCTACCCATCAGGGCGAAGGTTTGGGCGGATTTTTGATCCACGAAGGTATTGAGGCCGGTCGGGCGTTGGGCTGGGATCGCGTCATGTTGGTCGGTGATGCGCCCTATTACGCCCGATTCGGGTTCTGCCGTCTCAACGGGATAGAGATGCCGCCGCCCACCAACCCGGACCGTGTTCTGGGGTTGGAGTTGCTGCCAGGAGTTTGGAAGGGTGTACGCGGCCCGGTGACCCGGTGGAGTCGCTGACCTATTGAAACGCAGTCCATAAAACCCGATGTCTAAAGGGCAGGAGGGTGTTAATGCAGGACGTGGTTCTTGTCGAAAAGCTGGATGCAGAAGCGGAACTTGACCGTTTGGCCGGGTATTACAGGTCTGCTGGCGGTCCGGGCGTCAAGCTGTTGAACAGTCTGGGCGGGTCGGCTGAATCTCTGCTGGAACAATTGCCGGAACCTATCCGGCAGGGTCTAACGGGTGCGACGGAACAGGCTCTTTGGCTGGCGATGCACGTGGCGGAAGGCTCGCGCCGTGCTGTTCCCGATCAGCGTCCCTGGGTCAATACCGCAGTGACTACAGCAATGGGCGCGGCGGGTGGTTTGGGCGGTGTGTCTACTGCTTTGATGGAATTGCCTGCGACCACCGCGATGCTGTTGCGCGCGATTCAGGGCGCCGCGGCGCGCGAGGGGTTTGATCCATCCGAAGAAGGTGTGAAATTCGACTGTGTGCGCGTGCTGTCGGCGGCAGGGCCTTTGTCCAATGACGATGGTGCCGATCTCGGTTTCTTTTCCGTCCGATTGACGTTGACCGGCCCGGCCATGCAAAAGCTGGTCGCGACGGTTGCCCCGCGTTTGTCCGTCGTGTTGGGGCAAAAACTGGCGGCGCAATCCGTGCCCGTTCTTGGGGCGATCGCCGGGGGCAGCACCAACTATGTCTATACGCGCTATTACCAACAGATCGCCCGCGTTCATTTTGGTCTGCGGCGCTTGGCGATTGACGCCGATATCCCGCATGATGATCTGGTGCGGAAGCTGGCAGCGCGTATGTGATCCAAAGCCGAGGGCTTGGAGAAAAACGCTTTATATGGTACCTGTTTTACCGAGGGCCCGCTAAATAAGCAAAAAATTGCGGGAAGACAGGCAAGAATTGCAGTTGAAAGGCGGCACAGCGTGACTGATGCCAGACTTGCGCCATATGTTTCGCGAAAGACTCGGCACTTGCCGGTGCGGCAACAATCGGCTGCGTTATGCTATCGCATTGAGCAGGGGCGCCTCGAGGTTTTGCTGATAACGACGCGAAAATCCCGTCGTTGGATCATTCCCAAAGGATGGCTGATTGACGGTCTGAGCCCGTCCGAGACAGCCAGCCAGGAAGCATGGGAAGAAGCCGGAATTCGCGGGCTGTGCGAGACGCAGGCGCTGGGGCGGTTCCATTATCAGAAGCAGCGCAAGAAAAAGGGGCCAGTGCTGTGTTCTGTCGATGTGTTTCCCTTATTGGTGCGGTCGGTGGCCCAGCGTTTTCCTGAATGCAGGCAGCGGGATCGAAAGTGGTTTTCTTCGAAAAAGGCTGCTCAAAAGGTAAATTCTCACGAATTGGCAGTATTGTTACGAAAGCTTGAGCCTGTTAGGCACTGAGTTGCCTTTGGAAGGGCTTGATCTTGCCATGTCCCTCGGTATCTATTCGGCAACCGACATTTGGACGGACCATGATTCAATACGCATTGAAATGCAGCAACGGCCATACATTTGACAGTTGGTTTCAATCGGCCGCCGCTTACGATAAACTGGCAACTGCGGGCATGGTAACATGCGCGGAGTGCGGGTGTCGTGACGTCGAAAAGGCCATCATGACACCACGCGTCCGTCCGGCCCGCAACGCCAAGGCGCGACCTCTTGCGCCGATGCCAGGAGCCGATACGATAGATGTGGCAGCCCCTGCACCTGACGTCGAAAAAGTGCTGGCTGAATGGCGCCGCAAAGTCGAGGAAAGCTCGGACTATGTCGGCAAGGATTTCGCTAGCGAAGCCCGTAAGATTCATCTGGGTGATGCCCCCGAACGGGCAATCTATGGCGAGGCCAGGCCGGATGAAGCGCAGGCCCTGATTGATGATGGGGTGCCGGTAACTCCACTGCCATTTGTGCCCAGCAGGAAGACTAACTAGATCATGCATGTTGTGATTACTGGCGCCGGTCGTGGAATCGGTAAAACGCTGGCGGATCACTATCGGGCGCGGGGAGACACGCTGACCGGCACCGCGCGGGACGGTAGCGCTCAAGTTTTACTGGATGTTACCGACCCGGCGCAGCACGCAGATATGGCGGTGCAACTGGCTGATCAGCCGGTTGATCTGCTGATCTGCAATGCCGGGGTTTATCTGGACAAGGGGCAGGACATCGACGGCTTTCCGGCAGAGATGTGGGCGCAAAGTTTTGCCACCAATGTCACCGGCGTTTTCCTGACCGTTCAGGCCTTGTTGCCCAACCTTCGCGCCGCGCGCGGCAAGGTTGCCATCCTGTCCTCACAAATGGCGTCGCACACGCGGGCACCGGGCGGTAGCTACATTTACCGTGCCTCGAAAGCCGCCGCATTGAACTTGGGGCGGAATCTCGCCACCGATCTGCGCGCGGACGGCGTCGCCGTGGGCATCTATCACCCTGGCTGGGTGAAGACGGAAATGGGTGGATCTGCGGCCGAAATCACTTCGGACCAAGCCGCAGAGGGCTTGATCAAGCGGTTCGACGCGTTGTCACTGAATACCACAGGCAGTTTCGAAACCTGGGACGGACGGCCCCAAGCTTATTGACGGATCAGCGCGGCGGTGGGGATTTCGTAGACCTCATCCGGGTCAATGAAAACCACCGTGAGATCACCGCGGGTTTCGTGGCTGATCTTGGCGGGCGAACTACTGGAACTCGGAACGCCATCGGTGAAGTAGATGCTGCGTACCTCTCCGGCACTCAGTGCCACGGCCAAAGTGGTGGTGCCGTCGTCGTGGTGACGCAATTCGGCGTGGCAGTCGCTTAGTGCCGCGCCGCCCACGGCGCAGGGAACAGTACCCAAAGCATTCTTGCCATCGGTCGCGGCCAGTGTGGATACCTGCGCAATGGCGGGAGAGGACAGCAGGACGGTTGCGATGACAAGGCGGAGCATGGAAAACCTCATGGAAAAAGCGTCGCCCAAGGCTGACACTGCAGCAGTCGGATGTAAAGCGACCCGATACCGCATTCGATGCAGTTTTTGAGCCCTTGCCCTTACGGGCCCCCTCGCATAAGACGCACGGGATCTGAATTCCAAGGCGCGGAGAGACCACCCTCATGCCCGTACTCGTTATGAAATTCGGTGGCACATCGGTTGCCAACCTTGACCGCATCCGCCGCGCGGCCAAACGCATCGGTGTCGAGGTGGCCAAGGGCTATGACGTGATCGTCATCGTTTCGGCCATGTCTGGCAAGACCAACGAACTGGTCGGCTGGGTTGATGAGACTTCGCCGCTGTATGACGCGCGTGAATATGATGCCGTGGTTTCTTCGGGTGAGAACGTGACCGCCGGTCTGATGGCCTTGACCCTGCAGGAAATGGACATACCGGCCCGAAGTTGGCAAGGCTGGCAGGTGCCTCTGAAAACCACCAGTGCCCACAGCCAGGCTCGGATCGAGGAAATTCCGACCGAGAACATCGGCCAGAAATTCGACGAAGGCATGAAAGTTGCCGTTGTCGCCGGGTTCCAGGGTATCAGTCCCGAAGGCCGCATTACCACGCTGGGCCGGGGTGGGTCGGACACCACTGCTGTGGCATTCGCCGCAGCGTTCGGTGCTGAACGCTGCGACATTTATACGGATGTGGACGGGGTTTATACGACTGACCCACGTATCTGTGAAAAAGCGCGCAAGCTGGATAAGATCGCGTTTGAGGAAATGCTTGAACTGGCCTCGCTGGGGGCCAAGGTACTGCAAACCCGCTCGGTCGAGCTGGCGATGCGGTATAAGGTAAAACTGCGCGTTCTCTCAAGTTTTGAAGAACAATCCGACGAGGCCGGTACGCTGGTTGTCGACGAGGAGGATATCATGGAATCCAATGTTGTGGCCGGTGTGGCCTATTCCCGGGACGAAGCCAAGATGACCGTCGTTTCGGTGGCGGACCGCCCTGGTATCGCCTCGACCATCTTTACCGCGCTTAGCGATGAGGGTGTGAATGTTGACATGATCGTCCAGAACATCTCGGACGAGGGTCGCACCGATATGACCTTTTCCTGCCCCACCGACCAAGTGGCGCGCGCCGAAAAAGCACTGCTGGGCATCAAGGAAAAAGGCGAGCTGAACTACGCTGAACTGGTTGCCGACGAAGACGTTTGCAAGGTTTCTGTCGTAGGTATTGGCATGCGCTCTCAGTCCGGTGTTGCGGCCAAAATGTTTAAGGTCCTCTCGGATGAGGGGATCAACATCAAGGTCATTACAACCTCTGAGATTAAAATTTCCGTCCTGGTGGATCGGAAATACATGGAACTTGCGGTTCAGGCACTGCATGATGCCTTTGAACTGGACAAGGCGGCCTGAGCATTTCAGCCAAGGATCACGCCTAACGCACTAATTTGGTTGGGCCATGGCGGACGGCACCGAAACAGAATCCCGCAAGCTGCTGGGGCGGCTGCGCGAAGAGATGGCGAGCGAGGCCGCCGGTCAGGAACGTCTTGACCGGATCACCAGCCTGATTGCGGACAGCATTCGGGCCGAGGTGTGTTCGATCTACCTGTTCCGCGACGAAGATACGCTCGAGTTGTGCGCTACCGAAGGCCTGTCACCAGAGGCGGTCCACAAGACCCGCATGCGTATGGGCGAAGGGCTGGTGGGCCGCGTTGCGCAATCCGGCAAAGTGATGAACACGGCGGATGCACCTTCGGCCAAGGGCTTCCGTTATATGCCCGAAACCGGCGAAGAGCGGTTTTCGTCCTTCCTTGGCGTGCCCATTCAGCGCCTGGGCGAAAAGCTGGGTGTGCTGGTGGTTCAGTCCCGCGAGGCGCGCGAGCTTTCGGCGGATGAGGTTTATGCGCTGGAAGTGGTCGCTATGGTTCTCGCCGAAATGGCCGAGCTGGGCGCTTTCGTGGGCGAGGGCGCTGCCCTGTCGCCGTTGCACCAGCAATCGGTGCAACTGAACGGTGGCCCGGCGCAAGAGGGCTCGGCAGAGGGACATGTCTGGCTGCACGAACCGCGCGTGGTGGTAACCAACCCCATCGCCGAAGACCCGCATCGTGAGCTTGAGCGCCTGAACGAGGCGGTAGAAGAACTGCGTGTCGGCGTCGACAAGATGCTGGAAATCTCGCAGGGGGCTGACAAAGAACAGCTTCAGGTTCTGGAAGCTTATCGCATGTTTGCCAACTCCAAGGGCTGGATGCGGCGGATGGAAGAGGACATCGCCCGCGGTCTCAGTGCCGAAGCTGCGGTTGAAAAGGAACAATCTCAGGCCCGCGCCCGTATGGGGCAGGTCACCGATCCTTATCTGCGCGAGCGGCTGGCGGATCTGGACGACCTGTCCAACCGGTTGTTGCGGATTTTGACCGGGCAGGGCAAGACCGATGGGGCCGACCTGCCGCCCGATCCGATCCTGGTTGCCCGCAATATAGGCCCTGGTGACCTGCTGGAATATGGCCGTTCGCTGAGAGGTATCGTGCTCGAGGAGGGTTCGGTCGGCAGTCATGCCACCATTGTTGCCCGCGCACTGGCGATTCCGCTGGTTGTTCACGTGGGCCGCATCACCACCGAGGCATTGAACGGCGACCACATCCTGGTTGATGGTGATCATGGTGTCGTGCATTTGCGTCCCGAAGACACCGTTGTCAGCGCTTTCAGAGACAAGATCGCGATGCAGGCCAAGGCGCAGGAACGTTACGCCTCGATCCGCGAAACCCCGACCGTGACGCGGGACGGCGAGCGGATCAATCTGGTGATGAATGCGGGCCTGATGGCCGATCTGCCATCCTTGAACAACTCGGGTGCCGAGGGTGTGGGGCTGTTCCGGACCGAATTGCAGTTTCTGATCCGAAACCAGATGCCGAAACGGTCGGAGTTGGTGGCGCAATACCAGCGTGTTCTGGATGCGGCAGGGGACAAACGCGTGGTGTTCCGAACGCTGGATATCGGCTCGGACAAGGTTCTGCCCTACATGAAACACGTGGCCGAGCCGAACCCGGCGCTGGGCTGGCGCGCGATTCGCGTCGGACTGGACAAGCGCGGCGTGATGCGGATGCAGTTGCAGGCCCTGTTGCGCGCCGCCAACGGCCGGCCGCTGACAATAATGTTCCCGTTTGTGGCGCAGGCCGATGAATTCCGCGAGGCGAAGTGGGAGGTCAACAAGACCATCGAGCGGGAAAAGCGCCTTGGCCACGTCCTGCCTGAAACCATCGAAGTCGGAGCGATGCTGGAAACGCCGTCGCTTGCCTTTGCGCCGCAGAAGTTCTTTGACGAAGTTGATTTCGTATCTATCGGTGGAAACGATCTGAAGCAGTTCTTCTTTGCCGCCGACCGCGAGAACGAACTGGTGCGTCGCCGCTATGATACGCTTAATGTCAGCTTTCTCTCTTTCATCGAGCGGATCGTGGAGCGCTGCAACATCTCGGACACGCCGCTGTCCTTCTGTGGCGAGGATGCGGGCCGCCCGGTCGAGGCGCTGTGTCTGGCGGCGATGGGCATTCGGTCGCTGTCGATGCGCCCCGCCTCGATTGGTCCGGTCAAGAGCCTTCTGCTGCGGGCCGATTTGCAGTCGCTGCGCAAAATCATCGCTGACGCGCGCCACCGCGGAGAGCAGTCGGTGCGACCCGCTGTCATGGAATGGCTGCGCAATCAAAGCTGATTTACCAAATCCGGGCTTGCTTTCTGCATCCGCATTGCCTATTCAGACCGTAAATGTTAGCGATAACATACGCCGTGTCACGTGCGCTGCGAAGGGTCGGTGCTATGATGACTCGGGTGGAAATTGAAGGAGCCTGTCGATGGTTTCACGTGTTATTCCGGTCAGCCCGTTCGATTTGGTGTTGTTCGGCGCCACTGGCGATCTGGCACAGCGCAAGATTTTGCCGGGCCTCTATCACCGTTTTGAAGTGGGCCAGATGCCCGAGGATGCCCGGATCATCGGGACGGCCCGTTCGGATATGGACAGCGATGCGTTTCGTGAGCAGATCCGCACCTCGATGAAGGAATTCGCGCCGGAGTTCAAAAAGGTTGTGCTGGATCAGTTTCTCGGCCGGGTCGAATATGTCCCGGTCGATGCAATGGGTGAGGCGGGTTGGCCAGATCTGGCAAAGGCTCTGCGCCCGGATGTGGTGCGTGCCTTCTATCTGTCGGTCGGCCCCAGCCTGTTCTCGGGCATTGCGCAACGTTTGCATGAACATGGGCTGGCCACGCCGGATAGCCGCATAGTAGTGGAAAAACCCTTCGGACACGATCTGGCCTCGGCCAAGGCGCTGAACGAAGGCTTGCGCGCCTGTTTCGAAGAGCATCAGATTTACCGGATCGATCACTATCTGGGCAAAGAGACGGTGCAAAATCTGATGGCCCTGCGCTTCGCAAATTCGCTGTTCGAGCCGCTGTGGAACGCGACCCATATCGACCATGTGCAGATCACCGTGGCCGAAACCGTCGGGGTCGAGGGGCGTGGAGCCTATTACGACCAGTCCGGCGCCATGCGGGACATGATCCAGAACCATCTGGTGCAGCTTCTGTGCCTTACGGCGATGGAGCCGCCCTCGAAATTCTCGCCCAACGCCGTACGTGATGAAAAGGTCAAGGTAATTGAGGCGTTGGAGCCGATTGAGCCTAAAGACATCGCGCGCGGTCAGTATCGCGCGGAACATGGGCAAGGCGGCTATGTCGATCATGTTGGCAATCCCGCCAGCCGGACCGAAAGCTTCATTGCCCTCAAGGTTCATCTGGGCAACTGGCGCTGGGCCGGGGTGCCGTTTTATCTGCGCACTGGCAAACGTCTTCGGGCACGGGAATCCGAGATTGCCGTGTTCTTCCGCGATCCCCCGCATACGATCTTTCCGAATGTCGGCCCGCTGCACGGCAACGTGCTGGTGATCCGTTTGCAACCGGACGAAGGCATCACCTTGCGCACCACCATCAAAGACCCCGGCCCGGGCGGCTTCCGACTGTCAGACGTGGCGCTGGACATGAGCTTTGCCGACGCGCTGGGCGCCGAGGCCAGTGTGCCTGACGCCTATGAAAGGCTGGTGATGGACGTCATTCGCGGCGACCAGACCCTGTTCATGCGCGGGGACGAGGCCGAGGCCGCATGGGCCTGGGTCGATCCCATCATTCAGGGCTGGGAGGATCGGGGCGATCGCCCGGCGCGTTATGATCAGGGCAGTTCCGGCCCCGAAGAAGCATTGATGCTGATGCATCGCGATGGGCGCCGCTGGCGTCAGATCGGAGGTTAAAATGGTCCACTCTGTTATCACCGACGTCACCCAGCGGATCATCGACCGCAGCGCTGATCTGCGGGGGCCACATGTAGAGCGGATGGAACAAGCCTGCTCGAAAGGGCCGGCTCGCGCGCATCTGTCCTGCAGCGGTCAGGCCCACGCCTATGCTGGCGCGGGTCAGGATCAGCAATCTATGGCAACGGGGACTGCCGGGAATTTGGGCATTGTCACCTCGTATAACGACATGCTCTCGGCCCACCAGCCGTTCGAACGCTATCCCGGCCTGATCCGCGATGCGATCCGCGCGGCGGGTGGCACCGCACAGGTCGCAGGCGGTGTTCCCGCGATGTGCGATGGCGTCACGCAGGGTGAGGCGGGGATGGAACTGTCTCTCTTCTCGCGCGACGTGATCGCCTTGGCGACCGGCGTGGCGCTGAGCCACAATACCTACGACGCGGCGGTGTTCCTCGGCGTTTGCGACAAGATTGTGCCGGGCCTTATCATCGGTGCGCAGGCCTTTGGCCATTTGCCTGCTGTTTTCCTGCCCGCTGGCCCCATGACCAGCGGCTTGCCGAATGACGAAAAGGCCAAGGTCCGCCAGAAATTCGCCGCCGGAGAGGTTGGGCGCGAAGAGCTTATGGCTGCCGAGATGGCCGCCTATCACGGCCCCGGCACCTGTACCTTCTACGGCACTGCCAACACCAACCAGATGCTGATGGAGTTCATGGGCCTGCACCTGCCGGGCTCCAGCTTCGTCAACCCCAACACCCCCCTGCGCGATGCGCTGACACAGGAGGGCGCCCGCCGCGCCCTGTCTCTCAGCGCTTTGGGAAATGAATACACGCCGGTCTACCAAGTGCTTGACGAGCGCGCCTTTGTGAATGGCATCGTCGGCCTGATGGCGACGGGTGGATCGACCAACTTGCTGATCCACCTGATAGCAATGGCGCGTGCGGGTGGTATCGTGCTGGATTGGGAAGACTTTTCCGACATCTCTGCCGTGGTTCCATTGGTCGCGCGGGTCTATCCCAACGGTCTGGCCGACGTAAACCATTTCCACGCAGCCGGTGGTCTGGGCTATTGCATCGGCACGCTGCTGGAAGACGGGTTGCTGCATCCCGACACGCTGACCGTGGCGGGGCAGGGCCTGCACAACTACACCAAAGAGCCCAAGCTGAAGGGCGACGAATTGATTTGGGAAGAGGGCGCGGGCCACAGCCTGAACGACAAGATCGTTCGCCCTGCCAAGGACCCGTTCCAGCCCACCGGCGGTCTGTCACGCCTGACCGGTAACCTTGGTACCGCTGTCATGAAGGTCTCGGCCGTGGCCCCCGAACACCAGGTGGTCGAGGCCCCCGTACGCGTGTTCCAAGATCAGGACGAGGTCAAAGCCGCCTTCAAGGCCGGAGAGTTCACTGGCGACGTCATCGTTGTTGTCCGCTTTCAGGGCCCCAAGGCCAACGGCATGCCCGAACTGCACTCGCTGACACCAATGCTGTCGATCTTGCAGGGCCGGGGGCAAAAGGTCGCGCTGGTCACAGATGGCCGCATGTCCGGGGCTTCGGGCAAGGTGCCCGCCGCGATCCATGTTTGCCCCGAGGCGCTGGAGGGCGGTGCAATTGCCTGTCTGCAGGATGGCGACCTGCTGCGCGTTGATGCGGTGAAGGGTGACTTGGAAATCCTCACCCCTGGTGTTCTGGATCGAAGCCCCGTCACCGCGGATCTGTCTGCCAATCAACATGGCGTCGGGCGTGAGCTGTTCACCGCATTTCGCAACAACGTCGGTTCTGCCGACGCCGGTGCCAGCATTTTCGGAGCGTAATCCCCATGTCGAAAACTCAACGTACCCGCGAAATTTGCGCCCTTGCGCCGATTGTACCCGTTCTGGTCGTCGATGATGCCGAGCACGCCCGTCCCCTGGCCGAGGCTCTGGTCGCCGGTGGGCTGCCCGCGCTCGAAGTCACGCTGCGCACACCTGCGGCGCTGGACGTGATCCGCGAGATGGCGCAGGTGCCCGGCGGTGTCGTTGGCGCAGGCACGCTGGTTACTCCTGATGATGTCCGCGCCGCCAAAGAGGCCGGCGCGCAGTTTGGCGTCTCACCCGGTGCAACTGATGTACTAATCGCCGCCTGTGAAGCCGAAGGCCTGCCATTGCTGCCCGGTGCCGCCACGGCCAGCGAGGCGATGCGATTGCTGGAGCAGGGCTACGACATGCTGAAATTTTTCCCAGCCGAAGCGTCGGGCGGCACGCCTGCTCTGAAGGCAATAGGCGCACCTCTGCCCCAGATCACCTTCTGCCCCACCGGCGGCGTTTCGCCCGCAAATGCGCGGGATTACCTGTCGCTGTCAAATGTCGTCTGTGCCGGTGGCAGCTGGGTTGCGCCCAAGCAGATGGTTCTGGATGGCGACTGGGCCGGGATCGAAGCACTTGCCCGTGAGGCCGCCAAGCTGGTGGATTGACGCCACCTTTTGCGGCGCTAGGGTGGGGGCAATTCAAACAGGTTGATCCCATGACAAACCAAGTCTCTCGCGCGCGGGGCCGCGAGTATCTGGCTATTCCCGGCCCGTCGGTCATGCCCGATGCGGTTCTGCAGGCCATGCATCGCCCATCGCCCAATATCTATGACGGTGAACTGATCGAGATGATGCCCGCTCTGACCCGCGATCTGAAGCGCGTGGCCCGGACCGAGCATCACGTCGCCATCTATATCGCCAACGGTCACGGTACGTGGGAGGCCGCGCTGTCAAACGTGATCGCGCCGGGGGAAACCGTGCTGGCTCCGGCTTCGGGCCGGTTCACCCATGGCTGGGCCGAAATGGCCGAGGCAATCGGAGCCAAGGTCGAGCTGATTGATTTCGGCATGTCCTCACCGTGGGATCTGGAGCGTATCGCGGACGCTCTGCGCGCGGATACAGGCCACCGGATCAAGGCGGTTCTGGCGGTGCATGTGGATACCTCAAGCTCCATCCGCAACGACGTCCCGGCGCTGAGGGCGCTGCTGGACGACCTGCACCACCCGGCGCTTTTGATGGCGGATTGCATCGCCTCGCTTGGCTGTGACCGGTTCGAGACGGACGCCTGGGGCGTCGATGTCATGGTCACCGCTTGCCAAAAGGGGCTGATGACTCCGGCGGGTGTTGGCTTTGTTTTTTTCAACGACAAAGCGCAAGCCAAGCGGGCCGAAATGCCGCGAGTCTCTCAGTATTGGGACTGGCAGCCGCGCGTGAACCCGGACCTGTTCTATCAGTATTTCAATGGTACTGCGCCGACGCATCACCTGTTTGGACTGCGCGCGGCACTGGACATGATTCACGCAGAAGGCATCGAGCATGTCTGGGCGCGCCACGATCGCCTTGCCACTGCAATATGGACAGCCTGCGAAAACTGGGCTGAAGGTGGCGCGCTACACCTGAACGTCGTGGATCGCGCCCATCGTAGCCATGCCGTCACCACCCTGTGCCTGACGGATGAGCGCGGCACGCCATTGCGCCAGTTTACCGAGGGACAGATGGGTTTGACGCTGGGTATCGGCCTTGGCATGGAAGACTGGAACGGCTTTTTCCGTCTCGGTCATATGGGCCATGTGAACGGTCAGATGGTAATGGCTATGTTGGGTGGGATGGAGACGGCAATGGCCGCGCTTAACATCCCGCGCGGCAAAGGCGCGCTTGAGGCCGCTGCCGCTGTTCTTTCCCATTAAGGTACCGGCGCCTTTTATCGTTCGTCTCCACGCGCTATTGCCAAGGCATTCGGTAGCGCGGCGGCAAAGGCGTCCAGATCCGCCGCCGTGCCACAGCTGACACGGATACACCGGTTCTGTGGAGCGGCGAAGGGCATGCGCACAAAGATACCCTGTGTCACCAGTGCCTCCAGAACTGCCTTGGCAAAGGCGCCATCCTGCCCGCAATCGATGGCCACAAAATTCGTGGCAGAGGGCAGCGGTTCCAGCCCGTTATTCTGAGCGATTTGTACAATCCGGTCGCGTGCGGCCGCGATCTGCGCCTGCACATGGGTCAGCCATTCAGCATCCTGCAATGCGGCCAGGGCGCCTGCCTGTGCGGCCCGGTTCATGCCGAAATGGTTGCGCACCTTGTTGAAAGCTTCGATCAATCCCTGCGCGCCAATCGCATAGCCAACCCGCGCCCCGGCCATGCCGTAGACCTTGGAAAAGGTGCGCATCCGGATCACGCGCGGATCATCCGCCGCGACCGGGGCTGCGGTGCCTTCGGGCGCGCATTCCACATAGGCCTCGTCCAGAACCAGCAGGCATCCTTCGGGCAGAGCCTCCATGGCGGCGACGATTTCAGCGCCGCTGTGCCAACTGCCCATCGGGTTGTCGGGGTTGGCCAGGTAGACCAGCTTTGCATCCACTTCAGCCGCTTTGGCGAACAACGCCGCGGGGTTCTCGTGGTCGCCCTGATATGACACCTTGTGTACCACGCCGCCATAGCCCGCGACGTGGTAGTTGAAGGTGGGGTAAGCCCCGTCCGAAGTGACAACCGCATCATCCGGTCCAACCAGAAGCCGTACGAGGTAACCCAGCAAGCCATCAATACCCTCGCCAACCACAATGTTTTCCGGTTTTACCCCGTGGTGATCCGCAAGCGCATTGCGCAGGTCATGATTCTCGGGGTCGCCGTACATCCAGATATCTGTCGCCGCCATTGCCTGGATTGCACGGGGGGAGGGGCCGAAGATGCTCTCATTCGCGCCAAGCCGGGCCACAAAAGGCGCGCCACGCTGACGCTCTTGGGTTTCGGGCCCGACAAAGGGCACGGTTGCGGGCAGTGACAGGGCAAGCGGGGTATAGCGTGGGTCAGTCATGCAGCGAGATAAACCCAAGGTCGCCCGTCAGGCAACACCTGCAATAGCACCGCCAAACGTGCCCCGACGTTGCGGTGGAACTCGGAGAGCCTTCCGGGCATGGTTGGGGCAAGAGAGTTTGGGAGGTCTTCATGACACGCGTATCCGTCGAGTACAAAGATCACATCGCTCATGTCACCCTGACGCGCGGCGACAAGATGAACGCGCTGGATGACGCGATGGTCAAGGCGCTTCTGTCGGCCGGGCAAGAGGTCGCGGCCTCGGACGCGCGTGCCGTGGTTCTGTCGGGTGAAGGCAAGAGTTTTTGCGCCGGACTCGACATGGCCAGCTTTGCCAAGATGGCCCATATGGATCCGACCGAGTGGTTGATGGCCCGCAGCCATGAAGATGCCAACGAGATGCAGGAACTGGCCTTGGTCTGGCGGCGCGTGCCGGTGCCGGTGATCTGCGCCATTCAGGGCGTGGCCTATGGAGGTGGTCTGCAAATCGCACTGGGCGCGGACATCCGTATCGCACACCCCGAGGCGAAGCTGGCGGTGATGGAAATGAAATGGGGCATCATCCCCGATATGGGCGGGATGGTCCTGTTGCCGCAACTCGTGCGATCGGACGTGCTGCGTTTGCTGACCTACACCGCGCGTCCTATTGGCGCGCAGCAGGCGGCGGATTGGGGGGTGGTGACCAAACTCTCGGACGACCCGCTGACCGAGGCGCAAGCGCTGGCAGAAGACATCGCGGGCAAAAGCCCCTCGGCCATCCGGGCCGCCAAACGCCTGATCGAAGTGGCAGAGACCAAAACCCGGGCCGAAGTTCTGCTGGAGGAATCCGCTGAACAGGTCGAACTGATTGGCAAACCCGATCAGATGGAGGTCGTGATGGCGCAGATGCAGGGCCGCAAGCCCGAGTTCAAGTAATCAGCGCATAAAAGCCCGCCGCGCGTCACGTGCCATATTGTATCGCATCTCAAGGTCCGCGATCCGGGCCATGGCGGCTTTGCGTTCATCCCGGTCGGTCAGGCTGGCGTAGTTCTTTCGCGCCGAGTCCAGCCTTTTCTTGATCTCGAACTCTTCAGGAAGGACTCCGGCCTGTGCCATGATCCGATGACTGGCTGCAATTGCGGGGTCACTTTGCGCTTCGCTGGAGCGGTCTGGCAGAGGCCGTCCTTCGCCTTCGAGACCTTGCAAGAGGCCCTCGGACTGTGCCTTTTTGATCTGGCGTTCGATCAGTTTTCCCAGTGATCCAAGCATGGAGAGAGGATACCTCAGCCATTATTGCTTTGAAAGCGGCTACCGTGCTCGAAGTGTCACAAGATAGACGATCCCGCCTGCCAGTAATCCCCAGACGGCCGCCCCCAGACCAAAGACCGAAATGCCAGAGGCTGTGATGGCAAAGGTCAGAATTGCGGCTTCTCTTTCGGCAGTCACCTCAAGTGCCGCGTGGGTTGCATTGGCCAAAACCCCGATCAGCGCAATTCCCGTCAATGTACTCATCAGCAAAGGATCGGCATGTACGGCAAAACCGGTAATCGCCACCGCAAAGATGCCGAACAGACAATAGAACACACCCGCCATCACGGCCGACCAATAGCGCTGGGCCGGGTCGGGGTGGCTGTCCTCGTTTGAACACATCGCGGCGGTGATCGCGGCGAGGCAGGTGGCTGGAGCGCCAAACGGGGCTGACAGAATGCTGGCCGCACCCACCGAAGAAAACAGCCGACCAGGCGCAGGCGTATAACCAAAGCTTCGCATCACCGCGATGCCCGGGATGTTCTGTGTTGCCATAGTTACAATGAAAAGCGGGATTCCGATGCCGATGATGGAAGCCAGCGAGAAAGTCGGCATCGTCCAGACCGGTGCGGCCATCAGATGAGATAGTGCAACCGGTGTATCGCCTGCATTCAGGACCACAACAATCGCTGCAGCGATCACCGCCGCAGGGACGGCGCACAGTCGATTGATACGCCCGGCGATGAACCACGTCAGGATCACCGGCAAGGCTTGCCAGGGCAGGTCAACGGCTGCCTTGAACGGGACGATGCACAGGGGTAGCAGAACGCCTCCCAGCATAGCCTGTGCCAGCGTCGTCGGAATTGCTGCGGCCAACCGCCCCAATGGGCGCCAAAGCCCGGCCAGCACGGTTAGCGCGCCTGCACACAGGAACGCCCCTACGGCATCCGAGAAACCCGCCGCGGGCATCGCGGACACAGCCAACAGCGCGACGCCCGGTGTCGACCACGCGACGCTGATGGGTTGCCGGTACCACAGGCTGAGGCCAATGCCCGCCAGCCCCATGGCAATGGCGGCCATCATCAGCCCTGAGGCGGATTCCGACGGTGACGCCCCCATGGCTGCCAATCCCTGTAACACGATGGGGAATGAGCTGAAGAACCCGACAATAGCCACAACCAGCCCGGTCGAGACGGTTCGGATCGGCGGAATTGTGCGTGCCATTCTGACCTCGGGGCTTGCCACCGGCAATTGCTAACAAGGGTTAGGCTTTGGGGGCAAGTCCCTGCGTAAAAAGAAAACCCCACCGCCGGATTGGGAGGTGGGGTTTGGATTTAAGCGTTTTGTGAAAGGATCAAGATCAGGCGATTTCGGCCAGACGGGCGAGCGCCTCGTTCAGTTTTGCTTCTTCCTCTTCGCGGGCTGCAAGGTTGGCCTTGGCTTCAGCAACAACCTCTTCCGGGGCCGAGGCCACGAATTTGGGGTTGTTCAGGCGTCCTCGCAGACCGCCCAGTTCCTTGGCCAGCTTGCCCTTGGCTTTCTCCAGCCGCTCCTTTTCCGCGCCGATGTCGATGATATCCGCCAAAGGCAGGCCGAAGCTCGCGCCTGGAGCGGCAATCGAGATCGTGCCTTTGGGAAACGAATCCGCTTTGGTCAAACTTTCAATGCGAGCCTGACTTTTGATAAGCGCTTCGTTGCGATCCCAAGCCTCCTGACCTTTCGGATCGATATCCGTAACCAGCATCGAAACGAACAGACCCGCTGGAACGCGCATTTGCTGCCGCGCCGAGCGAGTGTTGTCGATCATGGAAATCACCCAGTTCATTTCGGCTTCGGCTTCGTGGTCAACGAGGTCCGCCGCAGAGTAAGTTGGCCAATCCTGATGAACCAGCATCTTGGAAGTGTCGCCGGTCTCGTAGCCACGGCTCGACGTGGCGTTCCAGATTTCCTCACTGACGAAGGGCATAACAGGGTGCATCAGGATCATGAATTGATCGATTGCCCACGCATAGACTTGACGTGTTTCCGCTTTGGCGGCTTCGTCATCCCCTTGGAAGATCGGTTTGGTGAATTCCAGATACCGGTCACAGAAGGTGTTCCAGAAGGTAGAATACAAAGCATGCGCGGCGTCGTTAAAGCGATAGCTTTCAAAGCTGCTATCAACCGTTTCGCGCAGCTTGGCGACTTCACCGATGATCCAACGGTTCAGCGTCAGGCTGGCCTTGGGCGGCATCGCGCCGCGCTCGGCGTCGAAGGCACCGATGACGTTGCAGCCGTAGGACGAAGCCTGCCAAATCTTGGTGACGAAATTCCGGTATCCGGTGATGCGTTCGCGGGACAGTTTCAGCACGCCGCCAATCGCCGCCATCGAGGCGTTGGTGAAGCGCAAGGCGTCGGCGCCGAATTCGTCCACGATTTCCAACGGGTCGATGACGTTGCCGGTGGTTTTGGACATCTTTTTACCCTTCTCGTCGCGGACGAGCTGGTGCAGGTAGACGGTGTGGAACGGGATCTGATCGACCACGGCCAGCTGCATCATCATCATCCGGGCGACCCAGAAGAACAGGATATCGAAGCCAGTGATCAGAACGTCCGTGGGGAAGTAGCGCTCTAGCTCCTCGGTCTGCTCAGGCCAGCCCAGCGTGCCGATCGGCCAGAGGCCGGAGGAGAACCAGGTGTCGAGGACGTCGGGGTCGCGCCAGACCGGATAGACCAGCTTGGTTGGGTCCTGTTCAACCGCATACTGCGCAAGGCTCTCGGCGAACCGATGCATTGCCTCGTGTTTGTCCGCGACTTCAACGACGGTAGCGTGGCTCAGCGGGCTGGGAATGTCGGCATTGTCGTTGAGGAACTTTTCAGTGACCGCCTCGAATGTCGGCGCACACTCCATGACGCTGCCACGGTGCAACATGCCACCTTCATTGAGCAACCGGCCCAGTTCAACGAGATCAAGATTGCCGTCATTTTCATCATCCATGAAATTCTCTGCGGACAAATCCAGACCGTACCAGACCGGAATCTGATGCCCCCACCACAGTTGGCGCGAGATGCACCAGGGCTCGATGTTTTCCAACCAGTGGTAATAGGTCTTCTCGCCCGATTCAGGGATGATCTTGACTGTGCCGTCCTTGACCGCATCCAGAGCGGGGCCGACGACCTTTTCGGCATCTACGAACCACTGGTCGGTGAACATCGGTTCGATCACAACCTTCGAGCGGTCGCCGAAGGGCTGCATGATCGGTTTGCTCTCGACCAGCGCGACTTGCTTGTCTGCGCCTTCGTGGTCCGGCTTCAACGCGGTCGAACCCAGACGCGGATCATCCGCGCGGGTCATCACGGCCAAACCATCGGCGGTGATTTCTTCAACCACCTTCGCACGTGCCTCGAACCGGTCGAGGCCACGCAGGTGATCGGGGACGAGGTTGATGGCGTCGATCTCGTTCTCGGTGAACTCACGCCCACGCGCGTATTCCTGCGCTTTTCCCGCCTCGTCGGCGTAAGGCGCACCATCGGCCCGCATCGCGCCCTTGGTGTCCATCAGGCGGTACATCGGAATGCCGCCGCGTTTGGCGACCATGTTGTCGTTGAAGTCATGCGCGCCGGTAATTTTCACCGCGCCCGAGCCGAAATCGGGATCGGGGTAGTCATCGGTGATGATCGGGATCTGGCGGCGATGCTCTTTCGGACCAACCGGGATTTCGCAAAGCTTCCCTACAATTGGCGCGTATCGCTCATCCGACGGGTGAACCGCAACCGCACCGTCGCCCAGCATGGTTTCCGGGCGGGTCGTGGCGATCGAGATGTAGTCGCGCTCTTCCTCAAGGATGACGTTCCCGTCCTCGTCCTTTTCGACATAGGTATAGGTCTCGCCCCCGGCCAGCGGGTATTTGAAGTGCCACATATGGCCCGCGACTTCGATATTCTCGACCTCAAGGTCGGAAATCGCGGTCTCGAAATGCGGGTCCCAGTTGACCAGACGCTTACCGCGATAGATCAGGCCCTTTTCGTACATGTCGACGAAAACCTTGATCACCGCGTCGTGGAAGTTGGCAGAGTTCTCATGGCCCGTGCGCGGATCACCCGACGCACCGGCCATGGTAAAGGCGTTGCGAGACCAATCGCAGGAGGAACCCAGGCGCTTCAACTGCTCGATGATCGTGCCGCCGTACTCGCCTTTCCATTCCCAGACTTTCTCAAGGAATTTCTCGCGCCCCAGTTCCCGGCGACCGGGCTGCTGGGTGGTAGCCAGCATCTTTTCTACCTGCATCTGCGTGGCAATGCCTGCGTGGTCCTGACCGGGCTGCCAAAGCGTGTCAAACCCGCGCATCCGGTGCCAGCGGATCAGAATATCCTGCAGCGTGTTGTTGAACGCGTGACCCACGTGCAGCGCGCCCGTCACGTTGGGCGGCGGGATCATGATGGTAAAGCTCTCGTCGCGTGATTTGTTCGCGCCTGCCTTGAAGGCTCCGGCCTGCTCCCAGGCCTTGTAAATGCGGGCCTCGGCCTCGGCCGCGTTGAATGTCTTTTCCATCGCCATGGGTGCGTCCTGCGTCATCAATCTCGGGTCAGCGCCTGCAATAGCGAATGCGCAAGGGAAGGGGAAGGGTCTGCGGACGCACTGGACAACGAACTGGCGCAGCCTAATGTCGCCTGCAGGGCATCGACGGGAGCATGCAATGAAAAGGTTCGGAAAAAGCCAACCGCTCAAACGGACCGAGGATCAGCGCTTTTTAACCGGGCAGGGGCGGTACATGGATGATGTAGTGCCAAGCGACGCGCTGTTCGCCGCCTTCTTCCGCAGCCCGGTTGCCCATGGTCGGATCACCGTTCTGGATCTGGATGCCGCGCGCGAGGTGGAAGGTGTGCGGCTGGTCATGGTGTTGGACGATCTGACCGAGGCGGGGATCGATACAGTATTGAAGGCGGCCACAGTGACCAACCGGGATGCCTCCAAAGCGGCGGCACCTGACCGGCATATGCTGGCGAAGGATCGGGTTCGGTTTGTCGGCGAGCCGGTGGCGGTGGTGATCGCGGACACTCCGATGCAGGCCTGCGATGCGGTTGAGTTGATCTGGATGGAGACCGACGATTTGCCTGCCAAGCTGGATGTCGATGCCGGAGGGGAGCCGCTGCACCCCGAAGCCCCTGACAATCGCGCCTTTGACTGGGGGCTGGGGGATGAGGCCGCGACCGAAGCCGCGTTTCAGCAGGCCGCCCATACGGTTTCACTGAACGTGGCTGACAACCGGGTGATCATCACTTCCATCGAGCCGCGCGGGTGCCAGGCGCATTGGGCCGATGGGCGGCTGCATTTTGCCTATGGCGGACAGGGTGTCTGGGCTATGCGCGCGCAGCTGGCTCAGAAGTTGAAACTGAAGCCGGAAACTATCCGTGTCACCACCCCGGACGTAGGGGGTGGGTTCGGCATGAAAGTAATGCCGTACCCTGAGTATTTCTGTGTCGCAGTAGCCGCGATGAAACTGGGCAGGCCCGTTCACTGGATGTCGGATAGGTCCGAAGCGATGCTGTCCGATCATCATGGCCGCGACCTGACCTCTCTGGCCGAGCTGGCCTTTGATGCCGATCACCGGATCACCGCCTACCGTGTCCACAGCAAGGTAAACCTGGGAGCTTACAACAGCCATTTCGGGCAGGCGATTCAAACCGACCTGTTCAGCAAGGTGCTAATGGGAGGGTATGACGTACAGACCACCTATCTGCGGGTCGAGGGCTTTTATACCAACACCACGCAGGTCGACGCCTATCGCGGGGCGGGACGGCCTGAGGCGATCTATGTGCTTGAACGGGTCATGGACCGAGCTGCACGCGAGCTGGGTGTCGACCCTTGGGAGCTGCGGCGGAAGAACTTTATCCGGCCCGAGTTGTTTCCCTACAAGTCCGCGACAGGCGAAACCTATGACGTCGGCGATTTCGATATGGTCCTGACCCGTGCGGGTGAACAAACGCGGGGTTTTGTTGCCCGCAAAGCTGCCGATGCCGAGCGCGGACTGATCCGGGGGCAAGGGCTGTGTTATTATATCGAGAGCATTCTGGGCGACCCCTCCGAAAACGCGAAGATCGCATTCTGTGAGGATGGAACCGTGAACCTTTACGTGGGGACACAGTCAAACGGGCAGGGGCATGAGACGGCCTATACCCAGTTCCTGTCGGACCAGACGGGCATTCCCATGGACAGGATCACCATCGTTCAGGGGGATAGTGATCAACTGCCCCACGGTGGCGGTACAGGCGGGTCGCGCTCGGTCACCGTGCAGAGTACGGCGACGCTGGCGACAATCGACGTCATGATCGCCGCATTCATGCCTTACCTTGCCGATAAGATGGGGATCGAGGAGGCTGACGTGAGTTTTGATCACGAAACATTCCGCGCACCCGGATCGAACCTGACACCGACCCTGACCGAGGCGGTTGAGATGGCTCGCGCCGATGGCCGCACCGACCTGCTGCAGCACGAAGCGCGCGCCAACCTAGATGCCCGCAGCTATCCCAACGGCGCACACGTTGCCGAAATCGTTATCGATTCTTTCACCGGTAAAACATGGGTGGACCACTATACAGTCGTTGATGATTTTGGTAACCTTATCAATCCGATGCTGGCCGAAGGACAGGTGCATGGCGGTGTGGTCCAGGGCATTGGACAGGCCCTGACCGAGCATGTTGTGCATGATGCGCAAGGGCAACTGCTCACGGCTTCGTTGATGGACTACGCCTTGCCCCGCGCGGCCGAGATACCCATGATAAAGTTTACCTCGGCGCCGGTTCCGTCAACTTCCAACCCGATGGGTATGAAAGGCTGCGGAGAGGCCGGCACCGTGGGCGCGCTGGCCGCTGTGGCAAACGCGGTTCAGGACGCGCTTTGGGATCACGGGGTGCGGCAGGCGGATATGCCTTTCACACCCAGCAGAGTATGGGAATTGTTGACACATGGTTCTGTCGCGGCTGAGTAGAAAGGTACTGGGATGGCTCGGGCGGCCTCTGCGGTCCGAGCACTCGGCCGAGGCGCTGCACCGTGAGCCTGTCAGCCATGTCATCATCCTCGACGGCACCATGTCGACTCTGGAGCCGGGATTTGAAACCCATGCGGGTCAGGCGTTCCGTCTGTGTCAGGAAATGGGTGGCAAGGTCTCGGTGTTCTACGAAGCGGGGGTCCAGTGGGAAAGCTGGAAAACCTCGCTGGACGTGATGATGGGGCGCGGGATCAACCGGCAGATCCGTCGCGCTTATGGCTATCTGGCGTCGCGCTACAAACCCGGTGATCGGATCTATTTTATCGGTTATTCGCGCGGGGCCTACGGCGTGCGCAGCCTTGCCGGGGTGATCGACATGATTGGCCTGCTCAAGGCCGAGCACGCCACCGTGCGCAATATCAAACAGGCCTACCGCCACTACGAATGCAATCCCGACGGCACCGCAGCCCGGTATTTCCGCGATCAGTTCTGCCACGAAGAAATCGCCATCGAGATGATCGGTGTCTGGGACACTGTCAAAGCGCTGGGCCTGCGCCTGCCGCTGCTGTGGCGCCGGGCCGAGGAAAAGCACGCATTCCACAATCATCAACTCGGACCTGCTACCCGGCACGGTTATCACGCCATGGCGCTGGACGAAACGCGCGAGGTTTATGAACCGGTTCTGTGGGAGTGTACCTCTGATTTCAATGGTCACGTCGAACAGGTCTGGTTCCGGGGCACCCATGGCGATGTCGGTGGGCAACTGAACGGGTTCGAAGAGGCGCGGCCGCTCAGCAACATTTCCCTGATCTGGATGCTGGACAAGGCCGAGCTGCACGGGTTGCCTCTGCCGGACGGCTGGCGCGACCGGTTCCCGACTGCGACCACCGCGCCTTCGGTCGGAACCTGGCGCGGCTGGGGCAAGATTTTCCTGTTGCGCAAACACCGGAAAGTCGGGCGCGATCCCTCAGAACGCCTGCATGTCTCGGTCGCACCGGATGAATTACCGGGCTGGGTGCCGATGCCGGATTTGCCGTCGCATCCGGCTCAGTAAGGGCCAGCCGGGGACGCAGACCTTTGTGACTGGTTTGATCAGCGCATCCGGGCGCTCAACCAGATCGAAACACCTTCGTCGCGGCGACCAATTGAAGATGCGTTCTTCTTCGGGATCATCGACAATTAGCAGGCCGTGAAAGTACCATTCGGAAGTCGACTTGTAGCCGGCCTTTGCTGTGTAGAATGAAAACCCACGTAGTGGCGCAAGGTTTCGATCGGAGAATTTTCCACGTGTTCGGCGATGCAATAGGATGAACCATCCGCGATCACACGTGTTTAAATAAGGATCATCGGGACGGTCAGCAAAGACCACAGCGCTGCGACAACCGACACCGCTATTCCAAGCATTGCAAAACGTGAGGGACGTACTTTCCTATCTTTTCCGGACCAGATAGGAACCCAAGCCCAATGCAATTGTCAAGGTAAGACCATGGAGCAGTTGAATGGTGGAAAATAGAGAGAGCACGCCAGAGGCTAGTGTGAAGAAAACTCCAATAAGAATTGTGGCGCCGAAAAGGGTGTGGGTGAGCAAAGCGGGTATCCGGCGCAGTCCCATGAAAACCATAGCTGAAAGGATCAACGGCACCGCAGGCGCAATCCAAACCACAAGATACATGGCCTGTATCCCGAATGGGAAAGTTCCGAAGGAATAGTCCGGCTCGAAGACAGTTCGTTCCAATTGTCAGGCGACACATAGTTCTGCCACCAGCGACAGAACCTTGCCATTTTCGCCTCACTTCCTTTATCCAGCACCTAGACCAATTTCAATGACCCTGACTTCCCTTTTGGGAAAATCAGGCTGATTTGCAGATCAGACGCCGAAGGCGCCTGTTCCTGCTGATCTGCCAAGTGGCGAACGCGGATGGGGGCGGGGCAATGCTATTCGACTGTGGTGGTGCGGCCAGCAGGCGCAGCCGAGGATACGGTGTTGTCTAATAGGGTTGCCCGAGGGGGAAGGCAGCGTCTTACCCCTGATGGCCAGAGGCGTTTGGCTTGTCCAAATCCTGCTGGCCCCAAAACAAGTGCGGAAGCGTAGGCTGCGCCGTCACTCTATGTGCCAGAACACGTTGTTTTTTTAAAGAATGGGCGGGAACCGGACATTCGCGGCAGGTGTTGGAAACGCCTCGTACCAATGTATTTAAAGCCAACTTTGGCGTCATCACGTAGACATGCCCAGGTTCTCTTCAGGAAATCATTTGTCTCCTGGATATCGGACAAGGGTATGGTTGGAGAGAATTCGATTATCGAGATCAGTTTCCGTTCTCCTTTCTCATAGCTAACATTTTTTTTTGCAGCGCGAGTTTCTAATGTGTCGCCGATCGAAGCGACGCTCATCGCAAGCAATAGCAGGGAGTGGGGTTGATGCACTAAAAATGACGGATCAGAGCTTTCGGCGATTCTGAATTCGAGTGCCGTTCTCAATCCACTTGAAGTTATCCAAGCAACCTTTGTCTCGTCAGTACAGACGAGGTTGAGTTCAAAGTTCCGTTTATTCTCATTTCAGCCGTTGGTGGTTGTCGCAGCGAACTTCCGCTCTCCGCCCATGGTGTTTTTCGTTGCGGTAGCCGAGTGCGCAAAGCAGCCGTTCGATTTCGAAGGGTCAACGACAGCATCGTCCCCCGAGGCAGCCTTTCGTACTCGTTCCAATGAACGGCCATCACTCAACCAGAGATCGCTTCACATAAAACTGCTACTGCGACGTTTGGGGTTTGTAATGGTGGTGCAGAGCAACCCTTGGTTGCGGAAGCTTAGTGTTCTCATCCCTGTTAATAAGGCCGCCTGATGCAGCGGGGTTAGGATGTTGAATAATGAACTTACGAAATTCGTCTGGTAAGCACAGATATTAAACTTGCCTATCAGGTCCCGTGTCGCTGATCCAGTTGTTGGTGCAAGGCAGCAACAACAGCGAGCTACATAGCCTCCAGCGTATGTGAGAGACCGTTTCGGATGTGATCTTCCAACAGCTTGATTGCGGTGCCCGCGTCTCTGGCCAATGCGGCATCGAACATGCCCTTGTGCTCCCTTACGGCCTCTTCGCCGCGATAGGTCAGCACGAGCATCTGATACCGCAGATACTTGTCATAGATGATCGAGTGCAGAGACAAAAGGTTCTTGGAGTTGCAGGCTGCGATCATCGCTTGATGAAACTCCCAATCATATCGTTTCCAGGTTTCTTTCTCGGACTCGTCGCCCTTGAGAAGCTGCTGTTCCATCAGGTGCAGTTTGTGGTGTGCGGCAACGAGGTTGCCTTCCCAGTCCGTGTCGCCGTTCGCGATGGACAACTCCAAAGCGTGGCATTCCAACAGGACCCGCAGCTCTGAAATCTCGGTCAGGTCTTCTCGTGAAACCGGCGTGACCAGGAAACCTCGTTGCTCGGGAGCTTCTACAAATCCGTCACTGGCGAGCCTGTTCAGCGTTTCACGAAGTGTCGAAAGGCTTGCCGAGTAGCGCTCCTTCAAGGCGTCCAGCTTCAGTTTGGAGCCGGGCTGCAGCTCCCCGAAGATGATGTCCCGCTTGATGCGCTGATAGGTGCTTGCACCTATCGTAGACGGCTGTTTCGCCATGCGTTTCACCCGATATTATCAGTTTCCTCGTTCAATTAGCATTTTTCAGAGACATCAGCAATCCAAACTGATGTATGGTAAAAATAAAAATATCATACATTATTGCGGAATCGCGAAAACCCCAATACGGTCGTGGCCAAGTTGGGCAAAGCAGCCTGATCGCAATCATCGGTTTCGGGATTTTCCGGACCCTCCGGAAGGAAGCAAAGTGTCTAAGAATTTTCGCATTGCCATTGTCGGCATTGGTCTTGTTGGACGCCGCCACGCAGACGCTATCCGAGCGTTGCGTCATGTTGATCTCGTCGCGGTGGTCGACCCCAGCGATGAAGGTCTTGCTTACGCCGCTGAGCACGGGGTCGCGTGCTACGAGACCCTCGAGGGAATGTTTGCAAATCAGACGCCAGACGGAGCTGTTCTTGCGACCCCGACCACGCTTCATGTTGAACAAGGCCTCAAGTGTGTTCGACATGGTTGTCCCGTTCTTGTCGAAAAACCGATCGCCGTAGAAGCAACCGCTGCACTTGAGCTTGTTCAAGCAGCGGAGAAGGCCAATGTGCCACTGATGGTCGGACATCATCGTCGACACAATCCTCTGATCCGGTCGGCTAAGGAAGCCATTGTCGGTGGGAAGATTGGCGATGTGCGGGCTGTCCATGCGAATTGCTGGTTCTATAAGCCAGACGAGTATTTTGATGCTGCGCCTTGGAGAAAGAAGCCCGGTGCAGGGCCCATCTCGGTCAATCTTGTCCACGATGTAGATCTGCTGCGGTACCTGGCCGGAGAAGTCATGACCGTACAGGCTCAGTCGGCTGCATCGCAGCGGGGTTACGACAACGAAGATGTTGCCGGTGCTCTGTTGACGTTCGAAAGCGGGGCGATAGGGACCATAAGTGTGTCCGACAGCATCGTCGCTCCGTGGAGCTGGGAGATGACGTCTCAGGAATATCCAATCTATCCTTCAACCACTGAGAGTAGCTACATGATAGGTGGCTCTCATGGTTCGTTGTCTGTTCCCGATCTTCGCCTGTGGAGTTACCAGAGAGAGCAAAGGGATTGGTGGACGCCAATCTCATCAACCGCGCTGAAGAAGGGTGCCTCTGACCCTCTGGTCAATCAACTCAGGCACTTTGTTGAAGTTGCTCGGCGCGAAGCAGATCCAATTGTGTCTGGATGGGAAGGTTTTAGAACACTTCAAGTTATTGAAGCCATTCAGAATTCCTGCAGGACTGGCGAGACTGTCAGGATAGGAAACCTTCAGGAAACGCAACAACAGAGATTGCAGGTAATGAAAAATATCTGATATTTTGTAAAAAATCTTGCAAAATTACCAAAATAGGTCAAAACTCAGAATCGGAAAAATACATCATGATGTCTCAGGGAGGAGCAAAGTGATTACCAAACTTACCCGCCGGGCTGCTGTATCAGCCCTGGTTGCAACCGGTGTTTTGTTTAGCGCAACAAGCGGCGCGCTGGCAGAAGACAAAGTGCAACTTCGCCTCGCAACATCAGGATCGGAGACCGACCAGCGTTCGGTCGCCATGGCCGAGGTTTTCGCGCCCATGGTCGCTGATTTCGCAAGATACGAGCCCAGCTATAATGGAACCATATTCGCCCAAGGCACCGAGTTGGACGCCATCAGCCGGGGTAACCTGGAAATGTCGATCACCTCGGCGCAGGAGCTGGCACAGTTCTTCCCCGAGTTTTCGATATTTACCGCAGGCTATGTTCACCAGGACGCCGCGCATCAGGTGGCTGTCTTCAACGATCCCTTGATGGATGCCTTTAAACAGAAGGCCGAAGAAGAACTGGGCGTCAAACTGCTGTCGGTCATGTATCTGGGGCGTCGTCAGGTGAACCTGCGCCAACCCAAGGACGAACTGACCGTCAGCACTCCGGCTGATCTGGAAGGTGTGAACCTGCGGATGCCAGGCACAGATGCATGGCAGTTCCTTGGCAAAGCACTGGGTGCTGCCCCGACACCAATGGCGTTCTCAGAGGTATATACGGCTTTGTCGACCGGTGCTGTTGACGGTCAAGACAATCCACTGCCGACCGTTGTGGACGCAAAGTTCTACGAAGTGACCAATCAGATCGTTTTGACGTCTCATCTGGTTGACCTGAACTACATCGCTATCGGCAAAGAAGTTTGGGACGGGCTGACAACGGAACAGCAAGCCAAGGTTCAGGAAGCTGCCGACGCAGCGGCTGAAGCTGGTCGCCAGAAGCAGCTTCAGAAAGAAGAGGACCTTGTCAGCTTCCTGAAAGAGCAGGGCATGGAGGTCTATGAGCCCGACCTCGCGGCGTTCCGGGATCAGGTACAGTCGATGTATCTGGAAAGCGAGTTCGCCGGATCATGGCCGGACGGTGTTCTGGAGCAGATCAACGCTCTGGGCAACTAAGCTCATCTGAAGAAGGGAGGGAGAACCACAATGAAAGGCTTCATAAAGGGGTTCTCCCGACTGACCGAAGCGATTGCTGGCGGGATGCTGGCGGCAATCTTCCTGATCTTCCTTCTGCAAATTCTTCTGCGGTACTTCTTTACGCCCGCCGGTTGGACTCTTGAACTTATCGGCATTCTTTGGGTCTGGGTGATCTTCTTCAGCTGCGCCTTCATCGTGCGCGAGAGGGATCACGTAAAGTTCGACATTATCTATCTGTCTGTGCCCCGGCGCGTCCGTCAGGTCTTTGCGATGCTCGCGGCTGCGGCAATCGTGGTCGGGATGCTCTACAGTTTCCTACCGACGTGGGACTACATCGACTGGATGAAAATCCGCAAGACCGCGACGGTTCGCAATCCCTTCTCGGGCGAGAAGATACCGCTGCGCACTGTGTTTTCGATCTATGCCGTGTTCATGCTGGTCGTTGCCGCGCGGTATGCTTGGCTGTTCTTTGACATCATGCGCAACGGCCCACCAAAAACCGAACTTGAAATGGTCGTGGGATACAACGTGGTCGACGAACATCCCCGCGTTGACGTGGAAGAAGACGAGGGCGCAAGAAAATGAGTTTCGAACTTCTTTCTTGCCTGCTCACACTCTTTGTTCTGGCAGGCATCGGGACCCCTATCGGCTATTCCATCCTTTTGGCGTCACTGATGTATCTGGGCGTCGCTGGTCTGGACGTTGCGCTGGCGGGTGAAAAAATCCTGCAAGGATTCTACAAAAGCACGATCCTGCTTGCCGTGCCATTGTTCATCGTCGCTGCAAATATCATGAACGCGGGGTCGATCACGGACCGTCTTCTAAACTTTTGCGTCGCTGCGGTCGGGCGGTTCAAGGGTGGCCTCGGTCACGTCAACGTGGTCGCGTCGCTGATATTTTCCGGCATGTCCGGCTCTGCAGTCGCGGACGCGGCAGGCATCGGCAAGATTATCATTGAGATGATGACCAAAGATGGCCGTTACAGCCGGGGCTATGCAGCCGCAATCACTGCGGCGTCGGCGACGATTGGTCCGATCATTCCGCCCTCGATCCCGATGGTTCTTTATGCGCTGGTCTCAAAGGCGTCTATCGGGTCGTTGTTCCTTGCTGGTATTCTGCCGGGCCTGAT
Organism: Ruegeria sp. BF6; assembly: GCF_056538665.1. NCBI lineage: Bacteria > Pseudomonadati > Pseudomonadota > Alphaproteobacteria > Rhodobacterales > Roseobacteraceae > Ruegeria > Ruegeria sp. BF6. The sequence goes on from NZ_JBQFTN010000007.1 coordinate 71,121, forward strand.
CATGGGCGTCGTTCTGATGGCGATGAACTACTATCTGGCTGGAAAGCGAAACTTTGCCCTGGAAGAACCCATTCCTCTGCGCGAGTTGCCCGCAAAAACCGCCAACGCGTTTCCGGCGCTGTTGATGCCTGCGATCCTGCTCTATGGCATCTACGGGGGTGTCACTACACCGACCGAGGCCGCCGCGGTGGCCGCATTCTATGCCCTGCTGCTGGCAGCGTTCTTCTATCGCGCCCTGTCGTTCCGTGGTCTCTATCAGGTCTTCGTTGACAGTTCCCGTTCGTCGGCAGCCGTTGGGGTAGTCATCGGTGGCGCGTTCATTCTGAACTTCATCGTCATTCAGGAGCAGATTCCACAGTCGATCTCGGCCTTGCTGGAAGGTTCTGATGTCAGCCCGATTGTGTTCCTGATCCTGGTTAACCTGCTGATCCTCGCGCTGGGATGCGTGTTAGACGCAACAACGATCATCCTGGTGATTGTGCCCTTGTTCATTCCGACCTGCGAAGCGCTCGGGATTGATCTGGTGCATTTCGGGGTGTTGGTTGTCGTGAACTCGATGATCGGTCTGATCACGCCTCCCTATGGCATTCTACTCTTTGTGATCAACGCCGTGACGGACATTCCGCTGCGTGAAATCATCTCGGAAATCTGGGCCTTCCTCGCGGTTCTCATCTTCGCCTTGGTGATCATGATGCTGATGCCGGATCTGGTCCTGTGGTTGCCGCGTATGTTTGGATATCAGGGATAATGTACCTCTCGGTTTCGACAACGTCGATCCCCGGTGATTTGGCCGAAAAGCTGAGTGCTATCGCTGACGCGGGATTCGGGTGTGTCGAATTACACGAACCGGATTTGACCGCTTTTGATGGACCGCCATCGCAAGTCCGCGAAATTGCATCGGACCTCGGCCTGAAGATTTGCCTGCTACAACCCTTCCACAACCTTGAAGGCCAGGCCGACGCCGGACGGGAGCGCGCCTTTGATCGACTGAAGCGCAAACTCGACCTGATGAGTGAGTTGGGAACGGAACTACTGCTCATCGGGTCTGCCTTCGAGGTCGATGCCGCTGCGACCGAAGAACAGGTAATCGCAGATCTTGGCGAGGCGGCCCAGATCGCGAAAGAGATGGGGTTGCGTCTGGCCTATATGGGCTTGCCATGGTCGGATCTTATTCATTCGGATGAGCAGGCGTTAGGCGTCGTTGAAGCAATCGACAGCCCTCATTTGGGGTTGGCCTTGAACTCATTCTTCTCGCTTGCCGACGGGTCCAAACCCGCCCGCCTTCGGGACATTCCCGGAGAGCGGCTGTTCCATGTGCAACTGTCCGATGCGCCCCGGCTTGAGATGGATATACGTCGGCTCAAGCGGCACTTTGGGCTTCTGCCGGGGCTTGGGTCGCTGAACCTTGCGGGCTTCGTACAGGTGTTGTCCCGCGCTGGGTACAAGGGGCCTTGGTCCATTGCACGCGTCAACGAAGCAGCTCCTCAACCCGGTGGCCGAACACTGGCCCGAGACAGCTACAGGTCGCTGGTGAACCTTCTGGATGAAGTATCGCGAACCGAGCCGGGAACCGATTTCGGCATCCCGGGCCTACCGGAACGCGTCTATGCATCAGGCTTTGAGTTCGTCGAATTTACAGCCGACGAAACAAGCGGCGCGCAGCTGGCAGATATGTTGTCAGCAATGTGTTTTCGAATGGAGCGAAAGCATGTGAGCAAGTCCGTCGAGTTGTGGCGGCAGGGCGCGATAAACATCGTTGTGAATACCGAAAAGGAAGGCTTTGCCCATTCGGCGTTCCTGGGTCACGGCCCCTCCGTTTGTGACATGGGGTTGCGTGTCAAAGATGCGGATCAGACGGTTCAGCGGGCAACCGCGTTGGGCGCGCCGAATTTCTCACAACCGGTGGGAACAGGGGAATTGGATATCCCGGCCATTCGGGGCGTCGGTGGTAACGTCGTCCATTTCATAGATGAGAGATCCGATCTGCATCGGGTGTGGGATATCGAGTTCGAGCCAGTCGCTAAGACCAAAGCGACCCAGCCTGCCGGTCTGCGTCGCATCGACCATCTGGCACAGACGATGCGTCACGATGAGATGCAAAGCTGGCTGCTCTACTACATTTCGACTTTTGAGATGGCAAAGTCTCCTATTGTAAACGTCGCCGACCCGTCGGGCGTCGTGCAAAGCCAAGCCATTGAAAGCCCTGAGGGCGAAGTGCGCCTGAACTTGAACGGGGCCGTTGGGCGCCGAACACTGGCCGCGTCATTCCTTGAAGATGGCTTTGGGGCTGGTGTTCAGCACATTGCCTTTCAGTCGGATGATATTTTTGAAACCTCAGCCCAGTTGCTCAAGTCCAGTTTTCCCAGCCTGTCCATCTCTGAAAACTACTACGCTGATCTGCAAGCGACTTTCGGATTGGATGACGATCTGATCGCACAACTGCACCGGGGTAACATCCTCTATGATCGGGCAGCGGGTGCTGAGTATTTTCAGATCTACAGCCGCCCCATCTTCAACGGCTTCTTCTTCGAAATTGTTGAACGCCGCATGGGCTATGCCGGCTACGGTGCGCGCAATGCACCCATTCGCCTCGCCGCGCAAAGCAAAACCCAGACGCTCAAAGAGGTGCAGACTCAATGACTGTGCTGGATGAAAACATTACGATGGATGAGCGCGCCGTTCGCCAATGGTGGCGTACCTCCATCATCGACATGAAGCCCGGTCAGATCGCTTTTCGTGGCAACGCCATAGAGGACCTGATCGGGAACGTTTCATTCCCGCAGATGATCTGGCTGATGGTGCGGGGTGATCTGCCCAGCGACGCGCAAGCGCGCCTGTTCGAGGCCGCTTTGGTCGCAGGCGTGGATCACGGCCCACAGGCTCCCTCAATCGCGGCTGCTCGTATGGCGGCCACCTGCGGGGTGGGTCTCAATAACGCGATGGCGACTGCGGTGAACATGCTGGGCGATGTGCATGGCGGGGCAGGAGAGCAGTGCGCAGAGTTGTACTATGACATCGCGGCCCGCATGGATGCGGGAGCTTCGCTGAATGACGCTGTTCGGGATGGCTTGGACAGCTGGAGCGAGACCTATGGCAAGATCGTCTCGGGCTTTGGTCACAGGTTCCACAAACCCGTCGATCCACGTGCGCCTCGATTGATGCAACTTGTTCGTGATGCGGCGGCGGAAGGCACAGTTTCTGGCCGGTTTGCCGATATCGGAGAAAAGGTTCAGGCCGAACTCGGCCGTCAACGCGGCGGTCGACCTATTGCCATGAATATCGATGGCGCGACAGCTGTGATCTTCTGCGAACTTGGCTTTCCTGCGCCCTTGTCGCGAGGGTTGTTTTGCCTGTCCCGCTCGGTCGGAATACTCGCCCACGCCTGGGAGCAGATGGGGCAGGGCGGTCGGAACAAAGGACCGATGCCCCCGAATTACTTACCCCTCTACGAAGACAGGAATGATGACACGTGAGACATCGAAATCCTTCCGGGTCGGCCTTATTGGCTGTGGTCGTATCTGCGATATCTATCTAAAAACACTATCCAAATTTTCGAGCATCGAGGTTGCGGCTTGTGCAAGCCTCGATCCATCAGAAAGCCGCGCCAAGGCGGATCAATACGGCATCGCCAAGGTCTGCACGCCGGATGAGGTGTTCGACGATCCGACAATCGACTGTGTTCTGAACCTGACTATTCCGGCGGCCCATGCCGAAATCAGCATGCGCGCTCTGGAGGCTGGCAAGCACGTCTATTCAGAAAAGCCACTAGTCATGAACCGAACGGATGGAAAGGCGATCCTGCACTCCGCTTCTGAAAAAGGGGTGCTGGTCGGCTGCGCGCCAGACACATTTCTTGGTGGTCGCTGGCAGACCGTTCGGCGCTTGATCGATGAAGGCGCGATAGGGAAACCGACAGGGGTTTTTGCCCATGTCGGGACCCACGGGACGGAGCGCCACCATCCCAACCCGGATTTCTACTATCAGGCCGGTGGGGGGCCATTGCTGGACCTTGGGCCTTATTACCTAACCGCCATGATCTGTTGCCTTGGTCCCGTTGATCGTGTCGCAGGAATGGCACGGCGGACTTTTGACAAGCGGATGATCGAAAACGGCCCTCGCAACGGCGAATGGATGGATGTCGAGGTCGACACGCACTCCCTAAGCCTGCTGCAGTTCTCATCCGGAGCTATAGGTTCGATGACCATGAGCTTCGACGTCTGGGACAGCGAAACTCCGCGGTTCGAGATCTACGGCGAAAACGGCACCATCAGCATTCCTGATCCTGACCCGGTTCATGGTGCCAATATCTTTCAAGGGGATGTCTGGCTGAAAACGCGGGAGACCTCGCGCTGGTCTCATCAGCCTCGTCCAACCGGTCGCGAAGACTGGCAGGTGGTCGAAAACAAACACGGGTTCAATGAAGACAGCCGCGGGCTCGGCCTTTTGGATCTGGCCCTGGCGGCACAAGAAGGACGCCAACCCCGTGCAAGTGGAACGCTCGCCTACCATGTTTTCGAGGTCATGGACGCGATCGAACGGGCACCGGAATTTGGCGCCTATCAGACGATAGAAAGCCGTTGCGCGGCTCCCGAGCTTTTGCCGGTCGATTTCCTTAGCGATGAAAGGAAGGAAATGGTTCATGCCGATTGAGACACTCGACTTTGCTCAGCCATTCTTTCGCGTCCAGCACATCAGTGATGAAGACAGAATATCCGTCGATGGTCGCGCCATCGTCCTTAACCTTGGGCGGCTGGAACTCTCGGTCGAGGATCAGGCCGTTGCACCGCTTTCGTCTGTTATCGTGCAAAATAGCTCTCTCAAAGGTTTGGAACGTGCAGTCATTGTCCACGGTTTCGACACCCATGCCGATGACAACGATTTGTTTGAACGGGTCAAAGATACGTGGCCATCGGCTTTTGATGTCCGCCAAGAGGAGCGTCTGCGCGGTGTCAGCCACTACATGTCGCCGAAGGTCTTCGTGGGTAACGTTGGACTGACCATGTACCACTCGGGCTCGGTGCCGCTGAATGTCGGATTGCACAAGGATCATCCGTTCTGCCCGGTACCGGGGTTTCGAGAAGTGCATACGCAAATCGTAGGCTTTGGCAAAATGCAGCAATGCCGCGAACGGGACGTTGAAACCCTTTACCTCGAAGAATTCATGGCCCCCGGCACGACGCACAAGCCGGTGTATGACGCTGAAGGCAACTATCCCTGGCATCAATACGAGACGATTACCCCCAGCATCTTCATGGCGGTGGAAATGCTGCCAGAAGGCGTACGGGTCCCGGACATGGAGGTTCAGAATGGCTGAGAGACTTTTACCCGAAGACCTGAACTTCGACGGCCCTTTCCCCCGGTTGTCTCGCCGTTTGCGGCTGGGCGTTGTTGGCGGAGGACGGATCTCTGTCACGCAAGCGATGGCAGCGAGGATGAGCGACCGTTGGGAGGTCACCGCAGGCGCGCTCAGTTCTGACGCTGCGCGCAGCAAGGCGCGTGGGGCTGAGTGGTTCCTGCCGCCAGACAGGTGCTATGCGTCATTCGACGAGATGGCACAGGCCGAGGCGTCCCGCCCGGATGGCGTAGATGTCGTCATGATCACGACCCCGAACCACGTTCATTTCGAAGCGGCCAAAGCCTTTCTGGAGGCGGGCATTGACGTGCTGTGCGACAAGCCCCTGACCAACGAAGTCGCCGAGGCCGAGGGGCTTGAGGAGATTACCGCGCGCACGGGGCACATCTTTGCTGTCGGCTATGCGATGTCGTGTTTTCCGGTGATCCGGCAGGCGAGGCAGATAGTGGCCGACGGCGGCATCGGTAAAATCAACCAAATCCACGTCGAGTTCATGCAAGACTGGATGACGCCCGAAGATGTGGCCGATGCGCCTCATGTAAAGTGGCGGCTGGACCCAAAGATTTCTGGTCCGACCAGCTGTGTCGGTGATATCGGCACCCATGCCGCGCATCTCGCCAGTTTTGTCTCGGGTCTGCCAATGACCCACCTGCGCGCCGAGTTTCATGTTTGCGGCGCGCCAAAGCCTTTGGAAGACACGGTATTCATGTTCACCCGCTATCAAAACGAGGTTCCGGGCACTCTGATGGCAACGCGCCTTGCCCCCGGAAACCGGGGCGGGTTGCGGTTGCGGGTCTTCGGCAGCGAAGGGGGCTTGGAGTGGGATCTGGAGAATTCGGAGCAGCTGAAGTTCAATCGGTTTGGTGAGCCGGATCGTATCATCAGCCGAGGTCACGGGCACGGCATCGGCCGCGGTGCGGAACGTCTGATCCGTACCGCGCGTGGCTTCCCCGAAGGGATTATCGAAGCCTGGGCCAACCTCTATACGGAATTTGCCATGGCCGTGGCCGCGCGTTGGGATGGCGTTACCGTTCCGGCCGATTGGCTTGCTTACCCCAGTGTCGAACAAGGCGCAGACGGTGTCCGATTCATTGATGCCTCTGTGCGCTCTCACCAGTCCGGAGGGGACTGGGTCACTCTCTAAGGCTTTGCCAACACAAATGTAAAACACGCCTGGGCTATTGCTCGGGCGTTTCTATTTTCTGTTCAGCATTAAAAGTTGATATTTTAAAAAATATCAGATATTTTTTACTACGTGTGATGAAAGTAAGATTCGCAGACACCCGGAGCTGTCATTCATGGCGAAACCCGAAGAGGCTGGCACACGCCCCTCTCTCTATTCCTTGGCGCATCTGACGCTGATTGGCTGTACGCCGCCCGAGCTGGTCTATATCGCCGCGCGGGCCGGTTACGATGCCGTCAGCCCCCGATTCATTCCGATGCATGTGCCCGGTGAATTCACTCAATCTCCAATCGACAAGGCACAGGTGCATGCCACCAAAACTGCTCTCTCTACCACCGGTTTGAAAGTCCTCGATGTCGAACTTGCGCGCATCACGGAAGATGTCGATCCGCGCAGTTTTGAGCCTTCATTGGAGATCGGCGGAGAACTCGGCGCCAAACGCATGATCATGAGCGCGTGGACCAACACCCGCGATGATCGCGACTATCTGATCGACGTCTATTCTGAAACCTGTGAACTGGCAGCGCCCTACGGTTTAACGGTGGACCTGGAGTTCCCGAGCTTCTCTCGCTTGCGCACTCTGGATGAGGCATTGGATATTGTCCGTGCCTCCGATCAGCCGAATGGCGGAATTCTGGTCGATACGCTTTACCTGCACCTCAGCCGCGTTGACTTAGGAGAGCTGCTACACGTCCCCTCGGGCCTGTTTCACTTCCTGCATATCTCTGATTGCCTGCCCGGCATCGCCGATACGCGCGAGGGCATGATCCAGCTGGCGCGCGATGCAAGGTTGTACCCCGGCGAAGGCTGGATCGATTTCACCGGCATTATCGAACGGATGCCGCCCGTCGACTATTCCATCGAACTGCCCAACCAAAGCCGCGTTGCGGAGTTGGGATATGAAGAACACGCGCGTCGCTGTCTCAGCCACGCCAAACGAACATTCGGCAAGGCGCGATCTCAGCGTCGTGTGCCCGATGCAGCAATTCCAAAACACCAAGAGGATCATCATGGGCAAAGAGCTCACTGAAAACGACCGCAACATGGCGGCCGATATGCTGGCACGCGCCCGCGCTGCCATGGCCGAAATCGAGGATTGGGATCAGGACAGCCTGGACCGCCTGTCTCAGGCCATTGCATGGTATGCGGGGAACGAGAAAACCTTCACCCGTCTGGCTCAGCAAGGCGTGGACGAAAGCGGTATCGGAGACCGCGAAGGGCGTCCTGCGAAGCGATTTAAGATTCACATGGTGCTGCGTGATGTTCTGCGCACGCCCTCGACGGGGATCGTCGAAATCGACGAAGAAAAGGGGCTCGTGAAATACGCCAAACCTGCTGGTGTGATCGCATCCTTGATTCCCATGACCAACCCTGCGATGACGCCACCGGTGACCGGCGTGTCCGCCGCGAACGCCCGGAATGCGGTCATCTTCAGCCCGCACCCGCGAACCGCCCATACCACCTATGAAATGGTCGAAGTCATGCGCGCAGCCTGCCATGCCGCCGGTGCTCCCGAGGATTTGTTCCAATCCATTCGCAAACCGTCGATCCCATTGACGCAACATCTGATGGAGATCTGCGACCTGACTTTGGCGACGGGAGGCAAGCCCATGGTCAAAGCAGCGTACAGCTCAGGGCGTCCAGCCTATGGTGTCGGCGCGGGCAATTCGTCCATCGTCATCGATGAAACCGCCGATCTGGACATCGCCGCACAGAACACTTGCATTTCAAAGACCTCCGACTTTGGCTCGGGCTGCTCGGCCGACGGCAACATCATCATCCAGCGCTCAGTTTACGACGATATGGTCAAGGCGCTTGAAGCCGAAGGCGGGTACCTGTGCTCGGATGAAGAGAAGGCTATGCTCGAAGCTGCTATGTGGGATGAAAAGGGCAACCGCACCTTCCCAACCATCGCTTGTCCGCCTCAACAAACGGCCAAGGTCGCCGGATTCTCGATCCCAGAAGATCGCAAATTCCTGATGGTTGAAAATCAGGGGCAAATCGGACCGCAGCATAAGTTCTCCAAGGAAAAACTGACCACGCTGATGGCGCTTTATCACTTCGACACGTTCGATGACGCGCTGGAAACGGTCAACCAGATTTACAACACTGGGGGCAAGGGCCATTCCTGCGGCATCTACAGCCACAATGACGATCATATCGACCGGCTGGCGCGTCTGGCTCCGGTTAGCCGCATGATGGTGCGACAGCCTCAGTCCAAGGCCAATGCAGGCGCCTGGACCAATGGCATGCCTATGACCAGCAGCCTGGGTTGCGGCATCTGGGGCGGCAACATCACCAACGAAAACGTCACCATGAAACACATGATGAACTACACTTGGGTCAGCCGTCCGATCCCCGAGGATCGCCCCTCGGAGCCGGACCTGTTCGGTGAATTCTACGGACAGGAGGTCGCGTGATGGACGGAGCGAAACTAGACGGCAAGACGGTCGCCGAGCATATCGTTGATTTCCTGGAGCGTCGTGAGGTCAAACATGTGTTCGGCCTGTGTGGGCACACGAACATCGCGGTTCTGGCTGCGCTGGCCGAAAGTCCAATTGATTTCGTCACAGTACGACACGAACAAATCGCCAGCCACGCGGCGGACGCATATGCCCGCGTGACGGGCAAGGCCTCGGTGGTCTTGTCTCACCTCTCCCCAGGTTTGACAAACTGCGCCACCGGGGTCGCCAACGCGGCGCTGGACTGTATCCCCATGGTTGTGATCGCAGGTGACATTCCCACGCATTACTACGGCAAGCATCCGCATCAGGAGGTGAACCTCCATGCAGACGCCGCCCAGTGGGAGATCTATCGACCCTTCGTAAAACGCGCCTGGCGGGTAGACCGTGCAGACTTGATGGCCGAAATTCTGGAAAAGGCGTTCCATCTGGCTGAAAGCGGCCAGCCCGGGCCGGTACTGGTCAATGTCCCCATGGACATCTTTTCAGAGGTGATCCCCTCGGACAGCTTCGACCGTATCCGTGACAACACGCGCGCGCTCAAGAAACCGTCGATTGACGACGAGACAGCGCGAGAGATTGTCGAAGCGTTGGCTAAAGCCGAAAACCCAGTCGCTTATGTCGGAGGTGGTATTCTTCTGGCACAGGCCAGCGAGGAGCTGCGAGAATTTGTTGAACAAATGGGCCTGCCAGTCGCGCATTCACTGATGGGCAAGGGCGCGTTGCGGGACGACCATCCGCTTGTGCTGGGAATGACTGGCTTTTGGGGCACAGAACTGGTCAACCAATCCTGCCTAAACGCGGACTATGTCTTTGCCGTAGGCACAAGGTTCAAAGAGGCCGATTGCTCCAGCTGGTATCCCGGTTACACGTTCAACATTCCCGGCTCGAAGGTCATTCACATCGACATTGAGCCGCAAGAGATCGGTCGGAACTACCCCACCGAGATCGGCGTCGTTGCGGACGCCAAGGCCGCGCTTTGTGTACTCAATCGGGTGGCCCGCGAGATGTATCCGGACGGCTTCAAGCACCCCACGCTGGAGCAGGAGATCGCTGACTTCCGGACGGACTTCAAAGCGCGTAATGTGGACATGGCGACTTCATCAGTCTTTCCGATGATGCCCGAGCGTATTCTGGCCGATACCCGCAAGGCGCTGCCTGAGGATGCCATCATCACCACGGACGTTGGGTGGAACAAGAACGGTGTCGGACAGCAATTCGATATCCTGACACCCGGCTCAATACTGACCCCAGGCGGGTTCGCGACGATGGGATTTGGCCCGCCGGGCGCGATCGGCGCGAAGCTGGCAGCACCTGAACGTGTGGTGATCAGCCTGGTTGGCGATGGCGGTTTCGGTCAGAACCCGTCAATGCTGGCAACGGCTGTCGAACTTGATCTGGGCATCATCTGGCTGGTTATGAACAACAACGCCTTCGGCACTATCGCGGGTCTTCAAAAGGCGCACTACGGTCTGACTTATGGAACAACGTTCCCTGGATCAGCGGCAGCTCCTGCAAACGGACCGGGTTACGCAGACATTGCACGAGCTTACGGTGCAGAAGGGCACAGGCTCAGTACTGCTGATGAATTGTTGCCCGCATTAGAAGCAGCGATCGCCAGCGGCAAACCAACCGTTCTTGACGTCCCAATGATCAACAACCCGACACCAACAACCGGGCATTGGAACATTCTCGACATCTATTCGCCAGACAGGGATGTTTCGCACGTTGCAACCTAAAGCAATTTAGAGCGTGCGATCCGCCTGTGCATACGGCTTTTGCCCGTATCTGTTAAACAGAAGGGCAATTGCCGCTGTGCGATGGTTTCAGCCTGATGGAAAACCCTTGAGTCGCAAATGGCAAAACCCGTGCGCCCATCAAAAATCGAATGACTCAAAATCAATGACTTAGCTGTCGATGAATGGCAATACTATGTGTCGCCCGACAAATGGCTGGAAAGATGCCAAAAAGATAAGGGCAGCGTAGCCGCAGAAATAGTATTTAGGATTCAATCTGAACTGAATCTGAAAAAATCTTGTAAAGAAAACATAGTGGTAAGGTTGGTCGCCCGCCATTGGGCGAGCGGCCAGCCTATTTGTCAGATCAAGCTTACCGGCGGCGGTCGCGGCGCGAGCTCATGGGCTGGAAGGCCACGCCCACATGCGCCTCGCAATAGGGCTTACCGGCTTCAACGGGCAGGCCGCAGAACCAGAAATCCTCGGTTGCGGGGTCGCCGACGGGCCACTTGCAGGTCTTCTCGGTCAACTCCATGAGCGTCAGCTTCTTGGCTTTCTTTTCGATCTCGTTGACCTTGGCCAGAGCCTCGGGGCTGATTTCATTGGCCGAGGGCTGTGGCGGCAGCGGTTGGCCTGCCGGGATGATCTGGCGGCGGGCGGGGACTGCGGGTTTCGCCTCGGCCGCCGGGGTTGGGGCCGGGCGGGCGGGTTCGGTTTTGGGTGCAGGTTTCGGCTTGGCTTCGGCCTTAGGGGCGGGTGCCGGTTTTTCTTTGGGTTCGGCTTTGGCCGGGGCGGCACCGGTTGCGCGGTTCGACAGGCCCAGACGGTGCACTTTGCCGATCACGGCGTTGCGGGTCACACCGCCCAGTTCCTTGGCGATCTGGCTAGCCGACTGGCCCTCGCCCCACATTTTCTTCAGAAGTTCTACGCGCTCGTCAGTCCAGGACATCGGTTGCCTTTCAAAAGCGGAAAGCGGCCCCGGATTCGGGCCGCCTTGGGAATTCGTCTCAGCGACCTATTTTAATCACTGCGGGCCGAGTTACAAGCGGTCTTCGAATCAGCTATGGGGCAGACATGCAGAATCTTATGGATCAGGACGCGCGCCGGTTTGGGGCGGTCAACTGGATGGGCCTCTACACGCTGGCCAAACGTGAAACCCTGCGGTTTCTGGCGGTCTGGACACAGACCCTGCTGGCACCGCTGGTAACGGCAGGTTTGTTCCTGCTGATCTTCACAATCGCCATTGGACCGGGGCGACCCGACGTGATGGGCGTGCCGTTTATCCTGTTTCTGGCGCCGGGGATCATGATGATGACAGTGATCCAGAATGCCTTTGCCAACACCTCATCCTCAATCATCATCGCCAAGGTTCAGGGGAATATCGTCGATACTCTGATGCCGCCGTTGTCGCCGTTGGAGATTCTGCTTGGTTACTTGGCCGGAGGCATCGCCCGAGGCGTCCTGATCGCCTTTGTCGTTTCGGCGGCGTTTTTGGTGTTCCTGTCTATTGCACCGCAAAACCCGTTGATTTCCCTGATCTTCGTGATCCTGGGCGGTGCTTTCATGGGGGCTCTGGGTCTTTTTGCCGGTATCTTCGCCAACAAGTTCGACCAGATGGCGGCGATCACAAACTTCATCGTCACGCCGCTGGCCTTCCTGTCGGGTACCTTCTATTCGGTCGAGGCGCTGCCTCCTGTTCTCAACAGCCTGAGCCATCTGAACCCGGTATTCTACCTGATTGACGGCTTGCGCTATGGGATGATCGGCGTGTCCGATAGTTCTCCGTGGTTGGGTATGTTCGTCTGCACTGGCGCAACACTTGCGGTCGGTGGGATCACATGGCAGATGCTGCGCACCGGTTACCGGCTCAAGGCCTGACGCTGCCGCGTTTCGCGCCACACCAGGATCAGCCCGCCGATCAGAATGATGGCTGAGCCGATCTGGCTGATCGCATCCGGAATCACGCCGAAAACCGCGAAATCGTAAAGGGCGGCAAAGATCAGCGTGGCATAGCTGATCGGAGCCACAAAGGACGCATCCGCGCGCGCCATACCGTTGACAAAACAGGCCTGCGCGCAGGCCATCAGCACGCCAATCCCAACCAGTGCTGCCCATTGTTGTGGCGTGGGCATCTGGAAGACAAAGCTTACTGCGACCGAGGCAATCGTCAGCCCTATCGCGTTGTTGATCAGCAGAATCTGGATCGGGATTTCCCGGTTAGAGAGTTTCTTGATGAAGATCAGCTCCATCCCGATCACCACCGCTGCCGTCAGGGCCAGCAGGGCCGCGGGCTGGAAACTGGCAGGCGTTGGTCGCAGCAGGATCAACGCTCCGGTCAGGGCGACTGCGGCGGCCAGCCAGCGCCATGGGCCAACGCCCTCTTTCAGCAACGGAATCGCCAGTACCATCGCGAAAACCGGGTTCAGAAAGGAAATCGCCGTGGCGTCAGAAATGGGGATAAACGCGACAGAGGCAAACATCAGCGTGATCCCGACCCAACCGAAACTGGTCCGCCCGATATGCAGCCCCCAATGTGGGCGGCGCAGCTTCGGGCGCAGGATACCCACCGCGCTGACGATCACCAGAAAGGCAAACAGAAACCGTCCGTGGCTGATCTGCATCGGATGCAGCGCCGGACCCAGCGTATCCGTCCCCAGCGCTTTGGCCAGCAGCGTGGTGCCGGCGATGAATGCGCTGGCAATCACGATCAGCAAGGCCGCAAGGGCAGGGTTGTGGCGTACGAGCGTCATGCCTCTAGCGGTGGGCCAGCATCAGGGAATTAGCAAGCAAGAAACATGCGTCTCAGTATGAAATTTCGGGTGCCGCGATTTTCAGGGTTTTCAGACCGTCACCGTATTGCTATACGCGCCGACATGATCAAACACGTACATATCCTGCGACTCCGACGCCGACGCATTGCCGCGTAACCGGCCCGTTTGATCAATTGCGCGCTGTAAATCCGCGCAAACCCCACCAAATCTGTTGACGAACCCTGCCTTCGTGTATCACTCACGGGGCTTAACTTATCGAAAAGGATGATCCGATGATCCCGTCCGTTCTGCCGACCTACAATCGTGCGCCCCTGACCTTCGTGAAGGGCGAGGGCGCTTGGCTGACCGAGGCGGATGGCCGACGTTTTCTGGACCTCGGCGCCGGGATCGCGGTGAATGCGCTGGGGCACGCGCATCCCGCTTTGGTCAACGCATTAACCGAGCAGGCACATGCGCTGTGGCATGTCTCGAACCTCTATCAGATCCCGCAACAGCAGGCGCTGGCCGACAAGCTTGTCGAGCATACCTTTGCGGACACGGTGTTCTTTACCAACTCGGGCACCGAGGCCTGCGAACTGGCCGTGAAAATGGTCCGCAAGTATTTCTATGACAAAGACCAGCCCGAAAAGGTTGAGATTATCACCTTCAGCGGCTCGTTTCACGGCCGGTCCTCTGCCGGTATCGCCGCTGCGGGGTCCGAGAAGATGACCAAGGGTTTCGGCCCGCTGCTGCCGGGTTTCGTGCATGTCACGTTCGGGGACCTCGACGGCGTCACCAATGCCATCACCGACAAGACCGCTGCCATTCTGATAGAACCGGTTCAGGGCGAAGGTGGTATCCGCCCTGTCCCCGACGTTGAGCTCACGGCCCTGCGTCAAATCTGCGACGAAAACGGGCTGCTACTGATCCTGGACGAGGTGCAATGCGGCGTCGGCCGGACCGGCAAGCTGTTCGCGCATGAATGGGCGGGGATTACCCCAGACATCATGATGGTCGCCAAAGGCATCGGCGGCGGCTTTCCGCTTGGCGCGGTACTGGCCACCGAAGACGCGGCCAGTGGCATGACGGCGGGCACCCATGGCTCGACCTATGGCGGCAACCCCCTGGGCTGCGCCGTCGGTTGTGCGGTGATTGATCAGGTCGCCACACCGGCCTTTCTGGAAGGTGTGAACCGCAAGGCTGGACTGCTGCGCCAAAAGCTGGAAGGCCTGGTCGCTGACCACCCTGAGGTGTTCGAAGAGGTACGGGGCACTGGCTTGATGCTGGGTATCAAGTGTAAGGCAACCAATACGGACGTAGTGAACGCGGGCTATGACAATGAGGTCATCACCGTTCCCGCCGCCGACAATGTTATCCGCCTGCTTCCGCCGCTGACCCTGACCGAGGATGACATTGCCCAGGCCATGATCCGCCTCGACAAGGCTGCTGCTCAGGTCGAAGGTGAGCTTGCGACCGCCTGATTTCCATCTGTTCCCAATTACCTTGGGTGAGGGGGGCTGACCCCACCACCCGACAGCCAAAAGCGAAACGAAATGAACCATTTTCTCGATATCCACAAAACCGACGCAGGCGACCTGCGGGCGATGATCGATCAGGCCTCTGAGATGAAGCAGGCCCGACTGGGTCAGCCCAAAGCCGCCCCGGATGATGATCTGCCGCTCAAGGACCGCATGGTTGCGCTGATCTTCGAAAAGCCCTCCACCCGGACTCGCGTGTCCTTTGACGTGGGCGTGCGCCAGATGGGTGGGCAAACCATGGTACTGTCGGGGAAGGATATGCAACTGGGCCACGGCGAAACCATCGCCGACACCGCCCGTGTGTTGTCGCGTTATGTCGACATGATCATGATCCGGACCTTTGACGAAACCATTCTGACCGAGATGGCGGAATACTCGGATGTTCCGGTGATCAACGGCCTGACGGACCGTACCCACCCCTGCCAGATCATGGCCGATGTTTTGACCTTCGAGGAACACCGCGGTCCGATCGCCGGCAAAAAGGTTGTGTGGACTGGTGACGGCAACAACGTCTGCGCCTCGTTCCTGCACGCGGCGGGCCAGTTCGGGTTTGACCTGACCTTCACCGGCCCGGCCCAGTTCGACCCCGAGGAAGAGTTCATGGGTTTCGCCCGCAAGAAGGGCTCGAAAATCGTAGTCGAGCGTGATCCGTTCAAAGCCGTTGAAGACGCAGACCTGGTGGTCGCTGACACTTGGGTGTCGATGCACGATTCACAGTCGGCCAAGGAACGCCGCCACAACCTGCTGCGCCCGTATCAGGTAAACACCGAGCTGATGTCGCACGCCAAACCGGACGCGCTGTTCATGCATTGTTTGCCCGCGCACCGAGAGGAAGAGGCTACATCCGAGGTGATGGACGGGCCGAACTCGGTGATCTTTGACGAGGCCGAAAACCGCCTGCACGCGCAAAAGGCGGTAATGCGCTGGTGTCTGGGCGTTTAACGCCTGCGCACATCCCAGACACGCAGTTTGGCGAGCGTCCGGGCGCTTGCCAACAAGACCAGCGCGCAAAGGGCGGTTTTGGTCATGATCTCCATCGCGCCTTCGATCAGCATTGCGTGCACGACGCTGCCCGTTATGGTTACAGCGGCCAGCCCTGTATGACCCAGCCTCCAGACCCGGAACCGCAGTTTCAGACGTTGTCTGTAAAGTCCCAGACAAACGGCCGCAAAGGCCGCCCACATCGCGATGACGCCCCAAGCAGAAAACGGGGTGGGCGAGACAAACAGCAAAGCGTCCACAACATCCGGCGGGCTGGTGATCAACAAGCCACCTACGTGAATGAGGATGGCTGCAACCAGAGAGATGCCAACCTTTCGGTGCCATTGGCGGCTGGCCAATGGGGAAAGACCAGGCAGGTATCGCCCGGCCAGAAGAGGTTGCACCAACAGCAACCCCATTCCGACTGCGCCGGCAAACCCCGCGATGATGTAGATCGGATCGCGCCACGCCAGAAGAGGGCTGTTTGCCGCCGCGATCAGCGGAACCGCCAGGATTAGGGCCAGAACAGTCCAGGTCAACAGGGCGCGGGTCACAAAAGGTCAGGCGGGCTGCAGGACGAAGTGTGCGGCGAGGGTCTTGTCTTTTGAACTCGCCATGATCGGCCGCAGGAACACGGTCTCGAATTCGCCGCTGTCATAGGCCAGATGGCCATGTGGTTGGCCAAAGGCAGGCACAATTTGCGGCATCTCCAGCCGAAATACTCCGTTCGCATCTGTCAGCGTTGCGCCGTGACTCTGCGGGTCGCGTTCGTGCCCTTCGGTTGTGTGCGCCCAGATCTGGATACGCTGTCCGGGCAAGGGGGCTCCATCACCTGCGCGGCGCACCGTGCCGGTCATCCAGAACCCGCCGCCACCGATCCGATCAACGATGGGCGCGCCGGGACGGTAGTTGTTGGATCCACCGCGCATTGACCGCGTGGGGGCCGGCCCCGCCGCACGCGCAGGCAGCAGCAGGCCCGTCGTGCCGGTCGCCAGAATAGTACCGCCGAAGGCGATCACGGAACGACGGGTAAAGCGTGTATTCGTCATGTCGGAACCTCCTGCTAGGTGTCGTCCAAACGGGCTAGGACGAGCCACAGCGCAAAGATAGCACGGTTTACACCTTTTCCGAGGCAGCCTTCACGTCCCCGTGATCGATGCGCGCGAATTTCTTTGACCCTGCTCAAAAAACGGTGCCATCTTTGCGATACCGATCCGAAAGGCTGCCCAATGGACAAGATGCAAAAAGTGTCACCCGATGAAATCGCCGCCTTCAAGCGCGACGGGGCGGTTGTTCTGCGTTCGAAATTTTCGGATCATTGGCTGACGTTGCTGCGCGACGGGATCGATGCGGACCTTGCCGATCCAACCGACAACTTCACCCGCCATACCAAAGACCCGCGCGCCCCGGCCTATTTCGAGGATTACTGGGCCTGGAATAAAATTCCTCAATTCACCGACTTTGTGCGTCATTCCCCCTGCGCTGCGCTGGCAGCTGAACTGTTGGGCGCATCCTCGATCAACCTTGTGATGGACAACTGGTTCCTGCGGGAGGCCGGGTCAACCTCGCGCCCGCCGTTCCATCAGGACCTGTCCTATTTCGATTTCGAAGGCACGATGTGCGTCCTCTGGCTGCCGCTGGAGCCGGTGAGCAAGGAGAACGGGATAGCATTCGTCAGGGGCTCGCACCTATGGGACAAACTGTTTATGCGGGTCCGGTTTGCTGACGGGCATCCAAGCTATGAACCGACCGAGGTCGCGGGCCTTACTTATCATCCACCACCCGATGTCAACGCCGATCCAAAAGCTTATGACCTGCTGCAATGGGATATGCAGTTGGGCGATTGCATCTTCTTTGACATGCGCACGTTGCACGGTGGATTGTCCTCGGTCACGCCAACTGAAACGGTTCGGCGCTTTACCCTGCGGATGACGGCGCCGGACGGGATCATCCGGTATCGCGGCGATTGGGCAAAAGATGAGCGCGCTCAGTTCGAGGCGGCAGGCTACCGAGAAGGCGATCGTATCGACGGGCCGTTCTTCCCCCGGCTATGGCCTTAGGCATTACATAAAGTACCGATTGCTGAGGGAAATGCACCCAAGTTGTGCAAATTTGCGAGTTTTCTGGCAATAATTTGACCTATATTACCAATTTATGAACCTTAAGCCTCTGATCGCAGGAGAGTTGGAATGAGTTGGAGCCCGACCCACAACCCCGAGTGCCTGTCGGAAAACGCAGCGCTTGAAACATTGATCATCCCGCGCGCCCGCGATCTGGGGGGATTTGAGGTGCGCCGCGCGCTGCCTTCTGTCAAACGCCAACTGGTGGGTCCATTCATCTTCTTCGACCAGATGGGGCCTGCCGAGTTCATCACCGATGGCGGCATCGACGTTCGCCCGCATCCGCATATCGGTCTGGGCACCGTCACTTACCTGTACCAGGGCGAATTCGAACATCGCGACAGTCTTGGCACCCATCAGATGATTTACCCGGGCGAGGTCAACTGGATGGTCGCCGGGCGTGGCGTCACTCATTCGGAGCGCACCAGTGCGAAAACGCGCGCCCAGAAGCACAGCTTGTTTGGCATCCAGACCTGGATCGCCTTGCCAGAGGCGCATGAGGATATGGCCCCCGATTTCGAGCATCACAAACAAGCCGCCTTGCCGCACATTCAAGACAACGGAGTCAGTGCCCGTCTTATCCTCGGCTCGGCTTATGGCGAGACCAGCCCGGTCACGATGTTATCCGAGACCTTTTATCTGGACGTACAGATTGACCCGGATGCCACGTTCCCCCTGCCGGACGATCACGAGGACCGGGGCGTCTACGTCACGCAGGGCTCGGTCGAAATTGCCGGTGACAGGTTCGAGGAAGGCCGCATGATGGTGTTCCGCCCGGGCGACCGCCTTTCGATCAAAGCCGGACCTCTGGGCGCGCGGCTCATGCTTTTGGGTGGCGCGACGCTGAACGAGGATCGTTATATCTGGTGGAATTTCGTGTCATCGTCGAAGGAAAAGATCGAGGCCGCCACACGTGAATGGAAAACCGCCGATTGGGCAAATGGCGCGTTCCACCTGCCTCCGGGGGATGATCTGGAGTTCATTCCGATCTCGGAAGAATTGGAGCGCACTCGGCCACGATTAGCGCGCTGACCAAGCGTCAGGGGGCCTTGCCTGAGGCGCTGATCCCGGCGATCCTTCGCGCCGGGGAGGGGCTTCATGAAGATCGTGATCGCAGGCGCAGGTAGTATCGGGTGCTTTTGTGGGGCCTTACTGGCCAATGCAGGCCATGACGTGATCCTGCTGGGCCGGTCGCGCATTTTGGACTCGGTCCGCGACAAGGGGCTAACGGTCACGGACTATTCTGGCCTGAACCGTCACGTACCCGCACGAACGTTGACCTTAACTGAGGACCCAAGTTGTCTGACCAACGCAGAAGCCGCGATTGTGACGGTCAAGACTGGCGCGACAGCTGAAATTGCCGCCCGGATCGCCCAATATGCACCGTTAGACACCCCGATCCTGTCTTGGCAGAACGGAATGGACAACACCCGTATTCTGCGTGCGACCCTACCGGAACACGACGTTAGGGCCGGGATGGTGCCGTTTAACGTGGTGCCGACTGACCCGTCGTGTTTTCACCGTGCGACCTCGGGCGAGATTGTCATTCAAAGCGGTCCCGGTGCGCTGGGCTATAGGCTCAGCAGCCCAAACCTGCCGGTTATCGAGAGCGACAACATTGATGCTGTGCAATGGGGCAAGCTGGTTATCAATCTCAACAATGCTTTGAATGCTCTGTCGGGTCTGACGTTGAAAGAGCAATTGTTGGATCGCAACTGGCGGCGGTTGATGGCGGATCAGATGGTCGAAGCTCTTGAGGTTCTCAAGGCAGCAGATCACCCGGTGGCTTCGACCACACCGCTGCCTGCGTGGGCAACACCGCATATCCTGCGGCTGCCGACGCCGGTGTTCTCGCGGATCGCGGCGCGGATGCTGACCATCGACCCCAGCGCGCGGACCTCGATGTCATATGATCTGATGGCGGGGCGCCCGACTGAGATTGACAGCCTGCAAGGTGAGATCATTCGCCTTGGCGCGCAGTTTGGTGTGGCGACCCCGATCTGTGCCAAAGTGCGGGCGTTGATCGAACAGGCGCCCGAAACCACGCTGTTGCCGGGGCAGATCTCGCTCTAGCCGGGTCAGGTAAAGGCCGTCAGAAACACGAAAATCGCCGCCGACATAGCCGCAGCCGCTGGTACGGTAATTACCCAAGCCGCCACAATCGTCATGAAATGCGAGCGACGCACAAGCTTGCGGCGCTGACGCTCTTCGCGGGCGAGGCGCTGTTCGGCGGGGCGCTGGCGGTTCGTTTGCTTCCAGCGGCGATCCGAGTGCCATTCGCGGTAGAATCCAACTCCGAACACGGCACCCACGGCGATGTGGGTGGAACTGACCGGCAGTCCCAGCCAACTGGCCACGATCACCGTAATTGCAGCCGATAGCGCCACACAGAACGCGCGCATCGGGTTCAGTTTGGTGATCTGGCTGCCCACCATCCGGATCAGTTTGGGGCCGAACAGGAACAGACCGAACGAAATCCCAAAGGCACCAATCACCATGACCCAGCTTGGGATCGCCACTTTCGAGGCGAAATCGCCAAACTCAGCCGCGTGTACGATCGCGGCCAGAGGGCCAACCGCATTGGCAACGTCATTGGCGCCGTGCGCGAAGCTGAGAAATGTGGCCGAAATCACTAGCGGCAGGCCAAACAGTGTTTTCAGAGACTTGGTGCGGTTTTCCATCCCTTCGGACTTGCGCCGTACCCATGGCACCGTAACCGACCAGGCCAGCAGGCCCGAGGCCAAACCGATCAGCAGAGCCATCTCCAGCTCGATCTTCACGATCCGCTTCAGGCCTTTGACGGCCAGATAGGTGGCAAATGCCGCCGCCATGACGGCGACAAGGATGGGAACCCATCGCCGAGCAGCGGCGATCTTGTCGTCCTGATACTGGATCTTGGTCTTGATCAACGCCAAAAAACACGCTGCAATCACCCCGCCCAGAACCGGTGAGATCACCCAGCTTGCGGCGATGGCGCTCATCGTGCCCCAGCTGACAGCGCTCAGACCTGCTGCAGCAATGCCTGCGCCCATCACGCCCCCAACGACCGAATGCGTGGTCGAAACCGGTGCACCGACCCAGGTGGCAAGGTTGACCCACATCGCCGACGATATCAGCGCGGCCATCATCGCCCAGATGAATACATTGCTGTTCTGAACCGAGGCCGGGTCGATGATTCCCTTTGAAATGGTCGAAACCACATCTCCGCCAGCCAATAGCGCGCCCGCGCTTTCTGCTATGGCCGCGATAATGATCGCACCGCCCATGGTCAGAGCATTTGCGCCAACTGCAGGCCCCATGTTGTTGGCCACATCGTTGGCGCCGATATTGACCGCCATATAAGCCCCGAAAACCGCTGCCGCGACTACGATCAAACCGCCATCGGCCTGTCCGAAAAACACTGCAGCCGACAGACCGGCCAATGCGATAAAGGCCAGTGCGATGCCGGGTGCCATCATCGGGCGCGCAACATGGACACTCGCACTTTCGACACGCGAGATGCGGTGCAGGTCGTTGTCCAGCGCCTGCCAACGGGGTTTTGTAGTCATGTTCGACATGGGATTTCGCGGCTTATTTGCGTTGCCGCACGCGGCTAGACGGTTTCACGAGCGTGAGCAACCGCTTTGTCTTCAATTTTTTGCGAAACTGTTACAGTTGGAGCAGTATGTCGCGCAGTTCCGGCTCATTTACACGTTCAGCCGCAGTCGCAGGAGCCACCCAAGCCCGCTTGCGTTCATCTGCTTCTGGAAACGCATTCGCAAGGTCCTGAACCTCGATCCGGTAGACACTGGTCAACACTGGCAGGGCCGAGCCGTTGTTCAGGATTTTCTCGTAGGTAAAATGGCCTATCGGCTCTTTGGCAAGGCTGACTCCGCGCACGCCAGCCTCTTCCCAGGCTTCCTGCAGGGCGGTTTCTGCACCATCCTTGCCATCGATCGGCCAGCCCTTGGGGATGATCCAGCGTCCGGTATCTCGGCTGGTGATCAGCAAAACCTCTGTTCCGGTCTCGCGTTCCCGGGTGCACAGCGCAGCAACCTGCACCCGCTTGGGGCGTAGGAATATGGGTCGTGCGACCTCCTCCCAGATGTTTCGCAACCATTTTGTCATGAGTTGATTAATTGCACGCGCGTTACCGTTAAGCCGCAGAGATATAGCAACGCAAAGCTGCATCTTCAATGAGCCTTTTTGGGAAGTTAGTGTGCCTTCGTCGCCTGCCCAGACATTTAGTTGAAAACCTGAACAAAAGGTCAATCGCGGTTTTGTCTCCTTCGTTTGGAGCGCAGGGTGGGGTCGGCTTGGGTTGGGTCTTCGGGCCAGGGATGTTTGGGGTATTGCGCGCGCATATCCTTGCGAACGTCCGCATATGATCCCGCCCAAAAACCCGGCAGGTCCCGAGTGATCTGGATCGGGCGTTGCGCCGGAGACAGCAGGGTGATCTTCAGCGCCTCGCCGCCCACTACGGGATGGCGGGTTACTCCGAACAATTCTTGCAGGCGGACCGAAATCTCGGGCACTGCGCCCCCGTACTCAATCGGTACTTTGCGCCCCAGCGGTGTTTCAAACGAGCCCGGCGCGCGGCGGTCCAGCTCTTGCGTCTGGTTCCAGTCCAGCCGGGCACGCAGGGCGGGCAGCAGGTCAAACCGTTTCCACTCGTCGACACTACGCACACCCGAGAGCATCGGCAGCAGCCAATCTTCAAGGGTTTGGGTCAACCCCTCGACGGTGAAATCGGGCAGATCCGCTCCCTCGGCCCGCACCAGTTCCACCCGTGCGGCGAGCCGCGCCGCGGCACCGTCCAGTCGCAGGCCAAGATCGCGCACACCGTTCAGCATGGCATGTGCCACCACATCGTCAGGAACGTCCTTCCAGATGCGGTCGCTCAGAGTGATTGCACCGAATCGCTCTTGTTGGCGCGCAACGACCCGACGGTCGCGCTTTGACCATTCGCAACTGTCTACCCATTCGATCTGATCCGCAAACAGATCGCGGATTTCCCGTTCCGATATCTGGGCCGCCATGCGCACGCGTGCCTCACGCGGGTTGCCGTCGGTATCCGTGACCACCAGATAGGGCGCGGCGGCCAGCGTGTCGCTACTGTCCAGCACAACCCCTTTGCCGCCCGACAGGACATAGCGCGGCACATCGCCGTTGCGGCGCTGTCCGATCCTGTCGGGATAGGCCAGCGCGGCCATGGAGGCGGGACTTAGGTCGGAGGAGTTGCCTTGTTTGCGCAGCCGTTTGGCTTCGGCCTTGATCCGATCCACTGCTCCCGGCTTCACCTGCCAGACCCGGTTGCGTTGAAATGCGCGAATGTCGCGCAATGCTTCCAGCCGCAGCAGCATATCCGCCGGGGCACCTTTGAGTGGATCGCGGTCGGCCATCAGTGCGGCCAATGGCGCGGCGCCTGATCCCGCCCGAACCAGCATATGCCCCAAACGCGGGTGCAGAGGCAGCGCGGCCAGCGCGCGCCCGTGATCGGTGATCCGCCTCTTGGTATCCAGCGCGCCCAGCATGTTCAGCAGGGCCTCGGCCTCGGCCATGGCGCCGTCAGGCGGCGCCGTCAGGAAGGCCAGATCGCCCGGCCCCGCGCCCCAAAGCGCCAGTTCCAGGGCCAGCCCGGTCAGGTCGGCCGCCTCGATTTCGGCCGGGGGATAGGCGGCCAGAGCGCCTTCTTCTCCCTTGGACCACAACCGATAGCAGACCCCTTCGGCTACGCGCCCGGCGCGGCCTGCGCGCTGGGTGGCCTCGGCCCGCGTCACGCGCTCGGTCATCAGCCGTGACATGCCCGAGCCTGGATCGAAACGCGCCCGCCGCGCTTGGCCCATGTCGACCACAACACGGATGTCGGGAATGGTCAGCGAGGTTTCGGCGATCGACGTGGCCAGCACCACTTTGCGCCCCTCGTCAACCGGCGCAATCGCGGTTCGTTGGGAGGAAAAGGGCATCGCTCCGAACAAGGGACGTACCACGCAATCGCCAGGCAAACGTCCGGACAAGGCGGTCTCGACCCGCCGGATTTCGCCCTCGCCGGGTAGGAACACAAGTACACCGCCGCCGGTTTTGCGCGTGTCCCTTTCAGCCTGAATCACAAGATCGACCAGAGCGTCCAATCGCCTTGCCTGCGCAGCCAAAGGCCGGTCCAGCCAGCGGGTTTCGACCGGATAGCTGCGCCCTTCGGAGGTGACCAATGGGGCCTTCATCAGCCGCCCAACAGGCTCAGCATCCAGTGTCGCGGACATGGCCAACAGGATCAGGTCGTCCCGCAGCGCGCCGGTGACTTCCAGGCACAAAGCCAAACCCAGATCAGCGTTCAGGGACCGTTCATGGAATTCGTCAAAGATTACCGCA
The DNA here is from genome assembly GCF_056538665.1 of Ruegeria sp. BF6. Lineage (NCBI taxonomy): Bacteria > Pseudomonadati > Pseudomonadota > Alphaproteobacteria > Rhodobacterales > Roseobacteraceae > Ruegeria > Ruegeria sp. BF6. Next base: position 95,592 of record NZ_JBQFTN010000007.1, read on the forward strand.
CCGACACCTGGCAGATCGGGATCGGATTGCAGCATTCGGGTCAGGATGCCCTCGGTGACCACCTCGATCTGCGTTGATTTCGAAACTTTGGTGTCGCCGCGCACCCGGTAGCCGACCGTTTCACCCGCGCGCTGACCCAGCGTTTCAGCCATGCGTTCGGCGGCTGCGCGCGCGGCCAGCCTGCGCGGTTCCAGCATTACGATCTTGCCGTTGCACAAGCCCGCGTCGAGCATTGCCAAAGGCACCCGTGTAGTCTTGCCCGCACCTGGAGGCGCTTGTAGCACGGCGCGGCCCGAGGCCTTTAGGGTCGCAAGCAGGTCAGGGATGGCGTCGTCGATGGGCAGGCGTGTCATGCGGGCTTTATCCGCCAACCGCCCGGCAAGGTCCAGTTCCGACGCACTGCGGCAATTCTCACGGTTCTTGGCACTGGACAAACCCCGTTCCGCTACGCCATCAAGGCGAAAATCGGGTAGGGGGACGTGCATGAATACCGCTGAGCTGGGCGACAGGATTTTGAACGGTGAACGCCGCGCGCTGGCTCGGGCGATCACTCTGGTCGAAAGCGGCCGCGACGACCACCGGGCGCAGGCGACCGAGTTGCTGGCCCATGTGGCCAAGTCTCAACGGCAATCCTTGCGCATTGGTCTGTCGGGGACGCCAGGGGTAGGTAAATCCACCTTTATCGAAAGCTTCGGTATGATGCTGATCAGGCAGGGGCTGCGCGTAGCGGTTCTGGCGGTCGATCCCAGCTCGGCTCGGTCTGGAGGCTCGATTTTGGGCGACAAAACCCGGATGGAGCGTCTGAGCCGTGAGAAAAACGCCTTTATCCGTCCGTCGCCCAGCCAGTCGTATCTGGGTGGTGTCGCGCGCCGAACGCGCGAAGCGATTGCCCTATGCGAAGCGGCTGCCTTCGACGTCGTCCTGATCGAAACTGTGGGGGTCGGTCAGTCGGAAACCGTGGTTTCGGAAATGTCGGATCTGTTCCTGTTGCTGCTGGCCCCGGCGGGCGGGGACGAACTGCAGGGCGTCAAGCGTGGCATCATGGAAATGGCCGACATGATTCTGGTCAACAAGGCGGACGGAGACCTGAAGGCCACCGCAACCCGAACCTGCGCCGACTACGCTGGGGCCCTGCGCCTACTGCGCAAACGCCCGCAAGACCCAGAGGGGTTCCCCAAGGCGATGACGGTCTCGGCGGTCGAGGAACATGGGTTGGAGGGAGCGTGGTCCGAGATGCAATCCCTCACCCAGTCGCGCCGAGAACGTGGCCACTGGGACACGAACCGGGCGGCGCAAGCGCAGTACTGGTTCGAGCAGGAGGTGCGCGCCGCGCTTTTGGCGCGGCTGACTACTGCGCAGGCGCGGGCTGACATGGAAAACTTGGGCGCCCAGGTGCGGGCAGGCGGGCTGAGCCCCTCAGCGGCTGCGGAAACCATGCTGATGTCACTGATCCCGCGTTAGCAATTGCCCCGGACTTGGGTGCAGCGGACTTTCCATCCAGAGTTGTGTTGTGACCTGACGGTGGCGCAGAATAGTGTTATTCTGACACCCTCGACGTACAGGACCGGTCCGAATGCCCCGCATAAATGGGACAAATAGCGACGACGATATCGACGTCACAAACAATAGCGGTACCCTGAACGGGAACCCGCAGGGATCTCCGATTGACAATATCCGGGGGCGGGGTGGTGATGACGACATAAATGTCACCAACAGTGTCATCGCCGACAACGTGCTCGGCAATGCCGGAAGTGACACCATAACGGTTACCAACAGCACCATTGGCGACCGCGTTGCATCGGGGTCGGATGCCGACACCGTTGACATCACCGGCTCGACCGTTGGGTCCATTCGTCTGGGGGGCGGTGACGATACTCTGAATTTCAGCAGTACATCCGTCGACGGCGATATCCGCGGTGGCAACGGAACGGACACGCTGAATCTACCCGTAGGGACGGTGATCAATGACAGCGTTTTCGGCACCATCACGGTTGAGGATGGTGTCGGCTATTCGTTGTCCAGTGGCACATTTACCTTGCCGTCCGGGATCGCGGTCACGTATTCGACGTTCGAAAACGGCTCGGGGGTTCCCTGCTTTACCCGCGACACCGCTGTACTGACGCAGACCGGAGAACGCCCGATTCAAGATCTGCGGATCGGGGATATGATCCCCACCATGGAGGACGGGCTGCAAAACATCCGGTGGATTGGTCGCCGTGGGTTTGACCGGGCTGCATTGCTGAACAATCCGCGCCTTTGGCCGGTTCGCATCCTGACAGGGGCGCTGGGCACCGAGCTGCCCCGGCGCGACCTGCTGGTTTCGCGTCAACACAGGATGCTGGTGCAGTCAAAGATCGCGGAACGCATGTTCGGTACATCCGAAGTGTTGATCCCGGCGATCAAATTAACCGTTTTGCCGGGGATTTTCGTCGATGAATCTGTTGCGGGGGTGGAGTATTTTCACCTGTTGTTCGACCGCCATCAGGTGATCTTCGCCGAAAACGCCCCGACCGAAAGCCTGTTCACCGGGGCCGAGGCCCTGAAATCGATTGGTGTCGACGCAAGGCGTGAGATTTTTGAAATTTTTCCAGAACTGATCGAAAAGCGACTGTCTCCGATGCCTGCGCGGTTAATTCCGCGTGGGCGGCAGCAGGCGCGCCTGCTGGAACGGCACCGAAAGAACAACAAACCACTGTTGCGGGCACAAACCTATCCGGTCAGTGACGTCGGCTTAAAGAATTCGCGTGATCCGTCTTGACCCTTCCTGCGATTCCCACTACACGCATCCAACCAGTTTTCGGGCGCGACTTCGGGTTGCGCCCCTTGTGATTTGGCCGAGGGTGTAATGCCCGGCCTCCAGAAACAAAGGAAGAAACCATGTCGCGCCGTTGCGAACTGACCGGAAAAGGCCCGATGACTGGCAACAATGTCAGCCACGCCAAAAACAGAACTCGTCGCCGTTTTCTGCCCAACCTGAACGACGTTACCCTGCAGTCCGAATCCCTGGGTCGTGGCGTCAAGCTGCGCATCTCGGCTGCTGCGCTGCGCTCGGTTGACCATCGCGGTGGTCTGGACGCGTTCCTGGCCAAAGCCAAGGACGAAGACCTGTCGGCAAACGCGCTGAAAGTGAAAAAGGAAATCGCCAAGGCACAAGCCTCGGCCTAAGCCCTTTTTACTTGAGAAGAATTCGGCCCTGTACCGCAAGGTGCAGGGTCTTTTCTTTCGTGGGCTGTTCCTGAATTGGAACTAAAATTCACCCCTTGGTGATATTGTTCACATACACCTTGCTCTGCTCGCCTTATGTTTAGTCATATTCATCTGGCGGAGTTCTGTTTCATGTCTTTCAAATTATCTGATTATCTCTCCCTGTTGGCGGCCTTTTTAGGCAAAACGTTTGGGACATGCTTTCGGATGCAACGACAGGTGAACAGGTTGCATACGAGCCTGACCAAAGGATCTGTCAAACGTCCTGGCGTGGACAGCTGATACGTAACCTGAAATATCGGGCTTCGGGCGCATCCGTTTGCGCTTGAAGCCCGCTTTGCGTCGGGCTTATATCTGGCGCAGAATGAAACATTTTCTGAACAGATTCCTGCCTTTGGCACTGTCACTGCTCGTTATTCTTACGGGGCAGGGGGTGTCCGCATCTCGCGGAATGGATAGGGCGGTGGGGCAGGTGGTGCTGTGCACAGGCTCGGGTCCGGTGGTGGTCTATATGGACGCCGGGGGCCAGCCGACGCATCCGCCGCATTTCTGCCCCGACTATGCGCTGACCCTTTTGGGTGCGATTGCGGTCGCGGCACCCGAATTGCCTGTGGCACCGGCGGCAGCACTGCCCGCGCCCGTGCACAAGGCAGAAAACCTGATTGCGCTTCCGGTACCGTACAGACCGGCGCGTGCGCCGCCGGTTCTGTTTTAGAAAATTCTCCATTCCTATCAAATATCTAAGTAAGGAGAGACGCGATGTCCCTCAAATCCAAACTGCTCGCCACTTTGGCTGCCGCAACCTTGGCCACAACTGCTTTTGCGCAGGATACAATTTCTGTCGATGACGCCTATGCCCGGTCGTCGGGCAAATCGGCCAAGGCAGGTGCGGCCTTCATGATGATCCAGAACACCGGTGAAGCTGACGACCGGTTGATCGGCGCGGAATCCGATGCGGCGGCGCGGGTCGAACTGCATACCCATCAGGTCGATGACAGCGGCGTGGCCAAGATGGTGCATGTCGAAGAAGGTTTTGCCATCCCTGCGGGCGAAACCCATATGCTGAAACGTGGTGGCGACCATGTGATGTTCATGGGGCTGACCGCTCCGTTCGAACAGGGCGCAACGGTTCCCGTAACCCTGATCTTTGAAAAGGCGGGCGAGGTTGAGATCGAGATTCCCGTCGATCTGGAGCGTCAGGACGAGGGCGGTCACGGGTCGCATTCGAACTGAGGCTACGCCTGTCTTCAGGCCGCGTTGCGGCCGTCATCCATACGTCAGGCCGGGCTTTGCCCGGCCTGTTTGCGTTGTGGCGAATGGTTCAGCGATTGACCACCCGCATCGCCACGCGATCATGGGCGCGTTTGAAACGGGCGGTCAGCCAGAACATCACAGCCGAAAAGGCCAGTGCCCCGAATGCGATAGCCCAGCCCAGCGCCACCATGCCGCTTCCGGGCCAGAAGATCAGCGCCAGACCGATCACCAGCGCCACGATCCCCGAGTTGCGGACCGAAGCGGCATCGGGGTGTTGATCCGACATCTGCCGCCAAGCCATAAGAGAACCAACACCCATGATCAGCGCCCATGCGCCCAGCAGGAAGAAGGTCAGCCGGGCCACGCCCTCGGGCCAGATCAGTAAGATCAACCCGATCAACAAGGCGCCGATCCCGGCGCCTCCAATCAGGCCGCGTCGTCCAAAGCCCAGCAAGGTCAGGCCGCCGTCGAACACCAGCAACAGGCCGACCAACCGCAACAGCAGTGAGATGCTGCCCGTCGGCCAGAACAGGGCCGCGATGCCCAGCGCTCCGGCCAAAACCCCGCGCACCAGGAAGGTCCACCACAGCCCCGCCAACTGGTCACCCAGCGCGTCGCGGTCGTCCAGACTGTCGTCATCAAGGATTTCTTCGCGTGGAAACTGGGGGTCTGTCATGATGCTCTCCCGGCGTGTTAGGCCTTTATTATAAACAGGAAAATTTGCTGCTGTCTGCGGGGTTTGCTACCAGATTATCCCAGCAACCCCTGGACCCAGCGTGGGACAGTTTCTGACGCGGGGCCGAGGATTACGTCGTCAAAACTGGACGCGCCATCCGACGGGGCGAGGTTAAGCTCGACTGTTTGCGCGCCGGACATGCGGGCCTCGTGCACGAAGGCAGCAGCGGGGTAGACCTGACCCGAGGTGCCGATGGCCGCGAACAGGGTTGAATTGGCCAGATGGTCATAGATCGCGTCCATGTGGTACGGCATTTCACCAAACCAGACCACATCCGGTCGCGCTTTGGGGGCGTTACAGGCCGGGCAGTTTTCGCCAACCGCCATTTCAGGTGGAGCGGGCCAACGGTGATCGCAAGCCGCACACAGCGCCCCGGCCAGCGTGCCATGCATGTGGAACACGTTTCGGGCGCCGCCAACCTCGTGCAGGTTATCGACGTTCTGAGTGACGATCACCACGTCGCCGCGAAAGTCCTGTTGCAAGCGGGCCAACGCCTGATGCGCTGCGTTAGGCAAGGCCTTGGCTGCCTGAACCCGGCGGGCGTTGTAGAAGCCATGGACCAGAGCCGGATCGCGGGCAAAGCCCTCGGGTGTGGCGACATCCTCGATCCGGTGCTTTGCCCACAGGCCGTCTTCATCGCGGAACGTGCCCAGCCCGCTTTCGGCTGAGATCCCGGCCCCTGTCAGAATGACGATCTTTTCCATCTTTGCCTCACGCGGTACACCTTGGCCTATGACCCATCGTATCCTCTTTGTCTGTCTCGGCAATATTTGCCGTTCTCCCGCTGCCGAAGGTGCGTTTCGCGCCCGTGCTCCCCAACACATGACCGACAGTGCCGGGACTTCGGGCTGGCATATCGGCGATCCGCCCTATGGGCCGATGCAGACGGCGGCGCGAGCACGGGGTATTGAACTGAGCGACCTGCGGGCGCGGCAATTCGGGACCGAGGATTTTGATCGGTTTGACCTGGTCATTGGTATGGATGCCGAGAACATCAGGAACATTGAGTCCTTGCGGCCTGCAGGGAATGAGACCCCGGTCCGCCTTCTGACCGATTTCGCGCCGCAGGCAGGAGCCGACCACGTGCCCGACCCTTACTATACGCGGGATTTTGAAGGGGCGCTGGACCTGATCGAGACCGCCGTGGCGGGGCTCGACGCGTATCTGCAGACCTAGCCCATCACCTTCAGGCGGTCGGTAAGCCACGGCAATTGCGCCAACGCCGGATCGACGATCTGGTTGCGCATCAGACGACGCATCATGCCTGCAACTTCTTGTGGAACCTGATCGGACCAGTCGGTACGGGTGAACAGGGAAATCGTGCGTGCAAAATCCCCGAACGGGGCGGGATGCGCTTCGAGTGAATCGTGAAACCGGGTTGCCCGCATGTAGCCCAGAGGCGTGGTAATAGCCCATCCCAACCCGCGCGCAACCATCGCCATCAGCGCCAGATGTGAGCCGATTTCGAACCGCTCTTCATAGTCCAGTCGCTGCCGGGCCAGATGTGCCTCGATCTGGCGGCTGATCAATTGTTCGCGGGCATAGCGCAAGAAGGGAAGTTCCTGAATGGCATTCTCAACCCCTTTGGGCGTCACCAGGATGAATGGGTCCTGCACCAGGGGGTATTCGATCACGCCCTCCAGCACCTCGCCGGAATGGGCCGAAACCATAAGATGCAAACGTTGGGCTTCTAGCTCTTCGAACAAATCCAGGCTGGGCAGGGTGAGCAGCTTGAAGTTCGAACGGGTCAGGCTGTCGGCCAGCAGGGTCGCAAGCCGAGGCGTCAGGTCATTGTCGAAATCGTCGATCAGCCCGATGGACAGGGTGGTCAGATGGCCCAGGTCCATCACGGTCAACTCGCTCTGAGCCATTTGCAATTCGGCCAGCACTGCCTCTGTCCGGGTCAGAAAGCTGCGCCCCGCCTGCGTCAGTCGCATAGGGCGGCGCCCGTGATCGACCAGATCGGTCCCCAGGGCGTTTTCCAGATTGCGCAACTGCTGCGACACCGAGGGCTGGCTGAGCCCCGTGATCTCGGCAGCCTGCGCCACCGAGCCAGTCCGCGCCAGCGCCTCGAACACTTCGAGTCCGCGCAGGGTCAGCCCTTTTATAAGCATGCAACATCCTCTCGCTGCGCCTTTTCTGAGGGGCAGCGAGCGTCAGGTCAAGGATTTGAAGCGGGTCAGTTGCAGATTGCCTGCGCCATCTGGCCGAAGTTCCGATACCGGTCCCACAGCGCATCATCGCGCGCGGTTTTCGACATCTTCAGCTCTTGCGCCTGATGGGGATCGTTGAACCATTTGGCGACAGTCTTCTGGTCGCTGCGGGTGAGCGCCTGATCCGCGACGCGCTGGATGCAGCTACACCGGTCCCGCGTTGCGGCCGTACGGTCGGACGTCAGACACGCTCGTTTGATCTGCGCCGCGTCCACTGTCGGAGCCATCGCCGTCAGCGATGCCGCACAGAATGCGATTAAGAGAAACTGTTTCATGCTCGAGCCTCGTTTTTGCCTGCCCGGACGGGTCTGTTGCCCCTCTCGGTCTGGGCAGGAGTATGAATCAAACGGGGGAAGGGATCAATTGTTTTGACAGCCAAATCAAACGGTGTTGATTTGCTGGGGATAAAACAGCACGCTGAGGTGCGTTGGAAGCGAGTATGAGCAGTCGAATTATAGGGTAGACAAGTGAATTCTATCAGGTCGTTTTTTATTTCAGCGTTACTTTGTTTGTCGCCGATTATGGCTTTGTCGGATACGCCTTCTTTGCAAGGTAAAGATGCGCCGGAATTCATAGAGGCGGTTCAGGCGTGGTTGAATGGAGAGGATTTGACAGCATTACAAAGCTTGTCTGATCAGGCACAAAAGGGCAACGCAGCTGCGCAGATCTTGCTGGCTAGCATCGCTGGCCGGAGTAGTTTCCACGCGCATGTAACTTCTGAAATGGCTCGGAAAGTCCGCATAGCTCTGTTACGAAAACCCGGCGGTCTGTCGGGAAAGTCATGGCTAACAGAAGCGCAAAACTCTGAGCCTTTGGCCCTTGCATTACTGCAAGCTGCCAAGTTCGAGGATAAAGCGCCTGCAATCGCAGTGCTAGTCGAGCTTGGTGAGCCAATAACAGCAATGCTTGCAGCGCAATCCATGCTCTACGATGGCAGAGGGGCTGATTTGGTTGAGGTTTTGCGAGGCCTTGACCACAAATTGCCCGAAGAAGCCAGTATCTTCCTATTCTGGGCATTGTACCTACAGACACATAGTTCGGACGGTCCAAATTATGGAGGTTCGGCATCGCTGGCCTGGCTTAATACTGGAGATGATCGCTTCAAGGCGTCCGAGCTAGCTTGGGGCATTTTCGCTCCAAGAGAATTGATTCATGACACCGATATCCGGGAGGCAGCGGCTAAACTTAGCGCAGAGATAGTGGCTTGGACCCCCATTCGTAACTTTTGCAGCGATTACTGTGCGGATGAGATTTCCGATTGTACCGTTACCGCTGCTGCGTTGCTGTCCTCTCCTTACTCTCCGAGAAGCCCGCTACAGAGCTTGATTGCCAATGAAGACTATTGGGCGAGTGAACGCATTGAAGGGGACGTCGCGCGCACAATCATAGACCTCAGGGATTGGAGGTCTGATTCAGACTATGGATACAATCAGTGCTTTATATCCAATATGCAGCAACTTCAGCACGCGCATTGGCCTTAACAAGGCGTGCCGCGACAACACGAGACAAACTCCGAAATCAGGTGCGACGCCACGTACCAGTATCGAGCCAATTTCTAGGCAACTTGCAATGAGAGTGTTTTGGCTACGGCAGATCACCTTGAACCATTGACCACAGCCCATTTCCGACGCATATCCCCAACCCATGACAGACCTCGCTCATATCCGCAATTTCTCCATCGTCGCGCATATCGACCATGGCAAATCCACCCTTGCTGACCGGCTCATCCAAGAGACCGGAACGGTCAAGGATCGCGACATGAAGGAACAGTTGCTCGACAGTATGGATATCGAGCGGGAACGCGGCATCACCATCAAGGCCAACACGGTCCGCATCGACTATACCGCCGACAACGGCGAGCAATACGTGCTGAACCTGATCGACACCCCCGGTCACGTGGACTTTGCCTATGAGGTCTCGCGATCCATGCGTGCGGTCGAGGGCTCGCTGCTGGTTGTGGACTCGACCCAAGGGGTCGAGGCGCAAACGCTGGCCAACGTGTATCAGGCCATCGACGCCGATCATGAGATCGTGCCGGTGCTGAACAAGATCGACCTGCCCGCGTCCGACTGTGACCGCGTGGCCGAACAGATCGAGGATGTGATCGGCATCGACGCGACCGACGCCATTCAAGTCAGTGCCAAGACGGGGCAGGGCATCCATGAGACGCTGGAAACCATCGTAAAACTACTGCCCGCACCAAAGGGCACTCTGGACGCGCCGCTCAAGGCGATGCTGGTGGATTCGTGGTACGACGCCTACCTGGGCGTCATCGTTCTGGTCCGCATCATGGACGGCACGCTGAAAAAGGGGATGCGGGTCAAGTTCATGTCGAACAACACCCTGCACCATGTTGACCGGGTCGGCGTGTTCCGGCCCGAAATGCAGATGATCGACTCCTTGGGCCCCGGCGAGATCGGCTTTCTCACCGCGTCCATCAAACAGGTCCGCGACACCCGCGTCGGTGACACCATCACCAATGACCGCAACGGCGCCGAGGTCGCCCTGCCGGGCTTCAAGCCCGCGCAACCGGTGGTCTTCTGTGGCCTCTTCCCCGTGGACTCGGCTGAATTCGAAGACCTGCGCGACGCGATCGATAAACTGGCGCTGAACGACGCCAGCTTCAGCTTTGAAATGGAAACCTCGGCCGCACTTGGCTTTGGCTTCCGCTGCGGCTTCCTTGGCCTTCTGCACCTTGAGGTCATCCGTGACCGCATCGAACGCGAATATGATATCGAGCTCATCACCACCGCGCCGTCGGTGATCTATCACGTCTACATGAAAGACGGCGAGATGATCGAGCTGCACAACCCCGCCGACATGCCCGACCCGTCCAAGGTCGATCATATCGAAGAGCCGCGCATCAAGGCGACCATTCTGGTGCCCGACGAATACCTCGGCGACGTGCTGAAACTGTGCCAGGACCGCCGCGGTATCCAGCTGGACCTGACCTATGCGGGCAGCCGCGCCATGGTCGTCTATGACCTGCCGCTGAACGAGGTTGTCTTTGACTTCTACGACCGCCTGAAATCGGTGACCAAGGGCTATGCCAGCTTCGACTACCAGATGACCGGCTACACGCAGGACAATCTGGTCAAGATGTCGGTGCTGGTGAATGACGAACCGGTCGATGCGCTGTCGACCATGGTTCACCGCGACCGGGCCGAGATGCGGGGCCGGGCGATGTGCGAAAAGCTCAAGGACCTGATCCCGCGCCACATGTTCAAAATCCCGATCCAGGCCGCCATCGGAGGCAAGGTCATCGCCCGAGAGACCCTGTCCGCCTTGCGCAAGGACGTGACTGCGAAGTGCTACGGAGGCGACGCCACACGGAAACGCAAACTGCTGGACAAGCAGAAGGCGGGTAAGAAGAAAATGCGCCAGTTCGGGAAGGTCGATATCCCGCAGGAGGCGTTTATTAGCGCCTTAAAAATGGACAGCTAAAATGCTGGCCATTTTTACGGCGAGTGGGCGAAAGCGGTTGGCGCAGCCGACTGCGTGCCCACATGGTGGAGCGTGATAGCGACCGAGTTTCCCAAGTAGGGTGCTCTACTATCGGCACGATCGCTCGATGTACTCTAGTTGGCAAATCTTCTTGGATACGGCCAATCATCCCAAGAACGATGAGGTAGATTCGGTCTGCGTCTGCTAGTACTTCGTCAATACTTTCTTTTGTCACGGCACTTGTTGAACGTTTGAAGATAGGGTCCTTTCTCGAGCCAGTGTTCGTCACATAGTCAACACGAAGGAAACCGTTCAGCGATCCGAAAAAAGCGCCATGTGCGGCCATATGTCGGTTACCAACAAACCTTGCTATCCAATCTGATAACGCTGACAAGTCTTCATCGAATCCGAAGTTTTTGGCGAGTTCGCTAGACTTTTTCAATTCTCTGATGAGTTCTTTTGTAGGGAGCTTTCGCACTTGGCAGTACCGATCAAACCAGTCTTTGTTTTCTGGCTTCAATTCTTCAAGGCAAACAATCAGCGCACTTACCCAAAGTTCAATGTGAGCGCAGGTTTGTAGATAGAGCCCTAAGCAATAAGCGAACTCTTTTGGAAGCAATCCTTCCATAGCCGTGCCTTTGTCAGGAAATTGTTCACTCATGTATTTGCTCGAACAGGTTCTGTCTCAATCAGCTGATTGAGCGCGAAAAAAGTAGCTGCAGCAAGAGCTTATTTCCATTTTTTGCTTTGTGCCGCAGTCAAATCAACCCACCCGCCCGGCGGCACCGCCGGGCCGCGTCATGCTGAAAGCATGCCTCCGGCATGAACCGCCCCTGTCAAACCGAATGTTTGCCTCCGGCAAAACGGGCTGCGCGTTTGCGCACCCCTCGGGCCGGCGCTGCCCTCAGTTCTTTGATCGAACAGTATTCATTAAACGTAGGGCGGGCTTCAGCCCGCCATTTGCCTGACCGAACCAACGCGAATTAATTGGATGGAGATGGCGGGCTGGAGCCCGCCCTACGGGTGAAATGGTGGGTTGAAAACCCACCCTACGTAGGATGGGTTTTCAACCCATCACTCGCACTGTGACCCACCTCACAGCCCCAACCCCTCACACCTGCTACACTTGACCCAACGGAACCCTCGGCAGGAGGCGCAGATGTCCACATCCATGATCCCCATCATCGCCCTCGGGTCGGCGGGTCTCTATTCCGTGGCCATGATCGCGATGAAGTTCTGGTGGAAACTCCCCGGCGTGGGCCTTGGCCTGCTGATCGTTGCGACCCTGCTTGCCGGAGCAACGCTGGAGCTTGCAGCGCTGCGCGAGGAACGGCTGGGCATCATCTATACCGGCATTCTGGGGGCCGAGGTCATCCTGATCGCCATTGCCTCGTATTTTTTGTTCGGAGAGAATTTCTCGTACCGTGAGGTCGCGGGGATTGGCCTTGTTTTGGTGGGAACGGCACTGGCATGGGCCTGATCGCGCTGCGCTTTCTGACACAGATCAAGGAGGGTTCCTGATCTCAATTCTATGGTCCGCGGAAACAGACTGGTAAAAACGAGGCCGCTATGTCGCCGCTGACACTGATCCTTCACATCTTCCTTGGTTCCACCCTTGCCGGGTCCGCTGTGATTGCGGTTCTGGTCATGGGCCACGCATCGTGGACAACCCTGCTGATCGCTGCGGTTGTTGGGTTTGTGGCGGCGTTTCCGGTCTCGTTTCTGGTGGCCCGCAAACTCGAAAGCTGAACGCCCGGTTTAGACGCAAAGATCGGAATGTGTTATCCTCCGCGCGGGGGACCGCGTTCAGGCGGTTTTTTCTTTACATGCTTGCAACGCCTGACCCTCAGAAATGAGAGGTTATTATGCACAAGTTCCTAATTGCGACCGCAACCACAGCCCTGACGCTCGGCCTGTCCGCAGGCCTGTCCGTGGCAGAAACCTATGACGCCACCAGCAAAGGCATGGGGACGAATGCGAACCAGGTCTATGGCATCTCGGACAGCCACGCGGTGGTGAATACGCAGACCGATTACGAAAGTTTCGAGGTCGCTGCCGGGCACCCTCTGGAAGGGGCGAGTGGATCGTGCTTCGGCGCGGTGCTGATCAATGGGGCCGGGGTCTCGGGCACCGGGAATTGCGTGTTCGACACTGCCGCAGGGGAAAAGGCGGTGATGACCTGGACGGCCACGGGGATCGGTGAGGACGGCGCCTTGACCGGTGAATGGACGGTTTCGGGCGGCTCGGGCAACTGGGCCAGCGCAACCGGAGGTGGAAGCTTTTCATCTCTGACCGACCCCGATACCAGGAAATTCGTGAATACGATCAATGGTAGTATTTCGGTCGAATAAAGTAACTTTTACAATGAATTAAGGCGGGGACTGTGTCCCCGTCCCCTGGGTCGTCTGAGGGATCAATGAACCACAGATGAAGTTTCCCTTAGGTAAGTTGTATCCGGCTCTCTCGCTTCCAATCTGTCTAGCAGGCCAAGGACGGCCACTGTTTTGGAGGAGAGAGCCAATGACCAGATACATGACTGCCGGAGCAGCCGCTCTGGCCGCGACCCTCACCCTTGGAACGGCCGCTTTGGCCGATGCGCCGGACCTGCGCGGAACATGGCTGGGGTCGTATACGACCGTCTCGCCATCTCATACGCATCGCGGCGATGAACCCCGGTTCAATCAGGCCGAGTGGATGCTGGATATCCAGATTCAGGAGGAAAACGTCTTCTGGGGCCCCAGCAAATGGCGGCGCGATGGCGACACCGAGTGGAATGTGAATGAGGCCACCGGCACCATCAGCCTCGATGGGTCAGGCAGCATCGGGATCATCGAAACCTCACCACTGGTCATCGGTGCGAATGCGTTGATCGATGCCCGGTACGAAGACGGAAAGATATTTGCGGATTTCCGTAGCCTGCGAAACGGAACGACCTACAGCACCGTTCTGGAACGTCAGGTGAACTGAAGCGTCTCCGGCCCGAGCGGTATGTAGGGGGTACTGGCTGCGATGTGGTGCAGCGCATAATAGGTAATCCCGGTCGGGTCGGAGCGCTTCGCAGGAGACGGAACCAAAGCCTCTGACGGAAAGAGGCAGGTCGGACGGCCACTGCGCTGCCTGCAACAGGGTTTGGATCGCTACATGCCGAATTGAGGTATAGCCCGACATGGGCGATCCTGAGCTCGTGAACCTTCAGCACGGCGTTGCAGGGGGAGCAGGGCGTGCGTCCGGCTCTGGTTCCGTTTCCATGTCTATTGGATGTGTGAGACTCGGGCTGTATTCGAATCGCGGAACCGAAAATCGGCACAGGACACGCAATTTTCAAACTTAGGTGTCGTTTTAACCCCTTTGCAGTCGCAGAAACGCAGTCTGAATGGGCGTTTTGGCGTTGCGCAAAGTTTTCCTGCCTCAAACTGGCCGTGTCGCGCGACTTCCAGAGTTATCCCCAAAACGCTCCCAAAGGATATAAACACGTTATCCCCGGCTAAATTTCATGCTGCAGTGCTATTCTCTTGCCGGACCCCGGCCCTGGTGCAACGATCACCCTACCACAAAGGTTCCCAGGAGCCTGGGTGGGGCGCAAAGGCCAGGGGGTCGGCGCTGTGAGGGCGAATTTTAGGATTTGACTCGTTGCGCAGAGACTTACCGGTGGATGGACAGTTGATCGGGATTACGCATCCGGGTCAGGTGACCAGCCTCTCAGAAGGCCGGCGCGGGCTGTGAGGTGCCTGTTGGCGCGGCATGGCGGCCGTGGTTCCTATCAGGGCCAGGGCAACTGGCTCGGGACGTCCCCCGGACGTGTCGACCCGGCAAGGCGTCAGGAGTGTCCGCTAGGATACGTGCATGGACAGCGTCCGCGCACCTGACGCCTTTTCCTTTTGCCGTATTTCGGCTTGAAACAGGCTGCCAATTTACCCTTGTTTGACAGGAAAGCGGGATTTTGTGTGTTCACAAGACCCGCTGTCCTGTCGGAAACGCAATGCAACGCCTATCCACCTGCAAGCCGAACCCTGCGGCAGGTCGGCTGATTTTCAACTGTATGCTGGGTGCCCGCTTTGCGACCTAACGATACCTAGGGCGTCAAAGGTTCTCCTGAACGTCCGTGGCTGCGTTCTGAATCGCGTCACCCGCTTTCTCAATGTCTTTGCCAGCGCCCTTTGTGGTTTCGCAGGCGGTGAGGGTGAACAGGGCAAGCCCAATCAGAAATGCACGGATCATCAGTATCTCCATTCGTGTTAGTCTTGTGTTGCGTAGCAGTTTTCCTTGAATTGAACCAGTGCTTTGAGGCCTGTTTGGTCTTTAAGGGTCGCCGAACCAAGCACGGCGATCAGAACGCGACAGGATTGTGCAATCAGCCTTTGTCTTCGCCGCAGAACATATCGTAGATCAGTTCGATCAAGCGACGGGGGCGGTCATCCGCCAGACGATAGTAGATCGCCTTGCCCTCGCGGCGTGGCGTTACCAGACCTTCAAGGCGCAAACGGGACAGCTGCTGGGACACGGCCGCCTGACGGGCGGACAGCAACCCTTCTAGCTCGGTTACTGATTTTTCACCTGACACCAGATGGCACAGGATCATCAAGCGACCTTCGTGGCTGATGGCTTTTAGGAAATTCGACGCGCGCGTTGCGTTTTCAACCATCTTGTCGAACGACTCGGGAGGCATATCTTGCGAAAGCTGGGGAAGGGCCATCGTTTTTTCCTTGTTTGCTCGAAAACAGAGCGGGCTTTGAGTGCGGGTTCTCAGAGTTGAGAGCCTTGATTACATATTTTGCGCATGTATTTCCATATGCATGAATCAAAATGATGTGATGTGAGGGCGTCTATTTGTGTGGCGCTGTCCGAACTGGTTACGAAAGAGCAGGTTCAACACTCAAATTCCGGCTGCAGGGCATGAAGTCTCCGGTCCCCCTTGCAGCCCCCCTGTGGCGACACTAAGACTTGGGTAACGTTTCTTCGGGTAATGTCCCGATCCATAGCAAAGCAGGCAGGTTCAGAATGTTCGATCCAGTTGATACCTATATGAATACGCTCGTCCCGATGGTGGTCGAACAGACCAGCCGGGGCGAACGCGCCTACGATATCTTCTCGCGCCTTCTGAAAGAGCGGATCATCTTCATAAACGGGCCGATCCATGACGGGATGAGTCATCTGGTCGTTGCCCAGCTGCTGCATCTCGAGGCGGAAAATCCCAGCAAAGAAATCTCGATCTACATCAACTCGCCTGGCGGTGTTGTGACCAGCGGTTTGTCGATTTACGACACAATGCAGTATATCAAGCCGAAATGTTCAACATTGGTCATCGGTCAGGCGGCTTCGATGGGGTCAGTTTTGCTGGCCGGTGGCGAGAAGGGAATGCGGTTCTCGCTGCCCAACAGCCGCATCATGGTGCACCAGCCCAGCGGTGGCTATCAGGGTCAGGCTAGCGACATCATGATTCATGCGGCCGAGACGCAGAAGCTGAAGGATCGCCTGTATGACATATACGTGCGTCATACCGGCCAGACCAAAAAGGCGGTTGAAAAGGCGCTGGATCGTGACAATTTCATGAGCCCGGAAGAGGCGAAAGATTGGGGTCACATCGACGAAATCGTCGAAAACCGCGCCAAAATGGACGGTGACGAGGCCTAAGGTTGAGCCTCTGTGCGCGTTGTGCGGAGGCGCATTTTGAGATTGTAGCCGTCTCGGTGCTGGCCTAAGCTGCACCAATAGGCGGCAAGCGGTCCGAGGGGGACCGCAGGGACGAAGCCCGAAAGGTAGAACATGGCGACGAATTCAGGCGGCGACGGCAAGAACACGCTCTACTGTAGCTTCTGCGGCAAAAGCCAGCATGAGGTGCGCAAGCTGATTGCTGGACCGACCGTTTTTATCTGCGATGAATGCGTCGAACTGTGCATGGACATCATCCGCGAAGAGACGAAGGCCAGTGGGCTGAAATCTTCGGATGGTGTTCCGACACCCAAGGACATTTGCGAAGTTCTGGACGACTATGTGATCGGTCAGGCCACGGCAAAGCGGGTTCTGTCTGTTGCTGTTCACAATCATTACAAGCGGTTGAACCATGCCCAGAAAGCGGGCAGCGATATCGAGTTGGCCAAGTCCAACATCCTGCTGATCGGCCCGACCGGTTGCGGTAAGACCTTGCTGGCGCAGACGCTGGCACGAATTCTGGATGTGCCGTTCACCATGGCGGATGCGACCACGCTGACCGAAGCCGGTTATGTGGGTGAAGATGTCGAAAACATCATCCTGAAACTGCTGCAGGCCAGCGAGTACAACGTCGAACGTGCGCAGCGCGGCATCGTCTATATCGACGAGGTCGACAAGATCACGCGCAAGTCCGAGAACCCCTCGATTACCCGCGATGTGTCGGGTGAGGGCGTGCAACAGGCTCTGTTGAAGCTGATGGAAGGTACTGTGGCCAGTGTGCCGCCGCAAGGCGGCCGCAAGCATCCGCAACAGGAATTCCTACAGGTGGATACCACGAACATCTTGTTTATATGCGGTGGTGCGTTTGCCGGTCTGGACAAGATCATCGCGCAGCGCGGCAAGGGGTCGGCCATGGGCTTTGGCGCCGATGTGCGCGACAATGATGAGCGCGGCGTGGGCGAAATCTTTAAGGATCTCGAACCGGAAGACCTGCTGAAGTTCGGCCTGATCCCGGAATTCGTCGGACGTCTACCGGTTCTGGCGACGCTGGAAGATCTGGACGAGGATGCTCTGGTCACCATCCTGACCAAGCCCAAAAACGCTCTGGTCAAGCAGTACCAGCGCCTGTTCGAACTGGAAGATGCCGAATTGGCCTTTACCGACGATGCGCTGAAGTCGATTGCGAAGAAAGCCATCGAACGGAAAACTGGTGCGCGTGGTCTGCGTTCGATCCTGGAAGATATCCTTCTGGATACGATGTTCGAACTGCCGGGCATGAAGAACGTGACCGAAGTTGTGGTCAACGAAGAAGCCGTGTCGTCCGACAAGCAGCCTTTGATCATCTACGCGGATGCGGCTGAATCAGCCTCGGCCGGATAAGTCCAAACCGAATTACCAATCACGGCGCGGCACTGACCGCGCCGTTTTCATGTGAGGCGCACTATGACGATCAAACGCATATCCTCAGGCGGAGAATTTGAGGCCAAAATCGGCTATTGCCGCGCGGTGGTTGCCGGTGGTTGGGTTCATGTCGCCGGAACGGTCGGGCAGGGTGATGATGTGGTCATTCAATGCCGTTCCGCACTCGAAACGATCGAAAAGGCACTGACCAAGGCCGGGGCAAGTTTTGCCGACGTTGTGCGCGTGACCTACATGCTTCCGGACCGGTCAGAATTCGAACCTTGCTGGCCGATTCTGCGGGAGTATTTCGGTGACAACCCCCCGGTCACAACGATGATTGAATGCGGTTTGATCGACCCGAAATATCGGATCGAAATCGAGGTAACGGCATATTCGCCGGAATAGCAGGTGCGGCCCTAGTGGCACTGGACCTTGGCGAACCTTTGGTCCATATCTGCAGGAACAGAAATGTCGGAGGCAGCCGATGGGTATCCTGAACAGTCTTTTGCGGGCCGTGACCTGGTGGAACGGGGCCACCTTGAACACGCAGATCTATACTGCGCGGAAAGGTGAGAAAGTCGGTGAAGACAACGAAGGCAATATCTTCTACCGCAATGCTGACGACAGCAAGCGCTGGGTGATTTTCAACGGCGAAGCCGAGGCTAGCCGGATCGACCCCGATTGGCACGGATGGTTGCACCGCACTTGGGATGAGCCGCCGACCGATAAGCCGCTGCAGCACAAGTTCTGGGAAAAACCGCATCAGGAGAACCTGACGGGCACAGCTCTGGCTTATACCCCTGCGGGGTCATTACGCCGGCAAGATCCGGTCAAGCGCACGGATTACGAGGCCTGGAGCCCGGAATAGACGAGGCGAGCAATGTCGACCTATAACGTTACCGAAGTTCTTGTCGGTGGGGCCGTTCTGGCCTGCGCCGTAGCCTTTGGCGTTTATGCCAGCCAGTCCACCGGCCTGTCGCAGGGTGCCGCTGGATATCAGCTTGAGGCATCTTTCCGCTCGCTCGAAGGTGTGGGTGTGGGCACAGACGTGCGTCTGGCCGGGGTAAAGATCGGCACTGTAACGGGCGTAACTCTGAACCCGGACACCTATCGCGCGGACACGACATTCTCGATTGCGGACGGCATC
This sequence comes from Ruegeria sp. BF6, assembly GCF_056538665.1. Lineage (NCBI taxonomy): Bacteria > Pseudomonadati > Pseudomonadota > Alphaproteobacteria > Rhodobacterales > Roseobacteraceae > Ruegeria > Ruegeria sp. BF6. Next base: position 114,640 of record NZ_JBQFTN010000007.1, read on the forward strand.
CAGGTGCCTGATGACAGCGCCATCGTCATTTCGTCCGAAGGTTTGCTGGGCGGTAATTTCGTTGAAGTGATGCCGGGCGGTTCTCCGTTCTATTTTGAGCCCGGCGATCAGGTCGAAGACACGCAAGGCGCTGTAAGCCTGATCTCGCTGCTGGTCAAATTCGTGGCCGGGGACGGCGGCGAATGAGGTGTTTTGCCCTGATCGCGGCGCTGCTGGCCGCCACGGGCGCAGTTGCACAGCAAAAGGCGCAGTCAAGCCCCGGGGCGATCCTGCGGGGCTTGGATAAGGTCAATGGCCAGACCGTAGATGTGGAAATGCAGAACGGCGAGACCACAACGGTTTTTGGTCTGGACGTGGCGCTTGGGGAATGCCGGTACCCGGCTGAGAACCCGACCGGTGATGCTTTTGCCTATCTGACGATCTGGGAAAAAGGCAAGCCGGATCAATTGTTTGATGGTTGGATGATTGCCACATCGCCGGCGCTGAACGCACTGGATCACGCGCGTTACGACGTCTGGGTAATCCGCTGTATAACCCCTTCGGGTGACTGATCCAGTGGTGCGGTAAAATCTGCGCTCGCGCTGATCGCGTCATCCAGATCCCGCCGGTATTGCGTTCGGGGAATTTCAATCGCACCCAATGACGCCAGATGCGCAGTCAGAAACTGCGTATCGAACAACTGAAACCCGGATTGCCGCAGGCGATCCACCAGATAGGCCAGAGCGATTTTTGACGCGTCCTTCCGGCGCGAGAACATGCTTTCCCCAAAGAATGCAGCTCCCAGTGCAACACCGTAGACGCCGCCAACCAGATGGTCGGCCTCCCACACCTCAAGCGAGTGCGCGTGGCCCAAGTCGTGAATTTGCAGATAAAGGTCCCGCAACTCGGCGTTGATCCAAGTGTCTGCGCGATCCGCGCAGCCATCGACGACCCTGGCAAAGTCCTGATTGATCGTTACTGAATACCCGCATTTGCGGATACGGCGCGCAAGGCTACGCGAAACATGAAAGCCGTCGAGGGGAAAGATACCGCGAAATTTGGGATCAACCCAGAACAGCTCTGCAGCGTCGCGGTTCTCTGCCATCGGAAAAATGCCGATGGAGTATCCGTGCAATAAGAGTTCCGGGGAAAGGCTCATGCAGAATGCCCGAAGGTCGAAGGGTTGGCACCCTTCGACCCCGCTGAGTTATTTGGCCATATTCTCCGCAAGCCAGCGCTCCAGCCAGTGGATGTTGTAGTTGCCGCTGTGGATGTCGGGCTCCTGCAACAGGGCGTGGAACAGCGGTACGGTGGTGTCGATGCCGTCCACGATCAGTTCACCCAAAGCCCGTTCAAGACGCGCCAGCGCCTCGGCCCGGTCACGGCCCTGAACAATCAGTTTGGCAATCAGAGAATCGTAGTAGGGCGGGATCGAATACCCGTCATACAGAGCCGAATCCATCCGCACACCGAGACCTCCCGGCGCGTGATAGGCCGAGATTTTGCCCGGGCAGGGTGAGAAGTTCGGTAGCTTTTCGGCGTTAATCCGAACCTCGATGGCGTGACCGTTGATCTCCAGATCGTCCTGACCGAACGACATGTCCTCACCAGCGGCGACAAGGATTTGTTCGCGCACCAGATCGACGCCAAAAATCCCCTCGGTTACCGGGTGTTCCACCTGCAGGCGGGTGTTCATCTCGATGAAGTAGAACTCGCCATTTTCATACAGGAACTCGATGGTACCCGCGCCGATATAATTGATCTTGGCCACGGCGTCGGCGCAGACCTTACCGATCTTGGCGCGCTCTTCCGGGCTGATGGCGGGACCAGGAGCCTCTTCGAATACCTTCTGGTGGCGGCGCTGTAGCGAACAGTCGCGCTCACCCAGGTGGACCGCCTTACCCTTACCGTCGCCAAAGACCTGAATCTCGATATGGCGAGGTGTGGTCAGGTATTTCTCGATATAGACCTCGTCATTGCCAAAGGCGGCTTTGCCTTCGGCGCGGGCGGTCATGAAAGCGCTTTCCATCTCACCCGCGCTCTGCGCGACTTTCATACCGCGCCCGCCACCGCCAGCGGTGGCTTTGATGATGACGGGATAGCCGAATTCTTCACCGATCTTCTTGGCGGTGGCCAGATCGGGCACGCCGCCGTCCGAACCGGGAACGCAAGGCACACCCAGCGCCTTCATGGTTTCCTTGGCGGTGATCTTGTCGCCCATGATGCGGATATGTTCCGCGGTTGGACCGATGAAAGTGATGCCGTGGTCCTCGACGATCTGCACGAATTCTGCGTTCTCGGACAGGAAGCCATAGCCGGGGTGGATCGCTTGCGCGCCGGTGATTTCACAGGCCGAAATGATCGCGGGCACGGACAGATAGCTTTGCGGGCTGGGCGGCGGGCCGATGCACACCGACTCGTCAGCCATGCGCACATGCATCGCGTCACTGTCGGCGGTGGAGTGGACGGCGACCGTCTTAATCCCCATCTCGCGCGCGGCGCGGATGACGCGCAGGGCGATCTCGCCTCGGTTGGCAATCAGGATCTTGTCGAACATTGGACCGCCTTACTCAACGATGACCAGAGGGGTGCCGAATTCTACAGCGTCGCCGTCACCCACCAGAATGCGCTTGATGGTGCCGGACTTGGGCGCGTGGATGTGGTTCATGGTTTTCATTGCTTCGACGATCAGCAGCGTATCGCCTTCGGATACTGATGCACCAACCGAGATGAACGCGGGCGCACCGGGTTCGGGCTGCATATACACGGTGCCGACCATGGGCGAGGTCACAGCCCCGGGGTGGCTGGCCGGATCTTCCTGCGCTGCGGGTGCCTCAGCGGTGGCAGGTGCCGGTGCGGCAGCCGGTGCGACCGGTGCGGCGGCCGGAACCGCGACTTGAACCGGAGCGGCTACGGCCTGGTTCATGCGGCTAACGCGCACGTTCAGGCTGTCTTCCTCGCCATATTCGCGTTTGACCTGCAACTCGGTCAGGTCGTTCTCGCGCAGCAGTTCGGCCAGTGCCTTGATGAATGCCACATCCGCTTCGTGTTTGGTGTCTGTCATGAGTGTCCTCGACGGTTCCCCTTTGGCCCGTCTGTTCCATGCGGGCTTTGGTCTGATTACGCAGCGTTATAAGCCATGCGCCCGGCCATGAAAAGCGCGTCTGGGCCTGTCAGATGGCGGTTTTAACGAAGATTTCGAGGGGAAAGGAGATTACAGCGGCATTCCCGATAGTTTCGCCACCAGTTCGGGCAGTTTGCGGGCCCCGAATTTTTCCAAAAGGCGGGCGCGGTAGGCCTCGATCGTGCGATAGCTGAGGTCCAGTTCGGCTCCGATTTCCTTGGCGGACAGGCCGCGGCAGGACAAGATCGCGACCTCGCGTTCGCGCGCGGTCAGTTCGACCAAGGGGCGTTCTTCCGAGATGTCTGAAAAGCTCCAGATTCCGTGGCGAAACGGGTCGTCGGGGGTCAGTGAGCGTCCGCGCGCGCGGCACCAGAACAGGTCGCTGTTGCGTCGCCGCATGACGCGTTCGTCCGTGTAATAACCGGTGTCGCGCATCACCTGCAGGCTGCGTGCACCGATACGTTCCCAGTCCGCCACTGACGGATAAAGGTGCAACAGGGGCATGTTGCGGTAGTCGGCGGCCTCACCACCAAAGGTTCGGGCGAACTGCAGATTGCAGCGCCGGATGATCCGGTTCTCCAACTCGACAAGCCCAATTGGTGCATATTCAAAGGCGGGATCGCTCATGCGGCTATCGTGCCGGGATTTCAGCAGAAATAGAAGGGGGCCCGCGCAGATTCTGCATGGACATTGCCCGCATCGGGCGATCGCGTTTTGTCAAGATTGTAAATGACCTATGAAAACTACGGCTTAACCTATAGAAATAAATCAAGAGTTCTGAAAATAGGTTGAGGTTAATATCCTATGGTTTCGCTTTGGAAGCGGTGAGAACATGCGCGATACGCTGACAGGCAGCCGTATTCGGGAAAGGCGTCAGATTGCCGGTCTCCGGCAGGCGGAACTTGCGCGTCAGGTCGGGATTTCAGCGTCATATCTGAACCTTATCGAACATAATCGCCGCCGGATTGGCGGCAAGTTGCTGGTCGATATCGCGGCAACGCTGGCCGTGGAACCGTCGGTTCTGACGCGGGGGGTCGAGGCCACGTTGATAGCGGCGCTGCGCGAGGCCGCGGCCGATGCCGTTGGCCAGCAGGCGGAACTGGACGGGCTCGAGGAGTTCGCCGGGCGGTTTCCCGGATGGGCGGGGGTGTTGGCGCAGATGCACCGCCGGGTCGTGTCGTTGGAGCGTACCGTGGAAACGTTGTCGGACCGTTTGACTCACGACCCGCACCTGGCGGCCTCGATGCACGAGGTTCTGTCGACCGCTGCTGCGATTCGGTCAACCGCTGCGATCCTAGCGGACACGCAGGACATCGAACCCGAATGGCAGGACCGTTTTCACAGCAACCTACACCAGGATGCTGAGCGTTTGGCTGAAAGCTCCAAGTCGCTGGTCGCTTTTTTGGATGAAAGCGATTCTGACGGCGATCACCGCGGCGTACCGTTGGAAGATGTTGAAGCGTTTTTCGAGGCGCACGAGCACCATTTCCCCGAGATCGAAAGGGGCGGAGGGGAAGTTGATATTGACCTAAGTGATCTGGACTCGAGCGCGGCAAGAACCTTGACCAGCGACTTTCTCAAAGTTTACGCCGCGGATGCCCGGGTAATACCACTGGACCAACTGCAGGCTGCGCTAGCTGAGGCCCCTCTGGACCCGCTGCAACTGGCGGCGCGGTTTTCAGTTAACGTTGCAACGGTACTAAGGCGGTTGGCGACTCTGCCGGGCGGGTATCTTGGGCGGCCGACTGGGCTCGTGGTGTGCGATGCCTCCGGCAGTATTCTGTTCAGCAAATCCGTGACTGGTTTTGCCATGCCGCGCTTTGGTGAGGCCTGCCCCCTGTGGCCGCTGTTTCAGGCGTTGAACCGGCCGTTGGTCCCCATCCGCAAACGCATCGTACAGCTTGGGCGGACTGCGGCGGTGTTCGATTGCTACGCCTATGCGTGGCCGCAGCACATAACCGGCTTTGATGACGGGCCGGTCTATCGTTCGATAATGTTGGTGCGGTCGGTCGAGGATGTTGCGCAGGATGATCAAGTGGTTGCCCGGGTTGGTCCCAGCTGCAGGGTTTGCCCCAGCAGCGATTGCGCATCCCGTCGTGAACCGTCGATTCTGAGCGAAGGTTTTTGACAGATTCCTGACAGAACGCGTAAGCTGGCAGAGACGGGTCGATCAGTTTACGACCCGTCACGGGGAGGACAGATAATCATGAGCCGCAAGGTTCTGCTAATTGAGGATGAGCCGAACATTGCCGAGGCCATTCGGTTCCTGCTGACACGTGAGGGTTGGCAGGTTGAAACGCACGCCGAAGGCAGCGACGCACTGCAGGTTATTCAGGGCGCAAATCCGGATCTTGTTATTCTTGACGTGATGCTGCCGGGCAAAAGCGGGATGGAGATTTTACGAGACCTGCGCGACGTGGACGGTATGCAGAACCTGCCGGTTCTGATGCTGACCGCCCGAGGGCAGTCCCGGGATCGGGAGATGGCCGAAAACGCCGGGGTCAGCCGTTTCATGACCAAGCCGTTTTCCAATACCGAGATGTTGACTGCTGTGCGGGACCTGCACGCGCAGGCAACGCAGTCATGAGTTCGGACGAAGACCGTCAGCCTACGGGCGTCCGGCCTTCGCTGTTTCTAGAGCGGCAGAGCTATCGTCGCCGCAGATTGTCGGATGCCGCCCGACTGCTGCCCTTTCTGGGCGCGGCCTTAGTGGCCATCCCGTTGTTATGGCCCGATGGTCAAGACACGCAGGAGGGCGTGTCGTTGTCTTCTGCGATCTTTTACATCTTCACTTGCTGGGTAGCGATGATCCTGGCCAGTCTGGTGTTTGGATTTGCCGCCAGACGCATGGGGACCCACGATGAATCCGAACCCGAGACGGACCGATGGCAACGCTGAACATTCTGATTCTGGTTTGCCTGGGCTATGTTGTTCTGCTGTTCGGCGTCGCGTTTGCTGCCGACAGAATGGCTGCCGCCGGGCGGGGGGCATGGCTGCGATCGCCGTTGATTTATACGCTGTCGCTGTCGATCTACTGCACCGCGTGGACGTTTTATGGTGCTGTCGGCAACGCCGCGCGGTCGGGGCTGGAGTTCGTCACGATCTATCTGGGCCCGACGTTGGTAATGATCAGCTGGTGGTGGGGTCTGCGCAAACTGGTGCGGGTCGGGCGCAGTCAGAGGGTGACCTCGATTGCCGACCTGATTTCCTCCCGCTATGGAAAGTCCAACACGCTGGCAATCTGCGTGACCATTCTGGCGGTGCTGGGCGGCACCCCCTATATCGCGCTGCAGCTGCAGTCCATCACTCTGTCATTTTCGATTTTTGCCGAGGCTGACCCCTCCGGCCTCTATCGTGAAGGCTCCAGCGTGTTCTGGGTTGCGGCCGGGCTGGCCGTGTTCGCCATCCTGTTCGGCACCCGCAATCTGGACGTCAACGAACGCCACCACGGGGTTGTCACAGCCATTGCGCTGGAATCGGTGGTCAAGCTATTTGCCCTGCTTGCGGTCGGAGCCTTTGTGGTCTGGGGTGTCGCGGGCGGCGTCGGGCCAATGATGGACCGCATCGATGCGTCCGAGATCGGACAATGGAACGTGGACGCGGGGCGCTGGACCACTTTCATCTTTCTGTCCGCAGCGGCCTTTGTCTGCCTGCCGCGCATGTTTCAGGTGATGGTGGTCGAGAACGCAGATGAGGGGCATCTGAGAACCGCCGCGTGGGCTTTCCCGCTGTACCTGCTGTTGATGAGCCTTTTTGTGGTGCCCATTGCCGTTGTTGGTCTGGACCTGTTGCCCGAAGGTTCGAACCCGGACCTGTTCGTGCTGACCGTACCACTGTCTCAGGGCAATGACTGGCTGGCGATGCTGTCCTTTATCGGGGGCTTTTCTTCGGCCACGTCCATGGTCATCGTGACGGCCATGGCGCTTTCGACGATGGTTTCGAACCACGTGGTCATGCCGATCTGGCTGAGTACGCAGGAAGGGTCAGGTTCCGTATCCGGTGATGTCAGGAACGTGGTGCTGTTGGCGCGACGTGTGTCAATCGCGGTGATCATGGCGCTGGGCTACTATTACTACCTGTTGTCCGGCGGCGGCGCGGCCCTGGCCTCGATCGGGTTGATAGCCTTTGCCGGGGTTTCCCAGATTCTACCCGCTTTGGTCGGCGGCCTGTTCTGGCGTGGGGCAACACGGACCGGCGCCCTGGTAGGGTTGACGGTAGGGTTTCTGCTTTGGGTCTACTCTTTGCTACTGCCAGGGATGGACGGAGTGTTGATGCCCGAGACGGTGCTGCAAAACGGCCCGTTCGGTCTTGGTTGGTTGCGCCCGCAGGCCCTGTTCGGGATCGAAGGGATGGACCCGATGGTTCATACCGTGATGTGGTCACTGTCCCTCAACACCATCGCATTCTGCATCGCCTCGTTGCTAAGTTTCCCCAGCCCGCTGGAGCGCCTGCAGGGGGCCCAATTCGTCAACGTCTTCGATCATTCTGTCGCGCCCCGCGGCTGGTCTGGCTCGGTTGCGCAAAGCGAAGACCTGATGATCATGACCCAGCGGATACTGGGCGCAGGCCCCGCGCAGGAGTTCTTTCAGGCCGAGGCGGAACAGCAGGGCGGGCGTTCCAGCCTGCCGGAACCCACCCCCGTGTTTCTGGAAAGGCTTGAGCGCGAGTTGAGCGGCTCTGTTGGGGCGGCGACAGCCCATGCGATGATCGGTCAGATCGTCGGCGGCTCTTCGGTGTCGGTCGAGGACCTGCTGGCCGTGGCAGATGAATCCGCGCAACTTCTGGAATACTCCAGCCAGCTGGAAGTGAAATCCGCAGAACTAAGCCGAACCGCGCGGCAATTGCGTGAGGCAAACACAAAGCTGACGCAAATCTCGGAACAGAAAGACAGCTTCCTCAGCCAGGTCAGTCACGAACTGCGCACCCCCATGACGTCAATCCGCGCGTTTTCCGAGATCATGCGCGATACCGAGGGGCTGAGTGGGGAAGAGCAGACGCGTTATGCCGCGATCATTCACGACGAAGCCTTGCGCCTGACCCGGTTGCTGGACGACCTTCTGGACCTGAGCGTGTTGGAAAGCGGGCGGGTGAATTTGAATGTCGGTGACGACACGCTGCGCTCGGTGCTGGATCGGGCTGTGTCCAGCGCGCTGGCCGGCTCGAACCGGAACCTTACGGTGCGGCGCTCGAAAACGGCTGAACGTATCCCGCTGCAAACCGATCTGGACCGGTTAGGGCAGGTCTTTATCAACCTTATTTCCAACGCACAAAAATACTGTGACGCCGATGAGCCTGTGCTGACGATCTCGGCCCATGATGTCGGCGGGCAGGTGGTGATTGATTTCGCCGATAATGGTAGTGGCATCCCGCCCGAGGCCCGCTCCATGGTGTTCGAGAAATTTGCCCGCGTGGGCGTTGACAAGGCTGGCGGCGCCGGGTTGGGCCTGGCGATCTGCCGTGAGATCATGCAGCGTTTGGGCGGAGAAATCACTTATCTGCCGGGGCAGGGCGGGGCGGCGTTTCGTGTCAGACTGCCAATAGCCTATCAACAGGCGGCGCAGTGACAGGGTTGTAAAGACATTCGTAACCTGAACCGGGTTAGACCGAATGTCGGATACAGCAATCACAAGCGGTATTGGGGCATGACGCAAACGGTCAGCGCAGCATTGGCGCGCAAGCTTTCAGTGGGGCAGGAAGAACAAGGTGACAAGCCGCGTTCGATCCTGCGGGCGCTGCGGTTAGCCTTTGCCCGGGCCGCCGGGGACCGATTGCAGCTGCCCATGGTCGTGATCGGCGCCAGACAATACCACCGAACGTCGGATGTGTTGACGGAACAGGTCGGGGAAGACTGGCTGCTGTTGCAGTTTGTCGACGGTGACGGGATGTCTGCGGCCGTCTGCATGGATCTGGGTGCGGTTTCGGCCATCGTTCAGGTGCAAACCATTGGCGAGGTGATGGCGGACGCACCCTCGCCCCGCGCGTTCACGCACACGGATGGGGCAATGGTGGCACCTTTTATCGAAGATGCTTTGGCGCGCGCAGTCAATTTGGTTGAAGCACAGTTGGATCAATCCAGCTTGTCGGGGTTTGAATTTGCCGCCCGTCTTGCTGATTTGCGCACGTTGTCGCTGGCCATGGTCGAAGACGCGTATCGGGTGTTTGACCTGACCGTCGAACTGGGTGGTGGTTTGCGGCAAGGGCAGATTTCCGTGATCCTGCCGGACCGAACCGCAGAGGATACCGGCGAAGTCACGCAAGGCGGCACGGGCCCAAATCTTGAACATGCGTCGGGGGTATTGCGGGCCGAACTGAACACGGTGATCTGCCGCATGTCGCTGCCTCTGGCATCTCTGTCTCACCTCAAATTGGGTGACGTTCTGCCGCTGACGGGGGCAAAGCTGGAACGTGCAGAAGTCCTGACAATTGATCGCAACCGTGCTGCAATTGGCCGGTTGGGAAAATGCGGAGGGATGCGCGCGGTACGTCTGAACGAATACGCGCCGCTGGCGGCGTTAACCCAATCTGATGCTGAGGAATTTCTTGAGGCTAGCTCGACCACAACGCCGCGATCTGATCCGGGCTTGCCCGCGCCAACGGAACTATCGCAAATACAGACTACGTTCGATCCAGGGGTAACAGTCGATTTCAAGTCCAACCTAAATTTCACCGATTCAGACCGGATGGTGGCCGAGATATCGCAACTTGCCGGCCTGAAGCAATCGGACACAGATTCAGGCGGTCGTAGTTAAATCAACCGGTTACGCCGCGAATTTGGTCAAGGGTCGGGCGCAGGTTTTCTAGTGCGTAACCCGCTTTGGTGGTGGCATCCAGAATGTCGTCGGTGCTCATCCGATCACACTGACCCAGCGCCCAAACCACAGAACACCGTGTGCCCGAGGCGCAATAGGCCAGAACCGGCCCGTTGCAGCTTTCGGCCAGCTCGCGTTGCAGGGCTACATTCGCGGGTGTCATGGTCTGGTGGGTCAGCTCCAGAACTTCGTACTCCAGTCCGGCGGCACGTACTGCTTCACCGATCGCATCCGATTGCATATTCACCGGAACTTCGACATTGGGCCGGTTGCAGATCACTTTGACAAAGCCAGCTTCAGCAATGGCTGGAACGTCCTCGACCGTGATTTGCGGCGAGACGGCGTAGCGGGGGGTAATCGGGCGAATCTCCATGGCAATTGATTAGGCCGCCTTTGCGACTCTGTCCAGTTGCGCGCTCAGAGTTGGTGCCGCGTACATTCCCGCGAGCATGGCAATCACAAAGACGGCACCACCAACGCCACCAAAGCTGAGCGAGGCAAGGGCAGGCCCGGGGCATAGTCCCGCCAGCGCCCAGCCCATCCCGAACAGCACTGAACCCAGGATTAGACGGCGGTCCAGTTCTGGTGTGGCGGGTTGCGGAAATTGTCCGCCGGCTAGGGGGCGTCGATAGGTCGTCAATCGCCAGGCAATCAGCATTGGCAGGATTGCTCCGCCCATCACGAAGGCAAGCGTTGGGTCCCAGTGCCCGAAAAAATCCAGCCAGCCTTGTACTTTGGTCGTGTCGGTCATACCGGACAGCAGCAGACCTGCGCCGAAAAGTGATCCTGAAAGAAGGGAAATCAGTGCGCGCATCAGATCACCCCCCAAACATGACGGAACAAGGTAATCGTCACAACTCCGGCCCCGATATAGATCAGGGTGGCGACGATGCCGCGCAGCGAGAAGCGCGATATCCCGCAGACGCCGTGACCGGACGTGCATCCGTTGGCGATGCGCGTTCCGGCCCCCACAAGCAGACCGGCGAGGATCACCACGGCGATATTACTGGTAAGATGTGTCTCGGGTGCCGGAGAGAGCAGGGGGCGCAGCAACAGGGGCATTCCGATCACGCCTGCCAGAAAACCCAGCCTTTCCAGTGACCGGTCGCTGTTGTCGACCAACCCTCCCAAAATTCCGCTGGCCCCCATGACGCGCCCGTTGCCCAGCAGGTAAACGGCCGCGCCAAGCCCAATAAGAAGGCCTCCGCCAAGGCCCCATATCCAGTCTGTATGCATTTCGTGTCCTTTGCTGTGCTGCGGCCAGTAATTCAGAGTTTGTTCAGGGGCAGCTTCAGAAACACGTCGCCGTGTTCATCCGCTGGAGGCATTTGCCCTGCGCGCATGTTGACCTGCAGTGATGGCAGGATCAGGCGCGGCATGGCCAGTGTCGCGTCCCGGGCGTCGCGCATCTCGACAAATTCCTCGATCGAGCGGCCTTGGCCAATGTGGACATTCAGCGCCTTCTGCTCGCCGACTGTCGTTTCCCAGGCATATTCATCACGCCCGGGTGCTTTGTAGTCATGCCCGACAAAAACCCGCGTTTCATCCGGCAGCGCCAGGATTTTCTGGATCGAGTCATACAGCAATGCAGAGGACCCACCGGGAAAGTCGCAGCGCGCCGTGCCGAAGTCCGGCATGAAAAGGGTGTCGCCGACAAAAGCTGCATCGCCGATCACATAGGTCAGACAAGCCGGTGTATGACCGGGCGTGTGCAGCACGTCACCGCGCATCTGCCCAACGTGAAAACTGTCGCCTTCGCGAAAAAGGGCGTCGAACTGGCTACCGTCGCGCTGAAACTCGGTGCCTTCGTTGAAGATCTTGCCGAAGGTTTCCTGAATGGTGACGATCTGGTCACCGATACCGATTTTACCGCCCAGTTCCTGCTGCAAATAGGGGGCCGCTGACAGATGATCGGCGTGGACGTGGCTTTCCAATATCCAATCGACCCGCAGATTGTTCTTCCGCACATGGTTAATGATCTGATCGGCCGAGCGCGTGCTGGTGCGGCCCGAGGCGTGGTCGAAATCCAAAACACTGTCGATAACCGCGCAGGAAAGGCCTTCGGGTTCTTGCGCGAGGTAGGAAACCGTAAAGGTCTCGGGGTCGAAAAACGCTTTCACAATGGGTGTCATGTAGCCCTCCACCGGTGTAGTTATTTCATATATTAATTATGGAATATATTATAATCAACATGCGTAATTTGATGCTGGTCAAGGCAAGGAAGTCTCAGTATGAGTAAAATCTAGTCAATTCGCTTTTGGACAACCGGAACGGCAGGGCTCATCGGCGGATTCCCGCGCTATTTTTTGGTAATCTGGGCGGGTCTTAAAATGGTCACATAAATCGGAGTAAATGAAGACATTTGGGAGGATGGAGATGTCGTCAATCAATTTATATTCAGAAGCTGAGCAACTTGAAAAAAAACTCAACGGCGCGTGTCTGGATACGCGACTTGCCCTTCAGCCAAGTGTAACCAAGGTGATCGAACGGATGCGTCAGGAAGGTATACATATACCATCGCGCTTGCGGCAACTGGATGCAGCCCTGTGTGAAGATGCCATGGAGGCGCGCTTTGATAACCTGCCAGTCTAAGCTGGTCGGTTAGCCAAAGGAAATCCCTAGGATTACCACCATCAAGCCAATCACTGACAGAAATAACGAAGCCAGATTCCACGGCAGAACACCCTGAACAACAGCGCGCAGTTCTTCGTCCGAGAGGCCGGATTTGCGCGCTTTCATCACGTGTCCAATACACCAGACTAGGCCCACAAGCCCGGCAAGCGACAGGGCGGCGCCGCCCCAGGTGATGAATTCGAACATGGTTCCCCACATTTGCTTGTCACGTTCACTTGCGCTTAGCCGAGAACCCCCGCTCACACAAGCCCGCCTGCGATTGGGCGCTTGCGGCGCGGGCGGCAGCGATGTATCCGGCATATTGCCCGCTGTATAGCAACAGAAATCTACCTCTGGGAGAGACGTAAATGGATGACATGACCGAAGATCAGGCCTCTGCCAACTATCGCGTAACCGCAGGCGAGCTGCGCCAGTTCATCGAACGGTTCGAGCGACTGGATGCGGAAAAGAAGGATCTGGCGGAACAGCAAAAAGAGGTGATGGCCGAGGCCAAAGCCCGAGGCTACGATACCAAGGTCATGCGCAAGGTGATCGCTCTGCGTAAACGCGACAAAGACGATATCGCCGAGGAAGAGGCCGTGCTGGAAATGTATAAAGAAGCGTTGGGCATGAGCTGAAGCTCGCCTGACGAGAACCTTCAGACGTGCGAATCATGTGTGCCCCGCAGGGATTGCGTTGATCCGGGGCACGCGCCACAGGATTTCTTCTTCTGGCCGCGGCGGCCTTGAAGTAGGCGCGGATTGCTTCGAGATTTCTGTCGGTCGTGCGTGATACAGGTAAGGCCTCAAGTCGGATGTCCGCACAGTGACGGCTTCAGAACGCCGGTGCCCCCAAAAGCGCGATCAGGGTTGCAGAACCCGAACTCCGGGAATTGCGCCAAGCCGTTCTAGATCCTGTTCATAAAGTTCCGAAAATGCGTCTACGATTTCGGTGCTCCACCCGGGCAGGTCCAGTTCTTCTTCGATTTCTTCCGGTTGCGCGTGATTGTCGAATATACGAGCCATGTGTTCGTGCAGGCTCGCCTTGCTTTGCCCCGCATCCTGATCGGTCAGCGTGAGGACTTCGTTCTGACCGGCTTCATCCAGCAAAGAAAGCAACAATTCGTGCTCATCCTGCAAGGGCGTGTCTTCGTCAAGGTCAGCCAAAGCGCGAATGATGTCACCCCAGATAAAGGGGGTGTCTTCGTTGCTCCACAAAGTAATCTGAACACTGGGTGCAAGATCCCGGATGTCTTCAATCATGCCAATCCAGCTTAGGCAGCTCAGATCAGTATCCCGAATTGCGTCGGTGCGTGCTTCCTCTGGCAGTGACATCAGCAGTTTTGGGACGAAGCTGCCCGGATTTCTAAGTCCCATGAAGAGCTCAACCTCGTGGTCGTGGAAGCCCTGTTCCAGCAATGCCATTCTGCGGCCTGCGAAAGGGTACAAATGCCCATCCCGCAGCGCTGACTCAGGTTCACCTGCAAAACTGGCGCTGGTGTAGATTGCACGTCGGGTGCCCCCACTGGGCAGAATGCCATTGATTTTCTTCTGGATCGAGAACTCGGTAGGGGCGACTTCGAACCCGTCAAATGCTGGTTTGAACACGCGTTTGTATCGTCGCGGACCAAAAAAGGCCACGCCTTGTGTTGCCAAAGCGGATGCGTTTTTTGTCAACGAGGTTAACACCCGACCCTCGTCGGTAAGAGCTACGCCTGCGTGGATAGCAATCTGCATTTTAGGTTCTTGTCCTTGCTTTTTGCCCCGCTTGCCGGGTTACCGTCTGGGACCAGAACAGTCAAACCAAAGCCAGTTTGCGCAGAAGGATCTTTGCGCAGTCAGAAAAACTGCCAATCCCTAAGTTCAGATAAAAATATGGGCTTGCAGTCCACAACAAGAGAAAGTAATCGACACCAAGTGCCCCTATAGCTCAGCTGGTAGAGCAACTGATTTGTAATCAGTAGGTCCGCGGTTCGAGTCCGTGTGGGGGCACCACTTCAACACCTCAGAGCCTTTTTTCCTTATTTCATTGGGTTATCAGCCCGGAAATTAGGACACAAATGAGGGCACCTCTAACTCACAGAGGTGAGAATATGGTGAAGGGGCAAGTGTTTATGGGGGTGATGAGAGGACTGAACAGGTACGTGAGTGGCTGGTGAAGGCTAGGCTTCAAGCCAGAAAAGCACCTCAGACAGCCTCAGGGATTCCATCAGGGCCCATATAGAAAGGGCGCAAAGCGGATACCACTGTTCCCCTCTTACGGTCGTGACGAAGGCCCTGCGGCTGCCTCTGCGGCTCTGATGAAGGCGGTCAACTTTCACGTCCCCAAGGCAGGCGTATCCCGTCGCAACCGTCGAAAAACTTCTCACCTCTGCTCTTCCTCCCAAAGACGGATCCGAAGAAGCGCGTGCTCATATTTTCCAGTCTCAAGAAGAGCGTTAGACAGTTTCTCCTCGTAAAGGCCAGCTAAGCGGCTTTTCAATCAGTATAGTTGGCGGTATGAGTTCCAGGCGTCACCATCCGTGAAATCTCGGTGTCGCGCGGATGTGGTGAAACTGGTAAACGCAAGGGGCTAAAAATCCTTCGTTTCCGCCCGTAAAGTGCATTGTATTCATAGCCTTGTGGCCGTATGGAGTTTTTCAGGCCCGAAATAGGCCCGACACGCTTGCCCGCGTGGTGGAATGGTAGACACAAGAGACTTAAAATCTCTGGGCCGGAAGGCCGTGCCGGTTCGAGTCCGGCCGCGGGTACCAAATTTGCGCAACTTGGTTTTCTGCTAAGTGGAGCTGCGCACTAGTTTGGAAATCCCAGCCTTGGTTTTCCTCCTAAATCTGCTCGAATTTATAGATTTTGGTCGCTCCAATGCCAGATGAAAACCTCTCGGCGCCGCAGCCGTTGGGTCTAACATAGATTGACCCTGTTGATTGGCAGGTATGCCGCTGATATCCCTGTCAGTATCGTGTCCAGTTTGCCACCTGTTAAGGCCATGTCAAAGTTCGAGTTCTGATTGTTATATGACCCGAAGTGGTTTTTGAAGATATCGGTTAGTAATTCGCTCGGGCTATCTAAACGATATTCAATTACGATCCTAGCTCGCCGCCACCCGTAGATATGTTTGCAGAACTATGGGCTACCAAATGCCGTGAGAAAGCGCCCGTTTGGACGTACACATCAATTTCATCGTAGGTTGAACCCTCAACCAAGTGGATCAATCGACCATACTTTGGCGAAGCTAAGGCACATAGTTTTTTGTTTCGTGGGGGTCAGAGTGTAGGTCATCGACTATGGAAATCGAGTAGGGGAGTTTGTCACCGCTCAAAATGTCCGCCAGCATTGTCAATGCCCACTTCTCCTAGGAGTGCTCGACTATCCCCTATGGCCTTTGAAAGATCATCCTCAGTCGGCCGTTATTCGAGAGTTTCACTTATTGCACTTAACACGCTGCCCTTGTCTGCAAACTCAGCTTTGACATGTTGACAAATTGCAGGTTTGGTTAGACCAGAGGCGTCTATAAGTGTCTTACCATTAGTTGACGGTAAATTACCTGTCCGCAAATCACTTGATTTTAGGAGGTGAACTCAGCGCGAAATTTCTTTCGCGAGTTTTTTGGTCTCTTCTAGTTTTCCTGGGATGGGGAACTCTACTGCGAAGATATTTTTGGCCTCACAGCTCTGGCAAGACATTCTGCAGATGGCAAACACCTTGCCTGATCGCAGGCCTGTGGTCAGCATCAACAACCAGCAGACGCGGCGTATCCGATCTTCCGTCGCGTTCAGCCTGCGCCAGAGCAGCGGCATGTCATCCGGACCAACAGCCCAGTCTCGTGCTTGTTCCTTGTTCATGCGTACGCCGCGTGTGACAGGGTTTGGTGGAAGGTCATGGGTTCTAGCAACGTCGTTCAGAAGCAGCTTGAGGACACGCATGGTTCCGTTTGCACAGTAGGATCCTGATCGCCTCGTTAATCGCTCGTGCAAGGATCGGTCCGTCTCGCGATCGATGCGATCCGCAGGCAGCTTACGAAGTGCCTTAAGCGGTCCGTCCACCTTTTGCCGATACCACAATATCGACTGTTGACTCAGATCTGACCGTTCTGACAGATCGCGCTCAAAGGCAGCTGCAATGGTCGGTACGGCGACTTTCGTGGCTCTCAGATCCTCACCGCGCCGCAAGGCCAGCCTGAGTTCTGCCGAGCGTTCTCTGGCGCTGCGCAGTGACACCTCATCGATTCTGCCGATCATGACAGACACGTACCGGTCGGTGCCATCATTGATGCGCCAGACATGCTTGTAAGAGATGCCGCGCCTGCCCACGATGAGACACAGGCCTTTCGCTTCGCTGTCGTAGATCTGTGTTCCCGCTGGGTTATCTTCTGTGGGCTGCGATACAGTGGCCTGCGTGAGTTTTATCGTCATATCTATCGTCTCCGTAGGCCATGTTTCAGGCCCGATTTCGGTTAGGTCCTGACAGGTCTCAGGACATGCTATGAGACGATGATGTCTTTTTTCCTTGGCTCCGCGGACCCTCATTAGGCGCAGTGAGGGGAAAAATACCATTGATTCAATAACTTAAAATCCCTCGTACCGGGACTTGCGGGTTCTGTCCCCGCCATCCGCACCAGTCATCTTTTTACACCGGAAATCCAAGCTGATTGATCAGGCGCCAGATGTCGCGGTTCGCGGCAGAAAGCTGCGCGACAACGTCCTCGATTTTCTGAATGGCTTCTTCATCGACAGTATCTGCACGCCCCAGTTTTATGTCGGTCTTTCGGTCCGCGATGCGCATTAGGATGGTCTTGGGGTTTCCGCTTTCAGCATCGAACGAGTAGATGCAGTGATTGTACCGGTTGCGAATTGAGGACAGTTTGCTCAGTCGCTGTGTGTGCTCCAGGATCGGATCGCGTATCTCTGATGGGCGTCCTTCCATCTTGGCAAGTCGCTCGACCAGGTCAATCCGGGCACGTGTGGTGTTGAGAGTCAGGAACACAATGACCGCGACATCCTTGTTGGTGCCACTCAGGCCAGCAATCAAGTGGATCAACAGGCTTTCAGTGTTGGTCCACATGTAGTTCAATCTGCCGACCAGCAGGATCAGACGGTCAAAACGGGTTTCCAGCGTTTCAGTCAACGATCTGACCGTGCGTTTCTTCGGCTACAACTTCGAAATAAAACTGTGCTGCAGCCGTTCTGTTGCTGACACCGATTTTGCCCGCAACATTGTGCATGTGCAGTTTCACCGTATGTTCGGTAATGCCGAGGTTTGCGGCAATGATCTTGTTGCTCTGACCTTTAGAGACCAACTGTAGAACCTGTTTTTCCCGCCGCGTCAGGCGAGAATAAACCGGATGCGGCTCTTTCGGTGCCAGTTTCGGTTCGACACTGCTTTCTTTTAACAGGCATGGCTTGTTCTGGGGCGAAGGAGCAGAAACGCAATCGGCAAGAAAGCTGGGCAGATATAGTTCTTCATGCATCAGCAAGCGAAGAATGGAACGCCACACGTCCGGCGCGACATTCATCGGCAGATATCCAATATCGCCGAATTGCGCTCGGTCCCACGCTTCAAACAAAGAACGCGCGGCGTCCTCTTTTCGGTAAGCGAAGGCAAGGCAGCCGTTCCCGGCAGCTGCGGTATAGACGTGCGGTCGAGCAAGCAAGTCGTCCAGCATGATCTGATCAATGACCACCACTTTGCCGGCCACCGAACCTGCATATCCGACAGATTTCAATTCTGCGATATCGTCATACCGATGTGCGAATACACCGAATTCCGAGTGAACGTTTCGAAGAGTTTGATTTGAAAAGAAGAGTTCTTTGCCGATGAAATTGATCGAGAAGTCTTCGGAACAAACATTTATTTGGGCAACACTATCCTGCAACGGAATGCTCATTATTTCCCCCTATAAACCCACGCCACACAATCTGCGGCGAAATCGTAAACAAAACGCAAAGCGTAATTATCAGTAAATTAACAGTTGTTACCTTGCCACTATACCTGAAAGTCTATTTTTCATCAACATTCCGTGTCGAATAGCCGATTGGAACTAGAACTTTCGGGTAGGTTTTCTGAATGCCTTCTCGTAAAAATAGAGTAAAATTAGGATTTTAACTGATCTGACGAACTTCGGCCACATTTCCGTGCTCTCGCCAGCCATCTCAAGTTAAAAGTCTAAATTTTCATTTAAAAACAATTAAGTAAGACTGTCTAATGCTTTAGAGCAGCTATTCAGGGCGCCTTCCTGCTGCAACGATGATCCTGCTTCAATTTGGGAAGCATTATTCCTGACGTGTCCGCGAATCGTGAATTTACGCGAATCTTTCATACCGCGGACAGCGCATCGGCTTAGCCGGGAAAGGAAGGTGAGAAACGAGTTCACTGAACGAAACCGCTTCAAGCGCGTTTTGCGCCTGAATGCTTCAATTTGTTTCAACCGCGCCAATAGCCGTTTTGTAGATGAATGACGGTTGAGCGCTTAAAAAGTGGAATTTCAAAATGAGTAAACGCAACCATCATCAACCAGCCAATGATATAACGGCAATCGGCGAAGTGAACGTCGAAAATGCTGACGTTGACGTCGATGCTGATATCAACGTTAAAGAAGCCGAAATCGACGCAAATCTGAATGAGCAAGAACAGACGAACGACAACAGCGTCGATAACGATCAGCAACAGCAACAGAAGCAAGATCAAGACACGAACGTTGACAACGAAAATGATCAAAAACAGAAGCAAGATCAGGATCAGGATCAACATCAAAAGCAGCAGCAGCAAAACACTAACGGCGGCGATGACAGCAACGACAACTCGAACTCTGTCAACATTGACTTTGGCGAAGGCGAGTGGATTCCCCGCGACGACGATCACGTAGATATCGACGTTTATGACGGCGGTTCGGTAGATGACGTCATCACCGTTGGTGGCGATTTCGACTATGATCCAGGCGATGACATTAACATTGATGTCTCGTTGGATGGTGCCGGCAACGATATGGCATCCTTCAATAGCCAGATGGCGCATCTTCAAGACAATGATGAGCTGGGCAGTGCTGTTGTCGAAAACTACGGCTCGTTTGAGCAAAACGGTGATGCGTCCGGCGGACATGCCGAAGCCAGTGAGGGCATCTCAACCAGCTCAGTTGGTGGCGATTCCGGCGATGGTGGCTCGACAGAAGCCGGCGACGCGGGTTCTTATGTTCACGGTGCCACAGCAGTTGCTGGCGGCGGTTACACGGGCGATGCCAGTGCCGATGCAACGGCAGGTGACGGTGGCGACTCGGGTGATGCAAAAACGGCGAGCCTGGGCGTTGGCAAGTCCGAAGCTTCAGCAGATGGCGATAGCGACGGTGGAGATACCGGTGACGCAGACAGCTATTCTGAGGCCAACCAAGCCAGTGACTCTAATGTAGATGCCGATGGCACCGGTGGTGATGGTGGACACGCAGGTTCGCTTGGCCTTGGTTTGGGTCTTGGACTGTCGGGTGCCGGCAATGCTGCTGATTCCTCCGGTGGAGACAATGACTCGGACGCGGATGCCGACCAAGACAGCGATGCCGACAACGACACGTCGACTGGCAACGCAGATGGCGGCGACAGCGGTGCGGGTAACATCGGACTGGGTCTTGCTGGTGGTCTGGCAGCCAATCATACAGACGGAACCGGCGGTGACGGTGACGGCGGTGACGGTGATGGCGGTTACGGTGACGGCGGTTACGGTGACGGCGGTTACGGTGACGGCGGTGACGGCGGTGACGGCGGTGACGGTGACGGCGGTTACGGTGACGGCGGTTACGGTGACGGCGGTGACGGCGGCGACGGCGGTGACGGCGGTGACGGCGGTGACGGCGGTGACGGCGGTAACCGAGGCCGTGACGACAGCAGCAACGGCGGTGACGGCGGCGACGGCGACAACGGCGGTGACGGTGCTCGCGGTGACGGCGGCGACGGTGGCGACGGCAATGGCGCTGAAGGCACCGGTGGTGACGGCGCTCGCGGTGACGGCGGCGACGGCGGCGACGGTAACGGCGGTGACGGCAATGGCGCTGAAGGTACCGGTGGCGACGGTGACGGCGGCGACGGCAATGGTGGCCCCGCGGACGCAAGAGTCGATGCAAGCGGCGTTGGCGATCAGGACGCAGATTCCGATGCCGGAGAAGGCGGATTCAATGATGCCGATGGCACTGCAGATGCTGGCGGATCCGCTGATGCGATGGCAGACGGTGTTGGCGGCGGCGGTGGCGCGGTCGATCAGGATGCAACATCGGACGGTACTGGTACCGGATCTGTTGATGCAACCAACACTGCCGGTGACGGCGGCCTGGCCGAAGTCTTCGCGACTGCCGACGTTGATGGCAGTGCTGACAGCATGTCCGAAGCGATTTCGGGTTACGGCGGTGCAGCAGACTCCGACAACGACGCAACCTCGACCGGAACCGGTGAAGCCACAGGTATGTCGGAATCCGGCATCGGTGGTGGCGGCGGTGCCGCACAAGCTTACGGCGGAACCAGCGGTAACGCGCATGGATTTGCTGAAGCTGGCGACGCCAAAGGCGGCATGAACACCGGCGGCAACGCTTCGGGTGCAAACTCGGGTGATGGCGGTGCCGGCGGAAACGGAGGAACATGGGGTTCTAACAATGGCGGCGACGGCATTGTGAACGGTGAATCCTATGCGTCTGCTGCAGCAGTGGTCGATACATCGGCCTTCAACCAGTCGATCGTCATGGGCGCCAACGTTCTTGGCAACGATGTCGATACAACGATGGTTGGTGGTAACATGTCGTCGAGCTACTCCAGCGACGATACCGACGTGTAACTGAGACCAGAGCCCGCCCAGTGCGGGCTCTGATTTCATTCAAGAAAACGCCGAGGCCGTATCGGGCGGCCTCGGCCCAGCTTCACCTCAACCGGAAATTTCAGGCCGGGGCGGGGAAAGGACACTGAAATGTCGCTAGACAGTATTACAGAACAAATTGCCCATTTCATCGGAACATTTGAAATAACGATCGAACAGGCCCGGTTGCGGGATCAGTACGAAGAATTTGTCGCACTGAAACGAAAAGCAGAATTGGAAGAACTGGAAGACCCCACTCGCGTTGAGATCAAGGCAAACCTGAAGATGGACCCGGGTGAATATGACCCGTTGCCTTACAAGTTTTTTACTCCTCAGGAACAACTCGCTTCGGCCCCGGCGGGCCCAGGGCCATTGAACGACTCCGAAGTCAATCTGGGATCCGCACCGGACAATGATTTCTCCCTGCCCGAGGCACTTGGAGTCGGTGGAACGAGCATTCAACTGAACTTTATTCAGCTGATGCCTGAGATGGTGACCGACCTAATCGGATCGGCCGTTACCTATACGTTCCAGACGATTAAGCTGAACGACAACGATGTCATCGGCGAAGGTGATTTTCGCGATGTCGAAACCCTGATGGCGAAGGGCGAGGCGTTGCTTGAAATGGCCCTGTCCCTGCATGCGATTTCCCCACCGTCCATTCACATCGATGACTACTTGTCTGGGGATGCAGTTGAGCAGTTGATTGATCAGATACAGGCGTCAATCCATATCGATATCGACGGCGCTAAAGTCGTTCAGTTCCATGGCGAGGACGCCATCGGCGTGATTGTTAACGGCGAATACGTTGATGAAGCTCCGGACTTTAAGGATTTACTGCCGGAAAATCTTAAGACCGAGGAAGACGATACCGAAGACGACTCTTGGGATCCACTGCCAGCTGAGTGGGATAAGCCCGAAGGTAGTGAGTTTGAGGGCGGCCATTCGGTGGTCGCGGGTGGCAACCTGGCGGTTAACGAAGTTGCCATCAATGTCGGCTGGGTGGACGCGCCCAATATTCTGGTTGGTGGGCAATCCATTAATCTGGGCGTTGTCAGTCAGGTCGCTGTTGTTTCCGACTTCGATCAGGGTGCGCCGGGCGTACAAAGCAAAACGCATGTGGTCCAGTCATCAGAAATTCTGGTCGAAGGCAGCGAGGCACCATGGTTGGCTGACAATATCGGCGAACCTGGGGAAGATCCGATTGTGGTGATCGACTGGATCGATGGCGATCTATTGGTGACAAATTTCATCAAACAGATCATCGACGCCACGGATATCGACCACATTCACACTGAGGTCACAGCCACGTCCACCGCATATACCCTGGGTGAGAATATCATGACCAATGTCACTGATATTCTGCAACTGGGCAGTTTCTACGATGTGATCATAATTGGTGGCGACATGCTCTCGATCGATGTTGTGACCCAGACGATCGCTCTCATGGATAGTGACGTGGTTTATGGTGCCCATCCGACAGAAGCGGAAGAGAACCTTGTGATGAATGAGGTTTCTCTGAAGACAACCGGTGAGGACACACATGAGGAACTGAGCGACTCTCTTGCGGAAGCAATACCATTGCAGGAAGTCGATACAGATGCATTAGAAGATGCTTTGCTGAACGACCCGATGTTCGCAGGTGCAGAGTTGGTGCGTGTCCTCAAGATCGATGGCGATCTGTTGCAGGTCAATGCCATCGAGCAAGTGACCAAGTTACAGGACGAGGACGACATCTATATTGATCCAAAGGGTCAGGAGGTTTCCGCTCTGGCAGCGGGCAACGCCATTCTGAACAAAGCCAGTATCAACAAGATGGGTGTCGATTCAGTCATTATGGCGAAAGAAGAAGCATACTCGGAACTCATGCTGCATCAGGCGAGCCTGATCGATAGTGTGGAAGAGGAAAAGGCCGAGATCGTCAGCGAAGCCGTAGCGCTTATGATGGAAGAAATGGATGCCGCGGCCAATGCTAAGAACTGCGCGGACCACAACAAATTGACCCCTTCGGAACAGGCAACCGTCGACGACGGACTGCAAACTATGCTAGCGTAGTAACCCTGTTTGTTACGAGTGACCTGAAAGTTTTGACATGTCGATTGTTTTTCCGTCGCGCCCGAGACGATACGCCAGTCCGTTGGATCGTAACGGCGGCGGCGTTTCGAAACCGCCAAGCGCGGGCCAGTCTGAAAAGAAACTGAAGAAAATTCCGGGATTACGCCTTAGCGAAGATTTCCGCATTAGTGATCCACAAGACGGCAATCGGGAGGCAGTCGCCCAAAGCGATGCGAGCGCCGAAAAAACCGTGAAAGCGAAACCTGCTCATCACCAAGTGAAAGAGGAACCGCAACTGCGCGCCGGACCTCCCCCCCGGCGCGAGCAGCCGCAGCCTGCCGAAGACAGTGACCAACAGGGCAGCGGTGCTGGGGTGGCCGACGTCGAGAGCCCCGATCCCGAACCCGTCAATAAAACGAGCGACCGTATACCCCCGGCGTCGCGCTCGAATGGCGGTGATCGCATGGGCACCACTATCGAGGCCAAGGCAAATGAACCATTGCTGCGCAGCAATTCTGGTGGCGGCGATGGAAAAGGGCCACCCCAGACATTTCACAAACGTACTCCGCCAGAAGATTTTAGGAAAACGTTACGCACCTCGCTGCGGGCGATCTATAAAAATCTGGCCTTTGTGCTGGTTCTGACCTGTGCGACGAATTGTTTGATCCTTGCGATCCCGATCTATCTTTTCCAGATCAGTGACCGTGTTCTAACCAGCCGGTCGCTGGACACGCTTGTCATGCTGACGGCGATTGTCGCGGGGGCAGTGATCTTCCAATCGGCCTTTGATGCCGTGCGGCGTTTCATGCTGATGCGGACAGCGGTCGAGGTTGCCGCCCGTCTTGGTGCCCCGGTGCTGAGCGCAGCAGCGCATGCCTCGCTGCACGGTAATGGACGTGAATATCAGACCTTGGGTGACCTGCAGCAAGTTCGGGGATTTCTGGTTTCGGGCACGTTGATATCCTTCCTGGATGTACCCTTTGCGCCATTGTTTATCCTGATGATCTTTTTGGTACATCCACAGCTAGGGACGATCGTGATCGTGACGGCCTTGCTGCTGATGGCGATTGCATTCATCAACCAGCGTATGACGGCTAAACCCTTCGCCGAGGCTAACAAGGCGCAGTCCATGGCAAACCTGCATCTGGATTCGATGTCGCGGAACAGCCAGATCATCAACGCTCTGGCCATGATCCCAGAGGCCGTTCGTATCTGGGGTCGTGATACTGCCCAATCCCTGACATGGCAGGTTCGCGCTCAGGACCGGAATGTGATTTTTGCCGCCATTTCCCGAGCAGTACGGCTGTTGACACAGATCGCCATTCTGGGTTGGGGGGCGTATTTGGCGTTGCAGGGTGAGATTACGGGCGGCATGGTTATTGCAGCCTCAATCATCGCGGGTCGTGCCTTTGCACCAATCGAAGGCTCGATTGAAGGATGGAACAGCTTCCTGCTGACGCGTGGGGCCTATGGCCGTATCAATCAACTGCTGTCCAACTCAGCCCTGCAATTCGAGAAACTGCGCCTGCCGCGCCCCGAAGGTCGGCTGGACGTTGAACGCCTGCTCTATGTGCCTGGCGGCACAAAGCGCGTTGTTCTGAACGGAATCAGCTTTTCATTGAATCCGGGCGAGACGCTGGCGATTATCGGCAACTCTGGTGCAGGGAAAACTACGCTGGGTAAAACGCTGGTCGGGTCGGTCCTGCCGACTTCGGGCAGTGTTCGGCTAGACCTGATGGATATCCGCAACTGGGATCCGCGTCAGTTTGGTGAGAGCATCGGCTATCTACCGCAGGACGTGCAACTGTTCCCCGGAACTATCAAGGACAATATTGGCCGGATGCGGGAAGATGCGACCGACGAGCAGATCCACGACGCTGCCGTTCTGGCCGATGTCCACAACATGATTGCGACGTTGCCACAGGGTTACGAAACCGTTGTGGCGGCAGATGGTTCACCGCTGTCTGGCGGGCAGAAACAGCGGATCGCACTGGCGCGGGCGTTCTTTGGCAATCCGCGTATGGTGGTTCTGGACGAGCCGAACTCGAACCTGGACGTTGCTGGAGACAAGGCGTTGGCGCGGGCCATTGAACAAGCCAGGGAAAACAAGATTACCGTTGTGGTGATTACGCAAAAGCCGACGCTACTGAACGTTGTCGATAAGATCATGTTGCTGACAGATGGTCGTGTGGCCCTGTTTGGTCACCGCGAACAAGTTCTGCAACAACTGAACGGGCCGCGTAACAACCAGCCCGGCATTCAAAAGCAGTAAAGGGGAGTACGACATGAATGAACTGGTCCCCGTGAACAACGATCCCAAGGATCCAGACGTCTGGTATGCCGAAGTTCCGCGCTCGATCAATCGTTTGGTTGTCATCGGGCTCATCATGCTGGTCGTCTGCTTTGGTGGCTTCGGTGTCTGGTCTTTTAGTGCGCCGTTGGCCGCTGCGGTTATCGCGCAGGGAAGCTTTGTCGCCACTGGCCGCAACAAGATTGTGCAGCACCTGGAAGGTGGTATCATTCAGGAAATCAAGGTTGTCGAAGGCCAATCCGTCAAAGCGGGTCAAGTGATGATGACGCTGGACCAAACCTCGGCGGAAGCCAATGAGCGCGAGTTGTTTATCCGTAAAATCCGCTTGCAGGCCATGTCGGAACGCCTGAATGCGGAATACGGCGAAGAGCAACGGCTGGAGTTTTCTCCCAACTTGATCACCGCTTCGGATGATGTCGAGGTGATGAGCATCCTCGATGGGCAACAGATCACCTTTGATTTGTCGCGAAAAACCTTGCTGAACGACATCGCTTTGCTGGAACGCAACATGGAGGCGCTCAGAATTCGCTCCAGCGGGTTCGAGGCGCAATTGGATAGTATGGTGCGGCGGTCCGAAATCCTTCAGGAAGAATTTGAAACCAAGCAGGCGCTTTTTAAGAAAGGGCTGGTGCGCAAGGGCGAGTTGAACACCATTCGCCGGGTTCAGGCCGAAGCCGAAGGTCAGCAGGCGCGGTTGCAGGCCGAGGCGGCTGAAATCAGCCAGATGCTGTTGAAATACGAAGAACAGATATCCCGCACGCGGGCGGCCTACCGCGAGGCTGCGTTGGATGAATTGGGCGTGATCGAAGCCGATCTGGAAAGTGTCCGCGAAAAAGCTCGTCAGGCCCGCAGCGTTCTGGACCGTGCGGTTGTGCGGGCTCCGGTTACGGGCACTGTGGTGCGATTGCACTATCACACGCCGGGCGGCGTGATCGAAACCGGTGAACCCATCGCCGAGATTCTACCCGCCGACGCCCCCCTGATCATCGAAGCGCAAATCCCGCGCACCGAGATCGATAGCGTAGTGACCGGGCAAGATGCAACCGTGCGTCTGATCGCCCTGAACCAACGGACGACGCCAGTGCTGAACGGGCAGGTGTTTTATTTATCGGCTGACTCGCTGATCGAGGAAACCAATGGTGCACCGCAAGAGGTCTATCTGGCCCGCATCTCGCTGGAACCGGAAGAGATTGAGCGCGTGAGGGGCTTTATCCCGACCCCGGGTATGCCCGCCGAGATCATGATCCAGACCGAAGAGCGCACATTCGCGGCTTATATCGCGAAACCAGTGACAGACAGCATGTCGCGCGCCTTCCGCGAACAGTAAACAGGCTGACCACGGGGTCGGTCCGCGCCTTCCACGAAATGCATGAAGTCCTCCGGCGAAAACCACCGGTGGACTACATATGCCACTGACAGTTCATGACAAGATAAAGGCCGCCAATGCTGTGGCTGGACATGTTGACATCGGAACAGCGAATGAGTTGCAGGGGCAGGGCGATTTGCTACTGGACTTACGCGACGCCGTCGAGTTGCAGCAGACAGGACGGGCCAGCGGTGCCCACTACATCCCGCGCGGAATTTTGAAGTTGCGCGCCGCTGAGACCTTGCCACCCCGTGATCTCGACCTTCGGAAAGAATGCTCGATTATCCTCAATTGTGCGGCTGGCGCTTGCGCTGGGTTGGCGGGAAAGCTGCTGAAAGACATGGGGTACGCGCGGGTCCGCAGCCTCGGCGGTCCGCCCGATTGGGTCAAGGACGGGGGCGAGGTTTCGGAGTAAAGGATCAGGCGTTCAGGAACGCCCGGACGGCAGCTTCGAACTCGCGGGGCTTTTCGGCGTGCAACCAATGACCTGCACCGGGAATCTTGGCAAATTTGGCGGCCGGAAATAGCGCCCGGATCAGATCGCGATGCGCGGGCAGGACATAGTCGGATTCTCCACCCGACAGGAACAGGGCCGGGCCTTCCCACGACCCATCCAGCTTTGGAAAGCTCATGATCTTTGGCATCTCAGCCGCAAGAATACCCAGATTCAGCAACCAGCGTTTCCCTTTGATATCAAGCGATTGCGTGAAAAAGCTCTGAAGCGCGGGTTCAACACCCTGATCGGCCAGTTGTTGCGCCGCATCCGAGCGTCGCTCGATCAGCGAGAAATCGACGGCGCGCATGGCTTCGATGAATTGGATCTGGCTGTGGGTGTAAGTCACTGGCGCGATGTCGGCGACCACCAGCTTGCGCACCAGAGACCCATGTTGCAGGGCCAGCGTCATTGCTGCCTTGCCGCCCATTGAATGGCCCACAATGTCGGCCTTGCCGCCGAAATGCTCGATCACCTCGGCCAGATCACTGGCCAATTCGGGATAACTGTGCTGATCGGTCCACATGCTGTAGGCATGGTTGCGCATATCGACGGCCACAACCTGCCGCTCATCCGCCAGACGCCGGGCAATCACCCCCCAGTTCCGGGCCGAGCCATAAAGCCCGTGGGCAATAAGCAGAGGAAGTTTCTCGGTCGGTTCGCCATGTGTGATCGTGTTCAGCATGAGGCTGTGATACCCGCCGTGATCAGAAACAACCAGCCCCATTGTCGCCTTCGCCGATGGGGGGTAAGTTGGCAGCTTCGGAGGCCCGCCATGTCGGAAAACACAGATATCCAAAGCCAGATTGCGCAAACGGTTCAACTGCTGCGCAAGAAACTGGGTGTAAAGGACAAGACGCTGGCTGAGTCGATCCGCAAGGCCAAACGGCTTCTGCCCCGCCGCATTTACAAGCAGGCGCTGATGTTGGCGCATGCCGAGCCGATGGCGGCTCATCCCAAGCTGCGGCTGGTGCTGGATGCTCCAAAACTTGCGCGCGCGTCAGAAGAGGTTCAGGCCCACCTGAGCGGGATCAACCGCGCCGACCGGCGGCTGGGTTGGTTTCTGGGGATGCTGGGTGGGCTGGCGTTCAACCTGCTGGCCCTGTTGGCGCTGCTGATCATTTTCCTGCGGTGGCAGGGTTTCATCTGATCCGCCCAACAAAGAACGGCGCCCATCAGGCGCCGCTCAGGTCTTTAGTTTTAAACCGACTTACAGGTTAGGATAGATCGGGAATTTGGCGCAGAGGTCTGCGACCTCGGCTTTGACCTTGGCTTCGACGGCACCGTTTCCGTCTTCGC
>NZ_JBQFTN010000008.1:0-143476 GCF_056538665.1 Ruegeria sp. BF6
ACAATCTCTTTGGGCTTCGGTCACTTGTTGGCCATCCTTGGCCCTCCGTTTTCCAAACATAACGGTGGACCAGTTCAGTTGGGGAGGCTCACGGTTCATCAAACGTCGGATTAGGCCCATGCCGGGTTACAAGTCTTTCGATTCAGCTGCATTTGTCCTTGCCGGTATCGAACTGGCACGCGTGATCCGCAAAGGTCAATTCACTCCTGGCCGCTCGACATTTCAGCAGTTTGCTCAACTGGCGGAATATACTGCCAAATAGTTCTGTCTATTCTGCTCTGAAGAAATTTTGCGACTTAACCTATTCAAACATATCTGCAGATATGGCGCCGTACCAATTCTCAGATTCTTCGTATGTTGATTTGCGTAGAATAGCGTCTTCGCCGACTTGACTGATAAAACCGTCAACGCGTGCTATTTTCTCTTCGGTCGCCTCATAGGTCGCACCGACTTTGACACCGTCACTGACCGCGATCAATGACCAGCATGTGTTTGCGTATCTTGGCGGGAATATCCGTGACCCGGTCAGCGCACCGCGGACGGCATTTGCGCAGACCTTGGCTTGCGAATTGGCCGAAAAACCGGATTTTGGCATGTCACCCTGTTCACTTGCGTCGCCCAGAACATAAACATCCGGGTCAGCTTTTGAGGACATGTCAGCCGAGTTCACCGGAGCCCACCGGTCATCCGTAACGCCTGCGAGTTCAGCAATGCGTCCGGCTTTCATAGCAGGAATGACGTTGCAAACGTCAACGGTCATTTCATCGCCGTCAATTGTCAGGGTCATCCGGTCCGGGTTGACCGAGACTTCCCCACCGCCAAATTCTTCGCCGATCCAGTCAATCATGCCAGGATAGTGCGTGGCCCAGCCGTCCTCGAATAGCGCCATTTTGGAGAATTTTGGCTTCGGGTCAGCAATGATAATTTTGGCGGTTGGGTTGGTATTCTTCAAAACATGGGCGACCATTGAAATTCGCTCGTAAGGACCCGGTGGGCAGCGATAGGGGTTTGGAGGCGCGACCATCGCATACACGCCACCTTCAGGCATGGCATCAATTTTTGCGCGCAGCAGCTGGGACTGAGACCCCGCTTCATATGCGTGGGGCATTTTGTTCTGCGCAGATAGATCCCAGCCTTTGACAGACCCTTCAACGAAATCAATACCTGGCGCCAGTATCAACTTGTCATAGGGCAGCGCCTGCCCCCCCGCCAAAGTTACAGTCTTACCGACCCGATCAACCGCGATGGCCCAGTCATGGATGACATTGATACCGTACTTTGCGGCAAGCGCACCGTAGGTGTGCCCTATATCCTCGATCGTTTTCAGGCCACCAATATAAAGATTGGAGAAGAAGCAGCTGAAATAAACCTGTGACGGCTCGACTAGGGTAACATCAATTGCACCATCGCTATCCTTGGCAATGTAGCGGGCTGCCGTGGCCCCGCCGGCCCCGCCACCTACTACGACGACCCGGGGTTTTCCGCTGCTTTCCGCCAGAACTGCGGGTGCAGACAAAGCTCCTGTCACGGCACCCATAAACTTGCGTCTATTCCACGTCATCTGAACCCCTCCCTGCGGCTCTTGTCACTCCAGCACGTTAAAGTATGCCGCCAACGCTGCTATTTCTTCATCCTTCAGACGCCCGGCCATCATCTGCATGATCGGATGTTCACGCTGTTTGCTCTTATACGCCAGCATCGCATCCACGAAGACGTTGGGATCAAGACCGACAATCTGTGGAATACTGTCCGTCTCGGCATTGACTTGATGACAGGTCACACATTCCGCAGACAGATATGCACCTAGTTCGACATCTCCGTCTTCCTCCTCTGCCGTTGCCTCGGCGATGGACAAAACGCCAAAACAGGCGCAGGTGGCGAGGATGGCCTTCCTCATCGTTGTTCCACAGTTTTTCAACGCCCAAAGCTCGCAAATTCCGCGCGTGATCAGAACCACCACTTTCGCCAGCATCATGATACGACCGAGATCGCGCGGCTGTCGGTGTAGATCGCACCGTCATCGTCAAACCAACTGAAGGTAAAAACACCCGGACCCGGCACAATTGCCTGAAACTCGAAAAATGGGTTGGTCGATATACCGGGGCCGATGTCGAGGTCGACAACTATCTCTCCTTCGAACTCACACAGAAAGCGATGAATGATCGACCGCCGAGTGGGCTGGCCATCTGAATCAAGGCGATGACCGGATTCCATGCGGTGGGTGATCAGGGTCTTGATCGTGACCACGTCACCAGCGCGGGCCTGTTTGGGCAACTTGACGCGGGTTTTGACACCTGTGGCCATGTCACATCTCCTCTGTCATGCGCAACCGCCCACAACGACCGAGACCGCCCGTGTACCACGGCGAACACTGCGGTCTGGCAGACGCGCGAGGGCCAAAACCTCTTGGGATTGTCCCAGACGCATGCGCGTTGAAATGGCGTGCGCGCCAGCCAAAGGCCCGAACCGAGCCCTGAGAACCGGCAAAACCGGATTGCCGGGCGCGATCAACATGACTTCCTCTGCAGAGACAGCGTTAATGGTCACCGGCACGCGATAGCCATCTTCGGCAATGGCTTCCATATCAATGGAAACGCCGCTGTCCTCAATCAGTGCTTCACCAGCAAAACCAGCGATCAATTCTTCCAGCGTCGCGACGTTCGGCAAAGCCACCAAATCCTGCGCGCGCGCAGGCAAGGCAAGGCACATCAAAGCCCAAAGGCTCACCTGTAGTGCATCGCGCCGATTTAAGGACATTGCGGTCCTTTCTCATTGGTCTGACGCCGATATTACCTGCGCCATCACTGTTCGGATACATAACATATCCGTGAACCTTCACATACTTAAGTCGCGGTCGGGCCCCAGACAGGAAGGTTGAGAAACGCGACCCGACATTGCAAGCTGCGGTCAAGCCCCATGGTTCGGGACGGAGGAAGAATGTCAAATACGCGGCACTCGGCAAAAGCCAATCCCGGTCTCGCCGTAAGCGAGTTGAGTTTTTATTATGGTGCCAAAGCAGCTTTGGATGCTGTCTCTTTCGAGGTATCAGCAGGAACTTTCTGCGGGCTGCTCGGCCCGAATGGGGCCGGAAAATCGACGCTGGTGTCCTTGCTGACGCGGTTGCTTGTGGCGCCGGATGGTAAAATCAGTGTTGCGGGTCACAATCTGCGCCAAGCCCCCCGCAAAGCGCTAGCTAAGCTCGGCGTGGTCTTTCAACAACCAACCCTGGATCTGGGTTTGACGGTGCGCCAGAACATGACTTATTTCGCCGCCTTGCACGGGTTGCAGCGATCGGAGGTTCCTGCCCGTATCGACACAGCACTGGATCGGTTAAACATGCGGGAACGTGCCGGGGAGCGCGTGCGTGACCTGAATGGCGGTCATCGCCGCCGCATGGAGTTGGCGCGTGCTCTGTTGCATGACCCTACAGTGCTGTTGTTGGACGAGCCAACTGTCGGGCTCGATGCCGCGGCAAGGCAGGCGATAACTGACCATGTGCACGATCTGGCGGCACAGGGACTGTGTGTTCTGTGGGCCACCCACCTGACAGATGAAGTGCGCGACGATGACCAGTTGTTAGTGCTGCATCGAGGTCAGATTCTGGCTCGCGGCCAGACAGGCGACCTGCGAGGTGATCAAACGCTGTCCGATTGGTTCCTGTCGCAAACCGAGGTCCCGGCATGAGCGGATTCTGGGGTGTTGCACGCGCCATCATCGGGCGCGAGTTTCTGCGTTTCATCCATCAACGCGAACGGTTTCTTGCGGCTTTGGTCCGTCCTATGGTGTGGCTATTGATTTTCGCGGCAGGGTTTCGGGCGGCCCTCGGCCTGTCGATCATCCCACCCTATCAGACCTACATCACATATGAGACCTACATCGTTCCGGGCCTCTGTGCGATGGTTCTTCTGTTTAACGGGATGCAAAGCTCGCTCAGCCTTGTCTACGACCGCGAAATGGGCTCGATGCGCCTCTTGCTGACCAGTTCGTTCCCGCGCTGGTGGTTGTTGTTCTGCCGCCTGCTGGGATCAACGGCAATATCCATTATGCAGGTCTACACATTTCTAATGCTGGCTGCGCTGTTCGGAATTGTCCTGCCACTCCCCGGCTACGTAGCGGTTTTGCCGGGATTGGTTTTGGGTGGCCTTATGTTGGGAGCGCTGGGTCTGGTGCTGTCCAGTTTCATCAAACAACTGGAAAATTTCGCCGGGGTGATGAACTTTGTCATCTTCCCGATGTTCTTCCTGTCCTCGGCCCTCTACCCCTTGTGGAGAATGGCCGAAAGCTCCCCTTTGCTGCGCGATATCTGCGCCTTCAATCCGTTTACGCATGTGGTCGAATTGATCCGGTTTCTGTTTTACCTGCAGATCAACTGGGGGGCTCTGTTGTGGGTTCTGGCGTCAACTGTTGTTCTGTGCACGATTGCCGTATGGGGATATGATCCGGCCCGTGGTCTGATGAAGCGGAAATCATGACGACCAAACCCGAAACCACCAAACGCAGCCTGCTTTTGAAAACCCGTTTAGGCCTCGGTGCGGTTGTGCTTGGATCCGGAACCCTGTTGACGGCGGCTATCCTCTATTTCGGTATGCAAACCGTCGCCAGCCGCCTGGAAACGGCGCTTGCTTCGGAAACCCGGATGGCACGCTATGCCGCTTTGTCGACCCAAGCCGCCACCTTTCTGGTGATCGCAACGGAATCGATCCAGACCGGCCAATCCGCCGAAACCCGACTGGATCGCCTTGCCCCAATTCGGGACCAGATCGGGACAACCTTTCTGCAACTTCGCTCTGATGTGGAGGAGGCCGTTGCCGCCGTTCAGTCGCTCGGGCTGGACGAGCAGTCCCGGTACGGTACCCAATCCCTTGGTCTGGCCAGAATGGAGGCGCTGCTAGCCAACACGCTGGACGGGCTTGCTGATACAGAAGCCGATCAGGCACGGCTGCGCGCCCATATCGAATCGTTTGCTTCGGCATTTGATCCCTTGCTCAGTCAGGCCGTGAATACCGAGGTTCTGTTTCGAAATTCCATTTTAGCCGGGATCGAAATGACGCGTTTGACGCTGACTTGGGTGGCATTGGCACTTGCACTATTCGCCTTGCTCAGCACGGCGTGGTTTTACTTTGGGCTGGTGCGACCACAATTCTCTCGTCTGGACCGGCTGCGCAACGCGGCAGTTCAGGTTGGCAAATCCGAGTTTGCAATTTCGCTGCCAGAAACCCGCAACGATGAGATCGGCCAATTGTATGGCGAGACCAATCGAATGGCGGGTGCATTGAAAAAACGACAAGAGGAGGTTGATGCAGAATGGACCGGATTGAACGAGACGATTGCTAAACGCACGCGGGAACTTCGTGCGGCAAACGATACCTTGTCCAAGATTGACGAGAATCGCCGCCGCTTTTTTGCTGATATCAGCCACGAATTACGCACACCGCTGACGGTTATCATGATGGAATCACAAATTGGCCAACGGGATAGTCAAACCGCGCCAGAGACTTTGGCGACGATCGAGTCTAGCGCAGCAAAACTGAACCAGCGCATTGACGATTTGCTGCGTGTTGCGCGATCTGAAACCGGGGAACTGGCTTTGGAACTGCGAAATGTTGCGCTGCGCACGTTAATGCAAACCGTTGCGCGTGACATTAAGCCTGAAATCGACAGCGCCAGCATGCATCTTGAAGTGGGCGAATTCCCGAATTGTACCTTGCATTGCGACCCGAACTGGATTCGTCAGGTCTTGCTTAGTCTTTTGCGCAATGCGATCCGGCACGCACGCGATGGCAAAGCACTGTCGCTTTCGGGTCAATCAGAAGGTGGGATTGTTCATATACAGCTAACCGACAACGGTCCGGGAATTCCCGAGGGCGCGCAAAGTCAGATATTTGAACGCTTTGTTCAGGGCGGGGCGGCGAACAGTCAGGGATTTGGCGTCGGACTGGCTTTGGCCAGATGGGTCGTCGAGGCACATGAAGGATCGATCTCGATAATCAGCCCGGTCTTAAGTGATCGCGCTCTGGGTGCGAATGCCGGTACAAATGTCTGCATTCGATTGCCGTTGTCAGAGGCTTAGAATGATCCCATGGCCTCGAAACTGTTGATCATAGACGACGACCCGAAAATCACCTCGGCCCTTGTCCGGGGCCTGTCACTACACGGCTACTCGGCCGAAGCAGAGAACCGCGCCGATCAAGGGTTGGCGCAGTTGAAAAGCGGTGCATTCTCAGGTGCAATTGTTGATGTCATGCTGGGCGCCGACAGCGGTATCGAACTGGTCCGGTCTGCGCGCGAAGCTGGTGTCGCGATCCCTATACTGATGCTGTCGGCCCTCTCAGACGTCGACCACCGCGCGGCCGGGCTGGAAGCCGGAGCCGACGACTATGTCGTGAAGCCCTTCAGCTTTGACGAACTTGTTGCCCGGTTGCAGGTACAGGAACAACGCGTGCTTTCGCAACGTCCCGATCCCGCGCGGATATCAACACAGGACAGAACCCTCACCACACGAGAAACACACATTACGCTGACAGAACGCGAATTCGATCTGCTCGTGCTGCTCAACAGCAAAGCGGGAACGCCCATCTCACGCGGGGAACTGTTTGATACGCTCTGGTCGCAGGAGGGATCCAGTAACGAAAATGTGGTCGATGTCTACATTGGGTATCTGCGCAAGAAGCTGGGATCCGGTGATTTTGGATTTGAAATCATAACGATTCGCAATCAGGGCTTTTGCCTTCAAGGGGTGGCTCCATTGTCGGATGACACCTGAGTACCGACCAAAGTCTAAATCCTTCTTATGAATTAAGAGTCGCACGGGCGCATGAGACCTGCCACATTGATCCCTAGCACATCTTAAAGGAGGACCCCGATATGGCTTGGAGCAAACCTGTTATCCGCGAAATCGAGTGCGGCATGGAAATCAACATGTATGGCCCCGATCATGATGATGAGCGTGGCGGCGGCTTGATCTGATCAGACGCAAGCGCCAACATTAGATGACGTTGCGCGCGATAATACTTGGGGCCGCTGCTGGCGGCGGCCTTCCGCAATGGAACTGCGGATGTGAAAACTGCAATCTGGCACGACGCGGAGAAATTCCTGCGCAAACGCAGTCGTCGCTCGCCGTGTCCCCCGATGGCCAAAACTGGGCTGTCCTGAACGCTTCTCCGGATATTCGAACGCAGCTGGGCAATACGCCCCTCCTGTTTCCCACAGGGTTGCGAGAGTTGCCGGTTCAATCGGTGCTGGTGACAAACGGGGATATCGACCATGTCGCGGGCTTGCTCACGTTACGCGAGATGCAGCCATTCACGCTGTTTGCCACCAATAGCATTCATGGCGTCATTGGAGAAAACCCAATTTTTGATGCCTTGAATGCCTCTATTGTGAAACGCATGCCGATTTCGCTGAATGAGCCCTTTGAACTTGTTCCAAACCTTACGGCGACCTTGTTTCCAGTGCCCGGCAAGGTACCTCTGTATCTGGAAGGGGACCATGTTCAAACCGATCTGGTGGGTGAACAAACTGTGGGTGTGGCGCTTCGTACGCAGGGAAAGACAGCCTATTATATCCCGGGCTGTGCTGCTTTGACGCCCGAGTTGCGCGCTCAGCTTGAAGGTGCCGACCTCTTGTTTTTTGACGGCACGCTCTGGCAGGATGATGAGATGGTGCGCGCAGGGCTGGGGCAGAAAACGGGTAAGCGTATGGGGCATATGTCGATGGACGGCCCCGACGGCTCGATCGCCGGGTTCGCTGATCTGCAGATCGGACGGAAAGTCTTTGTTCACATGAACAACACCAATCCGGTTCTGCGCCCCAACAGTGCCGAGAAAGCTCGGGCGCAGGCCAAGGGCTGGACGATAGGTGAGGATGGAATGGAGATCACGCTATGACCCAAAGCCGCGAAGATTTCGAAGCCCGGCTGCGCCAGATCGGAGCCGAGCGCTATCACGACCTTCATCCTTTTCATCATCGCCTGCACAGCGGCCAATGCACCTCCGACGAAGTCCGCGCCTGGGTTATCAACCGCTACTACTATCAGCATTCCATCCCGATGAAGGACGCCGCCTTCATGTCGCGCGTTGAAGATCCGGCCCTACGTCGCGCCTGGCGGTCGCGGATCGAAGATCATGACGGTACAGAAGAGAACGAAGGTGGCATCCGGCGCTGGTTGCGACTGGCCGAAGCGGTCGGTCTGGATCCGGAATACGTCGCCACATGTGACGGCGTATTGCCTGCCACCAAGTTTGCGGTGGACGCTTATGTACGATACGTCCGCGAAAAAACATTGCTAGAGGCGGTTGCGGCCTCACTCACTGAGCTATTTGCACCCAAGATTCATGCCAACAGGATCGAAGGTCTGCTTCAGCACTACGATTTTGCGGATGACAGCTCACTTGCCTATTTCCGCAACCGCCTGAAAGAAGCCCCCAAGGATGTGGCCTTTGGTCTGGCGTGGGTATTGGATCATGCCGACACCGCAGAAAAACAGGAAGCGGCGTCCAAAGCGCTGATATTCAAGACTGATGTCCTCTGGTCGCAGTTGGATGCCTTGTGGGGTGCCTATGTTGAGCCCGCCCGCATTCCTCCGGGTGCCTGGAAACCGGACACTGGTCTGCTGATGCGGCGGGCATCATGATGCTGGCGCAGGAGGTCCCCTCGCTCCCGCGCGGTGTCCGTATCCATTTCGATTCCGTACGGGAAAAATGGGTGCTGTTGGCGCCTGAACGGGCCGTAACGCTGGATCAGATCGGGCAAGCGATCTTGCACGAAGTCGACGGCCAGCGCAGCTTTGGACAGATCACGGCAATTTTGTCCAAAAAATACAGCGCCCCGGAAGAGCAGATCGCCGAAGACAGTTCAGGTTTTCTGGATGCCCTGCGGGCGCGGCGTTTTCTGGATGTGATTTGATGCAGACAAAGACCCCACCACCCATCGCCATGTTGGCCGAGCTGACGCATCGTTGCCCATTGTCCTGTCCTTATTGCTCCAACCCGGTCGAAATGGCGAAGCTCGACAGCGAGTTGGATACCGAGACCTGGGCTCGCGTTTTCCAAGAGGCTGCCGCGCTTGGAGTCTTACAACTGCATTTGTCAGGCGGCGAACCCGCATCCCGCCGGGATCTGGTCGCGTTAGTCAAAGCCGCGCGCGTAGCCGGGTTATACACCAACCTGATCACTTCGGCGATCGGCCTGTCCGAACGACGCCTGAACGACTTGGATGAGGCTGGTCTGGACCATATACAGTTGTCTCTTCAAGGCACCGATGCAGCGATGGCGGATAAAGTGGGCGGGTACCGGGGTGGGTTTGACCGTAAGATGAAAACGGTCGAATGGATCAATCAAATCGGGTTCCCGCTGACCCTGAACTTTGTCCTGCACCGCCACAACGCGCACCAACTGCCACGGGCGCTGGAACTGGCACAGGAAATGGGCGCTCGGCGGATCGAAGTTGCAACGGTGCAATTCCACGGCTGGGCATTGAAGAACCGGGATGCTTTGATGCCCACGCGGGAACAGGCGCAGCAGGTGACGAAACAGGTGACCGAAGCGCGAAAAGCACTCAAAGGGCAGTTGGTCATCGACTATGTCCCGGCGGATTATCATGATGACTATCCCAAACGATGTATGGGCGGTTGGGGCACCACCGGGCTGAACGTGGCACCTGACGGTCAGGTTCTGCCCTGCCATGCGGCACAGTCCATTCCGCATCTGACATTTGATCGGATACAGGAAAAACCGCTTGCGGACATCTGGTACAATAGTCGTGCATTCAATGCTTACCGCGGAACCGACTGGATGTCGGACCCCTGCAAAACATGCGAACGGAAAACCATAGATTTCGGAGGCTGCCGCTGTCAGGCCATGGCCATTATCGGAGACGCAAGCGCCACCGATCCGGTGTGCATCAAATCGCCCCATCATCAGGCTTTGCAGGATCAGGCAAACGAACATGCAGCCAAAGCGGAAGCGCCCTTTGTCTATCGCGTCTCACCCGGGGCAGCAACTGAACCTGCGGAGTAATTCCTACCCCAAAACAGCACCGTTTTGCCCGGATATCAGGTTGAGTATCCGGTCGGAAAGTCGTTGCGCTTCGGATTTGGAATGGGTCACAAACAGGGTGGCTGGGCCATGCTGCGCGATCAGACCCTCGGTTAGAGTCAGCATCGTCTCGGATGTTTCGGCGTCCAGAGAAACAAAGGGCTCGTCCATAATCAGAAACTCGGGCTGCCCGGCAAAGGCGCGCGCCAGCGATAACCGACGCTGCTGACCCAACGACAATTGCCCGGGAAACAAGTCCCCCTTTCCCTCCAATCCAACGTCGGACAGAGCGACTTCAGCATCGGCGCGGGACAAGCCCGGGTGGATCAGGATCAGATTATCAAAAGCAGAACGCCAGGGCAGCAAAGTGGGTTCCTGAAACACAATCGCCAGCCGATCCGGCCGCACGATCTGGCCGTCAAAGTCAGGATCGATACCGGCTACCAATCGCAGTAGCGTTGTCTTTCCGATACCCGATGGCCCGGTCAGCGCGACCGTTTCCCCTGCAGCGACATCAAAAGAAATGGGACCTAAGACAACATCATTACCAAAGCGTTTCTGCCGGATGTCGATGCGTATCATGCGGCTCTCCACCGTCGAGCCTTGCGCTCCCATGGCTGCAAAACCAACCATTCGACGACCAGCATGACCGCAATGAATGAAAACGCATAGACCAGCACCATAGCCACATCAAACAGTTGAAAATACAAGTGGATTTGAAAACCGACGCCAGATGAGCGCCCAAGAAACTCGACCACAAGCACGATCTTCCAGATCAGGGAAAGCCCGGACCGCGCAGCAGCCGCAATAAACGGGGCAATCTGCGGCAGGATCACATGACGCAGTCGTGTTTGCCTCGGCAATCGGTAGACTTGGGCCATTGCGTCTAAGTCCGGACTTAACGCTCTGCCCCCCTCGCGAAGGATCGTCGCAACATTAGGAATTTTGTTCAAGGTTACGGCCGTAATCGCCGCCACCTCGGTCAATCCGATCCAGAGATAGCACAGCACGATCAGCACCAAGGCCGGCAAATTCAGGAAGATGACCAGCCACGGGTCGAGCCAGCGGTTCAGCGCCTCTGAACGCCCCATGGCCAGCCCAATAGCCGTTCCCAAGGTCATCGCCAACGCAAAGGCCCAGATCACTCGCAACAAAGTCGCACCAAGGCTTCGCAGCAATTCCCCCGAGACCAGTTCCTTCTGAAACCGGGGGATCAGATCCCAGGGCTGCGGCAGAATCTGCGGGTCTGCGGTCAGAAAGGCCGCAACAATCCAAAACGCCACAAGGCCCGCGATGGACATAAGCGGCGTGAGGCGTGTGTCTTGCATCAAATCCTATTCCACGTCAGCAAACAGACCTTGTGGCACTTTTGTTGCTTCACCGACCAGCTCGGCTCCACCCAATTCGGTCATCAGTTCCAGCATCTTGTTGGCGGCATCCGCGTCAACAGGGCTGCGATCAGGAATTCCTGCGATCCAATCGGCTTTGAGCTGTTCAAACTGCGTGTCGGATTTCGCGTTCATACGAGGGCGGATCGCCTCCCATGCAGCAGGAGAATTGGCCAGCAGGTCCTTGGCGTCGCGGCTGGCGGCGAACAGGTTTTGCGCAAGGTCCGGGTTTTCGTTTAGAAAGCGCTCCTTCAGGTAATAGCCCAACAGTGGCGTGTTTAAGTCGAGGCCAAGCGCCTGCCCGGCATCTTCGACCGAAATCAGCTCTTTCATGCCCGACGCTTTCATCTTGGCCAGAAAGTGCCAGAAATTGATCGCCCCCGCGTAATCTCCTCCAAGAGCGGATTTGAAGATCAGTGGCGGAGCGCCGAATACCTGCTCGGTGTCGGCTTTCAGATCCATGCCATATTCCTGCGCTGCATAGGCACGCAGGATCAGCCAGGATTTGTCCAGCGGTCCACCGGCAATGCCTATCTTGCCACCTGCCAAATCCTTCAAACTGGTCGCAGGGCTGTCAGCGGGCACAACCACCCCTCCGACAGCTTTGGAATAAGGGATAAAGACATAGTCTTTCCCAGCAGCCCTTTGACGCGCCACCCAAATCCAGTCAGCGACGGCCAGATCAGCTTCGTCACCTTCGACCGCGATGCGGGTTGCGCCATTGTCGGCAAAAGGCTGAACATCAAGAATGAAGCCATGTTTCCTGTCCAGACCGTTCTGGCGAATGGTCTCCAATTCCCAATTCACCGTCCCGATCTTGAGTACCGCAGCGCGAATGGTTGGTAGGGTATCGGCGTCCAGAGCGCCCGCCGTGAAGACCAGCGCAAGGCAGGCGGCAAATAGTTTGATCATGACTTCATCCCTTCACCCGCTACTCCGCCTTTCTGCTGACTTCATTCAGATCTTTATCCAGCTTGATGTCGAACTGGTTGCCACCCTTACAGATGACGTCGTCCAGATCATAACCGTCGTCTTCAGCTTCGATGTCATCCGGATCCATCTGACATTCGATGGACGCAAGATAGGCTTCGATCTTTTCGACAATTGCCGCATCAATATCGTCGGCGAATGCTGGTGCCGCTATTAGTCCGGCAATCAACAAAACTCCCGCCTTTCTCATCATGCTATCCTTTCTCTATTGAATACTGACTGTGATACGTTGCGAGTCACCTGTAGAACCGGGGATGCGAATTTCATGGCTGCCGGGTTTGATTGCGATAAACGACAGCTCCGCTACGCCAGCCTTGTCGAACTCGATGCTGTCCACCGCCATCGGGCGGATTTCGATCTTGTTGATCACGATCTCATTCATCCAGATAGCGCGAAAGAAAGATGGCCCCTCGATCGCCAATTCCGCGGAACCATCGGCGGTAATCTCAAGCTTGTAATACGCGCCGGATTGCAGAACCACGTCCTCACCCAGCGGTTGCCCCGAAGCGAGCGTCAGCTTGATGGTGTCACCTCGGTTGCATTTCGCCAGAAGACCGGCAAATCCCAGATCATCACAGAGCGGGGCCGCCGAAACTGGCCCGCCTAACGTTGCAACCATCGCGGCAATCATGAGTTTTTTCATTCACGTCCCTCCCAGAACTTCAGTCAATGGTCACCACGCCCCAGGGCTGTTGTCCGACCTGTACCGATTTTATGGCTTTCTCTGCAGCCACATTGATGACCGTGATGTCGTTTGAGTTACCATTTGTGGTCAGCAGGTATTTCTCATCCGGCGTGAAATCGAGCTGCCAGACCCGCTGCCCAACTAGGATGTAATCCAAAACCTCAAGGCTTTGTGCGTCAACGACGGCAACACGGTTTGCAGGCCCCAGAGCAACAAACAGGCGTTTGCCATCCGAGGTTACCTTCGCTCCGACGGGCTGCAACCATTCCGGTTGCACCCCGGGCACCTCGAAGCTGATTTTGCCAACAACTGTGGGCGTTCCGTCCTCGGCTATATCCATAACCGAGACTGTCCCACCGA
Organism: Ruegeria sp. BF6; assembly: GCF_056538665.1. NCBI lineage: Bacteria > Pseudomonadati > Pseudomonadota > Alphaproteobacteria > Rhodobacterales > Roseobacteraceae > Ruegeria > Ruegeria sp. BF6. Next base: position 13,458 of record NZ_JBQFTN010000008.1, read on the forward strand.
TTTCCGAGGTCACAAACAGGCGATTGCCATCGGCGGTATATTGGGCATAACGCGGGCGCTGATCGACCAGGACGTTGTGCTTGATGGTGTAATCCTCAGTGGAAATGAAATGCGCCATATTGGTGGTCTCAGAGGTGTTGACCACAAATTTGCCGTCCGGGCTCATCCCCATGCCTTCGGGTTCGACGCCGACCGGCACCTCGGCCAGAATTGTACGGGTTTCAGTATCAGTGACCGTAACCAGATTGTCGTCCTCATTGGCGATGTATAGCCGTTTACCCGAGGGTTCCAGGATGAAAAGCTCAGGGTCGGGGCCCGAGGGCAAGCTGGGCAGTTCCTCATAGGTCTCGGTATCAAATACTCGGATGATATTGTCATCCGAGGCACAAACATACAGCGTTCCGCCATCCGGGCTGACGGTGATGCCACGCGGGCGGTTGCCGCCGGGAAATTCGGTGATCACCTCCCAGGTTTCGGTATCCACCACGGTGATGGTGTTACCCCGCTCGTTCGAGACAAAGGCCTTGCCCGCCAGCGCAGGACCAGAGGTCAGCGCGGCACAGGCAACGGTCAACAATAGTCGTTTCATCAAGACCTCCGGTTATTCAAATGCCCGACAACTGGATTCCGCCCGATCCAAACCCATTGTATCGAGCGGTGAGATCTGGTGCAGGAACCCCTCCTGCGGGCTGACACTGACGGTGATCGACCCGTCATACAGAAGGATCGGCTGGCGCAGTTGCCCGTTCCAATCGCGGAACGTCACTTTCTGTCCTTTGAAGGCGGCAAGCTCGAACTGGTCCGACAAGGCATAGTCACGCACGCCGTCAGGTTCTGCCGTAATGGCGCGGGTTACCGCCTCGCCAATCACGCGCAGTGCAAGCCAGGTGTTGTAATCCTCTGGTCGAACATAGCGACCCGTCAGTTCCTCGAAACGGGTTTGGAACTGGGTTGCACCCCATGCCTCATGCGCGCCATGAAATGTTGTCGGGCGCAGGCCACCCGATCCCATCACCGGGCGCGGGGTCCAAAGGTGGTAAGACAGGTAACGCCCGAAGTAATCGGTTTCGTCTGCAGCGATCACCACATCATGATCTCGCACATCTTGTGTATCCAGCGGCAATTGGCGCTGAACCAGCACATGGCCGGAATCCGTCCGCCGAGAGCCTCCGGTATCCGCAAAAGTCCGATCCTCTGCAATCTTCGCGCCAAACTTGGTAGCCGCGCGGCGATAGGCATCAGCCAATTTGATATCTTCAGGGTTTGAACCGGCCAGCAAGAACCAATCGTCCCACTTCTTCCAGACCGCAAACTGCGCCACTGCATCAGCTGTCATGGCACGGGACGGAGCAATATGCAGCAGGTTGCCGCGGCAATTTGCATCCCGCAATTCGGTATCCGATGCCGACGCATTGAAAACCAGTACCCCAGCCTCCGCCGCCTTGTCCGCCAGGCGCAAAACGTCGGGGGCCTCGGCCAGAAGAACGATCAGGCGCACACCGTCTGATAGGATCTGGTCCATTGCAGCGTCGGCCTCTTCTGGTGAAACCGCAACGGTTGCAGTCTCGTAAGTATGTCCCAGAAATCCGCCGGTCGTGCTGTTATCTTCATCCCCGAGCGCGGCACCGGCAAAGCCCAGATCAGCCGGCTTTAGATCATATCGCGAGATCGGCAAAAGCGACGGGTAGTCGATCCGTAGCACCGCAGCTTTCACATCGATCGCCGCCGCGGTCACCGCAGAAACACACCAGAACAGCGCCGCAAGCAGCGGCAGCACGCGAATAATCAAGATGCCCTCCCGTTGCCCGAGTGATCAGGCTGGCTCATCAAGGGTGAAACGCCCTAAGAACGTAATCGATACTTTTGGCCATGTTGTAAAACAAAGCGTATCAGCTTCATGATTAAGCTCGATTCTTATTTTATAAGAATGCCCGTATGCGGTTGATCTTGCTATGGTTTCCCACGACCCCCTACGGTTTCGCAGGGGGTCGTAAAGGGAGACCTGTTAAGCGTGATTGCACGTCAGTTTTGACCGGGAACACGCGGTCGAGAGGCCGTGCCAAATACCGCCAAGCGCATTCAGGGAGGATACTGGATGAATCGACGAACGCTTCTTGCGACAACCGCTGCGTTACTGGTTCCGGGCATGGTCTGGGCCCACGGGCCGACCCGGCAGAAAGTCACGTTGACCGCCGAAGTCGCGGCCTCGCCCGAAGAGGTTTGGGCTGTTGTCGGGAACTTTGATGACATGTCATGGCATCCCGCCGTGTATGCGACCGAAGGCAAAGGCGGCAACGAGATCGACGCGACCCGGGTGCTAACACTCGGTCAGGAAGGTGGGCCGACGATTGACGAGATTCTGTATAAATACAGCGACGAAAAGATGAGCTATTCCTACCGCATCACCGAGGTCGCGGTTGAGGTGCTGCCTGTTACCAATTACTCATCGCACCTGACGGTCAAACCGCGCGACGGGGGCGGTTCGATGATCGAATGGCGCGGGGCCTTTTATCGCGGTTATCCAAACAACGATCCACCAGCCGAACTGAATGACGAAGCCGCCATCGCCGCCGTGACAGGGGTGTATCAGGCCGGCCTCGATGCGTTGATCGAGCGTTTTGGTGCGGCAAGCTAGCCGATCCTTGATATTGCTTACGGTGCTCTCTGGCAGCCCGGTGCCAGCAGAGACGGCGTTCATCACTTGCCAAAACGGTGAGGAACTCAGTCGCATTGACCTTTCCGAAATGCAGGAAACGGCCCGCTGGCCGCTGCCGGGCATGCCTGCGGGCGTGGCCGTAGGGTTGGACGGTACGCTGTTCACCGTGTCCCCGGATAGTAAAACGGTGCGGCGTTTGTCTGCAGAAACGGGTGAGGCGATAGCGCAGGTTATGCTCGATGGTGGTCCCATCGGAATCGCGCTAGACCCTGCACGTGGGCGGGTATTTGTATCTGATTGGTTCAACTCTCGTCTTTGGGTTCTGGACAGCGAAAGTCTGGAGGTTCTGACAGAACTGCCAACAGGCACTGCCCCGGCCGGGATCGCGATTTCATCCGATGGACGTTTTCTGGCCTCGGCTGACAAGAACTCCAATCAGGTTTCGGTTTTCGATGCAGAGACTCTACGAACACTTCACATCATAACCGTTGGCACCCGCCCCTTCGGATTGCGCTTTGCCCCTGATGGGCGGCTTTTTGTCGGCAATGTCGGCAGCAATGATGTCAGCGTTGTCGATGTCGAATCCGGCGCGGTCATAGCTACGGTCCCCGTTGGCGAACGTCCTTATGGAATAGCCTTTGCCCACGATCGTGCATTCGTCACGAACCAATATGCCAATACGCTCAGCGTTATCACTCTGGAGACGTTGGAGGACGAAGCTCTGCTTGAGGTCGGGGAATACCCGGAGGGCATCGACGCAACAACCGGCGAGGATCTGGTGGTCGTTGCAAACTGGTTCGACAACACTGTCAGCATCGTGGACCCTAAGTCGCTGTCCGTGGTAGAAACGATAGAAACCTGCGATGGGCCGCGTGCCTTTGGTAGATTTCTGCAAGGAGGAAGACAATGAAGGCTTCTCACCTGATTGCAGCCCTGTTCTGCGTGCTGGTTGCTCCGGCCTGGGCATCGAACGAGGCGTGGGACAATGTCCGCGCGCTTCTCTATGGCGACCGGCCAATGCAGAACGGCGACGCGTTGATCGCGATCGATGCGCCCTATCGCACACCCGATGACACACGGACCGAGCTTGCGGCTCAGGTCGTTGCCCCCAGAGGAACGAATGTAGCGAAAGTGACTTTGGTGTTGGATGAAAACCCGATGCCTGTTTCTGCTGTGTTCGAATTGGATGAACCGCTACCGAGCTTCTACTTCGATGTGACCATGCGCGTGAATGGTCCGACCCCGATGCATGTCATTGCCGAAACCACGGATGGCCGCCTTTGGGTGTCGGAAACCTTCGTCAAAACTTCGGGCCTTGGGGCCTGCGCCGCACCACCCGGAACTGACCCAAAACTGGCGTTGGAAAACCTCGGAACGATGGAGGCCGAACTTGTCGGTCGTGTACCTGCGCTGGATATGCGTTCACGGTTGTCCAATCTAGGTGCGGATCGCGCCAGCAAGATGGATTTGAACATTGATCATCCGTCGCATTCGGGAATGCAGATGGACCAGATTTCCCTGTTGTTCATACCGATGCGCTACGTGGAAACTGTGGATATTGATCTTGATGGCGCGGGTTATGTTCAGATGACCGGATCGATTTCACTGTCTGAAAACCCGAGGGTTGGCATATCTGTTCCGAGCCGGGCACAAGCAGTTGATGTAACGATGACGGATACAGACGGCACCGTCAGCCATTTGCACAAGAAGCTGGCGGGTTTTTGAATCAGCCGTCCCCAGCGACGGGCTGACCTGGAAACGGCTCGACCCGTTCGAGTGGATACCCCCATAAGGCCCAGCCATCGGTGCCTTCTGGGAACCAATAGACGTTGACGTACCCCCATTCGATTGCGCGTCTGGCGGCATTCCAACTCATCCAGCAGTCTTCGAGGCAGAAGAACACAATACCATGCTCAACGTCGCCATTGGTGCTGGCCTCTAACCCGGATCGAAAATAGTCAGCCGTGACGTCAGCGATTGCACCATAGCCGACATTGGGTAGCCAGATCGTTCCGGGGATGCTATCGCGCGGCTTGTCTCGCCAAAGCGTGCCCTCGGGCAGATTGGCTGGCTTAGGTGGCTGTGGCAAAACGTCGATGAACGCGGCGGTCTGATCTTGCCACAGCGCGTGTGCTTCTTCCGGACCGATTGTTGTGCCGCCGGTGACTTGATCCGGCACCGGCGCACGGTAGTGATCCATGCGGTAGTCACTGGGCTCGGGGACGGTCTGCGCCATCGCGGCGGTCGAGATGAACGCAAGTGCCATGAACGCGCGCATCATTGCGACAGGTCCAGCACCTCAGTCCCCAGATCATTCACAAGTGGAACACCGGCCTCGGCCAAAACAGCATTGATCTCATCCTGATTGCGGCGGATCAGTGAATTCAGCTGCCGCTGCCAGACCTTCTCACCCTGCCGTACACCCATGGTGATGCGATAGAACAAACGCGGCGGCAGGTCTTCGTTGACAAGCGGGATCACCTTGAATTCTGGGTAGTCTGCCTTGACCAATGGTCCGCCCAGCGGACCCCAGAGGATGGCCGCATCAATCTCGCCCGATTGCAGGTCATCCAGCATATCGATAGCCGGACTTTCCACGCGTCGATCGACGAAAAGGTTGTAAGGCTTGGCCTGTCCGATCAGTCCATTCCGCGCCATATGCGCCGCCGGCGGGGTACCCGCCACGATCCCGATCTTTCGGCCCTTAAGCGCGGGGTCATTCAACCGATCCACCTGAGCCAGATCGCTGTCCATCGGCACAATCAACGCATAGGCCGAGGTATAGTAGTGGTTGGTATTCTGCACCAACTCATGACCTTGCGCATAGCCGATCACGACATCACATCGCTTCGCAGCGAGTGTGTTTCGAATGAAGCCTGTCGCTTGCGGAAACCAGACATATTGCACCGGCAGTTCCAGCTTTGCGGCAATCAGTTCGGCCAGCCGGTTTTCATATCCAGATCCATCCTCGGACGATACGGGATAATTGGCAGGGTCAGCGCAAACGCGAAAGGCTGTCTTTGACACCAGATCAGAAGTTTGGGCCTGTGCAGGCTGCGCCTGACCAAGCCAGACGCCAAGCACCGTCAGAACAAGACAGGCCTTAACCCATGCACGCATCTTCATCCTCGCGGATCACGTCGGACTTCGCCTCTTTCTTGGGCGGGCGACCTCGTGGGATCGCACCGGATCCATGAGCTTTCAAATATACATAGATATCATCCAGAAAGCACATCACGTTCGGGTTGTCGCCAAATCCCGGCATCACCGAGTTTTCAGCGGCATTCACCACCTGTCGACCATTCGTGACGATGTCGACAAAGTCATAATAATCCATATCCAGCGCTGACTCTTTTAGAGCCGGCGCATAGGTCGAGCCCTCACCATCCGGACCATGACAGACATGGCATTCCGCGTGATAGCGCCGGAAGCCTGAAAATGTCATCCAGTCCACAGTTCCATCCTCGGCCACGTTAAATGTCGGGATATCGTCTTCGGTGTAGTACCGCCCATCCTCGGAATAAGAGACCGCCAGATTGTCAGCAATCGCGGCAACGGGAAAGCAGGACAAAAGAACAGATGCCAGAAGACGTACAGAGTGGTTCATGGAAAGCTCGTTTTTTTACAGGTGAAAACCGGCGCGGTCCGGTCGGGTCGCGCCGGTCAGTTCTTTGGCTTAGTTCGGCAGTGCGAACACAGTCAGCTGACCACCCAGCGCAGTATAGTCACTGAGAGCGGCATAGCCACCCACGGCGCCCAGACCGTCATTTGGGTTAGTCAAACCAGCCGCCAGACCAATACCGGCCCAGCCACCAACACCTGACAGGATGCCGATATACTGCTTGCCACCTTGCTCATAAGTCATCACGTTGCCGATGATGCCGGACGGTGTTTTGAACTTGTACAGCTCTTCACCGGTTTCAGCGTGAACGGCCTTCAGATAGCCTTCGAGCGTCCCATAGAATACAACATCACCCGCTGTTGCCAGAGCACCGGACCAGACCGAGAACTGCTCGGGTAGCGACCACTTGATGCTTCCGTCGGTGTTGTCCCACGCGATGAAATTACCCATACCACCATGGCTATCCGGTGCCGGATACATCGCCAGAGTCGCGCCCACATAAGGCTGACCAGCGGTATAGGAAACGCGGAATGGCTCATAGTCCATGCAGACGTGGTTGGTGGGCACGTACATCAGCTGAGTCTTCGGCGAATAGGCTGCAGGCTGTTGGTCTTTGGTGCCCAGAGCTGCCGGACAGATACCGGTCGAGTTCACGTCCTCGCCGTTCTGTTCCGTCGAATACTGAGCGACCACGGCCGGGCGACCATAGGTCTCGCTGTTGGGATCCATGTCGACGCCCGTTGTCCAGTTCACAACCGGGTCGAACTTTTCGGCCACCAGCAGCTCACCCGTGACACGGTCCATGGTGTATCCCAGGCCGTTGCGGTCGAAATGGGTCAGCAACTTGCGCTCGGTGCCATCAATTTCCTGTTCCGTCAGGATCATTTCATTGATGCCGTCATAGTCCCATTCGTCGTGCGGGGTCATCTGATAGAACCATCTGGCCATACCGGTATCGATATCACGCGCCATGATGGTCATGGACCAGCGGTTGTCGCCCGGGCGCTGCGCCGGGTTCCAAGTCGACGGGTTACCCGTGCCATAGTACATCAGGTTTTCGTCCAGATCCGCAGAATACCAGCCCCAAGTGGTGCCGCCGCCGATCTTCCACTGATCACCTTCCCAGGTATTTGTACCCGAGTCTGCGCCAACCGGCTTACCCAGATGCGTGGTCTTTTCAGGATCAACGAGGATGTCCGAATCCGGCCCCATGGAATAGGCTCGCCAGACTTGCTCGCCCGAGTTCATGTCATAGGCCGTAACCGATCCGCGCACACCAAACTCACCGCCCGAAATGCCAACAATGACTTTGTCTTTGATGGGCAACACAGTGGCTGTGTTGGTTTCACCAATCGCCGGGTCACCATTCTGGACTTCCCAAACAACGTCGCCAGATTTGGCATCCAGCGCCACAACTTTGGTGTCCGCCTGATGCAGGAAGATCTTGCCATCCGCATAGGCCACACCCCGGTTTACGGTGTCACAGCACATCACCGGAATAACGTCCGGGTCCTGCTTGGGCTCGTATTTCCAGACGATCTTGCCGTCATTGGCCAGATCCAGAGCATAGACAATGTTCGGGAACGGCGTGTGAACATACATCATGTCGCCAATCACCAGCGGCGAACCCTCATGCCCGCGCAGAACGCCGGTCGAGAAGGTCCACGCAACCTGCAGATCACCAACGTTGTCGGCGTTGATCTGGTCCAGTTCGGAGTAGCGCTGATTTTTGTAGTCACCCGTTTGGATCGCCCATTGTTTCGAGTTCTCCATCTGGGCAATCAGGTCGTCATTGGCATATGCCGCAGTGGCCAGCGCAATGGCAATCCCGGAGGTCCAAAGCGATAGATTTTTCATTCAATCTCCTCCCTTTCGTGCAGCGTTCTCGCTGCATTACAACACCTCACCCAGGTCGGATTGCGGTGTCTGTTGATGCTCGCCCAGACCGGCCCTTTTGCGGTCACATCGACGGGCGAGCAATGCAATCTCTTACGAACCTGGCTCCTCAAAGGTTGCAAGATATGCGATGATGTTGGTGCGATCGTCCTCTTTGCGCAGACCAGCGAAGGTCATCTTGATTCCCTTCGCATAGTCGCGCGGTTTCGTAAGAAACGCGTCCAGCTCCTCGGGTGTCCAGACCAGCCCTTCTTCGGACAGCGCGATGAGGGTCGGGGAATAGCCAAACCCCTCAACGGTTGCAGCCTGACGCCCAACGATACCGTTCAGCATGGGACCGACTTTGTTTTCTGCTCCCTCGCCCACAGCGTGACAGGCTTTGCACTTGCGGAAGACTTTCTCACCCGCTTCGGGATCGCCTTCGGCACTTGCAAAGGCGGGTGCTAGCATGAGGCAGGTTGCCGTGATTACCGTTCTGAACACTATCATTCTTTCCTTGCTGTTTTCATTGGCTGAGACGTTCGGCGTGCCATTCGACATGATCACGCGCAAAGCTGTTCACGAAGAAATATGAATGATCATACCCTTCCTGAATTCTGATCTGTCCGGGCTGGCGGCGCTTGGCCATCATGTTGGCCAAAGCTTCGGGTTTGAGCAGATCGAGAAACTGATCATCCGCACCCTGATCGATCAGCAGATCCCCTTTCCAGCCGTGTTCTTCCAACAGCAATGTCGCGTCATGCTCGACCCAGGTGTTTTCGTCGTCACCCAGATAGCTGCTGAGCTGTTTGCGGCCCCAATCCGAACGTGTCGGGTGCGCAATCGGCGCAAATGCTGAAAGAGATCTGAATTTGTCAGCGTTCCGTATCGCGATCGTGATCGCGCCGTGGCCGCCCATGGAATGACCCGTGATCCCGTGACGATCCTGAACCAGAAAATTCTTCACAACTATGTCGCGCAACTCGTCAACGATGTAGTCATACATTCTGAAATGCGACCGCCAAGGATCACGGGTGGCGTTCACATAAAAACCTGCCCCCTGTCCCAGATCATAGGCATCATCATCGGCAACGTTGTCACCACGCGGAGACGTATCGGGAAACACAACCGCTACACCATAGTCCGCCGCCGCCTCCTGAAAACCGCCCTTGGTCATCGCGTTTTCATGAGTGCAGGTCAGTCCGGACAAATACCACAGAACAGGCACCGGCCCAGATCTGGCCTGAGGCGGCAGGTAGATGGCAAAGGTCATCTCGCAATCGCATGTCGCGGAGGGATGGGAGTAGACAGTCTGCTCCCCTCCGAAGCTGCGGTTTTGCGAAATGACCTTTAGATCCATGTCAGTACTCCACCACCGCGCGGATCGACTTACCTTCGTGCATCAGGTCAAAGCCGTGGTTGATCTCATCCAGCGTCAATTTGTGTGTGATCATGGGATCAATCTCGATCTTGCCGTCCATGTACCAGTCGACGATTTTCGGGACATCCGTCCGACCTTTGGCACCGCCAAACGCCGTGCCGCGCCACGACCTGCCGGTGACCAGTTGGAAGGGACGCGTCGAAATCTCAGCCCCGGCGGGTGCGACACCGATGATGATGCTTTCACCCCACCCTTTGTGCGCGCATTCCAAAGCAGTGCGCATCACGCCAACATTGCCTGTGGCGTCAAAGGTATAATCCGCACCCCCTCCGGTCAGTTCGACCAGATGCGCCACGATATCGCCGCTTACATTCGAGGGATTCACGAAATCGGTCATACCGAAATGCGTTGCCATCTCTGCTTTGCCATCGTTCAGATCGACACCAACGATCTGATCCGCGCCAGCCATGCGCAGACCTTGGATCACGTTCAGGCCGATACCGCCGAGACCGAACACAACGCCGCGCGATCCGATCTCAACCTTGGCGGTGTTGATTACGGCCCCGATACCAGTGGTGACGCCGCAGCCGATATAGCAGATTTTGTCAAACGGCGCGTCCTTGCGCACTTTGGCCAAGGCGATCTCGGGCACCACGGTGTGATTGGCGAAGGTCGAACAGCCCATGTAGTGATGGATCGGCGTGCCATCAAGCATGCTGAACCGGGTCGTTCCGTCCGGCAACAGACCCGCCCCCTGTGTAGCGCGCACTTTCTGGCACAGGTTCGTCTTGGGGTTCAGACAATACTCGCACTCGCGGCATTCGGGGGTGTAAAGCGGGATCACGTGGTCCCCAACCTCAAGGCTGGTGACGCCTTCACCGACCTCCAATACAACCCCGGCACCCTCATGGCCCAGAATTGCAGGAAAAATTCCTTCAGGGTCATCGCCCGAACGGGTGAACTCATCCGTATGACATAGTCCGGTTGCCTTGATCTCGATCAGGACTTCACCTGCCTTCGGGCCATCCAGTTCAACCTCCATGATTTCCAAAGGTCGTCCCGCCGCCACAGCAACCGCCGCGCGTGTTCTCATTCTGTCTGTCCTCCCTTGCAGCGGAATCATTCTTAGACCGACTGCTTGGTTAGAGTATGAGGGCCAGCCCCGTGTTCTAACAATTAAGACAATGGTGTGTATTGGGTTGAATGGACTTGGCGCGCAGATTTCATGCATACTATCCGCGTGGAGGAGAGCTGAGATGTCGAACGGCAAGCTAATTGTTATGGCCCTGGTGTGGCTCGGCACGGCTGGACCAAACTTTGCCGCAGATTTTTCCGATCCAACCTGGCCGTGTATTCAACGCAAGGTCGAAGATCTGTCACTGGGTCTTATGTGGCCACACCAGATCGCCGATAGTGAATCCGCCCAAAACGACGCCGACATTGACGAAATTGCCGGGCTGCTGGCCCTGAGACGAATTGAGTTGGAAGACCTTCAGCCCCGCGTTGCGGAATTTGCTGCGCGCTACAATGGGGATCCGGATGTTCTGGGATTGGTGTTTCAGCGTGTCTTCGACTCATTATCGAAACGGCGCAAGCGCATAATAGCCGGGATAGGAGAGTTTTCGCTTAACCAGATCGAAATGGCCGAAAAGATTGATCTTGCCCGCGTGGAAATGGAGCAAGCCTTGGCTGCCGACCCACCGGATTATGACCGCGTTGACGCCCTTGAAGAACAGCTGGATTGGGACCAGTTGATCTATACAGACCGTCAGCGCTCGATCACCTATCTTTGCGAAACTCCGCAAATTCTGGAACGCCGTCTGTTTGCGATCTCGCAAATGCTTCAGCAATTGACGTCGGATCAGGGATAATTAGCCGGTCAACAAACGCAGGAGGGACGCATGAAACCCCTACTGATCCTCTTACTAACCCTTGCGCCTCTAACAGCCCTTGGCCAATCACCGCTGAGTGGTGTTGACATGACATTGCCCAAAATGACCGAGGCGCAAATGACCCGTGCCGACGTTGTTGCCCGGCTCGACGCAGCCACAACCGACACCCCCGCCGATTTTACCCGGGTCTGGCTCAACAATCTGGACCTGTCCGGACTGGATTTCAGCAATGCGACCCTGCGAGCGACCTCATTAAACGGCGCCAATTTGTCGGGTTCAAAACTGGACGGCGCAGTTCTGAGCCAGTCCTGGATGATCGGAGCGAACCTTTCAGGCGCATCGCTTGTTGGGGCCGAGTTATTCCAGACCCAACTCAGCAAGGCGGACCTGACCGATGCCGATTTCACAAATGCCAGAACCGCCGCTGACTTCACCAAGGCCAATCTGACCCGAGCGGTGTTCAAAGGGGCAGATTTTTCCGCCGATATGCGCAACCAATCCATGGGCCTAATGCGTGGCGTCCTGACCTCGGCGTACGGGTCAGATGTGGATTTTGCCAATGCACAAATGTCGCGCGCCGATCTGGAATTTGCCAAACTGCCCAACGCAAATTTCACCGGTGCGGACATGTCGATGACCACATTGGGTGGGGCAGACCTGACAGGGGCCACATTGTCAGGTGCTGATTTTACGGATGCCGATTTGACCGCAACGCGGCTGACCGATGTTCAGGGCGCAGATCAGACCAATTTGAAAGCCGCAAAGAACCTGAACCGCGCCATTCGCTGACAGGGCTATTCCCATTCAAGTTCGGTAAATGCGACCGTGGCGTTGCGCGGGTTATAAGCGTCAAACAATTCCCATTGTTCCGCTTCACTTTGAGCGATTGTTTCAACCGCATCGCCCAGTCGCTGACCCGTGTCGATTGCGGCGCGTGTGTCAGTTTCCAACACATCCAGATAGCGCACCATGTCCTCGGCGCCTTCTGGCCAGGCCAGGATCGGGCCACCATGGCCGGGCACGATTTGGGTAATATTCAGCTCGGTCATCTTTTTTAGAACACGCTGCCAGCCGATCAGCTGGCCGTCCAAGGCTGGGGTGTGCCGATGAAACACCAGATCGCCTGCGAACATAACGCCGGTGTTCACATCCTTGACCGTCAGGTCATTCCCGGTATGAGCTCTGGACCAGGCACGCAGGATCAGTTTGCGCCCACCCAGATCAATCTCTTCCTCGGATTCAACAGCGATATCGACAGAAATTGGCCCAACACCCACATAGGCGTCGGAACCGATAGCGGCGCTCAGGCTTTCAACGTAATTGCTCAGTCGGTCCAGTAACGCTCTCTCCAACCCCACATGGCCAATTATCTGCGCCCCTGTCAGGGTCAGCGGCGCAGTTCCGAGAGTGTGATCGGGGTGCATGTGGGTCAAAATGACGTGACTGACGGGTTTGTCCGTCTCTGCCCGAACAGCGCGCCAAATGGCTTCTCCCATCCAGGGAGCTGTTCCTGTGTCGATCACTGCAACACTGTCTAGTCCGATGACAAATCCGATATTCGACACGTCGCCCAGATTGTCCGCGTTAGGCTCTTCAATCAAACCGCGATGCACGAAAAGGCCGGGGGCAACTTCATCAAATTCCAATACCCTCCCAATGGCTTGGCAGACGGGTTCACCGCTGTGACCGTCGGAAAGCGACGGAGGTTGCGCCTTAAGTTTTTGTTCGCACTCAGCTTGATTTTCAGCCTCGTAGCCCGGCAAAAGCTGCTCTCTGCAGGGCTCGGTCGCAGCCTGCGCGCATAGCAAAATCACGGCTTCAAACATGGCAACCCTCCATCCCGAACCTTGGCACAGTTCACTGCCAGAACCACACCGCCTTTCGTCGGCATATAATTTCCCGGGGTTTTGTGGCATAATCCGCGGTACCGGTTGCCGGAGGAAAACACATGGCCAGAGCAATTGCACCCGCAGCGATCCTTTCACTTGCGCTATCCTTGCCCGCTTGGGCGGAACAGCCGGTCAAGAATCCGCTAGTCGACAGCGAAACCTGGCACGACCTGCAATACGATGTGGTGGGCGATGTTCAAATAGGGAGTGCGGATACGCTGCTTTCACTGGACGCACCCTATAGGGCACACGACGCGGCAACGGTGCCCATCGTTCTGAAGCAGCTTGATCCAAATGTCAAAATCTCTGCCGCCACTGTGGTGATCGACGAAAACCCCGCGCCAATCGCAGGTGTCTTCACGTTTTCACCTGCCATGGGTGAGTTGGATTTCGAAATGCGAGTCCGCGTGAACCAATACTCGAATGTCCGCGTGATCGCAGAAACGCCGGAAGGTCTCCGCATGACGGGCCGGTTTGTCAAAGCCTCGGGCGGCTGCTCGGCACCAGCCAGTAAAGACCCCGAGGTCGCTTTGGCGTCGATGGGTAAGATGAAGCTGCGCAGCTTTGGGCAAGAAGCGCAGATTTCAACACCACGCCGTGAAGCACAGATCATGATCCGGCACCCGAACTATTCCGGCTTACAGCGCGATCAGGTTACGCAATTGTTCATTCCTGCGCATTTCATCGACCACATCGAAGTCTGGCAGGGGGATGAGCTGTTGTTCACCATGGACGGCGGTATCTCGATCTCAGAGAACCCGGCATTTCGCTTTTCCTATAACGACAACGGCTCAACCATGTTGACGGTCAAGGCAACGGATACCGAAGGCAACACATTCGAGAAAGATCTGCCCAAGGCTGCGGCCAGCTAACCGGCTGGTTCCCGTTTCACTCAGAAACAGACAACTTCTGCTTCGGCCTGCGCCCGGCGCAGGTCAGCCACCATGTTTTCGGCCAGTACGGCGCTTTTGAAGAACGCCATTCGCTCGCCCCCGACCCGACGCATCGAAAGGACAGTCTCCGCCTGTTCGTATTGTTCATAAGGTAGGATTGAAGCGATCAGATCGATTGAACATGAGCACCGATCCAGCATCTCGCGGGTCTGGCCGTTGGTTACCATGCATGCGAATACGTAATCCGCGCGCGCAGCGGTAGGGTAATCGTTGAGCCGGTCGGCGACGCTTTGTGCTGACGCTGTGATCGGTGCAACCAGAACAGCCGCGACCATAGCTGTACAGGTCATGCGGATACTTTCCCACCTAAGGTCTAGGGCTTTCATTCGCGACCCTCCAGCACGCCTTCAAACTGCATCTCCGATCGATAGATTGCTGCGCCTTCGCCTTCCGGTGCGGCTTCTGCAACCAGGCGCAGATACCAACCCGGAACCTCCTCTGACACCGTAACGCTGAGGACGAGATCTCCGAACCCTTGCATCCGGTCCCGGTTAGGATCCTCAGCGAAAGGACGCATGAGGATGGTCTGTACGGAGATGGTTTTGCCGTCGACCACAGCCTCACCTTCGACAACCTCGGCAGGTTGAACCAGCGCATCTTTGACACGGTTTCGGATGTAGAATGGACTGCCTCCGGCGGATTCAGCCATATCCCGGATGGCGCTTTCGTAAAAAACCATGATCATCGGATTCCCGACGCTGGCCGGGAAAACGCCCATAGCGCGGTGTTTGTCGTTTTGACGAAACTCCAGATGCGCCATTTCGGCCCCGTCTTCCCTGAAACTGAGAGCGATATCGCCGGTATCACGTTCGGCTGCATCGGGCCTGATCTGGTTCGTGACGGTGCGCTGGTAGATCAGTTCCTTATCCCTTGCGATAGTGTCCAGAACCCCATCCTGAAACAGCAATTCATAAGCCTGTTCTGCATCAATCGAGGCCGCAGACGCTGGATTTAAACTCCAAATCGAAATTGCGAGCCCGTATAGAAACACTCTCATGATCTTGTCCTCCCATTGAAGAGAGTATGGGCTAATCGCCCCATGTCACCGCCGACTTTTGTCGGTATCAAACGTCTTGGTAACGATAGCGCGCTGAGTCTTCCATATGATCAAAGACCGGAGCCGAGGCAGTTTTACCGGTTTCGTCATGACCGAAATCTCAAGCTGTAATCCGTCTTTGCGCAAGGCTTCACTGCGATCCGCGGTGATTAAGATTGCCGGAACCTGGGTCTGCGTCATTTCGCGTATCTGACGAATTGCGTTCACTCCGGTTTCACCATCATCCAGTTGATAATCCGCCAGAACGATATCGGGCGGCATTCCGATATCTCTTATGAATTGCAATGCCTCCTGCGGCGACCGGGCTGGCATAACGCTGGCACCATTTTGTTCCAGCCACTGCGTCGTGCCAAATAGAACATCACGGTCATTTTCGATCACTAAAACGATGAAATCGAGCGGCACATCGCTCGTGTTCGCAAGAAGATCAAGGGGTTCAACGGCACTTTGTCCTGCTTCGACCCTGTCCATTTCAATGCTGAACACAGATCCAATACCAGGTTTTGACCGAAGCGACAGCTTATGGCCCAAAAGTCGGCAAGCGCGGTCTACCACTGACAACCCCAGTCCCATGCCAGACCCCAATGGCACATTGTCGGCCCGTGTGAATTCTTCGAAAACGCGTTCCTGATCTTTAAGTGCAATACCAATACCCGTGTCCCAGACTTGCAAGATGACCTTATGACCACGCCTGCGACAGCCCACCAGAACCCGGCCTCCGGGTTCGGTATACTGGATGGCATTTACCACCAGGTTCTGGATCGAGCGAAAAAGATAGACCGGATCAGAGTTTACAGTTTCCGAACACGGAACAACATCAAGCCTCACGTTCTTGGTCTCGGCAACCAGCGTCTGATCGCCTTGTATCCCCTCAATCATCGACGCAAGACTGACATCCGTGGGTGAAACCGTATCCGGATCAGTAGTTTCTAGCCTTGAGATATCCAGCAATGAATGCAACAACTGTTCGGTAGAGCCGAATGCACCGTCCAGCCGCTCCATCATCTCATACAGCTCGGTCTCACGCGTGATCTCCAGCAAGGTAGAAATCATCAGCTTTGCCGCGTTGATCGGCTGAAGCAGATCATGGCTGGCCGCTGCAAGGAATCGTGTCTTGGAAGATACTGCGGCTTCAGCTCGTTCCTTCGCGATCCGCAGTGCCTCTTCCACCCGCGCTTTTTCTTCGTACTCCTGAACCAGCTTGGCGTTTGCATGGGTTAATTCAGCCGTGCGTTCCATGACCCGGTTTTCCAGAGTTTCGGTCGCACGCGCTTCCAGTGTCACGTCTTTGAGTTCGACCAGAAAACCACCATCTGGCAGTTGGTTGACTTGTATGTCCAGAACCCGATCCGATCCGTCGCGCACACGTTTGCGCAGCCAACCCCGACTTTTTAGTTCGTGCTGCCACTTACCGATCCTGCGTTCATCATCGGCCTTGATCAGCCCGCGCGTCCGCATCAGATCCAAGAGCGTTTTCACAGGTACGTTTCCCTGCAACAGAGAGAGCGGCAGGTTCAGAATCTCTCGAAACCGCGCATTATGCATCATGATCTGGGACTCTGACGAGAAAGTGCATACGCCAGAGCTCATGTTTTGAAAAACCGCCTGAAGGTAGTCTTCCTGTCGGTCAATCAGAGTCTCTTTCTCATCGCGGTTTCGACGCACAACCGAAGTGATATCGGTCAGCAAAATAACCACGTTCTGCGATGACGTGTATTGCGCGCTGAGTTGATACCAACGGTCGCCACGCAATTCGATCACGTCGCTTGACACCATGCCCGTGTGGCAATTGCGCTCCAGCGTATCCAACATGTTCGAGATACCATGGTCGGACGAAACGAACTCAGGGCTGCTTTGCACCAATAGAAAGAACCGTCCCAAGCTGAGACCCGGCCCGACAATGTCCGACATGTCCGGGAAGATCGCCTGAAACAGCTCGTTACACAGGTTCAACTCACCATCGGTGAACAGCGCGAACCCTTCTTCCATGGAAGACAGCGCTTTGACGAGACTCTTGCGGGTTTGCTCACGTTCGTATCTGGCGCTTTCAAGTTCGGTGGTTGCGCGCGCCAGATCACGGCTCTGCTCCATCACCTGCTGCTGCAACTCAATCGCGGACTGAAACGCTTGGAAGGCAGACGGACCTACATCTTTCTGGCGATTGGCGCGCCGTATAAGCGCATCAATTATCTTGGCTTGTTTCGAGACCTGGATCTCGAGCGGATCGTCTGGATTCAGCATGGTCAGCTCAGGTCCCGCTTCTCTGGTTCAAAGAAGGCGACCCCCACAAAGGTCTGGTTCATGTGTACACCGGATTGTTGCTCTCCGTAGGTGTTGAAACCAACAACCCGGTGGGATTGCAAAACGTCAGAGACCTGCTTGCTCAGCTGTTTCTGTTCGATTTCCAGTTTGCGCAGAATACAGTCAAACCCAAGGATGAAATCAGGTGCCGATCCGGCATTGTCACGCACATCAAGCCCGGCCTTGAGGGTTTCGATGATCTCCTTCCCGCGCCCCAAAGTCATGATGAGGCCATCATCAATCGCCGCGAGAAAGGACAGTGAGCCCCCCTCCATCGGTTCGCGAATGGCGCGCACGTAGTAATTCAAGTTTTGCCGCAGAAGCAGCGGGTTTTCTGCAAAGACCAGGGGCGAAAGATCCTCGGCCGCGCAGCCGACTAGCCGCGCATATTCCTGTGCGGCCGGAGCGCCATTGATTTCATAGACCACGCGCTCTTCCGGATTGGCATCGGTGATAATGATCTCCGACCCGATTGGCAGGAAATGGTCAAAGCCGATGCCTTGAAAACCAAGGTTGGTCTCAATCAACAACAGGACGGCTGCATTGCTGTAGGCACTGCCGCCATGTAAAATAAACGTTTCTTCATATTGAAGGCCATCTCCGGCAGAGCCGCCAAAAATCGGCAATCCATCAAGAACCGTTTCCAGAGTTGAGAC
The DNA here is from genome assembly GCF_056538665.1 of Ruegeria sp. BF6. NCBI lineage: Bacteria > Pseudomonadati > Pseudomonadota > Alphaproteobacteria > Rhodobacterales > Roseobacteraceae > Ruegeria > Ruegeria sp. BF6. The sequence continues at coordinate 31,740 of NZ_JBQFTN010000008.1, forward strand.
CAGCAGGTCTTCTTGCTTGGACAATCCATCTGAAAACACCAACGCCAATCTGTTCCATCCAGCCGTATGACGAAACCTCTCGGCCTGACGTTGCGCGGTGGCTGCAATTTCCGTCGAGTCCAGCGGTCTGAGTTCCTCGAACAGAATGGAGGAGCATCGAAAGTTGGACTTGGGAAAGGCCAGCAACAATAGCGCATCCGATTCATAACCCGATCGCGTTATTTGCCCCGCAGTAGTGCAGCCGAAAACTGGAACGCCCGCAAGCTTCCAGTTCAGGCGACGCGATATTTCCGCAGGATCATGGTTGCTGGGAACAAAGGCCAAGACGAAGCAAGATGAGAGGCAATCAATGCCCGCGCAGGCTTCTTCAACGGCGATTGTCGGGTCCGAGCTAGTGGAGCGGCCAATAGCAATAAAACTCGGTCCATGTTCCAAATCCCGCATGCAAGCCCCCTAGTGTTGAAGAAAGGATTTGACCTCCGGCTCATGTCGCGCATGACGGGCGACAACCGAGTCGACCAGAACAGCAGCTTGGGTCCGATTGCGCACACCAAGGCGACGCAGCAAAGCGGTGATATGCGCTTTGACCGTCGCCTCGGCCAGCGACAGCTCATATGCGATCTGTTTGTTGGATTGGCCCACGCATATCAGCTTGAGAATTTTGACTTGCTGCGGGGTGAGCGACGAAAGTTCGGGACTGGATTGATAGACAATGCTTTCTGCTGGCTTTGTCTCTTCAACTCGGCTGAATTCGACAGGCACATACTTACGGCCAGCCGCAATCTCCTGGATCGCAATCTTGAGTGTTTGCGCTGGCGTATCCTTGGGAAGAAACCCCATCGCACCGTGATCCATCAAAGAGCGCACAAGCTCTCCGGATGCAAGCGACGAAATAACCAGAACCGGCACCTTCGGACAGCGCTGTCGGAACTGTTGAAAACCCGAAATACCTGTGACATCCGGCAATTTGAGGTCAAACATGATCAGGTCAGGTTTGAAGCCCTCGCCAAGTATCTCAAATGCCTGCGCAAGCGTGTTGGCTTTTTCAATCCGGCAATTCTCGAAATTCAGTTGCAACGCCGCAGCCAATGCGTCGCTAAACAGCGGATGATCATCAACGATAAGGACGCTGGACACTTGGTCTACCGGTTCAGGGCATCCCGCAATATGCATGGTTTCTCCTCCAATGGGAAAAGTACAGCATTTCCTGATCAGTTCAACTGTTTCATTTTGATACGAGCGAAAGTTGCCTTAGGTAACAAAAGCTTGATGACTCTGAGAGCCTAATTGTTGAGGAACTTCCTGGCAAATTCATTCAAATCAGGTGCTGCCGCCTTGGGATCGAATACCTGCCGGTCAAAGTCTCGTATTTGCTCAAGGCGTCCGGATGAGGATCCGTCACGACGTAAGATAGCAACAGCAGCTTGTCGCAGCCCGTCCGCACGACCGGCCTTGGCGCAACCCCGCAATTCTCGGACCAGTGGATCGAACACTCCAAATCGCTGCAATGCCCTTGAAGCGGCCACTTTGTGCCCCGACATGCCCAATACCAGAACAGCCAGAGAGACGACAACGGCGATTGCGAATACGGGCCATTCCAGCAACGTCACAGGGCGCGCTACCTCCTCGGGGCTGTCAGAGGGCACCGCTCCGGTGACCGTGCCGTAGGCAATGCGTTGAGGTGAAATCGTGACCTCGCGAGCTTCGCGCGCGAAGGTGTCGAAATAGCTGAATCGCAGGGGCTCAACGATGCCCGACGTGTCGTTAGACGGGCGAATGGTCCAGCGCCAGAATGCGTAGGTCACTGGTCCTTCCGGTGTCAGTTCGACAAGACGTTTCTCAGGATGCGCAAAAATCAGGGCCGAAGGTGAGGTTAACTCCGGCATCGGCGGTATCATCTCTGGGGTGGCGCCCAACGCTTCCAGCCGGATAACGCGCAGGACACCCTCACCCGGAGCAAGTTGATCCGGGGCATTCGACCACTGGTCCGAGATTTGCAGTTTGCGCACCGGAAACCACCAATCCTTCGTTGTAGGGGCTTCTGCCACCTGAATGGTTAACGGCTCCGATTGAATCTCATGTTCGAACCAGTCGTCATTTTCGTCAGTCAGGGTCAGCCGGTGAATGAATGGACCAATCGCAAGCTCGCCAGCTTCGACCGGGTAGACCGCCATGCGTCGGGTAAACACTTTGTATTTCCGACCATTGATCCTTTCTTCGGACCAACTGTCCGGCCCCAGCTGCGCCCAACTGAACCCCTCAAAATCGGGTTGGACAAGTTCTTCCCGAGTGATGTGCCGACGGTAGACACCTCGGATCGTCAAAAGCACCATCTCACGAGTGAAGGGAACAGAGGTGTCGTCTTCGATGGTGACCTCTATCGATGCCTCGGACGGCAAAACAGTCTTTGACTGCGCCAGCACATGAACCGGGAAAGCGATAAGAAGTAAGACCAACCACTTCATTCCGGGCTCTCCGCTTCGGGAGGCGAAAGACCCAGCTTCACCCTGCGCTTGTGTTCCTGCGCAATCCGTGCCGCCATAAACTCACCAGGAACATCGGACAGCTGATTGAGCCATCGTTGGTCTGCAACCATGAACTTGTCATCAAAGATGCGCCGCACACCCAGTCGCCCGCGGCTGTCTAATTCTGCCAATCCCAGCATCGTGTTCGAATTCGTGACCTCACTCCCCGTTCCAGCCGCGCGCGCGTTCCCACGGGCCACAAAGCTTTCCGCTTTGGGACCTGACTTGCGTTCCGGAAAAAGGCCCAATGCCTCTGGATCGATCTGCTGTCCCGCGTAATAAGCGGCCAACACATCGAAATTCGCCTGAGCGTCCGGAATACCTTTGGCAATAGCCTGATCATAGGCCTCCAGCGCGGCAGCAAATTGACCATTTTGGGCCTCGGCATTGCCGAGATTGTATCGGTTGCCGGCGCTCATGAAAGCTTCGGCGGCTTTTTCGAATTCCCCAGCACGATAGAAGGCGACACCTTGCCAGTCCGAATTGGAGAACAGGTTCGCCGCCATCGGATATAGACCAATAGCCAATGCAACGCGCCCAAATGGGGCAGCTCCTCCCAAGACAAAAGCAAGAGCAATGCAAGCAGCACCTGCGATCGCGAACCACCTCATGCGCGCTCCCTCCAAAACATCAACAAGAGGGGGAGCAGTGCCAAAAATAATAAATACCGCCCCAGATCGTGCCAGAACAGCACGGGGTAGTCTGCCCGTTCCAGCCTGGTTGCGGTGTCATCAGCCAACCAAAGCGCCAGGTCATCTGTCTGGTCCAATGTGAACACCGCGCCACCTCCGGAACCGGTATGCGTTTGCATCTGCGCCGTCGGAGTCTTCAGCGACACCACAGACACGCGCGCTCCGCGCGACGCAAGAGATGCGACTTGATGCAGCGAAGTTGAGCCCAATCCGTCACCATCTGTGAATATCACCACGTCCCCGGCAAGGATCCCCGCCTCCTCCAATCGCTGAAGCGCCAAAGCCAGTGCACGTACCGGGCGAGATCCTTTGTCCGGCACGGTCTCGCCATTGATGAGAGAGAAAGTTTGCCCCAATTGGCGGTGATCCGTCGTCATGTCCGTCGCGACATAGGCATCACCTGCAAATACAATGATACCACCGGGCCGGGATCCAAGAGCGCTGATGCCAAAACGCCCCATGCTCAGCATTTGTGGCCAGCGGTTGTCTTCCACCACGCTGTCTGACGCGTCCACAAGGAACAACACGCCATCCAGATTGCGATAGGTTTGCGCGTCGCGCCGTTCGATGGCCGGGCCAGTCAGAGCAACTGCAATGATCCCACTGGTCAGCAGTAAGGCAACTGGCGTGAGCGGGAACGAACCACCTTCGATCCTGCCAATCGCCGCCATCGCTTTCATTAGCTGAGGATCGGTAACCTTGTCCCAGGCTCCGAACCCGCCGGTGCGGGGTATAATCCACCAGCTGACCGCGCATATTAAGATCACGGAAAGCCCCCAAAACGGCCTGAGCAGAGTGAAATCCAATTCACTCATTGCGCCTGCCTCCACGCCGCCATCAGGGCAAGTGCCGCTGCCATTGCTGCGGGCCATGTCCAATAGGACTTGTGGACCTCAGCCGTAAGGCCCGCACTATCTGTCGCTTCTAACCGATCCAGCGCTTGCGTCACGTCGATCAGATCATCGGTGGTTTTGACGCGAAAAGCCTCGCCCCCTGATACCTCGGCTATAGTGCGCAGGGTGGCCGCATCAACCACTCCGCGTTCACCTACCTCTGCGCTTTGCAGGTCTTTGGGACCGAGCGCTATTGTGTGAACCCGCACGCCTATTTCAGCCGCCAATTCCGCCACGCCTCGGGGGTTCGTGGCCCCCGCGTTGTTCACCCCATCCGACAACAGGATCACAACGCGGGACGCCGCCTGACTGTCAGTGAGACGCTTCAAAGCGAGGCCCAGACCATCGGAAATGTTGGTAGCGCGGCCCGATATACCTATCGTGGCCTCTTCGATCCGTCGCGCAACTGCCTCAGTATCGAATGTGAAAGGCGTGGCGAAATAGGCTTCGGACCCGAACACTATCAATGCCACTCGGTCGCCAGCGCGGCGTCTGGCGAACTCGGACCCGACACTTGTCACCGCCTCCAACCGGGTGATTTGGCGCCCATCGAGATAAAAATCATCCCGCACCATCGAACCTGAAAGATCCAAAACGATCGCAAGGTCCCGCCCTGAAACCTTCAAGGCGCTGACGGGTTGCAACTCACGAGGACCGGACAAAGCAACGACAATCAGCGCCCAAACGGCCCACAAAGCAAGGCGATCTGCCAAGGGCCGGTTCGCGGCGTTGACGCGAGGACTTGCCGCCAGCAGCATCCCGCCAATGCGATCTGGAACCGGGAACCCGCGTTCAAAAACTGGCCGTGGTTTGATCAGACGAACGATCACCAGAGGCAACGGCAACAGAAGCAAGACCCAGGGATCAGCAAGTTCAAACACGACCCGCAACCTCATCTTGCAGAGTCTCCAGATCGGGGCCTCCACCGGGTTGATACAACTCACCCCTCAGTTCCGCATAACGCGTCGGGTTCTGAGCGCGTAGCCTGTGCAAAAGCGCCACCTTGCGCCGATCCGCAGACCAACCCGGTTGAACTGCAAAGTGATCGAGAGGTTCCATCGGTTTGTTTGCGGCAGTCTTGACACTCAGAAATCGCAGGATGCTGACGCAACTTACTGACGCCAAAACCGCGATACCAAAGACAACCGCATATTCTGCAATCACCCCGCCTGCAGCCTCAGCAGGTAAATGGATGTCCCGCAGACTGGCCAGCATTGTGGCCTCAGAGAGGGCCGTCTCGCTCATGACACGTATCTTGACGCAAAGGCTGACGAAATGCGGCGAGACGTTTGCTCAACCGGGTCGCTGGCATTCAAAACAAGCGCCGTATGTGCGGCAACCATCTGATATATAGCCACATCATCAGGCGCCGCCTCACTCAGATAAACGCGCCTTTGCTGCCCATCTGAAAGTTGGATCGGATACCAGCCGCTTGGCATCTCATGTGTTTTGCTTTCAGTCACAAGGACAAGACGTGGGTTTCGGCGATGATCAAGCCGGTCCAGCAGGTCAGAAAACCCATCACCCTGCTGATCAAAGCCAGACGCGATGATGATCTCGGACCCGGTGGGCGTCAGGCGTTCAACACCGGCAAGCGCGTGTTCCAGCGTCCAGCCCACATCCTCACCCTTCTGCAGGCTATTCAGACTGCGCACATGGGCCTGAACCAGACCGCCAATCACATCCAGCATCCCCCGCGTTTTTCCGCGCGGCGGCACAATGATGGATGTGTCGGTCGTAATCGCCAGCAGACCCACACGCCCGCCACTTTCAACCATGTGCCATCCGATCAACGCCAGAGCCTCAGCTGCGGCAACCGAGAGAAAGGCGCGCTTCAGGCCCCAGAACATCGACGCGCGGAAATCGGCAACCAACAGGGCAACCCGATCCCGCTCCTCTTGAAACTGTCGGATATGCAGGCGTCCTGTGCGGGCGGTTGTTCCACGATCCAGGTGGCGAATATCATCACCCGCCACATACTCGCGCACATCTGCAACCTCGATACCCTGCCCGCGCTTTCGGGTCAGAAACCCTCCGGGCAAGGCCGCCATTGCCGAGTTCTCGTGTTCAGTCAACGCAACATGCCGCAAGGCGATCAAGGCATCAGTTGTCAGGCTGACGCCCGCATGAGCCAGCACGCCCGTCACAGCGGCTCGACCACATTCAGAATGTCCGCCACCAGTTCGCGGGGCTTTTTGCCATTCGCGATGGCGCGCCATGTCAGCACCATGCGATGGGCAAGCGCATCGGGCGCAACTGCCGCCACATCCTCGGGCAGGGCAAAATCGCGACCTCGCAAATAGGCGCGCGCGCGCGATGCCGAGGCCAAAGCCAGCGATCCACGGGGCGAGACCGCATGTTCTACTTGTTCAGCAATCGGGCCCGTACGGGTCGCGGTCACGAGGCGCACAATATAGTCGCGCAATTCCGGGGCCACATGCACTGCCTGCGCTTCGGTACGCGCAATCATTAATTCCGCAAGCGTCATCTTCTGAACATCTGGCGGACCTTCCTGCGTTTCAGCAATCACCAAGTCGAGAATCTGACGTTCCGTTTCCAGATCCGGCAAAGCTAGCACGACGTGCAGCAGGAATCTGTCCAGCTGCGCCTCAGGCAAGGGAAAGGTTCCGTCATGTTCAATCGGATTTTGGGTGGCAATGACCAGAAACGGATCCGGCAGTGCGTGTGTTTCGTTGCCAACCGTGACCTGATGCTCTGCCATGGATTCCAGCAGGGCGGACTGCACCTTTGGTGGCGCGCGGTTGATCTCGTCTACCAAAACAAGCGTGTGAAACACGGGCCCCGGAACAAATTCAAAACGGCCTTCATGGGGCTGGTACACAGGCGTTCCGGTCACGTCCGAGGGCATTAAGTCGGGCGTGCACTGGATACGGGCAAAACTGCCCTCGACAGCGTTCGACAGCCATTTAACGGCGCGAGTCTTGGCCAGCCCGGGCGGCCCTTCCACAAGAAGATGGCCGCCTTCCAGCAGGGCGATCAGCAAGGATTCTACCAATCGCTCGTGGCCAACAAGCCCCTGCGACAAATACCCAGACAATCCCGCAATCGTGCGCGGCGGGTTTTCAGGCCTTGTGTCCATAATTCCTCCCATAGACCCTGAGGCGCAATGCCTGCACTCAGGCTACCCGGAGTCACCGGTTCAGCAAAACACAGCAGATGGTATTACCTGGGCACACGAACGGATGTGGAGCAGCCTTCGTCAAACAAGGCCGCAAACTGTGGATCAGCCAGAGTTTCATCCGCCTGAGCCCAAAGGCGATCATATTGCTTATCAATGTAGTCGATAAAGCTTGAGTCAATGGTTTGATCCGCTGGAGATTGCGCAACGGCATGCATCATGAAGATGTCAAACGCACACAGACCGCTGGGGTTCGAATTCAAGAGTGCGCGCATAAAATCATGCGAGCTCCATGGCAGGCGCTGCAGGTTCACCGGCGTTTCCTGCAGCTTGGATAAGAACCCCATTGACTTATCATATAGCAGGATGTCCATGCCAAATGTGAAGGACTGATACAGCTCTTCCAATAAAATCGATTTGTGAAAGTCTTTCTCAAGCTTGCCAACGCGATGATGAACCGGTTGCTTGACCACGATATGGGTCCCCTGCCCCCGACGACCAAAGAAAGTCTGCGCCATCGCCGGAGACGTCACCACATAGGCGCGACCCTCAGGTAATCCAAGCTGATGCACGTCGCTGAGCCAGTCGATATCCGCTGACAGATCGCGGTTGGGAGGGTGTCCGGAGTATAACCGCAAAATCACGGTTCGGCCGGTTCCGCAGTCCCGCGCCGAAGGGCCGGCGTACCGCATCGGAGTCGGGTGCCCAAAACTGTGTTTCAGCAGTTCTCGAAAGGTATTTAAAACTTCCAAAGTTTCGGGATGCGGCCTTTCGCCTACAAGGCATAGGGCTGCACCCACCAGATCACGCCCGTTTATGTGAACGGGAATCGCCATATCGCGCCCCAACATGGTTGAGCGCAGCTCATAACCCCATCCTTGCTGCGCTAGCTCGATATAGTCGCGTTTTTCCGCATGGAGCGCGCTTGCCAAGAAAACAAACATGGTGATTTGCATCAGAAGATAACGCATGCAATCCCTCGTGATGTGAAGTGCATCATATCTAAAGCCCATTCACCATCCAAGGGTTGTGTCGGAATCTGTTGCAGAGTTTTGGCCATTTGCGGTCGCGCGGTCTGAGGGATCTGTTGCAAGCTTTTTGCGATTGACGCTGACTCTGCTGTCGACTGATTGGCTGCAAAAAGCAATTAGTCGAAAGTCTATACATGATCTCTTTCAAGGGTGCTCAAAATCCGAAGGGCGTTAACCTGTTCGACATGTTTTTCTGTGTCCGGTACGGCGTGTCATACCGGGACCTGGAAGAGATCATGGGTGAACGAGACGTAACGGTAGAGCACACCACGCTGAACCGTTGGGTCACGCGATACTCTCGCGCCATCGCAGAAACTGCGCGACGCCGAAACGAGTCAGCAGCCACGAAATTCTTCGCTCGCATGATGGAGATAAACCCATTCACCCTTCAATTTCAATTAAGTCTCATCCATGCGCCAGATTCGATCCGCAGCATGCCGTCGATAACTCGCGGCATCAGCCACGAGTCCGGTATACTTGCCTATCGATCGGTTCAGCGTCGAACGATCCAAGTCAACACCGCTTTCGGCCATGATTTCTACCAAATCCCGGTACGAGACACCGTAATGCAGGTAGAAGAAGACCGCGTGTAAGATTACATCCTTTGGAAATTGCGCACCTTTGAATGAAATCGTCATCGTCCGCACGTCTCTACCGAATTTCGGTCCGCCAATATCACAAACGTTTCGGTTCAAACAGAAAAACCCACAAGTAGGCGGCACATCCCCAGGATCCACCTCCGGGTGAATGCCGCTGGGCTGCCGAGGAGAACTGACATCACACCCGGCCAGACATCGGACTATCTCGGCTTTGATCTGCCATGATGACAACCTGCCGGAGCCATTCGTGCTGCTGCCCGACAAAGGCTACGATACCGTCCGCATTTGCACCGAACTGCACAGTCGCAGGATTTGACCGGTGATCCCAATGCGAAAGTCTCGAAAAAGGTGCGTCGGAGTGGATTGTCCTCTCTATCGGCTGTGAAACCTGATCCGGAGATGCTTCAACAAACTGAAGAGTGCTCGGCGTGCGGCAACCCGTTGTAACAAGACAGTCGAAAGCTAACTCGGCTTCGTAGATATCACTTCAATCCGTCTCTGGATCCGCCATTTGTCAACATGACCTAGGTATTTGTTGTAACCCTTTCGAAACACCCGCTCAGAAGGGTTACAGCATCGTTACGGAATCCCGGTTGTTTCGAGCCTTGAATTATTAAGAGTCGATGAGGGAACTCAAATTGGCATCTGAACGAGCTTACTGCAGACAATAACCTGAGTTTAAGGGACCGCTTTACCTAACCTTTTGAAACCCAACGGTCTTAACCTATTCGTATGCCGCAGTGACGATCATCTCGACCTTTAGTATGTCGCGCGCCAGCTTAGCTTCGCCACAAGCGCGGGCTGGCGCGTGGCCTTCTGGCACCCAAGCATCCCAGACGGCGTTCATCTCAGCGAAATCCGCCATGTCGGCCAACCAGATCACACATTGCAATATGCGGGTCTTGTCGCTGTCCGCCTTATCCAACAGATACTCGACCTTGGACAGGATGTCGCGGGTCTGATCCGCAACTGTAGCGGCATCCGAGGTCTGGCCGCACAGATACGCAACGCCATTGTGCTTGACGATCTTGCTCATGCGAGTACCGGTTTCAATACGTGTGATTGCCATGTTTGATATCTCCTTTACAGGACCTTGCGGTCAAATCGGTCGATACGGAAAGATGACAGATTGAAACGACCTTGACCGCCAGTCACCAAATCCGCCAGAACCTGCCCCACGACAGGTCCCATTTGAAATCCATGCGCAGAAAACCCGAACGCATGGAAGGCACGCGGAGCGTTTACTGCAGGGCCTATAACAGGAAGATTGTCCGGCATATAGGCTTCTAACCCGGCCCACATCCGGTTGATGCTGGCCTTGCGCATGATCGGAAAAAACTCTGCTGTAGTGCGGCACGCAGCAGCGAGCCTAGCGTAGTCCAGCCGTGTGCGGTTGTTGGCGCGGTCCGCAAAACCCTTGGCACCACCGCCGATCAATACCGTGCCGTTTTCGAACTGCTTGAAGCTGAGCTGGCGGCTGATCGCACCAACGACCGGCTTGGCAAAACGCGGCATCCGGGCAGTGATCATCAGCATCGGTGCAGAGTGGCTGAGGGGGACGTTGTCGCCGATCATCAGCGCAATTCTATCCGCCCAGGCACCGGCACAATTGACGACAGTTTCGGCCTCATATGTGTGCCGCACACCCTGCGCCAACCACGTTTCTCCAACGCGCCGAAGGCCAAGTACCTCTTCGCCTTCGACTATCTGTGCGCCCAGTTTTTCCGCTGCCAGACGAAATGCCGACGTCGCCTTGTAGGGGATGGCGTATCCATCCAGTTCCGAGATCACACCACCAACGCAGTCGGGATTCACATAAGGTAAACGTTCCCTGAGTTCAGCCTGATCGATAATCCGTTCATGTGTGTATCCAGCGTCTTGCATCTTGGCCTCGCGGGCCTGCGCGCTGGCCAGATCCGCCTCATCCACCGCAATGTTTACCAGTATCTGGCGGCGAAATCCGGTGTCATGACCTAGATCCTCATCCAGCGTCTGCCACATCTCCATCGATGCTTTCGACAATGGGACTTCGGCCATATCTCGGCCCAGCAGCCGTACCCCACCAGCGTTGACGCCCGAGGCATGTCGTCCGGAGTAGTCCTTTTCAATTACGATCACCGAGGCACCCTTGCGGGCCAGATGGTATGCGGTTGCGCAACCTTGGATACCGCCGCCAATAATCAATACGTCCGACTTCATTCGGCAGACTCCGCCGACACCATGCCGTACCGGCCAAGCTCATCCACAGACAGTAGGCGCTGAGGGCTGCGCAGGCGGTAATACCCAACGGTTTCGGGACTTTCTTCACGCCACTGCGCCAATAGGCCTGTCACCATATGGCCGCATTGCCTACCCTGGCATGGCCCCATTCCGCATCGGGTCAAAGATTTCAGTGCATTGGGGTCGCGCGCGCCTTGTTCAAACCCCTTGCGCAATTCGCCCAAGGACTGTTCTTCGCAGCGACATACCAAAGTCTCTGCGTGTTTCGGCAATCTCAGCGCCTCGGTCGGGCGGTAGAGACAATCGATGAACTGGCGAAAAGGTATCAAGGCGGACAAATAGTTCAGATCAGCGCGTGTCTTTTGATCCCTGTCGGCTTGGGCAATCCGACCAAGGCGATGCAGGATATTCTGCGCTGCCACGCGCCCGGCGGCACGCGCACCGTTGGCACCGACGATTCCGGCTCCATCGCCAGCGACCGAAATATGCGCGACCGAGCTTTGGCCAAAGGCGTCAACCGTGGCCTGCCAACACATTTGTATGCTGTTCCAATGATGCGCCAGCCCTAACGCCCGGGTCATGTTCAGATTGGGCTGGATGCCATGATGCAGAAACACGGTATCGGCCAAGACCTCGAGTTGCCGACCCGATGACACAAAACGCAGCCCTTTGGCCCTATCATCGCCGATCACCTCCAGATTTTCGGCGTATCGGTAAGGGGTAACGCCCGAAGCGCGAATTTCCCGCAATAAAGACAAACCCTTGCGAAGGTCCCCAACCTGCCGCAAAGCACGCGGAATCAATGGGGCGGCATCCAAATAATGCTGTCGCGGCGTGGTGTCGACGAGAGCGGCCACAGGCACGCCAAGGCGCAGATACTGCACCACAATCAGGTACAACAGAGGGCCCGATCCTGCAAAGACGGCTCCATCCGCAACAACTGCATCCGATTTCAGCATCACTTGTGCGCCACCGGCCGTCATGACGCCGGGCAAGGTCCAGCCGGGGATCGGCATGGGTCGTTCCATCGCCCCGGGGCACAACAGCATTTCTCGGCTATGCAATTCGCGGGTGTTGCCCTTATGGGAAAAGAGAATTCGACCATCATCCCCAAGATGCCAAACGTCTGCACCAGCAAGATGTATTGCCCCCGATTGTTCAAACTGGGTGATCAGATCGGCTCCGGCCGCGTAGTCCGGCCCGAGACTGGCAGCGTCCGGCAATGGGCTATCTGCTGCGGAGCGATAAATCTGCCCCCCTGCCCGTTCCGCGCGGTCCAGCACAGCCACATCAACTCCGGCCCGCGCCAATTCAATGGCGGCAGACATTCCAGCTGGGCCAGCCCCGATGATCGTGCAGTCAAAGGCCTTCATCGGGCGCCTCTGTGTCTTCGGTAATGTCTTGTGTGATGACTTGCATTCCATCAGCCACGCGACGCAGGCAGGCTTGTTGATTGGGAAGGCCATCGATTTCGACCATGCATTCGAAACAGACGCCCATGGCGCAGTATGCGCTGCGTGCTTCTCCCGATAGGGCCGCCTTGCGGGTCACGACCTGACCGGTAACAGCCATCGCGGACCAGACCGACTGGCCACTGCGCGCATTAACCGGTTGACCATTGACGCTCAACGTCACCAAATCGTGATCATCGTCTTGCAAGGATCTAAACATAGGCTGATCTCCATAGGCTGGCAGGGCAAGGCGCGGGGAGAGGCACGCCTTGCCCAATCGTGGGGCCTGACCGGTTACTCGCCGATCTTGTCAAGGATGGACTGACCCCAGTCCTGACCAACATCCTCCAGGACCTGAGGCCAGACTTGCGCGCGCACATGGGCGGCGGTGGCAGCAAGCTCTTCATCCGTCAACGAGACGATAGTTGCACCATTGTCAGCCAGCTTCTGCTCGAACGCGCCTTGATCGGCCTCTGCAGTGTCCCAGCGCTTGGCTTCGAACTCCAGCGCGGCCTTTTCCAACGCCGCACGATCTTCGTCGCTCATGTCGGCCATCGTGCCTGAGTTGATGATCATGTACCAAACCTCAAAATGCGTGTTGACGGGCACATATGCAGTGGTCACATCGCGGAATGAGGCATAATAGCCCTCGGCCCCCGATCCAACGACACCGTCAACAACGCCAGTCTGAACCGCAGTGAACGCCTCCGAGAATGGTATTGGCGACGAGATGTATCCCAGAGCATCGGCAGTCAGCTGAAAGCTCTTGATCCCCGGAACACGTACTTTGATACCTTTCGCGGCGGTCGGGTCGCCCGCGCTCACGGCGTCAGTGTTCAGAGCAACGCCACCGAAATACACCGGATAGGCGGCCAGCATGGTGATGTCCTGTTTGGCATAGAGATCTTTCATCGCAGCGTGAATCGCTCCGCCGGGGCCGTAGATCTTTTTTGCCTCTTCCCAATTTGCGGCCACATAGGGGAATGCCGAGATCTGCATGCGGCGATCAACAGCCGTGGCAGCGGGTTGAACGGCCATGTCAATGGCGCCAACCGAGATGCGTTCCTGAACCGAGGTGTAGTCGCCCAGAGCAGAGGCCGGGAACAGGTTCAGTTCAAGAGAACCGTCAGTGGCGGTCTTCAGATCGTCTGCAAAGACGCGCAGCTCATTGTCGATGGTGGCACCCTGGGGGCGGATATGGCTGATCTTCAGCGTGTCGGCGGCGGCGATGCCCGCGATTGCCACAACGGTCGCAGCCAGACAGGTGGATTTCAGAATGTTCATTTTGGATAAGTCTCCTCCGTGGATGATGAAGTGGGCGGCTTAGTAGCCAAAGAAGCGAGGCAGCCACATCGACAGGTCTGGCCAGAAGCTGGTCAAAAACACGACGGGTAAATAACCCAGCAGGATCAGGGTCATGGCGGGTCGGATCACCTTGGTGACAGGCACCTGGCCGATACGTGCACCGAGGTACAGGATCGAGGCATAAGGCGGTGTTACACCTCCCATCGCGGTGTTGACGCCCATAATCGCAGCAAACTGGATAGGGCTGACACCGATTGCCTGCATCAATGGCAGCAGTAGCGGTGCGATCAGAATGATCGCGGTTACGTCATTGACCACCATGCCGACCAGGAACAACAGGACATTGATGAGGACCAGCAGCAGCGCTTTGTTCTCGGTCACCGAGAAAATTGCCTGCACGATGGCCTGCGGCACGCTTTCCAGCACAAACATCTGGCTAAGGATCATCGAGAACAGGATCATCAGCATGATCGCCCCGACCGACGTTGCGGCCTCTTTGCCCGCGCCGAAGAACGTGCGTACATCCAGTCCCTTGTAGATCAGAAAACCTACCGGGATCGCATAGATCACGGCCACTGCGGCGGCCTCGGTCGGGGTCATGATGCCGCCATAGATACCACCCAGAATGATCACCGGCATCAACAGGGCGGGCGTGGCCTTGAACCCGCGTTGGGTTGCTTCGGACATGAAGGCCGTGCCTTTGAGGGGCTCATTTAGTTGCAGTGGAAACTTGCGCGCCATCCGGATATTCACCGCCGAAAAGCTCGCCATGATCAGCAGGCCGGGTCCGAGCGTCGCCAGGAAACAGGCCAGGATCGATGTATCAGTCACCCAACCATAAACGATCATCGTCACGGAGGGTGGGATCAACAGGCCAAGAAGTGATGCATTCGCGATCAATGCCGTTGCATATTCACGTGGGTAGCCCTGCTTCTCCATTTCCGGAATCAGCAGCGGACCGATCGCAGCAACACCGGTCAGACCCGAGCCCGAGATCGCACCGATCAGCGCGCAGGACACCGTGGCCACAACACCAAGCCCACCGCGCAAGTGACCGATAAAGATGTTGACGAAATTGAGAAGACTTGCCGCAATGCCGGAGACAGACATGATCGTCCCGGCCAGAACAAACAGCGGAATGGCCAGCAGCACCGGGTTACCCAACTGCTGGAACCCCCACAGCATATTGCCCTTCATGACCACGTCACCGGCGAAATACATCACCATCAGACCGGCACCGAAGCAATAAGGTAGCGGAACACCCAAAGTCAGCAGAATGACCAGAACCAGTACCGCGAAAAGTGCGATCTCAATCATTTTAGACCTCCTTCGACGGCGGGTTCGGCAAGGGGGGAAAACAGCGCGCGCAGATGCACCAGCAGGTGCCAGGCTGTAAAGATCATCATCAGGACCAACCCGACAAACAAAGCGGCATCAACATAGAAGGTCGGCAGGTACAGCGTCGGGCTTTCGCGCCAAACACGCATCGAGTATTTGGTGAAGTCCCAAGCCCAGATGGTCAGCCAGATACCAACAATCAGGCTGATGACCTCACCTATGACCGCAAGTACCTGATGCTGGCGTTCGGTAGAGAGAAAAATCTCGAGCACATTGGCCCGAATATGCGTGTTCTCGCGCGAGGCATTGACCGCCCCCAGCATGTACAGCCACAGAGTGGGGTAAAGCAGGCTTTCTTCCAGCCCCATAACCGGGATTTCCAGCACATAGCGTGTGATCACCTGCACAAATTGCCCAAGAGCAACCAGGCAAATCAGGACTGTCAGCAAGACGCTAGCAAAGCGTGTCATTTCCCCCTCCGTCATTGCGAATGCATGCGGCGCATTCATGGCGGGAAAATCACGAGTTGAGCATATCAAGTCAAAACGATTAAATTGATTGCTGAATAAAGTTAGTTTATGAGGTGACGAAAAGTTAAGGATTAACAAAGACGCATGAACCTCAGCTTTCGCCAATTGCAGGCCTTTCGAGAGGTTATGCGGACAGGATCTGTATCTGACGCCGCCCGAATCCTTGGCCGAACTCAGCCTGCTGTGAGCGCGCTGATCGCAAATCTCGAAGCCGAATTGGATATCGCTCTGTTCCGCCGACAGCGCGGGAAAATGGCCCCCACCCCCGAGGCGCAATACTTCCTCACCGAGGCCGAGGCGATTCTGGATCGCCTGTCGCTTTCAACCCGAACGATGCGCGAAATCGGGGCGCTGACGAAGGGGCGCCTGAACATTGCCTGTATGCCAGCCGCCTCCGGCCTTTTAATGCCGCAGCTTCTGGGTGAGTTCTTGTTAGACAAACCAGACGTAAAGGCTTCGTTGATGATGCGCGCGTCCCCGGTGATCGAGGAGTGGGTTGCATCTCAGCAATACGATATCGGATTGGGGGAAACCCCGAAACCCACTGCTGCAATTGATACGGTCGATTTTGACATGAAATGCGTATGTGCGATCCCTGCGGGTGATCCACTGGCTGAACTTGAAACAGTCCAGGCTCACCACTTGTCGGGTCGTCCGATGGCCGGGTTGCAGGAAGGGCACCCGAACCTGATTGCAACCCAGAGAGCATTCACCAACCAAAAAGCCAGTTTCGAGCAACGGTTCGAACTCAGGACCTTTCACCCGGCGTTAACTCTGGTTGAAAAAGGGCTCTGCTACTGTGTCTGCGATCCCATTACCGCAGCTGGGTACGCCAACATGCGACCCGAGCCGAAACCCATCGTCTTTCGGGCGTTTCACCCCCATGTCGTTTTGAACGTCTCAATTATGCAACCGGCGCATCGTCCTCCATCTGCATTGGCCAGTGAATTTGTTCTGGATTTGGAGGCGGCTCTGGAACGCGTTAACAATCAGTTTTGAGAGGATCTGTTGCAAAGTTTTGACCGTTGTGGCTCACCAAGGTAGCCAGTGAATGGCTGTCAGTATTTTTCTTCGAAAGACGATTCATGATCTCTTTCAAAGGCGCACAGTATCCAAATGACGTGATCATGTTCGCGGTCTTCTTCTTTGTTCGGTTTGGCGTGTCGTATCGTGATCTGGAAGAGATCATGCATGGGTGAGGCGTTGCGGTGGATCAAACTACGCGGCAACGCTGAGTGCCACGTTATGCACGCGCAATCGCTGAAGCAGCGCGTCATCGTAAGGGACTGTGCGACCGCTCCTGGAGAATGGATGAAACGTATATTAAAGTGAATGGCAAGTGGGTCTATCTCTATCGCGCTGTAGATAGAAACGGCAAAACCCTGGGTTTCATGCTTTCAGAGCGGCTTAATTTGCCGGCTGCCAAAAGGTTCTTCGCCCGGATGCTTGACGTCGACGGTCTTCCACGAAAGATCGTTATCGACAAAAACGGCGTTAACACCGCGGGCATCAAGGCAATTAACAAGATGCTTGCGGGCTTTGGTTGCCCGATCCCGGTGAAGATGGTCAGGCGGAAATATCTGAACAACATCGTGGAACAGGACCATCATTTCGTCAAAAGACGAACTCATGACCGGCTCAGAATACCTGTGGTCTGGGCGGTTTCATGCGTGATTGCAATTTTCATCCGCCAATATGCGCGGATCGCACGTGATTGGGTGATGCCAATTGAGTTGGGGGCGAGCACTTACGGCACACATTCAATACACGGACAAACGTGACACAGATCCACAAGAAGACCGGCAACCTGCGGGAACAGCAAATCTTGCTCTGCCATACAAAGATGGACAGCACAGTTCGGTATCTCGGTGTTGAGCTTGCGGACGCATTGGCAATAGCTGAAGCTATTGAAATTTAACGCTTCCGGGCCGCTTTTCATGGGCGGTCCATTGCGAAAATTTGACCGAGTTTCATTATGCTGCGTTACGGCCCGCCAAACCTGCCATTCACTACGAGCGTAAAAAAACTACTCGTTGAGCTAGCGGTTCGCGGGCAATACTGACGTTCCCTTTGCCGCTTCAATTGATCACCTTGCTTGTATGCTCGTAATTCCAAAAGGTCAGGGCAACTATCGAGAAACATTGCCTTGCAGGCTGTGGGTGTCGGCTCCTTCTCAGATTCTGGAGATACTATCCGACCGTCCCATTTCTACTTCCAGTCCCAAGTACTTTTACTTCTAACCAGTGGAACCCCAAAGCGATCACACCCGCTACGATAATATAAAACACGGCTAACAGGATCAGCGGCTCGTAAATAATGAACGTGTCCGAACGTACCCGCGAAGACACAGCGTAGATGTCGACAACAGTGATGGTCGCAACCAATGGGGTTGCCTTCAATTGCAGGATGGTTTCACCTCCCAGCGTAGGCAGAACGTTGCGGATCGCCTGAGGTAACCAGATACGACGGAACATGGTCAGTCTTGGCATGCCAAATGATTTCGCTGCTTCAAGCTGCCCCTTAGCGACCCCCTTGAAGGCACCACGCATGACCTCGCCTTCGTAGCCGGCATAAGACAACGTCAGCGCCAGCACTGCATAAGGCCAAGCCTGTCGCAAATAGGGCCACAGCTCTGAAGAGCGTATCCATGGGAACTGCGGAAACAGAGACCCAAGCCCATAATACAATAACCAAAGCTGCAGCAGCAGCGGTGTGCCGCGGATGATGGTACAAAATGCCTTTGCAGGGGCGGCAAGATACCAGGGCCCGACCGCCTGCGCCAGTCCAAGCGGAACTGCGAGAAGGAAACCAAGAAAAACGGTGACAACCAACAACCAGATAGTTGTCCAGATGCCCTGAAGGGCGAGCGGTGCGTATTTCGGTATCCATTCCCACTGAAGCGAGACGGCGCACCAGACGACGATCCCTGCAAATATCAGCATCATCACGATGCGATGTGGCTGCATCAACGATCTGAAATCGATCATCTGCTCCCTCCCTTCAGAGAGGGTTGGCCGCGACGGGCCCATTTCTCAATCCGGGCGAAGATACCGCCAGAAAACAACGTGACCATGAGATAGAGAAAACCCGCTGCCAGAAAGAAGGTGAAATAGGCGCGCGTACTGCTGGCGGCCTGTCGCGTTTCCAGCGTCAGCTCGTTGAAACCCACTACCGCAAGCAGTGCCGTGTCTTTGGTCGCAATCAGCCACAGGTTCGCCAAACCTGGCACCGCAAAGCTCATCATGGCGGGAATCGTGACACGCCGCATGGTCATGAAGGCGGGCATCCCGTAGGACTTGGCAGCTTCGATCTGACCAGGTGGAACCGCCTGAATGGCACCGCGCAGAATCTCGGTCGCGTAAGCGCCCTGAACGACGCCCAGCACCCATATGCCTGCGCCAACGCCGCTAACCTCGACCCGACCACCCCCCATGGCGGCAGAGATTTTGTTGATGATGTCAGATCCCACATAATACAGGATCAGGATCAGCACCAGTTCCGGCACGGCCCGGATGACAGTCGTGTAAATGGCGAGTAGGTCGCGCGTAACCTTCCCGCCGTATAGTTTGCCGTAAGCTCCGAACAATCCGATCACGAGGCCGAGCGCATATGCGCCAAAAGCGATCTGCAATGAGTGGGACAACCCGCGCAGCAGATTGCCCCCCCACCCCGGTGGCGAGAGCGACAGAAGCTCTGCGCTCTGCGCCAATCCAAGTGAATCCAACAGTCCGGTCACGGCAGCAGCTTAGTAGATGCTGGCCGAGAAATAGTTCGAAGTGATTTCCTCGTGCGTACCATCGGCGAGAATAGCAGCGATGCCCTTGTTCAGCGCCTCGCGCAAATCATCCTGCCCTTTGCGGACGCCAGCACCTACACCGCGCCCCAGAATAGCGGGGTCATCTGCAACGGCACCTTTGATTTCGCAGCAGGCCCCGGCATCAGAATTCACAAAGTCAGCCATGGCGATGCTGTCCGCCTGTGTGGCATCAATGCGGCCTGCGAACAGGTCCTGGTTGGCCTCATCCTGAGTCTGGTAGACGCGCAGTTCGGAATCTTTGAAGTATTCCTGTGCATAGGCCTGATGGATAGTCGAAGCTTGAATGCCAACAACTTTACCTGCAAGCGACTCTGGGGTCGCTTCGATATCCATCGATTTATCCGCGACGATGACGGCAGGTGTGTTGTAGTAAGGGTCGCTGAAATCAATGGTTTTCAACCGCTCTTCGGTGATCGACATGGAAGCCATGATGGCGTCGATTTGCTGCCCGGTCAGCGACGGGATGATACCGTCCCAAGCCACCGGTGTGATGACACAGTCAAGCTCCGCAGCGGCGCAAACAGCATTGATGACATCGATCTCCCAACCAACCCAGTTGCCTGAGCTGTCCAGCGAAGCGAATGGCGGATATGGCTCGGCCGCGATGCCAATCTTGACCTCTTCAGCACTGGCAACACCAGCCGAGAGGATAGCGGCGGTAAGCCCGGACGCGAGCAATTTCTTGACGTTCATTTTGTTACTCCCTTTAGGTTCATTATATTGTTTTTACTGGATCAGGCGACCGAGCTGAGAAACTGCTTCAACCGCTCTGATTTTGGATTACCGAAGACCTCGGCAGGTGGCCCCTGCTCTTCAATGCGGCCTTCGAAGAGATAGACAACGTGATTAGCGACTTCGCGCGCAAATTTCATTTCATGGGTGACAAGCAGCATGGTGCGCCCTTCCGCGGCAAGATCACGGATCACGGTCAGAACTTCGCCTACCAGCTCGGGATCAAGCGCCGACGTCGGTTCATCAAAAAGCATCACCGAAGGATCAACAGCAAGCGCCCGGGCGATGGCAGCGCGCTGTTGCTGACCACCTGAAAGATAGGCCGGATAGGTGTCAGCCTTGTCGCCGAGCCCTACCCTTTCTAGCAATTCATGCGCCCGTGCGATGGCCTCTGCTTTTGGTACCTTGAGAACATGCACCGGCACCTCGATCACGTTCTCCAGAAGCGTGCGGTGTGTCCACAGATTGAACTGCTGGAAAACCATGGCCAGCCGCGTACGGATACGCTCGATCTGGCGGCGGTTGGAGGGGCTGCCATCGGCGTGCATCTCAACCAGTTCGCCGCCGATGGTGATCTTTCCCGAACTCGGGGTTTCCAAGAAGTTGATGCAGCGCAGCATGGTGGATTTACCAGAGCCTGATCCCCCGATGATGGCAACAACATCCCCCTTGTTAGCTGTCAGGGACACACCCTTCAAAACCTCCAGGGTACCAAAGGATTTGTGCAGGTCCTCAACCCTTATCGCCTCATCGGACGTGGTTTCATCGAATGTGGGTGATGCTGCTTTGGCTGTGTCCATATCCAAGAATCTTCTGATTTCAGCTTGCAGTAAGCCCCGAATCTCGCAATTATGCAAGTGTATAATAACTCCATGCCATGGATGACCCGGACGTGCAGGACGACAGCCGCAAATTTACACGTGAGTCTGCTGAGTTTCGCCGCGAAGCGCTGATACTGGCAACTTTGGACCTTATCGCTGAGATGGGCGTTCGCGGTGCCACGGTGCGTGAGATTGCAGCCCGTGCAAACGTGACCCAAGGGTTGATCCGGCACTACTTCTCATCCAAGGAAGAGCTTGTGCAGGCAGCGTATGAGCATCACATGAATTCGCTGACCGATCAGACAGCCGCCTCATCAGGGAAAGGCAGCGCGGTATCTCAGCTGACCAACTTTGTTGACGCGTCGCTGCGACCACCAATCGTTGATCCAAGCGCTGTGGCCTTATGGGCTGGCTTCCTTAACAAAGTGCAGCATGATCCGAAAATGCAACGCATTCACCAGCAAACCTATAATTATTTCCGGGATCACCTTGAGAAGTTGATCGTCGCCGCATTGCAAGAATCCGGGCGCTCAGTCGTACCGACGGAAGCAACGCAACTGGCCATTGCCAGCAATGCGGTGATCGACGGCCTTTGGTTGGAAGGCGGTGCGCTTCCGGATGCTTTTTCCGATGGCCAACTGGCGCAGATCGGGTTGGATTCTGTCAGCGCCATCGTCGGGATTCGATTAACCAAAGAGCTGGAGCAGCCATGAAGACCACATCTGTGACTGAACGGTTGGCAGGCTTGGGTGGCGCCAAATGGGGCGTACACCTGAAAGCGCGCGACCTTATCAAAACTGGAGCGGATATCGTCGAAATGACGATTGGAGAGCCGGATGTGCCCGTTCCGGACGCGTTGATTGAAGCCACCGTAAACTCGTTGCGGGCTCAGCGGACAGCGTATTCCAATGGGCGCGGTGAAGCCGGGCTGCTTGACGCACTTGCTGCACGCTATTCAGCCTCTCGCGGGCGGGCTTTTGGGCCTGAGAACTTTCTGTGCTTTCCCGGAACTCAAACGGCCCTGTTCGCGGCGATGGCTGGGGTTGCAGAGGCTGGTGACGAAGTTCTGGTCGGTGATCCGATGTATGCAACCTATGAAGGGGTCGTGCGTGCATCCGGGGCGGAAATGGTGCCCGTACCACTGCGGCCTGAACACGGGTTTCGCATGCAGGCCGAGGATATCGCTGCATGCATCACTCCGCGTAGCCGGGCCATTCTTCTGACAACGCCGCACAACCCGACGGGTGCGATCCTGACCGCCACGGAAATTGCCGAAATTGGCCAGCTCGCGATGGCGCATGATTTGTGGATCATCTCGGACGAGGTCTATGAAGAACTGATCTTTGACGGGGCCGGATTTGTTTCACCATTGGCAGACCCGGGACTGGCGGATCGTGTCATCGGTGTATCATCCATCTCAAAATCACATGCCGCCCCGGGGTTCCGCAGTGGCTGGTGTGTTGGACCCGCTGCATTTTGCGAAGCGCTGCTGCCTTACTCTGAGACCATGCTCTTTGGCAATCAGCCTTTCATCGCGGACATGACGGAAAAGGCGATCCGAGACGGGTCCGAGGTTGCCCCTGGCATGGCTGCCCGATTCTCTGGACGCGCCACGTTACTGGCCGATCGACTAGAAGCGGAAACGGATCTGACCGTTCACCGGCCCGAGGCAGGAATGTTCGCCCTCATCAATGTCTCCGCCACCGGGGTTGATGGCGAAGCTTATGCCTGGGACCTGCTGCAGGCCGGGGTAGCTGTTATGCCGGGATCAGCCTTTGGGGACAGCCTGAAAGATTGGGTTCGGGTAGCACTGACGATTAGCGAAACCGATTTTGCCACTGCGGTCTCTCGCATCATCAATCACGCCAACAGCAAATCACGTGAGGTTGCATGAGCGGAATGACAATCGGTGAAGCTCTGGTTTCCCAGCTTCGCCAAAGGGATGTGACCTGCGTCTTCGGAATTCCGGGCGTTCACACGATTGAGTTGTACCGCGGGCTTGCGGCCTCGGGTATTCGTCATATTACACCCAGGCACGAACAGGGTGCGGGCTTTATGGCCGATGGCTATGCGCGCGTGTCGGGCAAACCGGGTGTGGCCTTTGTGATCACCGGCCCCGGATTGACCAATACGCTGACCCCGATGGCCCAGGCGCGCGCCGATTCAGTACCAATGCTGGTAGTGTCCGGTGTCAACAAAACCGCGTCGCTCGGCAAAGGCTTGGGACACCTGCATGAGTTGCCAGACCAACTGGGGCTAGCCAAAACAGTTGCGTTGGTGTCCGAACAAGTCTCCTATGCCAACGCACTGGACCCGGTTTTGGACCGCGTTTTTCACAGCCTCACCAACGGTCGCCCCGGGCCGGCGCATATCGAGGTACCGTTGAATATTGCAGCGATTGAAAACCAGGAAACACCAATTGAGACGCTCGATTCAGAGCCACCGGTTGACCCGATATTGATTACACAAGCCGCAAAGCAACTGGCTGAAGCGAAGAAAGTTGTCATTCTGGCGGGTGGCGGCGCAAAACGTGCTGAAACCGGACTACAGGCACTGGCCGAAGCTCTGGATGCCCCCGTGGTGCAAACCGTCAACGCGCGCGGCCTGCTGCACGGGCATCCACTGACCGTTCCCGCCAGCCCCAGCCTGAACGCCGTACGCGCACTGATCGAAAGTGCCGATTGCGTACTGGCCTTGGGAACCGAGCTGGGGCCGACCGACTATGATATGTACGCCACCGGTCAATTTGCGGAAATGTCCGGCCTGATCCGAGTTGATCGGTGCAGTGATCAACTGACCCGACACGAGGCAACGCTCGCCATTCAAGGTGACGTTAACGTGGTTGTGCCGGCGCTGTTTGAGGCATTGCCGCAAAAGACAAAGCAAAGAGATGGTGCGGAACGTGCCAGCAAAGCACGCGACGCAGCGTGGGAGGAGCTTAGTCCGGACTATCGCCATCAGGTAGAAATCCTGAATGCAATACGCTCTGGGGCTCCGAATGCGCTGATGGTCGGAGACTCCACCCAACCAATTTACGCCGGCAATCTTTTCTACGACCACGACCGGGCCGGAGGTTGGTTCAATGCAGCGACGGGCTATGGCGCGCTCGGCTATGGCATACCTGCAGCCATCGGCGCATCGATCGCCGATCCGACAGCACGGGTGGTCTGCATTACCGGCGACGGCGGCGCGCAGTTTTCATTGCCGGAAATCATGGCTGCAGTAGACGAAAATCTGCCAGTCACCTTCCTAATCTGGAACAATTATGGGTATCGGGAAATCGCCACGTCAATGCAAGATGTGGGCGTGACAGTCATAGGATGCGATCCCTCACCCCCCGATTTTGCAGCAACGGCCAAGTCATTTGGCATCTCATTCACCACGGTTCCCGCGGAACCACAGGCTGTGGCGCTGGCGCTGCGCGAAACCACCGCACTGAATGGGCCGACAATGATCGAAGTCACCGCTCCGAAATACGAGCCTCAGAAAGATTGAAACATGTCAGATCCGACCTTTGAGTTTTCCCGCGCCATCACCCGTCGTCCGGCCCCAACCATTGCTGGCGGATTGCGTGCAGAAGATATCGGAAACCCGGATTTCGACGGGATGATGGCGGCGCATAAAGATTACGTGGCTGCGCTGAGAAGCACCGGGGTTGAGGTGATCGAACTTGATCCCCTCGACGCGTTCCCTGATGCGCAGTTTGTCGAGGATACGGCCCTTTGCCTGCCGCAAGGCGCTGTGCTGATGCGGCCCGGCGCACCATCGCGAATGGGTGAAGTGGCCGAAATGGCTCCGACACTTCGCGCCTGCTACGAATCGGTCCTTGAAATCAAGGGCCCCGGCCATGTCGAGGGTGGAGATATCCTTGTAACCGGCCGCGAAATTCTGGTGGGCCGGTCAGACCGCACGGATGCTGAAGGTGTCGCCGAGCTGGCGAAAATCACCACTGAGTGGGGGTACAAACTGCGCGAGGTGTTTACGCCGGTTGGCGTTTTACACTTCAAAACAGATTGTTCACTGATGGATGCCGAGACAATCCTGTCGACCCGACGGTTGGATGCATCGGGCTGCTTTGAGGGCTACCGCGTGCTGCACGTCGCCGATGGGGAAGAAGCTGCCGCCAATGCGATCCGCTTCAACAATCTGGTGTTGATGGCCGCGGGCTTCCCACGCACCGCAGAAATGCTGGATCGTGAAGGGTATGAGATCGTTGAGATAGACAACACCGATTGTGCAAAGCTGGATGGTGGCATGTCATGTCTTTCACTGAGATTTTGAGGGGTTTGTCACTAACTTTTCGTCATTGGCGTTCTTGAAGCTAAACAAGCGTGGAACCGTCGTCATGGACTCCACTGACCAGACATTTGTAGATCATGCGGCAATCGACATATTGGGCTCACTACCGCCACCGGAGCAAACGCAACATCTGCACAGGAAACGCATTTCGCTCCTGGGAAGCAGCCCAGAGATGACGTTGGTCCACTGGCACCGTTGCTACGATGCCGCCTGTTACAGGAGACACTCGCTGCGATCGTCTTATGATTGAACGCAGGCATCTTGCTGAGCCTCTATAACGAGAAACACGAACTATTACCTGAATGGCCGGCAGAGATTTTGCTGATGGGTGATTGAACGATAAAGCCCAACCCAGGGGCTTCCACACGCCATGCAGAAACCATTGCGAAAGCTAGCTTTCAAAAAGCTTTGCAAGAGCGTCTTGGTCAGCGTCGTTATGCAGCAATCCAATCATGAGAAGTAGGCGAGCTTTGGCAGCAGGAAGATCTCCGGCCAAGATGCAACCGGCCTTCTGTAGCGTTTCACCGCCACCTGGATCTCCATAAATCGGTTCAACGCTACCATGATAAACCCGGGTCGCGACCACGACTGCGATGTCTTTTGCCAAGGCGTATTTGATCGCCTCAAATACGTCTGAATTGACATTGCCCGCCCCTACTCCGTTGACAACAATACCCTTGGCACCGGTATCGACCGCGTGGCGTAGCAATCTGCCATCAGACCCGGCATAGGCCATGATCAAAGGCACATCTGGCAACGTGTCCGGAAGAGGTTTTGGCAACGGAACCCGCACCCGATGCAGCCGATCATTGAAACGCTGCACCTGTTTGCCGAACACGTAACCAAGATAACCCTTTTCACCCGAGTTGAAGGTCTGAATATTCGTGGTTTGCGTCTTGCGCACGTGACGCGCTGAGTTGACGTATCGATTGAGAGTTACCGTAACACCCCAGTTCCGGGCTTGGGGTGACAGCACTTGAACCACAGCATTGTATATGTTCCCCGGACCATCTGGATTTGGGGTCGAGGCATCGTTCATGGCACCGGTGAAGACGACCGGCTTGTCGCTTTTCAGCGTAACATCCGCAAAGAACGCCCCATCTGCCATTGTGTCCGTTCCATGAGTAACAACGGCTCCGCTGATATCTTCCCGAGAAAGAACCTCGTCCAGCTTGGCGCTGAGCTGCGCCCAATCCTTGGGCGTCATCTGAGATGAGTCAATATTGCTAAATTGCAGGACACCAATGTTCGCAATGCCTGACAATCCGGGCACAGCCGCCACAAGATCTTTGGCCGAAACAGCGGGAACAGCACCACCGGTCGTAGGATCCGTCTTCTCTGCGATTGTCCCTCCGGTGGCGATGATCGCTACTGATGGTAGATTGTCGTTACGGGATGCAAATTCCAATTCCGAATTCTGTTGATCAGCTTCTGCCGCTCCGAAGAAAAATAACGCCAGGCAGGCCAACGCTGACATCGAATTTCGAATACAACTCATGGCTGACCTTCCAAATCCTACAAAAAAACCGTACGAAATGCGCCGGTATTCGTTTCGCGAAACATGCTGCACCTTGTCGAGGCTGGCAAGCTACTTGTTCAAACCTTTTGGAAACACGACCGACACATCCATCCGGAATGCAAAGCCATCCGGCCCACCCTGCGGGCTATCGGCCCAATAGGTCACGCAGCCCATTATCTGAATCGGAACCTCGCGGAACTGTACCAGTTATCCAACTTCTGCAGTCTACCGGAACCCATCATTCATCTGCGGTCCGATCGTATTCGCTCTTGGTGAAGGTCTGGAAGGTCCATTGCGACGCGTTGGTGTAGACCACAAACGGCTCAAGGAAAGTCGTGTTCACACTTGAGACGTTAATCCGCGTCTCACAAACGCCCCATTGACAGGTGACCAACCCGCCATAGGTCCAGCCGTTCTTTTGCACCAAAGCGGCGGCTGTAGGATCAAGCGCCATAGTGCCTTCCCCAAGCAACGAATCTGTACTGGTCGGCCACGTCACCTGTACCCCAGCTCCCAAAGAGAGATCGCCACGTTTCGTTTACTTGGCTTTGGATGCGAAAAAGAACCCCTGCTCAAAATCGCCGAGGCCAAACTGACTGCCGGACGATCCGATGATGTCGTTCTGCTGGACCAGCGGTATGGTTGTCCGGATCGTCAGATTGAGATTTGAGCTCAAGTGCAAAGGGTAAATCGGCTGAAAACTGAGAGAGGTTCTGTAGCCATCCTCAGATCCGATATTGGGCGTGTATTCCGGGATTAAAGGCAACACAATCAGATCCGCGAATGGATTGGCGAGGTCCTTGGCGATTTCTGCAGCCGCGTCGCTACTTTGACCCGACGCAACTCCTGCGATTGAAAACATGATTGCAAAAGGTGACATGTTATCGACCCTGAGAATTGATCACCCTTGGCATTATTTGTGGCGCAAGCTCTGGACTTGCATCTTTGACAGGCAATGCGAGGACTCCATTCGCAAAAAGAAGCGGTATCACACTGCATTGGATGGGTCGTTGTGACGGAGTCCCAAAATGACTTTTTTTGGTACAGCACAAACCTACGGAAGACGAGTTATCTTCACCTGATTTGGAAGAACGTCATAAGATTGCCAAATGGCTTGCAGAAAAAACCTGGGTCAGAGATCGAAGACAGGGTAGGTCGCGCGGTCCAAGGCTTATCGCGAGATCAAGTGCAATTTTTCAAAAAACAGAAATAATGGAATTGAAAGGGAACTAACTTGTAACGAAAACCGGGCCAGAAGTTGATTAAGCTCTGGCCCGGTTCTTTGTGTATTACACGGAAATCAGAACGACCACCTCAGACCCGCCTGGAAAAACGGCCCCTGAGCGTCGCTACCGATTTCCTGTTCCGCATTCGCTTCGAATTGCATGTTGGGAACGAACTCGTGTTCATACCCGATCAGCACACTGGCGCCGGTGAAATCCGTTGATGGGAAAGACAGCGACTGCGTGGTCGAGAATACTGTCACGTTCGTGTCATTGTCCCCCAGATCACGCCGCAGAACTCCCGACAGCTGTCCGACAATAACACCGCCGGTATTCAGCGCCTTCTCGGCCTCGACACCCAGACGGGCTTCGATCACTTCGGTGGTGCTGTCTCCGACCGTGGCATTCGCGGATGACCCAGTTTCGGTATAACCGTCATCGTCCTGACGGGTATAGCGGACATCGCCAAAGCCCAGCAGTCCGAAAGCGTCACTGACGTCGAATGCTCGCTCGACACCCAGATAAGCCGTCAGCAGGGTGCTGTCGTAATCGGCATCCGCGTCTGCGCTACCGGTGATCTCGCGCGACCGTTCGGTCGACAACAAGCCATAGCCCAGCCCGGCTTCGATCGTGTATGATCCGATCTGGCGACCCAATGAGGCGTCCAGATAGAATCCATCGGTGTCGAAATCCGTGGTGTCGGTGTCACCGTTGGACCGGAACACACCCAGCCCCAGTGCCAGCGCCAATCCGTTGTCCAATTGCCCGGAAAACCCGGCGCTGCCGTTGAAAATCGCGACATCAGTATCAACCCCGGGCACGTTTTCGATTTGGCGTGCGGCACCGTCAACCGCCACGTAGGGACGGAACGGGCCGAATGTCACGCCTGCGATACGACCCGTGGTCGAATTGCGCGTCACCTGAGCCTGCGCCCCATAGCTCAGCGCATTCGTCGAACCGCTGATGGTGCTGCCATAGAAGGCTACGACATCGCCCGAGGTCAGCACCTCGGAAGAATCAACGCTGGCATAAATCGGAGCCGCGCCGCCTTCGTCCTGCACGAACCAGGCCGAACGACCATCTGACACTGTCGTTGTAAAGGTTCCGGACCCCGTTGCGGCGTCTTCGAACTCGAAAATCGCGCTGCCACCATTTGCATCCAGGTTAACGTTGTGATCCTGAACGCGGATCAGACCATCAACCTTATCGGTGCTGACAAGGTTCAATGTCCCTGTGCCTGTCCCAAGGAAGATCGCATAGGCATCACCGGTGTCAGAGGTCGCGGAAATCTCACCAACTTCTGTGATCACACCATCGAAATTCTCAAAATACAGGCCATAGGCATTGGATTCTGCCGCGCCCGATGCCGTGGCGGTGATCACACCACTGTTCGAGAACGTCCCCTGCACGTCATCGGCCAGAACACCAACTGCAGTCCCCTGAAAGAAGTCTGTGTCATTGGTGATCGTAGCTGAGGCCGTCAAGGTGCCGGTGTTCGTAAAGCTGCCTGCAAACGTATCGTCCAGGAAAACCGCCTGCGCCTCGGCTTCGGTCGAACCTGTGGCAGATGCCTCAACACCGCCGCCGTTGAGGACCGTTCCGTCGGTTCCGTTGCGCATATAGAGACCCCGAGCTAACGCCTCTTCGGTCTCTGACGTAGCGGTGGCGGTGATCACACCGGAATTAGACAGCGTCCCGTCAAATTCGGAAACAGTGACGCCATAAGCCGTCGCAGAGGCGCTGGTGTTTCCACGGGCCGTCACCTGAATCGTACCGGAGTTCGTTACGTCACCAATTGTCGTGCCACTGGAATAAAACCCGTAGGCTTCTGCCGAACTGGTGTTATCCGTAACAAGCACTGTGATCGAGCCGGAGTTGGAAAAATCACCGTCCAGACCACTGGTAATGTAAATCCCAGCACCCGTGCCTTCCGAAAAGCCATGGGCCTCAATGTCGATGGAGCCGGAGTTCAGAACATTCCCGGTCATGCCACCACTGACATAAAAGCCATAAGCCTCGGCTTCTTCGGTCTGATCGGTGGCAATCGCAGTGATGGTACCAGTGTTGGTGAAATCACCGTCCAGTCCGCTCGAAATATCAAAGGCGTATACCGTCGCCGATGAATATCCATCACCTCTTACGAAGATAGTGCCGGTATTGGTGATGTTGCCGGTCATACCGCTGCTGACATCAAGGACATATGCCTCGGCTTCCTCGGTTTGGTCCGTGGCAATCACGCTGATGGTGCCGGTGTTGGTGAAGTCACCTTGCAAGCCGCCCGAAATGTCAAACGCGTAGACCGACGCGGACGAGTACCCGTCACCGCGTACGGAAATAGTCCCAGTATTGGTGATGTTGCCGGTCATACCGCTGCTGACGTCAAGAACATAAGCCTCGGCTTCTTCGGTCTGGTCGGTCGCTATAACGCTGATGGTGCCCGAATTGGTAAAACTCCCCTGCAAACCACCAGAAATATCAAACGCGATTGCTGTGGCGTCCGAATATCCATCACTTCGCACCAGAATATTGCCGGTGTTGGAAATGTCTCCAGTCATCCCACCGCTGACATCCAACAGGTATGCGTAGGCTTCGTCATCCTCCAGATCGGTGGCATGTACAGTGATCGACCCGCTATTCACGAAACTGCCGTCGAGGCCGCCACGGATTTCAAACGCCGTTGCAGTTGCAGAGGAAACCCCGTCAGCGAGGACCGAGATAGAGCCGCTATTGGCAATATCTCCGGTCATCGAGCCGCGGACATAAAGACCGACGGCTTCGGCTTCTCCAGCTGTTGCGTTCGCGGCAACTGAAATCGTTCCGGAGTTGTCGAAACTTCCGTTCAGGTCGCCCGACAGATAATAGGCCGACCCTGAGGCGGACTCGGAGGCGCTGCCAATGGCAACTATAGTTCCGGTGTTGGTAATATTGCCGGTCGTGTCACCCTCGACATAGACAGCTGCACCGTCCGCGCTGCTAAACGTGGTGTCGGCGATGGCGCGGATCGTCCCGGTGTTGGTGAGGCTTCCGGTTTGATTGCCTTCAACGTGATACCCCCAGGCAACTGCATCACTCGCCGATCCCTCGGCCCTGGCAACAATTGTGCCAGCATTGTTCAGCGCACCATTTGCGTCGCCCTCAACGCGAACACCTACGGCTTCGGCTTGACCGGCAGTCTGAGACGCTGTGGCCTGGATTGTGCCGGTGTTGTCAATGTCACCGTTCAGATTATCGGTTACCAGAATGCCGATTGCTTCCAGTGTGCTCGCGCCTCTGGCAGCTGCCGTGATGGTTCCATCATTGACGATATTCGTGTCCATGTCTCCGTCGGAAAGCAACCCGATGGCTGTTGCGTTGCTTGCACCCGACCCGCTGGCCCTTGCCGTGATCGAACCTGAGTTGGAAAATGATCCGGTTGCGTCGATACCGCCCGTGAAAAGAACGGCAAGGGCGGTTGCATTGGTAGAAGTCGCGCTCGCCTGGGCGGTGACTGTCCCGGTGTTCACGAAATCACCGGCAAAGTCCCCACCCATAAGGTAGCCAAGCGCTGCCGCAAATGACGAGGCATCGACGTTAACGTTGACTGTGCCGTTGTTGATGATCTGTCCGGTTGCCAACAAATCGTCGGTCAAAAGCACGCCAAACCCGACAGAACTGGATGCGGAAGGACCAGAGATCGTACCATTGTTAGTGAATGTGCTGGAATAGTCAGTATCAATGACGACTGCCGGACCACCACCAGTGGTCAGGGTGACCGCGCCGGTGACCGTGATCGTGTTGTCTTCGTCATTCAAAAACACCTGTCGCGTGTTTTGCGGTGCCGATACCACCTCGGCTGTTGCAATCCCGACAGACAACGCCGCGACAGACACGGACGCTAGGAAAACCGATGGCGCAACACTGGCCACCCGCCCTTTCCATTTCACAACACGACCCCCACGCGCCACACGTTCCCGTGTGCGCTCAGTTGCGCAACCTTTCATTTATGAAGTCCCTTCCTTAGGAGATAACTCGTTAACTTTTTGTTCATTTTGCTACCTAGGAGCGAAGCAGGGCGCAAATATGACCACCAAAAAAATCTTTCGAATATTTCGTGGTATTGCATCAAGAACACACAATATATCGTATTGATACTTGGGAATACTTGACCCAGCCAACGGATGGACGGCAGGGAAAGAATGTTCTACCACAAGTGCGCCAGCGCTATAAATAAGCGGTTCTCAATCAGATCTGCGCTGGTTGGCAGGAGGCAATCTTATGGCAGAACAGCAGCAGATTTCGGTGCAGGAAGCATTCGCCCAAGCGATGTCGCATTATGAAAAAGGGCAGTTTAAGCAAGCCGCCGCTCTTTTGTCGGAGATTGTCAAAGCCGCTCCGCAACACGCGGACTCACACCACATGCTGGGCCTAATCGCATTTCGGGCCGGACAATTTGACCCTGCGGTGAAGGCTGTTGGCCGCGCCGTTAATTTGCGACCGGACTACGTGGTTTTTTTGACCAATTTCACCGAAATATTGCGTGCGTCCGGGCAACTGGAAAAGGCCCGCACCATTGGTGAGCGGGCAGTGCGGCTGGCACCCGGCCACGCGGCGGCCCATTCGAATTTGGGCCTTGTTCATTATGATCTGAAAGAGCTTGAGCTTGCGCGCACATCGCAAGACCGTGCGCTGGCCCTGTCGCCGGACTTTGACCGGGCCCTCAACAATCTGGGCAGTATCGCCCGGGATCAGGGTGATCGTGATAAAGCTGCGGACCTGTACCGACAGGCCCTACGGATAAACCCGGCCTCTTCCGAGACCGCGAACAACCTGATCTCGGTTCTGATTGAGGCCGAGGACATCTTCGCCGCCCAATCCGTTGCCGTAGCCCACGCCAAGCAAGCGCCGCGCGATGCAGAGTTGCACCGGAACTTTGGCCGGATATTCATGCTAGAGAACGATCTGGACAAGGCGGAGAACGCCTTTCGAAACGCGATCTCGCTGAACGGTCAAAAGGCCGAAAGCTATGTTGGCCTGTCTCAGGTTCTGTTTGAAAAGAACCACCCCAAACTGGCCCTGATCGAAGCGGAACACGCATTACGTCTGGATCCCGAAAATGCCGCCGCCTGCCATCAGATGGCGCTAGTTAAGGCGCATCTTGGCGACACGGACACGGCGCAAACCCTGTATGCCAAAGCGATTGAGCTCAAACCCGACCTAACCGCAAGCCGCCTGGCCCTAGGACATCTAGCCATGGAACAGGGTGACTTTGACAAAGCGCGCCAATTGTTCAACACGGCTGCGACCTCGGCGGATGATCCGCTCAGCGCGCAAATCTCATTGGCGCGGCTGGACACGATCACCAAAGACAGCCCGGTCTTTCATGCGCTTGAGGCTGCCCTGCCCTCAGCCGATAAGATGTTGCCGCAAAAGGCTGTTTCCTATCGTTTCGCAATGGGTGATTGCTATGAAAAGTTAAAACGTCATGACGAAGCTTTCGCGCAGTTTCAAAAAGGCGCAGCCTTAAAAAGATCGCTGATCACATATGACCCAGCTGAAACGGACAAGCTTACGGATGATTTGATTTCGACATTCGATGCCGACAGGATCAAGCAACTCGGCCAATGTGCGATCCCGAGTGAAAAACCCATCTTTGTTGTCGGAATGCCCCGTTCAGGCACCACGCTGACGGAATCCATCCTCGACGCCCACCCGCAAGTATTCGGGGCCGGAGAGCTGAACGATTTGCAGAACCTGTTCGGGCGTCAGGCCGATGGCCGTACGAATGTGCCACAGGCGACGGCCTCGGCTTCCTACGATCAGCTAAAACGGCGGGCCGAAGACTATGTTGAAGTTCTGTCGCGCCTTGGGGGGGATTACCCGCGCGTGGTGGACAAGATGCCGGCAAACTTTCAGATGATCGGGCTGATCCACGGCCTGATGCCAAACGCCCGAATTATCCACGTCACCCGTGACCCCCTGGATATCTGCCTATCTTGCTACACGCGCCTGTTCGAACGCAGCCAGTTGCACAGCTATGATCAGGTCGAGTTGGGGCGCTATTACAACAATTATGTCCGGATCATGGAACACTGGCAGAATACCCTGCCACAGGGTGCATTCCACACGATCCGGTACGAAGCGCTGGTGGACGATATCGACACCGTCGCGCGCGGCATTGTTGACTATTGTGGGCTGAACTGGACCGAAGCCTGCCTAGAGTTCTATTCGGGCAAGCGCCGTGTCCGCACCGCCAGCGTCCAACAAGTTCGCCAGCCACTTTATTCGACATCCAAGGAAAAATGGCGGCGGTATGAAAAACACCTGCAACCGCTGATTGACACGATCGGTGATAACCGCACTAGGTGACTTAGGAATCCCGCGTGGAACCGCTTTTCTTCAGGTTTCGGGCCATCTTGCTAAGATCCGCATAGAGGTCACCCGCGGAGGGATACCATCGGGCCACGTCAGCACCCTGGCTGGAAACGACCATGTCGTCCCCCCTGGCCGCTGGACCGGTTAAGGCCTGTTGCGGGCCAAACGCAGCCACGTTTTCTGCCGTACTATTCAGAAGCTTGGTGTTGAGTTGTTGCGCCACTTTGTCGGCAACGCCTGCTTCGGCCCAAGCCTCACGTGCGATGGCCTGCAATACCACTGTGAAGTTATTCGAGATCACCGCGGCGGCGTGATAAAGACTTTTGCTTTCTGACCGGATGGAAAAACACTTGGCGCCTATGTTTTCCAACAAGGGCACAATAAACTCCTTGGCATTTGTGTCCCCTTCCAGCCCGCAAAGCGCGCCTTTGAACTGATCCCGTGCCGCCAGAGGATCGGCAAAGGACAAAACGGGATGCACGCTTGCAAGATGCCAATTCAGTTGACGCAACGGTGCCATCTGCTCGGCCGGGAAATAGCCGCTGCAATGGAAGGCGACCGGTGGTTGGCCATTCGATATTTGATCCCTGAAAACCCTTTCTAGCTCAGACGCGGCAGCGAAGATTTGAGTGTCAGGGACAGAAATGATCCATAGGTCGGCAGGCTGCAGCCCTGAATACCCTTCCACAGCCCGCCCATTTGCGGTCAGTTGGACTGCCTCCCGCGCGGATTGAAACCTGGCACTCAGTACGTCCTGCACTGAATAGTCATCGAGAGTGTCCAGCAAGTGGATCAGGGTTTGCCCCACCCGCCCGGCTCCAATGACATTCACTTTGAAAGGGCACATATTCGAACCTCTTTATTGCGACAACCTCTCTGTCCGCCAGCATTTGTCCAGCCTACAAATGGGGCAAGGCAATTTAGATCCTACAATCTCCAGCCAGCGCTTCTTTCGAATTGCGCGAAAACCTCATCTTGGCGTTTAAGCTTTTCATAACAGTTGCCCATCACAAAATGATAGGAAACGTGCTTGTGCGGCAACATCTTGTCGGTTGCAGGGTCAAAACACCCCATTGTCATTCACCTTCGCAATAGTCATCACAAGATCGCCAGCGTCATCTTTGACAAAAATCTTCGAAGCGGCAGCATTGGAAGCAAATCCCTTCGAATACGTGTCGTGAATTCCAAGCGCGCTGCCTGACCAACAAACTCAACTGGACACGGGGTAGTTCCGGATGGTGGATTGGCATTGGACAACCAGGACTATAAACGTGCTTTCAACGCTACTTTTGCGCTCTGTTCAGGACCAAATCTTGCTCGGTCGTAGACCGATACGGCAAAGCTGAGCGCCCCGGATAGCCCAACAGAAATCAAGGCGAGCAACGCCAGTGCAATCAGTAGCTCAAAAGGCTGAGGCCGGATCGCGCGTTCATTCCGGCACCCTAATTCAGTAGCCTGAAAAGTACTTTGCCCACCATATCTTCAACCTCAATCGCCAATTGCATCAGATCAAAACTTGAACCTGTTCCAGTATAGGGATCGAAGCGTTGACACAGTGTCCAGCTTCCAATTCTTTTAGTTCTTTCACCTATGGTCAGAGGCCGCGTGATACCCAGTTCACTCAACCCGGAATACGCAAATTCCGCTGCAACGGTCTTTTGGAATCTGGAGGCAGAGCGTTCTAGAAACTCCGCCTGACGTGGCAAAACCACAGCGTGCACCATCGTAATAACCTCAGATGCGATCAGTACATCAAACAATGGATACCCTGCCCGTCTATTCATCGGATGAAGCTCTCGAAAACTGTTCGAAAAAGGTGACAGAGTTAGAGTTTCCTGGCGTGCACCGACCTCCAAGCAAATCTCGTCACCCTCCGCCGTCACATCAGGCATGAATCTCAGATTCAACGTTTCATTGCCACAGTCGGTTATTGCGATGCCGATCATCTGGCCCGATCTGATTGCACGAAGACGTGCTTCGCTGACCCGTGAAGCAAGTTCTGAAACCCACTGGCCTAATTTCGTTTCATCTGAAGGTCGGCGAAACCCTGTAGCAGAAATAACGACGGCCATCGCAAGGACTGAAAGAGAAACAAACAGTTCGAACAAAGAATAGCCTGCTGCATACTGCGCGAGTGCTGGCGAAAAGGAGTTATCGAAAGAATGCAACATCGTTCTATGTCTTGATGGCAGAAATGATGATTCCTCCAACGCAAAACCCAATGGCAAGGGTGAGCATGGGAGCAATCAAGCGGACGGATTGCCCGCGTATCTAAGCGCTTCGCAGGCGAAGGTCAGCGACGAGGCGATCCTGAACCCGAACCATTTGGTCCGATACGGTTCCGTAGCTAACTTCTAGATGACAGAGCATCGGTGGAATTGCTGAGCAGTTTACCCTGCCAGTTGGTCGCACTGCTGAAACGGACGGTGTCCGGGAGTGAATTGACCTTTGCGGATCATGTTATCGAATTCTATGCCTGCCAGGACAGATGTGGCTGAAGCGAAAGATTTGAATTCCGGCATGGGTCTAATCCGTCGTTTGATGAAACGGTGATCCTGTTCAATGACGTTATTGAGGTCTTTTCGCCTTACCATTTCGATCTAGATCGGGAAGCCAATGCTTTTGAGCATCTTGTTGATCGCCTTGATGCCAGCTGTATTGGCCCCGCTTTTGTCGATGACGATCATGCGCGGTAGACCGTGCACTTCAAGCGCGCGCGTAAAGAACCTCGTCGCAGCGGCTTTATTCCGGCGCTTGGGCAACATGAAATCCAGGGTCTTGCCGTGTTTGTCGATCACTCGATAAAGATAAACCCATTCGCCTTTCACTTTCACATATGTCTCATCCATGCGCCACGAACGGTCAACGGGATGCTTTCTGTACCGAGCCGCTTCAGCAATGAGGCCTGCATATCGGCTGACCCAACGGTTTAGCTTTGCATGATCCAGATCATCGCCACGTTCGGCCATGATTTCTTCCAGATCCCGATATGAAACACCGTAGCGCAGGTAGAAGGAAACCGCGTGCAAGATCACGCTTTCCGGAAAATGCGTGCCCAATAATGAGATCGTCACAGCCTGCTCCTGTCTTGTTCGAGTGCGCGCGACCAGGCATGCCCTCGACCTGACAGGTAGGGTCGATGTCTGCGACAGAACCCTTTGCCAAGCGTCTTCAAGCATCAGGGAAATTTGTGACAGAACCACGTTGAAATACAGCACGCCGATATGACGGCTCTGTTGCGTAGCTTTCGCTGATTGAATTGGCAACGCGGTTCCAGCGGCTTAGGCTGCCAGTTCCGAGAACGTGGCGTCTACATCTTCAGAACCGAGTATTGTCAGAATCGGGCTGACTGCCGTATCGAAGCCGCAGCATATTCACAAACTTCCCAAAAGCTATCGGCGATGTCTGAACTTGGTATTTTGTTGGAAAGCATCACAGAACAAATCTACCGGGAGTCCGACTGGGGTTCGCCGGCGGGGTACATACGCGAATTGGCCGAAGTCGACCCAGAGCAATTTGCAATATGTGTTTGCACCCCTGACGGTGAGACGAATTGGGCTGGTCGCGCCCAACAGCCGTTTTCGATTCAAAGTGTTTCAAAGGTCTTCGCCCTGATTGCCACATTGGGGCGCATTGGCGGTCAACTCTGGAGCCGCGTGGGGAGAGAGCCATCAGGAACATCGTTCGATTCGGTCATTTTGCTGGAAAGCGAGCGCGGCCGTCCGAGAAACCCATTTGTTAACGCTGGGGCTATCGTTACAACCGATGCCCTTCTTTCGGGCCGCGAACCAAAGTTTGCCTTGGCAGAAATCCTGAATCTTGTCCGAGCCGGGGCCGAAGACGACGACATTCACATCAATGCGGCGATTGCAAAGTCGGAACAGGAAACCGGGTCCAGGAACAAGGCACTGGCGCATTATCTGGCCTCATATGGCAACCTGGACAATCCACCGGAACTGACGCTTGGAACGTATTTTCATCAATGTGCAATCGAGATGACCGCGATTCAACTGGCTCGCGCCGGGCGCTGCCTGGCTGGCTTTGACGATGCGCCCAATATTGTCTCGACCCTAAACGCGCGTCGCGTGAATGCGCTTATGATGACCTGTGGTCATTATGACGGGTCGGGGGATTTCGCCTTTCAAGTTGGTTTGCCTGGAAAAAGTGGTGTTGGAGGCGGGATATTGATTATCGCCCCAAAGGTCGCTTCGATCGCAATCTGGTCGCCGGGTCTGAACACATATGGCAATTCTAAGGCTGGCACACGTGCAGCAGCAATGCTCACGGAAAAAACAGGTTGGTCGGTATTCTGACGAAACGGCGCAGCGGCTTGTTCCAGGGCGAAAAGGTTTAACCGCGCCTAGGCCAGAGCCTTTCGGCACTCTGTGACATAACCTCGTCGGCCAATGGTGCAGACGTTGAAAAGCCAGCAATGTCGAGTTACCTTGGAAAGTTCTCGGTTCGGCCTCTTACAAAGATGCCGCTGCGCGCGAAGCTTGGTCATACAGGCCCGACAAATTTCTAAGCACTTTTGCAACATGACTGATCTCATCAAAATCCCGGTCAGCCGCCACAGCGGTGTCGAGAAGGCATGCCTGGCGTACCTTGCCATATTCCAGGCAGACCTCTTGTCCACGTTCTGTGGTTTTATAAAAGACTTCTTTTCCGATTTTCTCGCCTTCGACCAACTGGGTTTTGATTAGCTTCTTGACCGCGTAATTGACCGTATGCGTGTCCTCGATATTGAGCATAAACGATATGTCCGCGAGCCGCTTCTCTTTCCCGCGGTGGTTGATATTGTGCAAGATAAGGATATCGAGCGGATTGAAATCCTTGTGCCCAACAGATTTCATGCAATGCATCATCCAGCGAGAAAAGGCGTTGTATGTCATCGTCATAGCATATTCCAGCTCGCTGAGCTGCCAGCCAACCGGGGAGTCCGCAAGATGGGACGATGACACAATGGCAGTTTCGCTGCCGCCAGTTCCGTCTGGATTGTTTTTTTGTGTCACTGCCAGCCTCACTTTACTTTGTTCTCCCACATGTTACTGCGCAGCAGGCAAACGCACAAGAAACGCTGTCGAAACATTTGCATTTTGCCAGCGAAGCGGCGCATTTGCCTAGTGTGACAAGAACAGCAGAACAGTTGTGTTGCGCAGCATATACTGAATCATCCTGCAGAACCGGAAAACGCTTGAAAGAGTAAGCCATAACAAGGTCCTACATGTTGTTTGGCAGAAAAGTGACGATGCCGGGCACAGCCACAATGATCGCCAGCGCAATAATCATCAGAATGAAAAACGGCAGCGCCGCCTTGGCGATAACAAGGATATTTCGGCCTGTTAGAGATTGCAGAACAAACAGATTGAACCCCACGGGGGGCGTGATCTGAGACATTTCGACCACGATCACCAGAAAGATACCGAACCAAAGAGGATCGACGCCAACCTGCTGCACCATTGGCATCACAACAGATGTTGTTAGAACGACAACAGAGATCCCATCCAAGAACATCCCCATTATGATGAAAAAAACGGTCAATGCGGCAAGGAGAGCATATGTCGACAAGTTCATGCCGCCGATCCACTCTGCAAGTACGCGGGGAATACCGGTGAAGCCCATAGCAACTGTCAGGAACGACGCACCAGTCAGAATGAACGCGATCATACAGGACGTTTTTGTCGCGCTCATCAGACCTTCTACAAAGGTATTTTTATCGAGAGAACCAGAGTGCCAGGACAGAACCAATGCCAGCACAACCCCAACGGCGGCGGCGTCTGTTGGAGACGCGATACCCGCATAGATCGAACCAATCACGCCACCTATCAGCAAAATGACGGGGACCAAGCGTCGAGACCGGTACATTTTTTCACGAAACGAAAACTCGAAAACCTCATCCGGCAGATTGTCACGGTTCAGAAGGGCCCAAATCGCCACGTAGCCGACGAACAGGGCCACGAGCAAAAGTCCTGGCAAAACTCCGGCCACGAACAGGCGCGCGATGGATTGCTCGGTGGCAACGCCATAAACGATCAAGATGATCGACGGTGGGATCAACAATCCCAAAGTGGCCGCGCCTGCCAGGGTGCCGATCATCAGGTTCTCTGGATATCCGCGCTGCGACAGTTCCGGGATTGATAATTTGCCGATGGTGGCGGCCGTTGCCGCCGAGGAACCCGAGACAGCTGCGAAAATACCGCAACCGAAGATATTCACATGAAGAAGCCGGCCGGGCAGTTGATTCATCCAAGGTGAGAGCGCAGTGAACATGTCATCGGACAGCTTGGAGCGGAACAGAATTTCCCCCATCCAGATGAAAAGAGGCAGGGCCGCCAGAGCCCACGAGTTACTGTGGCCCCAAATTGTTGTCGCCATCACCAGGCCAAGCGGTGCATTTGAAAATAGCGCCATGGCAGCGATGCCCACGCCCATCAAGGCGAAGGCGACCCAAACTCCGGCCCCAAGCATAGCAAACAAGAGGACAATTAGGATGACAGAGAGAATTCCGACAGTCATGTTGCGCTCCTATTCGCTCAGGAGGTTTTCGCCCTGACCCTCATAGGTCGGAGCCTTGCCACGCACGACAAGAAAGAGTTCGTCGGCTAGTGCGATTGTCAAAACCGCCAGACCGACCAGTACAGGCACCTGCGGAATCCACACCGGGATCGACAGCATGCCCGATGTCATGTCCCTGAACTCAATGGATTCTTCAACAAGACCCAGCATGTAGAACGTGGCATATCCCGTCATTGCCAGACCAATCAAAAGAGCCATGGCTTCGAAGCCGCGTTGCAGTCGCGCCGGCATCAGCCCGGTTACAAGCGTCACGCGGATATGGCCCCCAGATCGAAGCGTGTAGGCAAGCGCCAGAAACGATGCTGCTGCCAGGAAGAACCCTGTGAAATCGGAATAAGATGGGATTGTCAGTCCAAGTGCGCCGCCTGTCAGGGCCGAGTAGATTTTATCGGTCAAGTTCAGACAGACTTGCGCGAATACAATGGCCACGATGGCGCTGATGAAAATCGCAGCTGCTACACCGCTATAAAGGTAAAGGGCGTCCAGTACGCGTCGCATAGTTAGTTCCTCCCCTAACTTGCGGGGGTGCGATCACGCCCCCCACCAGTGTATTTTGCGGTCTTACTGATTGTAGGCGTCAAGGATTGCTGCACCCGCCTCGCCGGACGATGCGGTCCATTCCTCAAGCATTTCGGTGCCAATGGCTTGCAAACCGCTCATCAGTTCGTCGGTCGGCTGCTGCACGTCGATCCCGTTCTCAGAAAGGGCCGCAGTTTGTGCGTCGGTTTCTGCACGGCTCATCTCCCAGCCGCGGGCTTCGGCAGCGGCAGCAGCTTCCAAAACACTCTGTTGGGTTGCTTCGTCCAGGCGACGGAAGGCGCGTTTGTTGACGACAACGATGTTCTTGGGAATCCAGGCCTGAATATCGGTGTAATTGGACAGAAAATCCCAAGCCTGTGAGTTTACACCTGTGGATGGCGACGTGATCATCGCTTCAACTCGGCCCGTGGAAAAAGCCTGCGCGATGTCAGGAACCTCGATTTGGGTCGGAGCGGCGCCCGCCATGGATGCAAAGGTTTCCAAGGTCGAGTTATATGTGCGGAACTTTAGCCCCGCCAGACCTTCGACTGTTGGGATTGGCTTGGTTGTGTAAAGACCTTGCGGCGGCCATGGCACAGCGTAGAGAACCATAATCCCCTGCTCGTCCAAAAGGCTCTCCACAACCGGCCGTTGGGCCGCCCAGAGACGTTTAGCGTCATCGTAGTTCGTCGCAAGAAACGGCAGCGAGTCAACGCCGAAAGCGGGGTTGTCGTTGTTCAAAAGCGAAAGGAAGAACTCGCCGGCTGGAACCTGTCCGCTGCGAACGGCCTTGGAGATTTCCGGGTGCTTAAACAGCGAACCCGCCGAATGCACTTTGATGTCTAGCGCACCATCCGTCGCTTTTGCCACGTCAGCGGCAAACTGATTGATGTTTTGGGTATGGAACGTGGCATCAGGATACGGCGTTGCCATGTCCCAGGTTTCGGCAAGAAGGCTTGTCGACGAAACGGAAAGCGCAATCGCGGCACCACTCAAGAACTTTACAAAACTCATTTGGTTTCTCCCTGTTTTTGAGTTTATCGCAATATACTGATGTTACGTTGACACTTTGTCAATGTTTTACTATCGTAATTTCTGACGTGCCAATCCTGACATGTGCATCTGTCAGGAACTCGCTACCGCAAACCCAGGGAGAGACTTCGATGAATTCAAACGATAACAGAGCGTTATGGCAGTTCTGGGTGGACCGTGGCGGCACATTTACCGATATTGTTGCGCGTAAACCTGACGGTTCACTGCAATCGCATAAGTTGTTGTCAGAGAATCCAGAACGCTACAAAGATGCAGCTGTTCAAGGGATTCGCGAGCTTCTGGAACTGGAATCTGACGACGAGATTCCCGGTGGTATCATTGAGGCCGTAAAAATGGGGACCACGGTTGCCACCAATGCGCTGCTTGAGCGTAAGGGTGATCGAACAGTTTTACTGATCACCAAAGGAATGCGTGATCTGCTTCGGATCGGCTACCAGAACCGACCCAAGCTTTTCGATCTGGAAATCGTGCTTCCTGAGCTTCTCTATGATGAGGTGATCGAAGTCGAAGAACGGCTGGATGCGGATGGCACCATCGCGACGCCGTTGAATTTGTCACAGGTGCGAACGGCGCTCAGCGCCGCATATGGCAAAGGCTTCCGCTCTGTGGCCGTCGCCTTGATGCATGGGTATCGCTTTCCCGAACATGAAAAGAAAATCGGTGATATGGCGAAACAACAAGGTTTCAGCCAGGTCTCACTCAGCCATGAAGTCAGTCCGCTAATCAAGCTGGTTTCCCGCGGCGACACTACAGTTGTGGATGCATATCTGTCCCCCGTCCTGCGCCGGTATGTCGAACAGGTCAGCGACACCTTAGGAGCCGGTCGAGGTGGCTGCAACTCGTTGATGTTCATGCAGTCGAATGGCGGCCTGACTGATGCGGGCCTGTTCCAGGGTAAGGACGCCATTCTATCGGGACCCGCCGGAGGTGTCGTCGGTATGGTGCGCACCGCGGAAGAGGCCGGCTTTGACAAACTGATAGGCTTTGACATGGGCGGCACCTCGACGGACGTTTGTCACTATGCAGGTGAATACGAGCGGTCGTTTGAGACAGACGTTGCTGGCGTGCGAATGCGTGCCCCTATGATGAGCATTCATACGGTTGCTGCTGGCGGAGGATCGATCCTCAGTTTCCGACAAGGCAGGATGCAGGTCGGGCCGGAAAGTGCCGGTGCCAACCCCGGACCTTCCAGCTACCGTCGTGGCGGACCTTTGACCGTTACCGATTGCAACGTTCTGCTTGGAAAAATTCAGCCGAGTCAATTCCCAAGCGTGTTCGGCCCGGACGGAAACGAACCGTTGGATGT
The DNA here is from genome assembly GCF_056538665.1 of Ruegeria sp. BF6. NCBI lineage: Bacteria > Pseudomonadati > Pseudomonadota > Alphaproteobacteria > Rhodobacterales > Roseobacteraceae > Ruegeria > Ruegeria sp. BF6. The sequence continues at coordinate 75,679 of NZ_JBQFTN010000008.1, forward strand.
GGCAGCGGCCCGTACCAAGTTCGAAGAGCTTGCAGCCCAGATTTCGGTCGAGATCGGCGAAGCGCCCAAAACACCAGAAGAGCTGGCCGAAGGCTATCTGCGCATCGCAGTTGAGAATATGGCCAACGCGATCAAAAAGATCTCTGTGCAGCGTGGGTATGACGTCACCAAATACACCATGAACTGCTTTGGTGGGGCCGGTGGGCAACACGCGTGTCAAGTTGCCGATGTGCTTGGTATGGAAAGCATTTACATTCACCCCTTCGCGGGCGTTCTGTCCGCCTTTGGGATGGGGTTGGCCGATATCCGGGCAATCCGCGAGCATCAGTTCGCCAGCTCGATTGCCGACCATGTGAAGGCCGGGAAAGTACTCGCCGGCCTTGGTGCAGCCGCACGAGACGAAGTGCTGCAGCAGGGCATTGACCCTTCGAAAATTAAGCTGATGTATACCGCACAAATTCGCACCCCTGGCTCACATCAGACGTTGCTGGTTTCGTTTGGCGATCAAGAAACGATGCAAGCTGCGTTCAATGACGCCCACCAACAACGCTTTGGGTTCGTGCCTGTATATGATGATCTGGTCATTGATCTTTTGACGGCCGAAGCTGTTGGTGCAACCGGTGAAAGTGTGGCCCCGTCGCAGAACGGCACGACTGAATTCGGGAACCATACCGCCCGCATGTTTACCAAGGGCGCGTGGCAGGATGTGCCACTGGTCATGCGAGAGACAATCCAGCCTGGTGATAGGGTATCCGGTCCAGCAATTATCGTTGAGCCAACCGGCACCAATGTTCTGGAGCCGGGTTGGAATGCCGAAGGTCTTGCAGGTGGAGGGGTGACCTTGCGCCGTGTCGAAGCCATCAGCCGAGAAGAAGCCATCGGCACGAGCGTCGATCCAGTGATGCTGGAAGTGTTCAATAACCTGTTCATGTCGATTGCCGATCAGATGGGCGCGACGCTTGCCAACACTGCCTACTCTGTGAATATCAAGGAGCGTTTTGACTTTTCTTGCGCAATTTTCGACGCCAATGGCGACTTAGTCGCCAATGCGCCGCACGTTCCGGTTCACCTGGGCTCTATGTCTGAAAGTGTACGGACGATCTTGCGTGAGAACGAAGGCAAAATCCGACCTGGCGACGTGTTTATGATGAACAACCCCTATAATGGGGGGACACATTTGCCCGATGTTACCGTGATCACTCCGGTTTTCGATGATCGCGGTGAGAAGATTATCTTCCTGACGGCGTCTCGCGGACACCATGCGGATATCGGTGGCAAGACACCCGGATCGGCACCGCCTGACAGTCGCCACATTGATGAAGAAGGTGTGCTGATCGATAACTTCCTGCTGGTCGAACGCGGTACGCTGCGTGAGGATGCGACGCGCGCGCTTCTAGCATCGGGACGTTATCCGTGCCGCAATATCAATGAGAACATGGCCGACCTGGCGGCACAGATCGCGGCCAATGCCACCGGCGCGATGGAGCTTGGCAAGATCACCCGTCAGTTTGGACTGGAAGTTGTGCAAGCCTATATGGGCCACGTACAGGACAATGCCGAAGAAAGCGTGCGCCGGGTTCTGGATGTCCTAAAAGACTGCGAATTCACCTATCCGTTGGACAGCGGTGCGCAAATTGCTGTCAGTATCAAAGTCGACAAGGATACGCGCAGTGCCTTAGTCGACTTTGAAGGCACCTCATCGCAGGATCAGTTCAACTACAATGCTCCGTTTTCAATCTGCCGCGCGGTTGTCCTCTATGTTTTCCGGACGCTTGTAGGTGCAGACATCCCAATGAACGAGGGCTGCCTGAAGCCGATGGACATCCGCGCCCCAATAGGGTCGATGATCAACCCGAACTATCCGGCGGCTGTGATCTCGGGCAACACTGAGGTCAGCCAAGCTATCGCGGATACGCTTTTTGGTGCACTTGGGGTGATTGCCGGATCGCAAGGGACCATGAACAACTTCGTCTATGGCAACGCGCGCCTGCAAAACTACGAAACCATTTGTGGGGGTACTGGCGCCGGAGACGGCTTCGCCGGGGCTAGCGCGGTTCACAGCCATATGACCAATACCCGAATGACGGACCCAGAGGTTCTGGAAAGCCGTTTTCCCGTACGTATCGAAGAGTTCTCGATAAGGCAGGAATCTGGCGGCAATGGATACTGGCGGGGCGGCAACGGGATTACCCGCAAGCTTCGTTTCTTTGAAGAGATGACGGCAACCGTCTTGTCCTCACACCGGCAAGTTCCACCACATGGAACCGCGGGCGGGGAGCCTGGCAAATCTGGGGAGAACCATGTCGAACGCAAGGATGGAACCATTGTCCCTCTTCGCGGGAATGACGAAGCGCTGATGGCTCCGGGTGACATCTTTGTCATGAAAACCCCGGGCGGTGGTGGCTATGGACAAAAAGGCGCCACTAAATGAGCAGTTTCCTATCTGACGTTGGCGCGATGTTTGACTCGGCCGCTGGTTCGCTGGACCTTCCCGATGGTCTGGCCGAGAAAATCCGGGTCTGCAATGCCACCTACGTCACCCGTTTCGGGGTCCGGCTGAGAGGCAAAATGCACACCTTCACAGGCTGGCGTGCTGTGCATTCCACGCACAACAACCCAGCAAAGGGTGGTATTCGCTACTCTCTCCAGGCCGACCAGGAAGAGGTCGAAGCCCTGGCTGCGCTGATGACGTATAAATGTGCCTTGCTCGGCCTGCCGTTTGGTGGGTCGAAAGGCGCGTTGATGATCGACCCACGCGATTGGGAAGAGCACGAGTTGGAAAAAATCACCCGCCGGTTTGCGCAAGAACTGATCCGGCACGGTTTCCTGAATTCAGGTATGAATGTGCCGGCTCCTGACATGGGCACCAATGATCAAACCATGATGTGGATTGCGGACGAGTATCGTCGCCTCAAGCCGGATGACATCAACGGGATGGGTTGCGTGACCGGCAAACCACTTGGGGGCAATGGCATCGAGGGTCGAACCGAAGCCACCGGCCGTGGAGTCCAGTATGCAGTGCAGGTTTTCTTTGAGACGGCTATAGACGCTCAAAAAGCAGGATTTGGCGGCAATGATCTGGCTGGTCGGTCCGTTGTCGTACAGGGGCTTGGCAATGTTGGTTATCATGCCGCCAAGTTCCTGTCCGAGGAAGACAAGTGTCGGGTCACGTCGGTTATCGAACGTGACGGTGTTATTCGCAACCCGAGAGGTCTCGACATCGAGCGCCTGAAATCACATGTCATCGAAACGGGCGGCGTTCAGGGATTTGAAGGTGGCCACTTTGATCACGACGGAACCAAAGCCCTGGAAGATGACTGCGACATTCTCATCCCCGCCGCGCTTGAACGTGTAATCCACAGCCGCAATGCCGGAGCAATTCAAGCACGCTTGATCGTCGAGGCCGCCAATGGCCCCGTAACCTATGAAGCAGACAAATCGCTGCGCGAGCGCGGCGTGGTCATCATCCCCGATCTCTTCGCCAATGCAGGCGGAGTTGCAGTCAGCTATTTTGAATGGGTCAAGAACCTGACCCACATCCCTTTTGGCCTGATGGAACGCCGCTATGACGAGAAGGGCCACCGCACTCTGGCCCGCTCGCTGGAGATGATGACGGGGCAGGCTTTTCCCAAGGAGGCCGAAGCCGAGTTCTTTCATAGTCGCCGCGAAATCGACCTGGTTCGATCTGGTCTGGATGACATGATGCGGTCAACCTATGCAGAACTTTCGCGCGGTTGGAACAGCCCGAACAATCCTTCGACAGATCTGCGCACTGCCGCCTACAGCCTTGCAATCAATCGGATAGCCGAGGCCTACAGAGCCATCGGCATCTGACGTGGAGAGAGTGGTTTTCTCCAACCACTCTCATCTCAACAGTGTTCTCCGCAGTTACCTCGGTTGGAGCCCGCAACGAACCTATGCCTTCGAAAGGCAGTAGGTGGCATGATCCACGTGCTTACCGCTAAGAAATCCGGCACCGCGTTTGGTGCGTTTAAACACAAACCCCAGCCGTTCAGCTGAAGCGCGACTCTTTTGCTTCTCAATGGCAATACCAAGCGTCAACTGCTGGATTCCATCAGTTGCAAATACCAGCGCAATCAACTGCGAAACGCTGGCGATTATAAGTCCTTTGCCCTGTAAATCTCCTGCCAGCCAGTGACCGATCTCAGCCGATCCTTTTTCAGCATCAATCTCCTTCAGGCCAAGCACACCCAACAAACAGTTTTCGGCGAAAAGCCCAAAGTTGCAGGCCCGCGCATCGGCTTTATCCCGTTTGGAGTTCTGTATGAAGCTATAGGTGTCCGCCAGACAGGTCATGTGGGATACCCAGGGTAGCCAGAGACCAAGCTGAGCGCGGTTTGCATCCAGCAAAAGCGGGGCGATCACAGCTGGCATCAAAGGCATCAACAAAACGCTGAAGGGGATTGGTTGCCCGATCCCGATTGAGATGGTTGGGCGGAAATGCGACTTTGCACGTTCGCAGGAGGACTGAATTGATGCTTTATTACGAACCCGTACCAAGGGGCCCTGCTATCTCAATCGAACTATCGTGCCAGCTCGGGTTGAAAATTTTTTCAAGGAGATTGCAGCCGAGCGGAGAGTGCGTCGCCCAACCAGGTTTGGTGCCCCTGCCTATGGCGCAGACACCGATTCTATTGTGTCTAAGAACAAAATTGAAAAGTGTAACTTGGCCGGCGCAAATCAAGGATTTCGGCAGAAATACGCGAATTCCGCAGCTTTCTTTTTGGCAAGAAACGGAGTTGCAACAAAAACTACCTTCTGATAGGTAGTCTTTGAAAAACACGATTACTGACGGAGATGCACAAATGAAGATTTATGATACTGAAGGATTCCCAAACCCTGCCCGTATCCGTATCGCTTTGGCCGAAAAAGGCGTGACGGACAAAGTTGAGTTCATCCCTGTTGACGTAATGGGCGGCGAGCATCGCACGCCGGAATTCAAAGCCAAGAACCCTGATGCCGTTGTTCCTTGCCTCGAACTGGCTGATGGGTTCCACATCTCGCAGTGCAACGCGATCACCGAATACATTGACGGTGAATTCGAAGGCCCATCTTTGACCGGGAAAACTCCGAAAGAACGTGCCCGCATCTCGATGATGAACCTGCGTGCGGAGAACGGTTTGTTGAACGCAGTGGGCACCTATTTTCACCACGCCACACCCGGGCTGGGTCCCGATCTGGAGACCTATCAATGCGCGGAATGGGGCAAAAAGCAGAAAGAGGTTGCCGGTAACACAATGGCCTATCTTGACTCAGTTTTGGCTGAAAATGAGTATTTGGCTGGTGACAGTTTTTCGATGGCGGATATCACCGCTTTTGCCGGGTTGGCTTTCGCCGATTTCGCAAAAGTTGAAATTCCTGAGAGCCTGACCAACCTTCAGGCCTGGCGTGCTAAAGTTGCCGCGCGCCCATCCATCGCCGCCTGATCGAACTCTGCCATCTAAGTCGAAAGGATATCCCCCATGGAACTCAACTCGGACTTTTCCACCCGCGTCGTTGTTCACTCTGACCAGCTTGAGTGGCAGGCCTCGCCCATGAAGGGTGTGGACCGCCGCATGCTGGATCGAATTGGTGGCGAAGTCGCCCGCGCAACCACGATTGTGCGTTATGCACCGGGCAGTAAGTTTTCGGCCCATACCCACACGGGCGGTGAAGAATTCATCGTACTGGACGGTGTGTTTCAGGATGAGCACGGCGATTTTCCCGAAGGAACTTATGTGCGCAATCCGCCAACCACCCAGCATACACCCGGGTCGGAACCCGGCTGCACGATCTTCGTCAAACTCTGGCAGTTCGACATGGACGATCGCAACCAGTTCCGCAAAACCATGGCCGATGAACTAGCTGCACCGGTGAACGGCGTCGCCACTGCCACGCTGCACAAAGATGACCGCGAGGTTGTCACCTACAGCCATCTGGACGCCGGGGCTCAGATGACATCAAACGCTCCGGGCGGTATCGAGCTTCTGATGATCGGGGGATCGCTTACGTCGGGCGAGGACGTTTTGCAAAAGAATGACTGGCTGCGCCTGCCCGAAGGTGAGCCTTTAACCGCCATCGCCGGGCCGGAGGGCGCAAAGGTCTGGATGAAATCCGGGCATCTGCCATTTGCGCAACCACCGGCGGTATGACACATGGATACCTCTAAGTCTCTGGCGCTTGTCGCCGGTGCGGGGGCTGGCCTTGGCCAGTCTCTAGTCTCGCGGTTTCAGGCTGGCGGTATGACAGCCGTTGGCCTCGGGCGCACCCGGCCTGAAAATCCCGTTGGCAGCTTTCATGAACTTGATCTAAGCGACCCTGAGGCCGTCGGCCCGGTCATATCTGATCTGATCGCTACCTATGGCCCACCGAAAACTGTCGTTCACAATACGGCCGAACTGGTGATCGCACCCTTTCCCGAAACCACGTTGGAAGACTACCAGCGGACATGGACATCTATGGTGCAATCGCTTGTCATTCTAGGCCAATGCGTTTTGCAACCGATGGTGCGCGGCGGCGGTGGCACATTGATCGTGTCGGGGGCAACGGCGTCTCTGCGGGGTGGGCCGCGCTTTTCGGCCTTTGCATCGGCCAAGTTTGCTTTGCGTGGGCTAACGCAATCTCTGGCACGGGAATGTCAGCCCGCAGGCGTGCATGTGGCCCATGTCATTCTGGACGGTATCATCGACACCCCCCGGTCGCGTGACATGCACAGCCTAGACGCGTCAAAAATGATGAAGCCTGACGAGATTGCCGAGGCGTATTGGCAACTGGCGCATCAACCGCTATCCACATGGACGCATGAGCTGGATCTACGCCCGGCCTCAGAAGGGTTCTGACCGGTGCAGACGCAGACTCTGATTGTTGGTGCGGGGCTATCCGGGCTCAGCCTGGCAACGCAATTGGACGAGCAAGACCACGACTATCTGCTGGTAGAAGCACGGAACCGTCCGGGTGGGCGTGTCCTGACCGAGATGTTTGAGGGCGGCTATTTTGATATGGGTCCGGCCTGGTTCTGGCCCGGACAACCGCGCGTCGCTGCTCTGATAAAACGGTTCGGGCTGGATTGGTTTGAACAATACTCGATAGGGGCGTTTAGTTTTGAAGATGAAAACAGCCATGTAGAACGCGGTCGTGGATGTGCCTCGATGCAGGGATCCTATCGTCTCAAAGGCGGTCTGAGCGCCCTTACGGATGCACTGACCGCCGAGCTGCCTGACAATCGCCTTCTGCTATCTACACCCATCACTGCATTGGAAAAGTCGGCTCACGGCATCAACGCAACCACTCAATCGGGGCAAAAGATCCTTGCGCAAGCAGTAGTGTTGGCCCTTCCGCCTCGCATCGCAAGCCGGATCGCGTTCTCGCCAGCTTTGCCAAAAGAAACGCAAGCTGCCATGACCGGCATCGCGACATGGATGGCAGGTCGGGCCAAAGCCATGGCCGTTTACGATTGGCCATTCTGGCGCACAGCCGGGCTGTCCGGTGACGCCAGGAGCCGTGTAGGACCGATGGTGGAAATCCACGACGCTTCACCTGCCGATGGCGGACCTTACGCGCTGTTCGGCTTCATTGGCATCAATTCAACAGCGCGCCAAGACGAACACCGCCTGCGGCAGGCTATCAAGGAGCAGCTTTCACGGCTGTTCGGCCCTGAAGCTGCAGAGCCAAAAGCACTTTTTGTCAAAGACTGGGCCTTTGACCCGTTCACCTCTATCGAAGATGATCAACAGCCGCTATACGCTCATACGCAATATGGGCTGCCGCAGGCAATGACTCGCCTCTGGGATGGTCGACTGATCTTTGGGGGAACCGAGGTCGCGCGGCATTTTGGAGGATACATCGAGGGTGCCCTTGAAGCCGCAGGCGAAGCGGTAGCCTTGGTCAAGACAGAAAAGGTTTGAACGCGCATGACGGTTGATACCAAAACTGCCTTGCTGGATGTCGCCGAACGTGCGGCGCGTGCGCGCGGAGTTGATGGATTCAGTTATGCCGATCTGGCCGAGGCTGTGGGTATTCGCAAAGCGTCAATCCACTATCACTTCCCAACGAAAGCCGCCCTTTCAGCAGCCCTCATGGATCGCTATTACACGACACTTGAAGCAGCGTGCGAGCGTATCCGGGTGGATTATGAAACCGGGGCTAAGCAACTACTAGCTCTGATCGCGCTGTACCGGGACGCTTCGAATGATGGCAAGACACTGTGCCTTTGTGTGTCCCTGATCAGCAGCAGAGAGAGCTTGTCCGACGAAGTCATAGAAAAGATCCGCAGATTCCGCGCCATGATGGTCAGCAAGATCGAAGCGATTCTGAAGCTTGGCCAAGCGGATAATTCGATATCTGGGATCACTGATCCTGCCGCCGAGGCAAGGGCCGTTCTCGCATTATTGGAAGGCGCGCATCTGACCGCACGCGCAGAGGAGAATGTTGAGACATTCGATGAAGCTCTGGGTGTCTTGAAGTCACGCTGTTGATGTTGTGCGAAACTCGGCAACTCAGCTGTCACTGTGCCCACAGTTCCCGGACGCAGACATACTCGAGGTGGAATATCGGGGTTTCGTGCCCTTAATGTTGGGATATCCACAACCGACCACGAAGTGATCGCGCATTAACTAGCCGTATGAAAAATGGGCCATTTGCCCAATTCACGTATGGCCGCAACACAGTTCTTCCACAGGATTTACCGTCCTAATTTGGGGGCACAATCCGTCAATTGATGACACAGTCCAGAAATTGAAGGCACAAGTGATTGTTTTGCTCAACTTTTTGAAGCGAGTTTCCAGCAATTATGGACACCGTGATACTCAGCTCGCGCAACGACTCGGTGGAAAAGTCGCGATGGTTGCACTTGCTCCCCGCATCGCTTTCATCCGCCATCGGACTTGGGTCGACGGCTCCGTATTTCAGCCCGGCGCCGCTTCGAACAAGGGAATTTGAGACATATGTAGACGCCAAAAACGCAAGAGGTAATTTGATGGGTCTTTAGCATCGGTTCGGGTACTGACATGTGTTCGGCCTATTTCGCGGCCTAAGTAAATGCCGCTGGCCCGTATGGTGTTGGCGGATTCGGGCGAACTCAAAACCACGTGCTCGAAGCTCTCTGTCGCAAGCTGGTTTTCCCGACCCGGTCTCACGACCCTTTTGCCGTACCGTCCATTGTCCTCTTCCGTTTCCGCCGCCGCGCAGCTGCACACGCTTTAGGCTTGGGCAGCCGGAGCCCGGTATCCCGGCGCGGCGATCGTCATTTTCGAGGATTTTTCTATGAGGCTGCCACCGTTATCCCGATCCGCAGTTAAGCCGATTGTGACTGGGACCTCAAACTCCGTGAGAAGAACGGCTATTACCGCGCGGCGTTTTCCGTCGCGCACAAGCTGGCCGTCACAATGCATGCCATACTCGAAACCGGCAGGTTCTTCGAACAAAGAGCCGAAACGGCAGCGGGACGATATCACGGCTCGCGTTTAGCGTATGATAACACTTTGACGTCCTCACCGAGACATGAGCAGAGCCATTCCGCTGAAGGTGTTGCACCGCTGGATCAGCTGATTGCGCCATCTACATTTGGAAGGCGCCCCTCGCAGAACTCTATCATGCGGTGACCGATGTTTACCGCGAAAACAACCTTGCACCCGGCAACCGTTATTCAAAACGCAAAGTAACTGGGTCTAGGCTGTGCGATTAGACAACACCTTCACAACCCAGTCCGGTTCGCGGATAAAGGGAACACGATTGTGTGGCACCTTGGGCGTGCAAGATGATCTAAAATGTCTCTTTCGGCACTAGCCCTGCTCAAGGCTTTCGGTTCCATCGGTGAATCGCGAAAACTTTGAAGCAGCGGTTTTCAGGACGTTGACAAAATCCTCCAGTAGCTTTGAGGAAGGCAACCCCTCGGGCCGAGCGATCGTATAGGAATACTCAATACTGGGTTCAAAGCGTCGGGTGACTACTCCGTTGGCACGCCAGGGACCAGCGCCAAAGGGTTCGATAATACCAATTGCCAAGTTCTCCGCGATCATTGAATAGCCGGTATGAGAGCTCTGGATGCCGATATCGGACTTGTATCGAACGCCAGCTTCGTCGAGCACAATATACGTATCGTCCCAATTGACCTGTTGCTCCGGCAATATCCGCAGCACGTTTTCGCCTTCCAAATCCTTAGGCCTGATCACGTCACGCATCGCCAGTGGATGTGTTTCGTGCATTGCGCAGACGTGAGCGGCTTTGATCAATAACTCTTTCTGCATGCCCGGTAAGTCTGGAAACCCATGCGCAATCCCAAGAGTCGCCTGATGCGTTTGGAGTTTGAGTGCAATCTGCGTAAATGAGCCGGTCTCGATCTGGAAAGCCACAGAGGGGTGAGATTCGCGGAATTTTTTGACCGCCATGGGAATGACACTGGTTGATAAGGCGGGTGTCGCACAGATTTTTAAGTCACTCGGCCGCTCCTCCCGAATTTGTTTCGCCGCGCCATCAAGCTCTTCGATGCCAATATAAAACCGTTCAACTCCATCGTAGAAACGAAGCGCTTCTGGCGTTGGAAACAAACGTCCCTTGGTACGTTCGAACAATTTGAAATCTAGGTAAATTTCGAGATCTGCAATCAATCGACTGACCGCCGGTTGGGTCACAGACATCAAGTTTGCAGCTTGGGCCGTGGTCCCGGACTGCATGACACTACGGAAGGCTTCAATTTGACGGTGTTTCACTGCGGAAATCTCGTGTATAATATTTCGGCATAGATCAATGTATTAATATGACTTGAGATTATCAAGGTCGTTCGTCCATGGTTTCTGAAACTGAAAACCAAGGAAGTACGAATGGCGCATCAGCCGAAGATATTGGTGGCGGGTTATGGTCCCTGGGCTAAGGCGGAAAACAACCCGGCGGCACAGACCGTGGAGGAGCTGCGCAAGCGTGTTTGGCATGATTGCGATCTGAGCCTGCACGTCCTTCCTGTGTGCAGCACGAGCCTGACAGATAATGTGAAAACACTTCTTGAAGAGCAGTGCCCGGACGCATGGCTTGGGCTCGGAGTTTCGGACGCAGGAATCATCGAGGCTGAAATGGTCGGCATCAATTGGCGACATTTCTCTGTTCCTGATGTGGCGGGCAAAAGCTATGAAAGAACCCCGATTATGACCTCTGGACCTGACGCCTACAACGCGACGCTTCCCAACGAAGAAATGGTCGATGCGATCAATAAAGCGGGCATACCTGCGGCGCTGTCCTTTCACGCGGGCACCCACCTTTGTAACCAGATGCTCTACACTACAGCGCATTTGGTTCACCAACGGGGCATGCCTACTTGGCACGGGTTCATTCATGTGCCCCAGACCCCCGCAAACATCGCCATGACAAAACGCCGTGAGGCGAAAGTACCCTCGATGAGTTTGGCCATGATCACCGATGCCGTCGCGATCTGCATCGGTACGCTGAGCCGTCAGCTCTCCACACAGCGATCGCTCTTCGTATAAGGATCACGGCAATGCCAGACAGCTCTACAAACGTCACCCCTCTGCTTTCCGTTCGCGGTTTAACAGTCGAATTCGGCTATGGGGATTTCGCAGTTCGGGCTGTCGATGGCGTGTCCTTCGATCTTGAGCACAACAAAACCTTGGCCATCGTTGGTGAATCCGGTTCTGGCAAATCGATCTCATCGCTCGCGATCCTGGGACTGCTGCGACACATCGGAGGCCGTGTTCCAAAAGGCAAATTACTTTTCGGAAGTGAAACTCTGGGGCGGCGTGTGGACCTCGCCCAGCTTTCTGAGCGCGAGCTTCGCAAAATCCGCGGCAATGAAATCGCGATGATCTTCCAGGAACCTATGACGTCCCTGAACCCGGTGTTCACGATCGGGGGGCAAATGGGCGAGACGCTGGTCTTCCACCAGGGGTTGAGCAAACGCGATGCTCGCGCCAAGGCACTGGAGTTTCTGGACCTTGTGCGCTTGCCCAACGCCGCGCGCTTGCTGGACAGCTATCCGCACCAATTGTCCGGTGGTATGCGCCAACGTGTCATGATCGCCATGGCACTTTGCTGCCAGCCAAAAATCCTGATCGCGGACGAGCCGACAACGGCACTCGACGTGACCATTCAGGCACAAATTCTTCACATCATTCGTGAACTGCAGGCCGAGATGGGAACCTCCGTGATTTTCATCAGCCATGACATGGGGGTCGTCTCCGAGATGGCTGACAATGTTCTGGTGATGAAGGCCAGCAAGTTCGTCGAAACCGGATCGGTGGAAACCGTCTTGGGGACTCCGAAAGAAGCCTACACGCAGGCGCTATTGGCAGCGGTGCCGCGCATTGGCAGCATGACCGGCACCACGCGACCGAAACTGTTTGACATTCCGGGTCGAACACCGATCCGCGACAAGACCCCGGCCAAGGCCGTGGATCGCAGCCAGCCATTGCTTGAGGTTGAAGACCTGACGACACGATATGACATCCGTGGTGGGCTCTTGAACCGCGTGACGCACCGAGTGCACGCGGCAGAGAAAATCTCATTCAAAATCTATCCCGGAGAAACGCTTGCTCTGGTCGGGGAATCCGGCAGCGGCAAATCCACGGTCGGGAAAACCATTCAACAGCTGGTGGAACCGGTATCAGGCGCGATGCGGTACAACGGTCAGGACATCTTTTCTCTGCCAGCGGGACAGCGCAAATCGTTCCGCAAGCAAAGCCAATATGTCTTTCAGGACCCCTATGGCTCGCTGAATCCGCGCAAGACTGTCGGCGAAAGCCTAATTGAACCTGCGAAAGTCCACGGGTTGGTGTCATCCAAAGAGGAAGCCGAGGCGAAGATTGCAGATCTGCTAACCAAAGTCGATCTGCCCGCAGCCCATTCCACCCGATACCCGCATCAGTTCTCGGGTGGCCAGCGACAGCGTCTCTGCATTGCCCGCGCTCTGGCCTGCGACCCTAGCCTGATCATTGCTGATGAGGCGGTCTCTGCGCTTGATGTGTCCGTGCAGGCGCAGGTTGTGAATCTCTTGATGCAGCTGCAGGCTGAACAGGGGTTATCCTACCTCTTCATCACCCATGACATGGCAGTGGTAGAACGGATCAGCCATCGCGTGGCAGTGATGTATCTGGGCCAGATCGTCGAGATCGGTAGCCGCCAGCAAATCTTTGAGAACCCTCAGCACCCCTATACGAAAAGGCTATTGTCCGCTGTTCCGGTTCTAAGTCCGGGTCACCGCCCCTCCCGGCCACCGTTGGAAGGGGAAATTCCAAGCGCAATGCGCCCTGTCGGCGACGGGCCGGCGCTTGTCGATCTTCAACCCGTCGAAGACGGCCATTTCTACGCTGCGCAATCCACCGAGGAAATGGGGGTATCGCTGCACTAGCCCGCCACCCAATCAGCGCAACAACAAGGGCGAATGCCCCGTTCACAAATCACCGACTGGAGGACTTATGTCTAAACTCTCACGATATCTCACGGCCAAGAACGCGGTCCGTTCGACACTTTTGGCATCATGCCTCACTTTCGCAACGCCCATGATTGCGTTTGCAGAAACCACATTGAACGTCGCACAGGGGCGTGATCCGCAAAACCTCGATCCGATCGACACTTTCCGCCTAGCCTGGGGTTCGATCGCAAGCAATGTCTTTGACGGGCTGGTTTTCCGCGGTGAAGACTTGCAACTGCAACCGGGTCTCGCCACCAATTGGGAATTCCTGGATGACGAAACCCGTATTCGGTTCACCCTGCGCGAAGGTGTCGAATTCCACAACGGTGAACCCTTCAATGCAGAGGCGGTGAAATACACCTTTGATCGTTTACTCGGCGAAGAAGGTGCCAAGGGTCCGCAGCGCGGCAACTACACATCGATCCGTGAAGTTGTGGTTGTTGATGAGCACACCGTAGATTTCATGATGGAACGTCCCGATCCGGTCCTGATCACCAAGCTGTCCGGCTACGGCGCGATGATCGTTCCGCCGAAATATATCCAAGAAGTCGGGGAAGAAGCATTCGACATGAAACCGGTCGGCACCGGTCCGTTCAAGGTCGTTGAATACACCCCAACCGTTGGCGTAAAGCTTGAGCGGTTCGACAATTATTGGAACGGCGAAGCCAAGCTCGACATTGTAAACATCCGTTTCATTCCAGAAGACGCGACACGCATGGCGGAGCTTCTGTCCGGCGGCATCGACATCTCTCTGAACATTCCGACGCCATCGGTTGAAACCATCAAGCAAAGCGATGTCGTGGACCTTGTCGCTGTCGATGGCCCGTCCGTTGTCATCACGCGTTTCAATACGGAAAACGGTATCACCACTGATCCGCGTGTGCGCAAAGCAATCTCAATGGCAGTCGATCGTGAGACCATCATTGAGGCGCTGCTCGGTGGACTCGCAAGCCCGATATCCAGCGCTCAGGGCGAGAAATCCTTTGGTAATGATACGTCACTTCAGCCCTATCCATACGACCCGGAAGGTGCAAAAGCGCTGTTGCAAGAGGCAGGTGTTGCGCCGGGGACCGAAATCACGCTGGATATTCCAAGCAACAATGACACGTTCCGCGAAATTGCACAGGTCATGGCAGCTTATCTTGAACAAGTTGGCTTGAAGTTAAAGGTTCGCACCCACGAGACCAGCGTCTTCTTCAACGAGATCGTGACCAACGGCAAATCCGGCGAGATGTTCTACTTTGGCTGGGGTGGTTGGACTTTTGACTTCGATAACACGGCCTATCTGCTGTACCATACAGGTGAACGCAATAACCCCTACATCGATGATGCAAAGCTGAATGCGCTGCTCGAAGAAGAACGGGCGACCTACAACGCCCAAGTGCGCCGGGACGCGTTGCAGAAAGTGGCCGCTTATGCGCACGAGCATGCGCTCGATCTGCCTCTCTACAACCTATCCACGCTCTATGGTGTGAACAATCGTGTCGAAGGCTTTGTTCCGGCGCCAGATGACCGCGTCCGCTACATGAACATCACCCTGAATTAAACCAATTCCGGCTTCCAATCCTGCTGGCTTGGGAGCTGGTTGCCATCAGCATTGGTCGCTGGGAGGAGATCTCGTGCCCGTCTTTCGCTTCATCCTGCAACGTGTCTTTCAAGCGGTACTTGTGATGCTTGCTGTGACCCTCTTTGTTGCTTTCGCCATCCGCCTGACTGGTGATCCAGCGATCATGATGACCGCTGAATCAAGCAATGTTACAGAAGAAGACCTTGCCCGCATCCGCGAGGCTTTGGGTCTGAACCGTCCGTTCTTCGTTCAGTATTTCGACTTTGTCAAAAGCCTTCTGACCGGTGATCTCGGGGATTCGTTTTTTCGCGGCTCAATCCGCGATCTGATCGGAATAGCCATGCCCGCAACCTTGCTGCTGGCGGTCGCTTCCCTTGGGGTGTCGATCCTTGTTTCGATCCCTTTGGGAATCCACTCGGCGCTCCACAGAGGCGGTCTGTCTGATCAGGTCATCCGGGTGTTATCGTTGGTGGGGCTTTCTTTCCCGAACTTCTGGCTTGGGATCATGTTCGTGCTTCTTTTGTCGATCACCTTCCCGCTCCTGCCGGCGTCGGGCTTTGAAAGCTGGTCAGCACTGATCCTGCCCGCCATGACAATCGGGATCATCCTGACGGCGACGAATGTTCGTCTGGTTCGCACCCAGATGTTGGAGACCTTGTCGGCCCAATATGTGATGGTGGCCCGCGCCAAGGGCATGACCGAGGGAGTAGTGATTTACAAGCACGCCCTGCGCAATGCGGCAATAGCAATTGTAACCTTCCTCGGTCTGCAGTTTGGCAATCTGATCGGCGGGCTTGTGGTGGTCGAACTGGTGTTCAACTGGCCCGGGATGGGCACGCTGTCCATCGAGGCCATAGCGCAACGCGATTACCCTCTTCTGCAGGCAACCGTTTCCATTCTGGCGATCATGATTGTCGCCGTTAACCTTGCTGTCGATTTGGTTTACGGCCTGATCGATCCGCGTATCAGGGTGGCTTAAATGACTGATCAAACGCGACAAAAACCTGTGCGTGCCGTTCCGAAGTTTCTGATGAGCCGCTACTTCAAGTTCGAGTTCATTGCGGGCGCTTTGCTGACCGGAGCTCTGACCCTACTGGTTCTGTTTTCCGGGGTCATCTATCCCGACGGGGGGGCTACAGTTGACCTTCTGGCACGTTTGACGCCGCCTTTCCTATCGTCTGAACACCCGTTGGGGACAGATCCGTTGGGCCGGGATATTCTGGAACGCATTATCCACGGTGGGCGTGTTTCACTGTTGGTCGGCGTGCTCTCTGCCGTCGGGTCGGTGGTGCTGGGAACAGTGATCGGGCTCTTTGCGGGCTACTATCGCGGATTCCTGGATACCTTTGTCATGCGGTTTGCCGATGTCCAGTTGGCCTTACCATTCATCCTGATGGCGATCACTGTCATTGCCATAGTGGGTCCCGGGATCGATCGGATCATCGTCCTGATGATCGTTTCGCAATGGGTGCAATATGCGCGCCTGGTTCGGAGCTCAGTACTGAGCCTGCGAGAGCGGGAGTTTGTACAAGCCGCACGGAGTTATGGCTTGCCGGATGTGAAAATCATCTTTTCGCACATTCTGCCGAACGCCATGGGTCCGCTGATCATTCTGCTGACACTGAATGTGGCTAACAATATCCTTCTTGAAAGCAGCCTGACCTTCCTTGGCCTCGGCGCAGACCCGCAGACGCCAAGCTGGGGTGGCATGCTTTCTGAAGGGCGCAGCTACATCCAAACTGCCTGGTGGGTTACCGTTTTCCCAGGTGTCGCCATCATGCTGACGGTGCTTGGCCTAAACCTGCTTGGAGATTGGCTAAGGGACGAGCTGGATCCATTGGGGCAAACCCGCTGATCTCAAAAAAATGCAAGCTGAAAACGGTCCGCAAACGCGGACCGTTACTTTTTCAAGAGACATAGCCAACATGATTTCGTTTTTATTGCACCTTTGATCACGTCGGGTTTGCCGTAACGCTTCGTCCGCTATGCACCCGCGACGCTGCATCTTTGCTCGCTTTGTCGATGACAATCTTTCGTGGCAGACCGTTGACCTCCAGCATACGAGCGAAGAATTTGACGGAGGTCAGTCTGTTACGGCGCTGCGACAGCATGAAGTCAGGCGTATTGCCATGTTTGTCAACGGAGCGATAGAGGTTGCCCTTAGCCTTGATGTAAGTTTCACCCATTCTCCAAGAGCGGTCACACAGCCCTTTGCGGCGACGAGCGTTCTCAGAGATTGCACCGGAACACCGTGTCACCCACCTGTTCAGCGTGGTGTGGTCCACAGAAACGCCTCGTTCGCGTATGATCTCTTCCAGATCGCGGTATGACATGCCGTACCGGACATAGAAGAAGACCGCGAACAGGATCACATCCTAAAGATATTGTTCGCCTTTGAATAAAATCATGAGCCGACTTTCGACCTAACTATTAGTAGGACAATACGCTCGCTACATCCACGCGCGACAATGGTCAAAACTCTGCAACAGAACCATTAGAAGAACACAGCGCACAAGACCACGTCCCTGGGGAAGTGGCCGTCTTTCAAAGACGGCCATATTGAAACCTGCTCGCAATTGATTTTAAGCCAAAAAAGCCAAGACACGTGATTTGGTCAACCAATGCCCAAAGTTTGCGACAGAACCTTCAATTCGAAGCACTATGCATCATAGTGTTGCAATATTGAGCGGTATATCCCACAGTATGGTGCATAGTGCGGGATATTCCTGCATGTTCAACGAGCGACTCTGCTCAATTCGGAGATTACCGGAATGAAAAAGAAGCCTGCCACTCTGCCACGAGGTTACCGAACCTGCACTGCATCTCTTGCAGTTGCCGACGTTACCGCCGCAGTGCAATTTTATGAATGCGCGTTTGACGCAAAGATTCAGGCATTTGACGCGGATGAGACGCCGGGCTTTGCAGCCATCAAGATCGGCACCTCGATGCTGTTCGTCACGGCAGGTTGGGGCGCTCATGGTCCAACTGCACCGGGCACGGTCACGCCGGTTGGGCATCACATGTATGTTGAAGATACCGACGCCACGCTCGCGACCGCACTCGAGAACGGTGCCAGCCTGATTGCAGAGGCGAACGATACCTATTGGGGCGAACGCTGTGCCACGATCTCTGATCCGTTCGGACATGTCTGGACGCTGGCAACGCGTCTCGAAAACCTCAAGCCTGCTGATATCAGTGAGCGACGCAGAGCGCTTTTGAATTCAGAGCAAACTGAAGCTGCATGATCGACATTTTTGAATATTTGGCGGATCACAAGGAGCGCCGCGCATGAGCGACGCTCCGCTGCCAACTTTTACGATCCGTCAAAATGATCTGGGGATTCTCGCTGCTGAGAATCGCATTGGTGACTATCCCGTTGCCGTTCGCACTGCGCGCGAAGTGGTCAGTGGCGGTTTTGCCAATCAGTCAGCGCACCCTAACACTTGGACAGTTTATTTTCTGGTCGACGGCCAATGGGCACTGGTCGAATCCACCCGTGGGTTGCGGCGGGAATGGTCCAGCCTTGATCGGCTGGAGAAATGGTTGCGCAGTTGTGGGTTCCGTTTCTTCTGGGTTCGAAATGACATCGATTTTGTGGAACCGCAGGCAGAAGATACCACCGAGGAAGAGGCAGTATGAAGGCAGTGTCCTCTGAAAACCACAGCCTGTGGACAGCAGGCTTGCGCGACCCCACAGTTTTATGCTCCGATGAAGAACGCCGGATCACAACGGCGATCGCAATCGGCAAGAAAAAGAGAAGAAAAACGAAATGACCCCTTTTGCGATAACCGGAATCCAGATGCATGTCGGTGCGTTGCAGTCGAATGTCGACGCGATGCTGCATCGGATCGACATCATGATGGCCCGGTTCCCCTGGACCCAGATGGCGCTGTTCAGCGAACTGGCGCCTCATGGTCCGCTCGACCGGTTTGCTCAGCCCTTTCCCAATAATGACCTGTCGCGTTTTCAGGATGCGGCTCGGCGTTATGGGATCTGGCTTATCCCCGGCTCGATGTTCGAAAAGCACGAAGACGGGCGGATTTTCAACACCTCGGTGGTGATCAACCCGGATGGTGAGATCGTCTCGAAATATTCCAAGATGTTCCCGTTCAAGCCTTATGAGCAGAACATCGCCTCTGGCACGGATTTCTGCATCTTTGATGTCCCGGATGTGGGCCGGTTTGGCCTATCGATCTGCTATGACATCTGGTTCCCCGAAACCACCCGCCACCTGACCAGCCAGGGGGTCGAGGTTCTTCTGCACCCGGTTCTGACCGGCACCACCGACCGCGAGGCCGAGCTGTCGATTGCCAAGGCAACCGCTGCGCAGTTCCAATGCTATGTATTCGACGTGAACGGGCTGGCTGCTGGGGGCGTGGGCCGCTCGCTGGTCGTTGATCCTTCGGCCACTGTGTTGCACCAGTCCGCAGGGCAAGAAGATATCTTCCCCATCGAGATCGATCTCGATCAGGTCCGCCGCCAGCGCGAAGTCGGACTGAAGGGATTAGGGCAGGTTCTCAAAAGCTTCCGCGACCGCGAGGCTGACTTCCCGGTTTATGACCGTACCAGCGGGGCGGATGCTTACCTGCATACGCTGGGCCCACTGCGTATTCCGCAAAAAGGCGACGTTGCAGGTGTCGCCGCATCCGACCCCAGAACGGCGCTGGGATACAGCGAAGACGCCGCGACCAAGCCCGACAATCTGTTTCTCTACAAAGGGCGCTCTGGCACAGACTGATACCGACCCAGCTTTTTGGTATCCGCAGAAAGGAAAAGTTTCATGCACGGCATTTCCGATAGCGAAAAGCTCCACAGCATCTCGGACTACTACAGCGCCTCGCAGTTGAGGGCAGACCGATGGAGCGCGCTACGGGAAACGGCCGAGTCACTGGACCAGGGCGGCAGCGAAAAAGATCGGGACCGGGCGCGGCAATTGTTGCAGGCGCTGGCCCCGATCGAAGTGTATTTCGCTTTTCCTGGCGGTTCTGCCTTCGACTATCTGCGCCGGTTGCTGGACCATGGCAATTTCGGTGATTTCTCAACCGCCGTGCGCCGGGTGTCGCGTGCGCTGACCTCAGGCGCGTATCGTCGCCGCTCGATCCCGCTGATCGCGGATGAGACCGAAGTTGATGAGTTCGAGGACGAGTCCACCCAGAGCCATGAGGCCCGCGCGCTAGGTCGGCCTTATTTCGAGGTGATGATCGTCGACAATGTCAATGAGCATCAGGAACGATTCCTGCAAACCAGCCTGCAACGGATGCGCCGCAGCGAAGATCCGTTCATCTATGAAACTGTTGTCGTTCCCAGTGTCGAGGACGCTCTGATCGGGGTTCTGTTTAACCAGAATGTGCAGGCGGTCATCGTCCGCCCGGGGTTAAGCCTGAAGTCCAAGAACGAAACCAATGTTCTCGGCCGCTATATCAGCCTCTATGGCGAGGGTTCCGATCTTGATGCGCTGTCACCCTCGGAATACGGGCCAGAAACCTGCCGCCGGATCGGCATGCTGCGTCCGGAACTGGATTCGTATCTGATCACCGATCGTTCGGCGGAAGATATCGCCGGTCTCGATCTCGGCCTGTGCCGACGCGTGTTTTACAATCAGGAAGACTTTCTGGAACTGCATCTGAACATCCTGCGCGGGGTGCAGCGGCGCTATAAGACGCCGTTCTTCACAGCGCTCAAGGAATACTCCAAACAGCCCACAGGCGTGTTCCACGCCATGCCGATCAGCCGCGGCAAATCGATCAGTCGCAGCCATTGGATTCAGGACATGGGGGCGTTCTACGGATCAAATATCTTCATGGCGGAAACTTCGGCCACATCTGGTGGGCTGGACTCGCTGCTCGAGCCGAAGGGCCCGATCAAAGAGGCGCAGGAAGCCGCCGCCCGCGCATTCGGGTCTAAACAGACGTTTTTTGCCACCAACGGCACCTCAACCTGCAACAAGATCGTGGTGCAGGCGCTGGTCCGGCCCGGAGACATCGTGCTGATCGACCGCGATTGCCACAAATCGCACCACTACGGCATGGTACTGGCCGGGGCAAGCGTAGTCTATATGGACAGCTATCCGCTGCACGATTACTCAATGTATGGCGCGGTACCGATCCGAGAGATCAAGCATAAGCTGCTGGCCCTACGCGCGGCAGGAAAGCTTGACAGGGTACGGATGGTCTTGCTGACCAATTGCACCTTCGATGGCATCGTCTACAACGTGCAGCGGGTGATGCAGGAATGTCTGGCGATCAAGAAGGACCTTGTATTCCTGTGGGATGAGGCCTGGTTCGCCTATGCTAGATTTGCACCAAACTCGCGTGTACGTACCGCAATGCGGTCGGCCAAAATTCTGCGCGAACAATTCCGTACGACAGAACAAGCCGAGGCTTATGAGGCTCAGCAGGCAGCTCTTGAAGGCGCTGACGATGAGGTATGGCTGAACACACGCCTGATTGCCCCTCCCGATGCACGGGTTCGGGTCTATGCGACGCAATCAACACATAAGACGCTGACATCCTTGCGTCAGGGCTCGATGATCCACGTCAACGACCAGCAGTTCAAAGGTGCTGTCGAAGAAGCGTTTCACGAGGCCTATATGACCCACACCTCAACCTCGCCCAATTACCAGATCATTGCCTCACTGGATGTAGGCCGCAGGCAGGTTGAGATCGAAGGCTATGAATTCGTCCAGCGGCAGGTCGAAAGCGCGATGGCAATTCGCCGGGCGGTGACAACGCATCCACTGCTCAGAAAGTACTTCAAGCTGGTCACAGCGGGCGACATGATCCCCGAGCAATATCGCGAAAGTGGCATGACCAGCTATTTCGACCCCGATCAGGGCTGGGCCGATGTCTGGGATTGCTGGGCCAAGGATGAGTTTGTTCTGGATGCCACCCGTATCACGCTGCATGTGGGCGCGACCGGCTGGGATGGCGATACGTTCAAAACCAAAATCCTGATGGATAAATACGGCATCCAGATCAACAAGACCTCGCGCAATACAGTGCTGTTCATGACCAATATCGGCACCACGCGAAGCTCAGTCGCCTATCTGATCGAGGTGCTGGTCGAGATCGCCAAGGAACTGGACGATCTGATGGACGACGCCTCGAAAATGGAAAAACTGGCCTTTGACAAGCGCGTTAGGAATCTGAGCGAACACGTCCCGCCTCTGCCCGATTTCAGTCGGTTCCACGACGCATTCCGCTGTGAAGAAGGTACCGAAGCCGGTGACATTCGCACGGCGTTTTTCCTGTCCTATGACGAAGACAATTGCGACTACGTCGAGCCCGACAAGGAGATGTTGGAACGGCTTGTAGCCGGGGAAGAGATGGTTTCGGCCACCTTCGTGATCCCCTACCCGCCGGGCTTTCCCATTTTGGTACCAGGACAGGTGATCAGTCCCGAAATTCTGAAATTCATGCAGGAACTGGATGTTTCGGAAATCCACGGTTTTCGCGCCGATTTGGGCCTGCGCATTTTTACCGAAGACGCTTTGAAATCAGTAAAGAACCCCTAAAGGGTCAGGGAGGACAACAAATATGCCAAAAAAGGTACTGAAGAACATCTCGGAAATCCGTCGGTATTTCCACACCAACAAGGACCCGATCTATTTTGTGTCGGCGACCAATTTCAACCTTTTGGGGCTGGATGAATGGGTGATGAACTTCACCTATATCTGCTACATGGATTGCTTTGACGGGCGACATCCGAACGTGTTTGTGCCTTCTGAAATGCCGCATGATGAGTTTCAGTCCATCGAAGACATCAACAACTATCTGCTGCAGCACAAAGAGGTCATCGATCTAGTCAAACGGCGTGGCGGCAAGCCGAAATTCGTCTTCCTGATGTTCGATGAGACGACCGAGAAGCTGGTCAAGGAGCAGGGCGGTCAGCTGTGGTTCCCCAAGGCCAAGCTGCGCACCAAATGCGACAACAAAATCGAAACCGTTCGCATCGGTAACAAGGCAGGTGTACCATCCGTGCCGAATACGCTAAGTGTGGTCAATAGCTATGACCACCTGAAAAAGGTCTGCGACAAGGCCGGCCTGGGGAACGATCTGGTGCTGCAATCCGCCTTTGGCGACAGCGGCCACACGACGTTCTTCATCAAGTCCGAAGCCGATTTCAATAAGCACAAAGACGAGATCGTCGGCGAAGGCGAGATCAAGATCATGAAGCGGATCGACTGTCGCGGCGCAGCGATCGAGGCTTGTGCGACCTCGGAGGGTACCATCGTTGGCCCACTGATGACCGAGCTTGTGGGGTTCAAGGAGCTCACCCCCTATCGCGGTGGCTGGTGCGGGAATGAGATCTTCTCGACCGCGTTCCCGCCCAAGGCACGCGAACAGGCGCGACAGCTGACCTTCCAGTTCGGGGAAGAGCTGCGCAAATCCGGCTATCGCGGGTATTTCGAACTCGATTTCCTGATCGACAAGAAAACCGATGAACTTTGGTTGGGCGAGCTGAACCCGCGCATCACCGGCGCCAGCTCAATGACCAACCATGCGGCCTTTGCTCATGCCGACGCACCACTGTTCCTGTTCCACCTGCTGGAATTCTCGAAGAAACCATTCGAGCTGGATGTAGAAGAACTTAACGCCCGCTGGGCTGACCCGGACATGATCGATAGCTGGTCGCAGATGGTAATCAAACACACCGATGACAGCGTGGATCGCATCACGCAGGCCCCGCAATCGGGAATCTACAAGATGCTGGAAGATGGCCATGTTGTATTCGACCGCTTCGACTATCACCGCCGCGCCGTTGGTGAGAACGAGGCGTTTTTTCTACGTATCTCCAACGTGGGCGACTACCGCTATGAAGGCGCTGATCTGGGCATCCTTGTGACGCGCGGGAGATCGATGACCAAAGGGTTCAAGTTGACGGACAAGTCGAAAAAGTGGATTCACGGCATAACCTCGGCCTACGCGGCAGAACCGCTGCCCGCCGCACAGCCGATGGAAGACCCCGCGTTCAAGATCATGTAGAAAGCCCCATGGCACTTGTTTTTCGCTCGATCGATGAGGCGCAGCCCGGTCCCAAACTGGCCGGGCTGTTTGCCGAATACTGGCCCGCCTACCGCAAATGGTGGGCGCAAGAGGGGTATTCGGCTCGCCCTACCTATCGCGAATGCTTGCGCGCGCTGCAAAAGCACATGCCCGAGATCGTGCCGATGTATGAAGAGGTCGTCGAGCTTGTGGGAGGAAGGGACAGCCAGGCGCGGTTTCTCAGTTTCTACTGCCCGCCAAAATATTTGTCAGGCTGCAGTCAGGCGATCTGGCGCGGCAAGACGCCGTTTCTGGTACGCAACTACGACTATCACCCAAAGACCTTTGATGCAGCGCTGCTGAAAACCCGCTGGGACGGACGCGGTGTCATAGGGATGAGCGACGGTGTTCTGGGCTTGCTCGACGGGATCAATGATGCCGGTCTAACCATTTCGCTCACCTTCGGTGGTCGGCGCGAGGTGGGCGACGGGTTTGGTGTTCCGCTGATCCTGCGCTATGTCCTGCAAACCTGCGAAACGACGGCCGAGGCGGTCGATTGCCTGTGCCGCATCCCCTGCCACATGAGCTATAATGTCACCGTTCTGGACGCTAAGTATAACCACAGCACGGTATACCTTGCTCCAGACCGGCACCCGCAAATCTCGGACCAGCCGGTCGCGACCAACCATCAGGGCCATGTCGAATGGTCCACTCATGCGCGCTTTACGGCAACTGTGGAACGCGAGCGGTTTCTGCTAAACCGCCTGAACCAGCACCCGGAAAGCGAGAAGCGGTTCATCGACGCTTTTTTGCGCCCGCCGCTCTATTCCACCGCGTTCAAATCAGGGTTCGGAACGCTTTATACCGCCGTTTACAGGCCCAAACAAAAGTTCCTGACTTTGTTGTGGCCGCAATCGGCTTGGAGTTTGTCTTTCGAAAAATTTGTTGAGACGGACTTGAAAGTTTTCGTTCCGGGTGAAGAGGTAACGGGCAGTTAACTATACGTTCTCATCCTCTCATTATCTGTGAATCCGGAAGATATCCAAACCGGGAAATAGATGAGCAGTTCTTCGCGAACCATATTGAGCAAAGTTTGCGACAGAACCTTTGGGTTCAGTGCTTGACTGCTAGGGTCGGGATCCATTGATTTCTGCTATCGCAAAGACCAAGGCCGGCTGGTCCGAAGAAAAGCCGGCCAGACTGGAAGAGGAAATCCTGTCCGTATATGAGCGGATCAACCCGAGTATTGAAGGCGGCAACGCCTTTGAAAACGCCAGCATGTCCGATGTGAAACCCACCGTTGACGTCGCCTCGTCCATTGACGGGTTTCTGGAATAGCCTGTCCTTGTTTACAATCTCTATGGATGCCGCTTCGCATCAGGATGTTGCGTGTTTTCTTGCCGTCCGGGGGCGGCAGGATATCAGGATCAGGACCAGAAATGACAGGTTGAGTACGACATTGAAGGGCGCGCCAACCAGAATGGAGCCTGAGCTGTCGACGCAGAACCAGGACCATGCCGCAATCTGTGCGGTCTTGGACGCGGCCACCGCCGATACTGGGGCTACATAGGTTCCCAGTGCCCACTGCATGCCCCCCAGACCAACGGTCAAACCACCGGTGATGACAAGCAGCAAGGGCGAAGGAACCGTCAGTTCCGCGGCAACGTCGTGAATTGGCCAATACGCGATTTGTAGGAAGATATGCGCGAAAAGGTGCAAAAAAGGCAGCGCGGCTAGCGCAAAGAGCACCCCGGTCGCAACAAGAACACCGCCTGAGATTCGCATCGCCGACTGTTGTTGGGTCATGATCGTCTCCTTTCGATATACGTCTTTCATGCGACTTTCGGCAGGCGCAAATCAATTACCTCAGAGGTAAGTGAATTCTGTTCGGACCCTTGCTAAACTCAGGTCATGACACCCTATCCCGGCATGCTGAAAGAGTGGCGAAAGCGACGCAGGATGAGCCAGCTGGACCTTGCGGTCGAAGCCGAGGTCAGCGCGCGCCATATCTCATTTCTTGAAACCGGGCGGTCCCGGCCCAGCCAGGACATGATCCTTCATCTATCCGAGGTCATGAACCTTCCGGTCGAAACCCGAAATCAGATGATGCGCGCCGAAGGGTTCGCGCCGCGTTTTGCGGCAACGCCGATTGACGACGCGGTGATGTCGCCCATCCGGGATGCGGTTGAATGGACTCTGCAGCAACATGCCCCTTACCCTGGAATGGTGTTGGACCGGCTCTGGACGGTTGTAATGCTCAACAGCGGTGCCCAAAGGCTGTTCAAACCACTGGGGATCGGCGAGGGGCAAAGCCTGCTGGACCTGCTGACCAGCCCGCTGATGCCTGAGCTTGTCGAAAACTGGCCCGAGGTCGCGCATCACACGATGTTACGGCTGCGCGCTGAAAGCGCCAACGCAGGCGGCATACCCGCACTGGACGCCGCGGCGCGCACGTTGTCGCAACAGGGGCACGCCCGCAGTGACGCGGTGATCGGGCCGACAATTTCTACGATCTACCGCTTTGGTGGTCAGCGGCTTTCCCTGTTTGGAACCATTGCGCAATTCAGCACAGTCACGGACGTCACGCTAGACGATATGAAGATAGAGCTGTTTTTTCCGGCCGACGAACAAAGTGCCAAATTTCTGAGTGACCTTGCCCACGTGGCTGCCAATTAGATGATAGTTTGACCAGAGCCCCACCACGTCCCGGTGAACTCCGCTCATTCCTGACCTTGGCAGGGTTCGGCAAACAGCCCTGTTAAAGCGATCTGGACGCCGAACAAATATTCCCTTAGAACCTTATCTGTTAACTTGTCCCTAAAAGGACCAATTTCATGGTGTTCCCGTCGCAGGGCTGAGCAGCCCCTCTTCATTCCGAGCATAAAGCTCCTGACCGCGACTCTTTCGCCGGACGTTGTCCGGCAGGTACCCCATGACAGATCAAATCCTGATTCCGCAGGCGTCCACCCGCGCCGAATTCACGCCGTTGATCCGGCTTGCCGTGCCGCTGATGGTCGGGCTGGCCGCCGCACTTTTGATCGGTGTCGTAGATACGGCGATGATTTCTCCGCTTGGCACGGTCCCGCTGGCGGCGGCAGGCGTGACCACGGCCGTTTTGATCATCCTTATCTCCGCTCTTTGGGGCGTAATCACCGCAATTTCCGTCCAGATCAGCCAAGCCGAGGGCGCACGCGATGCCGCGCGGGTTGCTCTGGCGTTGCGCAGCGGGCTGTTGCTGTGCTTTCTGGGCGGCGGCGGCGCGGCATTGGTGATGATGGCACTCTATCCGCTGCTGGGGCCTTTGGGGCAACCGAAGGAGGTTCTGGCGATCCTGTTGCCATACTGGATGTCGATGGCGATCTGGATCGTGCCCTTTACACTGTTTTTCGGCCTGAAAGCTCTGTTCGACGCCGTTGGACGGCCCTGGACAGCCGTTGCACTGTCTTATCTGGGTGTCCTGTTCAACGTACCCGCAAACTATGCCTTCATTCACGTCCTTGATCTTGGAATTCTGGGCGCTGGTCTGGCCAGCATACTCTCACAATGTACGTCGCTGGTTGCCGGGATTTATGTGTTGATACGCGCGCCCGGGCTGGCCGCCTTTCGCCAGCGGGTGACCGTTGCATGGGCGGATGTCTGGTCACAGGCCAAAGACGCCCTGCCGCTCTGTCTTGGATACGCAGGTGAGGGCGGTGCTTACGCAGTGGTGGGTCTGATGATGGGCTGGTTGGGGGCCGAGGCGCTGGCTGCCCATCAGATCGTCAACGCGCTTGCGGGGTTGGCCTATATGATCCCACTTGGCATGGCGGGTGCAGCCTCGATCCGTGTGGGACTTGCAGTCGGCGCAGGTAGTCGGGAAAGGCTAAGACCAATCCTGAAGGCGTCCTTTGTGATGGTCACGCTCTGGCAGGCGGTTGCCGCAATCGTATTCATTACTGCTGGCCGAATGCTGGCGGAAACGATGTCGGATGACCCGGCCGTCATTGACCTCGCGGTTACGTTGTTTTTCATCGTGGCACTGCTGCAAGTTGCGGATGGCGTTCAGGGCACTGCGTTGGGTGCGCTAAGGGGAATGTCGGACATGAACCTGCCGACGATAATTACCCTGACAACCTATTGGCCACTTGCCTTGCCGGCCAGCTATGTTCTGGGTTTCCTCTTTGATCTCGGAGCCGTCGGCATCTGGATCGGTTATACTCTGGGTCTGGTTGCGGCGGCGATTGCCCTGCCCCTGCGGTTCTGGTCGCTGACACGACCCTGAGATTAGCGCAGATCGATTGAGGATACCTCCGCAATTCCGCTCGTAGCTTTCGAAATAGGGCTCCAAATTCGATTACCAAATTGGTTGCCAGTATGAGAGAACAGAAGATGGCCGATGTTGCGCGGGACACCAAGTAGATCTTGAAACAAGATGCAGCTTCGCATCTGAATCATCAAACCCGCGCCAAACAATAGTATTTAACCCGCTCTCCTTTGGCGTTTAGAAGTCGATGTGAGACGATTATGCGAACCGTTCCGATAGTCATGAGGCGGACGGTTCCTATGCCGGCAAAACAAAAGTCAGTCTGATCGGCCCCATCCAAGTGGTCCGGTTTGACTGTAAGTGCATGACTGGACTTTGGTCCATCGTGACGACGGTTTCTGGTGCAGGCGGGTGGTAACCCAGAGCTGCCGTTCGACTGAGGCGTTGAAGTTCTGCGGTGGCGGTCCGCGTGGCAGACATTTGCAGGCACTCCTTAAATGTCTGCACAGCGAACCTTTGCCGCCTTTTCCGCCAGTTCCTTCTTTGGTTGCTTTCTTGATGTTTGCAAACTCAGTCCTTTCTACAAGTAAGCAAAGTAGTCGAGTTGTGGTCCTACCTGAGTCTCATGTGTGCCCGCCAAAGCCGAATGCACCAAAACTAGCTTAGCTTGCGCGGCCCAGGGTTGCCGCACAAATTTCGTCAAACCGACCATTTGGCTTCCTTGGAACCTTGATCAGGTCGGCACCGCGTCGGCTGCATATTGCGACAGGAATTCCTCTGAGGGTGGGATCTGGGTGATGACATCAATCAGCACCCCGTTGGGATCGCGATAAATCGCATGCCGTTGGCCAAACGGCTCGCTTACAAGTGACTTAGCTACCGGAACTCCTTCCGACCGAAGTCGCGCGTCCACCTTGTCGACATCCTCGACTTCAAAATTGAGGATTATGCCCCTGGATGCGCCGCGGGAAACCTCCGGGATCGTCTCGTGATCTGACCGGACAACGGCAAGATTGACTGACGGATTCGCTTCACTCTGAAGATGCACATACCAATCTGCCTCGAACGCAGCGCGGAAGCCAAAGTGACGTTTGTAGAACTCTGCAGTCTCAGAAACCGTTTCAGACTGAATGACCGGGTAATATTGAGTGACGCGCATTTTTGATCTCCTTAATTTACATGCAGAGTGTATGTATCATCTATTTGCAAATACATGCAAGATGTATGTAAGGTAATTGATGTGATATTCGGAGCCGTTAATCTTGACCCCAGAAAAACCTGCCCGCCGCAGCCAGGCAGACCGGCGCGCCGAAACACGTGCCAGGCTGTTGGAGGCTGCCCGTGAGTTATTTGTGGAATTGGGATTTGCCGAAACCGCAACCCCCGACATCGCGCGCAAGGCCGGCGTAACCCGCGGTGCTTTGTATCATCATTTCAAAGACAAGGCTGA
Source organism: Ruegeria sp. BF6 (assembly GCF_056538665.1). Classification (NCBI taxonomy): domain Bacteria; kingdom Pseudomonadati; phylum Pseudomonadota; class Alphaproteobacteria; order Rhodobacterales; family Roseobacteraceae; genus Ruegeria; species Ruegeria sp. BF6. The sequence continues at coordinate 105,337 of NZ_JBQFTN010000008.1, forward strand.
CCTCTTTCGCGCCCTGGCAGAAGAGGAGGCCAAAGCAATCTCGGACCACATTGACCAGGAAACGCGCAATGTGGCCGATCCCGAACAGGCCATGGTGACAGGATCGAATGCCTTTTTTGATGCGATGTTGGTCCCAGGTCGGGTACGTCTACTTATGGAAGAGGCCCCGGCGGTATTGGGACACGGCACCGCTGCAGAATTGACACGAGCAAATGGCACAGAAGAACTTCGTGAAGGACTATCGCGAGCTCTTCCTGAGCATACGTCAAGACACATCGATGCTTTGACCAATCTGTTGTCGGCGGCGTTCGATCGTGCCGCTCTTGAGATCGCCTATGGTGGCGATCAAGTGATCTACAAAGAAGTCATGCATCAGTTGGTTGGTGAATTGCTCAAAACCGAATGAAAGGCATCTCAAGGGTCTGCGAGATGGACAAGGAAACTTGCATGAACAAGAAAGCCAAACACGTTGGTCCTTGGCCACGAGCGTGCTCGAGTTTGCGATTGCAGTCGGACTTTTGGTTCCGGCAACCAAAAAGCTCGCAGGTCTCTCTGGGTTTGCATTTCTAATCGGTTTTTTCCATCCAATGTCTATACGGCTCTGAACTAAACAGGCATGGATGGTCATGCTTGGGGAGCGGAGTACCTTCTAATAAGGGCCCTTTTGCAAGTTCTCTTGGTCGTTTGTTGCACGATCGAAGGCCGAAACGCGCACCCAGATGGTCCATTAGATGAGGCTGTCGGCAAGCTTAGGCTGTCCGCCCGGATGCACGTCCCTGCCAGGGCCTACCTTCCGCAATTGCCGGAACATACCCTGACTGAATGCGCCCGATTTAGCTCCGATGGTGAGGACGCAATGATGCCTACTGAACAATTCCTTCCGTCAACGCAGCGCGGTCCACTACTAACAGCGCAGCGGGTCGCCGCATTCACGCGCCAGATGCGGGCGCATCTATTCCCTGAAGCTCTTCAACGAGAAAATCGAGAAACACCCGGACCTTCGACATCACGTAGCGCCGGGAGGGATAAACGGCGTAGAGTCCGGTTTCGTTCGGCGTCCAGTCATCCAGGGCCGTACGGAGCCGTCCCGTAGCCAGATCTTCAGCGACATAAATACGAGGGACAAGACTCAGACCAAACCCGGCACGCAAAGCATCCCGGACCGCTAGGCTGGAGGACACCTTGTAGCGACCGTGAACGGGGACTTTGACAGTTCGCCTGCCCTGCATGAAAGTCCATTGAACGGCATGGTCCGACAAGGTGAACTGGACGCAATTGTGCTGCGCCAGATCCTCTGGCCGGGTTGGGCGACCGTGCTGTTTGAAGTAAGATGGTGCCGCGCAGACGACGTGATCCATGATCATCAACTTTCGCGCAATCAGTCCCGAATCTTCAAGATCGTCGCTCCCGCGCAGAGCAATATCAAACCCTTCTTCAACCAGGTTGACCCGCCGGTCATCCAACCTCAGGTCCAGCGTCAGATCGGGATATCGGTTGAGAAACTTCGGGATTTTTTCCGATAGGCCGATCAGCGTCACCGTAACTGGAGCGCTCACACGCAACACGCCCGATGGCATATCCTGTATGGCCTGCAACGTCGCATCCGCCTCTTCCAAATCGTCGAGCAATTTTGCAACACGGTCGAAGTACAACGTTCCGGCCTCTGTCAGGCTCATCCGTCGAGTTGTGCGATTGATCAGACGCGCGGAAAGATGTCCTTCCAACTCGCTTACATTCTTGCTGATCGCAGCAGGTGACAAGTTCAGCTTGCGGGACGCCGCGGCGAAACTGCCGAGCTCTACCACGGTTCGAAACACGGTAAGGGCGGTTATGCGATCCATAATTATTAACTAACAGTGAATTAAGTATTCATCAATGAGCATATTCTCTACCAATTTGCGCCAATGTATCTCCTAAGGCAGCAAGTTGTGTCGCTGACGTCATCCACGGAACCACAGTCCGACGACACGTTGGCGCAAAGGTAAAGGAGCCCCGCTATGCAGACCGCCAGAACCGCTGACCACCCCATTTACCCACTCTTTCTTGATCGCTGGTCCCCACGCGCATATGAAGCAAAACCCATGCCCAATGCCGATCTTCTGACCATCCTTGAAGCAGGCCGTTGGGCACCCTCGGCATTCAATGTCCAACCCTGGCGGTTTCTGTATGCCCATCGCACCGACACTCATTGGATGGATTTCCTGTCGGTGCTGGACGCAGATAACCGGCAATGGGCCGGATCGGCCTCGGCACTGATCTTTCTGATCTCGGACAAGGTGATGCCCGCCGAAGAAGATCGGCCCGAGATGATCTCAAAATATAACAGCTTCGATGCTGGATCCGCCTGGATGCAAATCGCGCTTCAAGCAACCGCGCTCGAATATGCCGCCCATGCCATGGCGGGCCTCGATTTCGAACACGCGACCGCAGTTCTGGGTCTGCCAGACCGGTTTCGACTTGAGGTGGGGATTACCATCGGCCGCGCCGCGGAAGCCAAACACCTTCCGGATGACCTTCGTGTGCGTGAAGTGCCGAGCAACAGGTATCCGCTTGAGCAGATCTCCTACCCCGGTCCCTACCCCGCCAGCTTTACCGCACTCGCAGCAGAATAGGAGGTTGCCATGTCATGCGACCCAAACGCATCCGTCAAACCAGCAGTAGTCAGAGCCGATCCGCATGTCCACGGCCTGATGCTGGTTGCCACATTCCTGGTCGCGACGTCCTTTCCGGTGGTTGCCGCAATCACAGACAGTCTGGATAGTGTTGTGCTGACCTTTGTGCGGTTCGCCCTTGCGACACTGCTATTCGCTCCGCTGGTGATATGGCGCTCCGGCATCGTCCGTCCCAGCCTGCGCGACCTGTTGCGCTACAGTCTGCTCAGCCTTCTGCTGGTCACGTTTTTCTGGTGTATGTTTGCATCCCTGAGAATGACCACACCGCTGAACACGGCGGCCATCTTTTCGGTAAGCCCCGTGATTACGGCTGGCATGGCCGCGGTCCTGTTGCGCGAACGGATAACGCGAAGCGCAAGAATTGCGCTTCCCCTCGGCACGATTGGCGCGATTTGGGTTATATTCCGGGGCGATCTCTCCGCATTGATGGCACTTGAGATCGGCGCGGGCGATCTGTTGTTCCTTGCGGGCACCATGGCGCTGGCCAGCTATACCACATTGGTCAAGGTTCTGCACAAAGGCGAGCCCATGGCCCGGATGACCTTCTGGATATTGGCCACCGGATCGATCTGGCTTTTGTTAGTGTCGCTGCCCCGTCTTGGTAGTGTTTCCTGGGCCGAAATCCCAATACGCACTTTGGCAGGCATCACCTATTTGTCGGTAGCCACCACCATTGTCACTTTTTTCCTGTTTCAGTGGAGTACAACCCGGATCGGCCCGACCCGTGTGATGTCATACACATTCCTCAACCCGGTTCTGGTGCTTGTGATCGGTTTGTTTGCGGGAAACACCCTGCCACCATTGGCAACCTGGCCTGGCATGGTGATAGCGATCGCAGCTACAGTCATTCTCCAGTCGGACTTCACCCAATGGTTCGGGTATATGAAGCGAGGCATTCGACCTGCCGCGCCGAGTTAAGCCAATCGAAATCAACAGCTTCCTGGGAAACGAAAGGATCGCGAAATGCCAAGGTCGCAGCGGCCTGATCTACGAGGCCCGCAGCCGCACATCTCGTTGGTAGGTTACGATGAAACTATCCAGAAAAAGGAGATTCCGCTGATATACATCCTCTACTGGCCCGTCAGGCCCATGCTGGGTTTCAAGTCTTTCTCATCAGCTGCATCTGCCCTGGCGGGTATCGAACTGGTCAACATGATCCGCGAAGGTCATTTCACGCCCGGAATCTCTCCGTTTCTGCAGTTTGCTCAACTGGCAGGGTAATCAACCTGCCTGCGCCATCTCCTCAGCCTATAAAGGAATTTGCGACAGAACCCCACGCAAAATAGTGGATTGGGCGTGGATGCAAATACTGACATCAGCCTCAAAACCGTCCGCAGGTCAAATTGGGCTTAACTCAAGTTTCCGGGCGACCGGACATCGTGGACCCTCGCGTGATGCCCGTTTGTCCTAAGCGGTGAATTCCCCAGTGGCATGTCGTAATGAAGAGCTTCAGGCGGTTTTGGCGTTGACTACGATCGAAGCGCTATTTCGCAGGGTGTCCTATCAGGATCGATGCACCCGCAAGATATGCATCCAAGCCACAACAGAAATGACCAACCAGACACCAGTGCGCAGGGTCATTGCACCAACGGTGCGCATCTCATAGGCGTTGCCTTGCAGCACGTGAGCGCCGAAGGCCAGGAAAACCAGAACGGTGGCAACCAGATTGCCTATCGAAATCAAGACTGCTGGCCGATGCCGCAGAAACAGCCCTATACCGGCCACGACATAGGCGAATCCCGCCAGAAAGTTGAACCACAGCACGAAGGGCACCGCATCGCCAACGGCGGCGCGCGCTTCCTCGCTTCCGAACAAGGCCCTGCCGCCTGAGAAAACGGTCAACGCGCCGAACACTATTGCCACGCTTGCCGCTATGTTCAGCGCGCGGTTGCCAGAGTTTGCGTTCTTCATGTCACGCCCCCTCCCTCTCCATCAAGCTGGCCGTCGCGAAGGTGGAACAGCTTGTCAAACCGGTCATAAATCTTTTCGTCATGCGTCACCGCGATGATGCAGGTGTCTTGCTCGGCTGCCAGCTTGCGCATCAGGTCCATCACGATCCCGGCCCGCTTGCTGTCGAGCGCCGCAGTTGGCTCATCAGCAAGAATGATACGGGGGCTGTTGGCAAGGGCGCGTGCGATGGCTACACGTTGCGCCTCACCTCCAGACAGAAGCGCGGGCATCGCATCCTTGCGGTGACCGACCTCCAGATAGTCCAGCAGTTCGATAGCGCGCCTTTGCGCCTCAGCCGTCGACTTTCCAGCCAGTTTCAGCACCAGCGCAACGTTATCTTTGGCGTCGAGAAATGGCAGAAGATTATGGAACTGAAAGATAAACCCGATCTTGTCGAGCCGGAGCCTGCGCAGATCGTCTCGCAGCCATTGGTTGTCGTAAACCACCTCACCGTCCAGCGTGACCTTGCCCGCACTCGGAGCAATGATGCAGCCAATGACATTCAGAAGCGTCGTTTTACCCGATCCAGACGGACCCAGTAGCGCCACCACTTCGCCCGCCTGGACTGACAGATCAACATCCTTCAGTGCGTCGACGCGAGCATCGCCTTCGCCAAAGTGTTTGGAGACATTAGCAACATCTACAATCACGCGGCGCGGATCATTGAGCATGCCGTCACCCTCCGATTGCCGTGGCTGGATCGACCTTGAGAGCGGCACGCACGCCAAGGCCGCTGGCGACGATGCAGACGAAGAGGATGATCCCTACTAGCGCGGCGGCGTTGATCGGCTCCAACACCACCCGACGGGGGAAGTAGTCCTTGACGAGCAGGATAAGGATCAGACCAAAACTCCAGCCAACCGCACCAAGTGCAATGGATTGCTGCACGATCAGCCCGATGATCGCGCGGTCGGGCGCGCCGATCAGTTTAAGTGTGGCGATCTGCTTCAGCTTTTCCATGGTCATTGTGTAGATAATCAGCGCGATCACAACGGCCGAAACAGACAATAGGATGCCCAGAAACATACCTATCTGCCGCTTTGCCCGGTCCACCACAGACATCAGCAAGATGGACTCCTGATCGGCTTGTGTCAGAGCCCCAAGATGTTTCCATTGCCGCACCGACTGCGCCACTGCATGTGGGTCTGCAAGCGGCTCAAGCCGTGCGATCACAGCGGCAACACTGTCCTGACTTTCGAGCAACCCAGCGCCTCGCGCTTCCTGAACGCGTTGCGCCGACGGGGCCAGTTGCGTCTGCAGCACCTGCGCATCGCGCAGGGTGATGAACGCTGCCGGATCACCGGCGGAATTCATCGTATCCTCGACCAACCCGACCACAGTGAAAGGATCGCGGCCCAGTCGGATCACATCGCCGACGGACAGTCCGGATTTGGCATCTGCCACGATCTCGAAATGGGACTGGCTAATCCCGCGCCCAGCCGAGATTGCTTCGGGCCCACCGGGGTGGCCTGGCTCGTATCCGATCACGTAAAGGCGTAGCGTTTCGCCACGAAAGGGCGCCTCGACGGTCTGGTAGCTGATGCTGCCCGCTTGGGCCACACCATGCAATCGCACCACGGCATCACGGGTGCCGTCGGGAATTTTCGAGGCTTCTGCAAACGGCCCCTGTGTACCTGATTCAACAATCCAAAGATCTGCCTGCGGTGCTCTGACGATGTTCAGCGCGTCCGCGACCAGCCCATTGTAAATACCAATCATTGCCAGCACGACCGCCATCAGAAGGCTGAGGCCGAGGCAAGTCAGCACGAAGCGGAATAGATTATGGCGCACATCTCGGTAAGCGAGGTTCATGGCGCATCCCTCTCAGTAACCCGAACCATGCGCCCCTCAGACAGCCCTTTAACGGGTGCCACAATGAGCTGCGCGCCGTCGGCAATACCACTGACCAGCTCGACCCGCGCATCCTCGGTCCGGTGACCGAAAACTGCGGACACCTGATGCGCACGCCCCTCCTGTGCGACCCAGATACGACCTTCATGCCCATCAAACCCGGTTACGGCGATCTCTGGAACCAACAAAGCATCGGCCAACTCTGTAACCGTGATCCAAATTTCGGCCTGTTCGCCGAGAAATACCTGTTCCGGGCACTGATTGCAGGCAATCCAGACCCGGCGCTCTTCGTTCACCCGATCGCTTTCAATACCGATCCGCGCGATCTGACCTGTGAAGACCTGATGCGGCAGAGACCGCAATCGCACTTCGGCAACCTGACCGAGTCGCAGAGGCCCGGCACGCTCCTCATCAATATAGGCCAATGCCCATACAGTGTTCGGATCCATAAGAGTAAAGATAGGTTCACCAGCGTTAACAACGGTACCTGCTTCGACATGGCGCGCAACGACGACCGCGTCAAATGGTGCACGCAACATATGATGATCGAGCAGCACGCGTTCGTATTGCAGGGCTGCCTCGGCGTCCTTGTGCAGGGACTTGGCTACCTCCACATCACTTTCTGCGACGGCCAGATCGGCCGCTGCAACATCGACATCACGCTGTGCCTCTTCTGCAGCCTGGGTCGAAACTGCGTTGCGTCCGGCAAGTTCCTGCTGGCGCGCATTTGCCGATTGCCGCTGCGCCAGAATGGCGCGGGCGCGGATCACGTTTGCCTCGGCCTTGCCCAGGGTGGCTTTTGCGGCGGCAAACCCCGCTTTGGCGCGCGCGACTTTTGCTTGTTGTTCCGAAGGATGAAGCCGGGCAATGACCTGCCCCGCTTCGATCACATCGCCACTGTCGACCGAAAGTTCGGTCAACGCAGCACCAACCTCAAATCCGACATCCGAGGCGATCCGTGCTTCAACCGTACCCAGACCATAGACGCGCACTGGGACACTCTTTTCAATGGTGGCAGTTAAAACACTGATCGGGCGCTCTGTTAGAACAAACCAGCCAAAGGATACGAGGACGACAACAAGGGTTATACCCAGATTGATACGACGGTTCACGGCGAAACCTCCGTACTTGTTATTCGGAACAACCGCATCTGAGCGTCGAGCAATCGGCGTCCTTCGGATTCCAATGCAAAACTGCGTTTCCCCAAAGTCCAGCGGATCGCCAGCCCCTGCACCAGCGAGACCAACAATAGCGCTCCGTCTTCCGGTGGCAGGTCTGTATCGAACAGGCTCGCTTTCTGTCCTTTGGTCAGCTCAATGGCCAGCAACGCGACTAATTCGGTCATCAGCGCAAGAACTGATTGCCGCAGATCGTCGTTTTCCACCTGTAGCTCACGCGAGAAAAGGATGGACGGGATGGCCGGCATTGTCTCGATCTGGTGCAATTGCGCCAAGATCAGCGCTTTTATCCGGGCTGTCGGATCGTTGGATGTCTTCAGCGCGTCAGCCCACGCGGTCTTGAGGCGGTCAGAGATCCCCGCAGCCACCGCCAACCATAAATCCTGCTTGGTCGCGAAGTGCCGGAAGATTGCGGGTTGCGTCAACCCTACTGCATCAGCAACCGACTGCGTGGTCAGGCGATCCGGCCCCAACTCGTCCGCGAGACGCAGCATTGCCTGTACGATCTCGGTCTTGCGTTCATCTGCGGGCTTACGAGCAGGCATTTCGCACCAATTTGTTAGTTATTAATCACTAACTAATTAAAACGAAATACCCTTACCGTCAAGCGCATCTGCAGTTGATTACGGCATAGGGGATCGAAAATGGTCGCATGGCATCCTTTAGGAGCGAGAAGATCGACAGGTAAAAGCGAGAAAGCCTTATGTCCGCGCTACACCTATAGTCGACATTCAGGCAACGCGCAGCATTTGGAAGATGGAGCTTGAAGCCGACCCTGGAGCAAGCGCAGTATCTTGCCGGCAGATCCGTCTCGCTCAGTTATGGACGCCTAAAGCGGACTTTTGTCTGACACCTGATCGCTGGCAGGAATGCGCGACAAAGCCGCTATCAGCCTGACCTGCCTTAAACTTCAACCATCTTCGTGTACGGCCTCCGGCATTCTCATAAGGTGATGACGAATTGAACTGGATCACCAGCCCTTTGGTCCACTTCCCGTGCCAAGGTGAACCGTATAACTGCCGCAGCATCCGAGATTACAGACGGTATTGTTACTTCATTGTTGGCCTGAATCGACGTCTTGGATCAAGTGACGGGGAGATTTGATGAAAGGTTGACAAAAGTCGAAACTGCTCTCGACGCGCCATCAAGCGTGTCGCTTAAGTTCTTTGATGTTAGATCATTAGCGGATATCCCATCGAACCCGTCCAAGCTACTTGGTGAATACCAATACTGCTCCTTGTCGCGCGTTTGGTTTCCGCATGCGCAGCAGGCGTGCGGCTGCATTTTGAAGCAACAAGACGCTACTTGGATCTTGGAACTTAGCACCGATCAGGGTGTTAGAGTGGCGCGCACGTGTTCTGCGGTGTCGCAGATTGGCAGATCAACCAACAACAAAACTCACCGTAACCGCGCTAGCTGGATACATTCTGCTCTCTTGGCATTACGAACGTTGAAGCGGGTCTGCCTCCGCCGCGCTGCATGCGGTAGAAGCTGCGGCGGTGCCCGCTCTGCCGCAATCGGTCTGGCTTCTTGTGCTGAGATTCGTCGGCGGTTTGGCGCTCACAATCCTTGGGGCGCGGTTGCTGGTGGGAAGCGCCATTGTCCTGACCCGAATCGCGGGTGTGTCAGAAACGGTTATCGGCCCAACCATCGTGGCGGTCGGCACGTCGCTGCCCGATTTGGTGGCCTCGGACATCGCCACGCGCGGGACCAAGGGGACATCGCGTTCGGTAATATCGTCGGCAGTAACATCTTCAATATACTGGGTATTTTGGGCGTAACCGCCGCTGTGGCGCCGAACACAATGCCACAGGAATTTGCGATGTTCTACATCTGGATAATGCTCGCCGCGACTGCGGCCCTTATTGTCGTAGCCGTCACGGGCTGGCGGGTGCAACGTGGTGAGAGAGCAGTGCTACTAACGGCCTATCTGGTATATCTGGCAGCTTTGCCTGCAATGACCACGCCACACTAAGCGGATCGAGAAGATATTTTTGAAAGCTTCTTGATTTGAGAAAAATGTGAGCGCATCTTCGCCCTGTCTGAATGCCGCGACAGAAACGACGATTGGCGCGCGACGGCGCATTCAGCGCTGGAACCATTTCGAAATGGATCAAGACAACGCTCCCTTCACGGAGCCTCCGGATCTCAGATTTATCGCTGGGACAACCGCAATACCTTCTATTCTGAACCAATCCAGACCTGAACCACGACGGGCGACAGCACGGGCGACACGGTTTCTCATTGGAAAAGATACCGGCAGGTTTCGACAGCGCTTTTTCCCCGATTCGACAGCGGCGGACTGGAACGACTGGCGCTGGCAGATGCGCGCCCGCATTCGCACGGTTTCAGAGCTGGAGCGCATCTTCGATCTCGGAGTCGAGGAGCGTGAGGCGGTCAGCCGCCACGCAGGCGGGCTGCCCGTGGGGATTACGCCCTATTATGCCAGCCTCATGAGTCTCAGCAATCCGATGGAACCGCTTCGCCGGACGCATATACCGGTGGGCCACGAATACCTGCGCGCGCCTGGTGAGGCGGATGATCCTCTTGGCGAGGATCATGATACATCTGTGCCGGGCCTCGTTCATCGCTATCCCGACCGTGTGCTATTCCTGACCACGGGGACCTGTTCAACCTATTGTCGCTACTGCACCCGGTCGCGCATGGTCGGGCAATCGGGCGGCGAATACCAATTTTCGACCCGCCAATGGGAGCAGGCGCTCGGTTATATCGATGCACACCCCGAAATTCGCGACGTCCTGCTATCCGGCGGCGATCCTCTGACTATATCGGATGAGAAACTCGACTACCTTCTGGGCCGGCTGCACGCCATTCCGCACGTTGAGTTCGTGCGCATGGGTACGAAAGTTCCGACAGTTCTGCCGATGCGGATCACCCGAGATCTGGTCCGGGTGCTGAAGAAACACCGCCCGCTCTGGCTGTCGATCCATGCGACGCATCCGAATGAGTTGACACCGGAAGTCACCGAGGCCTATGCACGGCTCGCCGATGCGGGAATTCCCCTTGGGTCGCAAACGGTTCTTCTGAAGGGGATCAACGACAGCGTGGAAACCATGAAGGCGTTGAACCTCGGGCTGCTGAAGCGCCGGGTGAAACCCTATTACCTCTATCAATGCGATCCAATCACCGGCTCGACCCATTTCCGTACGCCTATTGCGAAAGGGTTGGAGATTATCGAAGGCTTGCGCGGGCACACAACTGGCTATGCCGTCCCACAATTCGTTATCGATGCCCCTGGCGGCGGTGGAAAGATACCTCTGCTCCCCGATTATGTCGTGGGTCGCGACGGTGATGATTTGATCCTGCGCAACTTCGAAGGCCAGCGCTATCGCTATCACGATCCGCTTGAGAGCGGCGCGTCTGCTGTGGAGGGCGCGCCATGCTGATCGGGCTGACATATGATCTGCGCGACGATTACGCCAACATGGGCCTGTCCGAAGAGGCGCTGGCCGAATTCGACAGCCCCGAGACTGTCGAGGCGTTGGAGACCGCGCTTGCGCGCGCCGGGCATTTGACCGACCGGATCGGCAACATCCGAGCGCTGACCTCCCGGCTAGTGGCCGGGAATAGCTGGGATCTTGTGTTCAACATTGCCGAAGGGGTCTCGGGCCGCTCGCGCGAAGCACAAGTCCCGGCGCTGCTGGAAGCCTACGGCATTCCCTATACTTTCTCTGATCCGCTGACGCAGGCGCTTGGCCTGGACAAGGCGATGGCAAAGCGGATCGTGCACGATGCCGGTCTGCCGACCGCGCCCTTTGCTGTGTTTGAAAGCACAGAAGATGTCGCGAACTCGGAATTGCCGTTCCCCCTGTTCCTCAAGCCGTTGGCCGAAGGAACCGGAAAGGGCTGCGAAAACGCCTCCAAGGTTGTCGATGCGCAAACCGCTGCCCGCGTCACGCAGGACCTGATCGCTCGCTTCGCACAGCCCGTTCTTGCCGAAACCTACCTTACTGGGCGCGAGTTCACAGTTGGTATCCTTGGTAACGGTGTACAAGCGCGTGTCATCGCGGTGATGGAGGTCATGATGAGCGACCGTTCGGGCGATCAGATCTACAGCTTCCGGAACAAGGAGCTTTGCGACGCCCATGTTCTCTACGCCCTCGCCGATGATGCTGAGGCGCGCGAAGCAGGGCGTGTCGCGCTTGGCGCCTACCGCGCGTTGCAGTGTCTCGACGCGGCACGAATTGACCTTCGATCCGATGTGACCGGTCGGCCGCAATTTCTCGAAGTCAACACTCTAGCGGGCCTGCACCCAACACATTCAGATCTGCCGATCCTGTCGGGCAAGGCCGGGCTTTCCTACGATGATCTGATCGCTGGAATTGTCACGGCGGCGCTTTCGCGGATTGACCAACACCAGGAGGCGCAGCGCGTCACACTATGAAACACTTGAATATCCCCGTCCTACTCGGGGCCACCGGGAACACACCGGACGAACGAGACACCGTGCGAACCGCGCTTGCGGTCCGCGATGCGCTTGTCACTCTCGGGGCCAAGTCGTGGCTTCACATTTTGGATCAGGGCGCGGACTCTTTGGATGCGGTTGCCGCCGACCGACCTGATCTTGTCTTCAACCTCGTAGAGGCGATTGACGGGATCGCCAGCCCTGCAGCTGCCATCCCCAAGGGCCTTGCGCGTCGCGGCCTGCTCTTTACCGGCTGCGGCGGCGAGCCATCGTGGATCTGCCGTTCCAAGATCGCACAGAAGGTTCGAATGCGATCAACTGGATTGCCGACACCGGCCTGGAGCCAGAATGGCGTATCTCTTGCGCGAGCGCCCAAGGTGATCGTCAAGTCGATCACGGAACACGCCTCGATCGGCATCGACCAGACATCCGTTATGTCGGGTAGGCGCGCGGCGCAGATCATCGCCGAGAGGATGGCTCAAACGGGCGATCCCCATTTTGCCGAGGCCTTTATCGATGGCCGCGAGTTCGCCCTATCCCTGCTCGAAACCAGCGACGGCGTGCGCATCCTGCCCCCGGCCGAGACACTCTTTCTGGGCTACGGGGATCACGCTCATCACATCGTCGATTACGACGCCAAGTGGGTCGAGGACAGCCACGGCTATCAAAACACCCCACGAAACTTTGACTTTCCAAGCACCGACGATGCACTGCTGGAAGAGCTGCAACGCCTGGCCCGCGCATGCTGGGAACTCTTCGGACTATCGGGCTACGCCCGCATCGACTTCCGAGTCGATGATGCGGGACAACCCTGGATCCTTGAGGTCAATACCAACCCATGTCTTGCACCTGACGCTGGTTTTGTCGCAGCCGCCGCAGAGGTCGGTTTGTGCTTTAATGACGTGATATCCGCGATCGTGTCGTCCGCTCTGAAGTCGTCCAAACAGGCGGCCTGAGATGTTCCGCATACGAAAAGTCCCGGATACACGGGCACCAAATAATCGAAACGCCGTTGCCGAGGCTCAGGCCATCCTGCGGGCCCAGATTCCCGGCATGGCTCCGGAAGACATCGATACACTTCCCGCACGCCTCACGGACCCGTTCACTCATCGGTTTGTTGCCGAATTGCTGGTGGCCGAGGACGCACGGTCCCATGTCCGCGCAGCGGCCGTGATGCTATATGATCCCGAACTGGCGTTTGCCTTTCTTGACATGCTGGCGACAGCGCCTGGCACGAAACCCGGTCGCGGCGCGGGTGGTGCGCTTTATGAGCGTGTGCGGCTTGAGGCAGCAGCACTCGGCGCAGAAGGCCTGTATTTTGAATGTCTGCCGGACGATCCTGAGCACAGCCTTGATCCAACCCTCCGAGTTCAGAATTCGGCGCGGCTAAAATTCTATGAACGGTTCGGAGCACGCCCGATTGTCGGCACGGCTTATGAAACACCGCTTTCGCCCGAAGATGCCGACATGCCGCATCTCGTCTTCGACGGGCTGGGCCGGTTCGGCCTGCCGGACGCCGCTAGGCTGCAAGACATCGTACGGGCGATACTGGAACGGAAATACGGCACGCTCTGCCCACCGGACTATGTGGCCGAGGTCGTGGGGTCGGTCCACAAAGGAGCTTATACGCTGCGCCAACCCCGCTATAAGGGGACCAGGACTGTCGCCACGCCCAACGAAATGCGCCGACCCATTCCGCTGATCGTCAATGACCGGCACGACATCCATCACATCCGCGAGCGAGGCTATGTCGAAAGCCCGATCCGGATCAACTCAATCCTCGATGACCTCGACGCAACGGGCCTGTTCGTCCGCTACGAGACTCGCCATTTCCCCGACCGGTGGATACGCGAAGTGCATGACGCCCGGCTGATCAATTACCTCAAGAGCGCATGCGCGGAAGCGCCGGAGAAGACCTCTATCTATCCTTATGTGTTCCCGGTGCGCAATGCGACGCGCCCCCCGAAAGAGCGATCGGTGCTGGCAGGTTATTGGTGCATCGACACCTTCACGCCCATCAACCGAAACGCCTGGCCCGCGGCGCGGCGCGCTGTCGATTGCACGCTGACCGCAGCTGAAGCAGTTCTGGGTGGCGCTCCGGCAGCCTATGCGCTTGTGCGCCCACCAGGTCATCATGCAGAACGCAAGACGTTTGGCGGTTTCTGCTATCTCTGCAACGGGGCTATCGCCGCCAACTACCTCTCGCATTATGGTAAAGTTGCAATCCTTGACATTGACTATCACCACGGCAATGGCCAGCAGGACATCTTCTACGAGCGCGCCGATGTGCTGACCGTTTCCATCCACGGCGACCCGAGCTTTGCCTACCCCTATTTTACCGGGTTTCGAGACGAGACCGGGCTCGGAGCGGGTGCTGGCTATAACTTCAACATTCCGCTATCTGAAACTGTATCCCCGTCGAAATATCTCCTGGCCTTGGATCAGGCGCTGGCACGGATCACGGAGTTTTGCCCCGATTATCTTGTTGTGTCGCTGGGGTTTGACACGGGCCGTGGCGACCCGACAGGAACCTGGTCCAACCGCCCTGAGGATTTTCGCCGCATCGGCGCGCGCATTGCGCAGCAAGGATATCCGACGGTACTGGTTCAAGAAGGCGGATACCGGATCAGGACACTCGGTCCGAACGCACGAGCCTTTTTCGAAAGCTTCGCGAGCGGGCTAAATTCGAAGCGGCATTCGGTTGGAAAGTGGTCACAAGCAAAACCCAATCATATGCCGCGACGATGGCGCACTGTGGTCAGACCCGACGACCCGACACAAATCCGCACACTTGTCGCAGCAACGGATCGGTTTTCGGCCGAGGAAATCGCGATTGCAAAAGAACTGGCGGAAGAGCGCATCGCGCGGGGCCGTGCATCTGGGTACTATTTCCTTTTTGCCAGCCGAGGAGACCGCTTGGAGGGATTTGCCTGCTATGGCATGATCCCCGGCTCGGAGATGAGCTGGGATCTCTACTGGATCGCGGTTCAGCCCGAACTACAAGGCAAAGGTTTGGGCGCCGAGATATTGCATCGCATAGAGACCACCATTGACCGCGCCGGAGGCCGTCAAGTCTTCATCGACACCTCGTCCAGCCCGGCCTACGCAAGCACACGCGCTTTCTATCTGCGCCAGGGTTATCACCTTGCTGCCGAACTTGGTGATTTCTACCGGGAAGGCGACGGCAAAGCAATCTACGCAAAAGTGCTGGCTGCATGAAAGTCGTGAAGCTGTCCGTTCGCTCCACAATAGGCAAAGGCCGCGGCGTGTTCGCTGACTTTCCGATCAGAGCCGGAGAGGTCCTGGAAAGGGCCCCTGCGCTCGAACTGGACACACGGATGACGGATGCCATCACTCTGACCGCACTGGATGACTACTGTCTTGCCCATCCCGGGGACCCCGAGGGCGGACTGCTGGTGTTGGGTCTTTCTACACTGGTCAACCATTCCGACACACCCAACACTCAGACAGCCGCGGCTTTTGACCGCGATACCGGCTGGACAGTGACACTGCGGGCCATGCGCGCCATTCAGGCTGGTGAGGAACTGACACGGCGATATGCCTGCTCTGTGTGGTTCGATCCGATCTGACATCCGCCTAATGTTTCAAGGTTGACACACCAAAAGGTCGGTCGGCGGGTTGCGTATCAAGTCCCTTACGAAACTCCCGAACAGATATCGAACCAAGGCCGGCCGGGAATGCGCGCCCACAGCGAGAAGGTCGGGCTTGTGACGAGTGACCTGCTTTTTCAAGATACTTTCAAATTGGCCTTCAATCAGATCAACCTTGCCAAGCGCGGAAACCTCCGGGGTCGCCTCGGACCAGTTTCGACATTCCGCCTCGGCTTGTTGCGTGAACAGTCCAACATTCACGGGGAATTCAGCACGCATGTGATGAATCAACTGATGGGCGTGAAAAATTGTGAAGTTGGCGTTTCCAGCAATTTTACCTGCGACTGCTGCGGCGGCAGTCGATGCCGGTGAAAAGTCAATGGCACACAGAACGTTTTGATACGCGCCTTCGGCGGCATTGCGCGCCAATAACACCGGGATGTGGCTCAGCCGGGCGATGCGCTCCATCGTTGTTTCACGGAAACTGTCGATTAACGCGCGGTCCCGATGCAGGCCCAGTAAGATCAGTTTGGCGTCGAATTCCGCGGCCTGTCTGACAATCACCCCGGCGACATCCCCTGCCGATACCCTGATTTCGTAGTTGCATGGCAACTCGTTGACCAGATCGGCGGTCTTGCGCCGGATCTCTTTGGTGTTGCCGGTTACCAGGCCTTCGACCAAAATTTCAGGAATGGCATCGTCAACAACAGAAACAACCCGGGCATGGGCACCGAGTGCAGACGCCAGCATAAAACCGCGTCTAAGCGCGTGGGCAGAACGCACAGAGAGGTCGGTGGCGATAAGTATGCGATCCATCGTTTTCTCCCATTGCCAATGCAATAGATTGGTGAATGGATTAGCGCGCTATCCGCGATAACGACCACGGCCGCCGCGTCTTGGTCGTTCGTCCCAATCTTCCAACCCCATTTCCTCTGGGTAACGTGATCCCGACATGCTCTCCCAATCGCACTCGTATTGTAGTGCCTCCGGCGGGTCCCAATGCTCGGGAAGGTCATCCTGCGGTGTGGAGGGCGCTGTTTTCGATTCCCTTCGGTCCGAGCGTTTTGATACCCAAAGGCGTAGGGTGTCGATCCAAGACCGGATCATTGACGTGTCTCACATGTTAAAAGTTGATCCACGCGGCGAATGTGCCGCCGCGCGGGATATCAGAAGTCAATGCCTGCGAGATCATCGACATAGTTCTGCCCGGGCGTACCCCGCCTGCGGAGTTTTGGTTTCTCGGCCACAACTGCCTCTGTCGTCATCATGAGCCCAGCGATTGAAGCCGCATCCTGAAGGGCAATCCGCACTACTTTTGTCGGATCGACGATCCCGGCTTCGATCATGTCGGCATACTGATCGGTCTCGGCGTCATACCCCCACGCCGTGTTGTTCTCGCGCATCAACTGATCGACGATATCCGCCCCATCCTTGCCGGCGTTGCGCACGATCAGGCGCACGGGCTCGGTCGCTGCTCGGCGCACAATCGCGGCGCCTGTGCGCATTTCATCGTTGACCAACCCTTCCGGGTTCATCGCGAGCGACGCACGCAAGAGGGCGGTGCCGCCCCCTGGCACAATGCCTTCGGCAACGGCGGCGCGTGTCGCGTGAAGCGCATCGTCTACGCGATCCTTCCGCTCCTTCACCTCAATCTCTGTGACGCCGCCAACATGGATCACCGCCACACCGCCTGAAAGCTTCGCCAGACGCTCCTCAAGCTTCTCACGGTCATAGTCCGAAGTGGTCTCTTCGATTTGTGCCCGGATTGACGTGCACCGCGCCGCGATGTCGTCTGGCGTTCCCGCGCCGTCAACGATCGTTGTGTCATCTTTGGTGATCAGAATCCGCTTTGCCCGGCCCAGCATATCGAGGGTCACGTTTTCAAGCTTCGCTCCAAGATCCTCGGAAACAACTGTCGTGCCGGTGAGGACTGCAATATCTTGCAACATCGCTTTCCGACGATCACCAAAACCAGGGGCCTTGACGGCAGCGCATCTGAGACTGCCACGCAATTTGTTGACGACCAGCGAGGCCAGCGCTTCGCCATCGACATCTTCGGCAACTACGAGGATTGGTTTGCCCGCCTCAATCACGGCTTCAAGGATCGGAACAAGCGGCCTCAGGCTGGAAAGCTTCTTCTCATGCAGCAGGATGAATGGCTCGTCGAGTTCGACCGCCATCTTTCCAGGTTCCGTTACGAAATAAGGCGAGAGATAACCACGATCGAACTGCATGCCGTCTACGACCTCGAGCTCCATCTCGCGCGACTGGGCCTCTTCGACGGTGACCGCTCCCTCGCGGCCGACACGTTCAAGGGCATCGCTGATGATATGGCCAACCTCTTCATCGCCGTTCGATGCGATGGTCGCAACCTGACGGATTTGCTCACTGCTTTCAACGGGGCGGGACAACAGGTCGAGTTCCACGACCAGGGCGCGGGTGGCAGCGTCGATACCGCGTTTGACATCCATCGCATTCATACCAGCGGCGACGGCCTTGTTGCCCTCTCGCAGGATAGAGCGGGCGAGTACGGTCGCCGTAGTGGTGCCATCGCCTGCGAGTTTTGCCGTGCGCTCCGCAGCTTCTCGGATCAGACGGACACCAATGTTGGCATAAGGGTCCGCCAGTTCGATGGACTTGGCCACCGAAACACCGTCTTTGGTTGTCCGGGGCGCACCGAAACTTTTATCGATCATGATGTTCCGACCACGAGGGCCAAGTGTGACGGCTACGGCATCTGCCAGAACGTTGACGCCTTTGATCATTTTTTGCCGAGCATCGGCGTTGAACACAATTGTTTTGGGTGACATTTGGCACTTCCAGACTGGTGGGTTTCATTGCTCTGAATTTGGGAAGAACCTGCGTCGACGCGTAGATCAAACAGTCATGAAATTTTCACACCGATACTATCGATCCCACAAATAAATAAATTCTTTCAAACACATAGAATAAGCGACCCAAAAAACCACAAAATTGAAACCGCACCAGCCACCACCCATTTGCGCAGAGCTTCGATGTTGCAGCGTGGAGTAGGACCAATGAACATTAAATCTCTTACTCATCGGTGGGACTGGCGCAATTGACATACCTGGTCCCTGGCCGGGACCGCCGTACTTCTTGTCATTGCCGCCGCCGCCTACATGACTGACTTGGAGTCATTGTGCCCTTAATTACTGGACGCAAATACATTGTGGGACATTTGATCCGACTATGTGCCCTTAATTCTCGGATATCCACAGGCTAGCGTCAGCTTTTCTCCAGGATGCGATCCGCACATCGGAGCAATTCCACATGGACCGCATTTACACCGAGTTGTTCGATTGCTTGTTTTGTCGCCGCCAAAAAATCGGGTGTCGTTGTGTTGTCGCGTTTTCGTGCTGGGACCCAGAACTTCTGAATTTTGAGGACATCTTTCGCCGGGCTCGGTGAACTGCCTGAAAGGTGAACCAATTGATCCACTACATTGCGTTGACCAGGGAATGCCATGCGTAGCCTTTCTCCTGCGGTAGGATCACGACGCATCGCAATCGATACGGCCACCAATGGTCGCGTCATCAATAGGTGAACAGCGGTTAAGCACTGCATACCGGTCATGGCGGAATTTGGAGCAGAGCCCCGCGTGACGAAGCTCTGGCCACGATCAATGATAAAAACAGTGGCAAGCAAGGCCTTTGACCTCGAGGATGCCGGTTGCCGATGTCCTGAGAACAAGGCGGATGCAGCGCATGTCATTCTAACGGACAACCCAGCGAGGCGCACTGGTGAGTTTCTTATCGACGATAACGTTCTTAGAGCTACAGGCACCACCGATTTCTCCGCCTATGAGATTGTACCCCGCTCTTATTTGGAGAAAGACCTGTTCATACGTTGATCGGTCGAGGACACGTTGGATATTCGGTCAACGGCATTCAATAGTGAGAGACTACAGCTTTTGGAGACGCTGGTTTTGGCATGCTTTGGTATGTTGCTCGTTCTGGATCCGCTTCAACCTCAACCAGAATCTCAATGAACCCGAAGGGGCATCCGCACACCACCGGGCTCAAACCACCTTGGGAGTTACCCCCATCTGAAGAACGGCGTCTGAAGGTATTTGCCTCGATCATCGCCCTCGCCGCTCTGGTCATTTAGCGAAGATAAATTCGTAACTCTAAGGCGGAACTGCGAAGTGCGTGAGCCCTCGCAGTTCCTGAAGATCACTCTTCAATAAACGACAACAGGTCGGCATTCACCTGATCAGGGTTGGTAGCGAAGAACCCGTGCGAGAGTCCCTCATAGACCTTGAGTGTCCCGTTCTTGAGCAACTTAACAGCCTTTTTGGCGGAGTTCGCGATAGGCACCACCTGGTCATCATCACCGTGCATAACGATAACGGGAACATCGATGGCCTTCAAATCCTCGGTCTGGTCTGTTTCAGAGAAAACTGCGATGCATTGATAGTGGGCGGATGCGCTTCCCATCATACCTTGGCGCCACCAGTTCTGTATCTGACCCTGGCTGACCTGCGCACCTTCCCGGTTGAACCCAAAAAACGGGCCTGACGGGACATCGAGATAGAATTGTGCTCGGTTTGCTGCAAGGGCAGCGCGGAACCCGTCAAAGACTTCCTTCGGAATACCATCTGGGTTTGCCTCTGCCTTCAGCATGAGCGGTGGGATCGCGCCAAGCAGGGCTGCCTTGGCTACACGCCCCGGTTCGGCCCGGGCAACATAGCGTGCCGCTTCCCCGCCGCCGGTTGAGTGTCCTACATGAATTGCGTTGTGCAAGTCCAAATGAGCGACCAACGCAGCAACATCGGCTGCGTATGTGTCCATGTCATGGCCGAGATCAGTTTGGCTTGAGCGCCCATGCCCTCGGCGGTCGTGTGCAATAACACGATAACCGTTGGCCGCGAAGAAGAGCATTTGGTTGTCCCAATCATCACTCGATAAAGGCCAGCCGTGATGGAAAACGATTGGCTGAGCATCCTTGGGCCCCCAGTCTTTGTAGAAGATTTCAGTGCCATCAGCTGTACTAAAGGTCGACATTTCAAAGGTTCCTTTCAGGTCTGTTTGCGGTTGGTTCTGCGCTGCTGAGACGCGTGGCGCGAGGGCGCCAGCTGACGCCGCGATACCGGTCAGGAGCACGTCGCGGCGGTTCGGTGCGGAGTTTGGTTTGATCGTTTGGGTCATCAGTTGGCCCTCCTTTTGGTTTCGTCGTCGATGACAAGGAGATACGAGCCAACCCACGAGCCTGGGATTGGCGGAATTGACAATTACCGGTCCAAAACTGACAATGTGGCAATGAAATGCTCAGCAGAGATTGGACTACTGGCTTACCCGGGATGCCAGCTCTCCGCGATACACGGCCTGACTGACCTTTTTCGCATCGCGACCGAGTGGACGCCGGAAGCCGGCCGAACGTACATTCGCGTAAGTCATTGGCAGCGAGGTGACAACGGATCACCGGTTTGCATTTGGGATAGCCACCCCGGACCAACGCACAAACTCGATTACATTATCCTGCCACCAAGTATCATCGTGCCGGAACGCATGCCCGATACAACGATTGAAGCAGAGTGGCTAAAAGACCAGCATAGGACCGGCACTCGCATTGGCTCTGTCTGTGCTGGTGCATTTGTCCTTGCCGGGACAGGTTTGCTCGGTGGTCGACGGATTACCACACATTGGGCGTTTGCAAGACAGCTTGCCGAGCGTTTTCCAGACGTCGACGTGGCCGAGCGGCATATGGTCCTTGATGATGGCGACATTATCACAGCAGGCGGAATTCTTGCCTGGACCGATCTTGGTCTGACATTGGTCGAACGTCTTATGGGACCTAGCGTTATGTTAGCCACAGCACGCTTCCTGCTGGTTGATCCACCGCGAAGCTCGCAACGCCCTTTCGCAGCCTTCATCCCATCCTTCGATCACGGCGATGAGACGATCCTTCGAGTGCAACACAATATGCACGCCCGTCCCGAACACGCGTATTCGGCGCTTGAGCTGTCTAAGTTGGCGGGTTTGGGTGAGCGCACATTTCTGCGCCGTTTTTCGGCGGCGACTGGATTGAAACCAACGGAATATGTGCAGAACGTTCGAATTGCGAAAGCGCGTGAGCAGCTCGAACTTACCCAGATGACTGTGGACCAAATTGCGTGGAGTGTTGGGTATGAAGATCCGTCAGCTTTCCGAAAGGTCTTCAAAAGGTTTACCGGCATGACGCCAAACGCCTACCGGATGCGTTTTGGAGTGACAGCTTAACCCCGGGAGGAAAGGGAAAGCTGTCACCGGCTGAACGGTATCAACGCGACTGATCACCGTCAGCAAGGCTGATTAGCCTGAAACACTGACGGTCATCTCAACTTCAATCTGTAGATCTGGTGCAGCCAATGCTGCCACACCAATCCCCGTCAGACTTGGTTGGGCGCCATCGAGAAACTTCAGTATCTCTGTCATTGCGATGCCTTGCGTCTCATCCGTGAGCTCCGTCATGTAGATACGCATCTGGACAATATCGTCGGTTGTCGCGTGCAGTGCATCCAATGCGCCTTGAAGGTTTTTGACAACAACAGCCGTTTGCTCAGCTAAGGAAGCTGGGGTCGCTGCCCCATCCGGACGCCAAGCCACCTGGCCGGATACAAATGCCAGGGGTCCCGTTTGAGCAATAGAAATTTGCGAATAGCCTATCTTTCCAGCATCCGGCAAAGCGGGTGGGTTTAAACGATCAATAGCAGCAGACATAAGTCTCTCCCTTCATGATTTGCTATGGTGAAGAAATAACCGCGCTATTTGGCGAACGGGATTCGCTTCTTTAGCGACCTTTATGCTACAATGCGATGTCATGATTGGATCGAAAGTTAATGACATACTCGTCTTTTTAGCGGTTGTGGAAACTGGGAGTTTTGTTGCCGCAGGTAAGTCGTTCGGTTTGTCGAGATCAACCGCGGGAAAGGCCGTTGTGCGGTTGGAAGACGCTTATGGTACCCGCCTGCTAAACCGCACCACCCGTACACTCAACCTGACCGAAGAAGGACGCAGTCTTTACGAACATGGTGTTTTGATCAGAGACGCGATTGAAGAAGCTGATAGCAGCGTCAAGAATGATCAAGGCGTGCCCCGCGGGACACTGCGGATAACCGCACCTGACGCATTGGGACGCAAATTGCTTTTGCCGACTGTTCAAAAATACCTCGAGGCCTGGCCTGAAACGCAAATTGACCTGTCGCTCTCAGACCGAGTGGACAACATCATTGAAAGAGGCTTTGATCTGGCCATACGCGTTGGCGTACACTCTCCTGACCAGAGTTTTGTCACAAGAACGCTCCTACGGGACGAAACAGTCTTGTGTGCTGCCCCATCCTATTTTGAAGCGCGCGATAATCCCCTGAACATAGAACAACTCAGTCGCCACGACCTTCTACAATTTGCCAGCCGCGGCGAAAGGCAGGGATGGCACTTGCAAGAAGAAGATGGCACTTGGGTTCGTGCAATGGGACACGTCCGTCTGCGGCTCGACAGTGCGGAAGCGCTGCGTGAGGCAGCTATTCTAGGGCTAGGGATTGCCCTTTTGCCGCAACTACTGATCAGCCACGACGTCTCGGAAGGACGCCTGCAACAGGTGTTACCTCACGTTTCTACTGGTCGTGTTCCCATCATTGCACTTTACCCGCACAAGCGTCTATTGGAGCCGCGCGTTCGCCGATTCATCGATATGCTCAGCAGTGATTTGGCCAAATAGCGTAGGCATTGAAGCGGCCGAAACCGTGCCACAAAACCGTTTCCGAGCAAATTGCGGATCAGGGCAAGGACCGAAACCAAACTGATCATCCTGGTCGGCTATATTCCCCTGGCGTGAGACAATTATACGTAGGAACCGGGAACACCATCTCTCAATTGAAACTGTTTTACTTCTTCTCGCACTTCGCCGACGAGATCAGACACGTTTAATCCATTCAAGGAGTTCTCGAATGTCTCCCTGGCTGCGTCCAGCGCATCAAGTGTGGCCTTGTTGGCAGCCTTCTCAAGCAGGCATGTCGGAGAGTTATCCGTTACCCCAAGGGCAAAAAGCTTGGGCTCTCCCAGGGCGATATAGACTTCCTTGAGCGATATCTCAGACAAGGGTTTTTTAAGGTACCAACCGCCATTTTGCCCTTTGTTCGAGCCCACCAAACCAGATTTTTTCAAACCGCCCATTGTACGCCGAACGAGAGCCGGATTTGTTTTCAGCATCAGGGCAATCATCTCAGACGGGATTGGTTTGTCGAGTTCATCCAACAACGCCTCATCTCACACCTTCGAGCGGCCCACGAACATTTTTCAACGCTTTGTGAGAAGTCGTCCCCCTGGTGAAGCCTTGGAATTGGGCTGTGCCAAGTGTGAAGATGTAGTTTGGCAGGCAAAGCACGATTGGTCTGACTTAAGCATTGATCACTACTTCTAGGCTTCTCGTAGGTATGCGTGCAGTCTTTGTTGCGAAATTTATAACTGAACGAGGAGATCACGCCCGGACTCTGCCCGTTTCGCCAGTTCGCGGTACTCGCCTCTTAAACCCGCTGCCACAGCGCGTTCTTGTCATCCAACCAAAACTTTGCAACGGAACCATCCAATGAGGGTTCCTGTTCCCGTCTGTCTGACACACAACTTATCCCGAGAATGCACCGTCTTGGAATTGGGGGTACAGCCGGGCAATTAGCGGCACAGTACACAGAGCTCAGCCGGCTCTGTTGCAAAGTTTTGACCATCGACGGTCATGGATGTAGCCAGTGAATAGCCCTCTCTCAATTTTATGGTCGATACCGGACTAATCTCATCGAGAGCTGCTGCTCAATTAAAGAACCTACATACGGGTTCGTGGCAAATGGATGATTTTTTTTCGAGCAGTCGACAAAGCAGGAAACACCCTTGATTTTATGTTATCTGAGCGCCGCAACAAGCCAGCTGCCACTAAAACCCTTTCCCGGATGCTGGAAGTTAATGGGTCGCCACGAAAGTTTGTCATCGACAAAAGCGGCGCCAATACTGCGGGCCTGAAGGCCATCAACAAAATGCTCAAAGGCTTTGGATGTCCCATTCCCATCGAGATGGTCAGACGAAAACACCTCAATAACATCGTAGAACAAGATCACAGGTTCATCAAAAGGCGAACCCGTCCGATGCTTGGTTTCAAATCCTTCAATTCAGCTTCAGCAACTCTGGCTGGAATCGAAACTGCGCACATGATCAGGAAAGGTCAACTCACGCCTGGAGTCTGTGTATTAAAACAATTCGCCGAACTAGCCGGTTAATACCGATGCGATCGCTGAATCAGTTCGCCATGCTCAATAGTTTGCAACAGAACCGCGGCAGGTCCTTCCGTCACAAGAGAAGGCGCACGCTCGTGCCAAAAGCGAGCCCTACTTTACAATTGGTTTTTCGGCAATTTCTGTGTGCGCAGTGCGGTGAAGCAGATAGGCGAACGGCGTGAATTTACTGCGATCCACTCCCGCAAAAATTTATCTATCCCTGCCACTGTGTCCGCTTTTCCTTGCCACCTGCAGCACTTTGATACTCCTACCCGCCAAACAGCGCTAACTTTTTGATCATATTTCAATTGCGCCATTCGAAGGTTCGATGGCTTGCTATCAGGACAGGCGGCACTCGGGCCATGCGGGTTGTCCGCCCTCTCAATCAGCAACCGGGAATGAGAATGATGACTTTCTTAAAAAAACTTGCCGGCTCTACGATCGGCCTACTG
The DNA here is from genome assembly GCF_056538665.1 of Ruegeria sp. BF6. Classification (NCBI taxonomy): domain Bacteria; kingdom Pseudomonadati; phylum Pseudomonadota; class Alphaproteobacteria; order Rhodobacterales; family Roseobacteraceae; genus Ruegeria; species Ruegeria sp. BF6. The sequence goes on from NZ_JBQFTN010000008.1 coordinate 130,736, forward strand.
ATCACGCTGGGATCCATATTGCCGGCCCGGGCGGAAACCACGCTGACTGTCATGACCTTCAACATCTGGGGCGGCGGTGCCAACGAGCAGAAACCTGTCGATGAGACGGCCGATGTAATCCGCCGTGCCGGAGCAGATATCATTGGCCTGCAAGAAACACGCCTGGAAGGCGATCCCTGCGAGGCGGAAAGCTGCCCGCCCACAGGGGAAAGCGTCGCGGCCAAACTTGCGGCTGCCCTGGGCTATCACCATTACGACCAAACCGGCGACAGCCCGGCCCTGTGGGCCAATGCCGTGATCAGCCGTTACCCCATCGACGGTCCGCTGCCCAAGAATCTGGGGGTGCGCATCGATGTTAATGGTCGGACCATCAACGCCTATAACATTCACCTAAGTGACTTTCCCTACCAGCCCTACCAGCTGTTGGAGATCGAATATGGCCCCGCCCCCTATATTCAAACCGGGGAAGAGGCTGTTCATTTTGCTTTGCAGGCAAGGGGATCCGGCCTGACTGATCTGGTTGACGCCATGACGGTCGCCGGGCCTGCGGATGCCAGTTTTGTCTTTGGCGATTTCAATGAACCCTCACATCTCGACTGGACTGACCGGGCCGTTACGGCTGGCCTGCAACCAGTGCCGGTTGCCTATCCGGTCAGCAGCAAACTTGCGGAACTGGGTTTCCTTGACGCCTATCGGACGGCGTTTCCCAATGAGGTGGCCAAGCCGGGCTTCACCTGGACACCCGGGCTGGACCCCACGGATCCCGAGGATCATCTGGACCGGATCGACTATATCTATGTCAAGGGCAGCGGGCTGAAAATCCTGAAGTCACAGGTCTGGGGCGAGGCCGTCCCCCAAGCGGACGTGGCCGTCGAGCCATGGCCATCGGACCATCGCGCGGTCACTGCGGAAGTGAAATTCTGATCAGCGAGGGGCTGCTTGCGAGCAGCCCACGGTGCCCCAGCGCCGAAGAGTCCCCGTGTTTAGAACCTCGGCGTGAAACCTTCATCATCCGGCCCGATCTCATTATCGACACAGTATTTCAAGTAGTCACCCAGTTCAGGCGAATCGACCGGGATTCGGCCGCAGGCTCGCAGCAGCGCCCTGAGGTCTGGGTCCCGGCCCATTGGCTGCCAGAAGACGCGCATGCTAATGATCTGGTGGACACTATCTGGGACGATCCCCGTCATCAGGCCTGTCAGGCTGTTGGGTTCTTCAAAATCGGAACCGTACAGGATCGTTTGCCACAAGGATCGTCCGACCCTTCTTTCGCGGTCGATGATAATCAGCCGGTCGGCGGAACCGAACACCAGGCCTTCATATTTGAGAACCTCCGGCAGATTATGGCTGTCACCGCAGACCCGCTCGATCTGCTTGCACATCAGGCTGCCTTTTTTGGAATAAATTCGAGCCAGGCTGCGATAGATGAAGGGAAGCTTCCGGTCCGGCCAGTAATAGAAAAGGTAATAGCCAGCAAATTTCTGCAAGCCCTCCTGGTCCTGTGGCCGGACCAATTGGTCAAAGAACTGGCGGGCAGGGTCGTGCCCGCCGCCGGTAATTGCCGGGCGAAGCTGAACCAACTCCTTGAATTTCTGGTGTTCCAGAAAGATCTCATTTTCATCGAGGCCGAAATGGTCGCAAATCCGCCTCAGGCTCGCCAGTGACGGCTGGGTTTTGCCGGCAAGATAGCGGCCGAACTGCTGGCGGTTGATCTTCAGCCGGCGGCTTATGTCCGAAACGGACCGGGCATATCCACTCAATAGTCGGAGATTGGCGGGCAGATCCTCAATCGGCATGGTTTCCTCATGTTATCTTAAGGCAGACGTTCATAGCGCTGGACAGGAGGCAATGGGAGCTAGCAGAAAACTCTGCGAGCGTGAGTTCCTGCCCCCTGAACTCATTTTCTCCCCAGCCAGGATGACAGTAACCGCTTTGGTTCCATATTCGAGTTGTGCCGCGCTGAGCACCCTATATCGACATTCGTTGTGAGATATGTCAACGACGGCTGGATTTCCGGCCACTTCAGCTATAGTTGGAGCCTTCCTGGGTATAGTGAAGAAGCAAGCTGGACAGCCTGCACGGGAGACCACGCACGAAATTCTGGCTGGAGTAGATGTTCTCAAATGAAAGAAGTTGCTGTTTTGCATTCATCTGGGAAATACATGCCGCTGCGGCCGGGGTTCCGAAGACGAACAATTTGGTCACAGCAGGTAGAGTGGCGAGAAGCACTGTAAAAGCTTGTGCCACATATCCTTGCGCAAAGCTCTGATTGAATTTGGCAGTTTTTTGCCCGAGGTCACAAAAGCTGCCATTCCATCAACACGCAGCATTGGTCGAAATGGGCTCGAAGTCGACGTTCGCCGCCCTTCGCATCAGTGACTAGAGCAGCCCGAAGCGGACATTCACAATTAGAAGTACAGTTTCCGAGATGCGTAAAGGAGCGGGCTTTTGCATGAGGCTACATCTGATGCCAGTTTTCAACGTCTCGGGCAGCTTCCTCGACAGTACAAGCGGCCTCTACCTCCGCGATTGCACATTGTACTTCGTTCGGGCTTGCACTTAGTTCTAAGACGTTCACATCCAGGTCATGGGCTGACCCGGCATCTGAATAAATCGTATCGACCGCAATTCTGACGGCGTTTCGGTGTTGCAGCAAGTGCTCAAAAAATCGGACATAGATCGTCTCCTCATACGGAGAATGGATGTCCACCTGAGAGACTAAGCCCAAGTCCGCAGCCTTGGCGCATGTCTGGCGCCAGGCCAGTCCCATTGTCGATGGAGGTGCATCTCTGGCCTCATCAGGATGTTTTGGGTTCGCAAACGTAGACCTTCGGATGGCTTCGAGATTGGCACGCAATTTTTTTGTGGGAACAGGATAGATGAATGTGGTTTCCTCGGATGCTAAGGCTGGTTCAACCTGATCCGGCTGCGCCTGGATGAACTCGGAAAACCTGTTTCCGATGATAGGGACTTCACCGATAATCATATCTGTGGGGTCGGTATGCTCTACCAACCATCGCGCCAGGGCTCTCCGACCCCACAGTCCGGCTGCCTTACGGATCAACGGGTGAGTTCCATCCGAAACATCTGGATACTTTGCGAGTATGTCCCCGGTCTGAAACGACGCCAGTCCTGTATCCCAACGCATGATATGCACGCGACGTCCCAAGGAGACCGAAACGGATATCTGCTGGCGCAACAGGAATGACTTTCCTGATGCTGGTAGTCCGGTGAAGAAAACCATGCGGCAACAACGAGCAGCGTCGGCCAAGTGTCTTCCAATCTCAGTGTCCGCAAAACTGTCGATAGAAATTGCGAGTCTCCTAATTCGGTGTCGGCCACAGGCCGAAACAGCAATTGGGCTTTGCTGCCCAATAACCGTTTCCAGAACGCGACCTTTAAAGCCAACCAGACAATATCAGGTGCAATGCGGGTGACACGCGCACCAATGCTGCCTGATCAGTCGGTTGCGAAGCAATAAAATAAGCCCGCACCGCCAGAACGTGGCAGATGTTCCTCCCCGCAACCGCGCGAGCCGTGCGATGAGTTCCATGACACCATGTTTCGGGCAACGTTGAGACCGATACGGTCATGATGCCCGACAATCGCAGATCCGCCCTCGCTGTTCGAAGTCCAGTTGCTGCATGTCGTGTCACCACCTGCCGTAGAGAAGTAACCTGCGGAATCGGAGCCGGTCAAAATGTCATGTTTGTTCGGCTGACTACCACGCCCATTGACGGGGTTACCGTTTTCGTCGAGCGCAGTCTGTAGATTAATGTTCACGCCGTCACTGTGCAGGTCTTCAAGGTTCTGTTGCACACTTTGACCATTGACGCTCAAGAACGCAGAGAGTGAATAGCTGCCGGTGTAATTCAGCCGAAAGTCAGTTCATGATTTCCTTCAAGGGTGCGCAATATCCGAAAGATATGATCCTATTCGCGGTGTTCTTCCACGTTCGATATGGTGTTTCATACCGTGACTTGGAGGAAATCATGGGTGAGCGCGGTGTTTCGGTGGACCACACTACACTGAACCGCTGGGTGACAAGATACTCTAGCGCGATTGCTGAGGTCGCGCGTCGCCGCAAAAAATCTTACGATCGTTCTTGGAGTATGGACGAGACTTACATCAAGGTGAAAGGCGCGTGGGTTTATCTCTATCGAGCTGTCGACAAGCACGGTAAGATACTTGGTTTCATGCTTTCGCAGCGTCGAAATAAACCCGCCGCCACCAAATTCTTCGCCCGGACGCTGGAGGTCAACGGCCTTCCGAGAAAGATTGTCATCGACAAAAGCGGAGCTAACACGGCTGGCATCAAGGCCATAAACAAGATGTTGAAAGGCTTTGGTTGCCCGGTGCCAATTGAAATGGTCAGGCGGAAATACTTGAACAACATTGTGGAACAGGATCATCGTTTCATCAAAAGACGAACTCGTCCGATGCTCGGCTTCAAGTCTTTTGCTTCGGCTTCAGCGACTCTGGCCGGCATCGTGGTCGCGCACATGATCCGTAAAGGCCAATTCACACCAGGACTCTGTCCCTTTCAACAATTCAAAGAACTGCTCGCATAACAAAGCAGGACCGATGTATTTCTCTGAACTTCGGTAAACTTCGCAACAGAACCGTGGTCGTGACCGTGGCCCAACCGTCCGCATGACCAGCCAGAACCAAGGCGATACTGAAAACGATAAGACCCTACGCGTCATCAATTACAACCACACCCTTCAGCGTTTCAGTGAAACTGTTGGTTGTTCCAGATTGTTTGATCACATCGGTCATTGCAGCCGGAGCTGTTGACGTGGCTGTTGCGGCCAACACCAACGCCAACCCAGAGGGCAGCCCAATTGCTGTCAATCCGACAGACACAATAACGACGGTCGCAACCACAATCGAAATCGCCAGAATAGCTCGACCATGGCTTGCGAAGTTCTCCCGCGTCAAAGACCCCCAAGAAGAAACGCGACCATCGTCAAGACCACAATGGACACTTCATCGAACCACATCAACCTCGTGCGGGATCAGCCCCATTCCGGCGTTCCCGGCGATCAGACCGAGGAAAAGTAAGTTTGTAACCCGAGGAAGATGCGTGGCCCGGCCAAGCTGATCGACCGCCAATCCGGCGAGGAAAAGAAAACCAAGGGTGATCAGAAAGCCGGCAACGTCCATAGATAACCAAGCGTTAAGTACTTGCTGTGATTAGTGTCACTCCAATCTGGCCTACCAGAAAACAATGTCTGAGGAAATGAGGGCGATTCACCTTGGGCCTATTTAAATAGCCTAAAAATATGGGATTTTGATCTGCATTAAGGTGGAGAATCTTTGCATTTGTTAGAATTGCGAATTCACGGAATGAGGAGGAAAGTTCGATGTCGACCAAGAAGTCTAAATCTAACCCTCCGTCCAGTCTCATGGACGTGTTCAAACAAATGCAGCCACCAATTGCAGGCAATTCGGCCTTTGGTGCTCAGATCGAACAGTTCTGGGATGCACAAGAGAAAATGCTTAAAGAAACAGAGACCTTTGCGCAGCATTGGTTCGAACGACGCCATGAGGCGGTTCGGACTGCGCTGCAAGCGGCACGTACTGTGTCTTCTGCGAACCCGTCAGATCCCTCGAAAGCCCTTCAGAGCATCACAGACTGGCAGCGTCACTCGACTGAACGGTTGGTCGCTGACGCTCAGGAATGGTTCGAAACCGTGACCCGCTGCGCAGCATACGTTGCTGAAACCGAAGCTGAAGCTGTAGAGAAAACAGTTGATGATGTCGCGGCCGCGACTAAGAGTGCGGGGAAATCCTCGAAGTTTGAACCTGTGTAGGGTTCCTTCCGCAGCAGACATCAGACTGAAGGCGCAGGAGCCTTAGAAAGGAGTTCGTATGTATAAGAACATCCTGATCCCTGTCATGCTGGACCAAGACCACGACACGCGAGCATCCTTTGAAGCTGCGCGCCAATTGGCCGATGCGGACGCTGCCTTCATCGTCGTGCACGTCCAGGAGCCGATCCCTGCATATGTAGGGTCTCAGATTCCGAGCGAAGTGCACGCGAATACGCGGCATGAAATTCTGGAAAAACTACATCAGAAGGCCTCTGAAATCCCGGGCGCGGAGGCTCAGCTTATCTCTGGGCATGCAGGCAGGGCTATTGTCGACTTCGCAGGCGAAAACGATGTAGATTGCATAATCGTGGCATCGCACAAGCCCGGCTTCGAGGACATATTTCTTGGTTCTACTGCAAACAGGGTTGTGCATCACGCTAAGTGCTCGGTGCACGTGATACGCTGATCCGTCATCAGCGGCTTCAGCCTGTTTTGCCGAGTTTGCGCGTGTAGGTTCGACGGTGAGTTTATCGGGCAGCCGTATCGAGGGCCTTGCGTTGGATCAAGCCCGGCTCCCATGGCCACGTACCATTGGTCTGAGCCGCAGTTTCGCGTCAGTGCATGTGTGTCAAGCGGTGATGACCTAATTCGAAAGGTTGGGACTCTCGAATAAGATCGAATGGTCGCCCAAAAGGAACAACATCATGACGCTTGCAATGGTTTTCAGGGGTAGTGGTCGCACGCTTCATCCTGAAGGTATCGAACTCCCGCCACCAGACGAGCAAGAAATTCTGATCAAGGTCGAAGCATGTGGTGTCTGCCGGACTGATCTGCATGTTGTGGATGGGGATCTCAAGCATCCTAAACTTCCATTGGTTCCTGGCCATGAAGTTGTCGGACGGATTCTGAAAAAAGGTGATGGCGTGACCGGTTTCGAAACTGGGCAGCGGGTTGGAGTGCCCTGGCTTGGATCCACCTGCGGAAGGTGTCGATACTGCCGAGACGAGCAGGAAAACCTCTGCGATGCCCCAGTCTTTACAGGATACACGCAAAACGGTGGTTTCGCGGAAGCGTGCCTGGCCGATGCGCGATTTGTCTTTGCGTTGCCGGAGACAGCTGATCCGGTCGCGCTCGCGCCTCTATTGTGCGCTGGACTTATCGGATTTCGCTGTCTTCGAATGGCGGAAGATGCAAAACACATCGGGTTCTATGGATTTGGAGCGGCCGCGCATATCTTGGCGCAGCTTGCGATTTGGCAGGGCCGCAGCGTTTACGCACTTACCCGGCCCGGCGATTTTGAGGCCCAGGCCTTTGCTCGAGATCTGGGGGCGGCGTGGGCCGGCGGTTCCGATGAACAGCCTCCGGTGGAGTTGGACGCCGCGATCATTTTTGCACCCGCAGGATCACTTGTACCAACGGCGTTACGTGCTGTGCGAAAGGGCGGCCGCGTCGTTTGCGGCGGTATTCACATGAGTGATATCCCCTCATTTCCCTATAGTGACCTTTGGGGAGAACGGCATGTCCTTTCTGTGGCAAACCTCACCCGACAGGATGGCGAAGAGTTCTTCGCGGTTGTCGAAGGGGCTGGTATCAAACCGCAAACGCACGCCTACGCACTGAATGATGCAAACCAAGCTCTATCGGATCTGCGAGACGGGCGCTTACAAGGTGCCGCGGTTTTGGTTCCCTGAACGGGCATTCAAAAGAAAGGACCATATTGTCGGTTTAAACGCTGCTGTTGGGATTGGTTTGGGTGCAGTTAACGGCATTGTCCGAAACGTCACTTGGCAGTCGCGTGACAGCAAGCTGACACACTATCGCGTTTTCTCTTCAAATTCTCACTTTCTTGCTAGAAAATCGAGCTGGACACACTGATTTCAACTCAGCACTCTTAAGATTTGCAAGCGAGTATCTTCAATTGAGCAAGAGGTTTTGCACAGAGTCCATGCAATAGGGTTTGATTGCCTTTTCAGCTGCATCTCCAGAACTCTCGGGGTAGCGTCTGACGCCGATTTGCCGCGATTTAGAATTCGGCGGCTTAGTTCTTCCGGCGCTGCATCTAACCAGATGCCATCAAAGCGAATGCCAATATCTCGCGCCGCCCGTTCGATGTCATTTCGTCGGTCAGGACGGTCAAAAACCGCATCGACAACTACAGGGCACCCGGCCTTCAACAGTGCGGTGGCGCGACGCGCCATCGTACCATAAACCTTGTCCGAAACACTCGGTCGATAAGCGCTTTCAGGTAGTTTGGTATTTGGATCGACACCAAACATTGCTTTGCGTGTCCGATCACTTTCTATCAATCTTGCACCGGGAGCAGCCCCAATCACAGGAGCAATTACACTGGATATAGTCGACTTGCCACTGCCACTAATACCGCCAATCGCCACCAGGCGCGGTTTCGTGGTTTTCAGCAGGTTTGTTGCCAGGTCATAGTAACTATGTGCCTCCCGCTTCTTCGCAAGGGCGGCTTCGTTTTCGGAGTCCTCGGATTGCGTTGCGAGTACATGCGCTCGCACGGCTGCACGAAGAGCAATAAAGAAGGTTAGACAAGGAAAGCCGTCTTCTTCCTCCGAACAATCCATGTATTGGTTCACGACGAGGTTCGCGAGAAGCCTCAGGTTCCTGTGCCACAGGTCCATGGCCAGAAAAGCCAAATCATAGAGAACGTCTACAGTTGCCAGCTGATCGTTGAAATCTATGCAATCAAACAGTCTCGGACGCCCCGCGAACATGCAGATATTTCGTAGGTGAAGGTCGCCATGGCAGCGCTTAATGCACCCACGCGCGGATCTTTTCTCAAGAGTTGCAGCCATCCTGTTCAATTGCAGGCGAAAAGCTTCATCGATTTGGTCAATTTCGGCATCTGAAAACACTGTGCTCTGTTTAAATCCGGCCTGGTTTATGTCTAAGACCGCTTTGACATTATCGACTCCACCGGTTTGGATTTTTTTCGCCACAACATGGGCTTCTGCGATTGTTTTGGCTAAGTTGCTCAGGATGCTCGGTGTCAACTTTCCTCGCAAAGCCATTTGGTCCAGAATAGCTTCTTGCTCAAAGCGTGCCATCTCGACAACCGCGTCGACGACGTCCCCAGAGCCATCAAATCTCAGCTTTGATCCACAACGTTTAATACGGCGAACCCCAAGGTAGATGTCTGGCGACGTAGCCTTGTTAAGCCTCAACTCTTTGTCACAGGCAACAGAGCGAATTTCCGCAGTTGAGAAATCCGCATATGGCAACCGGACTGCCTTCTTAAGCTTGAAGGCTCGATCCCCGGCAAGAAACACAGTGGAGATGTGGGTTTCGATGACGTGAATCGGCCCGTCAACGGAGTAGGTAGCGGGGTCTGAAAGGAATGCCATCACTTCGCTTTGGTCTTCGACTATCATCTTAGGCGCTTATCGACCGAAAAATTAGTGCGCTTCCAATATACTACAGAAAACATTCACCCAATTTGAGATGCATCAAGGGCTGAATAAAACCAGTGTTCTTCAATTCACAAAGTGTCAAATACCATTGCACGCAAACCGATAGGCTATTCAAAGCGGCCTCTACGCGTCACAACCCGTTAGTTCACCCGACCAACCTAGTTGGCCACGATTAGCATCAGGCATTCGGTGCTCTTCCCTCCAAGCCCGAGTTCCACGGATCACGTAAACTTAGTATTTGGTACGATGTACGACCCTGTTCGCAGTCGAGCGGAGGAAAATATCCTCGAAACCCGGCTCTTACCGTTTAGTACCGCCAAGAAAAGCAAACCAATAGGCCAGGGCCACTCCTCCCGCCCCGCCGACAATGTTGCCAAGAGTGACCCACAATAGGTTGGCAGCCGCGGCGAAAATCGGCACAGTTGCCCCCGCTGCCCAGCCCTGCGGGAAGAAGAACATGTTCGCAATCGAGTGCTCGAGCCCCAGCAGCACAAATGCTGTGACGGGCCATAATACAGCCAGGACCTTGCCGGCGACGCTGCGGGCGGCGAAAGACAGCCATACGGCCAGGCAAACCAGCCCGTTGCACAATGCGCCACGGGCGAAGGCCTCCATCGGTTCCAACCCTGCTTTGGCATTGGCGATCCCCACTGCGGTGCTGCCCATCGGCCCCTCGAGCAGGCCGGTCAGGGCGAAGGCAAATGCAAGCCCGACGGCACCTGCGAAGTTTCCGGCGTAGACGATGCCCCAGCTTCGGAACAGCAGCCGCAGCGGTATCTTGCGGTCGACCGCTGCGATCACCATCAAAACATTACCAGTAAACAACTCTGCCCCACCTGCGATCACCAGGATAAGGCCTAAAGAAAATACTGCTCCACCCAGAACGCGGATCGGCCCCGCAGCGCTGTCTGCTCCTGTGACCGCCATCGTATAGGCCGCTGCGCCAAACCCTATGAATGCTCCGGCTAGCATCGCAAGAACGAGCATGGGTGCCACTGGCAATTTTGCCTTTGCGACTCCAGCAGTCTCAACCAACGTCGCGATTTCAGCGGGTTTGTGAGCATCGAACGGGGCCGGTGTGTTCATGTGGGGCTCCATAGTGTGCACGGATCTAAATAGCAGGGGTTCACAGCATGTCTTCTGACCAGGAACTGATGCGCAAAAAACGGGAAGCTCACTCGTGGTTAGGGTAATGTCGCCTAACACAGTTTGGCGCGCGGTCATGTCCACAGGCACCCATGAGCCCAAATTCAGCCCCCGCTTTCATGCCACCGATTTCAAGTAGTGTAAGTATGTTTCCATTTACACCGTCGGGAATTCAGCGTCACGGAGTAGCCATCGAATCTTAGTTCTGTCACGAGGCTTCAATGCAGAGCTTTGGGATCGTCATCGTTTTTGCGCCGATTGGGACTAAGTTTAAAAACTAGGCGACAGTTAATACCGCACAAGTGGCATTACGACTGATTCCTTGAGAGGTGCTCCCTTGAATTAGGCTACCAATGCTACCCAATCCGCGGCGGCCCGTCACAATCAGGTCAGCTGTGCATTGCTCGGCGCATGCGATGATCTCGTCGACCGGATCACCGCGTTGGTTATGCGTTTGAGAAACCGCCTGATTATACTCTTCGGCAATCTCTTTACCCGCGGAAATGATCTTGTCTGCTGCCTGCTGCACCTCTTCGTCTGAAGGCATTGTCGTGACGGCGTGATAACCAGCAACCGCGCCCATTGCGAACGCCACGGTTTGCGGCTGAGGTGTATGAACTAGGTGAATTTGGGAGCCATATTTGCTTGAGATATCACAGGCAACGCGCAGTGCTGCTTCTGACGCCTCCGATCCATCCAAGCCAACCACGATCGTTTTGAACATATCGCGCTACCTCCTTAATGAGGGTTTAGTATGGGTGAACTTGCGCCAACTAGCTTTGACTCAAATCAACACTTTTCGCTGCAACTTCCAGCGCAGTCGTCCGTCCATTTCCAGAGGATCCATGGTACCTTAACCAACCTTTTAGATTCGTTGGGTTTGCAAGCGGGTCATGCCAAAGGAATGTGTCGCAAACTGGCTCTGTCGCAATCTCTGGTGTCGATCACAGCTATCGCATTGGCAGGCGGTTGTTACTCAGCTAGGTCTGCAAATTGACGGAATCCGTTTGTCGAAGGTTCCAGCTGACCCTTGCGGATCATGTTTGCGGTCTCGATTCCTGCGAGTGTCGCTGCAGCAGAGGCGGACCTCTTGAAGCCGAGCATCGGCCTCGTGAGCCGCTTGATGAACCGGTGATCCTGCTCAATGATGTTGTTTAAGTATTTTGATCTGACAGTGTCGATCTTAACCGGTATCCGCAATCGCTTGAAGATTTTGTTGATCTCTTTGATCCCGGCCGCATTGCTCCTGCTTTTGTCGATGGTGATACGTTTCGGGATGCCATTGTTGAGCAATGCGTTGGCGAAGAACTTCTTTGCCGCTTTCGTATCTCGCTTCTTAGAAAGCATGAAATCAAGGGTTTGACCGTCACGATCGACGGCCCGGTACAGATAGACCCATTCATCGCGAACCTTTACATAGGTTTCGTCCATGCGCCAAGAATCTGCTGTCTTGGTCTTCCTTTTCTGAGCCGCGCGAGCGGCCAGGGGCGAATACTTCACGACCCAGCGGTTCAGCGTCGCATGATCAACGGGCACACCACGTTCCGCCATGATCTCTTCCAGGTCACGGTACGAGACGCCGTACCGAACGTAGAAATAGACCGCGAACAGGATCACAGATTGTGGAAAATGTGCACCTTTGAAGTCGATCACCGGAGATTCGCAAACAGTATTGCAGACCAAGCACCAGTTGGATCAAACCGCGCGAAGGTGCAACAGGCCGACCAAAGTTTGCGACAGAGCCCGGCAGGACACTTGGCTTCATGCTTTCACGACGTCGAAACAAACCAGCCGCCACCAAGTTCTTCGTTCGAATGCTTGAATGCAATGGCCTTCCACGAAAGATCGTCATCGACAAGAGCGGCGCCAACACTGCTGGTATCAAAGCCGTCAACACCATGCTCAAGAGTTTTGGATGTCCAATTTCAATTGAGATGTTGCATCGGAAGTACCTTAACAATCTCATTGAACAAGACCATCGTTTCATCAAACGCCGGATCCGCCCAATGCTAGGATTCAAGTCGTTCGCTTCCGCCTCCGCTACGCTGGATGGGATTGAAGTTGCGCACATGATCCGCAAAATTCCCCATAACCAGAGCCCCCCACCTTATTATGCGCAAAATTCACCACTTTTGCTCGTTTCTTATGTCGTGCAATCAAATTCCTATTATACCCGATAAGTACCCCTTATCGTGTTTGATTGATTTCACCGGGAAACAGGTACAGACTGGCTGCCATGAAGCCTCCTGCCCCGCACCTTCCCGGCCCCTTCCCGGCCCTCTCCCAGGCGGATCAGGAGGCCCTGACCGACCTCTATGTCCGCGGCACGCCGGCCAATACGCTGC
>NZ_JBQFTN010000009.1:0-138419 GCF_056538665.1 Ruegeria sp. BF6
AGGAACTGGGCGAGCCCTTCCGTCGTGACGCGATGAAAAAACCGGTCGCAGTCGCCGGTATCAGCGAAAACGATATGACACCACAGGCCGGAGCGTAATCCGAGTGAAACCTCTGCGCGCCATTCTCGGGACTGCAAGCGCCTCTGACAAGATCATCGCCTTAGCCGAGGGCGATGATCCCCGTGTTGTCGAAGGCGCGGTCATGGCTGTGAAAGAGAACGTTGCGCGGATTATTCTGATTGGCAGCAAGGCCGAAGTCTCGGCCTTGCTGGACACGCATGAAAGCTATGATCGCGAACGGATCAAAATTTACGATCCTGCCCACTCTTCACTGACACCCGAACTTGCACAAGCGCTGTATGAACGGCGCAAACACAAGGGAATTTCGCTTGACCAGGCGCGGCAACAGATCACAAACCGTCTGAATTTTGCCGCCATGCTGGTGCAGCAGGGCATTGCAGACGGCACTGTCGGCGGCGCGGTTGAAACCACGTCAGACACCGTGCGTGCCGCGTTGCAGATCATCGGCACAGCCCCGGATGCCGCCATGGTCTCCAGCTTTTTTCTGATGCTGTTCTGCAAGGACCATCACGAGGTCAAGGGCGCACGCATCTTTGCCGATTGCGGTCTGGTCGTTGACCCCAGCGCACAGGAAATGGCCGAGATCGCCCGCGCCTCGGCCGCGTCCTACGAGACCCTGACCGGTGAAACCGCGCGCGTGGCAATGCTGTCCTTTTCCACCTCCGGCAGCGCCCAACATGCCAAAGTTTCCAAGGTCGTCGAGGCCACGCAAATTGCGCGCGATAGGGACCCAACGCTGCTGATCGACGGAGAGCTGCAGTTCGATGCCGCCTTCGTGCCCGAGGTCGCGGCCAAGAAAGCCTCCGATTCGCCGCTGAAGGGTGAGGCGAATGTCTTTGTCTTTCCCAATCTGGATGCCGGAAACCTGGGATACAAAATCGCCCAGCGCATTGGCAGGGTCGAGGCGATCGGCCCGGTCCTGCAGGGGCTGGCCAAACCCGCAAACGACCTGTCGCGCGGATGTTCCGCCGAAGACATTCTGCACATGATCGCCGTGACGGCCGTGCAGGCTCAACATGCCGAGTCCAAGCCGGAGACGTGTTGACCCGATCACCAAAGACCCCTGGCGGCTTGTCTGCCGATACCGTAATTTTTCAAAAAGGCCTGTTGGGTAGATGCTGGCAAAGACCGAGCTTACGTCTCTTTTCGGCGCAAACGCCGCCCGGACGATCCGCACCCTGTTTCCCGGCGTGCTGGTGGCTATGACCGTTGCCGCGACGGCCAAGTTCCTGTCCGAGCACTATGCCACCCCCGCCATGCTGATGGCGCTGTTGCTGGGCATCGCGCTCAGCTTTCTGGGGGAAGAGGGTAAAACCGTGCCTGGCATCGGCTTTGCCGCGAAATCGCTGTTGCGGCTGGGCGTGGCGCTTTTGGGCGTGCGGGTTTCGATGACGTTGATGATGGGGCTGGGCTGGGACCTGATCGCATTGGTCGTTGGTGGTGTTCTGGCCACGATCGCATTTGGCCTGCTGATCGCGCGGTTCTTTGGACATAAGTGGCGCTTTGCCTTTTTGACCGCGGGTTCGGTTGCGATCTGCGGTGCCTCTGCCGCAATGGCAATCAGCGCCATCCTGCCCAAGGACGAGCGGTCCGAGGAACGGCTGATCTTTACCGTTCTGGGTGTCACCGTGCTGTCGACTATTGCTATGATCGCCTACCCCATCCTGGTGCGCACGCTGGGCATGAGCGACGTGGCAGGCGGCGTGTTCCTGGGCGGCACGATCCACGACGTGGCGCAGGTTGTTGGCGCGGGATTCTCGATTTCGGAACAGACCGGCGACACCGCGACGCTGGTGAAGCTATTCCGCGTGGCCATGCTGGCTCCGGTGGTACTGGTCGCCTCGCTGATAATCCGCAGTGTCGCCGACATGGATGAGGCAGGCCAACGCCCGCCGATCCTGCCCAGCTTTGTCGTGGGCTTTCTGGTTTTGGCTGGGGCCAGCTCATTCGGTCTGATCCCCCCGTTCATTTCGGAACTGCTCAGCCAAACCTCGCGCTGGCTGTTGCTGATCGCCATCGCGGCGGTCGGCATGAAGACCAACCTGAAACAAATCCTGTCGGTCGGCGGTGCTGCAATCGCCCTGATCGTCGTGGAAACTCTTTTTATTGCAGGAGTTATCCTCGCCGGAATAACATTCCTGACCTGATACGCTGACCCGACAGAAGGACGCCAGATGACCATCCAGCAACCGAAGATCGACACCAGCCCCAAAGTCTCGGACGAGGTCCGGCGCACCACCTGTTACATGTGCGCCTGTCGCTGTGGCATCAACGTGCATATGAAGGACGGCAAGGTCGCCTATATCGAAGGCAACCGCGACCATCCGGTGAACAAGGGCGTTCTCTGCGCCAAAGGATCGGCAGGGATCATGCAGGTCAACGCGCCATCCCGCCTTCGCAAGCCGCTGCTTCGGGTCGGGCCGCGCGGTTCGGGTGAGTTTCGTGAGATCGAATGGGATGAGGCGATCAGCACCGCCGTCGGCTGGCTGAACGAGTTGCACGAGACCGCACCGCAGAAACTGGCCTTCTTCACTGGCCGCGATCAAAGCCAGAGCTTCACATCGTTCTGGGCACAGAATTTCGGCACGCCCAACTACGCGGCCCATGGCGGGTTCTGCTCGGTCAACATGGCCGCTGGCGGCATCTATACCATGGGTGGCGCCTTCTGGGAGTTCGGCCAGCCCGACTGGGAGCATACCAAACTGTTCATGCTGTTCGGTGTGGCCGAAGACCATGACAGCAACCCGATCAAGATGGGTATCGGCAAGATCAAGGCACGCGGCGCGCGGGTGATCGGCGTGAACCCGATCCGCTCGGGCTATAACGCCGTCGCTGATGACTGGGTCGGGATCACCCCCGGCACTGATGGGCTGTTCATCCTGTCGTTGATCCATGTGCTGATGAAGGCGGGCAAGATCGATCTCG
Source organism: Ruegeria sp. BF6 (assembly GCF_056538665.1). Lineage (NCBI taxonomy): Bacteria > Pseudomonadati > Pseudomonadota > Alphaproteobacteria > Rhodobacterales > Roseobacteraceae > Ruegeria > Ruegeria sp. BF6. The sequence goes on from NZ_JBQFTN010000009.1 coordinate 3,007, forward strand.
ACTACCTCAGCCGCTACACCAACGCGCCGGTTCTGGTGAACGCCGCCGAAGGGTCCGAAAAGGGCCTGTTCCTGCGCAACGCCGATGGCAAGCCGCTGGTCATCGATCGCGTGACAGGTGAGCCGACGGCTTTTGACAAGCCGGGCGTCCGCCCGGATCTGTCGGCCACCTATGAAAAAGATGGCGTCACCCATCGCCCCGTCTTCCACCTGATGGCCGAGAAGTACCTGTCCGACGAGCATTCACCCGAAAACGTGGCCGATCGCTGCGGTATCCCAGCCCAGCGCATCCGTGCCATCGCCGCCGAAATCGCCCGCGTCGCCTTTGACGAGGCCTTCGAACTGGACCACGAGTGGACCGATTTCCGGGGTGAAACACATTCAAAAATGACAGGCCGCCCGGTCAGCTTTCACGCCATGCGCGGGATTTCGGCCCATGCCAACGGGTTTCAGACCTGCCGGGCGCTGCATGTGCTGCAGATCCTGCTTGGAACGGTTGAAGTCCCCGGCGGCTTCCGTTTCAAACCGCCCTACCCCAAACCGATAGAGGCACACCCCAGCCCGCACGGAGACCGTCGACCCGGACGCCCGCTGGAAGGTCCGCATCTGGGATTTGTGCGTGGCCCCGAAGACCTGCTGATCGACGATTGCGGCACGCCACAGCGCATCGACAAGGCATTCACTTGGGAGAACCCCATGTCCGCCCACGGGCTGATGCACATGGTGATCTCGAACGCCGCCGCAGGTGATCCTTACAAGATCGACACGCTGTTCATGTACATGGCGAACATGTCATGGAACTCCTCCATGAACACCAAGGGTGTGATGGAGATGCTGACCGCCCGCAACGAAGACGGAAAATACGTCATCCCCAAGATCATCTATTCCGATGCCTATTCTTCGGAAATGGTGGCTTATGCCGACCTTGTCCTGCCCGACACCACCTATCTGGAACGGCACGACTGTATTTCTCTGCTGGATCGCCCGATCTGCGAGGCTGACGCCGCCGCCGACGCGATCCGCTGGCCGGTGGTCGAACCCGACCGCGACGTGCGCGGGTTCCAGTCGGTGCTGATCGAACTGGCTAACCGCATGAGCCTCCCGGGATTCACCAACGAAGACGGCACGCCCAAGTGGCAGGACTATGCCGACTATATCGTCAACCATCAGCGCAAGCCGGGCATCGGCCCGCTGGCCGGGTTCCGGGGCGAAAACGGTGACAAAGAAGGCCGCGGAGAAGTCAACCCTGACCAGCTGAACCGCTATATCGAAAACGGCGGCTTCTACGTTGCGCATATCCCCGAAGGCGCGGACTACTACAAGCCGTGGAACGCTGCCTATCAGGATTGGGCCGTGGGAATGGGCATCTATGACAGCCCGCAACCTTACCTGTTCCAGCTCTATTCCGAACCGATGCGAAAGTTCCAGCTGGCCGCTGAAGGCCACGGAGATCGCCAGCCCCCCGAGCACTTGCGCCAGCGCATCCAGGACACCATGGACCCGCTGCCGATCTGGTACGAAACCGATCAGCAAGGCAATGAGGGCTTTACGGTCAACGCCCTGACCCAACGTCCGATGGCGATGTATCACAGCTGGGGCACCCAGAACGCGTGGCTGCGCCAGTTGCACGGGCGCAACCCGTTATATGTCCCGACAAAACTGATGCGTGAGCACGGGCTGAGCGACGGCGACTGGGCGAAGGTCAGCTCTCCACACGGGGAAATCACCGTTCCGGTCATGGAGATGGCAGCGCTGAACGACAACACCGTCTGGACATGGAACGCCATCGGCAAACGCAAAGGCGCCTGGGCCCTGCAGGAGGATGCGCCGGAGGCCACCAAGGGCTTCCTGCTGAACCACCTGATCCACGAGCTGCTACCGCCAAAAGGCGACGGGCAACGCTGGGCCAACTCGGACCCGATCACCGGACAGGCCGCATGGTTCGACCTAAAAGTGAAAATCGAAAAAGCCGAGGCCCCGAGTGACGCGGAAAGCCAGCCCGAGTTTGGTCCGATCAAGTCACCCGTTGGCACCGGTCCGAAAGATCTGGCGTGGAAGGTAGGCAAATGACTCAGCTCCCCCAATCCACCGAACGCAAAATGGGTCTGGTCATCGACCTGGATACCTGTGTCGGCTGCCATGCCTGCGTGATCTCATGCAAAGGCTGGAACACCGAGAACTACGGCGCGCCGCTGTCGGATCAGGACGCCTATGGCGGTAACCCATCGGGCACCTTCCTGAACCGTGTGCATTCCTACGAGGTAACACCTGAACAGGGTCACGCCCAACTGATCCACTTCCCCAAGTCGTGCCTGCATTGCGAGGACGCGCCCTGCGTCACCGTTTGCCCAACCGGGGCCAGCTACAAAAGGGTCGAAGACGGCATCGTTCTGGTCAATGAAAGCGACTGTATCGGCTGCGGCCTCTGCGCTTGGTCCTGCCCCTATGGCGCGCGTGAACTGGACGTGGCCGAAGGTGTGATGAAAAAATGCACCCTCTGCGTCGACCGTATCTATAACGAAAACCTGCCCGAAGTGGACCGCGTCCCCTCTTGCGTCCGTACCTGCCCCGCTGGCGCACGTCATTTCGGTGATCTTGGCGACCCCGACAGCGATGTCAGCAAACTGGTGGCCGAGCGCGAGGGCATGGACCTGATGCCTGAAATGGGCACCAAACCCGTCAACAAGTACCTGCCGCCGCGGCCCAAGGATCAGATCGAGGACCAGATCGACATTCTGGCCCCCCTGCTTGCCCCTGTCGCCGAAGAGCCCAAAGGCTTCCTAGGCTGGCTCGACAAAACTCTGGAGAAGCTCTGATGCATCCGGCCCCATCTGTCATCATCTTCACAACCTGTTCCGGGCTGGGCTTCGGCCTGCTGTTTTTCCTTGGCCTCGGCCAACCCGCGGTAACCGGTTTCGTCGCGTTCGTATTCTACCTCATCGCCTACGCTCTGGCGGTGGGCGGCCTGCTCGCCTCAACCTTCCACCTTGGACACCCGGAACGTGCCTGGAAAGCGTTCAGCCAATGGAAATCCAGCTGGCTCAGCCGGGAGGGGGTCTGCGCCGTTGCTGCACTGCTTGTCATGGGGCTTTATGCCCTTGGTGCCGTGTTCATGGGCAGCCACTGGACCGTTTTGGGGTGGGTCGGAGCACTGCTCAGTCTGGCCACCGTGTTTACCACCTCGATGATCTATACACAGCTCAAGACAGTCCCGCGTTGGAACATGAACCTGACACCGGCACTGTTTCTGTCTTTCAGCCTTGCAGGGGGTGCTCTATTGGCCGGGGTCGAAGCCTTGGCCCCCTGGCTGTTGGCCATCGCTGGGGCCGTGCAGCTTGCCTATTGGGCTAAGGGCGACGGCGCATTGACCCGGTCTGGCACCACCTTGGGCACCGCAACCGGGTTGGGAGGCCGAGGCACCGTTCGTGCGTTTGAACCGCCACACACGGGAACCAACTATCTGCTGCGAGAATTCGTCCACGTCGTCGGGCGCAAACATGCACAGAAACTGCGTGCGATTTCCTTTGGCTTGGCCTTTGTCCTCCCGTTGCTGTTGATTCTGATCCCGGTCTCGGGGGTTGCGATCAAACACATCCTTGCACTGCTTGCCGTACTGTCACATCTGACCGGCGTCGTAGTCTCGCGGTGGCTTTTCTTCGCGCAAGCTGAACACGTGGTGGGGCTATATTACGGCAAGCGCTGAAAACGGTAGAAAGAGCCTCAGGAGTGAGGCTCTTTTTCTTTGCACCGTGTCACAAACCCGGTGACTCGTGCGTCCTGTTTTTGTTCAATACCCAAACAGGAGAAATCGATGTCCCCCCGGATCAATCACTTTGCCCTTGCACCCGACCTGTTGCAGCCCATGCTCGACATGGAGGAACGACTGCGCGCGTCCGAACTGGAACATAGCCTGATCGAGCTTGTGAAACTCAGAGTTTCTCAGATCAATGGATGTGCCTATTGCATTCACATGCATACGCATGACGCGCGCGCAAACGGAGAAACCGAAGACCGCTTGCACCTGCTGAACGCCTGGCATGAATCGTCGCTGTTTTCGGAGCGCGAACGCGCGGCATTGATCTGGGCTGAAACGCTCACCCGGATCGAAACCAGCCGTGCACCTGACGATGTTTACCGGGTAGTTGCTGCGCAGTTTTCGGAGCGGGACCTAATCACACTGACCCTTGTGACCACCACAATCAATACCTGGAACCGTCTGGCCATTGGGTTTGCGATTCCACACCCTGAAAGCAAAAAGGCCACGGCTGCGTGACCCGTACGATCCCTCTGCCCAAAGATCGGGCATTTGTCGAAATGCAACCGCGTCTTTTCGCGGTTGCATATCATATGCTTGGATCAGTCAGCGATGCCGAGGATATCGTTCAGGAAGCTTACCTGCGCTGGCAGCGCGTCGACACCGAGCAGGTGCGCGACACCACAGGATATCTCATCCGCGTGGTTTCCAGGCTTTGCCTCGATCATCTACGCGCGGCCCGGGCCACGCGTGAGGCTTACCCCGGAGAATGGTTGCCAGAACCGCTGGTTACGGAAGACGCGACAGAACGATTGGACCGCGATGTTTCTGTTGCGCTCTTGATGGCTTTGGAGCGTTTGTCGCCTCTGGAACGCGCTGCATTCCTTTTGCATGACGTATTCGAACATACCTATTCCGACTTGTCTGATACGCTAAACCGCAGCCAGAGCAGCTGTCGCCAACTCGTCAGCCGTGCCAGAAAGCATGTTGAGCACGTCAAGCCCCGTGCAAGCGTCACGCGTGAGCACGGCGAAGAACTGGCCAAGGCGTTTTTTGACGCAGCAAAAAGTGGCGACACAAGAAACCTGACCAACCTGTTGGCACGGGATGTGCAATTGCACACGGATGGTGGCGGTAAAATCATCGCAACACTGAACCCGATTTACGGGCGGGATAAAGTCATTCGGTTTTTCGCGGGGCTGGCGCGGAAAGCCACTGCCGATCAGACCTATTCCGCAACCTTCTGTTGGCTGAATGGACTACCGGCAGTAATCAACAAAGAACCGGCGGGGTCAATGCAGGCGACCTCGCTAAAGATAGAAAAGGGTAAGATCGCAGCCATCTATGTGGTTCGCAATCCCGAGAAGACCCAACATCTGGAAAAACTGCTGGCAGACAGGGCCCGCTGATATCAACAGGCCCCGGCTAATGACTCAGAGCAGCCCCGCATGCTCCATTGCAGCGTCGATGGCGGCCATTGTGCTGTCGTCCAACGCGGTCAGGGGCGACCGGACTTCGGTGCTGCACAGGCCCAGCTTGCTGAGCGCGTATTTGGCGCCAACCAGACCCGGCTCAATAAAGATCGCTTCGTGCAGGGGCATCAGACGGTCCTGATACGCCAGCGCCTTGGTGTAGTCGCCCGCCAGCGTCGCCTGCTGGAACTCGGCACATAGCTTCGGCGCAACGTTTGCGGTGACCGAAATGCAGCCGACGCCGCCATGCGCGTTGAAGCCCAGCGCGGTGGCGTCCTCGCCCGACAGTTGACAGAAGTCGGGCCCACACGAGGCACGTTGCTGACTGACGCGGGCCAAGTCGCCTGTTGCGTCCTTCACGCCAACGATGCGCGGCAGCTCGGCCAGCTCTCCCATCGTTGCGGGAGTCATGTCGATCACTGACCGGCCAGGGATGTTGTAGATGATGATTGGAATATCGGCGCAATCATGCAGCGCGCGGAAATGCGCGATCAACCCCTTTTGGGTGGGCTTGTTGTAATACGGTGTCACAACCAGCGCCGCATCCGCACCGATCCGTTCTGCGAATCGCACGAAGCGGATCGCTTCGACCGTGTTGTTCGAGCCCGCACCCGCGATAACCGGCACTCGACCGGCGGCGGCTTTGACAACCTCTTCCACAACGGTTTCGTGCTCTTCATGGCTGAGCGTCGGGCTTTCACCGGTGGTGCCTACGGGAACCAGCCCGGTCGAGCCTTCTTGAATCTGCCATTCCACCAAGTGTTTGAGCGTCTTCAGGTCCAACTCGCCGTTTGTGAACGGGGTGACGAGGGCTGGCATTGAGCCTTTGAACATGACACGCTCCTTGGTGTGCGGTTAGCATTTTTTACGCCTCGGGCCATCACAATCGTCACGATGTGAGTTGATCCCGGCGGCGCAAGGTTTATCCTGAGTGGCTGTATCCTTGGTTGGTTGGGAAATGCAAGGCATGACACGCGTTCTGGCGCTTTTGATAGCGGTGATTCTGGGGTCAATCGGGCAAGCGCGGGCCGACGCCGCGGGCGATCTGCGCGCCGGGATGAATGAAATGCGCAAGGGCGACTGGAATGCGGCCCTGCGTGTGTCAGGCAAACGGGGGTCCGTCAGCCGCGATATCATCGTTTGGCACTGGCTGCGGCAGGGCTTTGGCAGCTCGGGCGATGTGCTTGTGTTTCTGGACCGCCGTCCGGACTGGCCCGGGCTGGCCTGGCTGCGACACAAAAGCGAGCCTGCGTTCACCGGTGCCGATCCTGACCGGGTGATGAAATTCTATGCCGGCAATCGGCCGCAAACAGCGGAAGGTGCGCTGAACTATGCCGTCGCGCTGAAGGCTAAGGGGCATCCGGGCGATGCCGAAGCCGATATCGTGGCCGCCTGGCGCACTATGCCGATGGGGTCGGGGCTGCAAAAGGACTACCTTGAGAATTTCGGCAAGCTGCTGAAACCCCATCACGCCGCCCGACTGGACCGAATGCTGTGGGATGGGCACCATGTCAGCGCCGGGCAGATGTTGCCCTTGGTCAGCGCCGATCAGCGCAAGCTGGCCGAGGCGCGGATTGCCCTGCAAAAACGCCAGCCCGGCGTGGATAACAAGGTCGCCGCGGTTCCGAAGGCGCTGGTCGAATCTCCGGGTCTGGCTTTTGACCGGTTTGTCTGGCGCGACAAGAAGGAACTGGACGACAGCGCGATTGACCTGATGCTGGCACGTTCAACCGGACCGGATGCGCTGGGTGAGCCGGACAAATGGGCCGAGGGCCGCCGCCGTCTGGCGCGGCTTGAGATGCGCAATGGCGACGCCAGCCGTGCCTACAAGATCGCTGCCAGCCACCACATGACACCCGAGATGGGTTACGCCTATGCGGATCTGGAATGGCTGGCCGGGTTCCTTGCGCTGCGCAAGCTGAATGATCCCGCCACGGCGGTGCGGCATTTCCAGAACTTCTCGGGCGCAGTGGAATCGCCGATCTCGAAAGGGCGCGGCGGCTATTGGCTCGGCCGGGCCTATGCGGCTCAGGGGGAGGCTGACAAAGCCTATGACGCCTATGCGATGGGCGCAGACTATCAAACCTCGTTCTATGGCCTGCTGGCAGCCGAACGGATCGGACGGCCCTTCGACGGTGAACTGGCCAATCCGCGCCGGGCACCGCATTGGAAACAGGCCGATTTCGCCAACTCAAGCGTATTGGAAGCCGGACTGCTGTTGCTGCGCGCCGGGGAAAAAAACTTGTCCGAGCGTTTCCTGACCCATCTGGTCGAAGAGCTTGACCCGGTGCAAGCCACACAGTTGGGCGATCTGGTGATCGAACTGAAAGAGCCTCATCTGGCGGTGATGATTGCCAAGCGCGCGGCCAAAACCGGCGTTGTTTTGCCCGCTGCCTATTACCCGATGCATCCGGTGGCCGATATGGGCCTGCCTATGGCGAAAGAAATGACACTGGCCATCGCCCGCCGCGAAAGTGAGTTCGACCCTGTGGTCGTCAGCGGTGCCGGCGCACGCGGGTTGATGCAGGTAATGCCGGCCACAGCCAAGCTGGTGGCCAAGGAACTGGGCATCCTCAGCGGTCACAAGACGTTGAAATTGACTTCGGACTGGCAATACAACGCCAAGCTGGGCGCAAATTACCTCTCGGGTCTGGCAGCTGATTTCAACGGCAATGTGGTGATGATGGCCGCAGGGTATAACGCTGGACCGCGCCGCCCGATCTCTTGGATGGAGCGCTATGGTGACCCCCGCGCCGGTGAGATTGACGTGGTCGACTGGATTGAGACCATCCCCTTCAGCGAAACCCGCAATTACGTGATGCGGGTGGCCGAAAGCCTTCCGGTCTATCGTGCCCGTTTGGGTCAGCCCGCTTTGCCGGTTCCTTTCTCGCAGGAGTTGGTCGGCTCAACCCTGGCTTCGTTCGCGCCATAGGGTGAACAGGCCCGCAGCCACAACCAATGCGGCCCCGATGACAACTGCGGGCCGCAACGCCTCACCAAAGACCAAGATGCCGAGGGTGGCGCTCCAGACCAGATGGAAATAGGCAAAGGGCTGTACGGCGCTGGCCTCGGCCATTTCATAGCATTTGATCAACAGCCAGTGGCCCAGAACGCCGCTGACACAGAGCAGCGCCATCCACACCCAATCCGCGCGCGCCATCGGTTCCCAGAACCACATTCCCACCAGTGTCATCGCGACGGCCCCGGCAATGCCGGTCCAGAAAAAACTGGTGGCCGAACTGTCCTTGCGGGCAACATAGCGGGTCAGCAAACCATAAACCGCGAACATCAGCGCGGAAATCAGTGGCAGGATGGCCCAAGGGTTAAACACGCCAACACCCGGTTGCAGGATGATCAGAACGCCGATGCAGCCCACTCCGATCGCCACCCAGCGCCGCCAGCCGACCTGCTCGCCCAGCACCGGCCCGCTGAGTGCCGCGACCAGCAGCGGATAACAGATGAACACGGCCATGCTGTCGATCAAACCCAGCACCGTGAAGGCATAAACGGCGACGCAAATCTCAGCCGCCAACAAGAGGCCACGGAAGACTTGAAGCCCAAGCTGGCTGGTTCGGGTGGCAGCCACCAAGCCTCCGGGAGAACGCGCGGCCAGCGCAATCACGAAGGCCGCGAAAAACCAGTAGCGGATCATCACCACCATGTAGGTGTTGTATGTTCCCGCCAGATGGCGCGAGATGCCGTCCTGCAGGGCAAACACAATTGTCGCCGCGATCATCAGCGCGATGCCCACGCGGGAGTTGTTCTGCTGCGTCATTCCTGGATAGCCCGGGTCATATGGCGTTTGTGGCCGAAACCGGGAGTACGGGTGACAGTAAAGCCCGCACCCTCCAAACCGCGCCGCACAAACCCAGCGGCAGTATACGTGGCCGCCGTACCGCCAGCCACCGTGTGGTCGGCCACCTGCTGCATCAGGTCCGCCCCCCAGAGTTCGGGGTTCTTGGCTGGCGAAAACCCGTCCAGAAACCAGGCATCAGCCTCGCCTTCCCATGCGGGCAGCGTTTGACGCGCGTCGCCTTCGATCACCTCAAGATGCAGGGTGCCCAGATTACACCGACCGCCCTGCCATCGATCCAGAAAACGGTCGGTCCAAGGCGCAAGTTCCGGAAAGGCCGCCAGCGCACGGGACATGTCGTCGGCCACCATCGGGAAAGCCTCAAAACTGGTGAAGCTCAGGGGGGCGGTTTGGCCAGCCCTCTCCCACTCAGACCACACGGTTAGCATATTCAGACCGGTGCCGAACCCCAGTTCGGCAATGTGAAACCCCGGCGCAAACCGCGCGGGCAGGTCATTGCCCGCCAGAAACACGTGTCGCGTCTCTTCCAGCCCGTTCTGCAGCGAGAAATACGGATCATCGAAACGGTCCGAGACCGGAATCTGATCCTCGGTCCATGTCAGTTCAGCGCGCTGGTCTGCCATCGGGGAATCCTGTAGCTAAGCGGCGCGACACTGAACAAGGAAAAGGGGAATGGCAATGGTCGATGTAACGGTGCGCGGTGCGGGCATCTTTGGCCTGTCCATCGCCTGGACCTGCGCCCGACGTGGCGCAAAAGTGCAGGTCGTCGATCCGTATGGTGCCGGTTCAGGCTCCAGCAGCGGGTTGGTCGGTGCGCTGGCCCCGCATGTACCCGAGAACTGGAACGCCAAGAAAGCCTTTCAGTTCGACAGCCTGATCATGGCCGAACCGTTCTGGAAGCAGGTCGAAGCCACCGGCGGCGTTTCCCCCGGTTACGCGCGGTTGGGCCGGTTGCAACCCATTGCTGACGCTCGCACGCTGGAGCTTGCCCATGCGCGCGCGGAAACCGCTGCCGAGCTGTGGCAGGGGCGCGCCGAATGGAGGGTTGTAGCTGCCGAGGCCCTCGGTTCGTGGTGCCCGCCCAGCCCGACCGGTTTCGTAATCCACGACACGCTAAGCGCGCGAATGCACCCCCGCCGCGCCTGCGCCGCGCTGGTGTCGGCATTGGCAGTGATGGGAGTGGACGTGGTGGCGGAAGCGCCGGACCGGGGTCAGGTCGTTCATGCCACCGGTCTGGCTGGGTTGCAGGAGTTGAGCCAGGCCTTTGGCAAAACCGTCGGCAATGGCGTTAAGGGACAGGCCGCGCTGCTGCGTTTTGATGCGGGTGAAGTGCCGCAGCTGTTTGCCGATGCGATCCACATCGTGCCCCATGCCGATCGAACCCTTGCTATCGGTTCGACCTCAGAACGCGACTACGACGACCCGTCCAGCACGGATGCCGCGCTGGACGACGTGCTGGATCGCGCCACGCGGGCGGTGCCGGTGCTGCACGGCGCCGAGGTGATCGAACGGTGGGCCGGCGTGCGCCCCCGCAGCAAAAGCCGCGCCCCGATGCTGGGTGCACATCCGTTGCATCAGGGGCAGTTCATCGCCAATGGTGGCTTCAAGATCGGTTTCGGCATGGCCCCAAAACTGGCCGAGGTCATGACCGATCTGGTGCTGGACGGGCGCGACACGATCCCTGACGATTTCCGGCCCGAGGCCTCACTCTGATGAAGACACAGCCTCGGCCAACATGCATTGCCGCCCATCTGGGCCGCGTACCCACAGGGTTTGCCCGTTCCGACACAGTGTCGCGGTTTCGAAATGCATCAGCGGCGCGGTTGCCCGGAACGAGAACTTCGCCAAAGGCCCCATAGCGTCTTCCGCATAAAGCATCAGGTGCTGCGCCAGCAACGGGCCGTGCACGACCAGCCCGGCATAGCCCTCGACATCGCGGGCATAGTCCAGATCATAGTGGATACGGTGGCCGTTGAAGGTCAGCGCCGAATAGCGGAACAGCAAAGTGCTGTCAAAAGTGACCATGCACAGGTCTGTCTCGTCCGTGCGCGCAAGGGGCGGAACCGGTTTGACCTCATCAGGCGATGGATCCTGACGGTAGACCAGATCCTGCCATTCGGTCAGGCACAGCGTATCACTCTGCCAGACCTCGTGGCGCAGCGTAACAAATCCCAATGGCCCGGTGCGTCCCGTTTTCGAAGTCGCTTTTTCACAGACCGAGCGGCGCTCGGCCCCTGCCCCCGCGATCAGAGGCGTGTGGAAGTGCAGGCGGCCGCCCGCCCACATGCGACGGGGCAGGCCTATATCGGGGATCAGACTGCCCCCCACCTTCGGATGCCCATCGCGGCCCAAACGCTCGGGTGGCTGGGGCAACCAGAAATAGAGTTGGTGAAAGAACGGCGGCAGCGCCGCCCCCGCCATTATCGTTGCGTCCAGCCCCAACGCCACCTGCAATGCGGCAGCACGGGCCGGGTCGATCACATCAGATTGAATTTCATCTGCCATGGCGGCAGATTAAGCGGCCCGGAGAGGGTCAACAAGCGTTAGAACCCTGCCTCAGTTCGCAGCTTCTCCATCAGGGTCCGCAAGCTGCTTTCGTAGTGGTCGCTGGTCAGTTTCCCCTGCTCGTCGAACTCGTTCGAGCTGTCAGCCAGATGGATTTCCGGCCCCTGCAGGATGCGCGGCTGGAACGGCACCATACAGCTGCGCAGAACCATCTGCGCACGTTCACCGCCCGCACGGCCAGCTGCCGCCGACATCACGGCAACCGGTTTGTCTGCCCACGGGCGACCATTGGTCCGGCTGACCCAGTCCAGCGCGTTTTTAAGAACGCCAGACGGTCCTTTGTTGTATTCCGGCGTTGAGATGATCACCGCATGGGCCTGCGCGATTTGTTCAGCCAGCGTTTGAACCGCCTGTGGAATGCCCTCGCCCGCTTCCAGATCACCGTCATAGAGCGGCAGATTCAGATCGGCCTCGATATGGGTGCCGGGGTTGAACAGCCGCGCGGCCTCGCGAAGCAGTTTGCGGTTGGTGGCATTTTGGCGCAACGAGCCTGAAAGGCTCAGCAGGATCGGTTCAGACATCAGGAAACTCCGTCTTGGTGTTTCCCAATAGCTAGCCCAAAGGCCGCACGCGCCAAAGCCCAGTTGACGCGCAGTCAATGTGCGAAAAAGGGCACCCGCAGGTGCCCCCTTCACATTAAACGCTACCGTTCGGAATGATCTCGATATCGACCCGGCGGTTGCGGGCCTTGCCCTCGGGCGTCAGGTTCGACGCGGCTGGTCGGTTCTCACCCAGGCCTACTGTGCTGATCCGGGCACTGCTGACACCATTGGCCTGCAGGATATCCGCCACCGACCGGGCACGGCGTTCGGACAAGGCCTGATTATACGACGCCTCGCCATCGCTGTCGGTATGGCCGACGACCTGGACGCTCGAATTGGGATACCGCGTCAGGTTCTGGCCCACTCTCTCCAGATCAGCCCGCAGCGCCGGGCGCACGGTCGCGCTGTCGGTGTCAAAGGAGATATCATTCGGCACGGTGACAATCAGACGGTCGCCCGCATTGGTGACGGTGATGCCCTGATTGGCCAGTTGCTGACGCAGCTCGGCCGCTTGACGGTCCAGCTGATTGCCGATCAAACCGCCACCGGCGGCACCGACCGCAGCCCCGGCCAATGCACCCAGACCCGGGTTCGAGTTATTGGCAATCGCGCCAACTCCGGCCCCTACTAGACCACCCAAAATCGCGCCTTGTTTCGCGTTTTGGTTGGGATCGGCTGGCAGGTTCAGCGTGCCGGGATCTGTACAGGCCCCCAGAAACAAGGCTGAGCACAGCCCGGCGGACAATACAAATTTGGAATTCGTCATGATATCACCTTCTGCTCCGGCACCCGTTTACCGGGCGCATATTGTTTGGTGCAGTTTATCGCGCTGCTTGCAGGCGTTCTCAAGCAACAATCCGGTGAAATCGGCGAATACCCGCCGCCTAGGAGGCCCGTGCCGAGGCATCCCAGTGGTTCTGTTCCTGCCAGATCGCGCGCAGGGGTTCGCCCTGCCCGCAAAAGTGATCCTCGGTCAACTCGCACGCCCAGATTCGGTCGGTGCGGAAATGGCGGAACCCGTTCCGTAACTCACACCAGGCGGCCAGCAAGGTGCATTCGATGTGATAGATCAGCGCTACGGGCCGGACGATCCGTTCGGTTCGTTCCCCTTCGGCGTTTTCGTAGGTGATGCGAATCTTGCGTTCGTCCCGGATTGCCTCGCGATAGTTCACCACGGGTACGCAGCCTTTTTCGGGGTCGTCCATTGGGGCACCCCACGGCGCGACTTGCAGCCAGTCGGTCGGTACGCGCAAAGCTTCGATCTTGCGACACACCCGGTCAGCAGCCTGTTGCAACGTACTGTCCCCGGTGCGCGCCAGCATCGACAGGCCGACCCACAGCGCCTCGACCTCCTCGGCATCAAAATTCAAAGGCGGCAGGTCATAACCGCGCCGCATCAGGTAACCAACACCGGCCTCACCCTCGATCGGGGTGCGTTGCGCCTGCAGGGCTGCGATATCGCGATAGACCGTGCGCGCGGACACTTCGAGCTTTTCTGCCAATGCATCCGCCGTCACCGGCGCTTCGGCGGCACGCAGGATCTGGATGATTTCGAACAGGCGGGTGGAACGGCGCATGGGTTTCTCCGGTTCATATGCTGACACTCTAGCACACCCCCCTGACAAGGTGGTGTCAGGAGTGATGGTCGAGACTTGGCGTCAGACGAAAAGGAGATCACCGATGCCAAGCCTCGACAATCACGTGATGATGACCCTGAAACTGGGTCCTTGGGCGCAGGATCACACCTTGCGCAGCTTTGAAATCGAGCGCGAGATCATGGCCGCCCGCCAACCCTGCACCCCGCGCAAACGCCGCTGGCGTTTTTCGCTGGGTAACCTGAAGATGCTGTGGACCAGTAGCGCCTAAGATTCAGAAATCCGCCTTGGCGCGGAACTTCATCGAATCCCCGCCCTCGGGGCTCTTCAGGCGCAGCTCCTCGGAATGAAGCATCAGCCGCGGGAAATCCCGGGCCGCCCCATCGGCATAGAACGGGTCACCCAGGATAGGGTGGCCCAGCGCCTGCATGTGAACCCGCAATTGATGCGACCGACCCGTTTTGGGGAACAGGCGCATGCGGGTCGTTTCGCCCTCGTGTTTGACGACTCTCCAGTCGGTGACAGCGGGCTTTCCGGTCTCATGACACACCTTCTGGCGCGGACGGTTAGGCCAATCCACGATCAGCGGCAGGTCAACGGCACCAGTCTTTTCTTCAACCCGTCCCCAGACCCGCGCCACATAGGTTTTGCGGGTTTGGCGGTTCTCGAACTGCATACTCAGATGGCGTTGTGCATGGGGGGTCTGGGCAAAGACCATCACACCCGAGGTATCCCGGTCCAGCCGGTGCACCAGCAACGTCTGCGGAAAGGCCGCCTGTACCCGCGACAGCAGGCAATCGGCCAAGTGCTCGCCCCGCCCCGGCACTGACAACAGGCCCGAGGGTTTGTTCACCACTATCAGCTGCGCGTCCTCATACAGAACGTCCAGAGGGGTGTTCGGGGGATCATAGGTCTCGCTCATGCGCGCCTGCCTATCGCAGCGCGCGACCTCCCGCAACGTCGCGCTTGCCTGAACGAAGCAGTTCAGCAACTCTGCCCTCAAAGCGGAAGGAGAATCCATGCACCCCACGATCGAACGCATGCAGGAGGTGGTCGCCAAAGGCGATGAGAGCTTGATTCACGAATTGCTGGCCCAGGATGTGCGCTTTTCCCCACCCACCTACTACAGCACCTGGACCGGGCGCGAACCGGTGGCGGCCGTGCTGGGCCATGTGGGGCAGGTATTCTCAGATTTCCGCTATCGCCGTGTGATGGGTGAGGGCAAGGACTGGGCGCTGGAATTCCAGTGCAAGGTCGGAGATCTGGACGCTGTGGGGGTCGATCTGATCACGCTGAACGATGACGGGCTGATTCAGGAGTTCGAAGTCGTCATGCGCCCCTACAAAACCATCGGCGCCTTGCGCGAGGCGATGATGGCGCGCGTCATGACCGACCCGCGGTTCCTTGAATACAAGAACGCGCTCAGCTGACCATGCCTGTCGCCGCCGACCAGCTGTTGCGTGTGCCGTTGCTGCCGGTTCTGGCGGTTCAAGGCCTGTCGGTGCGCCGCAATGCTCAACTTTTGCCGGAACCCAGTGGCCCGCGCCAGGGGCGCGTGGGACGAGGGCCGCGACGGCGTCTTCTGATCGCAGGCGACAGTTCCGCCGCAGGGGTTGGCGCGGGGACACAGGCACAAGCTCTGTCTGGCTATCTCGTGGCACAGCTGGCCAAGCACTATACGGTTGAATGGCGGCTTGAGGCCACGACCGGACATACAACACAGGACACGATCGATCGACTAAGCGGCTTGACCGGCCAGTTCGATATGGCCATCACTGCGCTCGGCGTTAATGACGTGACACGCGGTGTGACGCGCCAAAAGTTCATCGCCCACCAAACCCAATTGCTGGATCTTTTGACCGGTCACCTGGGCGCGCGACGGCTGGTGGTCACGGCCGTGCCGCAGATGAACCTGTTCCCAGCACTGCCGCAGCCGCTGGCCTGGGTATTGGGACGGCAGGCCGCGCGGCTGGATCGCGGTTTGCAGCAAGTTGCGGCCAGCTTTCCACAGGCACGACATCTGCAACTGGATTTACCCAACGACCCGGCCCTCGCCGCGCCGGATGGCTACCACCCCAGCCCAAAAACCTATGCCATTTGGGCGGAAAAGGCCGCCCGCCTCTTGCGTCAGGCCTGAGCCCGCATCTGCCGGATCATCGGGATCGAATAGACCACCAACGCCGTCCAGATCAGCGGAAACGCGATCATGCGCCCCCGGTCGATCTGCTCACCAAATACGGTGATGGCTGTGATGAAAATCATGGTCGGCGCGATGTATTGCAGGATACCCATGGTCGACAGCCGCACCAGTTTCGCCCCGTTGGCATAAACCAGCAGCGGCACCGCCGTCACAACGCCTGCACAAGCCAGCAGCATAGTGTCGGTTGCCCCCACACCGAAATGCCCGGTGCCCTCCACACCCAGCCACGTGACGTACATCAGCGCTGGGATAAGCAGGATCACAACTTCAAGCAGAAACCCCTGATTTGGGCCAATCGGCAGCGACCGCTTGAAAAACGCGTAGAACCCCCAGCTGATCATCAAGCCCAGCGCCGCCCACGGCAGGCTGCCTGCCTCGACCACCAAAACCAGCACCCCTAACGCTGCAATTGCCACTGCTGCCAGTTGGATTTTCGTCAAAGGCTCACGCAACAGAACCGCGCCCAAAGCAATACTGAACAGCGGGTTGATGTAATAACCCAGCGCCGCATCCAGAGCCCGGTCATTGGCAATCGCCCAGACGTAAATCGCCCAGTTCACCGAAATCAGAGCCGCCGTTATGCAAGCCATCCCCAACATTTTTGGGTTCACCAGCGCCGCTTTTAAATCGCGCGTGCGCCCCAAGGCCACCAGCAACAGCCCCGCCACCGGAACCGACCAGATGATGCGGTGCGACACGACCTCAATCGGCCCCACATGAGACACCGCCTTCATATATAGCGGCAGAAAACCCCACAGGACATAGGCCGTCACGGCCAATGCCAACCCTTTGGGCGTATCTGCATTGTTGGGCGGTACAGGAGTGTCTGCCACGGCGGGTCTCCGACTGATACCGGATCTCTCTACGGCAAATCAGACCGGGTTGGAAACTACGAAAACTGTGAAGCAGGTCATCAGGAAATCTGATACGTCGCGACGCCCACCAGCACACCCCAAGAAAAAAGCCGGGGCGCCGCAGCGCCCCGACAGTTTGGTTATACTTTAACGCGTTCCGATTTCGGGTCGTACATCGGCTTCAGCGACGCCTCGGCTTTGACCTTCACGCCGCAGACGTCGATTTCGTAGGTCGAGGCAAGCACATCCGCTGCCTTTTCGCCTTCGCACGGTACGTAGCCCAGACCAATGGCAGCACCCAAAGTGTGGCCGTAGTTGCCCGAGCTCAGATAGCCCACATATTCACCATCACGGATGATAGGCTCATTGTGAAACAGCAGCGGCTCGGCATCGGTCAGTTTGAACTGCACCAGACGGTTCTTAGGACCACTTTCCTTGCGCGCAATCACCGCCTCGCGGCCGATGAAATCGCTGCCCTTGTCCACTTTGACCGCAAAGCCGAGCCCCGCATCCACTACGTGGTCTTCGCAGGTGATGTCGTGACCAAAGTGGCGGAAACCCTTCTCGATCCGGCAGCTGTCCATCATGTGCATCCCACAGAGTTTCAGCCCCATGTCCTGCCCGGCTTCGTGCAGCGTCTCGAATACACAACCAGCCATGTCGGACGAGACATAAACCTCCCAACCAAGCTCACCCACATAAGTCACGCGGTGCACGCGGGCGAGGCCCATGCCGATCTCGATTTCCTGCGCAGTGCCGAAAGGATTGGTCGCGTTCGAGAAGTCGTTGGGCGAGACTTTCTCCAACAGCGCGCGTGCGTTCGGGCCCATCACCGCCAGAACCCCTTCGCCAGCGGTCACGTCGGTAAGGACCACATTGAAGTTGCCCACATGGCGCATCATCCAGGTCTGATCGGCCAGACGCGTCGCAGCCGGTGTCACCACCAGATATGAGGTCTCGGTCAGTCGGGTGACGGTCACATCAGATTCGATCCCGCCAGTGCGGTTGAGGAACTGGGTATAGACGATCTTGCCGTTGGGCACCGAATAGTCGCCGCCGCCGATATAGTTCATGAACTTCTCGGCATCGGGTCCTTCGACGCGGATCTTGCCGAAAGACGACATGTCGTACATGCCGACATTTTCGCGCACAGCACGGTGTTCGGCCGCCGAGTTTTCGAACCAGTTCTGGCGCTTCCAGCTGTATTGGTATTCGCGCTCCTGCCCTTCATTTGCAAACCAGTTGGCGCGTTCCCAACCGGCGATTTCGCCCATGACAGCACCCTGTTCCAGCAGGTGATGGTGGAACGGTGTGCGGCGCACACCACGTGCGGTCGCCTTTTGCCGATAGGGGAAATGGTCCGCATAGAGCAGACCCAGCGTCTCTTTCGAGCGTTCAAACAGGTATTTCTTGTTGCCTTGGAACGGCTGCATCCGGCCGATGTCCACGTCACCCAAATCAAAGGGCTTCTCACCGCTGTCCATCCATTCGGCCAGCGCCATGCCCGCACCACCGGCGGACTGGATACCGATCGAGTTGAACCCCGCCGCGACCCAGACATTGTCCATCTCGGGTGCCAGACCCAGGTGATAGGCGTCGTCGGGAGTAAAGGACTCGGGGCCGTTGAAGAAGGTGTGAATGCCCGCCTCGGCCAGCATCGGCATCCGGTTACAGGCCGCTTCGAGGATCGGCTCAAAGTGGTCGAAATCTTCGGGTAGTTGGTCGAACTCAAAGGTGTCCGGAATACCACCCATGCCCCAGGGTTTGGCATTAGGTTCAAACGCACCCAGAAGGATTTTGCCCGCGTCTTCCTTGTAGTATGCGCACTCATCCGGAACACGCAGAACCGGCAGCTGTGTCAGGCCGTCGATGCCTTCGGTCACAATATAAAAGTGTTCGCACGCATGCAGCGGGACATTCACGCCCGCCATGCGGCCGACCTCGTGACCCCACATCCCGGCGCAGTTCACCACCATGTCGCATTCTATGTGACCCGAGGCGCTGCCATCGTCAGCCACCCAATCTACACCGGTTACCTTGCGCCCCTGCTTGACAATATCGGTGACCTTCACACGTTCCTTAACGATGCCGCCACGCTGACGAGCACCTTTGGCAAGGGCCAGCGCAATGTTCGCGGGATCGCCCTGTCCGTCCAGCGGCAGATACACTGCGCCTTTGACGTCTTCGATGTTTAAATGCGGATACAGCTCGGCCACGCGCTCGTTCGAGATCTCTTCAACCTCAACCCCAAAGGCGCGGGCCATGGCGGCCTGACGATAGATTTCCTCCTTGCGCTCTTCGGTCAGGGCAACGGTAATTGAGCCGCAGCGCTTGAAGCCGGTAGCGACCCCTGTCTCTTCTTCCAAAGAGCCGTAGAGCTCCTGGCTGTACTTCGCCAGCTTGGTCATGTTCGCCGTTGCACGGAGCTGTGCGATCAGACCAGCGGCATGCCATGTGGTGCCGCTGGTCAGCTGCTTGCGCTCCAGCAGGACAACGTCGCTCCAGCCCTTTTTGGTCAGGTGATACGCGACCGAGCATCCAATGACGCCGCCGCCGATGATGACCACTCGGGCCTTGCTGGGAAGATCAACCATCCTGAAATCTCCGCTGTGTCAGGTTTTGCGCAAAATGCCACGGAAGATCGACACTAAATGCACCAAAAACGTCACAGTATCGGCGATTTTCACCGATATGTCGCCGCCCGCTTTTCCCGTCGGACAACAAAGGGGGTGACACCGAAAAAACTTTTGTAAACAGAAGAAAAACCGTTGGGAAACCCGCAGGCTAGACCGATTTCACGGACGCTCATGGTGGTGTTGAGCAACAGGTTATTGGCTTTGGCCAGCCGCATTTCGCGATAAAACCCGTTCGGCGTGGTGCCAAAGTAATTTTTGAATTTCCGCTCCAAAGACCGGTTCGACAGGTGCAGTGATTCGACAATCTGGTGGATCGGCAGCGGGTCTTCGATATTGGCCTGCATCAGTTTGATGCACAGATCCAGCTTGGCGTCGCCGGTTGCGGTCTTCTTGGCCCCGGAAAACGGCTGCATCGAGGCAAAGTCGCGGATATTTTCGTGCAGCATGATGTCGGCCACGGTCATCTTGGCCGGTCCCGAGATATGCCGGCCTATGACGGCTAACGCCACATCCGTCGTCGCCCCCATCCCGGCGCAGGTCACCACCGCGCCCTGTTCTGTCGCGATCGACAGCTTGGCCTCAAACCGGGCGCCGCGTTCGCGCAGGAACGAGGCATTTTCCCAATGCGTTGCCATGTCGTCTGTGCCCTGTTCATCAATATAGCGGCTGGCGGCTTCGGCCAGCAAAAACACCTTGGCCCCGCGGTAGGTATAATCCGTCACCACGCGGCCCAGAGACAGGTCCGGGTGATCCGGGTTGGAATTGCCAATCACGAACAGGTAATTCGCCTCGGGTTGGGCCTGCACTGGTTCCGTTTGCACCACCGCATCGCTGCTGCTGGCAATCGGGCCGCCTTTCAGCGAACGATAGGTATAGGTGAACGGAGGTGTCGGACACACGCGATTGGCCAGCCGCAGCACTTCAACCAGCGAGGCCAGTTCCAAGAGCACAAATCCCGGCGCAACCAGGATATCGAATTGGAGCTGATCTGAATTGCCCGCAGGTTTCCGCATCATCTACACCTCAGACGATCTGGTGACCGGCAGAACGCAACTGGTTGGCCAGAGTTTCGATGTGATCCGGGCCGACCTCGCAGCAGCCGCCGACAATGGTCGCCCCGTGCGCAACCCATACCATCACATGATCGGCATAGGCCTCAGGCCCCAGATCGTGACGTTGCTCCAGCGCGTCTACGGTGGGCGCGTCTTCCAGGAATTTCTGAGTAATGCCGGTGAACCCGTTGGCATAGGCCCCGAACGGTCGACCCAGTTTTGCGATGACGTTCAGAGCTGCGGGAATGGCCTCGGGACGCGAGCAATTGATCAGCACGGCCTCGGGCGAATACCGATCAACCAATGGCGCGACGTCGGACAGCGGCTCGCCCGAGCGCAGGCGTGTACCATTGTCGTCCATCACTGTCAGCGCCAACCAGGCGGGCTTGCCGCCTTCCGCGGCGCCGCGCAAGGCACCTTCGGCTTCCTGAACCGAGGATACGGTTTCGATCAGGAAAAAATCTACGCGATCTGCCATCAGCTTCGCCAGCTCAGCGAACTTCTCAGCCGCCTCGTCCACGTCGGGGTTCAGGTCAGGCCGGTACGAGGCCAGAAGCGGCCCAAGCGCCCCTGCAATGCGCCCGCCATTTGATCCCCGCGCCCGTTCGGCCTGTGTCAACGCCGCGTTGATCAGGTCGGCAAGCTGCGCCTCCATCCCCTCCCGAACCAACCGAGACCGGTGCACGGCGTAGGTGTTCGTCGTGGCAACGGTGGCACCCCGGCGAAAATACTCGGCATGAACGTCCCCGACCAATTCGGGGTGGTCAATCATCACCCGGGTCGACCACAATGGAGTCGGCTGTTTCCCGCTGCGCTTGACCAGTTCCTGCCCGATTGAGCCATCCAGAAGAGTGATTTTCGCCATTACCCCAGCCTTTTCACGGAATCAGAACAAGTTTGCCCGGGAACGTCTTGGATTGGAAATCCGCCTGCGCCGCCGCAATGTCCCTTAGCGGATAAGTCTTTGAGATCAAGGGCCTGATCCGGCCGGCATTGATCATCTCGACCAACCTCCCGAACACCTCAAAGGCCTGATGGGTGCAGCCATGGATGGTAATGTCGCGCAGATAGATGTCGCGCAGGTCGGCCTGAACGATTGGCCCCGCAATTGCGCCCGACACGGCATAGTGGCCACCAGGCTTCAGGGCCAGGACCAAGCCGGGCCATGCCGGGCCGCCCACAACGTCGATCACCACATCGAACATGTCCGCAGGCAGCACCGCATCGCGTGCAAAGGTCGCTGCCGCACCTTGCCCTTTGACCACCTCGGCCTTGGCCGGGCTGGTTACGCCCCAGACAGTTGCGCCCCGCAGCGCCGCCAGTTGCACAGCGGCCAGACCGACACCACCGGACGCCCCTGTAATCAGAACCTTCTGACCCGAGGTTACACCCGCACGGGTCAGAAGGTTTTCGGCGGTGCCAAAGGCGCAGGGGATGGCGGCAATTTCGACATCCGACAAGGGAGAGGCGGTCACGTCATACAGATCATCCGCCTCAACAAGACAATATTGCGCAAATGCACCATCCATTTCCGAGCCCAGAGCAATAAACCCGGTCGGATGGCCCGGTTGCGGGCGGGGCAGGTTGATCGGGCAGGTTACCCGCTGACCCGGTTTGAACCTGGTTCCCGGCTCGGCTAGTTCGACGACGCCGCAAAGGTCCCCGCCCTGAATGCGCGGAAACTGCAGCGCGCCGCCCCAGCCTCCGACCTCGACGTCCTGATCAACGGCATCAGTCGCGCCCGTCACATCAGCGGAATACCAGCCGACACGCGTGTTGATATCGGTGTTGTTCACCCCCGCGGCGAGAACCCGAACCAGCACCTGCCCCGGTCCGGGCTGGGGCAACGGTATATCCTCGCGCCAGTTCAGCGCCTCCGGCCCGCCGTGTTGGGTCAGATAAACGCCAGACATTGTATGGGGGAGTGTCATCTGATGCCGCTTTCAGGTCTGATCGTCCGGATGTGGCGGAACCGGACCCATCGGGATGATGTCATAGCGGGCGTTCAGAGCAGCCATCTTTGCCTCATCTGCGAAATCGGCCTGGCTCATTGCCGCAAGCTCTGCGAGGAAACCGTCAAACCCCGATGGTTGAAAGATCATCAGCATCCGCGCGGGTTTCCCTCCCGCCACACGGCAGGCATGGGGCACACCGGGCGGGACATGCATCGTGGTGCCTGCCGTGCACCGGTGCCAGTCGCCATCGACGTAGAAATCCACCTTACCTTCCAGAAAGTAGAAGGTCTCGGCATGGCTGTCGTGGCGATGAAGGCCAAGCGCGAAGCTGGCCTTCAGATTGTCTTCCATGAGCGTATAGGCACCACCTGAGTCCTGACCGGAAACCTTGACGAAGGTATGGTCGTTTTCCCAGTCATAGTTGGGGCCTGCGCCAGGCCCCAGTTTGGAGTATCGCTTGCTCATGGCAGCTCCGTCCGGGGTTATGCGCGCAGCCGCTCGTTTGCCGGATCCCAGAGCGGTTGGTCCTCTTGTACCACAGCACGGTATTTCTGGCCGTAGATTTCCACCTCCAGCTCAGTGCCCGGGTTGGCGGCTTCGGTCTTGACCATGCCCAGTGCGATGGACTTTCCAACGCGATAGCCCCAGGCGCCCGAGGTGGTCTCGCCCACGATCTCGCCATTCTGCGAGATGCAGGACATGTAGGGTGCGTCGCAATCACCGGCCTCAACGGTCAGCGTGACAAAGGCTTTCTTAACACCCTGCTGCTTTTCGTTCTGGATCGCAGCCTTGCCGGGGAAGTCCTGCGGCTTGTCCAGTTTGACGAACCGTCCCAGACCACCTTCCAGCAGCGAGTAGTCACTCGACAGATCGCCCTTCCAGGTGCGGTAGCCCTTTTCGATCCGAAGCGCGTTCAGCGCATACATACCGAAGGGTGTCGCACCGGCGTCGAGGATCGCCTCGTAAATCGCGGGCATGTCCTCGTTCAGGGCGTGCACTTCCCAGCCCAGTTCACCGGCGAAGGACACACGGATCAGGAAGGCCGATTTACCAGCTACTATGGCCGCCTGATGGGTCAGCCAGCCGGTGGTCAGGTCCGCATCGGTCAGACCCGACAGGATCTCACGCGATTTCGGGCCGGTCACGATCAGGGTGTCGCGGGTGGTGGTGACGTCCTCGACGGAAACGCTGGCGGGCATGACCTTTGTCAGGATATCACGGTCATGCCACTGTGCGGTGGCGGCAGTGATCATCATGAACTCATCCTCACCCAGACGGACACAGGACATCTCGGTCAGGATGCGGCCCCGGTCATCAGAGATGTAGACCAGATTGATGCGGCCGACCTTGGGCAGACCACCGGTGATCAGGCCGCGCAGGGCCTCGGCCGCGCCTTCACCTTTGACCATGAAGCGCGAAAAGCCCGGCAGGTCGAGCACGCCGCAATTGTCGCGGACGGCTTCACACTCTTCCTTGATGCGCTGTTCCCACGGGCCGGACCGGCCCCATGTGTGGGTGGCTTCCTCGGAGGTGTTGTCGCCCGGCTTGGCGAACCAGTTGGCGCGTTCCCAACCGTTATACGCGCCCATGACACCGCCCAGTTCTTTGACCTTGGCATGGACCGGTGACAGCTTCTTGTCACGCGCTGCAGGCCATTCGTGATGTGGGAAATGCATGGCGTATTCGTTGCCGTAGACCTCCATACCTTTCTGGTTGCAGTAATCCTGATCGGTATAGTCGGTGTAGCGGCGCGGATCGACCGCCCACATATCCCATTCAGTGTGGCCATCGACGATCCATTCGGCCAATACCTTGCCTGCGCCACCGCCTTGTGCAATGCCGAAGGTAAAGCTGTGCGCCTCGAACGCGTTTGTCACGCCCGGCATCGGGCCGATCAGCGGCAGACCATCCGGAGCGTAGGGGATCGGGCCATTGATGACGCGTCCAACGCCTGAGGTGGCCATCAGCGGCACCCGCTCCATCGCGTCGGTGATGATGTCTTCGATGCGGTCCAGATCGTCATTCCACAGCTGGAACGAGAAATCCTCGGGCATCGGATCGTTTTCGGTCATCCATTCACCCTTACAGTTGGGCTCGTAGGGGCCGAGGTTGAAGCCGTTCTTTTCCTGACGCAGGTAGTACGAGATATCCACGTCGCGCAGCAGCGGCAGCTTGCCGCCGTTTTCTTTCGACCAAGCCTCGACCTCGGGCACTTCGTCGGTCAGCAGGTACTGGTGGCTCATGACCATCGCGGGCACGGTGCGGCCACCATATGGCTTGAACATCTCGCCCACGCGCTGCGCGTAGTAGCCGGCGGCATTCACCACATAGTCACAGGCGATGTCGCCTTTTTCGGTGTGTACGGTCCAAGTTCCGTCGTCATGTTGGGTCACACCTGTGGCCGGGCAGAATCGGATGATCTTCTGCCCCATGTCGCGGGCACCTTTCGCCAGCGCCTGAGTCAGCTGCGCCGGGTCGATATCACCGTCAGTGGGGTCATACAGTACACCTTCCAGATCATGGGTTTCGAGGAACGGGTAATGCTCTTTCGCCTGTTCCGGAGTCCACATCTCCATCGGGATGCCCTGATACTTGCCCATAGCCATGGCGTGTTCGAATTCCTGCATCCGCTCTTTGCTATGCGCCAGACGGATCGAGCCCGAAACGTGGTAGTTCATTGGGTAGTCAACCTCTTCGGCCAAACCCGAATACAGCTCGGTTGAATAGCGCTGCATGTTCATGATCGCCCAAGAATTCGAAAACGTGGGGACGTTACCCGCCGCGTGCCAGGTCGAGCCGGCTGTCAGTTCGTTCTTTTCCAGCAGAACGCAATCGGTCCAGCCCTTCTTGGCCAGATGATACAGGGACGAACAGCCAACTACGCCGCCGCCGATGATGACCACACGGGCCTTGGTTGGAAAATCGCTCATGTGTTTTGATCCTCTTTTACTGTGCCCGCCGGGGCAGATCGTCTGTGATGTCGTAGTAATCGCCCTTTTCGGCCACAAAGATGTGCCGGGCGAGGTTCAGTCCGGTGGGTTCGCTCAGGGCGCCCATGGAAATGGAAATCGTGTCCTCGTCATTGTGCTGCCAGAACAGGAACGAACCACAGGCACTGCAGAAGCCGCGCCGTGCGGTGTCTGATGCCCGGAACCAACGCAGCGTGTCGCTGGCGGTAAAGCTGAGGTTGTCCTGATGGGTCGAGGTCGAGGCCCAGACATGGCCCGATTGCTTGCGGCATTGGCCGCAATGGCAGGCCGAGGGCGGTGACAGATCGCCGTCGATGGCAAACGAAACAGCGCGGCAAAGGCAGGAACCGGTATGCATGTGATTATCTCCTTGCTGCTGGCGCATGGATGAGCACCTGCCCAACCCCACCAAAATTGAATGCAGGACCCGACATGTCAGTACACTGGCGGCGCGATGACCCAGATGGCCACTGCGGGCTCATCATAGGGATTGGCCCATTGATAAGGCTCGTTCTTGATGCGAAAACTGTCCCCCGGACCGACCGAAAATGCACGGCCCCCGATCATCAGATCCAAACGACCCGACACCAAATAGCCGACCTCTTGCGTTGGGCGATTTGCGGGCGTCTGCATCTTCGAGAATGGCTCGAACGTGGAATGCACCATTTCGAAGTCATCGGTCAGATCAGGTGAAAGCAGCTCTTCGATCAACCCTTCCTCGCCCGAACCCATCGGGCGGCGCAACCCGGCACGCACGACATAACCCTGCTCGTCCACCGGCACTGAGGAATGCGCAAACAGCATCGACATCGGCACACCCAGGCATTCGGCGATCTGGCGCAGGTCCGAGATCGAAGGGTCGGACATGTCCCGCTCAACCTGGCTGAGCCATCCGACCGAGCGGTTCAGACGTTCGGCTATTTCGGTCAGCGTCAGCCCACGCGCCTTGCGAAGGGCGCGGATATCTGCACCAAGCGTCGCGCTATGGGGGGCATGAGTGTTCACGTGCCGCTCCGATTCCGGTGAAATTTTTCTCTCCTTTTTCACGATGACCCAGATTCGTGAAATTTCCAAGAGTTTTTTCATTTACACGTGAAAGCGTACCGGTTTATGCCAAGGCCATGTGGATTGCAGTGATCTATCTTTGGGCGATCAACGCCCTGACGCTATTGGCATTTGCGTGGGACAAGGCCCGCGCCCGGCGGCGCAAAGGCAGGGTTCCGGAACGTCGGTTGCTGTGGCTGGCCGCACTGGGCGGCAGCCCTGGTGCGGTTCTGGGCCGCTGGATTTTCAACCACAAAACCCGCAAACGCGGCTTTTCGATGCGGCTTCTTCTTATTGTCGGGATGCAGGTTGTCTGCGGCTTTTTTCTTGTGCAGTTTGCGCAGGCAAATTGATCAGAAAAGTGCTGTTCAAGCCAACGTACTGGGTGAATTTACGGGGTAGCCGATGGATCTTGTATTGCAGTCGATCAAGTACATGCTTTGGCTGAACGGAGCGATGACTGTCGGCGCGACTGGAATCGCCATTGGATACAATTCGCCCGAAGCCATTGCGGTATCCCTGCAGATCGGGCTGGTCATCTTGATCTTGCTGGCCTTTCGTGCCGGTCTCCGCAGAGAAAAGCGTTGGGTTGCCCTGTTATTTGCCGTGTTCTGCACAGTTGACCTGTTTGGCGCGATTTCAGGCGGCATTTCGCTGCGGAACGCCATCAACCTCGTTGACGGTATCTTGTCGTTCGTCGCCATTTGCGGTGTCATCATTTGGCTGCGCGAGCGCAGCATCACAGCCTCACAATCAAAGGCCTAACAGGCAAAGACCTGCGCCAGAATGCGAGCCAGTTTGTCGGCATCTTCCTCGTCAAAAGCATCCGGCTGATCGCTATCAATGTCGAACACGGCAATAACTTCACCCGATGCGTCGCGCACCGGCAGCACCAGTTCGGACCGGGTGGACGACGCGCAGGCGATGTGACCCGGAAACGCATCCACGTCCGGCACCAACTGCACCTCGCCGGTGCGGGCCGCCGCCCCACAGACGCCGCGATCAAAGGGGATGACCAGACAGCCGTGCCCGCCTTGATAGGGGCCGATCTTCAGCAGGCCCGGTTCAGTCACCCGGTAAAACCCGGTCCAGTCAAACCGGTCGTCGGCGTGATGCACCTCGCAGGTGATCGTTGCCATCAGGGCGACCTGATCCGTTTCGCCTGCTGTAAGGGCGGCGATGGTTTTGGCGAGCGTGTCGTAATTAACAGTCATGGTCAGTCTTATTCCGTATGGGGCGGGGGCACTGCCCCATCTTGAGTCAATGACTCAATTCACCCCCGGAATATTTTCAAAAGGATGCAGCGTCAAATTCGTTCGATGGCAACGGCGGTACCTTCTCCTCCGCCGATGCAAATGGCCGCAACACCGCGTTTGAGGTTCCGCTTTTCCAGTGCGTTCAGCAGCGTGACCATGATCCGCGCCCCCGACGCTCCGATCGGGTGGCCCAACGCACAAGCACCGCCATTCACGTTCACCTTATCGCGCGGCAGGCCCATCTCGTGCATGAAAGCCATGGGGACAACGGCGAAGGCTTCGTTGACTTCCCAAAGGTCCACATCATCATGGGACCAGCCGATGGTCGAGAGCAACTTTTGCGCTGCAGGAACCGGAGCCGTCGTGAAAAGGCCAGGCGCCTGCGCATGGCTGGCGTGACCGACGATCCGGGCACGCACCGTCAGGCCCTGCGTCTCGGCAGCGTCGGCCGAGGCCAGCACCAGCGCGGCGGCACCGTCAGAGATTGATGAGGAATTGGCCGCCGTCACCGTGCCGTTCTTGCGGAAGGCGGGTTTCAGCGTCGGGATTTTGTCGGGCCGCGCGGATTGCGGTTGCTCGTCTTGGCCAAAGGTGACCTCACCCTTGCGAGAGCGGGTGGTGACCGGTGTGATCTCGCCCTCGAAAGCGCCGTTTTCCTGCGCCGACAGGGCGTTGGACAGCGATTGCAGCGCGTATTCGTCCTGCGCTTCGCGGGTAAACTGATAGGCTTCGGCGCAGTCTTCTGCGAAGGTGCCCATCAGGCGGCCCTTGTCATAGGCATCCTCGAGCCCGTCCAGGAACATATGATCGACTACCTGACCGTGCCCGATCCGCGCGCCCCCGCGCATTTTTGGCAACAGGTAGGGGGCATTGGTCATGCTCTCCATCCCGCCCGCGATCATCGTGTCGGCGTGGCCCAGAGCGATCTGGTCAAAGGCCATCATCGCGGCTTTCATCCCCGATCCGCACATCTTGTTCAGGGTCGTCGCGGGCACCTCTTCGCCCAAGCCTGCTGCAAACCCGGCTTGTCGCGCTGGCGCCTGGCCCTGACCCGCGGGCAGCACGCATCCCATCAGCACCTCGTCCACCGTTTCAGCGCCAGCACCCTGCAGCGCGGCCCGGATGGCGGCTCCACCCAACTCGGCGGCTGCCACGCCGTCAAACATCCCTTGAAATCCCCCCATGGGTGTGCGCGCGGCCCCGGCGATAACAACCTGTTTCATCGGCGTGTTCCTCCTTTTTTCCATTCGATGGATACCGAATGGTAAGATTTGCCGTCTAGCGTATTTCTACTAGCGAATTTCAGATTAGAGGACCGTCGCGCATGGCCCTGACCAGCACAACAACCGACGAAACCCAGATTATCAAAGTACATTCAGACCGAATTGATGCGGCCATGGCTATCCAGTTCAAGGAAGACATGCGCAACGAGGCCGAAGGCGGCACCACACGGGTGGTGCTGGACCTGAGCAGCGTTGAGTTCATCGATTCAAGCGGGCTGGGCGCCATTGTCGCCTCGATGAAGCAGCTAGGCAACGACCGCAGGCTGGATCTGGCCGGGCTGCATCCCTTTGTCGAAAAGGTGTTTCGACTGACCCGGATGGACACGGTCTTCAAACTGTACCCGACGCTGGATGACGCCTTGTCGGCCACCGCCAGCTGACCCTCTTGACCATCTGAATAGGCCCAATGCCCATGTGTAACGGCAAGTGTTTGGATCTGAGCTTTGCAGCGACCGAGTCTGAGGCCAGCGCGGGTATTGCGCAGCTCAGCAGATGCCTTGCGACACAGGGGTTGCCGCAGCAAAAGGCGGGTGACGTAAAGATTGCTCTGGCCGAAGCGATCAACAATGTTGTGGAACACGCCTATGCCGATGTGACGCCCGCAAAAGTCAAGGTGCGATGCCGCCTGCATCGGAACTGTCTCGATATCGTGATCTCCGACACCGGCAACCCCCTGCCCGGGTTTCGGGTACCAGACGGGGTTCCGGCACCGTTGGGATCAACCGTCGATGAACTGCCCGAAGGAGGGTTCGGCTGGTACCTGATCCACGAATTGACCAGCGATATCCGATATGTACACTCCGATGGCTGCAACCGGCTATCGCTGCGGTTTGACTTTCCCGATCCCGCCTGACGGCAAGAAAACGTCACAATAAGGCCCAGATCGAACCATTGTAGCGCCGCAAACAACGGGCAAAAAGATACCTGTAGCTCAGATAGCTTCCCTCGGCGTCAAGTGTCACAGCCCCCACCCAGTGAACGGCGCCGAGGAACTTCTCCCCCATGTGACTGGACAACCTCTGACCGCGCGATATCTTCGGCGCGTTCAAAGCGGGGAAACGCACCATGCGGGATTTTCACACTCCGGGCCGATCCGAAGTTCTGGCGACCGAAGGAATGTGCGCCACGTCGCACCCTCTGGCCGCGAAAGTGGCCGTGGATGTTCTTGCACAGGGCGGAAACGCGATGGATGCGGCCATTGCCGGAGCGGTCCTGCTGGGCATTTGCGAACCTCAAATGACCGGGTTGGGGGGCGACTGTTTTGTCCTATACAACCGGGCCGGAGAGGATGATGTTCGCGCCCTGAACGGTTCGGGCCGTGCGCCTGCCGCAACCGATGCAGAGAAACTGCGGGCGCAAGGGTTGACTGCGGTACCCCTGAATACCCCGGATGCTGTAACCATCCCCGGCGCTGTAGATGCGTTCTGCCACTTGGCGGAAACCGAGGGCAAGCTGGGGCTGGATGTCATCCTGCAACCCGCCATTCACTATGCCGAGACAGGTGTACCGGTTGCGCCAAGGGTTGCTTTTGACTGGGCGGTCGGGGCGGCCACCCTGCAAGGGGCGGCGCGGGCGCATTATCTAATCGATGACAAGGCACCCGGGATTGGGCAGGTTTTCCAATCCCCCGGTCAGGCCGAGGTCCTGCGCCGGATTGCCCGGAACGGGCGGGACGCATTTTATTCCGGCGACATTGCCGAGGATATGCTCGCCGTGCTGGCTCAACGGGGTGGTACCCATACGGTTGAGGATTTTCTTGCCAATGCCTGTACCGAGACCCAACCTGTCAGCGGCTTGTATAACGGGCTGGAACTGGTCGAGCACCCGCCCAATGGTCAGGGCGCCACTGCAATTTTGCTGCTGAACATACTCAAGAATTTCGACCTCGCCAGCCTCGACCCGTTCGGGGCCGAACGTCTGCATATCGAAGCTGAAGCCTCAAAACTGGCCTATGACGCCCGCAACCGGTTTATTGCCGATCCCGATCACACAATGCACGCGGATCGATTTCTGGATCAGGACGTGGCCGATAGGCTGGCCGCGCTGATCGACCCAAAGCGCGCAATGCCTGCTGCGGCCCCGCTGACCGAAGCCATTCACAAAGACACCGTCTATATCACAGTGGTGGACCGAGACAGGATGGCGGTCTCGTTGATCTATTCCATCTTCCACAGCTTCGGCTCGGGGATCGCATCCGAAAAATATGGCATTCTGCTGCAAAACCGCGGGGCTGGCTTTACACTGCAAGCAGGTCACCCCAATGAGTTGAGCGGCGGCAAACGCCCTATGCACACCATCATTCCCGGGATTCTGAAACAAAATGGCCGGATTCTGATGCCGTTTGGAGTGATGGGCGGCGCCTACCAGCCCACCGGTCACGCCCGGTTCATGTCAAACCTGACCGACCACGAACTGGCCATGCAAACCAGCATCGATGCGCCGCGTGCTTTTGCGGACAACGGCGTGTTGAAGCTGGAACGCGATATTTCGCCCAAAGTGGCTCAACAATTGTGTGAATTGGGCCACACTGTTGAAGTACCGGAAACGCCGCTGGGCGGAGCACAAGCCATTCGAATCTGTGAAAATGGTGTTCTGATGGGCGCAAGTGACCCGCGGAAAGACGGTTGCGCGCTCGGGTATTGACCGGCGAACGCGCTGCCAAAGGGCCTCAGTTCAGATGGAAATGAAGCGGATAGGACCCGTTTTCGAACGGACCGAACATGTCGGGGATATCCGGGTGCTCAACCGGTTCGCCGGACTGGTCCGCAACCAGATTTTGTTCTGAAACATAAGCAACATAGAAGGATTGGTCGTTTTCCGCCAACAGGTGATAAAACGGCTGATCCTTGATTGGGCGGCTGTCTTCGGGAATGGCCTGATACCACTCTTCGGTATTCGAAAACTCTGCATCCACGTCAAAAATCACCCCGCGGAAGGGATGTTTCTTGTGACGGACCACCTGACCCAGGCGGTACTTGGCATGTGTCTTCAGCATTGTTTCTGCCCCCATTGAACTTACTACCTGTTTCCGGGCTGAAAAGCCAATCATTGATCCGAAATCAAAGGAAACAGTCTGTGAACCACTTGCTGACAGTGCTCTAAATTGCGGCCCGATTCTTTCTGTTGGCCGACGGGGATCATGACCACAATATTTCTGTCCGCAGGCGCATTACATCTAATTCGAGCTAACGTTCCGCAACGATTGTGATTTCCTAAAAGTTCAATCTGCGCTAGAATAAAAGAAAAAGGCACGAGGCACATGAGCAGAATTCTTATCGTACTCTTCGGGGTGCTGTTTCTGGCATCCTGTGGGGGTGGCTCTAAACAGCCGCCCAGCAAACTGAATGACGCGTGCAGTATTGCGCGCGAACGGCCCGAATTCATGAAGGCCTTCAAAAGCACCGAACGGAAATGGGGCGTCCCGGTCCATGTACAGATGGCGACGATCTATCAGGAAAGCCGCTATAAGCACGATGCCCGCACACCGCACCAATACGTTTTGGGTGTGATCCCAATGGGTCGCCAAAGCAGCGCCTATGGCTTCAGCCAGGCACTGGACGGAACCTGGGAGCAATACCAAAAAGAAACTGGGAAACGCCGTGCCAAGCGGGATCGCATCCGCGATGCGTCGGATTTCATCGGCTGGTACATGAACAAAAGCTACGAGCGGAACGGCATTCACCCCAGCGACACGCGCAACCAGTACCTTGCTTATCATGAGGGCCATACCGGTTACGCCCGCGGCAGCCATTACAGCAAGACCTGGCTGTTGAACGTCGCCAATGACGTGGATGCGCGCGCCAAGCTTTATCAGGCGCAACTGTCCGGTTGCCGTTATTGACAGGCTAGCGGGTCAGCGATTGCCTGACCCGCTTCTTTTCGATTTCGAGAACAGATCGCGGCTCAGGCTTTTGCCCGTATCCAGTTGCCCCAGCAGAACGGTTGTCTGGGTGCCTGCGTTGTCATGTATGACCCATTTGCGCAGCTCGATCGGATTATCTGTGAACATAAGTTCGATTCGACCGGACTCGGGGTTTTTCGGGTCCTGAGCGGTCACGACTGTGGCCGTGCCGTCGAAATCATGAGCCACGACCATATTTGCCTGACCCAGATTCACGTTCCGCGCCAGAACCAGCGACAAAGGCGTGCGCTTCAGCGGGTATTGCTCGGGCGGCTGGTTCGACTTCGGGTCAAAAATCTGCACCGTACCCGTGTTGGCCAGAACAACCGCGCTGTTAGGCGGATCATATTCGAACCGCATCTTGCCGGGCCGCTGCAACCACAGCTTGCCGGTGCTCAGCGAGCCATCGTCGTTGACCTGTGTGAATGTGGTCTGAACAGTTTTCAGGCCGTTCAGATAGTTGGAAATCTGCGACAGCGGCAGTTTATCGGCCGCCCAGGCGGCAGGTGCGGCCAGGGTCAGGGCAAGGGTAAGGGCAAAAGCGATCTGTTTCATGCGTCACAGATATGCGCTCTGCCCTTGTTATTAAATATCCTACTGCTCGGGGACGAGGATTTCCCGCTTACCGACGTGATTTGCCGCCGAAACAACACCTTCGTCTTCCATCTGCTCAACCAAACGCGCGGCCTTATTGTAGCCGATGGCGAGTTTCCGCTGGATGTATGAGGTCGAGCATTTGCGATCCTTGATCACAATCGCCACCGCTTGATCATAGAGCGCATCCTCACCATTGGTGTTGCCACCAGTGTTTAGGCCCAGAACCGCGTCGATATTGTCGGCCTTTTCTTCGGCCGGGCCATCGACCACACCACTCATGTAATCCGGCGGACCGAACTGTTTCAGGTGGTTGACGATTTCTTCGACCTCTTCATCCGACACAAACGGCCCGTGGCAACGGGTAATCTTGGCGCCGCCTGCCATATACAGCATATCACCCTGCCCCAGCAGTTGCTCGGCACCCATTTCTCCCAGAATGGTGCGGCTGTCGACTTTCGAGGTCACCTGGAACGAAATCCGGGTCGGGAAGTTCGCCTTGATCGTACCGGTGATCACATCGACCGAGGGGCGCTGCGTGGCCATGATCAGGTGAATGCCCGAAGCCCGCGCCATCTGCGCCAGACGCTGAATGCAGGCTTCGATTTCTTTGCCCGCGACCATCATCAGGTCGGCCATCTCATCGACGATGACAACGATGTACGGCATCGCCTCGGGGGCGAATTCCTCGGTCTCGAACACCGGCTCGCCGGTCTCATCGTCAAATCCGGTCTGGACCGTGCGGCTGAACATCTCGCCCTTGGAGAGCGCATCCTTAACGCGGCCGTTGTAGCCGGCGATGTTGCGGACGCCCATCTTGGACATCTTGCGATAGCGGTCCTCCATCTCGCCCACGACCCATTTCAGGGCCACAACCGCCTTTTTCGGGTCAGTCACAACGGGCGACAGCAGATGCGGGATGCCATCATAGACAGACAGTTCCAACATCTTTGGGTCGATCATGATCAGTCGGCATTCGTCCGGTGTCAGCTTGTACAACAGCGACAGGATCATCGTGTTGATCGCCACCGACTTACCAGAACCGGTGGTCCCCGCGATCAGAAGGTGAGGCATCTTGGCCAGGTTCGCCACAACGGATTCGCCGCCGATATCCTTACCCAGCGCCAGAGGCAGCGCGTGGTTTCCGTCGCCAAAGTCACGGCTGGCGAGGATCTCGCGCAGAACCACCATTTCACGGTTCTCATTCGGCAATTCGATCCCAATCACGGACCGCCCGGGCAGGGTCGAAACCCGCGCCGACAGGGCAGACATCGACCGGGCGATATCGTCGGCCAGACCGATCACACGGCTGGCTTTCAGACCCGGGGCTGGTTCCAGTTCGTACATGGTAACGACCGGGCCAGGGCGTACGCTGACGATCTCCCCCTTTACGCCGTAATCATCCAGAACGTTTTCCAGCATCCGCGCGTTTTCTTCCAATGCCTCATCACTGAGGTGATGGCGCTGAATGCTGGCCGGGTTTGACAAAAGACCCAACGGTGGCAGTTCGAAATCGGAATGCCTGTCCTCAAAAGACAGCGCAGGCTGCGCCTCGGCCCGTGCGCGGCGCGACGGCGGCGGGGTGCGGCGTACGGGTTGCGCCACCACCGGCTTGCGCGGCTCTGCCACCGGGATTTTCATAGCCGGGCGCGGCTGCGGTGCGGATTCGGGAGCATCTTCGAACACGGCCTCGTCTTCAAAATCCTGCTCGGGCGCGAAATCCTCATGCAGCGGTTCCTGCTGCCATTCGGGCACGGGGTCGGCTGTCAGCATCGGCTCGGGAGGCAGACCGGCCAACGTTACCGGCGGTTCAGGTGGCAATTCTTCCCCGCCTCGGGTGTTCAGGATCAACGGGTCCGGACCACGGCCCCGACCCTTGGTCAGCGGCAGGTTCGGATCATGCTCGGGTGCCATCTCGCCAGCGGCGACTTTGCGGTTACGCACGGCGGCGGAGATTTTCGATCGAATTCGATCCTCGCCCGGCATCTCGTCAAAGCCCGCAACGGGTTCGGGATCAACCAGTTCAGGCTCGGGCATCGGCTCGGGGCGGCGGATCAGGCTGGGCATCCGTGCCAGCAAACCTGTTTTTGCAGGCTCGGGTTCGTCGAATTCCGGCTCTTCAAAGATCGGGTCTTCAAAGGCGATTTCATCGTCGAAAACGGCATCGGCGCGGGCGGTCTTGCGTTCCTCCCACTGAGCGCGGCGGTCGCGGGCGGCCTGTGCGGTGGCGGCAGCACCACGGCCCAGCAGGTTCATCAGCATGTCGTAAGACATCACCAGACCCAGCAGGAAGGCGCGGAATCCTTTGCGTACATCGGCCTTGGTAAAGCCCAGAACCACAACACCCAGTGCGAAAACCGCAAGCAAAGATAGCAGAGACACGAGTTTTACAGCAAATACCGCCCCCATTGGCATCAGCGACAGAATAGCGCCGAGGAACGTGTACCCCAACATGCCGCCCAGACCAAAGGAGTGGCTTGCCTGCCATTCTACGCTCGCGTTCAGGGTCTCCATGTGTAGCGCAATCAGCAACACCCAAGGCGCAAACAGAACAACCGGCCAGAACCAGCGATCCAACCCGCTATGCGTCACAAAACGAACGCCCCAAACAAGCAGGAATATGGCAATTCCCCAGCATCCTAGGCCGAAGAGCGTGTTGAGGACAAAAATGATCGATGCGCCTGCCCGGCCCAACCAGTTCTGAACAGCTGTATCAGTCGAGACCATCCAGTTCGGATCATCCGGCGTATAGGACCAAATCATTGCGGCAGCGGCCAGCCCCAGCAGGATCAGGGCGATCCCGATCAGCTCTTTGCTGCGCCGCTCAATCGCGGCCTGAGTCGTGCTGTCCAACAATGGATCGCGGTTGCGCGCGTTCAATGATGCCATTTTGCCCTCGTACCTCACGAATAGATGCAGTCGCGGAGCTTGATCAGCCCTTGCTGCAACTCTGTTTTTGGGGCCACCAAAGCGACCCGGATAAATTGCTCGCCCGGGTTTTGCCCCGGATCACCTTGAGAAAGATATGCGCCCGGCAGCACCCGGACACCGGTCTGCTGCCACAGTTTCAATGCGGTTTCTTCGCCGTTTTCGACCGGCAGCCACAGGAAGAATCCGGCCTCGGGCGGCATATATCCCTGAATGCCCGCGAACACCTGATCGGCAATCGCGTATTTTTCCTGATACAGCGCACGGTTTTCAGCGACATGCTCTTCGTCCGCCCAGACCCGAGCTGCAGCGGCCTGCAACGGCAACGGCAGCGGTGCCCCTGCATAATTGCGCAACTGCTTGACCTGTTTAATCGACTCTGGGCCGCCAGCGATCAGACCTGATCGCAATCCGGCCAGATTCGAACGTTTCGACAGCGAATTAAACAACGCAACCCGCTCGGGGTCGGCGCCCAGTTCCTGCGCCACAGTCAGCGCGCCCGTGGGCGCCTCATTGCGGTAAATCTCGGAATAACATTCGTCGGCGAAAACGCGGAAATCGTATTTCTCTGCCAGTTGGATCAGCTCGACCCAATAGTCACGCGACGCCACAGCCCCCTGCGGGTTTGCAGGCGAACAGATATAGGCCGCGACAGTTCGGTTCAGAACATCCTCGGGCAGTCCCGCATAGTCTGGCAGATGGTCCGTGGCTGCTGTGGCGGGCACAAAAACCGGCTCGGCCCGGACCGAGATCGAAGCGACCATATAGACCTGGTAAAACGGGTTTGGGCACAGGACTACCGGTTTTTGGCCGTTCTTTTCCTCGGGGCACAGCGCCATAGCGGCGTTATACAGGCCCTCGCGCGTACCGTTCAGGGCCATCACGTTGGTGTCTGGGTCCATCTGCACGCCATAACGGCGGCTGATCCAGTCGGTGATTGCACCCCGCAGCTCGGGCGAGCCTTCATTCGGCGGATAGCCCTGAAAACCGGCGGCGTTTTCCATGATCACATCCGTCACCCAGGCCGGAAAGTCATGCATCGGCGCGCCGATGGTCATGTGAATCACCTCTCCGCCCGGCTGGTGGTGGTCCAACAGGGTGCGCAGACGCGGGAATGCGTATTCCGGTAGGTTCGAAAACCGCTCGGGGAAATTCATAACTGCTGCCTCAATATCGGGATCATTTTTGCCCCGTTTTTTTGGCAGATTACAGGCCACACCCCGCTTCGTCCAGACAAAGAGGTGCCGAATCAGGGGATTGTGGCATTCAGGCCAAAGCGGCCTCGGCTGCGGATCCAAGCCTTAACAACGCCTCTTCCGAGCCCGGATAGCCCATCATCATCACCCCGCAGCCGGGCGTTCCGGTGGGCAATGTCAGCGCGGCCAGACCCATCAGATTGCCAATCCGGGTGTTGCGCAGGGCCAGCAGGTTTTCGGCGACATAGTATTCATGGTCGGTCATCAGCCGGTCCAGATTCGGCGGAAGGATGGGAGCGGTCGGGGCCAGAACCGCGTCAAACCCCGCGGTGGCCGCGTCCCACGCGGCGCGGCTAGCCTTCAGCTTGGACCAGGCGGCGATATAGTCGGGGCCAGAGGCGTTTTTTCCAGCGCGGAAGCGTTCCAGAATCTCCGGGTACATCGCGTCCGGGTTGGCCTCGATCACATCGCGCCACAGGCCATAGGCTTCGGTTGTATAGAGAATGCCAGACAGCCCCATCGCCTCGTTCAACTCGGGCACTTCGAGGGGCACAATCTCGGCCCCGGCTTCCCGCAGACGGTCCAGCGCATCCTCGAAGGCCTTGCGCGGTGCGTCCCGCAGATCGTCTTTGGCAACGTTCTGCAGGTCCGCAAATCGGCACCCCTTCAGGTTGGCGCCACGCAGATCAGCCGGGGAACTGCCTTCCAGCAAGGCCAGCAGATGTGCCGCATCCTCGACCGACCGGGCCAGCGGGCCAGCGGTATCGAAGCGCAGGCACAAGGGTACCACCCCTTCCAGACTGACCCGCCCGGCGGTGGTTTTCAGCCCGACCAGATTGTTCCACGCCGCCGGAATGCGCACCGAGCCGCCCGTATCCGAACCGATTCCACCGGCCGCCAAACCCCAGGCCACCGACGCTGCCGCCCCCGAGGATGAGCCGCCGGACACAGCGTCTTCATCATCAATGCACGGCGGGGTTCCTGTGATCGGGTTCAGGCCCAGCCCAGAAAAGGCCAACTCACTCATATGGGTTTTGCCCAGGCAAACGGCGCCCAACGCAGTGGCGTTGCGCAAGACGACCGCGTCCGCTTCGGGCACGCGGCCTTTCAACAGCGCCGATCCGGCCTCGGTCCCGGTTCCGGCCGTATCGAACAGGTCTTTCCAGCTGATTGGCACGCCATCCAGCAGTGACCGACGCAGGCCCAGCTTGGCGCGTTCTTGCGCCGCCTTGGCCTCGGCGCGGGCGCGGTCGTGGGTAACGCGGGCATAGATCCGCTCGCGGTGATGATGCGCATCGATGGCAGACAGATAGGTTTCAGTCAGCTCAACCGGATCAATCCGCCCCATACCGATGCCCCGGCCCAGATCACACGCCGTCATGGTCAGCCAGTCCTGCATCCCTGCCCCCCTTTGGAAAATCGTGTTCATCGGACGGTAGCGACAGGACCGCACATGGACAATCCCGAAAGGCCGCGCATATTGCGGGGCATGGAACAGAAGACCGAAATCCTGATCGTTGGCGGCGGCCTCAATGGCCCGGCCCTGGCACTGGCACTGGCGCAGACGGGACATTCCGTCACCGTAATTGACGCACTGGCTGAGAAAGTGCGCAAGAACGCAGCCTTTGACGGGCGCGCCTATGCGCTGGCGCTGGCGTCTCAGCGCCTGTTGGACGCGATCGGGGTATGGGATCACGTGGCCGAACACGCCCAGCCGATGTTGGAGATCAAGGTCACCGACGGGCACGCGGGCACAGGACCGTCGCCCTATTTCATGCATTTCGACCATGCCGAGATCGAAGAAGGTCCGATGGGTTACATGGTCGAGGATCGCCACCTGCGCCGCGCTTTTCTGGACGCCATGGCCAGGGAAAAGGGCATCACCCAGATCAGCGGCCGGATGGTCATAGCGCAAGAGGTCGACGCGACCGGCGTAACCCTGACACTGGACGATGACAGTACTGTTACTGGCCGCCTGCTGGTCGGCTGCGACGGGCGCCGTAGCGGTACCGCCTCGCGCGCCGGCATAAAGCGCAGCGGGTGGGATTACGGCCAGACCGCACTGGTCTGCGCCATCGAACACGACCTGCCCCATCACGGTATCGCACACCAGTTCTTTATGCCCCCCGGCCCGCTGGCCATCTTACCGTTGACCGGCAACCGCAGCTCGATCGTCTGGAGCGAACGGACTGAAACCGCACAGCGCATCGACGCCCTGCCCGAGGCCGAATATCTGCAGGTTCTGCGCCCACGGTTCGGAGATTTTCTAGGAGATATACGCCTGCAGGGAGACAGGTTCACCTACCCGCTCAACCTGACCATCGCCAATTCATTCATTGGCGACCGCTTAGCTCTGGTCGGAGACGCGGCACACGGCATGCATCCTATCGCCGGTCAGGGTCTGAACGCCGGGCTCCGCGACGTAGGCGCGCTGGCCGAGGTGCTGACGCTGGCGGGGCGGCGCGGTGAGGATATCGGCTCGGTCCAGGTTCTGGAACGCTATCAGGAATGGCGCCGCTTCGACACGGCCGCGCTGGCCATGGCGACGGATGTGTTCAACAAGCTGTTCTCCAACGACAACCCGCTGCTGCGTGCTGGGCGCGATATCGGGATGGGGATCGTCGGGTCTCTGCCCGGATTGCGTCGCGGCTTCGTGCGCGAGGCCGCCGGACTGACCGGAGACCTGCCGAAACTGCTGCAAGGTCGCTCAATTTAGTCGAGCGTACGCGCCTCGTCGACCAGCATCACCGGAATCCCATTTCGTATCGGAAAGGCCAGATTGGCGGCCTTCGAGATCAGCTCCTGCTTTTCAGCGTCGTATTGCAGCGTGGTGTGCGTCTGCGGGCAGATCAGCGCCTCAAGCATGTGGCGATCAAAGGGGTGTTCGGGGTCGGTCATTGCAGTTTTTCCTCGTTCGTTCCGCCGCGCATGGCGAATTCTATCAATGTCACCAAAGTCTCGCGCCGGGTGCGCAGGCACGGGGCCTCAAGCAGTGCCTGTTTCTCTTCGGGATCGAAATCCAGCAGCATCGACAATGAATTCACCAGCAGCTCATCATCGGCGTCTTTCAACGTATCCCAATCCGTCGACAGCTGACGCGAGGCAAAGAAACGTTCCAGCAGGCAAAGAAACTGCGAACGATCAAAACCTTCGTCCAGCTCGGCCTTGCCCAGATCGCGGTCAAACCCGCCCCATGACACGGCGCAGCGCCGATAAGGTGTGAAGGCGTCCAGCTCCGACGTGATGCGAAACCTGGAAATACCGGTCAGCGTGATCAGATAACGGCCATCCTCGGTTTCTGAAAACTGCGTCACCCGCCCGGCGCAGCCGATCCGGTGCAGTTTGTCTTCATTGCTCTGACAGGGGTTCGGCTGCACCATGCCAATCAGACGTTCCTGCGTTTTCAGCGCATCGTCCAACATTTGCAGATAGCGCGGCTCAAATATATGCAGCGGCAGGCGAGAACGGGGCAGCAACAGCGCCCCGGGCAATGGAAAAACGGATACCGTTTCCGGCAGATCAGCGGGATGCATCATGTATCCGAGTGTAGCCCTGATCCCGAATTAGGCAAATATCATCGAGCTGAGCTTGCGGCGACCGTTCAGAACAATCGGATCATTGGGCTTGAGCGCGTCGAAAACGGTAAACAGTTGCGCTTTGGCGGCGCCGTCATTCCATTCACGGTCGCGTCGGAACAGTTCCAACAGCTGCGCAACGGCTTCTTCCACATCGCCATTGGCGTGCAGAGCCTGCGCCAGATCGAACCGTGCCTGATGGTTGTCGGGCTCTGCCTCAACCGTAGTGGTCAACTCGGCCACGGGGCCGGCATCTGCGGCCTGCTTGGCCAGCTCCAATTGCGCGTGGGCGGCTTCCAACTCGGCTGCGGTGGAAATCTCGGCTGGTGCACCGTTCAGGATTGCCTCGGCCTGTTCCAGATCACCGGCCGCGATATGCGCACGCACCAGCCCGCCATAGGCTGTGGCATTGTTCGGATCTTCGCCCAAAATGGCAGCAAAAGTCTGAGCCGCGTCAGTGGCCGCGCCTTCTGCCAGCATTTCTTCGGCGGCTTGAATGGCGTCGTCCAGTTGCCCGCCGGGGCTTTCACCGCCCGCGGCCTCGATCACACGGTCGACAAACGCCTTGATCTCGGACCCCGGCACTGCACCCTGAAACCCGTCTACGGGCTGGCCCTTGAAGAACGCGTACACGGTCGGGATCGACTGGATGCGCAGTTGCGCGGCGATCGTCTGCGCCTCGTCCACGTTGATCTTGACCATCTTCACCGCACCCTTGGCCGCGGTCACGGCCTCTTCCAGCAGCGGCCCGAGCGTCTTGCAGGGGCCACACCAGGGCGCCCAAAAATCGACGATGACCGGAGTAACCTGAGAGGTTTCGACCACGTCGGCCATGAACGTGGCCTCGGTTCCGTCCTTGATCAGATCAGTTGCCTCGGGGCTGGCAGCAGCGTTCAGAAGGTCCATGGCATTCACTCTCCGGTTCGAACTCGCGCCCTATATGCAACCGCTTGTTGCAGAAACCAAGGGCCGAGTTACGCAATTACAGGTCAAAACTGGCAAAAACAGGGGCGTGGTCGCTGGGCTTCTCCCACCCACGTGCGTCGCGCAGGATACGGCTGGAGTGCCCCGCGTTCGAGATATCGGGCGTGGCCCAGACATGATCCAGCCGCCGCCCCTTGTCGGCCGCGTCCCAATCACGCGCACGATAAGACCACCAGCTATAGAGCTGCCCCTCGGGAATATCCTGGCGGGTGATATCAACCCAGCCGCCCGCATCCTGGGTTTCGGCCAGCGATTCGACTTCGATCGGTGTGTGCGAGACGACCTTGAGCAGTTGTTTGTGCGACCAGACGTCATCCTCACGCGGGGCGATGTTCAGATCGCCGACCAGAATGGATTTTTTCGGCTTTTCCGCATGGAACCAGTCGCGCATATCGGTCAGGTAATCGAGTTTTTGGCCGAATTTCTCGTTCTTCTCGCGATCCGGGATATCACCGCCTGCGGGGACGTAGAAATTGTGGATCGTTACACCATTCTCCAACCGCCCTGCGATGTGGCGGGCATGACCGAGACCAGCAAAATCCTTGTCGCCCACCTCCTCCATCGGCAGGCGCGACAGGATGGCGACGCCGTTATAACCCTTTTGCCCGCGCGCGATCATGTGGGTATAGCCTAGCTCCGCAAACCCTTCGGTCGGGATCTTTTCGACCGGCGACTTGCACTCCTGCAAACACAGAACATCCGGAGCCTCTTCCTGCAGCAATTTCAGCACGATGGGCTCGCGCAGGCGAACCGAGTTGATGTTCCAGGTGGCAAGGGTGAAAGGCATGGGAGATTCCTCTGTCACGGGTTGGGCGGAGGTTAGCGTGATGAGGGATGGGGTGCCACGGGAAAAGCTCACTAGAAAGAAGCTAAGCGGACGAAGCCGCCGTTAGACGTACCGTCTTGTGCGTAAACAGACAACTGCGTAGAAAAATCAAATGAAGAAAGCTCCGGTTATTCTGTCGTTCCTTGGTCTAACTTTGCTGCTTGGCTACCAGTCTTTTCAGGTTATCAAGTTAAAGCATCAACGAAATCACAACGCCTCATTCAGAGAGTTTTTTGGGAATGCGGTAGAGCAAGTTTGCTTGACCAAAGAAGCAGTTATTGACGCGGCTACGTCTCAAGGGTTTTGGTATGTTCAAGAGGGCGAAACTGCGCTGGAACCACTTGATGATCCAGCTCCCATCGGTGCGGTTGATTTAGTGAAAGTCCATATCGAACCAGACCCGTTTCTCGCTCCCCGTGTATTCACGACCTTCCCGTTCGATGAGGATGGCTGTTGGATAACGAATGAATAAATGGATTCTGTGTTTCGGCTCTATGCCGACCTCTACTCCCAATCAACACACAAAAAAGCCGGGCCATCAGGCCCGGCAGTCCAACAGGGAGGTGCATGTCATAACCCGGACATGCGCGGGTTGGGAGAACTCTAATTACACATCCAGAGTATCACTTTGATCCACGTCAATCCACAACCAGTTAAGACACCAGCCTATATCCACCCGATTCTGTGACCAAAAGGCGCGCATTGGACGGATCGGGCTCAATCTTCTGGCGCAGGCGATAGATGTGGGTTTCCAGCGTGTGCGTGGTGACCCCGGCGTTATAGCCCCAGACCTCGTGCAACAGCACGTCTCGGGCAACGACGCCATCGGTCGAGCGGTACAGAAACTTGAGAATGTTGGTTTCTTTCTCGGTCAGCCGGATTTTGCGATCGTCTTCGGTGATCAGCATCTTCATCGCAGGCTTGAACGTGTAGGGACCCAGAACAAACACCGCGTCCTCGGACTGTTCATGCTGGCGCAGTTGCGCCCGGATACGGGCCAGCAGGACCGGAAACTTGAATGGCTTGGAAACATAGTCGTTGGCACCCGCATCCAGACCCAGAATGGTATCCGCGTCGCTGTCATGGCCGGTCA
Organism: Ruegeria sp. BF6; assembly: GCF_056538665.1. Lineage (NCBI taxonomy): Bacteria > Pseudomonadati > Pseudomonadota > Alphaproteobacteria > Rhodobacterales > Roseobacteraceae > Ruegeria > Ruegeria sp. BF6. The sequence continues at coordinate 47,094 of NZ_JBQFTN010000009.1, forward strand.
GCATCAGGATTGGGCTTTTGACGCCTTGCTTGCGCATCAGGCGGCACAACTCGCGCCCGTCAGTATCCGGCAGGCCGACATCCAGAATGACCAGGTCATAAATCGCTTCGCGCGCACGCTCCATCGCGGATGCTCCGTCATGGGCTTCGAACACGTCGAAGTCCTCGGTCATCACAAGTTGCTCACTAAGCGCCTCGCGCAGGTCTTCGTCGTCATCCACCAGCAGGATTTTCTTGAGCTGAGCCATGTGCGGTCCTCCTAAGCCTTTTCCACCACTTGCGCGCGGAAGATGCAATCAACAAGGTTTGCTGCAATGGTTTCACGCCCTCGTGTCTGAGGCAGAGGAAATGTTTCACATTTCCGTCTTATCAGGCTACAGGGAGGCCGGATGGTTACAGGGTAACACAGATGAGTCTTGTCCCGGATATTTCAGAATTGCTGTCGCGGGCCCGCGCGGATCTGCGTATGGGCGTTCCAGTTGCCCTGACCGATGACAGCGGTTTCAGCGTACTGGCCGTTGCTACCGAGACACTGAGCGCCCAGCGGCTTGCTGATCTGCGCGGCCTTGGCGGCAACCCTGCGGTCGCCGTCACCGTGCGCCGGGCCGAGACGCTGAAGGCGCGGGCCTATGACGGTGATCTGGCCCGGGTGATCATCCCGGCAGATGCGGATATTGGCTGGGTTCAGGCCGTAGCCGATCCATCGGACGATCTGAACGCACCAATGAAAGGCCCCCTGATGACCGAGCGTCAGGGTAACGCCAACCTGCACCGCATCGCCATCGCCCTGACCAAATCCGCACGCCTGCTACCTGCGGCGGTTGTTCTTCCCATCAAGGATGGGCGCAACTTTGCCGCGACACATGGCCTGACATGCATCGACCACACCCGCGCCGCGCCGCATCTGGCGGATCGCAGCGCACTGCATGAAGTGGTCGCGGCGCGCCTGCCGATGGAAGTCTCCGAGGCAGGACGGTTGCATGTGTTTCGTCCCGAGGACGGCGGTGAAGAGCATTATGCCGTCGAAATCGGTCGCCCGGATCGCGGCAAGCCGGTTCTGGCGCGGCTGCATTCGGCCTGTTTCACTGGTGACCTGATGGGCAGCCTGAAATGCGATTGCGGGCCTCAGTTGCGGGGCGCGCTGGCACAGATGGGCTCGGAAGGAGCCGGGGTGCTGCTGTACCTTAACCAAGAAGGTCGGGGGATAGGTCTGGCCAACAAGATGCGCGCATATTTCCTGCAGGATCAGGGGTTTGATACGGTCGAAGCCAACCACCGGCTAGGCTTTGAAGATGATGAGCGTGATTTTCGCCTGGGCTCGGATATCCTGAAATCGCTGGGATTCAACTCGGTTCGGCTGCTGACCAACAACCCTGCGAAAATCGTCATGATGGAGAAAACCGGGATCGCCGTGACGGAGCGCGTGCCCCTGAAAGTGGGTGAAACAGCCCACAATCGGGGATACCTGGCGACCAAGGCGGCCAAGTCTGGGCACCTGCTGTGACGCCTGACGACCTGGTACTGACCCCGCGCGGCGTGCGGTTTGCCGGCCGGGTCTTTCCCTGTTCGATTGGCAAGGGCGGGTTGGCACGCTCGAAGCGCGAGGGGGATGGTGCGACACCGATGGGTACGCATCACATTGTCGGGATGCTGTACCGGCCGGACCGGGTTGCGAAACCAGCTGAGTGGGCGATTCCCATCGGTCCGTGGGACCTGTGGTCGGATGACGTGCGGGACCATCACTATAACCACCTCGTCTCCGCACCCTATGCCTTCAGCCATGAAAAGCTGCGCCGCGCCGATCCCCTGTATGATCTGGTGCTGATCACCGACTGGAACTGGCCCAATGCCGTGCCCGGCCACGGATCGGCAATCTTTATTCACCAGTGGCGCCGCCCCGGTTATCCGACCGAGGGCTGCGTTGCATTCCGCCGCGACCACCTGCGTTGGATCGCCAGCAAGGTGGCTCCGGGTGCGCGGTTAATTATCCCTCCGGCTTGATCCGCTCACCGAATATGGCGGATCCCACGCGCACATGCGTTGCGCCAAGTGCGATGGCCCGTTCGAAATCTCCGCTCATTCCCATCGACAAGCCCTGAAGATCGTTGCGCTCGGCAATCTTGGCCAGAAGGGCAAAGTGCAGCGAGGGTTCCTCGTCAACCGGTGGAATGCACATCAGGCCCTGAATCGGCAGGTCCAGTTCCCGGCATTCGGCGATAAAGGCGTCCGCGTCGGCAGGCAGGATACCGGCCTTTTGCTCCTCCTCCCCGGTATTGACCTGAATGAACAACTCCGGGCAGGAACCAACCTCCTGCGCCAGCCGAGCCAGTGTCTTGGCCAGCTTGGGCCGATCGACGGAATGGATGGTGCTGAACAAGTCTATCGCCTGCCGGGCCTTGTTGGTTTGCAGCGGTCCTATCAGGTGCAGATCGACATCCGGGTATCGCGCGGTGAAGCCCGGCCATTTGCCTACCGCCTCTTGCACCCGGTTTTCACCGAAACACCGGTGTCCCTGATCCAGAACGGCCTGCACACGCGTGTCCGGTTGCACCTTGGACACCGCGATCAGTTTGACGGATCCCGCGGCCCGCCCCGCGGCAGTTTCGGCTTTGGCGATTCGGACAGTGATTTCTTGCAGCGACATTGGTTTCCTCAATCTGCTTTCCGCGCAGAAAAACACCATGTCGGCACAAAAGAAAAGGGCAGGTCCGAGGACCTGCCCTAAAACCTTCCGGTTTCAGATCAACTTAGAAGTTGAACTGTGCACCGAAGTCAGCTTGAATGCGGCTGTCGTCGCAGATGTCGCAGTCGTTGACGCCGATACCACCGCGCAGCGATGCACCGCCGCCCAGGTCGTAGATGGCACCGATTGCGACTTCTTGTGTGTCAGCGTCGGCATTACCGTCACCGTAGGTGAACAGCAGGGTGGTTGCGGCGCCCAGGTTGTAAGCAGCCGACAGACCCCATGCGGTGCCGTCAGTTGCGTCAACTTCTGTCGCGTCGTCTGCAACAAACAGGGTACCGTTGAAATCACCCCATTCGCCACCCAGGGTCAGAACGGTCAGGCTCGGATCGCTACCACCGCCCGGCAGATCGGTTTGACCATAGGCCACAGCAGCAGTGATGTTGTTGAAGGTGTAAGTTGCGCTTACGTCCCAACGGTCAGCGTCCTGCGGGTTGCCGTTGATGGCCACAGTCTGCTGGTCATACGATGCGCCGAAGGCGAAGTCGCCAACCGCGTACTGGAAGAACACAGCGTTCGAACCCGGGTTGTCGCCCGAAACATAGCTCAGGAAGCTATAGTCAACGCCCGAGTACTGACCTGCGAACAGTTCCAGACCAACTTCGTTACCGTAGTAGTTTGCCAGGTTGTCGAACGAACCGGCGACGTTGCCGGCGTCAACGCGCAGACCACCGTAGATAACCGAGAAACGTGCGCCGTTCAGACGAGCGTTGTTGGCTTCACCGTTGGCCGCGTTTTCGTCGGCTTGCATACGAACACGTGCTTCAAAGCGAACGCCACCGTCGGTTTCGGTGAAACCGTCGATGTTCAGACGGAAGCGCGAAACCAGGATCGCGTCGTCGGTGTCGACAACTGCAGTGTTGGTGGTGGTGATAACACCGGTGTTCACGGCACCGCCAGTGGTGGTGGTGGTACCGGTTACGAAGTTGGTAACAGCACCGGCACGGTCTTCCAGGTAGCCGATACCAAAACGGCCGTAACCGCTGAAGTTAATTCCGGAGTCAGCCGCTGCGACACCTGCGGTCGCGATCAGAGCGGTCGATGCGAAGAGAACTTTTTTCATCTTGTTTCCCTCGGTTTCAAAAGTTTTTCTACTCGACACATGCCTCAGCACATGTCTCAGCACGGGAACCGTTTCGCTCTTTTTGCCCCTGACACGCAAGCTTGGCATAAATGAATGGATCGCATTGGCATAAAATTGGTGCAAGGATGCCACAGTCGGTTTTGAGGGCTGGAACGGGGCCAAACCCACGCGAATGCGACAATAATAGGGTTGTTGCGGATCGGGTCCTTGTCTAGGAGTAACATCTGACAACGTAGACCAAAGTGAACAGGACCAGTCGACAATGCGCCTGCAGACGATTTTCGGTTTGATCATAGTGACTGCTGCCGTGTCGGCCTGCGGACAGAATCGGGCCACGCCGACCGAGTACAACCCGAATCTGATTGGTGGCAATACCGAAGAGCGCGAGCTTAACGACCCAGAGCGTTCGACCATCTGGGATGTGTTCAACACCGCCAATGCCGAACAAATCACAAATGTGAATCGCTACCTGTGGGCTGCGTCGCTGGATGTGCTGAACTTCCTGCCCGTTCAGGAGGTCGATCCGTTTACCGGCGTGATTGTAACGGGTTACGGCACACCTCCGGGTGGCGGACGCCAATACCGTGCGACCGTTCACATCAGTGACCCGGCACTGGCGGCGCGCTCTTTGTCAGTGTCGCTGCAGACCAGTGGCGGCGCTCCGGTCAGTGCGGCTACGGCGCGCGCGGTCGAAGATGCGATCCTGTCCCGTGCCCGCCAGCTACGCATCGCGGACAACAAGTTCTAGCAACCCGCCGAAAATCACACTAATACCACGCCGGGTTCCTACCCGGCGTTTTCATTCACGAAGGACCGCACGATGTCTCGCTACTCGGCCAACGAAATCGAAGCAAAATGGCAAGAGGCCTGGGACAAGGCCGGAATCTTTACCGCCAACCGCGCGGCGGACAAACCGAAATACTATGTGCTCGAAATGTTTCCCTACCCCTCGGGCCGAATCCATATGGGGCATGTGCGCAACTATACGATGGGCGACGTGATCGCGCGGCACAAGCTGGCGACCGGCCACAACGTACTGCACCCGATGGGCTGGGATGCGTTCGGGATGCCTGCGGAAAACGCCGCCATGGCCATCGGCGGTCACCCCAAGGACTGGACCTATGGCAATATCGCCGACATGCGGGGGCAGATGAAGCCGCTGGGCCTGTCGATCGACTGGTCGCGCGAATTCGCTACCTGTGACCCGGAGTATTATGGCCAGCAGCAGGCGTTGTTCCTGGATATGCTCGAAGCCGGGCTGGTTTACCGCAAGAACGCTGTGGTGAACTGGGACCCGGTCGACATGACCGTTCTGGCCAATGAACAGGTGGAAAACGGTCGTGGCTGGCGTTCAGGCGCCTTGGTGGAGCGGCGTGAGCTGACCCAATGGTTCTTCAAGATATCCGACTATTCCGAAGAGCTGCTGGACGCGCTGGACACGCTGGAGAACTGGCCTGCCAAGGTGCGTCTAATGCAGGAAAACTGGATCGGCAAGTCGCGCGGCCTGCAGTTCGGGTTCGAACGCACCGACGGAGGTGAGCCAATCACTGTCTACACGACTCGCCCCGATACGCTGCTGGGCGCGTCTTTCGTCGGCATCTCACCGGACCACCCGATTGCAAAGCAGCTTGAAGCGGAAATCCCCGAAATTGCTGATTTTGTTGCCGAATGCCGAAAGGGCGGCACCACAGAAGAAGCCATCGAAACGGCTGAAAAGCTGGGCTATGACACCGGGATTCGCGTCAAGCACCCGCTGGATCCGAATTGGGAACTACCGGTCTGGATCGCCAACTTCATCCTGATGGATTACGGAACCGGCGCGATCTTCGCCTGCCCGGCGCACGATCAGCGCGACCTCGACTTTTGCCGAAAATACGGGTTGCCCGTGGTGGACACCTTCTTTGCTCTGGACGATGAGACACCGGTCGACAAGATCGCATTCGTCCCACCGAAGACCGAGAAAGTTCGCTGGGTGAACCACTTTGCCGGTCTTACCGAGGCGACCGGCGAAGAAGCAATCAACACCACTGTCGATTTCGCTGAAAAAGCTGGTTGGGGCGAAGGCGTAACCAAGTACCGACTGCGCGACTGGGGTCTGTCCCGTCAGCGTTACTGGGGCTGCCCGATTCCCGTCGTGCATTGCGAATCCTGCGGTGTCGTACCAGAGAAGAAAGAAAACCTGCCGGTTCGCCTGCCCGACGATGTCAGCTTTGACAAACCCGGCAACCCGCTGGACCGCCACCCGACCTGGCGCGATTGCGCGTGCCCCTCCTGTGGTGCGCCCGCCAAGCGCGAAACCGACACTATGGACACGTTCGTCGATTCGTCGTGGTATTTCGCCCGTTTCACCGCCCCACGCGCCGAAACACCCACCGATCTGGTCGAGGCCGAATACTGGATGAATGTCGACCAGTATATCGGCGGCATCGAGCACGCGATTCTGCACCTGCTCTATTCCCGGTTCTTTGCACGCGCGATGAACATCACCGGCCACCTGCCGGAAAAGGCCATCGAGCCCTTCGACGCACTGTTCACCCAAGGCATGGTGACGCATGAGATGTACGCTAGCCGGGAAGTAGTCGAAACTGCTGGAGAACGGTTTGATGAACAAGAAAACCAAGTAATCAAAGCTGGGCGAACTTGGAGGCCTGTGTACTTTTTCCCAGAAGAGGTGGTGCGGTTTCAGTCAAACGGTACCGAGAAAGCGCTGCTGAAGAGTTTTACTGAAGAGAACAGCGTTTCGGAGGCGGACCCGACCGAGTTGGAGAAACTTTGGCAAAAAGAAAAGGAATTCAGCCGCACCGAAGCAGCAAACAGAATCGGATACGTTGAAAGAAACCCTGACATTCTTCCTTCAGCCAAGATGTCCAAATCCAAGAAGAATGTGGTCGATCCGGTCAGCATCATCTCGGCCTTTGGTGCAGACACCGCGCGTTGGTTCGTGCTGTCCGATTCGCCGCCCGAGCGGGACGTGGAATGGACAGCTGCAGGTGCCGAGGCCGCTTACAAGCACCTCAATCGCGTTTGGAACCTCTGCGACAAGATCGGCGCACTTCAGCCCGATGCGGCCGGTGAAGGGGATGAAGACCTGCTGCGCGAGATGCACAAAACCATCCGCGACGTGACATTGGGTGTTGAAAGCTTTGGCTTCAATGCAGCAATCGCCAAGCTTTACGCCTTTACCAACACGTTGGCAAAATCCAAGGCTGGTGCTGCGGCTCAGAAGCAAGCGATCAAGACACTGGCGCAGCTGATGTCGCCAATGACACCGCATCTGGCCGAAGACATCTGGGCGCATCAGGGTGGTGAAGGCCTGGTCGCGGTCGCGCCGTGGCCGGTCGCTGATGAGGCAATGCTGGTCGACGACACCGTCACTCTACCGATCCAGATCAACGGTAAGCGCCGCGCGGAAATCAGCGTCGCCAAGGATCTGGCCAAGGATGAGGTTGAAAAAATCGCGCTCAGCACCGAAGCTGTACAAAAGGCGCTGGATGGCAATGCGCCGAAGAAGGTAATTGTTGTCCCGGGCCGGATCGTGAATGTCGTTGTTTAATCGCAGAACCCTGTTGTTGATGCCGCTGGCTTCCTGTTTTCTGGGGGCCGCCTGCGGCTTTGAACCGGTCTACGCACCCGGAGGTTCCGGCGCGGCCCTGAATGGTCAGGTCGCCGTCTCGGCCCCGAATTCGGTCGACAGCTATATGCTGGTCCAGAATTTGGAACAGCGTCTGGGCCGCAGCGCAAATTCGGGCAGCGAGTATAATCTGGATGTGAACGTTTCGACCGCATTCCGGTCGGCTGCGATCACCACGACGAACGAGACCAACCGGTACACAATAGAAGGCAGGGCGAACTACGCGCTCAGATCAAATGCGACCGGTCAGGTCGTTGCATCCGGCACGGTAAACAATTTTGTCGGTTATTCGGCCGCCGGATCGACCGTGTCCACGCTGGCCGACGAACGCGATGCCAAAGAACGGCTGATGGTGATTCTGTCGGATCAGATCATAGCCGAGCTCTACGCCGCGCCGGGTCTTGGCACATGAAGCTCAGCCCGCGCGAGGCTGAGGGGTATTTTGCCCGACCAGACGCCGACAAGGCCGGGCTGCTGATCTACGGCGCGGATGCGATGCGCGTGGCGCTGAAACGGCAGCAGGTTCTGGCCGCCCTGCTGGGACCCAACGCCGAAGAGGAAATGCGCCTGACCCGTATGCCGGGCGCGGATTTGCGCGGTGATCCGGCCCTATTGTTGGACGCGGTCAAGGCGGTGGGATTCTTCCCCGGGCCGCGTGCCGTTTTTGTCGAGGACACCACAGATGTGGCCGCCGCTGCGATTCTCGCTGCGTTCGAAGACTGGGCTCCGGGTGATGCCCAGATCATCGTCACTGCCGGGCAACTGAAGCCCAGCTCGAAAATTCGCAAGGCGTTCGAGGCGCATCCGGCGGCCTATGCGGTCGGCATCTATGATGATCCCCCTTCGCGCGGTGAGATCGAGCGGATTCTGACCGAGGCCGGGTTACAGAGCATTCCCCGTGATTCGATGTCAGCACTTGCAGAGCTGGCCACAGGGATCAGCCCTGGAGATTTCGCGCAAACCATTGAAAAACTGTCCCTCTACAAACGCGGCGACAATTCGGAACTGACCATGGAGGATATCGAAGCCTGCGCCCCCCGCTCGACCGAGGCTGGGTTGGACGATGTTCTGAACGTGGTCGCCGAAGGCCGTGCGGGCGAGATCGGCCCGCTGATCCGGCGTCTGCAGTCGCAGGGCACCAACGCGGTCAGCCTGTGTATCGGTGCGACCCGGCATTTTCGGACTTTATACGCCTGTGCTTCCGACCCGGGCGGGGCAGCGCAGGGCATCGGCAAGCTGCGACCGCCGGTCTATGGCAAACGCCGCGACCGCATTTTGCGGCAGGCGCAGGGTTGGGGCGCACCGAAACTGCAAACCGCTCTGACCGTTCTTACCGATACCGACCTGTCGCTGCGGTCGGCGGGCCAAACCGCCCCCGCAATGGCACTGGTCGAACGCGCCATGATCCGCCTGGCGATGCTGGCCCGGTCACGCTAACCGGCGCGGTTCAGCCAGTCTGCGGCGGAGCGCCCGGCCCATTTCCCGGTCGCCATGCAAGCGGTCAGCAGATACCCACCGGTCGGGGCTTCCCAGTCCAGCATCTCCCCGGCGCAGAACACTCCGGGCAAAGCGGTCAGCATCAGCCCGTCGTCCAATGCGGATCGCCTGACACCGCCTGCCGTTGAAATTGCTTCATCCATCGGACGAAGACCCGCGTGGCGGATCGGAAGATGCTTTAGTGCATCGCCCCAGTGCGCTTGAGGCAAAGCACTAGCCTTGGCCATCTCGTGAAACAGCGCAACTTTTTGCGGCGGCAGACGGAGCGACTTTTTCAACCATTGCGACAGCGTGGTTTTTGAACTTTTCGCAGCCAATCGTTCTTGCAAAGATGACGCGTCCAGATCAGGCACCAAATCAACGAAGAAATCAACGCCATCACGCAGGGCCGGAGTTAGAGAGTACAGCCCGCCCCCCTCAAGCCCGGTCGCCGATATCGTGGCTTCACCGCGACTGTCCAGTTCCCCGGCCATCCACCGCACCGATTTCAGCGCCGCACCGAAATGAAGCTGCATGTGAGGGCTCCAATCGACGGACAGGGCCGAGTTCGAAGGCGCAAACGTTTCAAGCTCCACACCTTTTTCTTGCAAGATTTGCGCCCACTGGCCATCAGACCCCAGCCGCGCCCAGCTGGCCCCACCCAGCGCAAGCACGGTGACATCCGGTGTGATCGCCTGCCGTCCTTCCACTGTCTCGAACAACAGCGCATCGCTGTCCCAACCCTGCCAACGCCAGCGGCTTCTGATCTGTACGCCTGCGCCTTCAAGCCTCCTCAGCCACGCGCGTAACAAAGGCGAGGCTTTCATCACCGTGGGAAACACCCGCCCTGTCGAACCGGTAAACACGTCCTGCCCCAGCCCCCGCGCCCAGCCCTGCACACCGGCGGCGTCGAAATTGGCAATAATCGGACGCAACCAGTCCGACGCCGCACCATAGGCCTGCAGAAAGATCTCGAACGGCTCTTCTTTGGTCAGGTTCAGTCCCGACTTCCCGGCCATCAGAAACTTGCGAGCGACCGAAGGTTTGGCCTCGGCCACCAGCACATCATGACCCGCAGCGGCCAGTTCCTCTGCCGCCATCAGGCCCGCGGGCCCGGCCCCAATTACCACTGCCTGCGCCATTGCCGTCCTCTTGCCTTCCACGCCATCTGGCGCAAATTAGTCCCTGCCATGCCGACCAGTGATCCAATCTGCCCACTTTGTGACCGCCCCATCCCGGATGGGGGTGGCAGCCTGCACCATCTGATCCCAAAACTCAAAGGGGGCAAGGGCGGACCTACGGTTTTGCTGCACATTATCTGCCACAAAGAGGTGCACACCACCTTGTCTGAGGCCGAACTGGCACGCGAGTTCAATTCGGTCGAGGCCCTGCGCGCCCACCCACGGCTTGAGAAATTTCTGAACTGGGTCCGAAAACGCCCCCCCGGGTTTCGGTCGAAAGTGCCGGGTAAGCGGCGCGGTCGGTGATCAGCCGGGCCGCACCGGGCCACCAAAGGCATCGCGGAGAGAACTCGTCAGACCCTGAACCTCCAATCCGCGATAATCCGGTGCCGGAGCAAATTGCGCCCCGGCAAGGTGTTGAAATTCCAGCGTGGTATAGGGGCGTTTCCACAGCCATTCCCGGTTCTCAACCGCCCAAAGGTCCGCATGCGGCGGTTCCTCATCGGTGAAGGCATAGAAATGCAGGTCGAACCCGTGTTGGGCCACATCCTGCACCGACAATAGACGCATTCCCTGCCCACGGCAGAACGCATCCTCTGCGGCGATATCACCGGTGCGCAAGGTGATCTGGCCGATACAGGCTTTGGCGAAAGGCTCGCCCGGGTCGGCGACATTTTCGGGGCGGTTGCCCTTGAAATCATGTTGCAACAGCTCGATCACAAAGCCCTCAGGGTCTTTCAGGTGGCACATATAGCCGATGTCGAGGAATTGTTTCGGGTTCGAGACTTCAACTCCTTTTTGGTGCAGATACGCGGTGGCCAGATCGACATCCGGCACGGTGATACCGATCTTCCAATACCTCTGCCCGCCGTCATGGGTATAGCCCCCCCCGCCTGGCATCAGCAGCAAGTCGGCGTCCTGCCCGCCATAGCCAACGCGGCGGTTTGACCCCTGCGCCCGCCCCGTCATACCCAGAACGTCCGCGTAAAACGCGGTCAGCCGGTCCGGATCAGCGACACGTAGCAGCACAGCAGACAATCTCATCGGCACATCCTTGCAATACCGGTGGCAATCCGGGGGTTGGCGGCCAGACTGTCCACCACCAGTTCATGCGCCGTTGGCATCAGCCTGTCAGGCTCAACCACGCGGTCGACCAGACCAAAGGCATAGGCCTCATCCGCGCCTATCTTCTGCCCGCCCATCAAAACCATCTTGGTCCGCGCCGGGCCGATCAATGCGGCCATGCGCACCGGGTCCGACGGTTGCGGCAGAAAACCCAGCTTCATGACCGGATAGAAGAACTTTGCCTGCGGCACCGCGATCCGAATGTCACAGGCCAGCACCATCCCATTGGCCCCGCCCGCAAGCGTTCCGTTCAGGGCTGCGACCGTCAGACACGGCAGGGCGGCGATGGCACCCGAAAGCCTCTCCCACACGTCCGAGGTTGCTAGACCAGCGCGCGCCTCGTCCAAATCGGCCCCGGCGCTGAATACATTGCCCGCACCGGTCAGGATCAAGGCGCGCGCCTCGGTCGCGGACTCGGCAATCTCGGCCAGTTCGGTCAGCATCGCTTCGGTCAAGGCGTTGGCCTTTTGCGGATTGTTGAGCGTGACGGTCCATAACCCGCCTTCCTTGGTCAGTTCGATCACGTCAGCCCAACCCTTTGCCGGATATCCTCGCGCCGAAGCGAGATTTCGGTGCCCAGGAAATCGTCCGCATCCGCCGAGCACATCCACAACAGCGCCCGCGCGGGCCAATCGACGGGGATGTGATCGCTCCAGTCCAGTTGGCTGACCGCGTTGATACCGCTGGCCTTGATGACACGCTGCATATCCGTGGCCACGGTGCCCGGCGACAGCCCCATGGCGCGGATGCCGTGAATGGATTCCTCAAGATGCAGGCATTCGGTTAGCATCTTGGCGCCTGCTTTTGAGGCGCAGTAATGGCTCCACGCCTCAATCGGGTTGGACGCTGCGCCCGAGGACACGGTGATCACTGTGCCCCCACCTGCGGCGCGCATGACGGGCAAGGCCGCGCGCATCCCGTAGAAAACGCCCTTGAGGTTGATGTCGATGGCCGCGCTCCAGGCCGCGACATCGGCGTTGGACAAATGGAAGATCGGATCGATGACGCCTGCATTTCCAATCAGAACGTCCAGCCCGTCGAACCGGTCGACACAATCGGCAACTGCCTGTTCGACCTGCACGAAATCGCTGACATCACATTGCAGCGCGATGGCGTTTTCGCCCAGCGCGTCCGCCAGCGCCCCGATCTGATCCCGGTTCCGCGCCACCAAAGCAACATTTGCCCCGGCTGCGGCAAATACGCGCCCCGCCTCGGCTCCAATGCCGCGGCTGGCCCCTGTTATCAGTACGGTTTTCCCCTGCATACGATCCCTGTAGCTCCGTTGTTTTGAGATTGTGTGAATCTCTACCGCGCCAAAGGGGAACGGGTCCAGCCCTTGCCCCTTGACGCCCGGCCCCACAGACACGACGATGCCCGCAAAATTGATCAAGAAGGGTTCTCAAATGTCCGTTTTCGTTCGCCGCAGCTGCGGCGCAGTCTTGGCTTATGCCATTGTCACTCAGGGCGCGCTTGCCGATGTCACCGCGCAGCAGGTCTGGGATGATTGGAAGGCCTATATGACCCAGATGGGATACACGGTTTCTGCAGAACAATCCGTGTCGGGTAACGTAACCACCATCACTGATATGAAAATGGTAGTGGAAGTTCCGGATACCGAAGGTGGTTTCCAGATGACCATTCCCCAAATGACGCTGACTGAGAACGGCGATGGTACGGTCAATATCGGCGTGCCTGAAAGCTTCCCTATGACTTTCTCCGGCGATGAAGAAGACAGCTCGTTCTCTGTCGATGTCGAATACTATCATGATGGGTTGGAGATGGTCGTTTCGGGTGACCCGAAAGACATGACCTATGATTATTCCGCACCCACTTTGGGCGTGAAGCTGGCGAATCTGACAGTCGATGGCGACACCATGCCAAGTGACGTTCTGGCTTTGGATGTCAAACTGACCGAAGTCGCAGGTAGCTCGCAGATGAAAACTGGCGAAAACCGCGAGGTCGATCAGAAATTCACCGCCGCAGGATTGGTATACGATCTGGCGTTCAAAGACCCGGAAGGATCGGATGACGGCAAAATCGACGGTTCGATGAACGATCTGGCCTTTGAAGGCACCAGCGTGATCCCCTCGGATTTCGATGGCGCTGACCCCGCGAGCTTTTTCCAGGGTGACACATCATTCTCGGGCCTGTTTACCTATGGTTCGGGCAACACGGCCATTGAAGGGACCAGCGAAGGCGAAGCGTTCTCGATGGGTAGTGAATCCCAAGGCGGGCGTTTTGGGGCCAGCCTGGATGAACAGCGCCTTGCTTATGACATTGAGCAGAACAGCGCAAAACTGGCGGTGACTACGGCTGACCTGCCGTTCCCGATCGAAATCGCCATGGCCAAGTCCGGTCTGAGCTTTGAATTTCCGCTGAAGCAATCCGAAGAAGAGCAGCCCTTCGGGTTCGCGTTGAACCTAACGGATTTCACCATGTCGGACGTGTTGTGGAGCATTTTCGACCCGGCCGGTGAATTGCCGCGTGATCCTGCGACCATCGCGCTGGACACCACCGGCACAGCCAAGGTGTTGACCAACTTCTTCGACCCTGCCTCGATCGAAGCGATGGAGGAATCCGGTGAAGCGCCGGGTGAGCTGAACTCGCTGAAGATCAACGAGTTGCTGGTATCTCTGGTCGGCGCGAAACTGACCGGCGACGCAGACTTTACCTTCGACAATTCGAACACGGAAGAGTTTGATGGAATGCCCGCACCGGCGGGCGTGGCGAACCTGAAGCTGGTCGGCGCCAATGCGCTGATCGACAAACTGATCGGTATGGGCCTGGTCGAGGAAAGCGACGCGATGGGCGCCCGGATGATGATGGGTCTGATGGCGGTACCGGGGGATGAGCCTGACACGCTGAACTCGAAAATTGAGTTCACTGAAGACGGTCAGATCTTGGCCAATGGGCAACGCATCAAATAAAACCGGTCGGGAAGGCGGTTTGACTGCCTTCCCACCAAACAAACCTATCGGCGGCCAATGCGGCGGAACAGAACGGACCCGCCCCGGCTGACACGTTGATCATAGGCAAATCCCAGCGCCGACAAATGATCAAAACAGGCTTTTATCCCTCGAAGGCCGATTTTACGTGTGTGGACTTCTAGGTAAACTTTCTGAACCCGCGCCAGGTTGGCCCCATCGAACAGGTTTTTTTCACCACCTTCGATGTCGACGATCAGAACGTTGGCGTCAAACTCGTCCAGTATTTCTGAAAGGTGCCGCTCGGGCACACTGACCTCTTTGACATAATCTGGCTTGGGGTCCAGGGACGAGGACCAGAAGGGGTCTCGAACGTAAAAGGTAGACATGCCCGGGGTCCGGGAATCGCTCAATGCAACCGCATTCAGCACTTCGACGTTTGATATCCCGTTTGCTGCATGCGCGCGCGAAATGAAATCGCACAGGTTGGGGTTCGCCTCCACACACATGACAGATCGAACACCCAATTGAGTGGCTAGAAAGGAGGAGATAAAGCCTATCCCGGCGCCGAGTTCAACCACGCGGTCGTCTGATTCAATAAACTTGGGAAGGCCTTCAACTTCGTCTTTTTCATAGCGTTGCGCCAGAATGGATCGTTTCACCTGTGGCGTGATGATGCGCGGATCATCCGGAAGTTTGACGCCCCGCAGTAAGTGAAAATCATTCATAAAGTATCCTGCCCGTGTACCCCAAAAACCAGCTTTAAGATTATCGCCTTGCAGGGCAACTTAGATCAAGGTTGCAACCACTGCAGTAGGTTTGATTGGAAATCGGCATTTTTTTCCTCGGCAGTGTGTGTTCGACTTAGGCAAAACAGTCGCAGGTCTTGCGGGTCGGGCTGTCCAAGGCTAGGTCCAATGCATAAAGACCGGAGGCCGCATGACCCAAATACCCGAAGAGATCAGCCAATCCCTGTTGGATGCGGCCCGCGCAGCCGGGGCGGATGCGGCGGATGCCATCGTGATCGATGGCTCTTCGGTCTCGGTCGAGGTACGGGGCGGCGCACTGGAACATGCCGAGCGTTCGGAAGGGACCGACCTGGGCCTGCGGGTGTTTCTGGGCCAGCGGCAGGCGATCGTGTCCAGTTCGGACAGTCGCCCGGAAACCCTGACCGCGATGGCCGAACGCGCCGTGGCCATGGCGCGAGAAGCGCCAGAGGACCCATTTACCGGGCTGGCCGGCGCGGAACAGCTGGCCAAGGGCTGGGACTTGGCCGCGCTGGAATTGTTCGATCCCTCACCGGAACCGGCAGCCGAGGACCTGTTGCACGATGCGCTGGCCGCCGAGGCCGCAGCGCTGTCGGTTCAGGGGGTCTCGCAGGTTTCCGACGCGGCGGCGGGTTATGGCACGCATCGCGTCCATCTGGCGGCGACCAACGGGTTTTCCGGCGGCTACGTCCGCAGCAGCCGCTCGACCTCTTGCGTGGCGATCTCAGGCCAAGGCACCGGGATGGAGCGCGACTATGACGGTGACAGCCGTACTTTCCAGAACGACCTGCGCAACCCCGAAGAGATTGGCCGTACTGCAGGCAAACGTGCCGTGTCGCTGGTGGGCGCGCAAAAACCCGCTACCGGCACCTTTCCAGTGCTGTTTGACGAACGCATCTCGTCTTCGCTGATCGGTCACCTGCTGGCGGCCAGCAACGGGGCCGCCATCGCGCGGGGTGCCTCCTGGCTGAAGGATTGTCTGGGCGAACAGGTCCTGCCCGAGCACCTTTCGCTGATCGAAGACCCGCATCGCCCGCGCATCGCAGGCTCACGTCCTTTCGATGCCGAGGGTCTGGCGACCCGGCGCCGCGCGATTGTTGAAAACGGCATTCTGACCGGCTGGACCCTGGACCTGTCCAGCGCACGCAAGCTGGACATGACATCAACCGGCAATGCAGCACGCGGCGTGTCCGGGCCGCCTTCACCCAGCAACTGGAACCTGAGCCTGACACAAGGCACCCAATCCCGCGAAGACCTGCTGCGTGACATGGGTACCGGGCTGCTGGTGATCTCGATGATCGGTTCTACCATCAACCCCAACACGGGTGACTATTCGCGCGGCGCCTCGGGGTTCTGGGTGGAAAACGGAGAAATCACCCATCCAGTGAATGAATGCACCATCGCCGGGAACCTGCGCGATATGCTGAAACGGATCATCCCGGCAAACGATGCGCGGCCCTACCTGTCGCGAGTAGTGCCCTCGGTGCTGATCGAAGGAATGACACTTGCCGGCAGCTGACCTGCACCTTCTGATCGACGCCGCACTTGAGGCTGGAAAAATCGCCACCCGATTCTCGGGCACTACGGCGCAGCGTTGGGACAAGCCCGGTGGAGCAGGTCCGGTGACCGAGGCCGATCTGGCCGTCAACGCCATGCTGGAACAGCGCCTGCCCTCGGCCCGACCCGGCTATGGCTGGCTAAGCGAAGAGACCGAGGATTCCTCGGATCGGCTGACGTGCGATCGGGTTTTCATCATCGACCCGATCGACGGCACGCGCAGCTTTGCCGAAGGCTCTCGAACCTGGGCACATTCGCTTGCCGTCGCCGAAGGGGGCGAAGTCACTGCCGCAGTGATTTACCTACCGAAGCGTGACCTTCTTTATGCCGCGGCCAAAGGCGAAGGCGCCACCCTGAACGGCGCATCGATCCGGGTGTCCAGAGTCTCGAAAATAGAAACGGCCGAGGTTCTGGCCGCCAAACCCAATCTGGACCCGCGCCATTGGCTGCACGGTCAAGCGCCTGAATTCAAACGGGTCTATCGCCCTTCGCTGGCTTATCGAATGGCCGTTGTCGGCCAAGGGCGGTTTGATGGGATGCTGACGCTCAGACCCAGCTGGGAATGGGATATTGCCGCCGGAGACCTGATCATCCGCGAGGCGGGTGGCATCTGTACGGATCAACTGGGCCAGCCCTTGCGGTTCAACAACGCGCACCCGCGCCTGAACGGCGTAATCGCGGCAGGCCCGGCGCTTCATGATGCCTTGCGGGCCCGGCTAGACCGGGACAGCACTGGTATCCGCCCATGAGCAAGCCGCGCTCTCTTAGCCTGGCTGCGTATCGGGTCCTGTCCTGGGGCGTACCGAACACGGCAAGCCACCCCGACCTGCCCCGCCCCGAAGGCGAGCTGATCTGGGTCCATATCAGCGTACAGAACCGCCAGCGTGCGGTGATTGATTTCTGCCGCAGACTGCAACAGGCCCGCCCCACACTGAATGTGTTATTGACGGCACCGCCCGAGGCCGATCTGCAGCGCTGGGATCAGGGTGACTACCCGCTTGTGAACCTGCCTCTGGAACAGACCGGCGCCGCGCGCGCATTTCTGGAACACTGGAATCCCGATATCGGCCTCTGGGTCGGGGGTGGGCTGATGCCCAACGTCATCACCCGCGCCGAGGAACACGGCATTCCCCTGATCCTGATTGAGGCGCAGATCGACATCAAGGTCGCGCGTGGGGCACGATGGCTGCCTGATATCACCCGCTATACGTTGGATTGTTTCCAATCGATCCTTACCAAAACCTCCGAAACAGCCCGAACGATCCGCCGCCTTGGTGTCGCCTCGGACAAGGTCGGTGAGTCCCCGCCCCTGCATGTCAGCCCAAACCCGAGACCCTGGCCCGAAGACGAGTTGATCGAAACAAACCATGCCCTGGCAGGGCGACTGGTTTGGCTTGCGGCCAACGTATTGGACAAGGAATTCATATCGGTGCTCAGCGCCCACCGTCAGGCGATGCGAATCCTGCCCAGACTGACGATGGTGCTGCATGTCGCGGACACAGCTGAAGCCAAGCCATTGCAAAGGCGACTGGAATCCATGGACCTGCGCTGTGCCAACTGGGATACCGACGGGCAGATCGAAGATACCACGCAGGTGATCCTTTCGGCCGAACCCGAAGACCTGGGCCTGTGGTACCGGATATCGCCTGTCACGTTCATGGGCAGCTCGATGGAGCGCGGTGCGGGCGGGTACGATCCGCTTGTCGCCGCGGCCCTCGGCTCGTCCATCATCCACGGGCCGTTTGTTCATGGACATCAGCAGATATACGATCAGCTGGATCGTGCTGACGCTGCGCGCATGGTCAAAACCGCAACCGAGTTGGGTGACGCAGTGGTCGAGATGCTGTCGCCAGATCGCGCTGCGGACATGGCGCTGGCGGGGTGGCAAATTGTTTCCGAAGGCGCACCACAGACGGATCAGCTGATCGATATGGTGCAAGACTTTCTGGATCAGCGGGGGACAGATGATGCGCGCACCTGATTTCTGGAACACCGCACCAGACCGGCTGGATTATCGCGCCAGACTGCTGGCGCCGCTGGGGCGCATCTATGCGGCGGCAACCGCCCGCCGGGTAGCGTCAGATACCGGTGTCAGACCCGGGGTACCGGTGATCTGCGTCGGCAACCTGAACGCGGGCGGCACCGGCAAGACCCCCACCGTAATCTGGATGATCGAACAGTTGCGCGACGCCTGGCACCAAACCCATGTGGTCACGCGCGGCCATGGCGGCTCATTGGAAGGGCCTGTGCGCGTTGATCCTGCCAAACACAGCGCCGCTCAAGTCGGAGATGAACCGCTATTGCTGGCCGCATTCGCCGAGGTCTGGGTGGCCAAGGACCGCGCCGCCGGAGCCCGCGCCGCCGCAGAAGACGGGGCAACCGTGATCGTGCTGGACGACGGGTTTCAGAACCCTTCGGTCGCCAAGGATTTCTCGATCATCGTGGTGGACGCGGCGCGCGGCTTTGGCAATGGCCTCTGCCTGCCTGCCGGCCCCCTGCGCGAGCCCGTTGATATCGGACTGCAACGTGCCGATCTGGTGCTTTCGCTGGGGGATGCGGAATCTCAGGTGCAATTCTCCAACCGTTGGGACGCGGCCCTGACGGTGCCCCACGCCACCGGTGAGGTCGCACCCTTGCAGACCGGTATGGATTGGGCCGACACGCCCGTTCTGGCCTTTGCAGGCATCGGGCATCCGGAAAAGTTCTTTCGCACGCTGCGCCAGCAAGGCGCAAAGCTGCTGCGGGCCGAGGCGCTGGACGATCACCAACCGCTGACCCCGGCCCTGATGACGCGACTGGATAACGAGGCGCGGCTATTGGGTGCGCAGATGGTGACAACGGAAAAAGACGCCGTGCGCCTGCCCGCCGCATTCCGCAGCAAGGTTCTTACGTTACCTGTTCGTCTGAAAGTGGATGAAGCCGACAAGATCCGGCAGATGCTGCTGCAGATCGCCCCGTCACCGTGATTGGCGACCGGCCCGAATTGAGCCGGTCGCAGCAGGCAGTTAGCTGCCCAGTTCTTCTTCGATCAGCTTCTTGAAATCGGGATAGGACATGTTGTCGACCTTCTTGCCGTTCACGATGAACGAAGGCGTTGCCTGAATGCCGTCCCGCTCGGCGTTTTCCTGATACCAGGCCACCAGAGTCTGTGCGCGGGTGCCGTCCTGCAGGCAGGCCTCAAGCTGGTCGTTGTCAATACCGGCCAGGCGGCCGATCTTGCGCAGCTCGTCCACGATCTCGGCCGGGCCACCGGCTTTGACCCACTCGGACTGGCCTTCAAAGATCAGATCGGAAATGCCAAAGAACTTTTCGGGGCCGCCACAGCGCGCCACCATCGAGGCCCACAGGCCATAGCGATCGAAATACACCTCGCGGTAGG
This sequence comes from Ruegeria sp. BF6, assembly GCF_056538665.1. Taxonomy (NCBI): domain Bacteria; kingdom Pseudomonadati; phylum Pseudomonadota; class Alphaproteobacteria; order Rhodobacterales; family Roseobacteraceae; genus Ruegeria; species Ruegeria sp. BF6. Next base: position 66,960 of record NZ_JBQFTN010000009.1, read on the forward strand.
TGAATTTGACCTTGCCGGTGTCGATGAAGTCCTTCTTCATCTGCTTGTACGCGCCCAGATGGAAAGTGGCGCAATGGGGGCAGGTGTAGGACGCATATTCGATGATCTCGACCGGCGCATCCTCGGCGCCCTGCACCATCTCGACGATGGTCGAGGTGTCCAGATCAGCCTCTTGCGCCTCGGCACTGCCGACCAGCGGGTAAGACGGAGAGGAATTTGACAGCGACAGCCAATAGCCGCCTGCGGCGATGGCGACCGCCGCGCAGATTCCAGTTGCGATACGGCTCATTTCTTAGCCCTTTCTCAGCGTTTTTGCTTGGATAAAACGTTACGGCCCAGACGTTCAAGGGCCGCGCGCAAATCACCATCGTGAACGTCGCGTGCGGTCCGGCCTGCCTCGGCTGCAATCTCTGGGTCAATCTTGGGTTTCGCCGGTTTCGGTTTATGGTCGAAACTGGCCTGCCCCTCGGCAAATCCGGTCGGAGCGGTCTGGGTGATGCGTACTCGGCTGATGGCGTTATAGCCGTACACCGCGTTCACCTTGCCGCGCAGCTGTTCCTTCTGCATCTCAAGCATCGGGGCCTGCGGGCCAGTGGTCAGAACGGTCAGCGTCGCGCCGATCCCTTCCCTGCCATAGCCCACCTTTACGGGTCGCGCGATAGAGGCCAGGTCCTGACCTACGATTTCGGCCCAGTGGGTCAACAGGCGCGACACAGCAAAGCCCCGGCTTTCCCCGGCGCGCCGAATCTGACCGTTCAGCAATGTCGCGGTGCGTTTGAACCCGCGGGTCGAAGAACGTCTGCGTTGCATCTGGTTTCCAACTCCTGCGCCGCTATTGTAAAGGGCGTGACACCGGGCGCCAGCGAAACCCGACAGGGAGATAGATAAAACTTGCGTGACTCTATTCAACAGGACCTGAGCGGTGCTCTGCTTGACTGGTACGACCGCCACGCCCGCGAAATGCCCTGGCGCATCGGCCCGGCAGATCGGGTCGCAGGGGTGATACCCGACCCTTATCGCATCTGGCTTTCCGAAGTGATGCTGCAGCAGACAACCGTGGCCGCCGTGCGCGACTATTTCAACCGATTCACATCGCGTTGGCCCACGGTTCAGGCACTGGCCGCAGCCCCGGACGACCAAGTCATGGGCGAATGGGCCGGGCTGGGCTACTACGCCCGCGCCCGCAACCTGCTGAAATGCGCGCGGGTTTTGACCGACGTTCACGGTGGTGTCTTCCCCGACAGCTATGACGCGCTACTGAAACTGCCCGGCATCGGCCCCTATACCGCCGCGGCCATTTCGGCGATTGCCTTCGACCGGCCCGAGACGGTGCTGGACGGCAATGTCGAACGGGTCATGGCCCGCCTTTACGACCTCCACGATCCCCTGCCCGGCTCGAAACCCTTGCTCAGGGAAAAAGCCGCCGCGCTGACGCCAGACACGCGGCCAGGGGACTATGCGCAGGCGGTGATGGATCTGGGGGCCACGATCTGCACGCCGAAATCTCCGGCCTGTGGTATTTGCCCGCTGCGCGATCCCTGTCAGGCCCGCGCAGCTGGAACGCAGTCCGACTTGCCACAAAAGTCACCCAAAAAGCCCAAGCCCACGCGGTACGGTCATGTCTATATCGCACAAAGCGACAACGGCGCCGTGCTGCTGGAACGCCGCCCTGACAAAGGGTTACTGGGCGGGATGCTGGGATGGCCCGGCTCGGGCTGGTCTGACACACCGGAGGAAACGCCCCCGTTTGAGGCGGATTGGCAAATGCTGTCTGGTGAGGTGCGACACACATTCACACATTTCCACCTGACCCTGCGTATCTGGACGGCTCCGCTGCCAGCCGGACGCACGCCCGAAGGCCTGATCCTACTGGATAAGCACGCCTTCCGCCCTGGCGACCTGCCGACCGTAATGCGCAAGGCGCACGACCTGTGGCGCAACCGATAGCCCATTGAACGCCCCGTCGGACTGTGCCTAGTCTATGCGCAATCGTTCGGAGCCCCACCATGACCGCAACCCAGTCCCTGTCTCGCTGGCAATCGGCCCTGCCCTTCTGGATCTCGTTCCTGTTGATCCCGATTATCTGGGCAACGGCGACGGCTGGCAGCTGGTGGGTCCTGCTTATCCCGATGTCGACATGGTGGGCCTTTGCCGTGCTGGACCGCCTGACCGGGCTTGACCTGAGCAACGCCGACCCCGACACGCCAGACCGCGCGCTGCGCTGGTATATCCTGCTAACTAAAGCTTGGGTTCCTTTGCAGTTCCTGACCCTGTACGGGCTGATCTGGTACGCTACCCATACTGACCACCTGTCCACGCCGGCCAAGTTCGGGTTGTTCTTCGGCATGGGCACCATCTCGGGCACAATTGGTATCAACTACAGCCACGAATTGATGCACCAAAAGGGTCGGCTCGAGCGTTGGCTGGGCGATATCCTTCTTGCGATGGTGCTGTATTCGCACTTTCGCTCCGAACACCTGCTGGTTCATCACCGCTATGTCGGCACCCCGCGCGACCCGGTTACCGCGCGCTATAATGAAGGCTTCCACCGCTTCTATCCCCGCGTCCTGAAACAATGCCTCGTCTCTGCTTTCCGTGCCGAGCGCGCAAAACTGGCCCGCAAGGATCGCCACTGGACCGACTCTTCCAACCCCTTCTGGCGATATTGGGCTCTGCAAGGCGCGATGCTTGCCCTTGCCCTAGCGATCGGAGGCCTGTCTGGACTCGCCCTGTTCCTGATTCAAGCGGGTACTGCGATCTGGCAGCTGGAACTGGTCAACTATGTCGAACATTACGGTCTGACCCGCAAACATCTGGGTCAGGGCAAATACGAGCATGTCCTGCCGCGCCATTCCTGGAACGCCTCGCAGAAGGCGTCGAACTGGCTGCTGATCAACCTGCAGCGGCACTCGGACCACCACTACAAACCGAACCGCCGGTTTCCGCTGCTGCAGCACCACTCCGAAGATGCCGCGCCGCAACTGCCCTACGGCTATCCAGTGATGACCGTCGCCGCGATGATCCCGCCTCTCTGGCGCCGGGTCATGAATCCCCGCGTTCGAGCCTGGCGCCTCCAACACTACCCCGAGGTCGCCGACTGGGCACCCTACAACCGCGCAGAAAACCCCTTACCTCAACCCTGACCGCTGCGCGCGCCAGCGCGCTGCCCGGCCCAACGATCCGTCTTGAATCTCTGATGCAGGGGAGATCGGCGGGAGCGCCTACTCTGCCATCACCCACACGTCCATCGGATTCTCCACCCCCCGGACCGCTTGGTTTTCGTGTTCGGCAAACCCGGCCATCACCTCCGGCACGCTGGCGCCTTCCTTCTGCAACTGGCTCCGCACCGAGTCGCTGATGATCACCTTCGCCTTAAAATCACGGGTCAGCGCTTCCAGTTTGGCGGCCACATTCACCGCATCCCCGATCACCGCAAATTCCAGCCGATTGGCCCCGATATCACCCAGAACCACTGCACCAAAATGGACCCCGATCCCGACGCTGATTTCGGGCTCTCCCGCCCGGCGGCGCTCAATGTTCCACCGGTCGATCACCGCAACCATTGCCCGGGCACAGGCCACCGCGTTGCTCGCATCCGATGGCGTTGGCACCGGAGTTCCAAAGGTCGCCATCAGCCCGTCACCCAGATATTTATCCAGCGTACCGTGGTGCCGAAACACCTCAGCCTCCATCCGGGCATGGAAACCGCGCAGAACCTCGATAACCTCATAGGGATCGCGCCCGGCAGCATATTTGGTGAACCCCACAATATCGATGAACAGCACCGCAATATCTTCCTTACGCACCTGCTTGAGCGGCTCGTCATTCTGACTGAGTTCATCCACAACATTCGGTGAGAAGTACCGCGACAGGTTCGCCCTTTCGCGCTCCAACCCCGCATTTGTCATCAGCAACCGGTTGAGCCGCCGCATCGACACGCCCAGCGTCACCGCAACCATCATGAATACGACTACTTCCTGGATGCGTTGGGTGGGCATGAAACTGTTGGGGTCCAACAACTCAGCCACATCCGGATAGCCGGTCAAAGCCTCCGCCACACGTTCGCTGAGCCCAGGCATCGGCATCGCAACCCACCAGGCGATGATCCACCCTGCGGTCCACATCCCCGCTGTCCATGATCCTATCGCAATCACCGTGCGCCAGGAATACGCCAGCGTTCCGGCCGCCAGAATGATGAAGAAATACTGGAAGTTATCGAACCGGTACTGCATTGCCAGCGGCCGCACATCGTCGCTGAACGGATTGGGCACAATCATTGCCGTGGTCATGATCAGCAGGTCTGCAAAAATTAGCAACAACTCGGTCCGCGATTGCCCAACACGGCCCGCCCGACGGATCAACCAACCGTTTGCGCATATCAGCAGCAGGATGAAGTGATACCACATCACATCCCATTGTGGATTGAGGTAAATCAGCAGCACACCGGTGAGTCCCATCGCGATCCAACGGGCGCGGACGGCAAGCTCAAGCCCCTCGCGCTTGTGCCTTTCCAGCGCGGCTTCCGTGTATTTGTTCTCCAGATCAAACCTGTCCGGGCGGGTCACAAAGAACCGGTCAAAGCGGGATTGGCTGGCAATGGTATCAGACATCGCTGAGGCTCCTTCACTGTGCCGCAGGATACAACAGGCGCGGATTGAGACCAGACACCCGGAAAACAAAAGACCCCGCCGAAATCGGCGGGGCAAGGCTTAGTGCCTTGTGTCAGGCCACAGGCACCGGCGGTATTGGTGAAATCAATTCATCTCGGCCCGGATTTGCTGGCGCAGAACGTCGATCGGTACTGTCTTGCCGTCGCGCTTAAAACACCAGTAGGTCCAGCCGTTGCAGGACGGAGCATTCTCGAGATGCGCACCAACCTGATGGATCGAGCCCTTGACGTTGTCGCCCACCAGCGTGCCATCGGCGCGGACCTTTGCCTTGTGGCGCTGGTTCATCGAATAAAGCTCCTCGCCCGGGCGCAGCATCCCGCGTTCGACCAGTTGGCCAAAGGGGACGCGCGGCTCGGCGCGTTTGCTGGCGCTGACTTCCAGCGCCTCGCGGTCGAATTTGCGGACCTTGGAGATGCGTTTTGCAGCCACTTTGCGATAGCTTTCCTCGCGCTCGATCCCGATGAATTCCCGGCCCAGCATCTTGGCAACGGCGCCTGTTGTCCCGGTGCCAAAGAACGGGTCCAGAATAACATCGCCCGGATTGGTCGAACCAATCAACACGCGATGCAGCAGCGACTCCGGCTTCTGCGTCGGATGCGCCTTGTCGCCGTTTTCATCCTTCAGGCGTTCATGCCCGGTGCAGATCGGCAGCACCCAGTCGCTGCGCATCTGAACACCTTCGTTCAGCGCCTTCAACGCTTCGTAGTTGAACGTGTACTTCGCACCTTCGCGCTTCGACGCCCAGATCATCGTCTCATGCGCATTGGTGAATCTCTTACCGCGGAAATTCGGCATCGGGTTCGACTTGCGCCACACGACGTCATTCAAAATCCAGTAGCCCGCATCCTGTAAGGCCGAACCCACACGGAAGATGTTGTGGTATGAGCCGATAACCCAGATCGCACCATTCGGCTTGAGCAGACGATGCGCCGCTTTCAACCACTCGCGGGTGAACTGGTCATACGCGCCAAAGCTGCTGAACTGATCCCAGTGATCATCGACCGCGTCTACCTGGCTGTTATCGGGGCGATGCAACTGGCCTTTCAGCTGCAGGTTATAGGGCGGATCCGCAAAGATCAGGTCCACCGACGCCTCGGGCAGACTGTTCATCACATCGATGCAGTCCCCGGAAAGAATCGTGTTTAAAGGGAGCGCTTTTGCGCCCTTTTTGGTGGTTGTTGTCATTTTACTGCCTCAAGTATCCACGGCGCTTTTGCGCTCATTTGGTTGAGACAAGGATGAGTCAAAGACGATTCGCCGTCAATTTCTTTTTTGAATCAGCAACTTACAATTTACTCTTGATACAAGATATTGTGGACCGGCTTGAACGAACGTCTATGGTGTGGGGTCACACCAAGATTTTGCAGTGCGTCCTTGTGTTGTTTCGACGGATAACCTGCGTTTGTCTCCCATCCATAGCCCGGATGCTGTTGCGCCAAATCCACCATCAGTTGATCGCGCCAATTTTTTGCGACAATCGAAGCAGCTGCGATCGACACCGAATGCGCATCACCTTTCACCACCGCCTGCGCTGGAATCGTTAACCCGTGCGGTATCAGGTTCCCATCGATCAGCAGGTAATCCGGCGGCGGGTCCAATGTCGCGACCGCGCGTTCCATCGCCAAGTGCGAGGCGCGCAAGATGTTGTGTTCGTCGATCTCTGCCACCGTGGCCTCAGCCACCGCGATCTCGGCTCGGTCGCGCAAGGTGGCCTCCAGCGCGGCGCGGCGCTTGGCAGTCAGCTTTTTGGAATCGTTCAACCCTTCGGGGATGTCTTCAGGGTTCAGGATCACAGCGGCCGCCACCACCGGACCGGCCAGCGGCCCGCGGCCCACCTCATCCACGCCTGCGATCCGAAGATACCCTTGCCTCGCGGCGGCTTTTTCAATTTCATAATCTGGTTTCGTCATGTCCCCCGGAAAACCGCGTTTCACCGCTAATCGCAAGAAAAAAGAGAGGGCAGCTTGCGCCACCCTCTCCCTGCACGGCGCTTCTGTGGCGCCGCTCCTGCTCGAAAATCGTTACTTGTAACTCACCCGGTATCCGTTCTGACGCAGGCAGCCTGGGTGGTACGCCCGCTTGACCTTTTTGCCATTCCAGAACCTGACCTTGCACTGGTCCGGCAGGCTATTGCTGTATTTGTAATGCTTGCTCAGGCAGTTCTTGCCCAACAGCGGTTGATCGGGCGAGAACCCATGGAAGGTGCGCAAGCATCGTTGCGGCAAGCTATAGCGCGCAACCCGTTCCGGCAGCGGGCGCACATTATGCGGCCTGTGTTTTGGCTTTGTGTGCACGTGGTTTTGGGGTGCCTTATATATGTGATTGTAGTTATTCGTAACGGTGTTCTTTTTTTTGTTTTCGTCGTTGAAGTGCTTTACCGCGACACCAAGCAGTGCGATGGCCGCCAATCCACCCAGGATATCTTCGACATCGGCTGCCCGCGCCTGCGACGCCGAAATTCCGGTGATGGCAACCGCAGAGGCCACAATCAGGGCTATGAACTTCTTATGCATGGTGCTTGTCCTTCAGTAGTCTCAGGGGCCCGGTGGCGGGCCATGTGCTCGATGCCCTGACACTGGGTCCTCCCTGCCCAGACAAGCAATAACGGCCCCCTGTTATCCGATATCAGGCCAGCCAAACCCCTTGGGTTATTGAATATCGCACCGACCCATGCGCAGGATGCGGCCTATGAAACATATCCTCTCTTCTCTGGCCCTGCTGGCCCTGATATCGCTTGGCTCTGCTGCCGCGGCGGCCGATTGTTATGCTGATTACAAGGCCAAACGGGACAATCCGCTACGCCTGCACTATGGCGTCATGCAGGTTTCGGTCTGCGACAAGGGGCAGGCAAAACGTGAAGTCGCCCAGCGCCTCAAGGGCTCAGGGTGGACCCTGCTGAACGTCATGTCCGTGTTCGGACCGGAAGGATTGGATAAAAGGAAGGCAAATGCCGGACAATTCTATCTCCGTTACTGAGGCCCGCCGATCCGGTGTCAGATTGGTCGGCGCGGGCATCGCGGCGATCGTGTTGATTTTGGTGACGGCGGCGATCTTCCTGTTCTGGACACTGCCCGATGCCAACGCCTTCAACGCGCGAGTCGAGCGGTTGTTCATCGAAAGCGACCTGACCTCGCAGACGGAAATCCGCCTGCTTGAGATTCTGGCGCAATCCGGCACCGCCTTTGCCGACACGCTGTCCAGCTATCGGATGGTGATCTTCGTATTGCTGGTCTTTGCCTCCGCCATGCTGGTGACGGCGCTGGTGTTTCTGGTGATGCTGGTGTTGCTGAACCGGCGCATGGCCCAGATCGAGCGCACCGGTATTCAGGTGACCTCATTGCTGATCAGCCGCGAGGAAAACACCGTCTACCTGAACAATATGGATTTCAAACTGACCCCGGCGGCGATGGAAACTCTGTCTGTGCTGGCTGAATCCCGTCTGGATGACGAGGTCCTCTCGGGCGTGCAGATCGAGGCGATGATTTCCGGCAAGGACGCCTCGGAATGTGACGAGGCAGCAGGCGCCACCCGGATCAAACGGCTGCGCGATGCCTTGGGCAACCAGATAGTCAGCGAGTTGCTGGTCAAGAATATCGCCAAAAAGGGCTATATGCTGTCGATCGAAAAAGACGTGATTCAAATGGTCTGATACGGCGGCCTCGCACAGGGCACGTGCGGTAAAAAGCCGGTGACACCCCTTGGAATGCAACCGCCAAAGCCCCATCCTATAAAGACTCGCGTCAGGGAGTCTGATGATGAATGTGCACACCACCCCAAAGACCAAAGGTTACGGCATCTCGGTCGAAGAGCTGACCGGGCGGGTTGCGATTTACCGCGATGACACCCTTTTGGCCGAAAGCACCAACGCCAAAGTCATGTATGAAACGCGACTGCCGGCGACGATCTATATTCCGCGCGATGACGTCTGCATCAATCTTGGCGACGAAACCGAATTGCAAACCTTCTGCCCCTTCAAAGGAACCGCGACCTATCACGATGTCATATTGGATGGTCAACGTCTGGCCAATTCCGTCTGGGCTTACGAAGACGCCCTGCCCGAAAGCACAGCCATTCAGGGCCATATCGGCTTCATGCCCGAAGCCTATACGCGGATCGATCTGGGCGAGAACAATCTGCGCGACCCCGAGGATGGCAATATCAGTGGCCCACTGATCGATTGGCTGATGCGCGGCGCGTCCGAGAACCAAACCCCTGAAGCATTCACTAAAGCCCTGGCTGAGAAAATGCTGGAACACGGGATCGCCATCCAGCGGCTCAGCATTCTGGCCTGGTCGCTGCATCCGCTGATCGCAGGCAAACACTATATCTGGGAAAAGGGCGAGGCCGAGATTTCGACCAATGTGCCCACCTATGAAATCCACGACCATCCGGCCTATATCAACAGCCCCCTGCGCCACGTGTCGAACGGGCTGGGCGGGGTACGCCAGCGGCTGAACGACGAAAACCCGCAAAACAGCTTTCCGATCATGGAAGACTTGCGCGCTAAGGGGGCAACCGATTACGTCGCCATGCCGTTACCGTTCTCGGACGGGCGAACCAACGTTCTGACCCTGACTTGCGACCATCCGGAAGGGTTCACCACCGAAAATCTGGGGCTGGTGTTCGAGTGCTCCTCGGTCATTGCCCGGTTTTACGAGGTCTTCATGCAGCGCGAAAATGCGCAGGTTCTGCTGGAGACTTACGTGGGCAAACGCTCAGGCGCGCGCGTTCTGGGGGGTGAAATCCGGCGCGGGGACGGAGACGAGATCGACGCCGCAATCATGTTCTGCGACCTGCGCAATTCCACGAGTCTGGAGGAGCAGCTCGGCCGCGCCGCCTATATCAACCTGTTGAACGAGTTTTTTGAGACCGTGTCTGGCATCGTGCATGACAATGGCGGAGAAGTCCTCAAATTTATCGGCGACGCTGTGCTGGCGGTGTTCCCGGCCGGAGACGACTCGGATTCGGCGCGTTGGAATGCCCAGCGCTCAGCCATCGAAATTGTCGAAAAACTGGGCGAGCTGCGCCTATCCGGGTCTGACACTCATTGCGATTGCTCGATCGGTGTCGCCTATGGTCGGGTCACCTATGGCAATGTCGGATCACGCGAACGGCTGGATTTCACCGTCATCGGACAGGCCGCAAACGTGGCGGCCCGATTGGGAGAATATGGCAAAAAGGTCGGTCACCGTATTGTCGTCTCGGCCGATATTCAGCCGGCTTGTGCCAATGCGTTGCCGCTGGGGGAAGTCAAACTGCACAACGTGTCCCAGCCGGTCACATCCTTTGCCCTGAGAACCTCAGCAGATGCGGTTTTGAGCAGCTAGCGTATTTTTGGACGGGCATTGCGATCGGACGAAGACCGACCGGGTTAGGTGCCGGACCCTTTTTCGCCGTCACGCCCCAAGCAGGATCAACGCGGTTTGAGCGGGTGAAATCGTGCTCTGCAACTGTGCAATCTGGCTGCGGGCAAGATACCGGTCGGTCAGCTGCGCCACCGCCGTCTCATCCGTAAACTGCGACAGATCATCCGACCCGGTCACATCCGACAGCCGGTCTTTGAACACCTTAAGCTGCCGGTCGATATCCAGCTGGGCAAAGCTGGACGGCAGGCCAAGCGCTGTTTCCATCATGCTGCGCAGCGGCGGCAGACTCATCAGATCGAACCACTTGGTGTCCGCACTTCCGCTTTGCCCGGCCAGATCGACCAGAGCGTGCTGCGCATACAGCGCAATCCGCATGGTTTCGTCGGACTCACCCACCGCGATTTCGAACCGAGATACGTCGTTGTCGCGTGCAATGTCCTCCATGAAGGTCACCAACCCCGTCCGGCGTATTTCCCCCGGCCCAAGACCGAATGCTTCGGAAAACTCCCGATACCTGCCGTCCGACAGCCGGTTTGACAGCGCATCATCGGCGGTGGTGCCATCGGACAGCACTTTTTGAATGAAGTACCGGTTGTTTATGTCGGCCTCCAAACCGAAAGCGCCCAGTGCGACCTGCAGCAAACGACGGTCCGACACTAGATCCTCAGCCGTTTGCACCTTGCCGATATTTTCCAGAAAATACTGCCTCTCCCTCTCGTTGACGGATGACGAGGAGAAGCTGTCGAGCTGCGCCTCGTAGGTGCGCTGCAGAAACCGCCAGCCCACCAAACCGCCCGTAGGAATGACAGGCTGGAATGTCATTGCTGATACGCCATCAAGCGTTCTTCGCGCGGCAACAATGCGCGCAGCGATTTCAGACACTTGTAGTATTGCTCGGCCAACAGGGCCTCGGTCGCCTCTGACAGAACGCGGCGGCTGTCCGCGTCGGTGAAGACCTGGCTCAGCTCTTCGACACGGCGCAGCAGCTGCTGACGGGCGCGATCAGGCTCTGCATCGCCGGACAACACAAGCTGCGCGGCGTAACAGACCCGCCTGACCGGGGTGTTTACCTCATCCGGGTGGATGGCGTCCCGCAAGCGCAAGACGTTTGCATCGGGCGTCATGATCGAGAACCGGCAGCGACGATCCCCGTTTTCAACAACCACACCGTTGATCAGCACCCTCTCTTTTGGTGCGAGTTTCAGAACCAGCCCGCCCATCAGGTAGCCCCCATTTGCCGAAGGCCGCGCAGCACGGCCATGTTGATCTCAAGCAGAGGTTCCACCGTCGCCTTGTTGCCCAGAACCTGGCTGCTGTGCTGCTCGGTGAACTCGGCCAGATAGAAAATCCGGGCCCGCAACTCGTTGGGCAAGGCATTGTCTGAATCCGTGACACCGCTGGCCAGAACGGTCCAAAGACGGCGATTTTCGTGCAGTGCCTGAACGAACCCGCCAAAATCCGATTTTTGCCGGGCTGCGGCAGCCTTGAGCCGGTGCGTGATCTTTGAAATCGCCTCGTATTCGGTGTCGCGCGGTGTGCGTGTGGGCGCGGAGGTCTGCGCATAGGCTCGCTGTGCAAGAGTGTGCGGTGTCACTTGAAATCCTTCCAATAGTCCGTCTTTTGGCGATCAGGGCCGGGGCGCATTTCCACGCCCCAGCCGGGTTCCGAAGGTTAACGGAACAGAGACAGGATGGACTGCGGCGCCTGGTTGGCGATCGACAGCGACTGGGTGGCCAACTGCTGCTGAACCTGCAGGGCCTGCAGACGGGCCGAGGTCTCTTCCATGTCGGCATCAACAAGCGAACCGATACCGGATTTGAACGAGTCAGCCAGGTTTGAGATGAACTCTTTCTGGGTCTCGATCCGGCCCTGCGACGAACCGAATGCAGCCGAAGCGTCAATCGAGGTGTCAATCAGGGTTTCAATCGTTGCCATAGCCGCGGTTGCGCCAGCGCCGGTCGAAACGTCAATGCCGGTCAACGCGCCCAGACCGCCCGAACCTGCGTTCACATACTGAGCCGAGAATGAGACGTCATTGCCAGTTGCGTTGGCGACCGACAGCGTGCCTGGAGTGCCCGAGTCGTAATCAACGGTCAAACCGGTGATGCCCAGTTCGTCGATCTTTGCCTTCAGGCCCACAGCGACAAGGTCACCTGTGGTTGTCGCAGCAGCGTCCGCAGCCGAGACGGTATATGAAACGACCTGATTGTTAATTGCGACAACAACCTTGTCACCCGCAGCAAAAGCGCCGCTGGATTCATCTGTCACCAGCGCAGTTGCCGAGGTTGCCCCGTTGTCGATGGTCGCGCCCACTCGGTCGTTGCCGGTCGAGGCGCCTGTCGAACCGTCAAACACCTGAGCCGCCGTATAACCGCCAGTCGACAGGTTCTGACCAGCCACAGAGATCGACGAAGCGGTCACCGCGCCTGTGTTGTCACGATCGAGCGAGGCCAGAATCGAAGCGGAACCTGAAGACCCGTCCACCAGATTCAGGCCGTTGAACTGCGCCGCACTAACAACCGAGTTGATCTGATCTTTCAGAGCGGTCACGTCGTCATTGATCTTGCCACGATCCACGTTGTCTTCCTGTGCCGCGACGATCTTACCTTTCATCTGGGTCAGCAGATCGGTCACTGTTTCAGCGGCATTCCGGGCCACTGCAACGGTCGATTCACCCAGCGCCAGGCTGTCCTTGATCGCGTTGAATCCATTAACGTCGGATTCCATGACCTTGGAGATCGCCCAGACGGCTGAGTTGTCTTTGGCAGTTGCAACGTCCTTGCCGGTCGAGATCGCGTTCTGGGTTTGTGCCAGGTTCTTGTTGACCGATTTCAAAGTTTGCAGCGCAACCATTGCGCCATTGTTGGTCAGAATGCTGGACATAGCTTTCTTCCTTTTCCGTTCGGGCCTTTTACGCCCATGCTTACCCCGCATCATCCGCGGGCTTTGACGTCTTTCTGATCAGTGCGATCCGCCGCCGGGCTGTTCGCGCCACCTGCTGATTTCAGGTGCCCGACCACCTTTGCCCCTGATCCCCTAACGGAGTGCTAAAGCGCCCAAGCCAGAAAATTCGGATTTGAATCAAACCCGTCGCTATGCCCGTTTTTCCAGCTTCGCATGGTGACGCACGGTGTATCCGTTGCGCTGGCCGTCAGCGCCATAGGTGCTGAACTCCTGCCGCACGCGACGCAATTCAGCCATGCGGCTGGCGACGGCGCGAATCCCCTCTGCCGCGCTGTTCAGCAGAGCCTGATTGCGTTCCACTTTTCCTTGCAGGCGAATCAACTCGGCACTGTCAAAAACCCGAAGCTCATTGATCGCCCCGATAAGCTTTTCCTTTTCCGGCGCCATGTGATTCAGCCAGTCCAGATCACCATCCACAAGCGCGTTACGCTCAAGGTCTAGTACTTCTTCCAAGGACTTGATCAGATCGGCATCAGCTTTGGTCGGCATTGGTTTTCTCCATCATTGACTGGATCAGTATTTCGGACAGGCCGACGCCACCGGATTCGGCCAAGGCGCGCGCCTGATGCTGCACAAGGAAAGAGGAAAACTGGTCTTCCCCTGCGCCACCGCCGAAGGATTGGCGCGCTTTGCCCATTCCGGTCGCCTTGAGCATTTCTGCGAGAAACGCCGCCTCCAACTCGACGGCGGCGGCCTGAACTTTCTGGGATGTTGTCGGCGGTTGCGGGGCGGGTGGGGTCGCAGAAACCTTCATTGCTTTCTCCGAAATTTGCATCGAACTTTCTCGATCAAAGGCGAAAGCGGTTAAAATAAACGTAACTTCCTGCGGGCAGATTTTCGGTTACACAAAAGGAGCCGGAGCAAAATGCCCAACCCTCTTTCAGCGGCGATGTCCTCACCAACCGCCGCCACGAAACCAGATGCCACCCCGCATGAGGCACGCGAATCCAAAGGCGGCATGTCCTTTCAAACGGTGATGGATCAGGACATCGGCCCGCAGTCCGGTGACGCTGAATCGGCTGACATTCTGGTTCAGGATCCGGATGCGGCGGCAGAGCTGGAGATCGTCTCGGAAGAGAATCAGGCCACAGACATTGCTGTTGCTGCGGATGACCAGCCCCCTGTCGAAACACACCCTGTTGCAACGGAGGTCGTTCCAATTCCGGTTTTGGAATCGCCTCCAAAAGAGCCCACTTTCACACCTCCGGTCGCCACGGCTGATGCTGAATCGACCGGGGACAAGCAACCGGATTTCCCGGGGGTAGAAACCCTTCGAACATCCGAAAACCCAGTGCAGCGTTCGGTACCGCCGGCCTTTCAGGCTTTGGTCTCAGGAGCCGACCAACCGAGGCGGCCACATGAAAACGTCCTTAAACCGCAGAGCCTACCGACGGGTCCGATCATCGCGGACTCTCACTCAAGAGAGACGCCGTTTCTGTCGGCAATTGCAGACCCGGTTCGGAACGTACTGCAGGCGCCGCTCACTCCCGGACCGATGCCGAAACATCCAAATACACCCGATCGCGCGCGGTCTTTAGTGCAAACGCAGCTTCTGGCATCCGACACAGCCAGCATTCAGGCCACAACGCAGCCGGTTCCCGAGATCGAAGACATACAGGCCGCCAGAGAGGCCCCGACTTTATCAGTCACACGCGACTCGGGGCCAGCGGTTCAGGCGATGACAGCCATCGCCCGCGCGGAAACAGCGCGCGCCATCGCATCTCAGATGGCAACCGCCATCAACGTAAGGCTGCATTCCGGCGCAATCGAGGTTGCGCTGAACCCCGAGGAACTGGGGCGCGTTTCGATCGTTTTGAATGGCCGCGACGAAGGCCTGCACCTGACGATCACTGCGGAACGCCCCGAGACGCTGGACATGATGCGGCGCCACCTCTCGGTTCTTGAGGGCGAATTCCGGAATTTCGGTATGGGCAACTTGTCCTTTGATCTGGGTACATCTGCCGATGCGAAACACGATGATTCTGACGGTGGTGCGGGCACCGAGATCTCGGCCCCTCAACCTGAGCACGTCGCCGAAGTCGGCCCGGCACGCCCACACATCGCCCCCGACGGGCGGATCGATATGAGGCTTTAACCATGATCACCCCAACGCAATCGACGACACAGACCAACACGCCCGCGCAGACGGCATCCAATTCACAAGCTGCATCCGTGGCATCCGACTTTGATACGTTCCTGTTGCTGATGACCACCCAGGCGCAGAATCAGGACCCGCTGGAGCCGATGGATTCCAGCGAATATGCGTCGCAGCTTGCACAGTTTTCGATGGTCGAGCAGCAGGTGCAAACCAACGAGGCGCTCTCAGAGTTGGTGCTGTCGCTAGGCGGCATCAAGCTGGAGGAGTTGGCCAATTGGGTCGGTATGAACGTCCGGACCACTGCGGCGTTTCACTTCGACGGTGAACCTGTGGCCCTGTCCGCGCAATCTGCAGAGGCGGCTGATGGCGCGGTCATGGTCATCCGTGACAGCAACGGCACCGAGATTGAGCGGATTTCCGTACCAGTAACACAAACCGACTATACGTGGGCTGGCACAAAGAGTGACGGCAACCCCTTGCCGGCGGGCAGCTATACGGCAACACTGGAAAGCTATGACGGGGATGAATTGCTGTCGACCCAACCCGTCGCAGCCTACAATCAGGTGGTTGAGGCACAGGTCGGGGACGATACTGTCTTGCTGACGCTGGAAAGCGGTCAGGTGGTACCGGTGGGAATGGTGACAGCAGTCCGAACCGGAACTTGATCTGCAGGGCGCGACAGGCCACACCTGTGCAACTACGACTCGCTTTTGTACCGGTGACCCCTCTGTCTGACCCAATTACCCCTCCGTTGGATCTTGTTGATGACCTGCGCGTTCAGGGCCTGGTTGCAGCGGATGCGCAGTTTCAGACATTGTATGGCGGGCGCACCAACCAGGTCTGGAAGGTGCTGGAAGAAAACGGCGGTAAGGTGCTGAAACTGTATCGCGCCGGACCGCGCAACCCGCTGTTCCGCAACGATGCCGAGCTGGAGGCGCTGTGCTTGACCGCCTTGGAGCCCACCGGTTTTGTTCCGCGCCTGCGCTCGGCCGGTCAACATAATCATGGCCGATGGGTGTTCTACGATCACGCGCCGGGCTCACCCTGGCGCGAGGGGTCGGCTGAGGTAGGGGAGTTGTTGCGCAAGCTCCATACGCTCGACCTGCACGTTCAGGCGCCGAAAGGCTGTAATGGCAGCGCGGATTTGGCGCGGCACGGGCAGAGAATTCTTGGTGTTTGCATTTCGAAGACGCGGGTTCTTTTAGAAGAGTTAAAGCCCAAGGAGCAGGTACCGCCTACCGCACGCACGTGCCTGATTCACGGTGACCCCGTGGCCGGGAATATTCTGACCGCACCTTCCGGTCTGACACTTATCGACTGGCAATGCCCAGCGCAGGGTGACCCGTGTGAGGACCTGGCTTTATTCTTGTCCCCGGCGATGCAGTATCTGTACCGGGGCGCGGCTCTGACTCAGGCGGAAGAGCGTCGGTTCCTGTCTGCCTATGGCCATACAGATACAGTGGATCGGTATCAACGGCTTCGCCGCTGGTTCGCGTGGCGCATGGCCGCCTATTGCCTGTGGCGTATCGAAAACGGTGCGGGCGATTACGAGAAAGGGTTAGAGCTGGAGCTGGCAACGCTCTAACCGTCACCAATCTGCAAGCGCCATCACCGCATAGGCTGGTGGCAGCAACGCACGACGCCAGCGCCCCAGCGGAAACCGTTGCGGCGCACGTGCAATAGGCTCCGGGAGTTCGGCACCCTGCTCCAATACCATCTGGGCCAGCGCACGCCCGCAATAGGTGCCCATCGCCACCCCGTTTCCATGATAGGCAAACCCGGCGAACAGCCCCGGCTGGCCGTCCACAGGCCCGACATAAGGCGTTAGACCCCGCGAGAGGCAGACCATGCCTGACCACATATGGGTTACGTCAACACCCGACCAACCCGGAAACATCTTCCTGAAATTCCTTATGACCTTGCGCCTGATGGCAGCTTCTGCCCGCGGTGATGACAGCAATCCTCCGCGCATTCCGAACAGAAACCTTCGGTCGGGCATCAGGCGGAAATAGTGCAGCAGTTGGCGTGTGTCATAGGCCATCTGGTCCGAGGTCCAGCCCTGCGCCTGCAATTCGGCCTCGGACAAGGGACGGGTCACCAGTACAGTGGACTGCGCAGGCATGTACCGGCCTGCCATCCAAGATGGGATGTCCTCGCTGGAGTAACCGTTGGTGCAGATCAGCACGTTTTGCGCCCTGATCCGGCCTGAATCGGTCTGAACCTCGAAGCCGGATTTCGTTTTACGGACGGTTTGCGCGGCGCTTTGTTGGAACAGATCAGCGCCGCGCAATCGTGCCGCCTGCGCCAATCCGAAGAGGTACTTTCTGGGGTTCAGCGCAAATCCGACAGGGTTGGTGTAGCCGCCGTGGAACTTGCCGCCAAAGCCAAGCCCCCGCAGATCACCCGGTTCATGTAGCGTGCCGGACGCCTCAGCCTGCCGTCGCAGCTTGTCCATCGCGCGTGGGGTATGGGCCAGTTGGGTCTCACCCCGTGAATGCACATCGGCGTCGATGCAATGCGTCCCAAGCAGGTCGGTGACCAGGGGAACAGCGTCTGCTTCGGCCTGGGCATAGTTGCTTGTGGCAGTCTCTCCAAACTGGCGGATCATCGCGTGATGGCTCAGCTTTGATCCGCCCAAACAACAGAACCCACCATTGCGCCCGGATGCGCCCCAGCCCGGTGTTTTGGCCTCAAGCACGGCAACCGACACTCCGGCCTCGGCCAGATGCAGCGCCGCCGAGAGGCCTGTGAAGCCGCCGCCGACAATAGCAACATCCGCATTCTGGTCGCCCTGCACGACCGGCCATTCGGGGCTGGCAATCGTTTCATCCCACCAGCAGTTGGTCCGGGGGCCGGGACCGTAGGTATAGTCGGGAAACAGCCGTTTCATTCAGTGCGCGCTGCGGCCATTTCATCCTGCTTTTGCCGCACCATCGCCCGTTTCGTGATCAGTGACGCGGTGATGACCCCCACCGTCACAATCCCGATCATGATCGTGGACAGCGCATTGATCTCGGGGCTGACGCCCAGGCGCACGGCCGAGAAGATCTTGATCGGCAAGGTCGTCGCAGACGGCCCCGATGTGAAGGAGGCAATCACCAGATCGTCCAGCGACAGGGTAAAGGCCAGCAACCAGCCCGAGATCACCGCAGGGGCGATGATCGGCAAGGTCACCAGACGAAACGCCTGCGCAGGCGAGCAGCCCAGATCCAACGCGGCCTCTTCCAGCGATTGATCGAATGTCACTAGACGCGAGGAGACGACCACGGAAACGAAACACATCGAAAAGGTCGTATGCGCCAGAACGATGGTCAGGATGCCCCGGTCCAACCCAATGCCGATGAACAGCAGCAGCAGCGACAGGCCGGTGATCACCTCGGGCATCACCAGCGGCGCGTAGATCATGCCGGAAAACAGCGTGCGGCCAAAGAACCGACCGCCGCGAACCAGCACATAAGCCGCCGCGGTACCCAGAATGGTGGCCAGCGTCGATGAGAACACCGCAACACGTACGGTTACCCAAGCGGCGTCCAGAAACGCTTCGTTCTGCACGACCGATGCATACCATTTGGTCGAAAACCCGGCCCAGACCGTCACCAGTTTGCTTTCGTTGAAGCTGAAGATGATCAGGATGATCATCGGGATATAAAGGAATGCAAACCCCAGGGTCAGCGAAACCGTGTTGAACCAACTCATCCTGTTCATCGGTCTGCCTCCGCCTGTTTCTGCTGGTTGCGCTGAAACAGCACGATCGGGATCACAAGGATCAGCAACAGCACCACCGCCACTGCACTGGCGACCGGCCAGTCACGATTCGAGAAGAACTCCTCCCACAGCACTTTACCGATCATCAATGTGCCCGAGCCGCCCAGCAGCGACGGGATCACGAACTCGCCTATCACCGGGATCATCACCAGAAAACACCCGGCGATGATACCGGGGCGCGACAGTGGGATGGTCACCAGCCAGAAGGCTTGCAGGCGGGAACAACCCAGATCCTCGGCGGCCTCGATCAGGGATTCATCCATCCGTTCCAGAGACGAATAGATCGGCAGGATCATGAACGGCAGATAGGTATAAACGATGCCGATATAGACAGCCGTATTGGTGTTCAGAATGGTCAGCGGAGTTGAGATGATACCCGTCCACAGCAGCAACTGGTTCAGGTAGCCTTCGTTCGACAGGATACCCATCCACGCATAAACCCGGATCAGGAACGAGGTCCAGAAAGGCAGGATTACCAGCATCATCAGCGAAGGGCGCCATTCTGCGGGCGCGCGGGCCATACCATAGGCGATGGGATAGCCCACCAGCAGCGTCAGAAAAGTAGAAATGACCGCGATTTTGACGCTGGAGAGATAGGCCTTCCAATACAGATCATCTTCGGTCAGCCAGACGAAATTCTCAAAGTCCAACTGGCTGAAGAAATCCTTGATCCCGGCCCAACCCTGCGACAGGTCCAGCGTCGGCGTGTAAGGCGGGATCGCCAGTTCGGTATCCGACAGCGAGATTTTCAGGACGATGAAAAACGGCACCAGAAACAGCGCCAGCAGCCAGACATACGGAACGGCAATCAGAAACGCGCGGCGCATCAGCTTGCCAGCAAAACCGCGGCGGTTGCTGTCCAGGACAGCCAAACCGGGTCTTCCCATGTAAACGACCGGCGCGAGATACGGCGAGTGTTGGCCGTCTGCGCCTTGATAATCGTGCCGTTCGGCAGTTCAACGTGATAGGTGGAGAGATTGCCCAGATAGGCGATGTCGTGCACCTTGCCCTGCACCGCATTGATCGCATCCGCCGGGCGGTCTGCCG
The DNA here is from genome assembly GCF_056538665.1 of Ruegeria sp. BF6. NCBI lineage: Bacteria > Pseudomonadati > Pseudomonadota > Alphaproteobacteria > Rhodobacterales > Roseobacteraceae > Ruegeria > Ruegeria sp. BF6. Next base: position 86,870 of record NZ_JBQFTN010000009.1, read on the forward strand.
AGATCGTCACCTTTTCAGGCCGGATCGCAAGGTGACAGGTCTGTCCCTGCGAAAACCCGTTGGCCGAGGTCGCCGTCAAGGGCGACTGCCCCTCGGCCCAGTCGATCTGATAGGTATCTTCGCCATTGGCCGAGGCCCGGCCTTCGATGATGTTCACATCGCCGATAAAATCCGCGACATAGACCGAGTTCGGGTTCTCATAGATGCGATCCGGCGTTGCCACCTGCATCAGCCTGCCCTGATCCATCACCGCAACGCGGCTGGCGACCGTCATCGCCTCTTCCTGATCGTGGGTCACGATCACAAAGGTGGTGCCGGTCTTTTCCTGAATATCCATCAGTTCGAACTGAGTGTCCTGCCGCAATTTCTTGTCCAGCGCGCCCAGCGGTTCGTCCAGCAGCAGCAGCTTGGGCGCCTTGGCCAGAGACCGCGCCAGCGCCACCCGCTGACGTTGCCCGCCCGAGATCTGGTGCGGCTTGCGGCGTGCGAATTGCTCCAACCGGGTCAGGCGCAGCATCTCTTCGACTCGATCCTCAAGGTCATGCTTGGGCATGTTGTCCCGGCGCAGGCCAAAAGCGATGTTGTCCCAAATGCTGAGATGCGGAAACAACGCATAAGACTGGAACATCATGTTCACCGCCCGTTTATTCGGCGGGATCGGGTCGATGTCCTGACCACCCAGCAAGATATGCCCTTCGGTGGGTTTCTCGAACCCGGCCAGCATCCGCATCATGGTGGTCTTGCCGCAGCCCGAAGGCCCCAGCAGCGCAAAGAACTCGCGCTCGAAAATGTCCAGAGACAGGTTGTCGATGGCCGTGAAGTCTCCAAACCGTTTGGTGACATTCCGGAACTGGATCAAAGGTTTCGCCTGTGGATCATTCCACGGCTCAAAGACGTCAGAGTTCAAAACGGCCCCCGTTCGACATTCTGTAAAAGGATGCAAGGCGGCCAGGCCGCCTTGCGCAAAACCGGATCAGGTGCCCGATTTGATCTTGGTCCACATGCGCGTCACGACGCGCTGAACTTTCTGAGGGTAAGGCCCTTTGACATAGGTGTTATCCATAGCTTCAGGAGAGGGGTAAATCGCCGGATCACCGATCACGTCTTCCGCCAGAAATTCCTGAGAAGCCTTGTTACCATTGGCGTAGTACACATAATTCGACGCGGCGGCCATGTTCTGAGCATCAAGCATAAAGTCTATGAACTTGTGCGCACCATCCGGGTTGGGGGCATCGACCGGCACAGCCATTTGGTCGAACCACATCTGCGATCCTTCCTTGAACGCGTTGTAGGCAATATCAACACCGTTTTCAGCCTCTGCAGCCCGGTCGCGCGCTTGCAGAACATCGCCCGAGAAACCAACGGCAACACAAATGTCGCCATTCGCCAACGCGTTGATATATTCTGAACTGTGGAACTTCGTTACGTAGGGACGAACGGCTGCAAAAACCTCTTCGGCCTTTGCGATATCGTCCTTCTCTGACGAGTTCGGATCAACGCCCGCATAAATCATTGCGGCAGGCACCATCTCGTCGGGGGCATCCAGAAAATGCACGCCACAAGACGCGAGCTTTTCCATATTTTCCGGGTTAAAGATCAATTCCATCGAGTCCAGCGGTGCATCCTCGCCCAGAACTTCCTTGACCTTGTCGACATTGACGCCAAGTCCGGTCGTCCCCCACATGTAATTGACTGAATGCTTGTTGCCCGGGTCGAATTGCGCCACGCGCTCGGCAATGACATCCCACGCGTTTCCGATATTCGAAAGCTTGGCTTGATCCAGCTCCTGGTAGGCCCCGGCTTCGATCTGACGCCCCATAAAACTGCCGGTTGGCACCACGACGTCGTACCCTGATCCGCCAGCCAGTATTTTGGTCTCTAGAACCTCATTACTGTCATAGACGTCGTAGATCAGCGTCAGGCCGGTCTCTTCCTCGAACTTCTTCAGAAGGTCTTCATCAATATAGTCGGACCAGTTGTAAACGCGCACCTCTTCGGCGAAGGCCGCCGAAGTCCCCAATGCGATGACTGCGGTCATCGTCAGCGTTTTGATTGACATTTTTTTCTCCCTGAAAGTGTACGGGTATTTTCCCGTTTTTTTGGATTTGATCAAGTTTTGCGTTTTCCCCCGATCCCGCGTATGGTTTCAAAAGGTCAGGCATCTGGCAAGTCAGCATCATTGGAAACAGGGCAAACTAATTGGATTTGATCAAAAATAAAGCGTCGAGCTCCAAAACAGAGGCCGAAAAACGGCCCGCGCATGAGCAGGTGTATCAAACCCTCAAGGCTCAGATCATGTTCGGTGAATTGGTACCCGGACAGCCCGTCACGATTCAGGGGCTGACTGATTCTCTGGAGGTTGGCATGACCCCCGTTCGCGAGGCGATCCGCCGCCTGATTTCCGACGGTGCACTGGTGTTTCAGGGCAACCGACGGGTCAGTGTCCCGCTGTTGTCCGCGGGTGATGTCGAGCAGATGATTTTCGCTAGACTGTCAATAGAATCAGAGCTTTCCAAACGCGCGACCGTGAATATGAGCGGCGCCGATATCGACCATCTGGAGCATATCGACCGGCGGCTGGACCGCATGATCGCGGATGGAGATGTCAGCGGCTATTTGCATCTGAACCACACTTTCCACGAGACGCTTTATTCCTATGCGGATGCTCCGATTCTACGTGACTTGGCCGAACGGCTCTGGCTCAGATTCGGGCCGTCTCTGCGCGTGGTTTGCGGACGGTTTGGCACTCAAAGCTTACCGGACCGGCATAAGGACATCATCGCCGCCCTGCGCGCCAAAGATGTCGACGGGGCGGCAAAAGCCACCGCTCAGGACATCGAACAGGGGATGGAGCTGATGGCGGACTCCCTGACCGACGGCTAGACACAGTCGATTCGATTGACAGGAAAAAATTTGATCATATTGTGAATGGCAACCGCTTTTGCAGGAGATTTCCGGATGTCCACCATCACCAATCACATGCCCACCGCTGAGTTGCAGGCGCTGGACGCCGCCCACCACATACACCCGTTTTCGGCCAATGGGTCGCTTGGCCGAGAAGGCGCGCGCGTCATCACCCGCGCCAATGGCGTCTATCTGACCGACAGCGAGGGTGAAGAGATTCTGGACGCCATGGCTGGCCTTTGGTGCGTCAATATCGGCTATGGTCGGGATGAGCTGGCCGAGGTCGCCGCCCGCCAAATGCGTGAACTGCCGTACTATAACACCTTTTTCAAAACGACCCACGTGCCAGCCATTGCACTGGCCAGGAAACTGGCCGAACTGGCACCGGGCGATTTGAACCATGTGTTCTTTGCTGCGGGCGGGTCAGAGGCCAACGATACCAATATCCGTTTGGTGCGCACCTATTGGGCCGAGAAAGGCCAACCCGACAAAAACATCATCATCAGCCGCAAGAATGCCTATCACGGCTCGTCCGTGGGCTCGGCCTCGTTGGGCGGTATGGCCGGGATGCATGCGCAAGGCGGCATTCCGATCCCGAACATCCATCACATCAACCAGCCGAACTGGTGGGCCGAGGGCGGCGACATGACGCCCGAGGATTTCGGTCTGGCCCGCGCGCGTGAGCTGGAAGAGGCCATTCTGGAGCTGGGCGAGGATCGCGTCGCTGCCTTCATCGCCGAACCCGTTCAGGGCGCGGGCGGTGTGATCGTGGCACCCGACACCTACTGGCCCGAGGTTCAGCGCATCTGCGACAAATACGATATTCTGCTGGTCGCCGATGAGGTGATCTGCGGCTTTGGCCGCACCGGCAACTGGTTCGGTTCGCAAACCGTTGGCATCAAACCGCATATCATGACTATCGCCAAAGGGCTCAGCTCGGGCTATGCGCCCATCGGTGGGTCCATCGTCAACGACGAGATTGCCGAAGTTATCGGCGGCACCGAGTTCAACCACGGCTACACCTATTCCGGCCACCCCGTCGCCGCCGCCGTGGCGCTGGAAAACCTGCGTATCCTCGAAGAAGAAAAAATCGTCGATCACGTCCGCGACGTGGCCGCGCCCTATCTGAAAGAGAAGTGGGAGGCGCTGGTCGATCACCCGCTGGTGGGTGAGGCCAAGATTGTCGGCATGATGGCCTCGATCGCACTGACCCCGGACAAGGTCAGCCGTGCCAAGTTCGCGTCCGAGCCCGGCACCATCGGCTATATCTGCCGCGACCGTTGCTTTGCCAACAACCTGATCATGCGCCATGTGGGCGACCGGATGATCATCTCACCGCCGCTGGTTCTGACGCCTGCGGATATCGACGAGATGTTCGTGCGTATCCGCAAGTCGCTGGACGAGGCGCAGGCCGAGATCATCGCCCAAGGGCTGATGAAGGCGGCGGCATAAGAAAGCGCCTGGAATACGTAAGGACCGCCTGATGACACCGGCTTTTTTGCCGGTGTCCTTCGGGTTCACTTTTTCGGCAGGTACCGGTTTACCGCGTTTCGTAGCTCCGGCTCCAACTGTCTTCGTACTCTCCCAAAACTCTGGACAAGTCCAGCAAGGACGCAAAAAGCCTTGCGTAAACGTCCCTCGACATAAGAGGTTCCTTTTCGTCGAGAAGCTGTACCAGGTGGACCACGTTGGTCGCGAAGACATCGTAGACTTCTTTGTCTGCGGATGTTGGGTCTAGGGTCCAGATGCTGCGATCATCGTAATATTGTGCTGGCTTCGGTTCGTCATCAATCATGGAGCGGCCTCATCAATTTGAAGCACACTTGGGACCGGTAAGAACCGACACAATATCCGTGGCAGGAAGTAACAAGAGATTGGCCAACTCGACCAACCTTCTGCAACTAATACGCCGGAACGTTGTCAAAGGTCAGGGCCTTTGCTGCGTCCTTACCGCAACCGCTCCAACAGTCTGAGACTCGCATATCCATCCGGCAACAACCCCTGTGCCAGTTGATAAGCCCGCACCGCGTCGGTCGTATTTGGCCCGGTACGCCCGTCGATGCCCTGCGTATCGAACCCGGCCTCGGTCAGGCGGGATTGCAGTTCCTTTTTCTCGGAAAAGCTCAGCGCCCGGTCGCTGCGGGGCCAGTCGGCCTGAAACGGGTTGCGTCCGGCCAGACGGTCGGACAGATGGCCGATGCCGATCACATAAGCGTCGGCGCCGTTGTAGGTCTCGATCACCCCGAAATTGTCGAAGATCATCAGCGCCACTCCCTGCCCTCCGGCGGGCAAAAGGATGGCGGCTTGCCCGTGATCCGGGACCGGGTTGCCGTCGCGCCCGACTACCCCACGCGCGGCCCAGTCAGATGGCATCTGGGTGTAGTCCCGTTTGGCGATGGCATAGTCGAACCCTTCGGGCAGGTGCACCTCAACCCCCCAGGGTTGCCCCTTGGTCCAGCCGTGCCGCGCCAGATAGGCGGCGGCCGAGGCCAGCGCGTCGGTGGGGTCATCCGACCAGATATCCCGCCGCCCGTCGCCGTCAAAATCCACCGCGTGATCCAGGTATGAGGTCGGCATGAACTGCGTGTGCCCCATCGCACCCGCCCAACTGCCAACCATGTCACCGGGGCTGACATCCCCGGCCTGAATGATCTGCAACGCAGCAATCAGCTGGGTTTCAAAGAACTGCGACCGCCGTGCGTCAAAGGCCAGCGTCGCCAGTGATCGGATGGTATGGTCACTGCCCTGGAACGTGCCGAACGCGGTCTCAAGGCCCCAGATCGCGGTGACCACCTCTTTCTCGACGCCATATTGCGCCTCGATCCGGGTCAGGATTGCGTGGTGACGCTCAAGCCCTGCCCGGCCGTTGGAGACGCGCGTATCCGAGACGGCAGAATCCAGATACTCCCAGATCGGTTTCGAGAATTCAGCCTGATCGCGGTCGCGTTCGATGATCTTCTTGTCATAGGTCAGCCCGGCCAGCGCCCGATCCAGCGTTGCGGCGGAGATGTCCTGTTCAAGCGCCCGTTCCCGAAACGCCCCCAGCCACGCCTGAAACCGCGCGTTTCCTTCGGTTGACACCCGATACTCCATCGCTGAGGGCCGCAGAACCGGTCGTAACGATACTGTCAGATCGGCCGAGGCCAGCTGAAAGGTCTGAGACCCATCCGCCGAATTGAGGGATTCCGCCTGCACAATGGATGCCCATAATGCAGCGGCAATGACGCCACTTGTGCATTTACGCATTCCGAAATTCCTGATTACTGCTCGGGGCCAGAATAGCGCAAAACGCGGGATTCACAAAGTACTCAGACCGAAACTTCTGACGTGTCGGATCAAACGGGATAAGCTGCTGAGATGAAGCCATTTGATGACCCAAAAGTAGCCGCTGCTTACGAAGCGCTGCCAAAGAAGGCCCGCGCCGGTGCGCTGGTCCTGCGCGAGTTGATCTTTGAGACGGCCGAGTCCCACCCCCGTGCGCAGCCTCTGGAAGAGGCGCTGCGCTGGGGGCAACCCGCCTATCTGGCGCCAAAAGGATCGACGATCCGGGTCGGAACGCATAAGGCCGCGTCTTTTGCACTGTTCGTGCACTGCCAAAGCCGGTTGATGGGTGATTTCACCTCGGCCTTTCCAGGTGTGGATCGGCTGGATGGCAACAGGGCCGTTCTATTCGACGAACCCGCGCAGATAGACCCGACCCGCCACGGCTGGCTGATTGCGCGTGCGCTGACCTATCACCTCTGACGGCGTTTGCGTTCGACCTTGCGTTTAATCTTGTCTTTCTTGCGCTTGGTGCTGACCGCCTTGCGTCGTGTCGGCCGCCCTTTCGGGCCACGACCGAGCGGCAGAGCCTGATCATCGATGGACAGCAATTCCAGTTCCAGCCCGCCGGTGACGGGTGTCGCCTCAGTCAGGCGCACGGTGACGCGCTGGCCGATGGCAATGATTAGCCCTGTGTCTGACCCCATCAGGGTCCCGGCCTCGCGGTCAAAGTGGAAAAACTCGCGCCCCAGCGATCGCACGGGCACCAACCCATCCGCGCCGGTCTCATCCATCTTCACGAAAGCCCCGAACCGGGCGATACCGCTGATACGGCCCGAGAACTCATTGCCCACCCGCTCGCTGAGATAGGCGGCCAGATAGCGATCGGTCGTGTCGCGTTCCGCCATCATCGAACGCCGCTCGGTGTCCGAGATATGGGTGGCGGTTTCATCGAGCCGCGCGATTTCGTCCTCGGTCAGCCCGTCTTCACCCCAGCCATGCGCCGAGATCAGCGCCCGGTGCACGATCAGGTCGGCATAACGCCGAATGGGCGAGGTGAAATGCGCATAGTTCCGCAGCGCCAGCCCGAAATGGCCGAAATTCTCGGGGTTATAATAGGCCTGCGCCATCGACCGCAGCGTGCTGAGGTTGATCAGTTCGGCGTCTTCGGTCCCGGCGGCAGCGTTAAGCAGCGCGTTCAGATGACGGGTCTGCAGCACCTGCCCTTTGGCAAGATTCAGCCCCGCTGCTTGCGCCGTTTCCCGCAGGCTTTCCAGTTTCTCGGGCGCGGGTTCCTCGTGCACGCGGAACAGCAGCGGGCGGCGTTTGGCGATCAGGGTTTCGGCAGCGGCGACATTGGCGAGGATCATGAACTCTTCGATCAGCTTGTGCGCATCCAGACGCTCGCGAAAAGCCACACTTTCGACCTCTCCTGATTCGCTGAGGACGATCTTGCGTTCCGGCAGGTCCAGCTCCAGCGGCTGCCGCACGGCGCGGGCCTTCTTCAGCGCGGCGTAAGCGGCGTAGAGCGGTTTCAGCACCGGCTCCAATAACGGCCCAGTGCGGTCGTTCGGGTTGCCATCGATGGCCTCCTGCACCTCGGTGTAATGCAGCGACGCGGCAGAGCGCATCAGGCCACGAACGAAACGGTGGCCGATCTTGTTGCCCTCAGCATCGATCTGCATCCGAACGGCGATACAGGCACGCGGAACGCCCTCGTGCAGGGAACACAAATCACCCGACAGACGGTCGGGCAGCATCGGCACCACGCGGTCGGGGAAATAGCTGGAGTTGCCGCGCTTGCGTGCCTCACGATCCAGCGCGGTGCCGGGCTGCACATAGGCAGCAACGTCGGCAATCGCGACCCAGACCACGTGACCGCCGGGGTTTTTCGGATCGTCATCGGCATGGGCGTAGCAGGCGTCGTCATGATCCCGCGCATCCGAGGGGTCGATGGTGAGCAGCGGCATGTCCCGCAGGTCTTCGCGGCCCTTCAGGCCAGCAGGTTTGGCCTTGTCGGCCTCGGCAATCACCTTGTCGGGGAATTCGTCCGGGATGCCATGTTGATGGATGGCGATCAGGGACACGGCCTTCGGCGCAGACGGGTCGCCCAGACGTTCCACGATCCGTGCGCGGGGCAGGCCCATGCGGTTCTTGGGGCCGGCCTGTTCGGCCTCGACCAATTCGCCGTCTTTCGCGCCCAGAACCGCGCCGTCCTGGACCAGCCATTCGGTCTGGCCGGTCTTGTCGATAGGCACGATCCGCCCGCCCTCAGCCCCTTTGCGGAAGATTCCGACGATCTTGCGCGGGTTGGTCCCGATGCGGCGGATCAGGCGGGCCTCGTAATTGTGGTCTTCCTCATGCACCACGGTCAGACGGGCCAAGATTCGGTCACCCTCGCCCAGCGCCGGGTCGCTGGCACGGGTGATGATCAGAACGATGGGCTCGACCCCTTCGCCATGCCATTCCAGCGGACGGGCAAACAGATCGCCATCGGCATTCGGAGCCTTCACCTGCAACACGCTGACCGGCGGCAGGCGATCTGGGTCGCGATAGCTGCGCTTGCGCTTTTCCAGATGTCCTTCGGCCTCAAGCTCTTTGAGGATTCGTTTCAGGTCGATCCGGTCCGCGCCCTTGATGCCAAAGGCCTTGGCGATATCGCGTTTCGAGGTCAGGGTGGGGTTCGCCGAGATCCAGTCGAGGACCTCTTGCTTGGTGGGGATGCGAGTCATGATTCCGGCCTAGCACGGGGATGCGACCGCGTCATGACTAAAAAGGGTCAGGGCTTCAGATCGGCCAGCGTGTCGACATCGCGCAACTGATCCAGCAAGGCCACGCGCGTGCCGGTGACAGAGGCCAGCGTGTCCGCCAGGGCGTGTTCGGTTGACCAACGGACATCGCGGAATAGGCCCAGCGGCAGCGCACTGTATCGTTGCGCACCGACCAGCCAGTACCCTCCGTCCGGTGCAGGGCCGAAGACCATCTGGTCCTGACCAAGCGCCTTGAACGCCCGTGCGATGTGCCCGCGTGTGATGCCGGGAATATCCGCGCCGATCAGGCAAACGGGTCCTTTCGGCATTCCGCACAGCATCCGACCCATCCGGTGACCCAGATCCCCCCGCCCTTGTGCCGCGCGCGGCAGATCAGCAGGCCAGATGCGGCTGGTCAGCCCTTCGCGATCCGGGGACACCGCCAGCACGATCTGCCAGCGCGGGTCGCGAAGTCGCCGGATCAGCGACCGGGTCTGCTGCCGAAACCACCACGCCGCACCGACCATGCCGATATCGCGGCCCAGCCGGGTTTTTACCCGCCCGGGGCGTGGCTCTTTGACCATGATGACCAGAGTGCGCTGCATCACTCAGGCGAAATAGTCCCGCAGGATGCGCGTGTAGATCGCCTTCAGCTGATCGATATGCGCCACCTCAACGCATTCATCCACCTGATGCATCGTGCGGCCAACCAGGCCAAACTCGACCACCGGACAGTGGTTTTTCACAAACCGCGCATCCGAGGTGCCGCCCGTCGTGGACATCTCGGGCCGGGTACCGGTTTCCGCCTCGACCGCCTGCGCCACCAGATCGGACAGCGGGCCGGGCGGAGTCAGGAAGCTTTCGCCCGAGATCTTGATCTTGACCGCCACCTCGACCCCATAGGTTTCGGCCACGGTTTGCGCCTCGGTCCGCAGCCATTCGCTGAGGCTTGCCCCTGAGTGCAGATCGTTGAAACGAATATTCACCGCCCCACTGCTTTGCGCCGGGATCACGTTGGTCGCTTCGTTGCCCGTGTCGATATTCACAACCGCCAGCGTCGAGGCGTCGAAATGGTCCGAACCGCGATCCAACTCGTGACTGGCCAGCCGGTCCATCAGCCGCGCTATCGCGGGCAGAGGGTTTCTTGCCCGGTGTGGATAGGCCGAATGGCCCTGCGCGCCGGTCACGGTGAACCATGCGGTCATCGAACCTCGGCGGCCGATCTTCATCATCTCACCCATCGTGTTTGGGCAGGTCGGTTCGCCCACCAGACAGACCGACATCCGTTCACCGGATTCAGTCATATAGTCCAACAGTGCTGTGGTGCCGTCCAACGCATCGGCCTCTTCATCGCCGGTGATGGTCAGGATAACGGCGCCATCGGGCGGCGTTTCGCGCACGAAATCCACCGCTGCTGCCGCAAAGGCCGCCACGCCGGATTTCATGTCGGTGGTCCCGCGCCCATACATCAAACCGTTGCGGATCTCGGCACCAAAGGGCGGCATGGTCCACGCGGCCTCGTCCCCGACGGGCACTACATCGGTGTGACCGTTGAAGCCAAAGCTGCGCCCGTGGCCTTTTTCGCCCCAGCGGGCAAACAGGTTGCTGATGCCTCCGCGGTCCACGCGGGTGCAGTCGAACCCCGCATCGGACAGAAGTTGTTCCAAAAGAACCAGGGCACCGCCTTCCTCGGGTGTGACCGATGGGCAACGGGTCAGGGCCGCTGTCAATTCTACCGGATCAGTCATGGCGGAGCCCCTCTGGTTCGTTTGCGCGCACAGATTCAACGAATTGGGCCGATTGCCAACCCCTGCCCACGCAAATCTGATCGCTTTTTTGCAAGCGTTTCGCTTTGACACCCCAACAAAACACAGGACTTTACCCCGCGAATACCTTGCTGCACCGTTCAAATCTGCGTTAGAGCCCCGCGAAACAGGTGATTAGAAGATGATACGCGCGCTTTTCGCATTGGTCTGTATGACCTTTGCCGTTCTTGCACAGCAAAGCCAGGCACAGACCCTGAATGTCACCACGGTGACCCGCCCTCCGTTTTCCTATGCTGAAGACGGGGCGCAGACCGGGTTTTCCATGGACTTGCTTGAGGCGCTCGCCGAGTCGCTGAACTGGGAGTATTCGGTCAACCGTGTCGGGTCGTTCGGCGAGATGCTGGGCGCGGTGCAGAACGGATCCGCTGATCTGGCCATCGCCAATATCTCGATCACCGCCGCGCGTGAGACGCAGATGGACTTCAGCCAGCCGATTTTCGAGGCCGGGTTGCAGATTATGGTCCCGTCCGAGGCAGCGCGCCAGCCGTCATTGCTGCATGCGCTGCTGTCGCGCGAATTGTTTATCGCCATCGGCCTGGCCTTCGCCCTCTTGTTGGGCGGTGGCATGTTGATGTGGACGTTCGAACGCCGCTCGCAGCCTTATTTCGACCGCAAGTTAAACGAAGCGTGGTTCCCCTCTTTCTGGTGGGCGCTGAATCTTGTAGTGAATGGCGGCTTCGAGGAACGGATGCCCCGCACCCCGTTCGGCCGCCTGTTGGGCGTAATTCTGGTGGTCTCGTCCCTGTTCATCGTGTCGGTGTTCACGGCGCGCATCACCTCGGTCATGACGGTGGATGCAATCAGCGGCAGCGTTAATTCCGTCAACGATCTCTATGGCAAACAGGTCGGCACGATCACCGACTCGACCGCCGCCAGTTTCCTGAACCGGCGCGATATCGAGTTTGTCGGGTATTCCGGCCTTGATGAGATGCTGGCCGCCTTCGAGGACAAGGACTTGGACGCTGCGGTCTTTGACGCACCAATCCTGTCCTACTACGCCTCGCACGAAGGCCGCCGGATCGCCACAATGACCGGCGGCGTCTTCCTGCGTGAAAGCTATGGGATCGCGTTTCCGACCGGCTCACCCCTGGTCGAAGAAGTCAACCAGGCCCTGCTGTCGCTGCGCGAAGATGGCACTTATGACGAGATTTACCGCAAGTGGTTCGGGGCGCGGAACTAGGCCTGTTCCTCATCGCCAAAAAACGGCGTCATCTGCGCGACGACCACGGCGTTTTCATCCAAAGCCCGCTGCATCAACGCCCGTTCGTCGGGGTCGATGTCATGGCCCTGCGCCTCGCGCTCGGCCAAGGTGCCATAGCCGGTGACATCCAGCGGCGCGGTATCGGCCTGTTTAAGTATGGCCACGGTTTCACGCACGGCCTCGGCCTCGTCCACACCGCTGGCGAAACACATCAGCGCCGCCCCGGTCGCGCCTTCGGGCAGGCCGTCGCCGTCCTTGCGGCCGATCTGCACAAGCAGGGTATAAACCTGCTGACGAGAGGGTTTCTTTTGCTTTTCCATGGTGGGGGCCATAGCCGTGCGCCCGCCTACGGTCAAGCGGTCGGGAATTGCAGGACCGCAACTTCGCCGTCATAGTGCGGTGACACATATCGCAAAGGATGCCTCCATGCCCTATCCTGAATTCATCACCGACTTTCCGAGCCTCGACGTGCCTTTTCCCGAGGACGTGGTGCAATCAGCGGTGATCCGGTCGGATACGGGGCTGGTAGCCTTCTTCACCTTCCTGAAGGATTTCGAACTGCCCGCACATTCGCACAAGGCCCAATGGGGCACGGTGATTGAAGGTGAAGTGGAACTGATTATCGGGGATGAGACCAAAATCTACCGCCCCGGCGATAGCTATTCGATCCCGTCCGGTGTCGAACATGGCGGCAAGATCAAGGCCGGAACGCGGGTGATCGACGTATTCGAGGAACCCGACCGCTATCCGGTTAAAGCGTAAACAAAAAAGGCCGCAGCACGATGCCGCGACCCCTGTTTGATCTGCGGTTCGATCAGTCGCGCAGCAGCTCGTTGATACCGGTTTTCGAACGGGTCTTTTCGTCCACCCGCTTCACGATCACGGCGCAGTACAGGCTGACATTGTTCTTGGACGGCATCGAACCGGCAACGACCACCGAATAAGGCGGCACTTCGCCATACATGACCTCACCGGTTTCGCGGTCGACGATCTTGGTCGATTTGCCAATGAACACGCCCATGCCCAGAACCGAGCCCTCACGGACGATACAGCCCTCGACCACTTCGGAGCGCGCGCCGATAAAGCAGTTGTCCTCGATGATGGTGGGGCCGGCCTGCATCGGCTCCAGCACGCCACCGATGCCAACTCCGCCGGACAGGTGAACGTTTTTGCCGATCTGCGCGCAAGAGCCGACGGTGGCCCATGTGTCAACCATGGTACCCTCGTCGACATAGGCGCCCAGGTTCACGAAAGACGGCATCAGCACCACGCCCGGCGCTATATAGGCCGACTTGCGAACCACGCAGTTCGGAACCGCGCGGAAACCGGCGGCTTGCCACTGGTTCTCGCCCCAACCGGCGAACTTGCTGTCCACCTTGTCCCACCAGCCGCCAGCCTGCGGGCCGCCGTTCTGGATTTCCATATCCTTGATGCGAAAGCCCAGCAGAACCGCTTTCTTGGCCCACTGGTTCACGTGCCAGTCACCGCTTTCCAGCTTTTCGGCCACACGCAGCGAACCACTGTCCAATGCGTTCAGCGTATCTTCGATCGCTTCTCGGGTCTCACCGGTGGTGGCGGGGGTAATGGTGTCGCGCGCCTCCCAGGCGGCTTCGATGGCGGCTTCCAGTTGCGCGTTGGACATGTGTGGGCTCCCTGCAGAATCTGTTCACGTTGGTGTTGCCTATACGCAAGCGAAGGACTGGCCGCAATGCGACGCTGAACGCGCGCTTTGCGGCTGTTTGCTGCGGTTTTATGCGCCCAGAGGGTCTGGAGAGATATTGCCGCCGCAGATCAGCACCGCCACCCGCTCGCCCGGTTCCGGCTGGTAGGCCCCCGATAGCAGTGCCGCCAACGCCGTCGCACCTGCCGGTTCCACAAGGATTCGATGGGCTTGCCAAAGCAACTGCTGCGCCTCGGCAATGGCCTCATCCCTCACCAGAACCGAGGTCATCCCCTGCGCCAGACCGAAACAGATCGAGCCAATCCGCCGCGCGCCCAGCGCGTTGGCGGCAATGCCCGAGACGGTGACATCCACCGGCTTTCCTGCCTGCAAGGCCGCGTTCAGCGCGCAAGAGGCCTCTGGTTCGACCGCCACAACCTTGCGCGCGCCTTGAAACCAGCCCAGCGCCCCGGCGATCAATCCACCACCGCCGACAGCGATAAGAACCGTATCGGCCTTCAGTCCTTGCGCCTCCCACTCGGCAAAGCAGGTGCCCTGCCCGCCCACGGTGGCGGGTGCATCATAAGCGTGGATCTGCATCGCGCCGGTTGCCTCTTCGTGCTGCTGCGCGCAGGTCAGCGCGTTGGCATATTCACCGGACACCACGCTCAGATCAGCGCCAGTCTGTTGGATCAGGGCAATCTTGGACGGCCCCGCTATTTCCGGCACGAAGATTTTCGCCGGATAGCCCAAGGACCGCGCTGCGTAAGCCGCCGCCGCGCCATGGTTTCCGCCGGATGCAGCAACAACACCCGCCTCGGGCACATCCAGGCTGAGCAACGTATTGAACGCCCCGCGCGCCTTGAAACTGCCGGTATGCTGCAAGTGCTCCAGCTTCATTTCGACCGGATAGCCCAGCCCCAAAGCCTGACTTTCCACCACCGGAGTCACCTGCGCGTACCCGGCAATCCGGGCGGTTGCTTCCGAAATTTCACTCTTCCAATTCATTGTTGTTCTTCCGTGACTGGCGCTCTGGCCGCGAACCCTATAGCTGTTTGAAGAACACGCAAGCATGGATAGATCACCTATGAGAGAAGACCGCCTGAGCCCCTTCCGCGACGCGCAGACCGACCGCTCGACCGCGAGTGAAGTTCCGGACACGCCGCAGACACGCTCACCCGCCTATCGCCTTGCCTTTGCGGATGACGATTTCCTGTGTCGGGATGAGCTGCGCCCGGTGCGCCTGCAGCTGGAACTGCTGAAACCCGAGATGATCATGACCGAGCGCGAGATCACCTCGACCATCGTCATGTTCGGCGGTGCGCGCATCCCCGAGCCGTCGCAGAAACACACCGCCCGAACCGAGACATTGGCCAACCTATCGCAATATTATGACGAGGCGCGTGAGTTTGCGCGGCTGATGACCGAGAAATCCAATGAAACCGGTTGCCGTGAAAACGTCATCGTCACCGGCGGCGGCCCCGGTGTGATGGAGGCCGGGAACCGGGGTGCGCAGGATGCGGGTGGCTGTTCCATCGGCCTGAACATCGTGCTGCCGCATGAACAAGCGCCGAACCTTTATGTTACGCCCGATCTCAGCTTCAACTTCCATTATTTCGCAATCCGCAAGATGCATTTCCTGATGCGCGCCCGCGCCATCACCATCTTCCCCGGCGGGTTTGGTACGATGGATGAGCTGTTCGAATCCCTCACCCTGATCCAAACCGGCCGGATGGAGCGCGTGCCTTTCCTGCTGTTTGGTCGCGAATTCTGGGAAAAGGTTATCAACTGGGAGGCTCTGGCTGATGCGGGCACGATCTCGGACGAAGACCTCGACCTGTTCCGCTTTGTCGACACCGCGCAAGAGGCAGTCGACATCATCGAGAACTGGGAACCCGCCCCGCCTCGTGACGAAATTCCGGGGCGCTGAGCCATGGCCCCGAAGACCGGAGAAATGCTGCACCTGCGCGGCAACACGCTGAACGCGGGTGAGCCAGTGACCCTGCCGCTGACCCAAAGCAGTATGTACCACCTGCCGGGCGCAACGGCCGGTCTGCCCACGTACGGGCGCGTCGACAACCCCACATGGCAACATCTGGAACATGTGCTGGCCCACCTTGAGGACGCACCTTGTCTGACATTCCCGTCCGGCATGGGGGCGATCTCGGCGGCCTTGTTCGCAACATTGAAAGCGGGGTCGCGCCTGCTGATTCCCTCGGATGGGTACTACGTCACGCGGGTATTGGCCGACCGGTTTTTGTCCGGTCTGGGTGTTTCGGTTACAGAACGCCCGACAACCACCTTCACCGAAGGCGGGTTAGACGGGTTCGATGTGGTCTTTGTCGAGAGCCCCTCGAACCCCGGGTTGGACATGATAGACCTGCCTGCCATCGCCTCGGCCGTTCGTGACGCCGGCGGGATCACATTTGCCGACAATACGACCCTGACCCCCTTGGGCCAGCGCCCGCTGGATATGGGCGTCGACGTGGTGGTGGCATCAGACACCAAGGCCATGGGCGGGCATTCCGACCTGCTGATGGGGCATGTAGCCAGCCGCAATGCGCAGATCATGGAGCGGGTTGAGGAATGGCGGCGGGTTTCCGGCGCGATCCCGGGCCCGCATGAGGCATGGCTGCTGCATCGCGGATTGGAAACGCTGGACGTGCGCTTCGACCGCATGTGTTCCTCGGCGCAGGTGCTGGCCGAGCGATTGGCCGATCACCCGGCGATTCAGCAAATCCGCTACCCCGGCCTACCAGATGATCCCTCACACGCGCTGGCCAAAACCCAAACCACGCGGTTCGGGTTCCTGATGTCGATCACTCTCGAGACCGAAGAAAAGGCCGAAGCCTTCATCAACGCCTGCCCGATGCTGCGCCCGGCAACATCCTTCGGTGGCGTCCACAGTTCGGCCGAGCGCCGCGCGCGGTGGGGTGACAATGTCGACCCCGCCTTCATCCGCCTGTCTGTCGGGTGTGAACCGGTGGAAGAGCTGTGGCAGGCGATCGAGACCAGCCTGAACGCGCTGTAGCTACTTCTTGGGCTCGCGCAGTTCCGTGAACACATAGATCGGCAGCACTATACTGCCGATCAGCGCGCCCAACCATACCAGCAGTGTTGCGGCCAGCAGGTTCGAAATCCCTCCAATCGTCAGCCCGTTGGTCACCAGATCGGTCACCAGCAAACCTACGAATGTCACGATCAACGCGATCCCGCCTTTCAAAGCGGGTGCTTTCTTTTCCCCCAGCTTCAGGATCAGTGGCTCAGCAATCACCTGAACCAGCGTAAAGACGATCACCACCACGATGAACGAGATCGGCCGGATCGCAAATTCTGACAATAGAACCGCCGCCAGCAGCAACCCGATGGCATTCCCGGCCAGCAGAGCCAGAATGGACTTGATTCTGCGCGTCATGGGGATCTCCGTCAAAAAACAATTCGAAACATGCATATGTTAACAGACCTGCGGGAATTTGCGAGCGGTTTCAAAAGTCCCTTCCTTTTGGGCCATTGAAAACGCATGATAAAACCCATCCTGTTCCGCCCGACCTGCGAGAGGTGAGATGAGCGACGATCCCTATTCCGTCCTTGGTGTCGCCAAAGACGCCAGCGATGCCGAGATCAAAAAGGCCTATCGGCGCATCGCCAAGGAATGCCACCCCGACCTGAAACCCGGTGACGCCGAGGCCGAAGCCAAGTTCAAGGCCGCCGCTGCAGCTTATGATCTGCTGAAAGACCCCGAAAAGCGCGCGCAATACGACAATGGCGAGATAGACGCCTCGGGTCAGGAACGCCCGCAGCAGCAGTATTACCGCGACTATGCCGAGGCCGCCGGAAACCCCTATCGCGGGCGCGCCGCAGATCCGGACGACATGTCGGACATCTTTGCCGAGTTCATGCGGGGCCGCGGCGGATACGGTCAGCGCACCCATGAATTCCACGCGCCGGGGCACAATCGCGCCTACAGCCTGCAGATCAGCTTTCTGGATGCCGTATTCGGCGCCAGCCAGAAACTGACCCTGCCCGACGGCGACCGGATCGAGGTGAAGATACCCGCTGGCATCACGGACGGCCAGACCATCCGTCTGCGCGGAAAGGGTGATCCCGGCTTTGGTGAGGGTCCTCCGGGTGACGCCCTGGTCACGGTCTCGGTTGCAAAACACCCGGTCTTCGACCGTCAGGGCGACGACATCCACATCATTCTGCCGATCACGATTGACGAGGCCATTCTGGGCGGCAAGGTCCCCGCCCCCACCATCGACGGTGGCGTGAATGTCAGCGTCCCGGCGGGTACCAGCAGCGGCAAGACATTGCGCCTACGTGGCAAAGGGGTCAAGAAACGCGGCTCAACCGAACGGGGCGATCAACTGATCGAACTGACTGTTTCGATGCCCGACCAGATCGACGACGATTTGAAGCACTTCATGGAGACGTGGCGCGAAAGCCACCGCTATGATCCGCGCAAAGGAATGCCGTCATGAGCCTGACAGAAAAGGAACTGATCGCAACAGTCACCCGCCTGACCTCGGCCCGGCTGACCGAGTATCTAGCCGCCGAGATCGTGATCCCTGAACAAACGGATGAGGGTCTGGTCTATCACAGCCTCGATGTCGCCCGTCTGGAACTGGCCTGTGAACTTCACGATCAGTACGAGATGGAGCCGGACGCGCTGTCGATGATGATTTCTCTGATCGACCAGATGCACGGGTTGCGCGCCGAACTTCGCGAGGTGCTGAACGCCGTCCAGGCGCAGCCCGACCCCGTCCGGCAACAACTGATCGAGGTTATCGGCACAGCGCGGTTCCGTCGCAGATAACGGGCTTTTGGACTCGGGGTGTTTGCCGTAAAAGGCCCCCTTGATCTAAACCCCGGTATGTCCATGACCCAGTCCAGATCCGAATTGCTGATGCCCGCGGGCAATCTGCGCAAGCTGAAACTCGCCATCCTCTACGGGGCGGATGCGGTGTATCTGGGTACGCCGGATATGTCGCTGCGCACAAAATCCGAATTCTCGCTGGAAGAGGTAATCGAAGGGGTCGAGTTCTGCCACCAACATGGTCGGCGTGCTTACCTGACGCTGAACCTGTTTTCGCACAACAAGGACATCCCGAAGCTGGACGAATACATCGACACCGTCCGCAGGGTAAAGCCCGACGGGCTGATCATCGCCGATCCCGGTGTATTCCAATATGTGCGCGAACGCGCGCCCGAATTGCCGCTGCATATCTCGACCCAAGCCAATATCTGTTCCTGGCTGTCGGTGAAGTTCTGGCAGGATCAGGGGGCCGAACTGGTGGTACTGGCGCGCGAGGTTTCCTACCCTGAACTAGTCGAAATCCGCGAGAAATGCCCTGACATCAAGCTTGAGGCCTTTGTTCACGGCGCCATGTGCATGACTTATTCGGGCCGCTGTCTGCTGTCGAATTTCATGGCCGAGCGTGGTGCTAATCAGGGCAACTGTGCCAATTCCTGCCGCTGGAACTATGGCCTGAAGCTGCGCCTCAAGGATGGCACGCGTGAAGAAATCCGAATTACCGAGGAAAATGCCGACCTGTTCGAATTCCTGCTGGAAGAAGGTTGCCGCCCCGGTGATCTGATGCCCATCGAAGAGGATGATCGCGGCT
The DNA here is from genome assembly GCF_056538665.1 of Ruegeria sp. BF6. Taxonomy (NCBI): domain Bacteria; kingdom Pseudomonadati; phylum Pseudomonadota; class Alphaproteobacteria; order Rhodobacterales; family Roseobacteraceae; genus Ruegeria; species Ruegeria sp. BF6. The sequence continues at coordinate 106,096 of NZ_JBQFTN010000009.1, forward strand.
CGTATATCCTGAACTCCCGCGATCTGTGCATCATGCCCAAGCTGGATGAATACCTGAAGATCGGCGTCGACAGCCTCAAGGTCGAAGGGCGCGGCAAGTCCGAGTATTACGCCGCTATCGTCGCGCGGGCCTATCGTATGGCCATTGATGACTATCACGCCGACCCCGAGAGCTGGGACCCGAAACCTTACATGCGCGAACTCGAAACCGTCGGGAACCGTGGCTATACGCTGGCCTTCCACCAAGGGCGCCTGACCAATTATGCGCATGATTACGAACACACGGCCTCGATCGCACAATGGGAATATGCCGGGATCGTCACCGAGGTCACCGAGGACGCGTTTCTGGTCGAGGTGAAGAACAAGCTGGAACCAGGCGACGTGCTGGATTTCGTCTCACCCATCTCGCGCGACACGGTTCTGCTGCGGGTCTATGATTTCGAACGCGCCCATGATGGCGCGCGGCTGGACGTGATGCATGGCAGCACGAAAACCGTCATCCGCCTGCCCTTCTCCCTGTTCGATCACGAAGACATCGACGACTTGCGTGCCCGGTTCCCTGTCTATTCCGTGCTGCGCAAGGAACGCGCACTGACCGACGAACACTGGAGCCGCATCCGCTTTGACAAGCTGGTGCAAGGGCTGGAAACCTCGGGCCGTGACAACCCCAATGCCTATGAGCGCCGCCGAGACGAACTGGTGGAAAAGATCGGCGAGGATGGCAACCAACGCCGGTTCAAGACCAACCGGATCGGTACCGAAGGCTGTTGCGGCAAAGGCTGCAACGGCTGTCTGATCTTCTGGCAGGATGAGAAATACGCGCTGGCCCGAGAGGTCCTGTCGAAACGAAAACAGGGTGAACAACTCAGCCGCCGCGAAGCCACGGCGCTGAAACTGCCCGACGAGGCCGTCTGACGATCAGTTCCCGACGGCGTATTCTTCGGGAACAAAGAACGTGTAGTCCCGATCCGCGACCGCTTCGTGACAGTCATGGCAATAACCGACCGCTGAAGCGCGGAATCCCATCGTGTCACCGAACAAAGACCCGTCCGGCAATACCATGATATAGCGCCAGTCTGCCGTTTCGGGGCTGGCACCCTCGGCCAGTTTCTCCATCACGAACAGGGCGCCGGGATGGATGTTGCCCTCATCCGTGACAGTCACGCTGTCCTTGGCCAGCACCGAGCCCTTGGGCAGTTTTTCACCCTCCTGCAAGGTGCCGTAATTATGTGCCATGCGATTGGCATAGGTGTTCACGAAACGCTGGCCATGTGTGGCCGAAATATAGGGCGCATCATTGAACAGCGGCCAGTTCTGGTAGTTCAGCAACTGGTCCAATTGGGCGGCACGGTACCCGCGCGCCATACGTCGTTGCAGCGACTGGTAGACCTGCAACGCCTCGTCTTTGGTCAAATCCGCCGGGTTTTCGATGGCAATATGCGCATTCTCGCCGGTAGACTGTGCAGCGGCATGGGTGGCAAAAACGCCCGAAATCACCAACGCTGCAAGAGAGATCGAATACATTCGTTTTAATCGTAATAACATAGGGATGGCCCACCTGTTTCAAAAGGTTCGCCTGAACGCCGCTCGTCATGCCTGAAATAAGATAGCGGCCGTGAACAAACACGCCACGACCGGACAGCGGCTTTCACCGCTTTGTGCGCAAGAGTGAAATGCGCCCATCCCGCCTTGACTGCCTAAATATATCAAATTGTGCATTCAAAAAACAGCGGGACAAACATTAATTTATTGTCGCCCATCGCGAGACAATGGTACCGGTCAGTTTTGCAGCCCGGCTTCGGCCTCGATCTGCTTGCGCGATTTGCGGGCGCGCTCGGTGGCCGATTTCAGCTGACCACAGGCCGCCATGATATCCTCGCCGCGGGTTTTGCGGATCGGCGAGGCATAGCCCGCCTGATAGATGATGTTTGCAAAGGCCCGGATACGGTTGTTCGAGCTGCGCTTGTACGGCGCGCCCGGCCATTCGTTGAATGGGATCAGGTTGATCTTGGCCGGAATATTGTGGCGCTTGATGTGGTCGATCAGGCGATGCGCATCCTCGTCGCTGTCATTGACGCCATCCAGCATCACGTACTCAAAGGTGATCCGCTCGGAATTCGAGGCTTTGGGATAGCTGGCCAACGCATCCAGCAGTTCTTCGATATTCCAACGCTTGTTGATCGGCACCAGCACATCGCGGGTTTCATCCGTGGTGGCGTGGAAGGAAATCGCCAGCAGACAGCCAATTTCCTCGGCAGTTCGCGCAATCTCAGGCACCACGCCCGAAGTCGACAGGGTAATGCGGCGGCGCGACAGCGAAATTCCCTCGGGGTCCATCGCGATTTTCATCGCATCGCGGACGTTTTCGAAATTATAGAGCGGTTCACCCATGCCCATCAGAACGATATTCGACAGCAGGCGGGTTTCGTCCTTGGGCGCGCCGGGAACCGGCCATTCCTCAAGATCGTCGCGCGCCATCATTACCTGACCGACAATTTCTGCAGCGGTCAGGTTGCGCACCAGTTTCTGCGTACCGGTATGGCAGAAGGAGCAGGTCAGCGTGCATCCCACTTGGGATGAGATACACAGCGTGCCGCGATCTTCTTCGGGGATGTAAACCACCTCGACCTCATGCCCGCCAGCGATGCGGCACAGGTATTTGCGGGTACCATCCTCGGAGACCTGGCGGGTCACAACCTCGGGGATTTCGATGACGAAGTCTTCGGCCAGTTGCGCGCGATAAGCCTTGGCGAGATTGGTCATCTCGGCAAAGTCACGCACACCCCATTGGTAAATCCATTGCCAGATCTGACCAGTCCGCATTTTGGCCTGTTTCTCGGGCGTGCCATGTTCGATCAGAGCTTCACGCAGCTGGTCCCGCGTCAGGCCGACAAGGTTAGTCTTCCCCTCGGGCAATTTGCGGGGGATGGTCATGACGTCTTGAGTGATCGGCGCATTGGGCGACATGTGGCTATCTCAACGGATTCTGGCTTGGGATGCGCCTCTATATAGGAACATGCGCAAAGATCAAAAGGAATCGTATCGATCAATTGGCAAAGCGCAACAATTCATCCACACGCGCACGCCCCAAACCGACGCGACACGACGTGATCGCGATGCCGGTTCCGGACCCGCCGCCGTAAGAGGCGCCGATGGCCTCGCATTGCGCATCCCGGTAACCTTCCCAAGCCAACTGCGCGGCCTTTAGCGCAGGCTGAGCCACCTCACGTCCCGTGACCTCGTCCAGCTCTTTTGCGGCCTGCATGGCAAAGCCGTAGCTTTCCTCCAGCGCCAGATCGACCCGGTCCTCCATCGCACCGACGCAAGAACCGATTTCGACTTGGGATCCCGCCTCCGAACACTCCAACGCAGGGTCCGCCAGAGCCGCGGATGACAAAAGAAATGAAAGCAAGACGTGGCGCATTTTCCGTTCCCGATTAAAGCTTTGACGGGACCACGATACCACGTCATCGGCGAAGGCCCCAAATAAAGATCGGCCGCACCGACCAAACCGATGCGGCCATTTTTAGGTTATCCAGGTCAGATTAAACCGCTCAGATGCCCGCGGGCAGGATATCGCAATCTGCTGCATCCAGCGTTTTCACCGGATCTTCCGGGCCGCACTGCTCACCCGAGACCGGGTAGGTGTCGGCCTCTTTTTCACAGGCGCTCAGGAACATGGCGGCGGTCATCATGACGGCGACAATGGTTTTATTCAGCATAGGCAGGCTCCTTCCTTATCTCTGAACTGATTAGTTCAGAAACGTCGGTCACTCACTTTGATACGGATCAATTTTTCAGGCAGACGTGGCGTCAAGCGGACGTGTTTGCCCAAAAGAAAACCCCGCCGGATGACGGGGTTTCGCGTGCCTGCGGATGGCGATCAGTTCGTGCAGCGTTTTTGGGCGTCTTCCAGCGCTGCGGTGAATCCCAGCAACGAGAACGTGTCCTTGGTCTGCGTCCCACGCTCGGACCGGGCCGTCACCACTGCCTCGGTGCCTTTTTTCATGGCCTCGATCACCTTGGGTTCCTGACCCTGCGTCGCAGGCCAAGCCCATTCGCCGTCAGTGATGAACTCAAACTCCTGGTCGTCGATCCGGACATTGACCGAAGAACCAGGCGCAAAGGGGTAGCCACCGGTAAAGGAAACCTGACCGGCAACGTTTTCACTGGGCCGGAAAACCACAAATAGCAGGATGTCGCTGCGCCGCACCGATACCACGCGCCCACCGCGTGTGTTGACGGTTTCGTCAGGTGTCGCGACGCTCCAACATTCCGTGGGATCTTCTTCGACAAACACGCTCCAATCCGTCTTGGCAGCCACGCGGTTGGTGCTGGACGCCTGTTGAGCGATTGCAGTCGTGGCCATGCCTGCCACGCACAGGCCCGCGATCACGCGGACGAGTTTCGATCCCATCTGTCCAGCCTCCTAGCTCGACCTAAACCTCATACCCATCGGAAACGCCTGCGCACCTTGCCGGTTCGTCTGTAAGTTGCGTATTCCGATGATTGTCGACATACACACACTAACGCAGGTTTCGCCACAGGCGAAAGGGCGATTGGCAGAATTTTGCGCATATTTGAGGAGGGGCCCGATGACGCAGCCCGTAGCAATGACAGAACTGTGGCGCGGCCCTTTGCTGGAAAGCCTGCATCTGGGTCACGCGGTGATCTGCGATGACAGCGGCCAGATCGTGCAAAGCTGGGGCGATCCGGATGTGACGATCTATCCCCGGTCCTCGGCCAAGATGATTCAGGGGCTGCCGCTGATCACGTCCGGAGCAGCCGCGAAATACGGGCTGAACAGCGAGCATCTGGCACTGGCCTGCGCGTCGCATAACGGCGCGCATATCCATACCGACCGCGTGACCGCCTGGCTGGACCATCTGGGTCTAACGGAACATGATCTGCGCTGCGGCCCTCAGGAACCGCAGGACATGGCCGCGCGCGACGGGCTGATTCTGGCCGATGACACCCCCTGCCAGATTCACAACAACTGCTCGGGCAAGCATTGTGGATTCCTGACCGTGACACAGCATATGGGCGCAGGGCCGGAGTATCTGGAAATCGATCACCCCGTGCAGCAAGCCTGCCTGTCAGCTCTTGAGGAAACCACCGGAGAGACCAGCCCGGCCTATGGTATCGATGGCTGTTCAGCGCCGAACTTTGCTACTTCGCTGTTGGGGCTGGCTCGGTCGATGGCGTGGTTTGCATCGGCCGCTGACCGGTCGGACCGGGCCAGCGATGCGGCAGGGCAACTGACCGCTGCGATGATCAAGCACCCGGAACTGGTGGCTGGTGAAAACCGGGCCTGCACCGAGCTGATGCGCGCCATGGAGGGCCGCGCCGCGATCAAGACCGGAGCCGAGGCCGTTTTCGTTGCCATCATCCCGGAAAAGCGCATGGGCGTGGCGCTGAAGATCACCGATGGCACCACCCGCGCCAGCGAATGCGCCATCGCGGCCATTCTGGTGCATTTGGGAGTGCTTGAGGCCGAACACCCGGCCACCCGTAAATTCATGAACGCCACCCAATACAGCCGTCGTGGGCTGGAATGCGGCGTAATCCGCCCTGCGCCGGGGTTCCCAGGCTAAAGGTCACATCTCGATCGGATGCACCTCGGCCACTTCGACCGAGCCTGTTCCGCTCACCACCATGGGGCAGCCCTTGGCCATCTCGGTCGCGGCATCGATGCTATCGGCCTTGATGACGGTAAAGCCCGAGGCCGGGTTGGCGCCGCCATTGTCGACAACGCCACCGGAACTGACCGTATAGGACTGGCCCACCGGATTGCCAGGGATGTCCAGCGCGTCGCCCATGTTCTGGAACCAGGCGCCCCAGGCGGCCATGGTGGCTTCGATTTCGGCAGGATCGGTTGGGGTGTGACCGCCGTGATAGACAAACAAGAATTGAGGCATTTCTCTTCCTCCCTGATGAAATTCTTAGAATTGTGCTTCCAGCTTGCGTAGCGACGAGGTCCAGCCTTGGTTATGGTTGGCCGCGATTTCATCGTCACCCAATTCACGGTGATCGAGAATCAAGCGTGCGCCATCACCAGACGGTTCGACCGTCAGCGTCACATGGCTTTCGGCACCGCGCTGATCCTGATCGTCATGCCAGCCCCATGTGAACCCCACCGAGTTGGGCGGATCGACATGAGTAACCTGCCCCGAGACCTTGTATTGCTGACCCTCGGCATTCTGCATGACCGAATACCACGGCCCAAGGCGCGAGAAGTCCAGATCATGCTCGGGCACATGCATCCCTTCCGGCCCCCACCATTGCAACAGCTTTGCGCCATCGCTGATCCAGGCAAACAGGTTTTCCGGGGTGGTGGGGAACTCTCGTTCCAGTCTCAGGTCGGCCATGAATTCTCCCTTTCAATCAATTCGTTCAAACGGTCGAGGCTGGATTCCCAGAATTGCCGTTTAGAGATGGTCCATTCGGCAATCGCCCGCAGCCCCTCGGACTGGATGGAATACATCCGCTGGCTGCCTTGCACCCGTTGCTGCACGAGGCCGGCCTCGCGCAGAACCTTCAGATGGCGCGAAATCGCGGCGCCGGACATGCCACGCCCTTCGATCAGGTCACCGGCGGGCAACTCGCCATCCTGCATCAACTGTTCGACGATCGAGAATCGCGTGGCATCGGACAAGGCCGAAAATGCGGTCAGAAGTGTGTTCATGACCACTGTTTAACATTTATGTTAAATAAATGGAAGACCCTTGCGGTCAAACGTCCGCAAAGGCCGCTCGGGAATACCCCTGCAGAAACAGCAACGCCGTCAGATCCCCGTAATTGACCCGGATGTCGCATTGCTGCGAGACCGAAGGCTTGGCATGCAGCGCCACCCCGGTTCCTGCCCGACCCAACATGCCCAGATCGTTGGCACCATCACCGACGGCCAGCACATCGGCCTCGGAAAGGCCCAGCCGTTTGGTGATCTGTTCCAACGCATCCACCTTGGCCTGTTTGCCCAAAATCGGGCGCTGTACATCGCCGGTCAGCTTGCCGTTCTCTGCCAGCAGCGTGTTGGCTCGGTTTTCGTCAAAACCCAGCTGCTCGGCCACTTTGGCGGTGAATGCCGTGAACCCGCCTGAGACCAAGGCCGCATAGCCGCCGTTCATACGCATGGTAGCAACCAGCTCCGCCCCGCCCGGCATCAGCGTGATGCGTTCCTCCAGCACCTTTTCGATCACTGCCTCGTCCAACCCCTTCAGCAGGCCGACCCGTTCAATCAGTGCGCCCTCGAAATCCAGCTCGCCATTCATGGCCCGCGCGGTGATCTCTTTTACTCGGTCACCGACGCCGGCTTCATCGGCCAGTTCGTCTATACATTCCTGCCGGATCATGGTGCTGTCCATATCGGCCAGCAGCATCAGTTTACGACGCTTGCCAAACGGCTGCACGATCAAGTCGACCTCCAACAACTGCAGCTCGGCCCAAACCGCCTCTTGATTGTCGGTCTGTTCGGGAAACCTGAATTCGGCCGCCTCGTTCTCGCTCAGCCAGACCGGATCAGAGCCTCCCCAGGCATTGCAGAGCGTCTCGACCACGGCCTCGTCAAGCTTTGGCGTATTCGGGTTGGTCAACAGTGTGGCTACGTACATGGTCGGTCTCCTGCAGGCACTTCTGCGCATATCGCACAGACGACCAATTCACCAGAGACCTTGTTACGCCTAGCCCAGTATGCCGGGAAGGCGCAGACCATGTTCGCGGGCGCAGTCCTTTGCGATGTCATACCCTGCATCTGCATGTCGCCACACGCCCGAAGCCGGATCGTTCCACAGGACACGCTCCAGCCGTCTGGCGGCGTCCTCGGTGCCGTCGGCGCAGATTACTACGCCCGCGTGTTGGCTGAACCCCATTCCGACCCCTCCGCCGTGGTGCAAAGACACCCAGGTCGCGCCGCTGGCGGTATTGATCAGCGCGTTCAGCAAAGGCCAGTCGGACACCGCGTCCGAGCCGTCCAGCATCGCCTCGGTCTCGCGGTTGGGGCTGGCGACCGAGCCGCTGTCCAAATGGTCGCGACCAATGACAACGGGTGCTTTCAGTTCGCCATTTGCGACCATCTCGTTGAAGGCCAGCCCGGCACGGTGACGATCACCCAGCCCGATCCAGCAGATACGCGCTGGCAGGCCCTGAAACGCGATTCGCTCCTGCGCCATGTCGAGCCATCGGTGCAGGTGCTCGTTCTCGGGGAACAGCTCCTTCATCTTGGCGTCGGTCTTGTAGATATCCTCAGGGTCACCTGACAACGCACACCAGCGAAACGGGCCAATCCCCTTGCAGAACAGCGGGCGGATATAGGCCGGAACAAAGCCGGGGAAGGCAAAAGAATTCTCAAGCCCTTCATCCCGCGCCACTTGGCGGATGTTGTTGCCGTAATCCAGTGTCGGAACGCCCGCATTCCAGAAATCAACCATCGCAGCTACGTGCTGTTTCATTGAGGCACGGGCGGCTTTTTCTACTGATTTAGGATCTGTTTCACGCTTCTCGCGCCACTCTCCCATGGTCCAGCCCAACGGCAGGTAACCGTTTATCGGATCATGCGCGCTGGTCTGGTCGGTGACGATATCCGGGCGCATCCCGCCGTCGGCCATGCGGCGGTAGATCTCGGGGAAAACTTTGGCGGCATTGCCCAGCAGACCCACGGACTTCGCCTCGCCCGCCTTGGTCCAACGGTCAATCATGGCCAACGCTTCGTCCAAACTTTCCGCCTTTTCGTCGAGATACTTGGTGCGCAGGCGGAAATCGATGCTGTCCGGGTTGCATTCGACCGCCAGACAGCAAGCCCCGGCAAACACGGCGGCCAGCGGCTGCGCGCCGCCCATGCCACCCAAGCCGCCAGTCAGAATCCACTTGCCAGTCAGGTCGCCGCCATAATGCTGGCGTCCGGCCTCGGCAAAGGTCTCGTAGGTGCCCTGAACGATGCCCTGCGTACCGATATAAATCCACGAGCCAGCGGTCATCTGGCCATACATCATCAGGCCTTTCTTATCGAGCTCGTTAAAATGGTCCCAGGTTGCCCAGTGAGGCACCAGGTTAGAATTGGCGATCAGCACCCGTGGCGCGTCTTTGTGCGTTCGGATGATCGCCACGGGTTTGCCGGACTGAACGATGAGGGTCTCATCCCCCTCCAAATCCTTCAAACCGGCTACGATAGTATCGAAATCCTTCCACGTCCGGGCCGCGCGACCGATGCCACCATAGACCACCAGCTCATGCGGGTTTTCGGCCACATCGGGGTGCAGGTTGTTCATCAGCATCCGCAGCGGGGCCTCTGTCATCCAGCTCTTGGCATTCAGCTCGGGGCCGGTCGGCGGAAAGATATCGCGGGTGTTCTTGCGAGGGTCGGTCATTGCGTAAGCTCCAATGCGGTGTCTTGGATGGCATCCAGAATATCGCGCAACCAGCGGCGCAGGCGGTCGGCTTTGGCGGCGTCATAGCTCCACGGGGCAGTCTCGGTGGACAGGTAGGTGGACTGCGCCAGTTCCATCTGAATGGCATGTATTCCGTCAGCCGGGCGACCATAGTGACGCGTGGTCCACCCACCGCGAAATCGACCATTCAGGATGGTGCTATAGGGCGATGAATTCGCGAATTCATTTGAAATAGACTCAATTTTCGACGCACAAGTTGCGCCGCCATCCGTTCCGATGTTCATATCCGGCAACGTGCCTTCAAACAGGTACGGAATGCGGCTGCGGATCGAATGGCAATCGAACAGTACTGCCACACCATGACGGTCGCGCACGCGCTGCAGTTCCTCGGCAAGCGCCGCGTGATAAGGCGCGTGATAGGCCTGCCGCCGTAGTTCGATCTCATCGACTGAAGGTTCCTGGCCATCCATCCAGATCGGGTGCCCGTCGAAATCGGTCAGAGGCACCAGCGTCGTCGTGTTCTGGCCGGGGTAAAGCGACACCCCTTCGGGATCGCGATTGGCATCGATGACATAGCGATGGATATAGGATTGTACCACCGTCGCGCCGCGCAAAAGCCCTTCATAGAGCCTGTTAATGTGCCAATCCGTGTCCGCCAGCTCGTGCCCTGTTTCATTGAGACGCGCCGCAATGCCATCCGGCACGAAAGTCCCGCCATGGGGTTGGCCCAGAACTATTGGGCAGTCCCCGCGCTGTACGCTGACCACCTGCATTACGCGAGCTCCGGCATTGCGGTGCCCACGGCGTGGAGGATCGCGCCCTCGGTCACCAGCTGTTTTGCGATCTCCAATTCGGGCGCCAGATAGCGATCTTCGGTCAGCGCAGGGATATCGGCTCGTAGTCGGGCGACCACCTGTTGCAGGGGGTCGCTGGTGCTCAGCGGCAGGCGGATTTCAACCCCTTGCGCAGCACAAAGAAGTTCGACCCCCAGAATGTAGGTCAGGTTCTCGACCATCCGGGTCAGGCGTCGCGCGCCATGTGCGGCCATCGAAACGTGATCCTCCTGATTGGCTGAGGTCGGGGTACTGTCAGTCACGCAGGGGTTAGCGAGGTGCTTGTTCTCGCTCATCAACGCGGCCGTGGTGACCTCAGCGATCATCAGACCGGAATTCAACCCCGGATCGGGGGTCAGGAAAGGCGGCAGATCAAAGCTGAGCGCCGGGTCCACCATCAGTGCGATGCGGCGCTGGGCGATGGCCCCGATCTCGGACACGGCCAACGCGATCATGTCGGCGGCGAATCCGACGGGTTCGGCATGAAAGTTGCCGCCCGACACAATCCCGTCTTCCAAAACCAGCGGGTTGTCGGTGGCGGCGTTTGCCTCGATCTCAAGCGTCGCGGCGGCCTGCCGCATCACATCCATGGCCGCACCGGTGACCTGCGGTTGGCAGCGGATGCAATATGGGTCCTGCACACGGGTGTCGCCTTCCCGGTGACTTTCCCGGATTTCCGACCCCTCCAGCACAGCCCGCATGGCACCGGCAGCCTCGGTCTGGCCGCGGTGGCCACGCAGAGTGTGAATTTCCGGTCGCAGAGGCGCAGTGGACCCCATGATCGCATCGGTCGACAGGGCCGAAATGACCAGCGCACTTTGCGCCGCGCGCCAGGCTTCGAACAGGCCTGCCAAAGCGAAGGCGGTCGAAAACTGCGTACCGTTGATGAAGGCCAGGCCTTCTTTCGGGCCCAGCTGAATAGGCTCTAATCCAGCGATTTCCAGTGCCTGAGCACCCGGCAGGATGGCGCCGTTCACCTCGGCCTCGCCTTCTCCGATGATCACGGCAGTCATGTGGGCCAGCGGTGCCAGATCCCCCGACGCGCCCACGGACCCTTGCGCCGGGATCACCGGCGTAACGCCACGAGCCAACATCTGTTGCAAGAGCTCGATCAACTCCCACCGCACGCCCGAGGCGCCGCGGCCAAAGGACAACAGCTTGAGCGTCATCATCAGCCGGGCCACCCGGCGGGGCACGGCAGGGCCGACGCCGCAGCAGTGGCTGAGGATCAGGTTACGCTGCAGGGTGGAAGTATCCTGTGGCGCAATCTTGTGGCTGGCCAGTTTGCCGAAACCGGTATTGACGCCATAGACAGGCGCATCGCCCTGAGCGGCGGCCTGAATGCGCCGCGCCGCCGCCTCGACAGCGGGTCTGCACTCTGGTTCCAGCACGGCTGCGTTCTGATCCCAATAGACCTGGGCCAATTGTGCCAACGAGACTTGCCCAGGTTGTAAAGACAGGAGAGTCATTCCAGCCCTCCAAACATCCGTTTGTGCAGAGGATTGAAGCCAATGCGGTAAGACAGCTCGGCCGGATGCGCGACGTCCCAAACCGCCAGATCCGCCCTTTGGCCCTTTGCGATGGTGCCTGCATCGCTGATCCCCAACGCGCGCGCAGCATTGCGCGTAACGCCCGCCAATGCTTCCTCGGGGGTCAGACGGAACAAGGAGCAGCCCATGTTCATCGTCAGCAGCAGCGATGTCAGAGGCGAGGAACCGGGGTTGCAATCGGTCGCCAGCGCCATCGGTACTTTGTGCTGCCGCAACAGATCAATCGGAGGCACCTGCGTTTCGCGCAGCGTATAAAACGCGCCCGGCAGCAGCACTGCTGCGGTGCCTGCGCGGGCCATGGCTATCACGCCCTCGGTGTCCAGATATTCTATGTGATCCGCCGACAAAGCCCCGTAAGAGGCCGCAAGCCGGGCGCCGCCCAGATCGGACAGTTGTTCAGCATGCAGCTTCACCGGCAGACCCAGTTCCTGCGCCACATCGAAGACCTTCGCGATCTGGGCGGGGGTGAAGGCGATCCCTTCGCAGAACCCGTCAACCGCGTCCACCAGCCCCTCGGCATGGGCCGCGCGCAGGGTTGGGATGCAGACCTCTTGGATGTAATCATCAGCCCGATCAGTGTATTCGGGAGGCACCGCATGGGCACCCAGAAAACTGGTTCTGATCCGCACCGGGCGGGTTTCGCCGATCCGACGAGCCACGCGCAGCATCTTTAGTTCCGTATCCTCGTCCAGCCCATAGCCGGACTTGACCTCGAGGGTACAGACACCCTCGGCAAGCAATGCATCCACGCGGGTCAGAGCATCAGTGAGCAGCCCCTCTTCGCTTGCCGACCGCGTGGCGTTGACCGTGGACAGGATACCACCGCCCGCGCGCGCGATTTCCTCATACGAGGCACCGTTCAGGCGCATCTCGAACTCGGTCGCGCGGTTGCCCCCAAACACCACATGGGAATGCGCATCAATCAGGGCCGGCGTGATCAGGCGCGCGCCGAAATTTTCAACCGGCCAGCCGGTGTATTCGGTTGGCAAGTCCAGTCGCTCTCCTGCCCAAAGGATATATGCGCCATCAACGACGATCGCCGCGTCTAGGCATAGCCCATAGGGCGTGTCGTCCTCTGACATCGTGGCCATCGCGGCGCTGGTTAGAACCGATTTTCTGGTCATGGCGATTCTTTTCGGCTCCCCTCTTGTTTGATTTTTTCGTATATGTGTAAAAGTATAAAGTCTACACAAAATGGAAACGGAATGTTGATCCACGCCAAAACATCCCTTTTAGGCTCTGAATGGGTTCACGATGTGCGGATCGAGATCGATCAGGGGCGCATCCGGCGCATACAGACACAGGCCACTGCACTGGACGGGGACGTGCGGGTAAATCTTCTGTTGCCTGCCTTGGGAAACCTGCACAGCCATGCCTTTCAGCGGGCTATGGCGGGAATGACTGAAACCCGCGCTGCCGGGCGCGAGAGTTTCTGGACCTGGCGCAACCTGATGTACCGCTTTCTGGACCGCCTTTCGCCGGACCAGATCGAAGCCATCGCTGCGTTGGTATTCATGGAGATGCAGGAAGCCGGATATGCCTCTGTCGGTGAGTTCCATTATGTCCATCACCAACCCGGCGGCACACCGTATGACCAGTTGACGGAACTCAGCCAGCGCATCTTTGCCGCCGCGCAACATACCGGGATAGGACTGACCCATCTGCCTGTGCTCTACACCTACGGCGGGGTCAAACAGGAGGCCCTCTCGGGCGGGCAGTTGCGCTTTGGCAATGATGTGGACCGGTTTCTGAGATTGGTCGATGAATGTCACACAACGCTGCCAAATACAGACTCTAAACTCGGGATTGCTCCGCATTCACTACGCGCGACTTCTCCGTCGAATCTGACCGAGGTGTTAAGGGCCACATCCGATGTGCCTGTGCATATCCACATCGCCGAACAGGTGCAGGAGGTCACCGATGTGCAGGCGGAGCTGGGCCAGCGCCCCGTGGCCTGGTTGCTGGACAATGTGCCGGTCGATGCGCGGTGGTGTCTGATCCATGCGACACACATGACCGATACCGAAACCGTTGCCTTGGCCCGGTCTGGAGCCGTCGCTGGCCTGTGCCCGGTCACCGAGGCAAATCTGGGCGACGGTATCTTCAACGGCGCAAAATACGCCGCTGAAGGCGGGCGCTTTGGTGTCGGATCAGACTCTAATATACGCATTTCTCTGCCTGAAGAACTGCGAACACTGGAGTATTCTCAGCGTTTGCGCGACCAACAGCGCGTTGTTCTGGCGAGCGAAGGCTCGGTCGGTCAAGCGCTTTACACCAAGGCAGCGCTGGGCGGCGCGCAAGCCCTTGACCGTGACGCGGGCGAGATTGCCCAGGGTAAGCTGGCCGATTTAGTTGCTGTTGACCGGAGCCACCCGACCCTTTGCGCACTCAGCGATGATCAATTGCTGGACGGGCTGTGCTTCGCCGCACCCGATGGGCTTGTCACTGATCTGTGGTCCGCCGGGCGGCATATGGTGAAACAGGGCCGCCACGTCGCGCGCGATCAGATCATCGACGCTTACCGATCCGCAATTGCGGACCTGTTAGCCTCGGTCTAAAGCTGCGCCATGCCTCAGCCAAACGACACCACCAGTTACAAAGACATCAAGCAAACCGTGCTGGCGCGCATCCGGTCAGGCATATGGCAGCCGGAATCGCTGCTGCCCAATGAACAGGAACTGGCTGTCGAGTTCTCCTGCACGCGCACCACGGTCAACCGGGCCCTTCGGGAACTGGCGGATGAAGGCTATCTGGAGCGTCGCCGCAAAGCCGGAACCCGCGTTCTGAGCGCCCCTCAGCGGCAAGCACGATTCACCATCCCCATGGTACGGGATGAGGTCGAGGCATTGGGCGGCACCTATCGCTATGCGCTGGTTTCCTCCAGTTCAGAGACTGCACCGGAGTGGCTCTGCGCCCGTCTGGCTTTGAACCCAGGACAAACCGTGGTGCATGTGCGCTGTATGCATTTCAACGGCAACACCCCGTTTCAGTACGAGGACCGCTGGATCGTTACCGCCTCGGTCCCGCAGGTGGAGCAGGCGGATTTCTCGCAGATCGGACCAAATGAATGGCTGATCCAGACGGTGCCCTTCACTAATGTCGAGCTGAGCTTTCTTGCCAGCCGCGCCGATGCAACGGTCGCCGGGTTTCTGGACGTCCCCGAGGGCGAGCCGGTCTTTACCGGTGAGCGGATCACCTGGCTGCAGGGGGAACCGGTGACCTTCGCCAAGATGTTCTTTGCCGCTGGCTACCGGATGACCACGGAATTCTGATCCCCGTCCGGTTTTCCGCTTTACCGCCCCGCCAATCCGGGACAGATTCGTATCGGATCGAGCAGGCGCAAAGGAACGACGATATGGGCAACCCGCTTTATGATCGGCTGTTTGGCATTCACGCGGGCAAGGACACCCCGTTCCTGCATCTGCCCGATGGTCAGACCCTGACCCATGCTGCCTTTCTGGACATGGTCGCGCAGATCGCCAATGCCCTCACCGGATATGAACTGGAACCCGGCGAACGGGTTGCCGTGCAGGTTGAGAAATCGCCAGAAGCACTGGCGCTTTATGCCGCCTGCGCGCAGACAGGGCTGATCTTTTTGCCACTGAATACCGGCTACACCACAGCCGAGCTGCCGTATTTCATCGAAAACAGCGGTGCCAAGCTGGTCGTCTGCGACGATGCAAAAGCCGAAGGTCTCGCTCCCATCGCGACAGCTCAAAACGCAAGGTTAGAGACGCTGAATGCCGACGGTACGGGCAGTCTGATGCGGCGTTCTTTGGGCATGTTGCCCGCGTTCGAGCCTGTCCGCCGGACCGAGGACGATCTGGCCGCGTTCCTCTATACCTCGGGCACCACCGGGCGATCCAAGGGCGCGATGCTGACGCAGGCCAACCTGTTGTCGAACGCCGAGACACTGGTGCAGGAATGGCAGTTCACGCGGGGCGATGTATTGTTACACGCCTTGCCGATCTTTCACACCCATGGGCTGTTTGTGGCGACCAATGTGGTGCTGGCCTCGGGCGGGTCAATGATCTTTCTGCCGAAATTCGACCTTGAAGACATGCTGCGCCTGATGCCGCAGGCCACTTCGATGATGGGCGTGCCGACCTTTTACACCCGTCTGCTGGAGGACGACCGGTTTACTGGCGATCTGGCGCGGCATATGCGGCTGTTCATCTCGGGCTCGGCCCCGTTGCTGGCCGAGACCCATGAGCGGTTTCAGGACCGCACCGGTCACCGTATCCTTGAACGATATGGCATGACCGAAACCAACATGAGCACGTCGAACCCTTATGACGGCGAGCGTCGCGCGGGCACGGTTGGCTTTCCCCTGCCGGATGTTGACCTGAAGGTGACCGATCCCGACACCGGCGAGGTGCTGCCGCAAGGGCAGATTGGCATGATCGAGGTACGTGGTCCCAACGTTTTCCAAGGCTATTGGCAGATGCCCGAGAAAACCGCCGCCGAACTGCGCGAGGACGGGTTCTTTATCACCGGCGATCTGGGGCGTGTGGACGAGGATGGCTATGTCCATATCGTTGGCCGCGGAAAGGACCTGATTATTTCGGGCGGTTACAACATCTATCCCAAAGAGGTCGAACTGGTATTGGATGACCAGCCCGGCGTGCTGGAAAGCGCGGTGATCGGCGTGCCGCACCCGGATTTCGGTGAAACCCCTGTGGGCTTTCTGGTGCCAGAGCCAGGACAGGCCCCGGACCCCGAGGCCATTCTGACAAATGTGCGGGACGCATTGGCCCGGTTCAAACATCCGCGCAAGCTGATCTTGCTGGATGAACTGCCGCGCAACACCATGGGAAAAGTGCAGAAAAATGTCCTGCGCGAGGACTACAAGGACCTGTTCACCAAGGATTAGGGGTCAGCGGCACCCGCCCGGCCTCGTTCAGCAGCCAGCAGTCGCGACCTTCGAACACCGCCGTGGCCAGTGGTCGGCCATAGCCTGCGCCCGCGTCCAGATTGACCCGAATGCCGCAATGCTCGGCCCGGTCCACCGGAGTGTGTCCATGCACCACCAGCCACGGATGCGGGCCGGGATCGCGCAGGAACTCGTGACGTATCCAGACCAGATCGTCTTCGGCCTGTTGCCCCAAGGGGATGCCGGGGCGGATGCCGGCGTGGACGAACAGCAGCTCCCCTTCCTGATGATACAGGGGCAGCGCATTGATAAAGTCGATATGTGCGGGCGGCACCACGGCGCAGGCGTATTCATTGACCTGAAAGATGCGGTTGTCATCAGCGACCTCAACGCCATAAGAAGCCAGTGTTTCCCGCCCGCCCAGACGCGGGTGAAGCCAACTGAGCGTGATCGGCAGCCGATTGTCTGCGATCTCACAGTCTTGCACGAACCGGGCCATCATTAGGTCGTGGTTGCCCTTGAGTATCACCCAGTTCCGGCCCGCACGTTGCCCTTCGATCAGCAGGTCCAAAACACCACGACTGTCGGGGCCGCGATCAACATAGTCCCCCAGAAACACTACGCGCGCATCCGGCCCGCCTTCCTGTTCGATCAGATGCAGCGCATTTTCCAGCATCTCAAGCTGACCGTGAATATCGCCAACGGCATAGATGGGGGAGGTCATGAATAACCCTCGGGCAAAGCGAATACCCTGCTTGTGGCGTGTTTCAGGCCGCCGGAAAAGAAAAAACCCGCGCCATGGGCGGCGCGGGCACGGAGTGTCTCAGAGATTCAACACCGCTCAGGCGACGTCGAATTCCAGCGGCTTGATCTGCGTGAACAGCCCGGTTTCCGCCAGCTTGGCCCGCGCTTCAGCCGGAACCGGTTCATCCACATAAAGCAGCGCGATCGCCTCACCGCCCGCCTCGGACCGGCCGAGGGTAAAGTTGGCAATGTTCACGTTGTTCTCGCCCATGGTCTGACCCAGCGCACCAATGATGCCTGGCACGTCTTCATTGGTGGTGTAGAGCATATGGGCGCCCACTTCGGCGTCGATATTGATGCCTTTGATCTGGATGAAACGCGGCTTGCCGTCGCTGAACACGGTGCCACCGATGGAACGCTCACGCTTTTCGGTCACGACGGTCACTTTGATATAACCTTCGAAGGCGCCGGACTTGTCCTGATTGGTGGTCGATATCTTGATCCCGCGTTCTTTGGCCACAACGGGGGCCGAGACCATGTTCACCTCGGGGTTAAACTTTTTCATAATCCCCGCGACCACAGCGCAGTTCAACGCGGCCAGGTTCATTTCAGCAGCCACACCATCATAGAGAATGTTGATCGCCTTGATCGGTTCGTCCGTCATCTGACCGATGAAGCTGCCCAGATGACCGGCCAGTTTGATCCACGGCCCCATGACCTTGGCCTCTTCTGCCGTAACGCTGGGCATGTTCAGCGCGTTTTCCACCGCCCCGGTCAGCAGGTAGTTCGAGATCTGCTCGGCCACCTGAAGCGCCACGTTCTCCTGCGCTTCGGTCGTCGCCGCGCCCAGATGCGGCGTGCAAACCACGTTGGGCAGGTTGAAAAGGGCGTTTTCCTTAGCCGGTTCCTCACTGAACACGTCAAAGGCGGCACCTGCAACGCGGCCGGATTGCAGCATTTCGGCCAACGCGACCTCATCGACCAGGCCGCCACGGGCGCAGTTTATGATGCGCACGCCCGGTTTGGTTTTCTCCAGATTCTCACGGCTGAGGATATTGCGGGTCTGGTCCGTCAGCGGAACATGCAGGGTGATGAAGTCGGCGCGCGCTAGAAGCTCATCCAGGTCGACCTTTTTGACGCCCATTTGCGCGGCTTTCTCTTCACCCAGATAGGGATCATAGGCCACGACCTTCATCTTCAGGCCCAGCGCGCGTTCGCAGACGATCCCGCCAATGTTGCCTGCACCAATGACACCAAGAGTCTTGTTGGTCAGCTCAATACCCATGAACTTGGACTTTTCCCATTTGCCCGCATGGGTCGAGGTGCTGGCCTCAGGAATTTGCCGGGCGACGGCGAACATCATCGCAATCGCGTGTTCGGCGGTGGTGATCATGTTGCCGAAAGGCGTGTTCATCACGATCACACCTTTTTTCGATGCCGCTTCCTTGTCGACATTATCGGTGCCGATCCCGGCGCGGCCGATCACTTTCAAATTGTCGGCTTTTTCCAGCAGCGTCGGCGTGACCTTGGTGGCCGAGCGGATGGCAAGGCCATCATACTGACCGATCACCTCGGCCAGCTTGTCCTTGTCCTTGCCCAGATCGGGCAAGAAATCCACATCGATGCCGCGATCACGGAAAATCTGCACGGCGGTTTCGCTGAGCTTGTCAGATACGAGTACTTTAGGGGCCATAGTCTCTGGTCCTTGAATTGTAGAGGAGGTCCGGGCCTGATGTAGCCCGGTGAAAAAGATCAGGCGGCTTCGGTTTGCGCCGCGATTTCTGCTTCGAAGGCCCAGACCAGCCAGGGTAGCATCGCCTCGATGTCCGAAGTTTCAACCGTGCCGCCGCACCAGATGCGCAGGCCCGCAGGCGCGTCGCGATAAGCCCCGATATCCAGCGCGATGTTTTCGACCTCCAGCCGCTTGGCTACGGCTTTGGCAAATGTCGCGCCGTCCTGAATGCGCGGATCGGTGAATTTCAGGCAGACCGAAGTGTTGGATTGCGTCGCCGCGTCCTCGGCCAGATTGGCGATCCAGTCATTCTGGTCGCAGAACGCATGCACCGCGCCAGCATTGGCATCCGCTCGGGCGATCAGGCCCTGCAAGCCGCCCACCGAACGCGCCCAATCCAGCGCGAACAGGTAATCTTCGACCGCCAGCATCGAGGGCGTGTTGATCGTCGCACCGGTGAAGATACCGTCGATCAGCTTGCCCCCCTTGGTCAGGCGGAAAATCTTTGGCAGCGGCCATGCAGGTGTGTAGTTTTCCAACCGTTCGACGGCACGGGGCGACAGGATCAGCATCCCGTGCGCGGCTTCACCGCCCAGCACTTTCTGCCAGCTGAACGTGGTCACATCCAGCTTGTCCCACGGCAGATCCATCGCAAAGGCGGCGCTGGTGGCATCGCAGATCGTCAGACCCTGACGGTCATCGGCGATCCAGTTGCCATTCGGAACCCGCACACCCGAGGTTGTACCGTTCCAAGTAAACACCACGTCATTAGCGAAATCGACCGAGGCCAGATCGACAATCTGCCCGTAATCGGCGGTTTTCACCTCGGCGTCGATCTTCAGCTGCTTGACCACATCGGTCACCCAGCCGGAACCAAAGCTCTCCCACGCCAGCATCTCTACCTTGCGTTCGCCCAGCAGCGACCACAGGGCCATCTCAACCGCGCCAGTGTCCGAGGCGGGAACGATGCCGATCTTGTAATCTGCCGGAATGCCCAGCACCTCACGTGTGCCTTCGATGGCAGCCTTCAACTTGTCCTTACCGACAGCGGCCCGGTGCGACCGGCCCAGCGCTGCATCGGCCAATTTGGTCAAATCAAATGTGGGGGGTTTGGCACAGGGGCCCGAGGAAAAACGCGGATTCGCCGGCCGCGTCGCCGGTTGTTCGATAGTCATGTGTATTACCCTTCCAGATACACGCCCCTCGTTGGGGAGGGGTGTCCCACGGACAGAGCTATGGTGCGCGTGCAGCATCAGCAAGCAGAAAAGACGCTTTGATTCCGAAAAACGACATCTCAACGCGTGCCATTCGCGGTCACAAGTTTCCGATAGGCGAAAGATTCACGGATTTCTGACACCTCCTACATCGCGTTTGACTATTTTTTAAGCACCCTCCTTCGAACCCGCTTGGATTAGGGCCCAATCTCTTGAGCTTGGGCATTGAGGCGGTGAAAAGGTGCCATGCCTGACGCCCTGACCATTGTCGTAGTTGAAGAAGACCGAGAGCGCGCGATCGCCATCGTTGACGCATTGAAATCATCAGGGTCCTACGATGTACATGTGATCGGAAATGTCTCTAGCCTGGCGCGCAAGATCGCAGCGCTGGTGCCCGATGTGGTGCTGATCGATATCGACAACCCAACCCGCGACATGCTTGAAGAACTGACGCTGGCCTCTGGCCCGCTGGAACGTCCGGTGGCGATGTTCGTGTCGGGTGCGGCGGGAGATCTGGCCTCTACGGCGATTGAGGCCGGGTTGTCGGCCTATGTGGTCGACGGGATGCAGCCCGACCGGTTGAAACCGGTGCTGGACGCCGCCATTGCCCGCTTTCAGATCGTCCGCCAGATGCGCCGCGAATTGGCCGAGACCAAACGCGCGCTGGAAGAACGCAAGGTGATCGACCGCGCCAAGGGGTTGCTGATGAAGGCCCGCGGGATCGAGGAAGAAGAGGCTTACGCCCTGTTGCGCAAGGCGGCGATGGATCAGGGCCGCCGCGTCGCCGACGTGGCCGAGGCGCTGGTCACTGCGTCGGGGTTGTTGTCATGAATACGGTCACCCTGCCCGTCGCCTATGTACCCTTGGTAGATGCCGCCCCGCTGATTGTGGCGCATGAGTTGGGTCTGGCCCGCGCCGAAGGGATTGATCTGGAGCTGGTCGCCGCGCCCTCGTGGTCGTCGGTACGTGACATGCTTGCTTTTGGCCGGGTCGATGCGGCACATTTGCTGTCACCCGTACCCGTGGCGATGGCGCTGGGGCTGGGCGGGGTGACACAACCCTTGTCCGCCGTCTCGGTCCTGTCGGTGAACGGAGACGTCATCGGCGTCAGTCGCGCATTGGAAACCCGCCTACGCGAGACCGGCTATGATTTCGACTTTCACGATCCGTTCAAGGCCGCCACTGCGCTGGCCTCGGTCGCGGATCGGCCTTTGGTCTTTGGCGTTCCCTTCCCCTTCTCTCTGCATGTGGAACTGCTGCATTGCTGGCTTGAGGCCACAGATCTGTCCGAGGTCGGGGTCGAAGTGCGCACCATCCCGCCCCCCTTGATGGCGCAGGCGCTGGCCGAAGGGGATGTGGATGCGTTCTGTGTGGGTGAGCCCTGGGGCTCGGTCGCGGTGGAATCGCAGGCGGGGGCGCTGTTGCTGCCTGGTCAGGCGATCTGGGCCTTTGCCCCGGAAAAGGTGCTGGCCGTGCGCACCGAATGGGCAGAGACCGAACCGCACCTTTTGGGCAAGTTGATGCGGGCTGTCTGGCGGGCCGGACGCTGGCTGGGCCAGCCGGGCAGCCAAACCGCTGCGGCTGAAATTCTGGCGCGCGATACCTACCTGAACCTGCCGTCGGAGTTGATTGATCGGGCCTTGTCGGGTCGGTTCACCATCTCGGGGCAGGCGGAGCAACGCGAGGTGCCGGGTTTCCTCGAATTCCATGACGGGGCGGCAAACTTCCCCTGGCGCAGTCAGGCTAAGTGGATCGCTCAGCGTCTGGCCGCACGGTACGGTCTGGACCCACATCTGGCGCGGGCACAGGCGGGTAGCGTGTTCCGCAGCGATATCTACCGCAATCAACTGGCCGATATCGGGGCCGACCTGCCCGGCGCGTCAGAAAAACTCGAAGGCGCGATTCGGGAAACTACGCCGGTTGCCTCGCATAACGGGCAGCTGTCGTTGAAACGGGACGTGTTTCTGGACGGGCGCATTTTTGACCCTCAGGATTTCTGACGCCTAAAAATTAGGCAGCCTCCGGCCTCATACAGCGCAATCGCAGAAAATTACGCCGCATTGCAGCAAAACTGCTTGAGCCGCGCGCGGGTTTTTTCGAATCTGATCCCAACGGCACGCAATGGCGTGTGTCGATGAACTTCTTCCCAATGTTTGGGATCGACTGAGCAAAGCCGCTCACACTCTGGCCACCTCCTTCCGGTCAGAGCGTGCAGCGGCTTTTTCTTTTTCACCCCGGAGCCCCGGGAACACACGCAAGGGACAGACCCACATGAAAAGACTGATTGCAGGCCTTGTCGCCACAACCGCCCTGATCAGCCCGGCAATGGCCGAGACACTGGAACTGGAAAAAGACGAACTGACCTTCGGCTTTATTAAACTGACCGATATGGCCCCTTTGGCCGTGGCTTACGAGAATGGATACTTCCTGGACGAGGGCCTGTTTGTAACGCTCGAAGCACAGGCCAACTGGAAAGTGCTGCTGGATGGCGTGATCGACGGGCAGTTGGATGGTGCGCATATGCTGGCCGGTCAGCCCTTGGCCGCGACCATTGGTTACGGCACCGAGGCGCATATCGTCACCCCCTTCTCGATGGACCTGAACGGCAACGGCATCACCGTGTCGAACGCGATCTGGGAAGAGATGAAGCCGAACATCCCGGTGATGGACGACGGGCGCCCACAGCACCCGATTTCCGCCGAGGCGCTGGCCCCGGTGGTCGAGAAATACAAATCCGAGGGCAAGCCGTTCAACATGGGCATGGTTTTCCCGGTTTCGACCCACAATTACGAGCTGCGCTACTGGCTGGCCGCCGGTGGTCTGAACCCGGGTTATTACAGCCCCGAAGACGTGACCGGTCAGATCGGTGCGGATGTATTCCTGTCGGTCACCCCTCCGCCGCAAATGCCTGCGACACTCGAGGCTGGTACTATCTACGGCTACTGCGTGGGTGAGCCATGGAACCAGCAGGCGGTGTTCAAAGGTATCGGTGTGCCGGTGATCACCGACTATGAGCTGTGGAAGAACAACCCGGAAAAGGTCTTCGGCATCACCGCCGAGTTCGCCGAAGAATACCCCAACACCACCCGCGCCGTCACCAAGGCCCTGATCCGCGCCGCGATTTGGCTGGACGAGAACGACAACGCCAACCGCCCCGCCGCAGTCGAGATGCTGAGCCAGCCGGAATACGTGGGCGCCGATTACGACGTGATCGCGAACTCGATGACCGGCACCTTCGAATATGAAAAAGGCGACAAGCGTGATGTGCCCGATTTCAACGTGTTCTTCCGTTACAACGCGACCTACCCGTTCTATTCGGACGCCATCTGGTACCTGACCCAGATGCGCCGCTGGGGCCAGATCGCCGAGCCGCAGACGGACGCGTGGTATGATGAGATCGCCAAATCCGTCTATCGCCCCGACATCTATCTGGACGCCGCCCGCATGTTGGTGGACGAAGGTCTGGCGAATGAGGCCGACTTTCCCTGGGACAGCGACGGATACAAGGCCCCGACGCCTGCCGCGGATATCATCGACGGTATTCCCTATGACGCCCGTCAGCCCAATGCCTACCTGCAAAGCCTGCCGATTGGCCTGAAGGGCGAGCAGGTCGTCATCGGCTCCGAAGTTCAGGGCTAACTCCACTCCCCGGCCCACATGGCCGGGGTTTTCCCACCCAATTCAAAATCCCACCCCGCCCGGGCACCGATCCGGGCCAGGAGACCGCAAGATGACCGCCATCGACCACGAAACACTCTCTGACGATGCTGAACGCGAGGCGCGCCGCGCGCGCCTGTTCACCCGGATCAATTCCGCCGATAAATGGTTCCAGGTTCTGGGCTTGTCCTGGATCACCCCCATCCTGCGCGCCGCCGCAGGCGACAACCCACGCGACCAGATGGGTGAAATCTGGCGCCTGATAGCCGTGCCGCTGCTGGCGATCTGCGCCTTTTTGCTGCTGTGGGGCACGCTGGCGCCAAAGGTGCAAACCTCTCTGGGGGCTGTCCCTGGACCGGCTCAGGTCTGGTCCGAGGCGGTCAGCCTGCATCAGGACGCGCAGGCCAAGGCCGCCAAGAAGGCCAAGTTCGAGGCGATGGTCGAAAAGCGGAACCAGAAATTCATCGATGCAGGCCAGCCCGAAAAAGTCAAAGAAGTCGCCTATACCGGCGCGCCGAGCTATTACAACCAGATCTGGACCTCGATCAAAACCGTCTTCTTCGGCTTTCTGATCGCCACCATCGTGGCCGTGCCGCTGGGCATCGCTGCAGGTCTGTCGCCCACCGCAAACGCCGCGCTGAACCCGCTGATCCAGATTTTCAAACCAGTTTCACCGCTGGCCTGGCTGCCGATTGTGACGATGGTCGTCTCAGCCGTTTATGTCACCAATGACGGCTGGTTCGCCAAGTCCTTCCTGATTTCGGCCATCACCGTGACGCTGTGTTCTCTGTGGCCGACGCTGATCAACACCTCGCTGGGTGTGGCGTCGATCGACAAGGATCTGGTGAATGTCTCCAAGGTTCTGAAAATGAACACCTATACCAAGATCACCAAGCTGGTGCTGCCCTCGGCCCTGCCGCTGATCTTCACCGGTCTGCGCCTGTCGCTTGGTGTTGGCTGGATGGTTCTGATCGCGGCCGAGATGCTGGCGCAGAACCCCGGTCTGGGCAAGTTCGTCTGGGATGAATTCCAGAACGGCTCCTCCAGCTCGCTCGCCAAGATCATGGTGGCCGTGTTCACCATCGGCATCATCGGCTTCCTGCTGGATCGCGTTATGTATGCGCTGCAGTCGCTGTTCACCTTCTCGAACAACCGGTGATCGACATGGCTGTGGTAGAATTCAAAAACGTCAGCAAATCCTTCGGCACCGGTACTGCTGCGACGGATGTGCTGAAAGACATCGACCTCTCGGTTCAGGAAGGCGAGTTCGTGGTGTTGCTGGGCTTTTCCGGCACCGGCAAGACCACGCTGATCAACCTGATGGCGGGGATCGAGTTCCCGTCAAAGGGCAGCGTCACCTTCCGTGACACACCCATCACCGGCCCCGCGCCCGAGCGAGGGGTTATTTTCCAGAACTACTCGCTGATGCCGTGGCTGACGGTGACCGGCAATATCCGTCTGGCGGTGGATGCGGTGTTCCCAAAGATGCCCAAAGCCGAGAAAGAGGAGAAGGTCGCGCATTACATCCGCATGGTCGGCCTGAGCCACGCCGCGGGTCGTCGCCCTGCCGAACTGTCGGGTGGGATGCGTCAGCGGGTGAACGTGGCGCGTGCTTTGGCTATGGACCCCGAGGTTCTGTTGCTGGACGAGCCCCTATCGGCGCTGGACGCGCTGACCCGTGGCAATCTGGCGGAAGAGATCGAAAAGATCTGGGAAGAGAACCGCAAGACCTGTGTCCTGATCACCAATGACGTGGATGAGGCGATCTTACTGGCCGACCGTATCATCCCTCTGAATCCCGATGGCACGTTGGGGACCAAGTTCAAGGTTTCGATCCCCCGCCCCCGCGACCGCTCGGCCATGAACCATGATGAGACGTTCAAAGCCCTGCGTGGCGAGGTCACCAAATACCTGATGGATGTGGGGATCGAGGCCAAGGTCGAAGGCACCAAGACCCTGCCCGACGTGACCCCGATCCACGGTGTGCCTGCGGCGGTGAAAGAGGCGCAGACGGGCCTGATCGACGAGCGCTATCTGGACTTTAGCCAATTGCACAAGGTCTACCCCACGCCCAAAGGTCCGCTGACCGTGGTCGAGGATTTCAACCTGAAACTCAACCGGGGCGAATTCATCTCGTTGATCGGTCACTCGGGCTGTGGCAAGTCCACGGTGCTGACCATGGCGGCCGGTCTGAACGACATCTCGAAAGGCGCGATCAAGCTGGATGGCCGCCATGTGGAAGGGGCCGACCCGGAACGTGCCGTGGTGTTCCAATCGCCCTCGCTGTTCCCATGGCTTACGGCCAAGGAAAACGTCTCGGTCGGTGTCGACCGCGTCTATCCCCGCGCCAGTCAGGCCGAGCGTCAGGACGTGGTGGAATACTATCTGGAGCGCGTCGGTCTGGCCGATGCGATGGACAAATCCGCCGCTGACCTGTCGAACGGTATGCGCCAGCGCGTCGGTATCGCCCGCGCCTTTGCGCTCAGCCCGAAACTGCTGCTGCTGGATGAACCCTTCGGAATGCTCGACAGCCTCACACGTTGGGAGCTGCAGGAAGTTCTGATGGAGGTCTGGTCGCGCACCAAAGTCACCACCATCTGCGTCACCCATGACGTCGATGAGGCGATCCTGCTGGCCGACCGCGTGGTGATGATGACCAACGGCCCGCAGGCCACGATCGGCAAGATCACCATTGTCGACCTGCCGCGCCCGCGCACCCGCAAGGCGCTGCTGGCCCATCCCGACTACTACGAATACCGGCAAGAGGTGTTGGATTTCCTCGAGGAATACGAGCACGGCGCGAAGCCCAAGCCGAAAACCCCTTCCCCCAATGCCATTGCCGCGGAGTGAATGACATGAAACAGAAACTTGTGGTCATCGGAGCCGGCATGGCCTCGGGCCGGGTGCTGGAGCATCTGACCGACGCCGCCCCCGATGCGTTCGACATCACCCTGTTCAACGCCGAGCCGCG
Organism: Ruegeria sp. BF6; assembly: GCF_056538665.1. NCBI lineage: Bacteria > Pseudomonadati > Pseudomonadota > Alphaproteobacteria > Rhodobacterales > Roseobacteraceae > Ruegeria > Ruegeria sp. BF6. The sequence continues at coordinate 133,052 of NZ_JBQFTN010000009.1, forward strand.
CGGCAATTACAACCGCATCATGCTCAGCCCGGTTCTGGCCGGTGATCAAACCTATGAAGAGATCGTGACCCATGACGACGCCTGGTATGCCGAACGTGGCATTACCTGTCGGTTTGGCGAGAAGGTCGTCAAGATCGACCGCGACCTGAAAGTGGTTGAGGGCGAGAACGGCCATGTGCCCTACGACAAGCTGATCTTCGGCACCGGTTCGAACCCCTTCATGATCCCGATGCCTGGGCATGATCTGGACGGTGTGATCGCCTATCGCGATCTGGAAGACACCCAACAGATGATGGGCATGGGCGCGGGCAACAAGGTCGTCGTGATTGGCGGCGGCTTGCTGGGCCTTGAGGCCGCGGCAGGCATGGCCGCGCGCGGTGCCGATGTGACCGCGGTGCATATCATGGGCCACCTGATGGAGCGTCAGCTGGACCCCGCCGCAGGTTACCTGCTCAAGAAATCACTGGAAGAAAAAGGCATCTCCGTTCTGCTCAACGCCAAATCGACCGAGATCACCGGCAAGAACGGCAAGGCCCGTGCGTTGCTGCTGGAGGACGGCACGGAATTGCCCTGCGACCTGTTGGTGATGGCGGTGGGTATCCGCCCCAACGTGGCACTGGCGCAGGAGACGGGCCTTGCCGTGGGGCGCGGCATCCATGTGGACGACCAGATGATCACCTCGGATGCCGATGTCTTTGCCGTTGGCGAATGCGTCGAACATAAGGGCGAGGTTTTCGGTCTTGTCGCACCGCTTTATGATCAGGCGAAAGTGCTGGCACAGACCCTGCTGGGCGAAGAGGCCGCGTTCAAACAGCGCTCGCTGTCCACCAAGCTGAAGGTCACTGGCTGCGACCTGTTCAGCGCCGGTGATTTTGCCGAGGGCGAGACCCGCGAAGACATCGTTTTCCGCGACCCGGCCCGCGGTGTTTACAAGCGGCTGGTGCTGGAAGATGACAAGCTGGTCGGAGCGGTCATGTATGGCGATACCGGTGACAGCAACTGGTTCTTTGGCCTGATCCGTGATGGTGAGGACGTGTCCGAGATGCGCGAAACGCTGATCTTCGGCCCGGCCTATCAGGAGGGCGGCTCTGCGGACCCTCTCTCAGCCGTTGCAGCATTGCCGCCTGAGGCGGAAATCTGTGGCTGTAACGGCGTTTGCAAATCCGACATCACCGCAGCCATCGCAGGCGGCGCGACCGATCTGGGTGCGATCCGCGCGACGACCAAGGCCAGCGCCTCCTGCGGGACTTGCACCGGGCTAGTCGAGCAGTTGTTGCAGGTCACGCTGGGCGATGACTTCCAGATGCCCATCGCTCAGCCCATCTGCGGCTGCTGCGACCTGACCCATGAAGACGTCCGCCGCCTGATCAAGTCGAGCGAGCTTAAAAGTCAGGAGGCCGTCTGGCAGGAGCTGGGCTGGAAAACCCGCAACGGCTGTCATGTCTGCCGCCCGGCGGTGAACTTCTATCTGCTGGCCGACTGGCCGGTGGAGTATCAGGACGACCCGCAAAGCCGTTTCGTCAACGAACGCAAACACGCCAACATTCAGAAGGACGGCACGTTCAGCGTTGTGCCCCGTATGTGGGGCGGCATCACCAACCCGGCGGAACTGCGCGCCATTGCCGATGCGGCCGAGAAATACGACGTACCCACGGTCAAAGTCACCGGCGGTCAGCGCATCGACCTGCTGGGCGTGAAAGGGTCCGACCTGCCCTATATCTGGTCTGATCTGAACAAGGCCGGACTGGTCTCGGGCCACGCCTATTCCAAGGGTCTGCGCACGGTGAAAACCTGTGTCGGCACCGATCACTGCCGGTTCGGCACACAAGACAGCACCAGCCTCGGCGTGAAGCTGGAGAAAATCCTGTGGGGCTCGTGGACGCCGCACAAGCTGAAGCTGGCGGTCTCGGGCTGTCCACGCAACTGCGCCGAGGCAACCTGCAAGGATATCGGCGTCGTCTGTGTAGACTCGGGCTATCAGATCAGCATCGGCGGCGCGGCGGGCATGGACGTGAAGGAAACCGAGCTGCTGGTGCAAGTGCCGACCGAGGACGAAGCGATTGAGGTCGTCATGGCCGTCACACAAGCCTATCGCGAGGGCGGCAAGTATCTGGACCGCCTTTACAAATGGATGGCCAAGGTTGGCCTCGACTGGATCAAGGAAACCGTGGTGGATGATCTGGATAACCGCCGCGCGCTGGTTGAACGCTTTGAACTCAGCCAATCCATCTATCGCAAAGACCCATGGGCCGAGCAGGCCAAGGAGGCCCCGCGCTTTGCGCCACTGGCCGATCTGACACTGGAGGCCGCAGAATGAGCTGGATCGACATCGGACATATCAACGACATCCCCCTGCGCGGGGCACGGGTGGTAAAAACACCGGTCGGTTGCATCGCCCTGTTCCGCACGGCAGAGAATGAGATCTTTGCCGCCTCGGACCGCTGCCCCCATAAGGGCGGGCCGCTGTCCGAAGGCATCGTGCACGGGCAGTCCGTCACCTGCCCGCTGCACAATTGGGTGTTCGACCTGAACTCCGGTCAGGCGCAAGGCGCGGATGAGGGACAGATCGCCACCTATCTGGTGCAGTTGGACGGCGACCGCATCCTGCTGGATAGCACCTCGCTGGGGCAAAGGAGCGCCGCGTGAAGGACCTGACCGCCTGCGCCAAGCGCTCGACCTGCCCCTATTGCGGGGTCGGCTGCGGTGTTCTGCTGCAGCCGGACGGTGCCGGAGGCCTGACGGTCACCGGCGATCCGGACCACCCGGCCAATCAGGGGCGACTCTGTTCAAAGGGCTCCGCGCTGGCCGAGACCATCGGACTGTCGCATCGCCTGCTGGCCCCGCGCATCTCGGGCGTCGAGACCGGTTGGGATGACGCGCTGCAACTGGTCGCCGACCGGTTCCGCGACACCATCTCGGAACACGGGCCGGATTCGGTGGCCTTCTATGCCTCGGGCCAGTTGCTGACCGAGGATTATTATGTCGCCAACAAGCTGATGAAAGGCTTCATCGGGTCGGCTAATATCGACACCAATTCGCGGCTCTGCATGGCCTCGACCGTCGCAGGGCACAAGCGGGCCTTCGGCACCGACACCGTCCCCGGCACCTATGAGGATATCGACGAGGCCGATCTGGTGGTTCTGGTCGGGTCCAATCTGGCGTGGTGCCACCCGGTTCTGTATCAGCGTCTGATGGCGGCACGGCAGGCACGCGGGACAAAGATTGTGGTGATCGACCCACGTCGCACCGCCTCCTGCGACAGCGCCGATCTGCATTTGCCACTGACAGCCGGCAGCGACGTGGCACTGTTCAACCACCTGCTAACCCAGATCGACGCCCTTGGGCTGGTGGATACGAAATTCCTGCCGCAAACCACCGGCTTTCATGCGGCGCTGGACAGCGCCCGAGCCGATGACGTCTCGGTCACCGGGCTGAACCCGAAAGATATCGCCACATTCTGCGACATGTGGACCGGCACGGAAAACGTTGTGACCATTTTCAGCCAGGGCGTGAACCAATCGACTGCGGGCAGTGACAAGGTCAACGCCATTCTCAACTGCCATTTGGCGAGCGGCCGGATCGGCAAACCGGGCTGTGGACCGCTGTCGGTCACCGGGCAACCCAACGCCATGGGCGGGCGCGAGGTCGGGGGTCTGGCCAATATGCTCGCCTGCCATCTGGATATCGAAAACGCCGACCACCGCGCGGCAGCACGCGATTTCTGGTCGGCGCCGAGGATGCCCAAAGCCCCTGGCCTGAAAGCGGTGGACATGTTCCGCGCCATCGGCGGCGGGCAGATCAAGGCGCTGTGGGTCATTCACACCAATCCAGTGGTCTCAATGCCCGAGGCCGATGCGGTGCGCGACGCCATCGCCGCCTGCCCGTTCACCGTAGTCTCGGACATCACCGACCGCACTGATACGGCGCGGCTGGCCGATGTGCTGCTGCCCGCCGCGGCCTGGGCCGAGAAAGAGGGCACCGTTACCAATTCCGACCGTACTATCAGCCGCCAGCGCGCGGTTCTGCCCGCCCCCGGACAGGCCCGTGCCGACTGGGATATCCTGTGCGAGGTCGGTCGGCGGATGGGCTGGAGCACCGCATTCGACTTTCAAAGCCCGGGCGAGATTTTCCGCGAACACGCGGCGCTGTCCAGTGTTGCGGCACGGTTTGGCAAGGATTTCGACATCTCGGGTCTCGCCGATCTGAACGCCGCAGACTACGACGCGCTGGAGCCGACGCGCTGGCCCGTGACCGCCACGCGGCAGGGCGGGCGGTTCTTCGCGGACGGCCAGTTTTTTCACACTGATGGCAAAGCCCGACTGTTGCCGGTCAAATGGCGCCCCCCTGCGGCGCAGACCAGCCCACGCTATCCGTTCTGGTTTAACACCGGGCGGCTGCGCGACCAGTGGCACACAATGACCCGCAGCGGATTGTCGCCCCGCCTGTCGGCGCACCTGCCCGAGCCATTTCTGGACATCCACCCGGACGACGCCCGGGCCCATGGGGTTTCCACCGCCGATCTGGTCGAAGTGACCAGTCCGCATGGAAATGCCGTCCTGCGCGCGCGGATCAACAGGGATGTCTCCCAGGGTCAGGTCTTTGCCCCGATCCACTGGACCGGAGAAACCGCACCCTCGGCCCGCATCGACGCGGTGGTGGCGGCAGCAACCGACCCGATCTCGGGTCAACCTGAAAGCAAGGCGTCGGTCGTGAATGTCACCCGGTTCAACGCCGCATGGTACGGGTTCGCGGTATCCGACCGTGAAATGACGCCAAACTGTGACTATTGGGCTCAAAGTCCGACCAAATCCGGCTATCGCGCGGAGCTGGCCGGTCTTAAACCCATCGATGACTGGCGCGCCGCAGCCCGCGACCTGTTCGGGTTACCAGACGCCGAAATCACCGCAGTCGAGGATCCGGCCCGAAGTGTGGCCCGTCTGGCCTGCCACCGGAACGGACGGTTGGTTGCCGCCCTGTTTGTCTCGCCCCAACCGGTTGCGGTGATGCGCGATTATCTGGCGACGCTGCCACAGGTACCCAATCTGTGCCTGCTGTCCGGCCGCGCGCCGGCGGACATGCCGAACCCGGGGCCTATTCTGTGCTCCTGCTTTGATATTGGCGTGAATACGATCCTGACGAAGATCGAGACCCAAGGCTTGACCTCGGTCGAAGCCATTGGCGAGGCGCTGCAGGCTGGCACCAATTGCGGCTCATGCCGCCCGGAACTGGCCACACTTCTTGCCTCGGCCCAACAGAAAGAGGCCGCCGAATAGGAAACCCCCGCCATTTTGGCGGGGGGATCTGATTTTTATTCTGCGGCGTCTTGGTATGCGTCCATTGGGGGGCATGTGCAGACGAGGTTTCGGTC
>NZ_JBQFTN010000010.1:0-138043 GCF_056538665.1 Ruegeria sp. BF6
CATCGCCGAACCAATGATACCAAACGCGTGTTCAATACCGTGAAGCTGCAGAACCTTAACAAAGGCCTCTTCCGTCGTCATTTTCATCTGTTTCTGTCCTTGTTTGAGACGTCAAAGCGTTGGTGAGTTAGAGAATTTCGTCCCTGAGGTAGTAGCCGACATAAGCCATGCGCTGGCCCAATCGTCGGAAGGGTGTGAGGATGCCGTGGCTTGGCAGCGGGGACGTGAAGATTGGCAGGTCAAATGCCTTGTCTTTTTCACCGGCAACCAACTGCGCCATGCGTCGCCCGGCCTGTGCTGAATACATGACGCCATTGCCGCCATACCCCATCGCGTAGAACACGCTTTGATCAGGGTCTGGCTGGAAGATACGGGGCATCATGTCGTGGCTGACATCGACCCACCCCCACCACGAGTAGTCGAGGTTGATATCTTCCAGCGCCGGGAACTTGCGGGCAAGACCTTTTTTCAGCAGTTCCAAGTGCTTGTTGTTTTCGGCATCCCGCCCTGTCACGGCACTGCGGCTGCCGATCTGCATCCGATTGTCCGGCAAAAGGCGATAATAGTGCCGTAACGTGCGGGTATCGGTCAGGGGCGACTTGGTCTGGATGCCACACTCGTCCAGTTCGGACTGGGTCAAGGGCCGTGTGACCATCGAGTTTGACAGGATCGGCATCAAGCGGTGTTTGGTCCGGTTGTTCAAACCGGGCGGCGTGTAACCGGCGGTTGCCAGAGCCACGGTCTTTGCCCGAACAATACCCCCCGGCGTGCGCAGATGATGAACGCCGCTTTTGGTCTCCCACCCCATTACCGGGCTGCCGGTGTGGATTTTCACGCCCAACCGGCGGGCCATGTTGACATAACCAAAGGCCAGTTTGCCAGCATGGATGCAGGTGCCATCAGGCTCCCACATGGCACCTGCTGCCTCCATGTCACGCACGTGGCTTTCGTGCAGCTCATCGCGGTAAATGATGCGCGATCCATAACCGAACACATCATTCAGCAGCTTGCTCTCTTTCTTGAGCGACGGCATCACCTTGTCCCGGTGGGCAATATAATAATGTCCCCCCGGCTGCGGATCGCAGTCGATATCGTCCGAAGCGATCAGATCATTGAAAAGCTCAAAGGCTTCGGTCACTTCTGCGTGCATGCCTTTGGCCACGTCTATGCCCCACCGCTCGATCCACTGCGAGCGTTTCAACCGCCCGGAGGAAATCTGGGCCTGCCCACCATTGCGGGTCGAACAGCCCCAAGCCACGGTGTTCGCCTCCAGAACCACGGCCTGAATGCCATGCTCCTTGGCCAGGTGAATGGCGGTCGACAAGCCGGTATAGCCCGAGCCGATAACAACGACGTCGGCATCCATGTCACTGGACACCGGGCCATCATCCGCAGGCCGTGTGCCCGCAGTGCCAATCCAGTATGTTGGCGCGTGGTCACGATTGTGACCCGGACCCGCATCTATGATGGGGTCATACTTGGGGTCATAGCTGGCCTTGGGCCAGTGACGCGGGATGTTGTTGTCCACCATTCTTGTTACTCTCCGAAGCTACGCGCAGGGCGGCGGATCAGGCTTTGAACATTGGGCGCGTTTTGCGAAGCGCCTGTTTCACTATGATTTTCCCGTCACGCACGGTGAACAAATCGGCGCCCTCGGCCTCGATGCGCATGCCGTTGGCGTCGGTGCCGGAAAAAGTCCACTCCGATACAGCCCTATCACCGTGCACAAAGTGGCTGTGGTGATCCCAATGCGCGTCTTTCATACCAGCCCATACGCCCGAGAACGCAGCAGCGATGGCCTCTGCGCCTTCGACCTTGTTGCCGTATTTCTTGTCACCGGCGACGGTGTAGAACACGCAGTCATCAGCAAAATGGGTCATCACACCGTCGATGTCGTGACGGTTGAACGCGTCGAACGTGTCGGCCAGGTCCTGCGCGGTCAGGGTCTTGCTCATATTGTGTTTCCTTTTCAGAGGGGTTGTTAGGTTTCGTTCGGGTTCGGAACGATCAGTGTCGGGATCTTGGACCGCCGCAAAACGCGTTTGGCGACGGTGCCGAGGAAGGTATGGGAAAAGCCGTGGTCGTGCGCGCCGAGCACGATCAGATCACAGCCCAACTCAACCGAACGGCGCAGGATCACTTCGGCGGGGTGACCGTCGGTGACCTCGACCGAGGTTACCTGTTCACGAATCCTGGCATCATCGCCTTCGAAGCGTGCCCAGAACTTTGCCTGCCGTTCTGCCAATACCTGTCGAACCATCTCGTGGCGGCGCGACAGCGCGGTTTTACGGGTTTCCGCGTTTAGGATGAACATTTCCATCGTGATTTTGGCGTCTTCTGAAAGCGGCTCGTTAACGTGCAGCACGTGAATCTGCGCCCCTGTGGCCTGCGCGATGCTGGCAGCATGGCGCAGGGCGTGGGGTGAGTTCGCCGACAGGTCGGTGGCAAACAGGATGTTGGTGATCAATTGTTTCATGTCGTCATCCTTTCCGGGTCAGTAGCCCAGCAGCCGTGGCAACCACAGCGACAGCTCAGGGAAGAAGGCGATGATGAAGATCGCGGCCGTATTAGCGGCTGCAAATGGCAGCGCCCGCAGTGAGATCTGTTCGATCGAGATGTTCGAAATTCCCGAGGCGATGAACAGGTTCTCACCCAGCGGCGGGGTCTGGAAGCCGATGCCCAGCGTACAGACCATCACCACGCCGAAGTGGATCGGGTCGATGCCCACCGAGTAGGCTACCGGCAACATCACCGGAACCAGGATCAGGATGGTGGCCAGCGTCTCCATGAACATGCCGACAAACAGCAGGAAGAAGATGATCAGCGCCCAGATCACATAGAGGTTGTCGGTAAAGCTGAGCATCGAGTCCGCGATGATCGCCGGGATCTGGTTCTCCACCAGCAGGCGGCCAAACACGGTGGCGGTGAAGAGGATCAACAGAACCCGGCCGGTCAACCATGTGGTGGCTTCCAGCGATTGGAAAAGCGTTTGCCACGTCAGTTCGCGGTAGATCACTACACCCACGACCAGCGTGTAGAAGATCGCAACAATTGCGGCCTCGGTCGGGGTGAAGAAACCGGTGTAAATGCCACCTAGGATCACCAGCGGTGCCATCAATGACCAGAATCCACGGTACATCTCGCAGAAAACATTACGGATGGACCAACCTTCGGCCGATCCTTTGTAGCCGCGCTTTTTCGACATGAAAAAGTTCAGGATCAGCAGGCTGGTGGCGATCAGGAAGGCCGGAACGAAGCCTGCGATGAACAGTTTCGAGATTGAGACCGACTGGAAGGTACCGAATTTCTCGACCGCTTCGACCGGAGGTGCCATGCCGAGCGCGGCAATGCCGAAGATCACCATCGGGATGGAGGGAGGAATGATAATCCCGAGGCCGCCAGAGGACGCAGTGATCGCCGAGGCATAGCCGCGCTCATATCCGCGGTTGATCATCGCGGGGATCATCAGCATCCCCACCGCCGCGGTCGTTGCCGGGCCTGAGCCCGAAATGGCGCCAAAAAACAGACAGGCCATGACAGTTGCCGCCGAGATGCCACCGGTAAAGGGACCGGCGAGACTTTCAGCGACGTTTATCAGCCGTTTTGAGATACCAGCGGCCTCCATCAAGGCTCCGGCCAGGATAAAGGCTGGCAGCGCCATCAGAGGGAAAGCACCCACCGAGGTAAAGGCAATCTGCACGAATTTGATGGGATTCTCGCCCAGATACAGGAACGAAAATAGCGATGCCACACCCAGAGCAACCGTAATCGGTGCGCCGATGAGCAACAGAAGAAGAAACGATCCAAATAGGATTGTGACGATTTCGGATTCCATGACGTTTTCTCCCTGCCTTAGTCGTTCTTGGCTGCTTCAGTGGCAGCTTTGATTTCGTCGAGGTCGATCTGATCGGGGTCGTGGATTTCTTCACCCTTGACCAGGCGGCGGTAGTTCACCTGAATGACGCGGAAGGTCATCAGCGCAAAGGCGATGGGCAGCACCATGTAGATGTACTTCATCTCGATGCCCAAAGTCTGCGACTTCCAGAACTTGTTCATCTTGTTGAAGACAAAATCCGTTGACAGATACAAGAAGTAGACATTGAAGAAGAGCCAGAAGAGATCGGCAAAAGCCTCAATGTATTTGATCGCGCCGTCGGGTAAAAACTTGAACTGGAATGTCACCCGGTTATGTGCGCCCTTCAAAGCGGCGTAACTGGCGCCGAAATAGACGAACCAGACGAACATGTAGACCGAGAGTTCCTCAATCCAGCTGATCGAAAAGCCGAAGACTTCGCGCGCGACGATCTGTACGAACAAAAGGCAGACGAAACCGGATAATAAAACCCGGCATATTACGCTTTCTATATTGTCCAGAAATTTCCAGAACATGTGGGTTCCCTCCTCCCTGAGATGAGAAGAGCGCCGTAGCGCTCTTCCCTGTATCGCTCTACGGCGATTACTGTTGGACCGGGTCGCGGCCGATGGCTTCGAGAACAGCGTTCAGTTTGTCGACGCCACCGATGGAGTCGTAGAACTGCGGCCATACGGCACCGGTTGCCAGTTCAATGAACTCGGCTTCGTCGTTTTCTGGATCGATGATTTCCATGCCCTTGGCGGTCAGCTCTTCTTTGATGGCCGCTTCTGAATCACGAAGGAACTGAGCCGAGGCCAAAGTTGCCTCTTGTCCTGCTTCCAAGATCATCTGTTGTTCTTCTTCGGACAGATCCTGGAAGACAGCTTCGGAAATGATCAGCGGTTCGATCGAGAAAATATAACGCAGGTTGGTTACGTGGTCCTGTACCTCGTAGAACTTCATTGCGTTGATGGTCAGGTATGGGTTGTCCTGGCCGTCGACGACCTTGGTCTGAAGACCGGTGAAGGTCTCTGACCATGCCATCGGGGTCGGGTTGATGCCCCAGGACTTGTAGGTTTCGATCATGATCTCGTTCTTGGGAACGCGGATGATCAGATCCTGTAGGTCGGCAACCGAGCTGACCGGCTTTTTCGAGTTGGTCAGGCGGCGGAAACCGGTATAGGTCCAGCCGATGATGCGCACGCCCGCATCGCGGATCGTGTTTTCGACCAGTTCCTGACCGATCGGACCCTGAGTCAGCGTCTCAGCGTCTTCCAGGCTCAGGATAACGTAAGGCAGCGTGAATACGCCCACCGAAGGCGAGAAGGGTGTGATGTTGTTGATCGCCAGCAGCGACATGTCCAGCGTGCCGATGGCGGCTTCGTTGACGGTGTCCTGCTCAGAGCCTAACTGACCGTTCAGGAATAGGGTCGCAGTATGCTCGCCGCCCGATTTCTCTTCGAGCGCTTTGACAAATGCTATTCCAAGAGCTTCCTGTGCGCTACCTGCGCTGTCGCCAACCGCAATTTTGAAGTTTTTCGCGTCGGCTGCGCCTGCAGCCATCAGCGCCGCCACAGATACTGCAGCGGTGATGGTGCCAAGCTTTTTGATAAATGACATGGATTTCCTCCCATTTTCAGATTTCGAGGTGCGCGCTGACCTGGGGAGAGTTGGCCAGTCCGATTCTACCTCGGCGCGGAAACACTAGCTTGGACAAAGTGTTTCTTCGTTGCTAAACTTTGCGCGATAGGTTTCACATATATCGAACTTGAAAAATGAAACTCGACACGCTTTCCACTCGCATAGGCGACACCGACATACGGCTGTTGCGGATATTCAAAACCGTTGTTGAAAGCGGTGGGCTTTCGGCTGCCGAAGTTGAGTTGAACATTGGCAAATCGACCATCTCCAAGCATATTTCGGATCTTGAACTGCGCCTGGATTTGAAACTCTGCAACCGTGGGCCTTCTGGTTTCTCGCTGACCGAAGACGGCGAAAAAGTGCTGCGCGCCACCGAAGACCTACTGATATCCGTCTCGCAGTTTCGAACCGAAGTGAACGAAATCAAGGAACAACTGGCGGGTACAATTCGGGTGGCGCTGTTCGATCAATGCACCTCGAATCCAGAGGCGCGGCTGGCCCGCTCAATTCATAAATTCAACGAAGCCGCGCCCACAGTTCAAATCGAACTTTCGATGGAACCACCTAACGTGATCGAAACGATGGTCATTACCGGGCATCTGGATATCGGAATCATCGCGTTGCACCGTCCGTCCGCCAGCCTTGATTATGTTCCACTATATGGTGAGGACATGTTTCTGTATTGTGGGAACGAACACCCTTTGTTTGACCGTTCAGAAATTGATCTAAGCACGGACGACCTGCGCAAGTACAACTATGCAGGCCTCAGCGTGAATTCCCCAAATCTTATCGTTGGTCAGCAATTGGGCTTAAGGCGCGCAGCAAAGGTTCAAAGCGAACAAGCACTTGCTATTTTGATCCTTTCCGGCAGGTATCTTGGTTTTTTGCCAGGCCACCTTGCCCAGCAATTCGTTGACCAGAACCTGATGAAGAAGGTTTTGCCGAGCAAAACGCAGTATCGAACGCGTTTTGCGGCTGTGACCCGAAGGCAACCGGCACCAACACGCATCACTAAACTTTTTATGAGTGTTTTGAGCCAACAACACGACAACGGAAATATTGCATAGATTTGACCACGCGGCGTCTCGTCATCGGTCGGATCGGAACTAAACAGCCAGATCACAGAAATGACGCGTAGCATTCAATTCTTCACAACGGATTCCCTTAGAAAAGCTTGCGACAAAGTCGGCAAAACCTCAGATTAATTCCTGCTAGCCCAAATGGTGTCAGGCTATGCACCTTATAACGCTAAGCTTGTTTTTCCCCTTGGTCAGCGTCAAAAGAACAAAAAACTGGCGCCCAGCTCTGACCGGGGCCAGGCTGCGGGCAAGAACACGAGGCACATCAAATGGCATTTAAGTTGGTTTCCTGCGATGGGGGTGGGATACGGGGATACCTGACCTGCCTGATCCTGCAGAGCCTTCACGAAGAAACCGGATTTCTGGATAAGGCGGACGGCTTTGCGGGCACATCGACAGGCGGTCTGATTGCCGTGGCACTGGCGGATGGCCGGACGCAAGGCAAGGATATGAGCGTTCTGGTCGGTGAGTTGGCCGCGCATTACCGCGGCGACGCGGATCAGATTTTTCTGGAGAACGAACGCGGAGTTCTGGACAAAGCGCTCGACAAGGTCATGCGTCGCCTCAGGCTTGGGGGTGGTCCGGGAATTATGGCGTCGCAATACCATGCCTCGGGTCTTGAACGCATTGGAACTTCGCTCGTCGAAGACCGAACCATTGGATCGCTGTCGTCGGATCTGGTTCTGGCCGTCAACACAGTTTGCCTGCATCGCAGCGACAAAATCGGCTGGTCGCCTTTCACGATCACAAACCAGAACCTTGAACACGAGGCCTGGCTGGATATGACAGCGGTCAAACTGCTGGATGTGGCGATGGCAAGTTCTGCCGCACCGTCTTATTTCCCGCCGCATCTGATCGTGGCCGACGGTGTCGACTACGGCTATTTCGCCGATGGCGGGACCTTTGCGAACAACCCGGTGATGAATGGGATCAACGTTGCCATCGCCGCTGATCGGGCCAAGGGGGTTACGGATATCGAAGCGTTGTCGATCGGGACGGGTCAGCAGCCGACGGACATATCCGAGGAAATGATCAAGAATCCCGATGATTGGGGCCTGTTGAAATGGTTCGGGGTGACATCGGGCGCGCCCAAAGGCGCATTGATCGAGTTGCTTCTGACCACCTCGGCGGAAAACCAGTATTGGATGGCGCGTATGGTTTTGAAAAACCGTCTGGTGCGGATAAATCCACCACTGCCAAAGATCGTTGGTTTGGCGACCCACAAACCTGAGTCCTACAGGTTGATGGACGAAGCTTTCCAGGCCAGCAAGCAGAGCAAATACTGGGCGAATGCCGTCGAAATGCTGCAAAAGTGGTGACTCTGTGTACCATTGGAAAACGTACTGCAGTTACAATACCGCCATTGCGTTGTTTTTGTTGCCTTTGAAGGCTTAGCATTTATGGTTAACGCGAAATTTTCAGCGGGTTTCAACGACTGAAAAGGGGAGAGGTATGAGCGATCCCGGCATTGCCGAAAAGCTGGTTGCGGTATTGCAGCGCCCGGATGGCGATACGGCTCTGCGCCCGGTGCACAGCATTGGAATCAGTGCGACGGGGAGTTTTGAACCCTCACCGATCGCCCGCAATTATTGTATCGCAGACCACTTCCGTGCGGAAAAGACGGATGTGATCGTACGGTTCTCGAACGGATCAGGTTGCGCTGCGGTACATGACGGCTGGTCCGACGTGCGCGGCATGGCGGTCCGGTTTCATCTGGATGATGGCACCGATACCGATCTGATCGCGATGACCCTGCCCGAGTTTTTCGCCCCAACTCCCGAGACCTTTCTGGACTTCGCAGAAGCCGCAAAACCAAGGTTGTATAAGGCGGAGTCTCCCTGGCGAAAGATCAGCAATTACCTACAACTGATCCTGCCCAAACGCGATCCCTATCCGGGGGAAACCATAAGCCCGGATGATGGTGCCATCGAGTTCGCAGACCAGAACGCCTATTCCCAATTGGGTATCATGCAAGCCGCCCAGATCGGTGCGCCGACCAGCTATGTCAGGGCGGCGTATCATGCCGTGCATACATTCGTCGTCACCGGTTCTGACAACACACGCCGCTGGGTGCGGTTTTCGTGGCAACCGATTGCAGGAGTTCTTAGGACCGACCCCAACAAAGCACCGGTCGATGATTATCTGAGGGCCGAACTGAAAGACCGTCTTGCCAAAGAGCCCGCGCGGTTTTCGCTGATGATGATGATTGGCGAGGTAGGCGACGATTTCAACAACTCGTCCCGTCCCTGGCCACCACATCGGAAACGGATCATGATGGGCACGCTGACACTGGACGCGGTGCCCGAGGACCAGATCGCCGACTGCGAAAAGCTCAGCTTTAATCCGGGCCTGCTAACCAACGGGATCGAAGCATCGGACGATCCGGTCCTGAAGGTGCGCATAGACACCTACAGAATATCAAGCAATTGGCGTGGCGGATCGCCCTGCCCATTCTCGGAGAGTTAGGTCATGACAAGCCAGAACAGCTGGTTCAACAGCTACGTCAACAGCCTGCCCGAGCGCGGATGGTTCAAGTTCCTGTCGCGTTACATCGTGGTGCCTTATTGGCACTGGCGTGATCCAAAGCCGAAACTTCCTGGCGGTCCGCGCCCCTCGCCCCAGCCCAGCGAGAACGTACAGCGGATGATGAACCTGATCATGCCGCTGAAAGACCCGTCACCGGCTGGGCGTGCACGGGCGACTCTGGCAGTCGCTCAGAATGTTGATGAGATTTTTGCCGGGCTCGACAATGTCGGCACGGTACACTTCGCGCGATTTCTGCTGATCGACAACAATATCTGTATGATCTCGGTCTATGACGGGGATTTCAGCAATTATATCCGCGATTTCATCACCACCATCGGCAGTGTCTTCAATGACGTCATCTCGCTGGTCGACGGTGCCGAACACCTGATCCCGACCGAGCGCAACGTCGAAGAATTTATCGACTGGGTGCACGCGCATGACCTGTTTCAGGCGAATGACTTCCCGACCAACCTGTTTGGCCTGCAGGATGCGGCCAAGGGGCTGCCGCCGAACGAACCGCCGCACAGGCTGGAAACCCTGCCACGGGAATTTGTTCTACAACTGCACGCCAATCGCAATATCTCACTGGGGGGCGGCTATCGCGCTTATCCCGGAGTTTCTGCCGCGCAGGTGCGCCAAAAATTCGGACAGGGCTGGTGACTACAAAACTCGATCTCGCCGACATTCAGGGCAACATTTTGCGCGGATATCGCCGCGATCTGGTGCGCCATCTGATCCTCGAAGTCACCGACCGCGCGGCCGCGCGTCGGTTTCTGGCCACCGCGGTCGATGGTGGCAGCGACACGGTGCCCGAAATCACCCGCGGCCTGTTGTGGGAGGTCAGGCCACCTTTTTGCTTTAACATCGGAATCACCTATGCGGGGCTGCGGGCTTTGGGCACGCCGCCCGAGCATTTGAAGACCTTTCCGACCGAATTCGTTCAAGGCATGACACAGCGGGCGATGAAACTCGGGGATTTTGGGGACAGCGGGCCCGAGAACTGGCCCACCCCTTTCGACCGTCCCGACCGCATACATCTGATAGCATCGGTGCATTCGGATGATCCCGAACACCTCGATACCGTCGAACAACAGGTTGCAGGAGCATTCAGCATTCTGGGCGTACGTAACGGGCGAAACCTACCCGAGGGTAAGGTGTTTTTTGGCTATGTCGACGGGATCTCTCAGCCACGTTTCGAACAGGTCTATGACCCCGACCAAGAAGGCGTGGACGAGCCCATCGACCCGCTCGGCACTGCGCTGCTTGGCTATCCAACGAAACAGGAGGGCGTTCTGTTCCGCGTCCCGTCGCCCCATGCGCTTGGGTTCAACGGATCGTTCAATGCGTTTCGAATTCTGGCGCAGAATGCCGCCGGATTCGAAGCGTATCTCGATCAGGCGGCCGAAGCCCTGATGCTGCACCCCAAACGCGACCAGTTGGCGGACCCCGATAACCTGGAGCGCATCGGTGAAGGATTGGACATGCACGGTGCCCTGCGCGAAGTGGTCGCCGCGCAGATGTGCGGGCGCTGGCGCAATGGCGTACCCTACGAGCTGTCGCCAAATGCCCAGTGGCCCAAGAGCGAGGTGTCACTTACCAATTTTGACTACACGCACGGCTCGCGCTGCCCGGCAGGCTCGCACCTGCGGCGCGGCAATCCTCGGGGCGGTCCGATCGTTCAGCGTATCGCAAATTATACGCGTCGACTGGTGCGGCGTGGCATGTCCTATGGCCCGGATTTTGACCCTCGAAACCCCGATACAGAAGAACGCGGCTTGCTTGGCAGTTTCATCGGCGCCAATATCGGTGCGCAGTTCGAGGCGGTGATGTGCGACTGGATTAATCTGGGCCTCCAGGACCCACGGATTACCGGTGCGAACGATCCCTTGCTGGGTGCCAACACACCGGAAACCAGCTGGTTCGACATGACAGTGCCGGACGGAGACACAATCCGTCTGAACGGTTTCCCTCGCCTGATCCAAACGCGCGGTGGTGCTTACACGTTCCTGCCCAGCCTGACTGCGATCAGATACCTGTCTGATTTGATGGATTAGGCAAGTTCCGCCAGCGCGGTATCAATCCGCGTCAGCATCGGTGACCGCCCGGCGGATTCGACAACAACACGCGCTTTGGTCAGGTAATCCCTGGCCTGTGGTTTCTTTTTCTTTGCCTTGTAGAGCAGTCCCATGATCATGTCACAGCGCGCGATGTAATGGCCATTTTTGTCGAACTGTGGATTACTGCGCACCTGTTCAATCATAGCAATCAACCGCTTTCTTCCAAACAGCATGACCCAGATGATCGAGCGAAAGTTCCTGATCAGAACACTGATTGAGCCGCCACCCTCACCGGTCAAAATGGCCAGATACATCTCGCACAGGAACAACCGTGCCCAGTCTGCCGAAACCTGAGTGCTCTCATCCGTACGTTTCTGAATGGCCCATTCGACCTGCCGCAGTCCAGCGGCGACCTGGCCGTTCAGCGCATAAGCCACGCCCAGCATTGTTGCAGGCCCGAAGGTGAACAAAGTCCAACCTTTCTCTTCGCAGTCCTTGATATGCTTTTGAACGGTTTCAATCGCACCGGGTTTCTCCAACGGTACCATCGCGGCAACCCGGGCCGCCTCGGCTATTGCATGCTCAAACTCAACCTTCGAGTCCTGTCGTGCCTTCTCGGCCATCGTTAGCGCCAGTTCATGGTCATCCGTGACCATTGCGATCAACGCTTTCATTGCGGTTCCATAACCCAGCGCCCGCGGATCGTTCTTGGATTTTCCAAGTGCAATCATCCGATCCGATGCCGCGTGCGCCTGGGCCACGCGGCCACGGGTCAGTTCGTTCCAGCCAACCGTCGCCAGAAAGAAATTGTGGATATAAGCATCGTCGATTCTTTCCAGAATGGTCTCGATTTCGCGCTTTCTGGTCTCAAACCGCTCATTCGGGATCGGAGAATGGTAGATCGAAACCGACAGTTCGTTGACCATGGCATAGGCACTGGAAGAAGGATCCCTCAGGCGTTGAGCCATTTCAGTCAATTCTTGCTGCACCCAATGTGCTTCGCGATACTTACCATTGCACACCAAACACGACACATAATGGTGCAGGAACAAGGCGTGGTGCTGACTGTCCCCTACCTTTTGCAGTATCGGCCGAACCGCGCCAGCCAGCTCGATAATCGTTTTGACCCGTAACGAGATGTTGGAGCAGAGTGCAAAACTGGCCATGAAGGCGGCAAACTGTTCATCCGATGCACAATCGGGGTCGCTTTGATACAGCTCCAGCGCCGCGACAAAGAACCGGTTGGCTTCGTCCAGAGAATACACCCCCAAGCTTTTGTCTCCGGCCATGGAACTATAGCGGAACGCCTGATCGGTACGGTTGGTTTGCCCATAATGGAAGGCCAGTGTTTCGGCCACCTCTTGCACCCGGTTTGCATTGCGCAAAGCCAGCGCATCGGCGATCGCCAAATGCAACTCGGACCGTCGTGACTGAATAAGACTCTGGTACACAGAGTCCCGCAGCAGAACATGTTTGAAGACATAGTCTGAGGAACTCGTCTCGCGATATAGGACATCCTGCGTTTGCAGTCGTTGCAGAGTTGTACCAACTTCATCGGAGTTCGCGACAACTTGGGCCAGCAGGCCGGGATCAAAGCGGCGCCCGATAACAGCGGCGGCCTGCAAGACTTCGCGATCCTCGGGCGCGAGACGTTCAATTCTGGTCGTCAACAGGCTGCGCATCGTAAGGGGCAACCCGCTGTCATTGATATCCGCATTGAAATAGGCGGTGCCGTCATCGACACGTAATGTGCCCTGATCCAGTAGAAAGCTCAGAATCTCTTCGCCAAACAGCGGGTTGCCGCCTGCGCGCTCGGTCAGCTGTTCCGCCAAACCGTTCGGGAGTTCAGGCACACCAAGACGGCTCTGAACCAGATCCTCAAAGTCCGCGACTGGCAATGGTCTCAGCGCGACGGTTGTCACGCCGCTTGTGCCAAGCCATTTCGGCGTATACTCCGGCCGCCGCGTTTGAATGACCAGCAGGTTCGAAATTTCCGGGTCTTCAAGCAGGATCGTTATCAGATCTTCCGAGGAGCTGTCGATCCAATGGCTATCTTCGATCACAAGAATGACCTGGTCGGTCGCGCATTTCTTCTTGAGCAAGGCTGTCAGCAATTCGCGGATGCGCAAGCCGATCAGAACACCATCGAGACCATCCAAAGACCCTTCAGGTGACTTAAGACCGAGAAGGTTCATCAGCAGGCCCAGATTTTGCCAGGAAAACAGTCCGTACTTAGCTAGACCGGTCTCTAGTTTCGCCTGAACGCGCAGCGGGTTGTTTCTGTCGCTGATCTGAAAGGATTTTCGGACGATTTCCAAAATTGGCAGGAACGGAGTCTGTTGACCGTCAGCGTAGCAATTCCCCATCAGAGCGGTGACTTCGCCGGTCGGCATCTGGTGAACAAATTCGTAGATTAGGCGGGTTTTGCCCAAACCCGGTTCCGCCACCAGATCAACAACCGAACACTCGGATTTCGACCTTAGCAAGGCTGTGGACATTGCATCCAGTTCACCCATCCGACCGACATAACTGCTCAACCCTTGCGCGACTGACGCGTCAAAGCGCGTCGCGCCTTCGCGAACAGCTTTCAGTTGCCAGATTTTCTGCGGCGCGGACAGGCCCTTGATCGTGTGTTCACCGAAATAGCTGAGATCGGAGACCCATTCGACCAAATCGCGGGTGGTGTCGCACAGCAGGCTTCCCCCGGGTGGCGCAAGGTTTTCAAGTCGTGCGGCCAGATTCACCGTGCTGCCTACCGCCGTCGTCGGCCCGGTTTGCCCTTGAACCGTAGCCATCAGGACATTGCCTGAGCTGACACCAACGCGCATTTCCGGGCGCACTCCAAAGCGTTTGTCAAAGTCTGTTGCGGCAGAAGCGAAGGCAGCGTGGATCGACAATGCGGCGCGGCAGGCCCGCAGGGCCGGGTCTTCAAGCGCGTCGGGGATACCAAACAATGCCATTATGCTGTCGCCGGCAAAATCGCGGACCGCGCCACCGTTTTCTTCGACCGCGCGGGACAGCGTGTCATAGACTTTGCGTACGAATTCGAGCGCTTTTTCTTCATCCAGACGGGCGACTATGGCGGTATAGCCGACCATATCTGCGAACAGGACAGATACCTGGCGTCGTTGTCCAGGATCCGTCGGTATTCGCGATGGTATTTCCGTCATATCCCCCATGTGAGCAAAGGGTTTACAACACCCGATCCCTCCCCGCCAGAGTTTGTGGGCGAAAAAGTATTTTAGTATACTCAAAAGGCAAGGAAAGTGTCATGCCAGACACAGGCCTATGTGTCTTTTCCTAAATCATTAGCGTGTCACGCGGTGAATGCCAGTTTCAGGCCAGGGCGGGGCCATCGGGCCTTGTATATTTTTCCGGTGCTCGACGCCGTAATCCACAAATCACGCATGTCTTTACCACCGAAGCACATATTTGTGGTGAACATATCGGGTATTTCCACATGCTCGGTGGTGCCATTCAGGTTGAACACCGTGATCCCGCCATTGAACAAGGTTCCGACGCAGACGCGGCCATCCTGCTCAACCTTGAGACTGTCCAGCCATTGATATCCCGGCAGCGTCTGTACAACATTGCCCGGCATGCCTGGGATGGGACCCGGTTCGACCTCACCGAGACCTGTGATTTTCATCGCCCAAAGCCGCCCGAAAACTGTGTCCGAGACATAAACGGTTTTGCCATCCGGTGACAAGCCGACTCCGTTGGGCATGGGAATCGTTGCGGCTTTGATCAGTGTCGTGCCATCTATCGAGGCATAATAAAGACCACCATAACGTGTGGATTCCTCATCTTCTATCCCCGTGTCAGTGAACCAGAAGCCGCCGGATTTATCGAACACCAAATCATCGGGCGCGATCAGCCGCTTGCCGTCATACGAGTCAAACAGTTGCGTCACGGCTCCGGTCTTCAGATCCACCCTGTGCACGGACCCGCCCTTGTAATTGGGCCGGATCGGGGCGGGTACGGTGATCTGTTCGGGACCAAACGGCACAAAACTGTAGACACCGCCGTTGTTGCAGACATAGGCTGCTCCGTCCGGGCCTATCGCTACCCCGTTAGGACCGCCGGGAATCTCCGCCACAACGCGGACATCACCATCGGGTGAAAGGCGTGCCAGGGTCTGATCCTTGATGTCGACGAAAAGAACCGACCCGTCGTTCATAGCAACCGGACCTTCGGGAAAACCCAAACCGTTGCACATCTCTTGCAGTTCTAAGGCCATTCCAAAGCTCCCTGGTTGCGCTGAAGCTGAGAATGCTTCGGCGTCTGCCGATGAAAACCCACTTGCCCGAGGCAATGGACAAATTCGGCGAAGTCTCTGGCAATTTTTGGATGTACTGCCAGAGTTTTACAAGCCTCTGACGGCAGGTTTTGTGGCAAGGTTTCTTGCTCACCGAAAAGACCACTCTGTACCTGCGGGGCCAGCATCCAGTTCGGCAACAGTTTGAAAGGACAGGCTCCGGACGCGAGTTGCCCGTTGCGGATCATTGGTGCCACTTCGATACCTTCCGATGTCCAAGCTGCAAAGGTGAGGGATTTGAAACCGAGGACTGGTCGGTTCCTCGTCTTTATGGTGAAACGATGGTCCTGTTCAATCACCTTGTTATCCGGCATGAATGATCGCGAGGCACGGTCGGTAGATTATGGCACAGTCCAAAAATTTGGTCATGAGCTTTCGAGCACTTCACTAGCTTGCGATACCCCCTGCCGCCTGGCGATTGACCTCGATCATTACAGTTACACGCTCGCCTCGCGCGTTCAGAAGCATGGCGACGAAGCCATAGTCGAACCGGCTTGCACAACCAGTGCGAAAACCGCGCAATTGTATGTCGTTCCTTACGTCGACTGCAACATGCACAACGCTTGCCTATAACATATGGTAGGAAACGGTATTGGGACGCTAATTGCCCTGTCGCGCGCGTACCCGCAAGAAGCTGCGTACCTTTGGGCCCGGCCAGAACTCGGCTTATCCAGCGCTGCGGCAGAGGCCGCTTGCGAGATGGAACAGGCATATGTGCTGCTCTGGCCCTGTATTGCATTCAATGCTGCTATGAGGACCACAGGCCCGGCAGCATATCCGGTCCGCCATCCGTTCATGGCGAATAATTGTGAGACGCCATTGACCAGCGACATTCTGGTTTTCAGGTCGGGGGCGACATTTAGAATCGAGACAAGGCGGTGACCGTCGAACCTCAGATGCTCGTGAATGTCTTCACATAAAAGCCAGACATGCGGATGCCTGCGCAACACATCGGGAAGGGCCGCGAGCTGCGCTTTTGAATAGGCTCCCCCTGTTGGGTCGTCCGGCAAATTCAACATAAGCCATTTCATGCGGGACGAAATCGCCTTCTCGAACCGCTCAGACATGAGCAGAAATCTCTCCTCCTAAGGGCAAGAGTGCCTAGCGCTATGGCGGGCAAGACGACCAGTAGGGTGCTGAAAGGACACTCCATCGCCTTTTGACAGCAAGGCCATGAAGGCGTTGTAGATGACCTGCGTCACACCGAAGGAGACGGTGATGCTCTCCGGCGCGTTCCCAAGAGTGTTTTTCCGGCTGAGCTTAACACAAGCCGAGAACCTCAACGCTGGCGTGCCTGCAACGACCGTATGCCTCGCCCAGTCGCTGTGAATTGCATTGATCGCGGTCGTCTTCAAATGGCTTGGCGTTTCGAAGTCCGGCTCCCCGATCCCGAAATCGATGATCGGGTTCCCTTGGGCCTTCAGGGCAAGGGCTTTCTCCACCTGCCCCATGTTTGTTAAGGGGCCACCGCGACCAGGCGTTTTGCACGCATTTCAGATCCGTCCATCATACGCCCCCCGATCAATCACGGCGGCGATGACCGTGAAACTGTCGGCGGCCTGTGCGGCAGCAAGAGCGGCCTTCAGCTCTACGGCAGAACCCACGGTGCGCCCGATACCACCTAAAGCTTCCGCCAAGCGTGCAAAGTCGTGCCTGCCAAAATCCACGCCTGCGTTCTTAAGCTGCCGCCCGCGCTGTTTGATCTCAATGAGGGCAAGGCTGGCGTCCACGAAAACCACGAAAATCGTTTTCAGACCGAGTTCCGCCGCCGTCGACAGTTCGCCTGCCACCATAAGCATTCCGGCATCGCCAGAGAATGACACAACCGTACGGCCCGGTTCGATCAGCGAAGCGCCCATGGCAAGCGGGACGGCACAGCCCATAGTGCAGAGCGCCGACGATTGCAGCAAGCCCTTCGGGGCGTAGCAGTTCCACTTCTGCGACAGAAGAATGCGGTGCGCACCGGAATCGACCGTGGCGACGGTGTCCTTTGGCAGCACTTCGCGGCAGATGTCGATGACCGTTCCCGGTCCCCAATCCTCCGTCTCGGCAAAAGCCGAGGTCAGGCGTTCCCGCACCGTGTTGATCTTGCCGTCCGGCCAGCGGGATGTCGCCGCGACCCCTTCCGAGATGGCATCCAACGTGCGCCCGACATGCGAGACGAACTGAAGACTCGACTGGTGCATATAATGGGTGTTGGGCTCGGCCGAGATATCAATCACTTTTATTATCTCCGCGTCCCAAGCATCGCGCCAGCCGACCCGCATTTCAATCGGGTCGTAGCCTGCGCAGATGATCAGATCAGCCTCGTGTACGAACGGCAGCAGGATACTATCGTTCTTAGGAGACAAACCGGCGCTGCCCATGCAAAGGGGATGGTCTTCAGGGATGATCCCTTTCGCCTTGTAGGTCGTGATGGCCGGAACGTTCTGCGTTTCGCAAAAACGCAGAACCGCTGCGCTCGCATCGTCTTTGAGCGCATCCAGACCCACGATCAAGACAGGTCTCTTGGAAGTCGCCAACCAAGATCGGGCCAGCGTGAGATCATCTTCCGCAGGAACGACAGCACTCACCTTTGAGCGACGGCGCATCTCAACGGGGCCGGGACGCGCATCGGCTACAGAAATCGGTATATCGATATGGACGGGGCCGTCGCGGCCATCAGTTGCGATAGTAACCGCTTTGTCCGCAATCGTATCTGCTCCCTCAGCGGTCAGCATAAAGCTCGCCTTGGTGATCGGGCGGAACACGGCCTGATGGTCCAGAACCTGATGTGTGTAGGTCAGAGCCTCGGTTGCATCGACACAACCGGTCAGGACGATGAGCGGCACACGATCTTGCTGTGCGTTGGCGACGACATTCACGCAGTTCAAAGCGCCCGGGCCAACTGTTGCCACGAGAATGCCTGGTGCGCCGGTCATGTGATGCGCCCCTTCGGCCATGAAGCCTGCGCTGTTTTCATGTTTGCACAGAACGAATGTGATCCCGGCCTTTTCAAGCGCGTCGACAAGCGTCAACACTTCCCCGCCTGGCATGCCAAAAGCGTGCCGGCAGCCAGCCTCGTAGAGCCGCCGCGCGAGGAGGTCGGCGGCCCGAAGGTCTTCGTCAGTTTTCATGGGGTCCCCTATTCAGCCGCGTAGCGCGTGGTGTCCGTCAGGTGTGCATAACCGTCACGCGTCTGTGGTGTTTTGATGCCAAGAATGTTCCCGGCGACTTGGGTTCGAAGGATCTGTGCGGTCCCGCCACCGATGGTGAACATGCGCACATCGCGATACATCCGCTCCAGAGGTTCGCGATCGCAGTAGCCCCGTGCGCCGAACATTTGCAGCGCGTCGCTGACCACCTTTATGGCCATCTCAGACGCAAAGAGCTTGGCGCGGGCGGCCATTGTCATGTCAGGATACAGACTGCCGTTCGGACCACGCGAGCGCGCCGCTTCATGGAGAAGCAGCCGGGCTGCATGTACTTGCGTGTCCATATCTGCGAGCATCCATTGAAGCCCCTGGAATTCCGCGAGCAAGCGTCCGAATTGTTCGCGTTTGAGGAGATAGCGTTTGGCATGTCCGAGCGCACCTGCCGCGACACCCATGGCAATGGTGCCCGCGCCTACGCGTTGCGTATTGTAGGCGTTCATAAGGTCGGCAAAACCGCGCTTGAGACCTGAAGGCGGTTTGACCAGCCATTTCTCGTCGATCTCGACATTCTCGAACCGCAATTCTGCTTCGGGCATACCGCAGAGGCCCATTGTGTATTCGCGGTCCACCACGGTGAAGCCCTTTGGCATGTTACCCGAGATCGGATCGGCAAACAGAATGAAGCCGCCAATCCCCTGTTCCACGCCTGCCTCATCGAGAACGCGGGCAAAAACCAGGTAGAGCTTCGAAACCCCACCGCCTGTAATCCAGTGCTTGGTCCCATTGACGACATATGTGTTGCCCCGTTTCCTCGCGGTGGTCCGCATTTCAGTCGCGGCACTACCCGCGTCAGGTTCCGTTATGCAGATCGCGGGTTTGTCTCCTGCCAAGACATGCGAAGCGCAAAAAGCCTTCTGCTCGTCATTGCCGTATCCCATGACCGCACTGATGCCGCCCATGTTGCCTTCGACAACGATGCGGGCCGTCAGGGTGCAGGCTTTCGCGATCTCTTCGACCACCATGGCCACATCCAAAAAGCTCGCGCCCTGCCCGCCATATTCCTTTGGAATGGACATACCCATTATGCCAGCATCGGCCAGCTCACCAACGTTTTGCCAGCAATAGACGCGCGATTTGTCCCACTCTGCGGCGCGTTTCTCAAATGCTGGGGCCAGTTCTCTTGCGACGTTCACAAGTGGATGTGTCATGGCGTATCCCTCACTTCCGTTTTAACCAGAATACGCTTGCTAAAATACTACACAATTAAATAAGATTGGTTATCTATTACAATATTGCTTAAGTTATGCAGACACGCTCTCTCAGAACCCTCGTGCGGATCTCGACGGTTGGCTCCTTTGCGAAGGCGGCCGAGCAACAGAACATGACATTGTCCGCCCTATCCATGCAGATGAAGGCGCTCGAGACGGAGCTTGGCGTCGACCTCTTTGACCGCTCCGTACGACCACCGCGACTTACACCAATCGGTCGAACCATCGTCGAGGCAGCGATCCCGCTCCTGCAGCACGAAGATAACCTTCTCGAAATCTGTCGCCCGACGGACACGCTGGTCGGGCATTTCCGAATTGGATTTGTCACAACTGCTGCCGTTCGCCTGCTGCCGGAATTCCTGAAAAACGCAAAGCATCATGCGCCGCAAGCGACCTTCGCGTTTGAAACCGGTCTGTCCAAGACACTGCAGGAGAAGGTCGTGAACGGACAGCTTGATGCCGCCCTTGTCACGGATGCCGATGGTGTTCCCGACGCGCTTGCGGAATTGGTGCTTCGAGAGGAACCCTTTGTCTTTGCGGCCCACAAGAGTTTGCTGAAAGACGGCCTCGCAGGTCTATTAAGTGCCCAGCCCTTCTTTCATTTCATGCCCGACACCGGAATCGGGAAACTCATTGCTGGCGAGATGCTGAAGCACAAAAGACCAAAGAGTTCCGAGACAATCGTCCTCGATAACCTTGAAGCGATCATGGGGTGTGTCTCGGCGGGTTTGGGTTTTACGCTTCTGCCCACCCCCGATGTTGTTCGGTATCGGTCTGCCGACGTCAATACCGTCCGTCATCCGCAGGCGTCGGTCAGAAAACTTGTTCTTGCCACCGTCCGCGAGGGAGCACTGGCTGAAAGGGAAACTGCACTCGCGGCGTTGTTTTCGGCCGATGAGACTCAGCGAATAAGATAGGCCTTTCTTACGCTAGCTGCCTCAGTTGAACAGATGAGAATATAAAAGCTGCTTCGAAAGAAACCATGGATCAGCCTTCAACTGGATAACGCCCCTCGTCAGACAGGCCCCAAAGCTAAGAAAGTCCATGGTCTAGAGCTTTCAAAAAATCTCATCCTTGGCTTGGCTCCTGAGATTTGGTGTGCCCAGAATTTGCCGAGCACACCTCGGGCAATTGGGGAAGCGTTCCCTTTAGACGCGTCCGGTGCCGTTGAAATTACAAGCGCCAGCCCGCATCACGTCCATAACGCAAGTCCCTGTGGTAGAGTTCCGGGTCCAGACCAATGTCATTCAGCATACGTTTATCAAGCTGAGACACATGCCGGAGATCCCGCTTCAAGCGGTATTTACGAATTGTAGAGCTGCGCAAACGCGAAAACAGGCTGGTGAATACCTTAAAAAGGGAATCGCCTCGCTTTCCTCTTCCAATTGGTGCAATAGCATCAATCGCTTGAAATAAGAGGCCGCGTCGGCAGGAAAATAAATTACGTTCCATCGTCATTTTAACTCCTATGTTCGGTGCGATAGCGCCGGATCTGCCGGGACCGTCAGGCCGCAAAATTCTGTGGAATCTTCGTCCAACCGCGATGACTGCGTGATTCTATGATCCGGCCTATTTGAACAAAAAAACCTAGTCAGACGGTTACGGCGGTTGGTTGCTGTGCTGCCTTGCAAACATGCTCGACATGGCGATGGTCAGTACCGCAACACCCGCCAATGACGGTCAAATTGGGAAGAAGTTGTGCAAGCTCCAGATGCAACTCGCCGAACTCTTGCGGGTTCCCGTCATCCAACTCCTCTGCTTCGTCCAGCTCAGCATGTGACAGGCGCGACGCGTTGGCCCGCACACCCATAATCCGCTTCGTCCAATCGCCGCCTTGTTCCAGAACGGAGCGGAAATGATCGGGATGCGCACAGTTGATCATGAAGTACGCCGCAGTGCTTCCCGTGGCTCTGTCGACCTGTTCAATGGCAGAGCGCAGGCCCTGACCTGAAGGCAGTCGGCCGTCGGTTTCGACGGTGAACGAAATCACTACCGGAATATCCGCAGATTGCGCGGCGCGCACGATGCCGGTCGCCTCGTCGGCATAGGTCATCGTGATCGCTGAAACCATGTCTGCACCCATTCCGGCGAACCAATTAACCTGAGTCTGATGATAGGCTTCAGCTTCAGGTACGCTCATTTTTTCCGTCGGGGCGTAACCGTCGCTGTGCGGCCCGATCACTCCGTTGATTACAAAAGGAGAGTCCTGAGTTTCATGGTCCGCCCGCATCCTCACCAGCGTTGCGATAACCTCCCGGTGAACCTCTTTCAGCTGATCACGGTCCACTCCCAATTCTGCCGCCCAGCGGGGACTGGCACGCCAGGTTGGGGTGTCCATTATGAACCCACGACGATGGTTGACGGCCAGCCGAGCGAACCCGCGCATATACCTGTCTATGGCGTCGATACCCTCCTGGCTTTCCAGCGCTTTGAAGGCTGCAAACAGCGGCAGATCGATCCCGTCGTGAAAGACCAGGGTGGTTTCAAGGCCACCATCAGCCACCATCCGAGTGCCATTCAACTGCGGCAGCGCATTGCGATACTTCATTGCTATTCTCCTGTTTCCAGGCCCCTCACTGGGGCCGTTACGTATGAAACGGGAATAGCAACGGCCCGGGCTCGAACCTTGAACCGCATCTGAGCTTTTCCTGAGAAAGTATGAGGGGTAGGCTGTTTCAAACGAGAATTGTTTCAAACATGATCGGTTCCGGGGCATGAAATACGCGTTCAATGATTGTACGATTGATACCGATCTCTTTCAGATATCGCGTGGTGAGGTCTGTAAAAGTCTGACCCCTCAGACCCTGCAAATTCTGGAGTACCTCATTACGAACCGGGATCGGGTAGTGCTGAAGGACGAGCTGGTCGACCAGGTGTGGCAAGGCCGGTTTATCACTGACGCTACTTTGTCGACCGCTATGAAAGAAGCCCGCCAGGCGGTTGGTGACACAGGGCGGGATCAGCACACAATCCGGACAGTGCATGGGAAAGGTTTCCGCTTTGTCGCTGAAATCGACACCGCCGCGACCAACACACAAGACACGCCGGCGCCGGACGGAATTGTTCTTGCGGTTCTTCCGTTCAGAAGTTTGGGTACGAGTTTTAACGACGGGATTCTGGCCGAAGGGTTGACCGAAGATACGATCACCAACCTGTCGCGGTTTCGCGAACTCACACTGTTGTCACATCGCACAACCGCCCAATTGGCCACGGATAAGGTTTCAAACTCCGAGATGTCGGATAGATTTGGGGTCACCCATGTCGTCGAAGGCAGCATCCGAAGGTCTCAAAGCCAGCTGCGGGTGACCGTGCAGGTGACCGAGGCCCGTAACGGCAGGCTGGTCGCCACGGAGCAATTCGATCGCGGTGGCGGACCCGAAGACCTGTTTGACATTCAGGAAGACATTGCCACTTTGATTGCAGGGCGCCTCGGTAGCCGCCACGGCCTCGTTGCGAAACAGGTCGCTCGATCCCTACCGGACGGACGTACGCGTTCCTGGGACACGTATTTTCTCGTTACGCAGTTTTATGAGTATTACCGGTCCTACGATCATTCCATACATGCAGACATTCGGGACAGGTTAAAGGACGCGCTCGAAACTGATCCCCAATCATCAGATGGGTGGGCGGCCTATGCCATGCTGTTACTGGAAGAGTACCGCTATCACGTCAACCAGCGCCCTGACGTAGATGCCTTGGCGCTATCAGCAGAAGCTGCGCGCAAGGCGGTGGAATGCGATGGGCTAAATGCCTTTGCGCAAATGACACTGGCGCTGACTATCTACTATCAGATGGACATTGCCGGATTCAGGGTCGCCGCCGAACGAGCGCTGGAACTGAATTCCGGCCACTGCGATGTTTTGGCCGAGATCGGGTCCTGCCATCTGTTTTTAGGTGAATATGATCGCGCCGTCGAATTGCTGGATAGGGCTATTGAACTAAGTCCGGTCCATCCCGGATGGTACCATTACGCACGATGCTGGCTCTATGCATCTCAAGGTTTTATCGAGGCGGCGCTGGTAGAGATCGAAAAAGTTCCCATGCCCGACTTCTTTTGGTATCAGGCGCACCTTGCTTGGCTTCATGGCGAATTGGGCAACACTGAAAAAGCACAAGCGTCAGTCGAAGTCATGCGAGAGATGTTTCCGATCTTCGAGGACGTCGTCTATGAAGAACTCGCTTTGACCGGAATAACTCCGGAACGCGGAGAGATGGCTGTGCGAGGATGGCGAAAGGCCGGGCTCAGAATTCCGGAATACCCGAATTAGACCGCAGACGCCTCATTGCGGGCACGGCGATCAAACCTGAGACCGCAACGGCGGCGGCCAAAGCCGGATAGCCCCCCACTGCGATTGCGAGGCTCCCGGTTACGCCACCCAATGCAAACCCCAGAAGGTAACGTGCCATACCCGCCGCCGGGGCGTCTGTCCGATCCAGGTACAGCGGAAAAAACAGGAACAAGCCGAATGCGTTGATCAGGATAGTGGCGCCAATCAGCAACTCGGTTTTAGATAAATAGGTAAGCCCGCCGGCAAAGGCGGCGAGTAACAGACCAATTATCCCAGCCTGCAGTCTCAGCCGGTTCGGCATGAGACCAGCAAGGTAAGAACCCAAACCGGACAGCAACAGGCTTCCGGCTAGCCAGGCGCTGAGGCTGCCAAGGTTTAGCTCAACCGAGAACACTTCGAGAAAGGCCCAATAAGCGCCCATACATGCAAAGAACGGCAGCAAGCTAACGTCCTTTTTCCAGTTTAAGTGCCTGATACTGCGCTTGCTTGGTACAGGCATTTTCCAAAACAGCAGGGCCACCTGCATCGCCGCTAGAAGGGCCAAAAAAGGCAGCAATGATAACTCGAATACATGGATACCAACCAGCAGAACAAAGGAAGCGGTACAGCCGATCGCCATTCCATTGCCTATCATTCGCAGAACCTTTGTCTCCGCGAAACTGCGCGACAGGGGCAGAGCTAAAACAATGCCTAACGACAGACCTGTACTGCTTGCCCCGGCAAACAAAATCGTCTTCGGAATAGCCTGTACCATCGCAGCACCAGCAATTCCGCAGAACGCAACAATCCCCGCGGCACGAGGCAATGCTCTATGTCGTGTGTCGGCTCCAATCGCGCATCCCGCCGCAGATGATAATAGGACGATGCTTGCCAACAAGCCTACCGTTATGTCGGAAATACCGCATTTATCAGCCAGTTCAGCCAGCCAAATTGGCATAGTGTTCAGAACGGTAACAGCCAAGGCGATTATGAAAAAACTCGTCAATTTCCCATCCTCGCCAAGTCAGGTTGCTACTCTAGTTCGATGTTTGATCACACTAAGTTACTGGTCAACGTTTCCGAAAACGAACTTTTTGGCTAGCTTGGGTCCTTCAAAATAATCAGAAAACAACCTCTGGTGGCTTTGTCGCAGATTTTTAACCCTGTCTGTCCGAGGGGGGCACCTTTGTTAAATGCGTCTCGGATTTCGAACAAGGCGGGTAGTGGCAATCTCATTCAATGGCACACATTTCTCCACAGGACGCGGTATTTCCGTCGATCATGCATCTTTGAACCGCCGGGTGTTAGGTATTCACCGCTGGTCGCTGACCGAGCACGTCGCCAGAGACGTAGTCGCAATCAATCCTGGCGAATGGATAAGGCTCATGCTCTGACGCAACTTTTTTGTATCTGCATCCGCCACACTGAACTGCATCGAAGTTGCACAGATAATCCGTAAAGGCCGTTCGGGCTCGGAATATGCCCGTTCAAACAGTTTGCGAAGCTGGCCATCTGAACACAGCTTTTTCCGTCTTAAGCATATTTTCCGTCTTAATAGTTCTGCAAAGTATGCGTCACAGCTGCCCGACTGAAGTCCGGAACAAAATCAAGGGCATCACCAACCTCTACTCACAGGTTGCCTGAAAGAGGCATGCTACCCAATCCAGCAACTGATCCAGGCAATGCAACAGTGGCGAGCGAAGAGGTGCTGGTTTTAGGAGTTCAACAGCTTTGCGGAGTATCCTGATCGGCTTGCTAGCATCACCACGGTCGCCGAAAAATTCGTGAGATTATCAAATTTTTCCAGATGGAGCTGTTGTTCCCTTACGACTGGTCCAACCCCTTCAACCGAAGCATATGTTGACGGACACGGTTATTCGTCAGGAGCATACATGAACAACAAATACTTCGCGCCACATGGCGGGCATCCCGGACAAGACCAGTTGTTGACAGATCGCGCCGTTTTTACAGACGCCTATGCTGTGATTCCGAAAGGGACAATGCGGGACATTGTGACCAGTTTTCTTCCGTTTTGGGACCAGACCCGTTTGTGGGTTATTTCACGACCGCTAAGCGGCTTTGCCGAAACCTTTTCGCAATACATCATGGAGGTGCAGCCCGGTGGCGGTTCTAACCGGCCCGAGACCGACCCCGGGGCCGAAGGTGTGCTATTTGTCGTCGAAGGAACCGCGACGCTAAGTGTAGGAGGCCAGACGCACGAGCTAACACAAGGTGGCTATGCCTATTTGCCGCCCGCTATTGAATGGACCTTGCACAATCGGGCAGATGAGACACTGCGGTTTCACTGGATTCGAAAGGCTTACGAAGCTGTAGACGGGTTGGAAAAACCCGATGTTCTGATACTCAACGAAAACGACATAGCGCCGACACCAATGCCCGGGACCGATGGCAAATGGGCCACGACGCGATTTGTCGACCCAAGTGACCTGCGTCACGACATGCATGTCACGGTGGTGACCTTCGAGCCCGGCGCCGTCATCCCCTTCCTTGAAACCCATGTTATGGAACATGGCCTATATGTTCTGGAAGGAAAGGCTGTCTACCGGTTGAACAGTGACTGGGTCGAAGTCGAAGCCGGCGATTACATGTGGTTGCGCGCATTCTGCCCTCAGGCCTGTTATGCAGGTGGTCCGGGCAAGTTTCGCTACCTGCTCTACAAGGATGTGAACCGGCACATGGCGCTGCGACCGGCTTCGGTCGCCTGTCGGTAGCACCGACGGCTCAGGACGGCGGTGGAATAACAGCCCCACCGATTGCATGGGTCAATTGATGTGCCGCCTCAATTACGGGGCGGCTCAGCTGTTCAATCTCGGCTTCGCCGATCCGGCTTGTCGGCCCAGAAACCGAGATCCCGGCAACCGCCTCGCGATTGATGTCGAAAACCGGGGCTGCAATACATCGCATGCCCGAGTTTTTTTCCTCGTTGTCCACCGAAAAGCCTTGCGCTCTGACAACTGCAAGGTCGGCTTTCAACGCCTCTGGATCGGTAATTGATCTGTCCGTGAAAGATTGCAAGTCCACGGTGCTCAACAGTCTGTTCAGCCGATCTTCATCCATGTGAGCCAGCAACGCTTTGCCTATCCCCGATGCGTGCATTGGCGAAAGTGTACCCGGCGGAAAGAATGCTCGAATGCTGGCATGCGTCTCAACCTGGCTCAGAAAAAGGACAGAGCCTTCCTTCTCGACACCAAGATTGGCGGTCTCACCCGTTACTTCCATCAGCTTGCGCATGATCGGTCTGGCCCGGTCGACAAGACTAGTGCGGCGCAGAAAGCGTGAACCAATGACAAACGCACGCGGGCCGATATGCCAGACCTGTTCGTCGTGATCGAACTCGACAAGCCCCCTGCCCTCCAACGTCACGAGGATACGGTACACTGTCGCCGGGGATTGGCGCATTTCGTCGGACAGCGTGGTCAACGCCTTGCCTTGCGCCTTGCTCAGGTATTCGAAAACCTCCATCGCACGATCCAGAGATTTGATCGTGTTCTGAGCGGTTTTGTCATCCCATCCCCGCGGTCTTCCCCGGGATTTGCGGCGGGATTTTGGGTCATTATCTTGAGAATTCATAAAAACCCTCTGATCATATGTGAAAGACGAATTCAACATATGAAAAATATAAGGCACTGACAACTATAAGTTAAATTTCTTAAGCTGTATTTTGAAATGCGTTTTCAAAAAAATTTCGAACTGAATGGCTTGGCTCTATTGTGTCAGCAACGACCGAAGGAGACCATCCATGAGCTTTCAAAACCCCGTTTTCATCCCGGGCCCGACCAATATTCCTGAAAGCCTGCGCAAGGCCTGCGATATGCCGACGATCGACCATCGCTCGCCGCTGTTCGGGCAGATTCTGCATCCTGCGCGCACGGGCGTTCGTAAAATTCTGAAAAGCGAAAGCGCCGAAGTCTTTATTTTCCCCTCAACCGGGACCGGTGGTTGGGAGACGGCTTTGACCAATACCCTGTCAGCGGGTGACAAGGTTCTGGCTGCCCGTAACGGCATGTTCAGCCACCGCTGGATCGACATGTGCCAACGCCATGGGCTGAATGTCGAGATCGTCGAGACCCCTTGGGGCGACGGGCTGCCCGCCGACCGCTACGAAGAGATTCTGACCGCCGACACCAACCACGAAATCAAGGTCGTTCTCGCCACGCATAACGAAACGGCAACCGGCGTAAAGTCGGACATTGCCGCCGTACGCAAGGCACTGAATGCCGCCGGGCACCCTGCCATGCTGTTTGTCGATGGTGTCTCATCGATCGCTTCCATGGACTTCCGTTTTGACGAATGGGGCGTCGACGTCGCCGTCACGGGTTCGCAAAAAGGTTTCATGCTGACTGCGGGCCTTGCCATCGTTGGCTTTAGTCAGAAGGCGATGGAAGCGACCGAGACCGGTACCTTGCCCCGTACCTTCTTTGATGTGCATGACATGGCCAAGGGTTACGCCAATAATGCCTATCCCTACACGCCCGCTGTTGGCTTGATGAATGGCCTCAACCAGGCCTGCGACATGCTGCTGAGTGAAGGTCTGGAAAACGTTTTTGCCCGACATACCCGTATCGCCGAAGGTGTCCGCGCCGCCGTGGGTGCCTGGGGGCTGGAGCTGTGTGCAGCAAACCCGTCAGTGTATTCTGACACCGTAAGCGCGATCCGAACACCGAACGGGTTCAACGCGACGGATATCGTTACCCATGCCGCAGACAAATATGGCGTCGCCTTTGGCGTTGGCCTTGGCGAAGTTGCCGGCAAGGTGTTCCGCATCGGACACCTGGGCAGCCTGACGGATGTCATGGCTCTGTCCGGCATCGCCACCGCTGAAATGTGCATGGCTGATCTGGGCCTGAACATTGAGCTTGGCTCGGGCGTGGCGGCCGCACAGGAATACTACCGTGGTCATCCCGCTGCCGTTCAGAAGGACGCTGCATGATGAAGGATTGCAACATGTACATCCCAACTTATGAGGACATGCTGGCGGCGCATGATCGGATAGAACCTTTCATCCGCCGCACTCCGGTCCGCACTTCGGACCACCTGAACGAACTGACCGGGGCGCAGCTGTTCTTCAAATGTGAGAACTTTCAGGAACCGGGTGCGTTCAAGGTACGAGGCGCCACAAATGCGGTGTTCGGGCTGGATGAGGAGCAGGCGAAAAAGGGCGTTGCGACTCATTCCTCGGGCAACCACGCCTCATGCCTGTCCTATGCGGCGATGAAACGGGGTATTCCCTGTAACGTGGTAATGCCGCGTACGGCACCGCAGGCCAAGAAGGACACGGTTCGTCGCTATGGCGGGAAGATCACCGAATGTGAGCCATCCACCTCATCTCGAGAAGCGACATTTGCCGAGGTGCAGGCGGCCACGGGTGGGGATTTTGTTCATCCCTACAACGATCCGCGCGTAATCGCCGGGCAAGGTACCTGTTCACGTGAGTTTATTGAGCAAACCGACGGGCTGGACGCAGTCGTCGCCCCCATTGGTGGCGGTGGCATGGTGTCCGGCACGTGTCTGACTCTGTCCACTCTAGCCCCGGAAACAGCGATCATAGCGGCAGAGCCCGAACAGGCCGACGATGCTTATCGCAGCTTCAAGGCTGGCCACATCATCGCGGACGACGCGCCAAAGACGATTGCCGACGGGCTGCTGGTTCCGCTTAAAGACCTCACCTGGCATTTCGTGTCAAACCACGTCACCGAAATCTACACCGCATCGGAACAAGAGATTATCGATGCGATGAAGTTGACGTGGAAACACCTGCGGATCGTGATGGAGCCATCCTCGGCCGTACCGCTGGCCACGATCCTGAAGAACCCGGACGCTTTCAAGGGTAAGCGTGTCGGTCTGATCATCACCGGGGGCAATGTCGATCTGGACAAGCTGCCTTGGCTGAATGCCTGACCGCAATCCAACAGACATCAATCCCGACATAGGAAGACGGAAATGAAAGATATGACCAATCTCGACCAATTCGAAGTAGGCTATGACATTCCGGCCAAGCCCGGAATGGATGAAGCAGATATCCAGACCCCCAGCCTGATATTGGATCTCGACGCGCTTGAGCGCAACATCAAGAAAATGGGCGATTACGCCAAGGCCCATGGCATGCGTCACCGCGTGCACGGGAAAATGCACAAGTCGGTCGATGTGGCCAAGCTGCAAGAGAAAATCGGCGGTGCGGTCGGTGTTTGCTGTCAGAAAGTCTCGGAGGCTGAGGTGTTCGTGCGCGGCGGCATCAAAGACGTCTTGGTGTCGAACCAGGTGCGAGACCCAGCCAAGATCGACCGTCTTGCCAGCCTGCCAAAACTGGGCAGCCGCATCATCGTATGTGTTGATGATCTGGACAATGTCGCGGATCTTTCGGGCGCGGCGGTGGATCACGGGACACAGCTTGAGGTCTTCGTCGAAATCGACTGCGGCGCCGGGCGCTGCGGCGTAACCACGACGCCCGAAGTAATCGAGATCGCCAAAGCGGTAGAAGCCGCCGACAACCTGAAATTCACCGGTATTCAGGCCTATCAGGGAGCCATGCAGCACCTCGACACCTACGAGGCGCGCAAGGAAAAGCTCGACACCGCCATCGCGATGGTAAAAGACGCCGTTGAGGGACTTAAGGCCGAAGGCATCGAATGTGAGCTGGTCTCGGGTGGTGGCACCGGTTCCTACTACTTCGAGTCCAATTCGGGCGTGTACAACGAACTGCAGTGCGGGTCCTACGCATTCATGGATGCAGACTATGGCCGCATCCTCGACAAGGACGGCAACCGCATCGACCGGGGCGAATGGGAAAACGCGTTCTTCATCCTGACCAGCGTCATGAGCCACGCCAAGGTCGACAAGGCCATCGTCGATGCAGGTCTTAAGGCCCAGTCGGTTGACAGCGGTCTGCCGGTTGTCTTCGGGCGCGACGATGTCGAATACATCAAATGCTCGGACGAGCATGGGGTTGTGATGGATCCGAACGGGGTGCTGAACGTCAACGATAAGCTCAAGCTGGTTCCCGGTCACTGCGACCCGACCGCAAACGTGCACGATTGGTATGTTGGCGTCCGGAACGGCAAGGTTGAATGCGTTTGGCCCGTCTCCGCCCGAGGTCACGCTTATTGAGCCAGAGCCTATATAAAACAGGAAAGTCCGGCTCGGACGTAGCCGGATAGCCGCCCGTGTGCACTCCCTCCCTTCGGGAAAAGCACGCGGGCGCACGAATTCTGAACGGAGAAAGACATGTTGATCGTACCCGAGCGTGAAATCGCTGACCTCATGACCCGTGACGCGGCCTTTGATGCCGTGGAACAGGTCTTTGCTGCCATGGCGTCGGGTGACGCCTATAACTTTCCGGTCGTGCGCGAAGCCATCGGACATGAAGATGCACTTTATGGATTCAAGGGCGGGTTTGACCGCGCGGGGCTAACACTTGGTCTTAAGGCGGGAGGCTACTGGCCGAACAATCTGGAAAAGCGCGGGTTGATCAACCACCAGTCCACCGTGTTTCTGTTCGACCCCGACACTGGCAAACCCTCGGCAATGGTCGGCGGCAATCTACTGACAGCTCTGCGCACTGCGGCGGCATCTTCCGTGTCAATCAAACACCTTGCCCGCCCAAACGCCAAGGTCATCGGCATGATTGGCGCCGGTCACCAAGCCGCATTTCAGCTTCGCGCGGCGCTGGAACAGCGCGCATTTGAAAAGGTTATTGGCTGGAATTACCATCCCGAGATGCTGCCGAATATCGAAAAAGTCGCCAACGAAGCCGGCATTCCCTTTGAAGCCGTCGAACTGGACGGCATGACAGAGGCGGATGTGATCATCTCAATAACCTCGGCATTTGCTCCATCGCTGATGGCGGATCATGTCAGCCCCGGAACTCACGTTGCATGCATGGGGACGGACACCAAGGGCAAGCAAGAGGTGGAAGCGGCGCTGTTGGCCAAAGCAAAAGTCTTCACGGACGAGGTCGCGCAATCCGTCACCATCGGCGAAGCACAGCACGCCGTTGCCCAAGGCCTGATCGAAGAAAGCGACGTTGCCCAGCTTGGTGCGGTCATCAACGGCACAAATCCCGGTCGGACATCCAATGATCAGATCACACTGTTCGATGGTACCGGCGTGGGTCTTCAGGATCTAGCCGTTGCGGCGTCAGTGGTCGATCTCGCTGTTCAGAAAGGGATCGCGATCCAAGTAGAATTCTAAAGAAAACCGGGTGCGGCCAGTCTTTGCTGACAGGCTACACCCGCTTTGTGATTTCCTGTCTGGCGAACACTTGAAGCCCCCAGCCACCTTGCCATTTCCGCCATTCGACATTCGACATTGGTGGAATGATACGGCTTGAGCGCCTTGAAGCTGTATTTCGTGATGGCCGGTCCGGCGCATCCGGGAAACAGTTTTTACCAGGTGGATACTGCCTCGGCTTTGGGCGTGTCAAAAAAGGATATCGGACGAAACCCGCAACCTCTTGAAAAGCGAGTCAGAGTGTCTTGATGTTGGACTAATCCTACTGGGGGTTAAAAATCGCGCCCACATTGTGACGCTGCGCGTGACACTGCGTGGATTGTTCAAAACTGAAGCGTTTTTTGGCACTGACGTGCCGACCTTCGGTTAAGAAATAGCCAGGCCAATTTCGAATTCATCGGTCAGGCTGGTAGCCTTGCCTCGGCGGTTGGGTATCTCGAAAAAAAGCGGCGAGCCCAGGCACGCCGCTTTTTTGTTGCAGTGACGCTCAGAGATTCACCTTCACCTCATCAGACGTGATCGTCATGGCCAATAGACCCCAGACCGTGGCCAGCCATACCGCCTGAAACTTCTTCTGTCGCTTCGTCCGAAAGCTCCTCGGGAAGAACCAAGTTCAGTATAATTGCGATGACCGCAGCAGGCAGGATACCCGAAGTGGCCAGAACCTTGAGTGTGCCGGGCAGATACTGAAGCGCGCCGGGCTCCAATTGCAATCCCAAACCAAGGCTTAGGGAAATCGCAAAGATCACCATATTGCGCCGGTTCCAGTTCACATCCGACAGCATCGAAACACCCGCCGCGACCACCATGCCGAACATCACGATCACACCGCCGCCCAGAACTTCGATCGGGATCGACGAGATGATCGCACCGATTTTCGGAATAAGCCCGCATACGATCAGGAAAAGAGCCCCGATGGTAACCACCATGCGGCTCATGACGCCGGTCATGGCAATCAAACCGACATTCTGACTGAACGAGGTGTTCGGCAATGCGCCGAAGAGACCGGAGATCGCGGTGCCGATACCATCGGCGTAGGTTGCGCCCTGAATCTCCTTGTCGGTTGCCTCACGTCCGGCGCCGCCTTTGGTGATACCGGACACGTCCCCTACCGTTTCAACGGCCGAAACAAAGGACATCGCACAGAAACCGATGATGGCTGCGACCGAGAATTCGAGACCGAAATGCAGCGGGTTTGGCAGAGCGAACGGTGCTGCACTACCGACATTACCCAAATTTACTTGGCCAAGTACAAATGCCAATGCGTAACCGACCAACAAGCCGATCAATACCGCTGACACGGACAGCATGCCTCGCGCAAAGAACTTCAGGCCGAGCGTCACCACAATTACGCTTCCAGCCATGAACCAGTTAAGGCCCGAACCATACTCCTCGGTACCAATGGCAGGCACACCGCCGGCAGCATACTGAACCCCAACCTTTACAAGCGCCAAACCGATCATGGTCACCACGAGGCCTGTGACCAAGGGTGGAAGTGCAAATCGAAGACGGCCTATGAACAGCCCAAGGAAGGCATGGAACAGACCGCCGACGACCACGCCGCCCATCAAGACGGCAATGGCATCGACACCCTTTCCGACCACCAGTGGGATCATGATTGGGATGAAGGCAAACGACGTTCCCTGAACAATTGGTAACCGGGCGCCAACCGGGCCTACACCAATGGATTGGAACAAAGTCGCGATGCCTGCAAAGAACATCGACATCTGGATCATGTAGATCATTTGAGGAAAGTCGGGGCTGTTCGAACCAAATCCGAACCCGGCCGCGCCGCACACGATAATGGCTGGCGTGACGTTGGAAACGAACATCGCCAGCACGTGCTGAATTCCCAGTGGTACCGCTTTCAGAAGCGGCGGCGAGTAATTCGGATCGCGGAGCTGTTCCGGCGTTCCGATGGATGCATCTGACATTGTGTCTTTCCTCCCTTGAGGAACATTGTCCGGCTCCTCTTCCGGCAAGGTCCCTCATTCCGTGATTGTAAAGGCCTCCTCGAACCAATGCTCTTCGAGGTTGGGCCCGGTTCCTATTCGATCCACCACCGCAAAAAGGCCAGGCGCATAAAGTGGGGTCAGCACCCCGTGCCAAGTATTGCGGAAGTAGTTCACGCCCTGCCCCGGAGCTGTTTTGAATGCGATCGGTTGACCCGGTGCCCCGCCTTCGTCGGGGGCTACAACCACAACGAAGGGTTTGTCTGACATGGGCAGGAACGCTTGGCTGCCATCCGGGTGACGTTCAACCATCTCCAGTTTGATAGGAAAGCTGAAAGCTTCGGATTTAAAAACGCTGATCCCCGGACGTCCATCGTGAAAATCGAGCACGGCACGGTCATGATATCGTGCGCATCTTCCTTGGTTGATGTATTTGTCAACGTCGCCTGACACTTCGATGATATCGCCAAACGACGCAAAAGCCTCCGCAGTCAGAGGTTGAGTTTTCAAGACCGTCGTCATGCCCCGAACTTCTCAATCAGGCGCAATTCGGCGATCCGTTCAACCTGGCGGCAGGCCTCAGCAAATTCGGTGTCGCGGTCGCTGTCGATCCGGCGTTTGAAAGCTTCCAGGATGCTGGCCTTTGTGTTGTCTTTAACCGCAATGATGAAAGGAAAGCCGAACTTGGTTGTGTAGGCCTCGTTCAGCGCTGTGAATGTTGCGCGTTCTTCATCGGTCAGCATATCCAGACCGGCTCCGGCCTGTTCAGCGGTGCTTTCCTTTGTCAGGCGACCAGCCGCGGCAAGCTTACCCGCCAAGTCCGGGTGGGCGGTCAGGACACCGAGGCGTTGGTCCCCAGTTGCAGACCGGAACACCCTCGCCAACGCGTTGTGAACACCGGCGGCATTATCGTGCGTCGGCCCAAGCTCCAGATCATACGCGCCTTCAGCAATCCACGGGCTGTGTTCGAATACACCACCGAACTCAGTAACAAAGGTTGACTGATCCATTTCGGACGGGGTCAGACGTTGCATTGGTGGGTGCTCCATTGTCCAGTGATCAGCGATCTGTTCGCGCGTAGCGAACCAGACACCGTCGTGTTTTTTGAAGTGTTCCAGCACGCGCTTCAGCGCCATCGCGCGACCCGGGCGACCAATCAACCTGCAGTGCAGGCCAATCGACATCATTTTGGGCGCACCGGCCTCACCCTCGGCATACAGCATGTCGAAACTGTCTTTCAGGTAACTCTCGAACTGATCGCCATTGGTGTAGCCCGCCTGAATCGCAAAGCGCATGTCGTTACAGTCCAGCGTGTACGGCACAATCAACTGATCCTTGCCGCCAGCCTTTACCCAATAGGGCAAATCGTCGGCATAGCTGTCCGCGATGTAGGCGAAGTCACCTTCCCCAGCCGCAAGGTCGATGGTGTTCATCGAACAGCGCCCCGTGTACCAGCCACGTGGTGGCTGCCCCGTGACTTCGGTGTGCAGTCGGATGGCTTCACGGATCTGAGCACGCTCTTCTTCGGCGCCCATGTCCTTGTGCTCAATCCATTTCAGGCCATGGCTTGCGATTTCCCATCCGGCGCGTTTCATCGCTGCCACCTGTTGTGGCGCGCGCGCCAGGGCGGTAGCGACGCCGTAAACGGTGACGGGCACGTCCTGCAAAAGGTGGAGCACCCGCCAGAATCCGGCCCGGCTGCCGTATTCGTAGATGGATTCCATGTTCCAATGCCGTTGCCCCGGCCATGGGGCAGCACCCGTGATTTCGGACAAGAACGCCTCAGAGGCGGCATCGCCGTGCAAGATATTGTTTTCGCCACCTTCTTCGTAGTTCAGCACGATCTGAACCGCGATCTTCGCCCCGTTTGGCCAGTTCGCCACTGGCATTTGACAACCATAGCCGGTCATGTCTCTTGGATAACGCGTCACATCACTTTCCTTCTTCTTGAGGTGATGAATAACCCGAATAATCAGAGATGTTTTTCAAAAAGAATGCGAAGGAGCCTTCGGGCAGACTACCTTTGCTTCTCGCGAAGTAATCGGAATATTAAAACCCAAAATTGAGGAGAGGTGCAAATGACCGGTTATCTTACAACGCACGTACTGGATACGGCTCGAGGGTGCCCTGCCGAGGGTTTAAAAATCGAGTTGTTCCGCATTGACGGCGCGGATCGCACATTGCTGAAAACTCTGGTCACAAATGATGATGGCCGCACCGATGAGCAGATTTTGCCAACGGCAGAGTTTTCAACAGGTGAATACGAATTGGTTTTTTATGCCGGAGAATACCTCGATGCCTCGGGCACGCCTCCCGAGACTCCGCGTTTCTTGGATGTGATCCCAATCCGTTTCGGGATGTCAGAACACTCGCATTACCATGTCCCTTTGCTTCTGTCGCCTTTCGGCTTTTCGACATATCGAGGTAGCTGAGCGACCTAAGAGGACGTGTTAGTCGCCGCAATCGTTGACCCTATGCGCTCGATTATGAACTCCATAAAGAGGCGCGTTTTGGGGTCCTGCATTCGGCGGTGCGTAAATAAACATGCCATCTGAATCGGTTCGGGTGGCGTTTCCTTTGCCACCGGAACCAAAGTTCCGGCTTTCAGATGCTGAGCAATCTCAAATATTGGCTTCATCGCAATACCATGGCCAGCAAGCGCCCAGTCCGTCAGGACGTCGCCATCGTCCGACTCATAACGCCCGGAAACGCGAAATCGCTTGGGTCCCAGTTGGGTTTTTAGAAGCCACTGAAACTCGGTGGCGCCTGGAAAGCGCAGACTTAAACACTCATGCGCATCGGCGATAATATCGTCTCCGCTTTCAGGCATCCCACGTTTTTTTATATATTTGGGGGATGCACAAAGCACCCTCTCGACATCGGCAATCTTGCGAATTCGCAAGTTACTGTCTTCCGGTTGGCCTAAGAAAAACGCGAGATCGAGACCTTCGGTCGTCAGGTCGACCTTTCGATCAGTCAGCCTCAATCTAACGTTCACTTCAGGGTACTCTGCAAGGAATTTTGGCACTTGCGGTGCTATCAAACGTCTGCCAACTCCTAAAGGCGCTGCAACATATAGTGAGCCCTTCAGGTTCTCAGTGATATTGGCGATTTGGGCTTCAGCATTCTGGACAGCTTCCAGAATATCTGTTGCTCCGCGATAGAAGGATTTCCCCTGTTCTGTCGGGGCGAGACTGCGCGTGGTGCGCTGAAACAATCGTACGCCAAGGTGTTCTTCCAGTTGGGAAATTCTTGCAGACGTGACCGCTGGCGAGACGCGCAGATCGCGGCCTGCTGCGGACATGCTTCCCAATTCGTAGACACGGACAAAAGTGCGGATGTTATCTAAGTAGGACATTTTTTTGCATTTTTTGATACTGCTTGGTCTTTCGTAGCAATACCAGAGGAAAACTCTATCGCATAGAGTGCCCGGGAACTTAGAATCTTAGGAGCAATGCCATGTACGACTTGGCCGTAATGTGGGAGTGGATCGCCTTTTCTATCCGCTGGCTGCATGTGATCACCGCGATGGCGTGGATTGGTGCGTCATTCTACTTTATCGCACTCGATCTTATGCTGAAGCCGAACCCTGCCCTGCCAGAAGGGGCCTACGGTGAAGAATGGGAGGTGCATGGGGGCGGATTCTATCACACCGTCAAATACCTGGTGGCGCCTGCACGGATGCCTGAACACCTGACCTGGCATAAATGGCAAAGCTACACGACGTGGCTTTCGGGTGCGGCTTTACTGATGATCATCTACTGGGTCGGCGGCGAGCTGTTCCTGCTCGACCCAACCAAAGTGGACCTCTCGCTGTGGCAGGGTATCCTGATCTCTGGCGGATCACTGACCATCGGCTGGCTGCTTTACGATCAGATGTGCAAATCGAAGCTGAGCGATCACCCGACCGTACTGATGCTGCTGCTGTTCGTGATCCTTGTGATCATGTCCTGGGGCTACAACCAGATATTCACCGGTCGTGCCGCGCTTTTG
The DNA here is from genome assembly GCF_056538665.1 of Ruegeria sp. BF6. Lineage (NCBI taxonomy): Bacteria > Pseudomonadati > Pseudomonadota > Alphaproteobacteria > Rhodobacterales > Roseobacteraceae > Ruegeria > Ruegeria sp. BF6. The sequence continues at coordinate 38,337 of NZ_JBQFTN010000010.1, forward strand.
CATCTTGGTGCGTTTACCGCGACGATCATGACCGCCAACGTTTTCTTCCAGATCATGCCAAACCAGCGGATCGTGGTCGAAGACCTCAAGGCTGGTCGAACACCCGACGCCAAATATGGAAAAATCGCCAAGGTGCGTTCCACGCATAACAATTATCTGACCCTGCCGGTCGTGTTCCTGATGCTGTCGAACCACTACCCGCTAGCCTTCGGAACAGAGTACTCGTGGATCATCGCCAGCCTGATCTTTCTGACAGGCGTGACCATCCGGCACTATTTCAACACGATGCACGCAACCGGAAAAGGTCCGCACTGGACCTGGGGGGTCACCGTTATTCTCATGGTTGTTATCGCCTGGCTGTCTTCGGTCAGAACCGGTGAGACATGGGAAGACGCAGAAGCACGGGAGCTGACGCCATACGAGCAAAAATATGCGTCGGCTGCCGGATTCGAGGAAGCGTATGACACGGTCCTTGGCAATTGTTCCATGTGCCACGCGCGTGAGCCGGTTTATGGCACAATGAAGTGGGCCCCCAAGAAGGTGTATCTTGAAACACCCGGTGATGTAGCCCGTCAGGCCGACCAGATATATCTGCAGGCCGGGATCAGCCACGCAATGCCGCCACCATCGGCGGTTCAAATGGATGAAGAATCGCGCCAGACAATCATTGCGTGGGTACGTGAAGTCAGGGATCAATAGACGCGAGACGCTCGTTTAAATGGCGGGATAGGTAAACTGGGCTAGTACGCCCAGTTTTTTGCCCTTTTTCACTAAGCAAAAAAGCGTTTGCTGTGCTGCGCAACATGCTCGACGAACAGACGCACCTTGGGGTCCTGCAGCTTTTTGTGCGGGTAAAGACAGCCGAAAATCGTCGGCACAGGGGGCGTCTCAGGTAGAACTTCGATCAGTCGGCCATTCTCGAGATACTCGCGCACGTCGAAACGCGGTTTGTTTACGATCCCCGTGCCCGCCAAGGCCCAGTCGGTCAGCACGTCACCATCATCAGCGTCGTATTTGCCACGCACTTCAAGTTTCCGCGGTCCCATGTCGGTCTGGAGTGTCCAGAAATATTCGGGAGATCTGGGATAGCGCAGCAACAGACAATTGTGTGGCGTATGCAGCAAGTCATCCGGTGTTTTGGGCACCCCAGATTTCGACAAGTATTCCGGCGATGCGCACAGCACACGATCACAATCGGCGAACTTCCGTAGCTTCATGGTTGAATCACCGGGCTCGCCGACGAAAAACGCGATGTCCAAGCCGTCGGCCAGAATATCCACCTTGCGATCGGACAGACGCATGCGAATCTCTGTTTCCGGGTAGCGATCCGAAAACTCAGGGACCAACGGAGCAACGATTCGCCGCCCAACACCCAGCGGCGCGGTGATGCGGATTGCACCTCTGGGGGCGTCGGAAAAGCTGGCGACACGCGCTTCGGCATGATCGAGCGCCAACAAAACGGCCTTGGCCTCATCGTAAAAAACCGATCCAACTTCGGTTGGGGTCATTGACCGGGTCGTTCTGTTGAACAGCCGCACGCCCAAATGGTTCTCAAGCTCTTTCAACCGTTTGCTGGCCACCGCCGGGGTTAACCGCAGGTCGCGCCCGCCGGATGTAATGCTGCCCAACTCCATCACTCTGACAAAGACACGCAGGCTTTCGATGTATGACATTCGATCCTCTCCTTGCGGAAAGACTGCGCCACGGCATTTTCTTTTTCAACGCTCTGTTGAAAGTATTTGCCGTTTCCGACGATTTTAAGACTCAATCGTTGCGCCTATGGTCCCCCCGATCACCCACCTGAAAGGCAGGGGCATAGGGAGAATACCATGACGCATCGCACCGACATCCAATTTGTCCTGAATGGCAAGGATGTGTCCGTTCCAAACGTATCAGCAGACCAGACGCTTCTGGACTTCCTGCGGTTGGAACGTCGGCTGACAGGCACAAAAGAAGGTTGCGCCGAAGGTGACTGCGGCGCGTGCACCGTGCTTGTCGGTCGGCTTGGCAATGCGGGGCTGGCCTATGTTCCCGTGAACGCCTGCATCCGGTTTCTCGCCTCGGTCGATGGCTGTCATGTCGTAACGGTCGAACACCTGTCCGGCCCTGACGGTCGCCTCCACCCGGTTCAACAGGCGATGATCGATCATCACGGCAGCCAGTGCGGGTTCTGCACGCCGGGCTTCGTCATGGCGCTTTATGCGCTGTGGATGCAAACACCCGAACCAACCGAAACACAGGTTGAAACAGCACTGCAGGGCAATCTATGCCGCTGCACCGGATATGAGCCGATCATCCGCGCCGCCGTTGCCGTCAGCCGCTATGGCACTCCAGCGTCGGATTATCTGAATACCGAGCGTGAAACCATGACCGCGCGTTTGGCCGCCCTCAAAGACGGACGGCGCGTTGTGTCCGGGCCCGAAGACAACTTGAGCATTCTTCCATCCAGCGTTGATGATCTTGCTGCGTGTCTGCAGACCTACCCCAGCGCCACAATCGTGGCGGGGGCGACAGATGTGGGTCTTTGGGTCACCAAATTCCTGCGCAACATCGGGCCTGCCATCTTCACCGGTAATCTCGAAGACCTGAAAACAGTCGAAAGACAGGGTTCCCTCCTCCTGATCGGTGCTGGCGCCAGCTACACCGATTGCCAGGAACTTCTGTCTGAACACCTGCCACACCTGTCCTCCTACTGGGATCGCATCGCAGGGTGGCAGGTGCGGAATATGGGAACCGTCGGCGGCAACATCGCCAATGGCTCGCCCATCGGGGACACACCGCCGGTTCTGATCGCGCTTGGTGCAGAAATCACGCTGCGGCGCGGTTCCGACAGCCGGACGCTGCTTCTGGAAGACTTCTTCATCGACTATGGCAAACAGGATCGCCAGCCCGACGAATTCGTCGTAAGCATCCGCATCCCCTTGCCCGGTGCCAACGATCTGAACGCGGCCTACAAGATTTCCAAGCGCCGCGACGAGGATATCTCTTCCGTCGCTGCCGGCATCCATATGACAGTCGCAGACGGGGTCATCAGCAATACACGCATCGCGTTCGGCGGCATGGCCGCCACGCCCAAACGTGCCGCTGCTGCCGAGGCCGCGTTAAACGGTCAACCCTGGACGCGCGAAAGCTTTGAAGCCGCCGCCGTAGCGCTGGCAGAGGATTTCAGCCCTCTCACCGATTGGCGTGCATCGTCCGACTACCGAATGCTGTCCGCCCAGAACCTTCTGCGTCGGTTCTTCCTTGAAATGGACGCCCAAACCGACACTCCCGTTCAACTGGCTTGTGCTTAAAAAGGAGACGAGACAATGAAAGATAACGTTTCCATCACCGGGGCGGCCCACACCAACGTCAAACATGACAGTGCGATCAAGCATGTCACCGGGCGGGCCGATTATACCGACGATATAGCCCAGCCCGAAGGCACGCTGCACGCGTATCTCGGCGTCTCTGACGTCGCGCACGCCAAGCTATTGGGCGTCGACTTCACCGACGTTCTGGCCGCGCCCGGCGTTGTCGGCGTGTTGACCGCAGATGATGTGCCGGGGGCCAATGATATCAGCCCGACACATCTGAACGACGAACCGGTTTTCCCGACCGATGCCATTCAGTTTCATGGGCAGCCTTTGTTTGCTGTTGTTGCCGAAACCCGCGACATCGCGCGCCGGGCCGCCGAACTGGCAAAGATCGACTACGAAACCCTGCCCCACGCGCTGGACCCGATTGCGGCGCAGGAAGCTGGATATCCCCATGTTACGGCACCGCTCAAGCTGGAGCGCGGCGATGTCGCCCAAGCTCAGGCCGCTGCACCAAACCGAATTAAAGGCCGTATGAACGTTGGCGGACAGGATCACATGTACCTTGAAGGTCACATCGCATTTGCCATTCCAGGTGAAGACGATGATGTGGTCGTGCATTGTTCGACGCAGCACCCGTCCGAGGCGCAGCATATGGTGGCGCATGTCTTAGGCGTGCCGTCCAACGCAGTCGTGGTCAATGTGCGCCGCATGGGTGGTGGATTTGGCGGCAAGGAAAGCCAGATGAACCTGTTCTGCGCGGTCGCAGCCATAGCCGCCAAAAAGTGGAACCGCGCTGTCAAAATCCGCCCCGACCGGGATCAGGACATGACAGCGACCGGCAAACGCCATGACTTCGTGATCGACTATGACGTCGCCTTTGACAACGATGGGCGCATTCAGGCGGTGGAAGGCAGCTTTGCCGCGCGGTGTGGGTTCTCGGCAGACCTGTCGGGCCCAGTGACCGACCGGGCGCTTTTCCACGCGGACAACGCCTATTTCTATCCGAATGTGCGCCTGAACAGCCATCCGATGAAAACCAACACGGTGTCCAACACCGCGTTCCGTGGGTTTGGCGGCCCGCAAGGTGTAATCGCCGCTGAGCGGATGATCGAAGAGATTGCCTATGCCACCGGGCAGGATCCACTGGATGTGCGCAAGGTCAATTTCTACGGCACTGAGGAGCGCAACATAACCCCGTATCATCAGGAGGTCGAAGACAGCATTCTCGGCCGGTTGATCGGAGAGCTGGAAGAGACATCGGAATACCGCCAGCGCCGTCAGGCCATCATCGAGTTCAATAAGACATCACCGATCCTGAAAAAGGGAATCGCGCTGACACCGGTTAAGTTCGGTATTTCTTTCACCGCGACTTGGTACAATCAGGCTGGCGCTTTGGTGCATGTCTACAATGACGGCTCGATCCATCTGAACCATGGCGGCACCGAAATGGGGCAGGGCCTCAACACCAAGGTCGCGCAGGTTGTGGCCGAAGCGTTTCAGGTCGATTTCAGCCGGATCAAGATTACCAAGACAACGACGGAGAAGGTTCCAAATACCTCGGCCACCGCAGCCTCCAGCGGAACAGATTTGAACGGCATGGCGGCGTTGAACGCGGTTGAGCAGATCAAAGCGCGTCTGGTGAAATTCGCCGCTGAAAAATGGGATGTCACACCTGAGGATGTGGCCTTCCACGCCAATCAGGTACATATCGGGCAAGAGGTTCTGCCCTTCGATGCGTTCATCAAGCAAGCCTATCTGGCGCGTGTGCAACTGTCGGCAGCCGGGTTCTACAAAACGCCGAAAATCCACTGGGACCGGACCAAGGGACAAGGTCGCCCGTTCTACTATTACGCCTATGGTGCGTCCTGTTCGGAAGTGACGATTGACACTCTGACCGGCGAGTACCGCGTAGAGCGCACGGACATTTTGCATGATGTTGGGCGCTCGCTGAACCCGGTTCTCGACAAAGGTCAGGTTGAAGGCGCGTTTATTCAGGGCGTGGGGTGGCTGACCACCGAAGAGCTCTGGTGGGATGATGCCGGTCGTCTGCGCACGCATGCGCCGTCGACATACAAGATCCCGCTCGCGTCGGACAGACCGCGCACCTTCAACGTCAACCTTGCCGATTGGTCGGAAAACCGCGAGTTGACGATCAAACGTTCCAAGGCTGTTGGCGAACCGCCATTCATGCTGGGGATTTCGGTGTTCGAGGCGCTGTCGATGGCCGTGGCCTCTGTTGCTGACTACCGCAAATGCCCACGTCTGGACGCCCCAGCGACGCCCGAGCGCGTCCTGATGGCTGTAGCGCGTCTACAAGCGGGTTCTTGATCGATGGCACGGTCCCCGCGTTCTCTGACCGAATTTCTTGCCGCACAGCGTTGCGTGATCCGCGTTTCGCTAACCCGCGTGCGCGGATCCTCTCCACGCGACGAGGGGACAGAGATGTTCGTGGCTCCAAAGGCACTTTGGGGAACCATCGGCGGTGGTCAGTTGGAATTCTTGGCCATCAACGCCGCGCGGGACATGCTGCATGATGGCACGTTGCAACAGGTTTTGGATGTACCGCTTGGCCCTGAAATCGGTCAATGCTGCGGTGGACGCGTCGAGATGAACCTGACTCGCATGCGGGTGTCAGACAAATGGGCCGCAACAGAACGCGCAACCAAACGCGAAGAGGCTTTGCCCCATGTCTATGTCATGGGCGCGGGCCACGTGGGGCGCGCTCTGGCCAATCAGTTTCAGCACTTGCCGGTACGTTGCATCCTCGTCGACACACGGGCAGACGAAGTCGATCTGTGCACGGCAAATGTCGAAACCCGGGTAAGCGCTATCCCGGAAGCCGATATCTGGGGTGCTCCAACTGGCAGCGCATTTATTGTTCTGACCCATGATCACGGGCTGGATTTCCTCCTGACGTCTGCAGCATTGGAACGTCAGGACGCTGTTTATGTGGGGATGATCGGATCTGCCACCAAGCGCGCAAAACTTAAAAACTGGGCACACAAAAACTGTGATGGACAGTCTATCGAACATTTGAATTGCCCCATTGGGGCAAGCGGTAGCCGCGACAAGCGGCCCAGCGTCATCGCCGCCTTCGTGGTGGCCGAGGTGATGGCTGAATTGACCTCTGAAACTGCCGCGACAGCCCTGACCGGGGCAACCCAAGCGCCCCAAGGGGGCCACCATCACGACCGGAAAGGGAGAACGGCCTGACATCAGTCTGGCAAATCCGGTCACATCAGAGGAGGAGACCGTCATGGACGGGAGGACCTACGAATACAAGCTGTTTACCCGCAGCGATTTCAGCGCTTTCTGGGCGCTGTTTACCGACAACCTGGTGAACCTGCTGATCCTTTCCGGGGTCTGCCAGTTCGTGTTTCAGATGCCCGCGGAAATCGTCTTTGGCCGCATCGTTCCCGGTGCCGCTATCGCGATTTTGGCAGGTGTAGCTGTTTACACATACCTCGCCAAATGGGCGGCAACCACTCAGGGTAAAGATGTAACCGCCCTGCCCTACGGCATCTCGACGCCGGTCATGTTCGTCTACCTGTTCGGCGTGATCGGACCCATCTATTGGGCGACCAATGATCCTATGCTCGCGTGGCAAGTAGGTATTGGTGCAGGCTTCATGGGCGGCATAGTGGCCGCTCTGGGCGCGGTGGTCGGACCGTACCTCAAGCGGATAACCCCACGCGCCGGGATGCTTGGCACGCTTTGCGGTATAGCTTTGGTTTTCATTGGCTCCGTACCGCTGGCCGAAGTATTCGAGAATCCAATCATCGGCTTTACGTCGCTGCTGTTTATCCTCTGGGGCCTGATCGGTCGTTTCCGCCTTCCGGGCAACATCCCCGCCGGTCTTTTAGCGATTGCGGCCGGTACTGTAATTGCCCTTGTCCTTGGTGAATCCAAAATCGACGTGAGCGGTATCGGTTTCTACCCCCCGATCCCCTATTTCGGCGACCTGATCGCCGGCGTGCAGTACCTGTTCGCGAACCCCGAACTGTTCTTGGTGCTGATCCCGGTACAGATCTACAACTTCATCGAAACGATGAACAACGTGGAGTCGGCTGAAGCGGCAGGTGATCATTACCCGGTTGGATTGTGCCAGGTGACAGATGGCGCTGGCACCATGCTGGGTGCGCTGTTTGGATCACCCTTCCCAACCACGGTTTACATCGGTCATCCGGCCTACAAGCGGCTTGATGCGCATGCAGGATACATTGTTGGTGTGGCCGTTGTGATCGCTGCAGCTGCCTTTCTCGGATTCTTGTCCTTCCTTGCGGGCCTGATCCCGATTGCCGCCGCGGCACCGGTGCTGGTCTTTGTCTCGGTAAGCCTGATCACCAATACCGCATGGGCTGTGAAGCCGATGCACATGGCTGCGGTTTCATTTGCGATCCTGCCCCATATCTCGGCCTTCCTGATGGTCAAATGGGGTTCGCTTATGAATGCGCTGCGCAGCACCGGAGTCGAAGGATTGCCCTCGCTCGGTGACGAAGGCCTGACCGCGGCTCTTCTGATGGAGGGTGCGCATTACGAAGGTCACCTTGCGCTGAGTCAGGGCGCGATCCTCACGGGTCTGATCTGGGGTGCCATTGTGGCAGATGTGATCGATGGCCGTTTCCGGATGGCAGGGGCGTTTGCGGTGGCTGGCGGGTTGATGTCTTCCTTCGGGATCATTCACTCTTACACGCTGCAGATGCCTCAGTTCGACGGGATCACAATCGGTTATCTGATTGTCGGCGCATTCCTCTATATCTACCCGATGCTCGCGCCCAAAGAGGATCTGGAGCATCGTGTGATCGTACCGGATGAGCCGGATCTCATCGACGACGACTCACCTGCACAACAGGCTTGATCCACAGTGGGGCAGTCACAAGGCTGCCCCACCATTTCCCTACCGTAAAAACGAGATCTTTCATGACTCAGAGATTGCTCCGCGGTCGTCTGCTGACCTTTCACCGCGAACCGCAGAACGGCGAAGATTCCGGCGCCTACACCTATCTCGAAGACGGCGCACTGCTGATCCGGGACGGGATCATCCAGGATACCGGACCTTTCGCAGAGGTGAGCGCAAAAGCCGGGAGCACGCCGGTGACAGACCATCGTCCCAATCTGATGATGGCTGGGTTTATCGACACGCATATTCACTTCCCGCAAGTACAGGTGATCGCCTCGTGGGGCGCGCAGCTTTTGGACTGGCTTAACAATTATACCTTCCCGGAAGAAACCCGTTTTGCCTCGGACGAGCACAGCGCGCTCATGGCGCGGGCGTTCTTTGATCAGCTCGTCACCCATGGCACGACAACTGCAGTTGCCTATTGCTCGGTCCATAAGACATCGGCTGACGCGTTCTTCACAGAGGCAACCAGACGAAACATGCGAATGCTCGGTGGCAAGGTTCTGATGGACCGCAACGCGCCCGAAGGTCTGCGGGACACGCCCCAAACCGGATACGACGACACCAAGGCGTTGATCTCGGACTGGCATGGCAAAGGCCGGAACGGCTATGTCATCACACCTCGTTTTGCCATCACGTCCACGCCCGAACAAATGGCGATGGCGCAAGCCTTGGCGCAGGAACACCCGGACTGTCACATCCAGACCCATCTGTCAGAGAACAAGGATGAGATCGCCTATACCAAGCAGCTTTATCCGCAAGCGCGCGATTATCTGGACGTCTACCAGTCTTATGGCCTTCTAGGCCAAAAGACGCTGCTGGGTCACTCTATCCACCTTGAAACACGCGAGATCGACGCCCTTGCGGAAACCGGAGCGCATCCGGTGTTCTGCCCGACCTCGAACCTGTTTCTCGGCAGTGGCCTCTTTGACCACGCCGGTCTGAGCGCACGCGGTATTTCCAGCGGCATCGCGACGGATGTCGGTGCGGGCACCAGCTATTCGATGCTCCAGACCCTCAACGAGGGCTACAAGATCCTGCAATTGCAGGGGGCCGCACTGCATCCGCTACAAGCATTCCATTGGGCGACACGCGGCAATGCCTGTGTTCTTGGACTGGAAGACAAGATCGGAAATCTCGACCCCGGTACTGAAGCAGACGTTGTCGTTCTGAATGCACGCAGCACACCGGCCATGGCTCTGCGTATGGATCGCGTGGGCAGCCTTGCAGATGAACTGTTCGTCCTGCAGATGATGGGGGATGATCGCGCTATTGAGGAGGTTTATGTTTCAGGAGCGCCGTGTAAATCAACGGCTTCTTCGCGGTCTGACGTAAGCCGGTTTTGTCGGGAGTTTTCCGATAGACCGGAAACACCCGCTCGCTAGACCCAATTATCCCGCGATTTCGGCAAATTGGCGAGAACCCAGAGGTTCTGAGCGAATCAAATTGCTGCTTTCGGATCTTGGTGACAACTGCGATACCAACCAGGATAGCGGACACAGATACGAAGGATTTTGACCCAGACCCCTGATCCGGGCCATTTGGATGGAGAACCCGTTCCTGTTTCATTCTTGTGATTTGGTTGCGGTCAAGGCCTGCTGAGCGGCGCCCTTGCGTTGCTCAAGCAAGGCAGACCGGGCGGCACGCTTGAAGTTGGCGTAAACGAAAAAACTGCTTTTTGCGAAGTGTTATCCAAGGAAGACACAGTTTTTGGTTCTTTCTAAACCGCTAAAGGGCTGACGCGGAGAAATGGGTTTGATCGACGGTGAAACGCCGCATCTGAACTGGACCACTGTTGTGTTTAGGAAACAGGGAACAGAGAATGGCAAACAAACGACACAAGCCAGAGGAGATAGTTCAGAAGCTTGAGCAGGTTTAGCTCTCCGAAAGGAGCAGCGACGCCTTGGTAACTGCCGACCGTGGAGGAGACATAGCAGGACACCTGACCACAGCCACGGCGGTCGTCGCACAGCTTTTCCCATCTCGCTTCCGTCATCCGTCTCGCCCTGGGTCGCTCGGATTGCTGGAAAACAATGCTATCTTGTTGCCTTCAGGATCGCGAAGGTATCCAACGAAAAAGCTCGGCCCATAGGCCTGTCGAAATCCTGGCTGGCCCTCGTCGGACCCGCCCGCTGCGAGTGCGGCGGCGTGAAGGTCACGGACCTGTTGTTGACTGCGTGCCTCAAATGCAACCATTGTTCCGTTCCCGGCCGAGGCAGACTGACCGTCAAAAGGGGATTTGACATAGAACTCGGGCAAGTTCGGTGATCGCCCGGGTTTAGAAGGCAACGCGTAGCTCAAATCACCGTGATACTTTTCCAAGTGGTAGCCAAGGTCTGGTAGGAATGCGGAGTAAAATCGCTCTGCACGCTTTATATCATCAGCGCCGAATGTGACGTATGCAATCAATGTTTGGGCTCCTTTCCGGTTTACTGGTTACTCTAGCCCGAGACTCATCATGCCTTGCTTGGCGGCCCCCAGGCACCCGCCTAGTGCAGCCAGTACCGATACGCGTGTTCAGCAGCCGTGGCTACTTCCATCGTCATACCTCTGCCTACGGTAAGAAACATTGTTTCTTGGTCCATTCCTTTCCAGCTCTCTCTTGCCTTTGCTTGGGTAGCTTAGCAGTGGGTTCGTTGCCGTTTCGCGGTGACTTGCAGGGGCATCTGACACTTAGAATCGCGGCACTACCTGCGAGTGCGGCGGCCATGCCAAACATGGCACTCCAAGAAATGGCCGCAGCCATCCCGGCCAGAACCGCTCCAAACGCACCGACACCATCCAAAAGGGTAAACGCGAAGCCCAACGTGGTGCTTTCGCGGTGCCCGGAGTGATCGACAGCCGCTGCAAGCATTGCCGCACGGATCGCGTCCAGCGCCGCAACCCCAAGCGCCATCATGGCAATCATGATCCAAAATGGCGGGTCGAATACCAGTGTCGCGATTGCCAAGGCAGCAATCCCGTTTCCGGCTGCGACTACCGGCCTGCGACCGAGCGTGTCGGAAATCGATCCAACCCATGGCTGAGCAAGCGCGCCGGTTATGAGAATGGCCGCGAAAACGATCCCAATGGCTAAGGGGGCAAGGTTGTGAGCCGTCGCCAGGTAGAGTGGGATCATGCTCAGCAACGCGATCAGAGACATGTTGTACAGGGAAATCGTTGCGACGATGCGCAACCCATTTCGACCGCACCACGCGCGCACCAGATCCATCAGTTTACTTCGATCAACAAGCGGTTTTTCGAAGGCAGGGACCGCCGGCAACACCCGTAAGAAACAAAGCCCCATCAAAACCGCGGGAAGCACCGAGACCACCAGCACCCCGCGCCAGTCAAGGACCGAAAGAAGCAATCCGACCGACAGCGGGGCTAGAACCTCGGCGAACGAGCCACCCACGGCATGAACACCCAAGGCATGGGCACGAGTGTTCTTGTTGGCGCACGCAAGTACTCCCGTCGCAATCGGATGCCAAGCCGCGTTTCCCATCCCCGCAATTGCCAAAAGACATGCCAGGCTCCAAAACCCCGGAGCTGAAGCAGCCAGCGCGTAGCCGAGAGCAACCCAGAAAAACGTGCCGACGAGAAGACGGCCTGGGTTCGAGACACGATCCGCCAAGAGCCCAGCCGGAACATATGCGAGCGCACCTCCAACAGTAAACAGCGTGATTAGCAGCCCAACCTCGGCAGGCGAGAGGTTCATTGCAAGACCCGCCGCAGGCACGATCAGCCACAGGGCGGCAATCGGCCAGTCATTGGCGAAGTGGCCCAAAGCGAACCAGGCCGTTAAACTTCGGTCGGTCATGGTGATATCACCGTCAGATGCAACAATACGGACCCAGTGCCCGTTTGACTGGAAAAACCTACTCAGTGCCGATATGTCTGTCTGTCGAAAGAAAGGCAATTTTCATCGAGGATTCGTCATTGAAAGGCACGCAACCAAACCAGACAGATCGCCCTCGATATCTTGGAGAGACGATCAAGCCGGAGCTGGGAGAAAGCTACGATTGGCATACGCACGATTTTGGTCAACTCATCTCAGCGGCCTCAGGCTCGATGTATGTAGGAACTCCCGACCGCGTCCTGCTTCTAAGCCCGGCGATGGCGATCTGGATTCCACCAGATACCCAGCACTGGATGCGATACGGGGCCAACAATGTCATGCTCTACGTAGACGTAAACCGTGCCGAGGCTGAAAAACTTGGCAGTGACTGCCGGGTCATGAAGATGACGCCACTGCTTGGGGCATTATTTGATGCAACAATGCCGGCACGTAGGAATGCGCGCAGGAAGAAGCATAATATGGCGCTGCACACATTGCTTCGACATGAGCTGATCTCGGCAAAGGATGTGCCGCTGATCCTGATCCTGCCTAAGGACGCCCGCCTCCGCGGGGCCGCTCAAGCTGCGCTGGATGATCCCGGCAACGCGCGTTCTGTGGAGGCTTGGCTTTCAGATGTGCCAGCGAGCCGAAAAACGATTGAACGGCATTTCGTTGCAGAAACGGGCCTGCCGCCGTCCAGGTGGTTACGGCATGTGCGGGTCATGCACGCCGTCTCGCTCCTTGCTTCTGGCCAGAGCGTGACATCGGTCGCGTTTGATATGGGGTACGAATCTTCCAGCGCATTCAGCTACATGTTCCGACAAACCCTCGGTGTCAGCCCGAGTGAGTTTCTGAAGAACTGATCGGTTGCCCCAAGATGACAGTGAGATCGAGCAGCGGCATGCTGACTTTGAACGCATTCAATCGCTCAGAGGTGTATTCTCGAAGACGGGCCTTCATGCTTCTTGCAGCCCTTAAATCTCTCGCTGGGCAGGTCAAGCTGTCGCGAGGAAATCACAGGCGGGTTTGCTTTAACGCCTTGGTTCACACTATTGCTTGTGTATCATGCAAAAAGCTGTGCTGCCGCGCAGAGTTATTCAACTCTTGACGGCACTTTTGCGGAGTGTTGCCAATGCCCGCCATAGATGACCTTTCTTGGCCTGAAGCGTATATCGAGTTTCTGCCGCTAATAACTGACAAGTGGTCAGTAAAAGATGAAGTCTACTTTCACCGTCAGCTAAGTGCCGGCAAGTCCGGTGCCCTTGTCTATATTGTCGACATTACTTGCGACGATTTCAGCGGTCAGGCCATTCTCAAATTTGACGCCCTTCCCGATCCGGATTGGAAGGAAAAGACCGAAAACCAAAGACATCTGGAGGCGTTTGAGGCGGTTCCCGCATTTGGATCAAAGCATCTGGCACGCATAGTTCACTCTTTGGAACACGACGGCAAGATCGCGATCCTTTCAACAGTTGTGGCGCAAGGGCTGGAATACTCTCTTCCTTGGAACGACTGCGGCTACGAGTTGGCCTTGAATGTTCTTCAGCGGCTGTCGAGAAGCCTTCTTGATGATTGGAACGTCGATTATGAAATGGCGCCCGGATTGCACTCGCCCAGGGAACTGCTTTCCGGATGGCTTGGCTACAGACTAAATCCTGAGTCAGGTCGGCTCCACCATTTCCTTTCGGATGTTTGCGGTCATGACCCCAGCGAACGTTGCCTAATGTTTGAAGGGCATTGGTACCCGAACCCGCTGGCCTTTGCCTACGACGAGAACCTGCCAAGCCGATTGAGCATAAGAGCGGCAAAAGGACGGGTGCATGGGGATCTCCATGGGTACAATGTATTGGTTCGATCGCACCAAAGCCGTGATCCCGATTACTATCTAATTGATCTGGCGCTGTACGAAGACAAGCAGTTCTTGTTTTACGACCACGCGTATTTCGAATTGGCATACCTTCTGGCGCGGCGCGGAAACTGCATACCTGCGCAATGGGATGCCATCCTTGATGATCTTGGCCTCTTTCATTCAAAACACCACACATTGGGGCTTTGGCAGGATGATGTAGGGATCGTCGAGTTTGTTAGAACTCTGCGGCGTGGGGCGATGAGTTGGGTTGAACGTCACGAAAGTCATCGGCTCAGCTTTATGGAAAGCCAATACTTGCTGGCCCGGGTCGCAGTGGGCCTAAATTTCGCAAATAAGCAACTCAACGTCGGCGCTCGCAGCCACGCATTCTTGTATGCAGCTCACAATCTCAAAGACTACATGACGCTCAACAATGTTGACTGGCCCAGACATGGGCCGGTGTTCCAAATACCGACAACACATGAACCTTTGCCCGACTCTCAACCTGAAACCGTAACACTTGCACCAAAAACAGAGCCACCAGCCGAAAAAGACCGTCTGTTTGATAGGATAGTGACCCAGCTTCCAACGCCACAAAAGCCAGTAATCGCAGTGCTACCTTTTGACTGTCTCAGCGGACAAAACGACAACAATGGATTTGTGGCTGGCATCAACCATGAACTTGTGACTGAACTTGCAAAAGTGGATTGGCTGTCGGTGGTCTCACCTACTTCCACCAAGCTTCTCAAGGATGCTTCTTTAGCCGGCGAGGAGATCGCACAACGTCTCGGCGCCCACTATTTGGTAGAGGGCAGTGTGCGTTATGACGATCAGCGTGTTCGCGTAACTGCCCATCTTGTAGACACATCAAATGGGCATGATCTTTGGGCTGATCGCCTGGACCACAAAACAGAAGATGTTTTTTCCTTGCAGGAGGAAATCGCGTCAGCCGTAGTCGGACACATAGACTGGGAATTGCGGTTCGATGTGCGCGAACAAGCCCGACTAAAACGAGGTGAGGTCAACGTTTGGGACAGAGTTCAAAAAGCACTGTGGCATCTATATAAGTTCACCGATGATGACACACAAAAGGCCAAAGATATTCTAACCAGAACCATTGAGATTACGCCAGACTATGCACTTGCGCACGCAGTGATGGCAAACGCTGAGCTTAGGAAACTGTTCTTTGTCCAGGTTAAGGATCGGGAAGAGGCCAAACGACGCGCACTCTACCACGCAGAGCGCGCCGTGGCCCTGGATGAGCAAAGCAGTTTCGCGCACGCCAGTCTCGCCCGTGCCTACACCCAGTTCAACAAGCACGATGCCGCGATTGCAGAGGCACAACTTGCAGTCAGTCTCAACCCAAGTGCGGCAAACGCTCATTTGGTTCTTGGATATGCGCATCTCGCAAATGGGCAGGCCAAGCTTGCGCTACCGCATTTTGACACCGCAACTCGGTTTGGGCCATCAGGTCCATATTTCAAGGTGAAATTGTTGGCCAAAGCCTTTTGCCTTTATGTTCTCGACAAGCATGAACAGGCCGAAACCTGCGCAAGAACAGCATTGGAGGGAAAATCGGTTGATCCATTCGGTCGCTTTGTGTTGGCGGTCATTCTGATACGGCAGAAAGCCACAAACGAGGCGATACAAGTAATCCGTCAGAGCAAAGAAAAACGGCCCGACATGACATGTTCGCGCGTCCGTCTGGCATTCGAAAACCTGCAACAACTCGATCTTGACAGATTTGTCGGAGATCTTCGGAAAGCTGGTTTGCCGGATTGAACTTCGTCTCATACGGATTGGTCAGTGCGGTAAAGGGGCTCTATTCTATTTGTTTGCGAACCCACAATGGCGCATTGAGGCCAGCGGGGCGTCTACACCTTCATACCCATCTCCACTGATCTGCTCCATTCCGCGAGGGATACCATAGTACTTTGGGGCTTAGCTTGAATTCACCACTAAACATGAAGTGTTCGGCCCCACCCAAGTGGTCCAGCTTGAATGTCAGTGCATGACTGGCCTTTGGTCCGTTGGGGCGACGGTTTCCGGCGCAGGTGGGCGATAGCGCAGAGCATTATGCGGTCGTTTCCCTCACATCGAAACGCAGAAAATGACGGCGATAGCTGCGAGATATCGTCCTTTGCTTCAGGGTAGGACGCCAGGAATTCGTGGCTGCAGATGGGAAACACCTCGAGTTTGATCAGAGGAATGAACGGCCGGTCCGGCAATCCGTCAGTGTCCCAGACCATGGCCGCATCCGATCGGCTCAAATCAATATCGTCCAATTGGTCAGTGGTCACCACTCGGACTTTTGACTCATCAAGATGCTCACGAAGGCTCGAAAAGCGCGGCATCAACCGTTGGTCGGCGATACCGAATGAGCGAGCCAGCGGCACTTCCTGCCGATCAGGCGGCCCCGAAATCTTGGTCCAAACCTGATCCAGATGACCGACACCCAGAGCCACTACATCGGACAGCCGCACAGCAGCGGGTGAAGAAACGATCTGGTTGTTGTTGCGTTCAAACAGCGCCTGTCCCAGCCAGTTTTTCAGCGTTGAGATACGCCTGGAAACAGCGGGTTGGCTCAGCCCCGTTTCCTAGGCGACGCTGGACAGGCTGGCATGGCTCACCGCGACCTCAAGAACCAGCAAGGCGTTCAGCGAACCAAAGATGGGGCGTGTCACCCTGACCAAAACAATTTGCTATACGGTGCATCATATTTTGGCCAGTGTACTTTGATCAGGAGTGCCGTTCATCTGTGCTGGAAGTGCAAGCCGCTAACAAAAAATCTGTGTATAACTCTCATGACTGATCGTCCACTGTCTCACATTCGCGTCCTTGATTTCGGGCAATACCTGGCCGCACCTCTTGTCGGCATGATGCTTGCCGACATGGGGGCCGAGGTCATCCGGATCGATCAGCCAAATGGCCCCGCCTTTGACAAGCCGGCCTTTCGGATGATCTCGCGCGGAAAGAAAACTCTGACGCTGAATCTGAAAACGGATCAGGGGCGGGAAACCGCGATCGAATTGGCCAAACGCGCCGATGTGGTGATCGAGAACTTCCGACCGGGGATCATGGATCGCCTTGGGTTGGGGCCGGATGCTCTTCGGGCTGCAAATGATCAACTGATATACCTTTCCATGCCCGGGTTTGCGTCTACCGATACGGAACTGGCCGCACTGCCCGCGTGGGAGGCCGTAATCGCCGCCTACGCCGGGCAATTCACCGATATGGGCCTGAACCGGCGGCTGATGGGCATCAACCCGTCCTTCACGCCGCTGACGCTGGCCTCAGCCTATGGCGCAAGCTTCGGGGCCATGGCGGTTCTGTTTGCCCTGAACGCGCGCGCGCGCAACGGTGGGGATCATATCGAAGTCCCTTTGGCCGCCGCTCTGCTGGAAGGTCTGATCTACAATTGCGAGCAGATCGAGGATTACCCGGAGCGCTACAAGTCCCCGCGCGAGGTCGAACTGGATCGGCGCGCAGCCGAAGGCCTGCCGATGAACCTCAAGTTCGATGAGCTGTCCGAATTCCTCGACCCGTTCTATCGCACATATACCTGCGCCGACGGGCGGGGGTTCTATGTCGTCTCGGGCTCAGTTGCCACGCATCCCCGGCGTGTACTGGAGACGTTGGGGCTCAAGGATCTGGCGGATGCGCTGCCCGATTTCTCGGCTTATCTAGACACAAAGGACTGGCCAGCGGAATGGTCGATGCGCAACTACCCCGTCGGCGCCTCTGATCGAGCGCGCGTGTCCTCGGCGATGAAAGAGGCATTTTTGACCCGCCCCGCGCATGAGTGGGAAGAGCTGTTCGGAACCGCCAAAGCCCCTGCCACGGCACAGCGGTTCAGCAAGGAATGGTTAGCCGACTCGCATGCTCTGGCCTCGGGTCTGATTCTGCGAGTCGAAGATGCCGACTACGGAGAGATGCGCCAGATGGGCAACGTGGCCTGGCTGTCCGGGGATGAGGCGGCAGTGGACAAGACCGGCCCGACGGTTGCGAACTTGGACGCGTTGCTGGCCGAAGCCCCACGCGCCAGCGGCACGACAGGCAGTGGTGGTTGGTTGGAAGGTTTGAAGGTTCTGGACCTCACCAATGTTATTGCAGGCCCAACCATCAGCTCAACTCTGGCGCGTTATGGGGCTGAAGTAACGCTGGTGCAGCCGGTTGAGCCCTCGGTCGATCCCTGGAACACGGTTGTTTTTGGCATTCACGCGCAACGGGGCAAGGAGAGCATCCTGCTGAACCTGCGCAGTGACGAAGGTCAAGAAGTTCTAGCCAAGCTCATTGCCGAAGCCGACGTGATCACGGTGAACGGCACGGATGAACAGCGCGACAAGTTGGGGCTTGCACCCGAACAACTTAACGCGCTCAACCCGCGCCTCATCCTGGTTCAACTGGATGCGTTCGGCGGACCGATGCGGGGGCCGAAATCTGATCATCTGGGTTATGACGATCTGGCGCAGGCGGCCACTGGTGTCATGGTGCGATTTGGTGGCGGCATGGATACTCCCGAAGAACACGCACATTTCGGCACCATCGACGTTCTGACCGGTTTCTGCGCCTGCGTGGCATTGGGAGGTGCGCTGTTGCGACTGCGCGAAACCGGAATCGGCGGCGTTGCACGGGCATCTCTGGCGGCGACCGGCAACCTCATTCAGGCACAGTTCATGTATGATTATGACGGCCGTGCGCCCTTTGACGAACCTTCTGGCCGCGAGGCGCTGGGTTGGGGTCCGTTCTACCATTGCTATGAAGCGGCGGATCAGTGGATGTTCTTCGCCGCCCCGACCGAACGGCAAGCCGCCCTTGCCCGTGTCCCCGATCTTGCCGATCTTGCAGAGGCACCATCTGATGATCTGCATGACGCCTTGGCGGAGCGTTTCAGGACGCAGCCCCTTTCTTACTGGCAAAAGGCATTCTCGGTTGGTCAGAGCACGGTTGCCCCGCTCGCATCCCTGCACGAAACACGCGAAAAGGCACTAGAGCTTGAAAGCGCAGGTGGCATCGACCTTTCCGATGCGACCTTCCGCGTTATTCGCCATGATCAACACCCGATGGGGCGCTGGTGTGATCTGGTCGCCCCGAATGCGGTGCGGCCAAAGTCCGGACGGATCAGTATTCCGAGGCCCATGCCGAAATATGGGCAACACACGCGGACCATTCTGGCGCGGCTGGGTTATGCGGGTCAGCAGATCGACAACCTAATCGCTACCGGTGCTGCAGGAACAAGCTGGTCGGAAAAATACCTGCCCGAATAATCTGGCCTAAAGCGGCGTCTCCACGCTGAGCTACTTGCCAATAGAAGGCAATGCCTGATTTCCTCAACTGCCAGTTCTCGGCAATTGGTTATGGATACGTTGTGCCACTTAAATGGTTTCGTTCTTCGGCAAACAGCGCACAGGTATCCCTGCCGCTCAGGTCCAAATCGATAGTCTGTGACCGCTGACAGCTCTGCCAATTGGCATCCACCATCACCAGCGCCGGATCGGCGGCAGGCAAGCTGGTGCTTCTGATCAGATCAGCGGCGCGTTCGGCCAACATCAATGTCGGCACATTGAGGTCCCCGGCCGTGGCCTGTGGCATGACTGAGGCGTCCACAACGCGCAAACCCTCTATACCGTGTACGCGCATCGTGCCCGGATCAATGACGGATTGCGCGTCCCCGCCCATCCGGCAGGTGCCGCAGGGATGATAGGCGCTTTCGACCCTGTCTTTGATGAACTGATCAATCTGGTCATTGCTTGCGCAACCCGGTCCCGGAGCCAACTCCCGCCCGGCGAAAGGGGCCAGGGCGGGTTGCCGGAAAATCTCGCGCGTCAAGTGGACGCAAGCACGCATTTCCTGCCAGTCGTCTTCGTGGCTCATATAGTTGAAACGGACGCGCGGGGCGCCTAGCGGGTCAGATGCATGTAGCCGCACCCTACCCCGGCTTTTCGATCGTTTCGTGCCCACATGCACCTGATACCCGTGGCCCTTGGCCAGCGATTTCCCGTCATACGAAATGGCCAGCGGCAGGAAATGAAACTGAATGTCCGGGTAAAGGATACCGGCGCGGCTGCGGATGTGAGCCCCGGCCTCGAAATGGTTGGTGGCCCCCAAACCATCGCGGCGCAGCAGCCAGCGAAATCCGATCCGGGCTTTTGCCCAAGGGCTCATATACGGGTAGAGCGATACCGGCTGCGTGCATTCCTGCTGCACGTACAACTCCAGATGATCCATCAGGTTGCCGCCGACGCCGGGTAAGTCATGGACAACAGCGATGCCAGCTTGTTGCAGCGTGCCTCCCGGCCCAATGCCCGAGCGCTGCAGGATCGCCGGCGACATGATCGAGCCTGCCGACAGGATCACCTCAGATCCCCGTGCCTGAACAAGCTTTCCCTTGTGGTCATATTCGACGCCGACCGCCTTGCGCCCTTCTGTCAGAATGCGCGTTGTGTGGGCATGGGTCACGACCCGAACGTTGCCCCGCGCCATGGCCGGACGCAGATAAGCGGTGGCGGCACTGCAACGCTCACCGCCGCCCACGTTCATTTCCATCGGACCGAAGCCTTCATGCTGGATGTCATTCATGTTGGCGCTGCGAGCATATCCGGCCTGAACGCCCGCCTCGATGAACGCCTGATAGAGAGGGTTGGTTTCCGACCCCCGGGTCACCTTGATTGGACCACATTGCCCCCGATATGCACTCAGGTCCGAAGCACTTTCCAGTCGCTTGAAATAAGGCAACACATTAGCCCAGTTCCATCCCGTGGCACCGTGATCCGCCCAAAGCTCATAATCCATCGGATTGCCGCGTACGTAGCACATGCCATTGATCGAGCTTGATCCCCCCAGCCCCTTGCCGCGCGGCAAGTTCATGACACGCCCGTCCAGATGCGGCTCGGGTTCGGTCACGAACCCCCAGTTAAAGCGTTTGGTGTTCATCGGGATCGACAGGGCCGATGGCATCCGCACGATCATGGCGTTATCGCTACCTCCGGCCTCGATCACCAGAATACGCTTGCCTGTATCCTCACCCAGCCGGTTCGCCAGCACACAGCCTGCGGACCCTGCGCCAACGATGATATAGTCGTAACGCTCCATCCGGTTCAGCGGATCATCGCCATGAATTTGACAACGGTTTCGGGCTGTTTCCACGTACCCGTGAACCCCTTGGGCAGCAGGAACGCTTGGCCGGGCCCGAACCTGTCAGAGCTGCCATCAGGGTAAATCAACTCGACCGTTCCTGAGATCATGTACATGAACTCGTCATAGGCATAGTCAACAATCTCATCCGTGTAAGGCTCACACCTCCAGGTCCCAACGCGCACCTCATCCGAGGCGCGATCGATCACTAGGTTTTCCCACTCCTGCGGAGAGGCCACCTCGGGCGAGCTCATGACCATCTGGCGAGGGTCAGCCATCAGGGCATGTGTCCCGGCATCGGTCAGGTTGATGGCGCGGATCATTTGGACCTCCGGAATTGTGTTTCGGAACGGCTAGCATTGATTGAACAGTGGTTCAACGAAATATTGAACAGCGGTACAATGATGTCTCTGGCCTTCGGCTCATGCCCCGTCTACTACTGCCTGAAGTCAGGAGATCTCAGCCCGTGTCCCGTTTGTCAGACATTGAAACACGCAAACTTCAGATAATTGAAGCCACCATGGACGTTCTGAATGATCAGGGGTTTTGTGCGCTGAAGATCAGGGATGTGGCGCGTCAGGCGGGTGTTTCTGCCGGGCTGGTCTGCCACTATTACGACACCAAACAGGGGCTGCTGCTGGCGGCGATCCGCCATGCGGTGACGTCCTATGGGGAGCAACTGGACCTGATCGCGGAACAGGACATCTCTCCGCGGAACAAGGTGCTGGCGCTGGTGCGCATGGCGCTGGCGCCCGAGCAATCGAACAAACGGCTGTCGTCGGTGTGGCTGACGCTCTATTGCCTAGCCGGGTCGGACGCGGAGTATCATCAGGAACTGCTGCGCTATCAGCAGCAAAACCTTGTCGTTGTTCGCGCGGCAATCGCGCCGCTTTATTCCGGTGAAGTGGCCGGGCACATTGCGCGCATGATCGTCGCTCTAATTGACGGAGTATGGCTGCAACACGCAACTCGCGTCGAGCCCGTCGACCTGAAAGCGGCCCAGAATCTGGTGGCCACCCTAACAGAGCAGGCGCTGTCAGCGCACCGCTCAGACGGACCTTAGACTGCCCGCGCGACGCGATCGAAGAACCGGGATCGGGAGTTACCCGCTAACCGAGGACAACCTCGTCGCGCCAACCGCGTGTGTGTCACTTTCGGCAAGGCTTTTCCAAGCGTCATATTGCGACAGAAACACCCGGCCGTTCAGAACTTCGGGAAAATGTGTGCGATTCAGCCTGTCCATGACCGGCCCCTTGACCTCGGACAGATGCAGACCAACCCCCATATCAGTCAGCCGGTGGTTTATCGCCTCAAGGCTTTCGAGGGCTGAGAAATCGACCTCGTTCACCGCCGAAAACATCAGCACCACGTTTCGAACCGTGCTGCCTTCGGTCACGCGGCTTTGGATCAATGTCTCCAGAAAACGCGCATTCACGAAATACAGGCTTTCGTCAAC
Source organism: Ruegeria sp. BF6 (assembly GCF_056538665.1). Lineage (NCBI taxonomy): Bacteria > Pseudomonadati > Pseudomonadota > Alphaproteobacteria > Rhodobacterales > Roseobacteraceae > Ruegeria > Ruegeria sp. BF6. The sequence goes on from NZ_JBQFTN010000010.1 coordinate 60,792, forward strand.
CCGCAGCGTCACCAGCGAAGGCACCGTCTCGACCTCATGGCGCAGAATGTTCCGGAAATGCTGGGTTCCGGGGACAAGGCCCACCTCGGCCACATGCGGGCGTGACGTCTTGTAGAGGTGCAACAGAACCGAGATCGCCACACCGGACGCCACCCCAACCTCGACCCCCAACCCCAGAGTCAGCAGAATGGTCACGGTCACAGCGATAAAATCGGCGCGGGAGTAGCCCCAAGTCTTCTTCAGAATGGACAGGTCCACAAGGCTGAGCACTGCGACGATAATAGTCGCAGCCAGCGTGGCCTTGGGCAGGTAGAAGACCAAAGGCGTCAGCGCGACCGCGGCAATGGCCAGACCAATGGCGGTAAAAGCACCCGCCGCTGGCGTTTCCGCCCCGGCGTCGAAATTGACGACCGAGCGGGCAAACCCGCCGGTTACCGGATATCCTCCGGTAAAGGCGGCACCCAGATTTGCGGCCCCAAGACCGATCAATTCCTGGTCCGGATTGATGCGCTGGCGTTTCTTGGCGGCCAGAGTTTGCGCGACCGAGACGCTTTCGACAAAACCAATGATCGAAATCAGGATTGCGGGAACTGCAAGCGCGCTGATCAGGTCCGGGGAAAACCCCGGCAGGGTCAGGGGTGGCAGGCTTTGGGGGACGCTCCCGACGATCTGCACGCCCTTGGCAGCCAGGTCGAGTTGCCAGACGGCAACGGTTGTGGCGACCACCGCTGCGACAGGTCCGGCTTTGGTCAGAATATCGGCTAGCACCGGCGGCACACCCAGCCGGTTCAGAAACGGTCTAAGGTTTTTTCTGACCCAAAACAGAAATCCGGTCGCCAAAGTTCCGATTGCCAAAGTCACCCAGTTGACCTCGGGTAGATGGTCAAAGATCGAACCCAGCATTTCCGGCAGCGTGTGCCCATGTGCGCTGACCCCCAGTATATGCTTGACCTGACTGATCGCGATCAGAATGCCCGATGCGGTAATGAATCCGGCAATCACCGGATGGCTGAGGAAATTGGCCAGAAACCCAAGGCGCAGTACGCCCATGAGTACAAGAAAGCCGCCAGACAAAAAGGCAAGCGTCAGCGCCGCAACCGCATAACCCGCCGTGCCCTGTTCGGCCACCTGCCCGATGGCTGTCGCCGTCAAAAGTGAAACCACCGCCACGGGCCCAACGGCCAGCGCCCGACTTGTGCCAAAAATCGAATACAGAACGATGGGCACGATCGATGCGTAAATCCCCGCCTCGGGAGGCAACCCCGCCAGCAAGGCATAGGCCAGCGATTGCGGGATCAGCATGATCGTCACGATCAATGCCGCAATAAGGTCGTTCGAAAAGGCACCGCGCGTATAGGTTCGGCCCCAGTCCAGAACAGGAACATAGTGGCGGAGGTGTTCGATCATCAAGTCTTTCCGGCATTCTGAGCGGGCAGTGCTGCCGACACCGCCCGCATGTTGCTGCGCTCAAAAACGCAGGCAGTTTCAATTCCTACTCTGGAGAGACCTTCAGCTTCTCGGGCCGCGCCAACCATTCCTTGCCGCGCAGCATGGCCTTCCAGTAAATCGGTGGCAGCAGGCTTTCCTTCAGGAACCATGCCATGCGGCTTGGCTGGGTGCCGTCGATCAGGAAACGCGGAAAACTTGGTTTTAGCGCGCCGCCATAGCCAAATTCGGCCAGAACGATCTTGCCGCGCTCGACCGTCAGCGGGCAGGAACCATACCCGTCATATTGCGCCACGGCCGAACGCCCCGCGATGTCGGCCACGATGTTGCCCGCCACAGTTGGCGCCTGTTTGCGGGCCGCGGCGGCGGTTTTTGCATTGGGCGCATTCATCACGTCACCAAGCGACCAGATATTGTCGTAGGTTTTGTGGCGCAGTGTCGATTGATCCACGTCGACCCAGCCCGCCGCGTCCGCCAGCGGCGAGACACGCACGAAATCGGGTGCAGTCTGGGGCGGGCACACATGGATCATGTCAAACTCGACCTCGACTGTATCCGGGTTACAATCCGGTTTGATCACTTCGAAAACCGCCCTTTTGGCAGGCCCGTCGATCGAAACCAGATTGTGGAAGAAGTTCAGCGTGGCACCGTATTTCTCGACGTAACGTTCCAGCGCCGGAACATAATCCTTGACCCCGAACAGCACGCCGCCCGCGTTCATGAACTGGATGTCGATATCCTTCAGTGCGCCGCTACGAAACCAGGCGTCCCCCGAGAGGTACATGGCCTTCTGCGGCGCCCCGGCGCATTTGATCGGCATCGGTGGCTGTGTAAACAGCGCCCGGCCCTCCTTCATCTCCTGCACCAGTTGCCAGGTGTAGGGCGCAAGGTCATAGCGGTAGTTCGACGTCACCCCATTGCGGCCCAGGGTCTCTTCCAGCCCCTCGACCTTGCCCCAATCCAGTTTCAGACCGGGGCACACGACAAGGCGGTCGTATTTCACCACCCGGCACCCATCCAGAACGACGGCGTTGTTCTGCGGCTCGAACGCCGCGACCGCAGCCTTGATCCAGTGTACACCCTTCGGGATCAGGCTACCCATGGTTTTCGCCGTTGTCTGGGCGTCAAAGATGCCGCCGCCCACCATGGTCCAGCCGGGCTGATAGTAGTGGATGTCAGCGGGGTCGATCACCGCAATGTCCAGATCGGGTTGACGCGACTTCAGGCTGGCAGCGACCGAAATGCCACCTGCACCCGCACCGACAATCACCACCTGGAAATGCGCATCGCCTGTATCCGTCGGCGTTTTGCCACCATTGGCAATACGGCGGGCCACGCCGTTCATGTCATAGCCGGCCGCCTTGGTGGCCAACAGGATCTCGGACATCGGCCGTTTCTTCGCCTCATGAAACGACCACAGCGTGGCCGAGCGCGTGCCGGTCCGGCAATAGGCCAGCACCGGGCGCTGGACGTCCTCCAACGCCTCACCAAACGCCGAAACGTCCTGATCTTTCACCATGCCGGACTGCACCGGGACATAGCGCGCCTCGATCCCCGCAGCCTCGGCTGCGGCGGCAATTTCCTTGAAAGAGGGCTGATCTGCGCCTTCGCCATCCGGCCGGTTGCAGATGATCGCGCGGTACCCTTGTGCCGCAATGGTCTGGACGTCATCAACCGTGATCTGCGGGCTGACCGTGAACTTGGGCGAAATGATACGAAGTTCCATGGCTCTCCTCCCTTTTGCGGCTTACAGGCCGTTGACCGGCACTTTTAGCATCGGGTTGCCGTCAGCGTCGGTCGGCACCTCTCCGGCACGCATGTTGACCTGCAGGGATGGGATGATGAGGTTGGGCATGGCAAGCATGGCGTCCCGTTCGGTGCGGAATCTGACGAATTCCTCCTTCGTCTTGCCGCCGCCAACGTGGATGTTGTGAGCCTTTTCCTCAGCCACGCTGGTTTCCCAGGCGATATCGCGCCCGTTCGGTCCGTAATCGTGGCACATGAACAGCCGGGTCTGGTCAGGCAGGGCCAGAACCTTCTGGATCGAGTCATACAGAACGCCTGCATCCCCGCCCGGAAAATCGGCTCGGGCCGAGCCACCATCGGGCATGAACAAGGTGTCGCCGACAAAGGCCGCGTCGCCCATCACATGTACCATACAGGCCGGGGTGTGACCGGGCGTATACATGGCAAAGGCCTGCATAGTGCCGATCATGTAAGTGTCGCCATCCTCGAACAGCGCATCGAATTGCGACCCGTCGCGCTGAAACTCGGTGCCTTCGTTGAAGACCTTTCCGAACGTATCCTGCACTACGGTGATCTTCGATCCGACCCCGATTTTACCGCCCAGTTTTTCCTGAATATACGGCGCGGCGGAAAGATGATCGGCGTGGACATGGGTTTCGATGATCCACTCCAGCTTCAGTCCTTTTTCCGTTATCACCCGGATCAGCTCATCCGCATGATCAAAGGTGATGCGGCCCGCCGCGTAATCGATATCCATAACGCTGTCGACGATGGCACAGGCGTTCGAACCCGGGTCCTTGACGATATAGCTGATGGTATTCGTGGCCTCGTCGAAGAACGCGAAAACGTCTGGTTTTACGGCCATGTTTACGGGATAGGTCGTCATGTGTTGTCTCCTCCGGGTCGTATTCAGGGTATGGCAACCGTTCCGGTCAGCCGCAGTCGCTGCAGGTTTTCAGGCCGATGATGCGATAGAGCGGGCAGTTCCCCACAAAGGCCGTTAGCATGAAAACCGCTGCGACGATCAACGCCAGCCAGATCAGCGCGCCGGTACCAAGCATGGTTGTTCCAAAGGCTGCATAGGCCAGGGCTGCGGCAATCACGATGCGCAGGGCGCGGTCAATTTTTCCCATATTTGTGGTCATGTCTCACTCCATCGAGAATCGATGGACATTCAATCGCACAGACGGAAGCGGAGCTTTGGTGACTTGATCACCAAAGCCGTGAGATTTCGCAATTCAGAAGGGTTCAGGTGGCACTGGCCGCTTTCACCATATGCTCCAAGCCTTCTCGTTCGGTCAGGCGGACCTCGCCACGGGCCTGCTCGACCCAGCCGCGGCGCTGGAATTCGGACAAGGTGCGCGAGACAACCTCGCGCGCGGTTCCAAGTTCAGTTCCCAGAATGGCGTGGGTTGCGTGCACCACGTTGTCTTCATCCGCAAGCTCCAGCAATCGCGCGGCCAGACGTACATCCATGCGCTGAAAAACGATGTCGTCGATCAATGTGAACAGATCGGTGATCCGCCGGGAATAGGCGGTGAAAACAAACTCGCGGAAAACCGTTGATTTTGCGACCAATCCGTCAAAGGTATTTCGCGGGATGGCCACGGCAGTGATGTCCGTTTCAGCAATCCCGTCGGCCGAATAATCCTCGAACGCCAGCATGCAGGCGGTGGTCAAAACACAGCTTTCACCGGCATGAACCCGGTACAAAAAGACCTCTCGGCCGGTATCCGATTTCTGCTGCACCCGTACGGTGCCGTCCAGCAACAGCAAAAGGTTGTCCGCCGTCTGGCCGGGCGCAAAGACCTGAGTGCCCGCCGGCAGGGAAACGACCTGACTGCCTGCGACAAGCTCTGCCCGAATGTCTTCAGGCAAGCGGCTCAGGCCTTTGAATTTGTCGATCCACGCGTGATCCATGTCTTCCTGCTCATCTATGGTGGCTTGGGACGTTCCACAATAAAACGCATTCGTTAAGGTGAAAGCGTATCCGCTGCCCAATGTAAACCATTCAGGCAAATCCCCGATGGATGGAAAATGTGATTGTATTGTGCCGATAGCACAGATTCAGGGTGGCCGGTAAAACCGCAATTTGGCGCAGCCCTGATTTCGTTCGCGACCATGAATTCTCGTGTTTTTTTCGGGTTCGGGATGCCCTTGGACACTCTTTGAGCGAAACCGAGTGCTGTAATCGAGCGTCCCCGAGCAGAAAACCAAGGATTTCGTCAAACCAGACCAAACCTGATCGCCAAAAGCACCGCCTAAACGCCAGCCGGATTTAGCGGATTTTGTGCCCCTGGCCCACATCTGTGCCCGAATTCACCCGATGTTCGGATTCAAATCGTTTGAGTCCGCCTCTGTCATACTAGTTGGGGCTGAAGTTGCACGCGAGGTCCGAAAGGGTCAGTTTGGATTTGGGTATTGTTCATTCATACAGTTCACGAAGCTAGCCACCTGAAATCAGTAAATATCAGCCAGTTTCCATGCTTCACGGAAGTTTGCGACAAGATTCATGCAAGTCACTCAAGTCTTTCGAGAAACTTGGCAACGACCTCCTCCCACAGGCTCGGCACGTATAGTGCCCAATGTCCGTCTCCGTAGCCCGGAAGCTTGACCAAATGGAGCTGGCTATCGGCACCAAGCGCCTCCATTTCCGCCAGGTTCGCACTGAAGTGTTCAACGCTGTAATGCGAGTCTTGCTCACCATAGACCGATAGGACCGGACCGCCGAATGATCTAATCCGCCTGAACAAGGTTGGGTTGATCGACGGATCACCATGTATTTCGTTCACCCAGCCCCCAACAAAGTTGATCACACCCGCAAAATCCTGCGGGGCTTGTCCGGCTTGCATGATCGCTACCACACCCCCGCGCGACATGCCCGCCAGCAAGGTTTTGCTTGCGTCTACGTCCGGCCTTTGGCGCAGCGCCAACAATGCAGCGTTTGCGTCGGCCAGTGCCCGTTCGGCCCCCGGTAGGGACAGGGCAGAATCTCGGGAATACCCCAGCGATCTGTCCTCGGCGAAGCCTTCATCGTACAATCCATCGGAACCGCCCCGGCCGCGTCTTTGCGGGTACGCAACCAACCAGCCATCCGCATTCAGAACATCCGCAAACCAGTCGTATGACCAGACCCGCCCGAAGTCATTCGGGTTTGTGCCCCGACCGGTTGACCCGTGATGGACAATCGCAAGTGGGAACGGCCCCTCTCCTTCCGGGCGATAAACCACAACAGCGAGCCGGATGTTGCTGCCGTCTTCAACCAACCCTGTCTGCAGGAATTCAAGCTCACCAATCGAAAACCAGTCACCCGCCGGAGAGGCCAACAGTGCTGGCAGGTTTTGGCGCTCGAGGATTGCGAAACCCTTGTCGTCCGCGAATACACCGCGCAAACGCCCCGAAGCCGAAAGCCAATACCGTGCGGGAAAACCGTCATCGGCAAAGATCAGTGTATCACCTTCGATCCTTGCTTTGCGCCGGAACCACCGACCGCGGTTATTCAGGTCATTTCCCACCGCATAAATGACGTCCGCACGGCCGTCATGTCCAAGGTTCTCAACGATAAATATGTGGTTCTTTCGATTGTCAAACTTCCCGACCCACGTCCCCGAGAACGGCAAATCCACCCGCTCGAAAGAAACCGCATCGTCGGGCAGTGGAACATCGCCCACGAACATGGATTCCTGCGCGCCAGACATTTCGGTGAGCAAGATTGAAACGAAGATAAATCGCCCAAAAAAATACAGCATGTCTAAATCCTACGCCGCGCAGTATGGCCGATCCAGAGCTGGTTTCAAAACGCGGCTTCACCAGCAAGCACCGCAGTGGATTGGCTGTCGTTAATATGGTTTAACTTGATCGGATCAAGTTGTTTCAGTACGCAGCAAAGCCCGTGTTCCACCTGAAACAGGTCTGCGCAATGATCACAGCGGCGGGGTGCTGGACTAATTCAGTGTTGCGGCCAGGTCGTCGGCTACGCCGTTCGCGTCGGTCCACTTTGCCCCGCGCACGGCCGAGGAGGCGGTGCTGGAAGGGTTGCGGGCCGGATTTGCAATCTAGCTGGAAACGATGTGTCCACCAGATCACCGACGCTGTGCTGGACCTGATGCATTAGGGATATGAAAAAGGACATAGATCTGCGATCCTCCTGCTGACCCAGTCAGACATGGCCCGTATCCGATCGTAAACCCGATCTGCGGGATTGATGATATTCGACATTTCTACCGGGATGGATTGATGCGCTTTGCAAGAATACTCCTTCTGGTCATTGGGGCCTTGGCCGCAAATGTTGTTGCGACCCGACCGGCTGACGCGTGTTCGGTGTGCATAACGATGCCCGAAGCATCCCTTGCTGATCACTTGCTTTCTGCTGATGCCATCGTGTTGGCCGAACCAGGAGCGGACAACCCGTTTATGTTTGTTCCAAAAGAATTGCTTAAAGGAACGGCACAGGACCTCGCAATATTGCCCGAGATTCCCTTTCTGATTGACAGCGCAACACGGGCCGCCTTTCGGGCCGACCCGCAAAAAGCTGTTCTTTTGACATATGGCGCCACGGACAAAGATGATGCGGGGCGCAGCCTGTCCCGAAAATGGCGCCGAATCTTCATGATTACACCGGAGAGAACACGGTTTCTGAAAGCGCTGGTCTCCGCAGAAAAGGGCTGGCAGCCGGACAATGTCGGCACTGCCGAACGTATCGATTTTTTTGCCACGTATGTCTCTCACGAAGACAGGGTATTGCGGGATACCGCGTTGATTGAAATCGATCGCGCTCCGTATGAGCTTGTTCGATCGTTGCGAATAAAAGTTCCCAAAGATCAACTGCTGCAAGAGTTGCGCGATATCAATCGAGTCGGTTTTGTCCCAGTTTCCATTCGCCTTTTGGGCTTGCAAACAGACGACGCCCTGGCTGTCGCGATTGTTCGGTCACGTTACCCCCGTGCCTTGCGCACAGGCAGCAGCTATTTGTACGAATGGACACTGGCGGGGATAGAAGTGGATGGGTCGAAGGCGGTAGACGCCGCCGACGATGCGCTTGGTACCGGGAACCGGAATCTGGAATATCGGCGCGCTCTTGTTCGTGCTTTGGCGGATGGCGGCACCGCGTCACCAATGCTCCAAGAGCAGATCATCCAGATTTTCTCGCGAGTATTGAAAGACCAAAGCGAGTTGGCGCTGGATATCGTGATTGCTTCGCGTGATTGGGGTGAGACGCGATTGGACGATCAATTCAAAGCGTTATTGGAACAGGAAGACACCGATCCGATAACGCGGTTCGTTATCCAAACCAAGCTCGCGCCACGAGAGTGAATTCGCACCTCAAACTTCACCGACGGCTTGTCGGGACTGAAACTGGCATCAGCAATCGGACAAGTGTAACGGGTTGCCATACACCCAGAACCTTCTGCCCAAGCGGTTTAAGTTTGGCGCCGTGTCTGCCAACCAACCAGACTTAAGCAACCAAACAAGATCGCGGCGACGCAGACTATAGACGGGCCCGCAGGTGTATCGAACACATAAGCAGCCCTCAGCCCCGCAACAGCGGAAAACGCACCGATCACGGCGGCAATCAAAGCCATGGTTTCCGGGGACTTTGCAAGGCTGCGCGCCGCAGCAGCCGGTATGATCAACATCGCCGCGATCAGCAATACTCCCACCACCTTGATCGCCACGGCCACAGTTACAGCCAGAGAAAGCGTCAGGATCAACTGCTCGCGCTTGGGGTCAAAGCCGCTGGCATAGGCCAGTTCTTCGTTCAATGTCGCGGTCAGCAGTTGAGACCACCGCCACGCAATCAGCGCTACGACAAGCGCAGCACCTCCCCAGATCACCACAAGGTCAGAGCGAGAAACCGCAAGAATATCGCCGAAGAGATATGCCATCAGGTCAATGCGAACGCCCGACAGGAACGAAACCGCCACAAGGCCAAAAGCCAGTGCGGAATGGGCTAAGACCCCCAATAGCGTGTCCATCGCATAGCCACGACCGGCCAACAGGGTGACGGTTAGCGCCATGACCATTGCAACAGCCAGTGCCCCGGTGAAGACCGACAATTGAAAGGTCAGCGAAAGGGCGACACCAAGGATTGCTGCGTGGGCTGTTGCGTCTCCGAAATACGCCATCCGGCGCCAGACGACGAAACACCCAAGGGGGGCCGCGGCAAGGGCAACGCCAACACCCGCAAGTGTCGCGCGAGTCATAAAATCATCAAGCATTATTCCGCAGCTTCCTGAGAGTGGTCACAGTTGTCGTGATCGTGGTCATGATCATGCCGATAAAGGGCCAGCGCACCGCCGGTACCGGTTCCGAACAGCGCGCGGTATTCCGGGGCCGAGGCGACAACGGCGGGCGATCCTTCGCAGCACACGTGTCCGTTCAGACATATCACCCGATCCGAGGCACTCATGACCACATGCAATTCGTGGCTGATCATTAGAATGGCACAGCTGGTTTCGCGCCGTACATCTTCGATCTGGCGATAAAACGCAGCTGAACCCGGCTGGTCGAGCCCTTGGGTCGCTTCGTCCAAAAGCAGGATATCCGGCCGATTGATCAGAGCACGGGCCAGCAAAACCCTCTGAAACTGCCCGCCAGATAATTGTGACATCTGGCGCTGCAAAAGATCAGGCACACCAGCCGACTCAAGCGCCTCGGCGCAGCTTTTGCGTGAAACACGGTGGGTCAGACCCATGAAACGTTCAACAGAAATCGGCAGGGTCGGATCAATATGCAGTTTTTGCGGAACATATCCGATCTTCAGACCGGGCTTGCGGGAAACGTTCCCCACGGATGGCTTGGTTGCACCAATGATAGCCCGCAAAAGGCTGGTCTTGCCAGAGCCATTTGGTCCGACAATGGTTACGATCTCTCCCGGTTCAATTGCCAAGTCCACGTGGTGTAGAACGGTGTTTGCGCCATAGCGCACGCTGAGGTTCTCAACGGTAATAAGGGTCATTTCTACGCCTTTTCGGTGCAGTCTGGGCAGAGTCCTTCAGCTTCTACAACCGTTCGTTCAATCTCGAAACCCGCTGCACGCGCTGCCGCACCCAAGACGCCCTTGGACGGGGTCGACTGAGCCTCGGCCACGGCATCGCATTTTCTGCAGATCATGAAGGCCGGAGAATGGGCTGCGCCTGGATTTGAGCAGGCGACAAACGCGTTCAAACGCTCGATCTTGTGCACAAACCCGTTTTGAACAAGAAAGTCGAGGGCCCGGTAAGCCACCGGAGGCTGAGATCCAAATCCTGCGTCGCGCAATCGGTCAAGGATGGAATAGGCCCCAAGCGCCCTATGCTCTTGCAGCAACATCTCCAGAACCTTGCGTCGCACCGGGGTCAGACGAAGCCCTTCCTGTTTGCAGTGGGCTTCCGCCGTGGCCAGCGCGGTCTCAACGCAATGCTCGTGATCATGTTCCTGGAACCCGACCGGGGCCGTCTTGTCGACTGGCAGGGGTTGCGCGTCACTTGTCATGTTATTCCATATCATGTATGCGGCTCGTAACGTTATAAAATCACACAGAGGGTCTGATGTCCAGAAAGCTTCTCCCAGTATCGATCTCGGCTGCACTTGTGGGTGGCACGGCCATAGCGGATGTTCCGAACGTGGCAGTCGATATCGCGCCACTCCATTCGCTGGTGACCCGTGTCATGGATGGTGTTGGAACACCTGACCTGATCATCCAGCCGGGTGCGTCGCCCCACGAATACAACCTGCGCCCCTCGGAAGCCACCGCACTGCAAGAGGCAGACCTGGTGTTCTGGATCGGTGAAGACCTGACACCTTGGCTGGAAGACGCAGTCGGGACTCTCGCCGATGGCGCCACAGTCACATCGTTGCTTGACTCGGACGGCACAGTTCGACTGGATTTCCGCGAAAACGTCTTGTTCGAGGCACATGATCATGACGACCACGGCGACAAGCATGCCGAAGACGGTGAGCATGCGCACGAAGATGAACATGATCACAACGACGACGATCATGATGACGAGCACGCGCATGAAGATGAACATGATCACAATGACCACGCCAAGCACAACGATCATGACCACGAGGACCATGATCACGCAGATCATGCTGACCACGATGGTCACAACGATCACGCACATGGCGACCATGACCCCCATGCCTGGTTATCTCCGGCAAACGCCGAATCCTGGTTGAACGTAATTGCGGCGCAACTATCGGCTGCTGATCCGGACAACGCGGGTGCATATTTTGCAAATGCCGCGGCCGCACGCGAAGAAATGGCGGCACTGTCTGTCGAAGTGGTAGAGACGCTGGAGCCGGTCCGTGGCGGCAGCTTCATCGTGTTCCATGACGCCTACCAGTATTTCGAAGATGCATTCAACTTCCCGGCCTCGGGCGCGATTTCCCTCAGCGACGCATCCGACCCAAGCCCGGCGCGTATCGCCGAAATTCAGGACCGTATCCGCAAAGAGGGTATCGACTGCGTCATGACCGAACCTCAGTTCAACCCCGGGATCGTTGCAACCGTTCTGTCTGGCACCGAAGCCAACACCGGGGTAATGGACCCACTTGGTTCTGATCTTGAGCCCGGTGCGGAACTCTATCCGCAAGTTATCCGCAATATGGCCAATACACTGGCCGAGTGCCTCTAAACCGAATCCCGGCTGAAGTTGGGATTTCGGCCGGGCCAACCACCTCCTACTGCACGCGACGAACCGTATGCCATACTCCAACCGACCGCGCCCCTGCATCATTTCCCAAGGCGCTTTAGGTTTCGTCTCTACCAGCATGTTTTAGCCTGCGTTGTGATCGTGCATTGGACAGCTTGTGTTGTTTTTCCATTTTGTTATGATATCACATTCCGAAAACAGGAGAGAATGGTGATTTCCCAGGACGCACAAGACGTAGACCTTACGAAAGACAGACGGCTACCCGTCACTGTTCTGACAGGCTTTCTGGGTGCCGGGAAAACAACGCTCTTGAACGCGGTACTATCAGAGTCATCTTCCGAGAAAATCGCGGTCATTGTGAATGAATTCGGCGAGGCCGGGCTGGACCATGATTTGATCGAAACCACTGAGGATGAGGTCATCCTGATGCAATCCGGCTGTCTGTGCTGTTCCATTCGGGGGGATCTGGCCGGAACCATCGCAGATTTAATCGATCGGCGGGACGACGGGCTACTTCAGTTTGAACGAATTGTAATCGAAACGACGGGTCTTGCTGACCCCGGCCCCATCCTGCAGACGCTATTGATTGAACCCGAACTGGGGCGCACAACCCGCATGGATGGCTTGGTGACCATCGTCGATGCAGCCAATGGACCCGAGACTCTGGATGCGCAGTTCGAAGCGGTCTCACAGGTCGCGATGGCCGATCTGATCCTGCTCAGCAAAACCGATCTTGTTTCCAAGACGGCGGCGGATACCTTTTCCAAGCGATTGAATACGCTCAACCCCACTGCCCGGGTTGAGTGCCCTATCGCTGGCCAATTCGATCCAAAAAAACTATGGGGGCTGAGCGGCTTGCGCAAGGGTGTAGCTCAGGAAGACGCAATCCTGTGGACGACGCCGAACGCCGACCCCAAGGCAGACTCATTTGCTAACCTGTCCGGGCTGTCCAAGCCCAAGCCGGTGGCGTTTGCACCGACGCCTCATGATATCCGGATCAGTTCCGCCTCGATCATTCTGGATGCGCCAATCAAGGACTCTGTTTTTGACTACTGGCTGGACACCCTGATTGCGCTGAAAGGCCCTGACATTCTGCGCGTGAAAGGCATTGTCTTCCTAGAAGGCATCGAGGTGCCATTCGTGTTTCACGGCGTGCAGAACATCTTCGACCCGCCCATTCCGCTGAACAACTGGATCGGGGATGACCGCCGCTCGCGCATCGTGGTTATTGCCCGTGATCTCAGCCATCCCGAACTGCAGCGTAGCCTCGACATGTTGCGCGCCCATCAATCCAACACCGCAACGCAGGAAAACTTCTGAGCCATGACTGATACCCGTCTTCCCGTCACCGTCCTGTCCGGCTTCCTCGGGGCCGGAAAAACCACGCTGCTGAACCGTGTGCTGAACAACCGCGAAGGCCGGCGCGTTGCCGTGATTGTCAACGACATGTCCGAAGTGAATATCGACGCTGACCTGGTGCGCGCCGAAACCGTGCTGAGCCGCACCGATGAAACGCTGGTCGAGATGTCGAACGGCTGCATCTGCTGCACCCTGCGCGATGACCTGCTGAATGAAGTACGTCGGCTGGCGGCTGAAGGCCGGTTCGACTACCTGCTGATCGAGTCCACGGGCATCTCGGAACCCCTGCCCGTTGCTGCAACCTTTGATTTCCGGGACGAGGATGGCAACAGCCTCTCGGATGTCGCCCGCCTTGACACCATGGTTACGGTCGTTGATGCCGTGAACCTGCTCAAGGACTTCTCCAGCCATGATTTCCTGCATGACCGAGGCGAAACAATGGGCGAAGGCGATGAGCGCACTCTGGTGCACCTACTGACGGATCAGATCGAATTTGCAGACGTGGTCATTCTCAACAAGATTGACGATGCCGGGGCGGAACGAACCGATGCCGCGCGCAAGATTATCCGCAGCCTGAACGCGGACGCCGTTATCTTGGAAACAAACCATTCCGACGTCGACAGCGACGCCATTCTGGACACCGGCTTGTTCGATTTCGAAGCGGCTCATCAGCACCCAATGTGGGCCAAAGAGCTCTACGGTTTCGACGACCATGTTCCAGAAACCGAGGAATACGGTGTTTCGTCCTTTGTCTACCGCGCACGACAGCCGTTTGAGCCCGAGAAAATTCTGGCCATGCTCAACGGCGAATTGCCCGGTGTGATCCGTGCAAAGGGCCATTTCTGGATTGCGACGCGGCCTGAATGGGTGGCTGAGTTCTCCCTCGCGGGCGCCCTGTCGAGCGTTCAACCGATCGGCACCTGGTGGGCGTCCGTGCCGGATAGCCGGTGGCCCGACCACCCATCGGTGCTGGACTACATCAAACAGCATTGGAGCCAGCCATGGGGCGACCGGCGGCAAGAGATCGTCTTCATCGGCGCGGGTATCAATTGGCCGGTGCTGAAGTCCCGGCTCGATTCCTGTTTGCTGTCCAAGAACGATGCACCCGGACCGGACGCCCTTCCAATGGATCTGCCCGACCCGTTCCCGCTCTGGCGCCGGGTGGAGGATGCCGCGTGAACTTTGTCCGAACAGAATTGAAAGATGTGGCGGTGGGTGTCGGTGTTGCAGACACCCCTGAAGGATTGGCAGAAATCGAAATGCCGAGATGCGCCGCGACAATCTGGCGGCGTCAGCCTGATACCGAGTTTCAGGTATGGATCGACGCGCTCGACCCATCACAACTTCCCAGCGCACGGCTCATCCTGCGTCCGGAGGCAATATCAAGTGCCGTGCAACATCTGTGCGACATTGCGGGTATGCAAGACACGACTGAACGCAGCTGGTTCGAAAACGATATCTCTGATTTGGCTGCCCGTTTTGCCAAGATAATGCGCGCGCCTTTTTTGCGCCTGCGTCTGGACGCGATCACCACCAACGCCTGCCGGAAGTTCCACATTGACGCAATCTATGCCCGCCTGATCTGCACCTAGCGGGGCACCGGCACACAATACGGAATTTCGACAGATGGCGCAGACCCAATGCGGGTTTTCACTGTCCCGACCGGCGCGCCGATGATCATGCGCGGTACTCTCTGGCCGCAGGATCCACCCGTCGGTCTGGTGCATCGCTCACCACCGATCGCGGGTACGAGTGAAACGCGCCTTATTCTTGTGCTGGATCCAATTTTTGACATCGACGAGGCCGAATGATGGGCCGCAATCTTGGTAAGACAAACCTCAGGAAACGGCGCCGCCGAGAGGACCCAATGCGCGAATTCGACCGCCTTCCCCCAGTTTTACGCGCGTGGGTGGCGCAAGCCGCCCTGCCCTGGCGTCCACGCTCAGTTCTTCGGGCCTACAACAATGCGCTGGCTCGGACGGGTGACCAAAGACACGCGCTGGAGGAGTTGAGACGCCTTGAGTCTGTGCAGTTAGCGAAAGACACGGTAACAACTGCGGTCATGTGATCACCACCGGATGAGTATGGGGCCTGTCGCCAGTTTACCCTCAGGCGGATCGGGCAAATGGTGCGGCGATGGTCAGTATGTGCTTGATGAATCCTGCGGTTTCCTACCGCGCCAAAGTGATCTTGGCCTTGCCCGGGTGATACATTTATCAATACCGGCAGGTATGCGGCCATTGTCATTGCCACCACAGGGGCACGGATCGTCGATGCCTGCAGGAGCTTTTTGCCCAATGTGTCGTTGCAAATGATTAGCACCCTGGACTTGATGGGCGCCAAACAAATTTGCTGAAATTACCTCTGACGTGACTCCTTTGAATTGACCAATCCAAAGCGGATGTCGTGTCGGAAAGACTGCGGAAACGGTATCATTCTGTTCGCATCTTCATCCCATAGCCGCCACCGCAGGCATTCCAAAGAGTCTTTCACACCAATAGCCGCGCTGTTCCAATCTTCGGCTATCGCTGCGTTACATTCCTTCAGGCGATAGCACGGGATCTTTGCATTGTAGTGATGCAGATCGTGAAACCCAAAATTCAAGAGTACAAAGTCAACAAGAACTCCCAGACGAAGAGAACTTGCGCCATTCAACGCCGCGGCCTGAGCGTTTTTTTCGCCTGTATCCCGCCAATAGGTTTCTTCGAAATTGTGACCAACATAGACGACAAAAATCCCAAAGCTGCCCGCAAAGACGCTCCCAAGGATCAGGGCAAAAAACGCCCACCACCCCAGAAACGTGATCACCAGAAACCAGAACCCAAACATTGCGATATTCTGAAGCAAAACATCCCGAACACTGACTTTCAGCGTATTTCTGGGCCAGCGATACTGCACAAAGTAGATCAGCAGTGGCCCCAGAAGGAACAATGTGATCGGATGCCTGTAGATGCGATAGAACAGTTTTCTGGAAACGGGCGCGGACTCATATTCGCGCAGTGTCATTACAAAAACCTCGTGGACATCCCGGTGTTCCAGATCACCAAGGTGCAGGTGGTGTAGATTGTGATTGTACCTCAGAACACTGTGCGCAATTCCCGAAAAAATAGACAGACCGTTGCCGAGAAGGTCGTTCAGCTTTCGATCCGAGAAATAGCTGTAATGCCCACAATCATGCTGGATTGAGTAAAGCCGCAGAATCCCTGCGCCGAAGAGAAGCGCGCCGCCAATCAGTGCCAACCAGGATCCAGCAAAGACGGCGGGGACACCCAACCCAAGCGCGACGATAATCACACTGATCGCCAAAGCTTTGCAGGCCGACCGATCGTCTGCTCGTGCAAACTCGCGCGGAACTTTGATCGAGTTCATACTTAGTCGCTGGACAAAATCTGCTAATTTGAAAGCACTGTGCCATCAACAACCTGACCTTAGCAAGGGTTGGGCCGCCTATCGATTGCCTGGTAACACAACCTGACTTGGTACGATGATCGCGCGGACAGGACCTGATGTCACTGGGATACGCGGGAAAACTCCAGAAACATGTAAGGTTGAATGTTCTCAAAAGGCCCAAGGCGAAACGCTTGCGTTAGACCAAGTGCCTTAGCTGCGCGCCCAACCCTGTTGAACACTCCGATGTGTTTTTGAAACACAGGATCGGTGTTGAACCGGTCAATCATCCGGTCCGTTATCTCGTGCCGCACACGTAAATTCAGCTGGGACGCGGCCAGATACCGCTTGATTTCGGACAGTCGGACAAAGTTCAGACTGTTCCACAGACCATGTACCCCATAGGTGTCTTCAACCCAGTCAATTCGCCGCCGGAACAGTCGCCCGGTGGTCACCTTTGAGCCGACAATGGGGATGTTGAAATGCGGCTCGTAGGGGAACCCATAGTTGGGACACAGCACGACGCATCGCCCTTTGGGCTTCAGAAGTCGCGGCAATGTACCCAGAAAGTGCCTCCAGTCCGGAAGATGCTCCAGCACATTGACCAGATAGACCAGATCATACGCGTGTGAGGCGTTATAATCCTCGTAGGTCGAGCGATATATCTTGGCCCCCAACCCCTGGGCATGTTGCAGCACACCTTCCATCGCCTCAAAACCTTCGGCAAAAGGTTCGATTCCTTCCAGGCTGACATTTGGGTGCCTTTGCGCCAATAACGTCAGCAGTATTCCGGCACCGCAACCGACTTCTAGCGCACGCGCGCCCTGCGGCAGAGCTGAAATCTCAGGGTCGAGGTTTTGGAAATGAAACCGGGCGGCGCTAAGCCAGATGTCTTTCAGCGGAAAATCAAACCTTGCGAAATCATCCAGAACCTCGTCGATCAAAAAAGGCCTTTCTCGGCGGTTCAACGAATGCATACTGATCCCGACATGGTAAGTTTCGGAAATTGATAGAACAATGTGTTGGAGTGGGCCAGCTTCTTATACGATCGCCGCCGTGGGGGTCGTCGCCACAGTAAAAGCAATACGTCAGGGCGACAGCGCTTTGCTCTGGACTCCGCTGGTGTATTTTACTGCGATCGAGGTGCTACAGGGGTACTCCTATTCGGTGGAAGGCCAATGTGCCCTGCCCCAGAACCAGGTTGCAACATTGCTGGCTTATTTGCACATAGCGTTTCAGCCATTGTTTACCTGTATCCTGGCGCTTTATTTCATCCCCAGCGACGTACGCCGGATAGTCATGCCGGTTGTTCTGGGCATAGGTGCACTGACCGGGGCGTATCTGCTGATACAAATCTACCCCTTCGAATGGGCCGGCGCGTGCAGACCTGGTCGGCTTTTGTGCAGCGACCATCTGTGCGTGAAGAAGGAAAGCTGGCATATCGGCTGGCATTTACCGCTGAATGACCTGGGTGAACGTCTGCCTGCCACGATACTCGGGCGGCAATATGATTTGAATTTCCCGGTTTACTTCACCGTGATGTTCATACTTCCGGCCCTGTTGGGCGCGTGGAAAGTAGCAGGCTTTCAGCTGTTGATCGGACCGACGCTAGCCTGGGCAACAGCATCCAGCCCAACGGAAATGCCCGCCATTTGGTGTCTGTTCTCACTTGGAATTGTAATGATAATTGTCTTCACGCCGCTACGGGAATTCCTGTTCGTGAAATCGTGGCCGATATGGGATGTGCTGCGCAGGGTGAACGGTAGATATAAAAGAACACTCTAGAAACCGAACAACCCGTTCACCCGCGCATCACCATTTCTTCCCTCATCATGCTTGCGACCTGAATGGGTTCTTCGCCGAACATTCAGACCCCCTTGAGCTTTTGAGAGTCGAAAACACAAACTGACGCGGCGCTATGCCGTGTCTTCCTCAACCAGTTGATAAAGAACCCACTCTTCCGACAGCCCCTTCAGTGGCCTTGACCCCATTTTGGTGAAATCCAGACCAGACCCAAGAACCAGATCACGTACGGTGCTGGAAACCCAGACATGCCCGCCCGGCGTGAGGCTCAGGACACGGGCCGTAATTGCAATCGCGATCCCCGTCACGTCGTTAACTGTTCGCAAGCATTCTCCAGCGTGAATCCCGGTGCGGATCTTGAGGCCGGATTTACTTGCCGCAGCCTGAAACGCCCGGGCACAGGCAATCGCAGCGCTGGGTCGTGGGAATGCCGCCAGCAACCCATCCCCCATCAGTTTGATAAGCGAGCCATCGTGCTGGGCAACAGTCCGGATCGCGGCCGCATCAAGGCAGTCCATGATGTCCCGCCATTTTGCATCACCAAGGCGTGCGATAATTTCGGTCGAGTTCACTACGTCTGTCATCATGATCGTGATCAGAAGACTGTCGTTTTCACTGTCACCAGAGCAAAGCGAGATGTTTTCTTCAAAGGTCTGGTCGATCAGGTTGCCTTGGTCAGACGGGGTCTTGCCGGGCTGGGTCGGAAATCTTTTTACGACCGACTGATCGTCTCGGTTCATATCCACGACACCCAAAGAACCAAGGTTCTTCCAGGGGCTTAACGGCTCGGGCATCTCGGGGTAGTCAACAGGCTCAATAATTGAAAACGAAGTGTTCAGCATTTGTGCACCACAAAATAAAGTATTTGCACCGCAGGCTACTTGCATATTGTCAACAAGCCGCGACGCAAATGTTAATGAAGTGTTAACAGCGGCTGGTTTAGCGCACGCTAGGCTTGTGCCTCACCGGATACATATTCCAAAAAGAGGTTAGAGCACTGCGGGCCGCGACACCCATCCATGTGAAATCGCGTATCGAAACATAGTGTTGAGGACTGAACCTTGAAAAAGCTGAATGTATTGTTGGTAGAAGATGATCCGTCATTGCTCGCTTTGACGTCTGCGCTTCTCAAGCCTCATTTCAGCGTCCTTCAGGCGTCCAATGTCGCGGATGCCCGCGCGATCCTCGCCTCGAAATCCGTGGATATTGCGCTGCTTGATCTGGGGCTGCCGGACGAAGACGGCTTGGTGCTGGCGCGTTCGATGCGGGCGAAATCGGCGCTGCCGCCCATCATTTTTGTCTCCTCCAGAGACAGCGCCAGTGACAAGATCAGCGGGCTGGACATCGGGGGCGACGATTACCTCACCAAGCCTTTTGATCCTGATGAGCTTTTGTCGCGCATCAACGCGGTTCTTCGCCGGACGAACGCCCATGCGTCGGCTCCTCGCCGGGAAACCCGGGTGCGCCTTGGCGAAGTGGAAATTGACCTCGACACCCGACAAGTATGGAACGAACAGCTGGAAACGACCCCGTTCACCCGCGCTGAATTTGATGTGCTGATGGCTATTGTCAATGCAAACGGTCGCGTGTTGTCCCGCGCGGTCCTACTGGACGCTGTTGCTCTGTCGCCGGATCATGATGCCGGTGAGCGCACAATCGACGCATTGGTGGCGAAAATTCGGAAAAAGCTGTCGAGCGGGCGTGATGGACCCAAAATCATCTCAACTGTCCATGGTGTCGGCTATCGGCTGGGGCTGGTGCGAAGTTGATCCCGCGCGCCTACATATATGACGAGCCTATCAACGCGCTTACCCAGAACTTCGTTGATAAGACTGTCGAGGGCAAATACCGCGAGTGGTATTTCGAATCCACGCGCGGTCAATTCAGGACGGCCTTGTTGTTCGGGGCGTCTTTCTATGTCGTTTTCGCCTTTCTGGAGGTCTTTGTCCTACATACGCGCGCATTCTCTGGACAGGATCTGGCGGTCTGGGGCGCCAGGCTTTTCATCATCTCTTTCATCTTTGGGCTTTTCTTTTTCTCCCACAAACTTCCCGCGCGCACATTACCCGTCATAATTTCAACGGGATGGTCTTTGATGTACCTCGTTATCTGGGCTGCCTTTGCGTTTTCGGGCGACCATGAATCGAAAGATTTCCTGTATCGCTTTGCGCTGATCAGCTTGGCCGGCACTGTTTTCCTGCCTTTTGTGTTTTCCCATTCGGCAGCGCTGCAGCTTCTGCTTTTTGTCCCGGTATCCTATTATCTGGTGTTTGATAATTCCGGCGCCAGCAATGGCATCGACACCTGGATCGGTCCTTCCTTTGTTCTTTGCTCAGTGGTTCTGATCGGCCTGTATGCAAAGTTTTTTTCGGAAAGGACGTTACGGGCAAACTTTGTTCAAAGCGTCTATCTTGAAAAAGCGCGCAACGACGCGGAGAAAGCGAATGAAGCAAAATCGCAGTTTCTCGCAACCGCAAGCCACGAGCTGCGCACACCGCTGAACGGCATCGTCGGGAATATCCGGCTGATCAAACTGATGCCGCAAGACCGCGCATCGCTGGATCAGAGACTGGATGAAATCGAACGCTCCAGCCTTGCGATGAGAAACCTCATCGATGACGTTCTGAACATCGCAAGGCTGGAAGAAAAAGCCGAAGACCTCGAATATCAAACTTTCAACCTGTCTGAAATCCTTCAGGATCTGGAGGCCGTACTTCGCCCCCTGGCCCGTTCCAAAAACCTGCAACTGATCATCCCTCAGTTCGACGATGGCGTTTATCTTAGCGGAAATAGTGGTCACCTGAGACACATCTTGCTGAACCTGCTTGGAAATGCGGTGAAATTCACCCAAGAGGGTTCGGTGACCTTGTCGTTTGAGCAATCAAAACAGTCCGTGGCCTTCACCGTCAGCGACACCGGGATCGGTGTGCCCGAGGATCAGGTTGCCAGTATTTTTGAACCGTTCACGCAAGCGTCAAACATTGATTCCCGCAAAATTGGGGGAACCGGGCTGGGGCTTTCGATCGTGCGCGGACTTGTGTCCTCACTGGAAGGGCAGGTCACCGTGAAAAGCAGCCTCGGCGAAGGAACAGTTTTCCGGGTGGAAGTGCCGTTTCAGGCCGCACCAGCCCCGTCGCCTCAATCCGAGGCAGCGGGGATGGCCGTTACGGTGGGTTCACAGCAGAACGTGCTGATTGTCGAGGACGACCCCACCAGTATGGAAATCCTCAAGAGTCTGCTGGAGCGAGACGGACATGAAGTCACTGCAGCGGCAAATGGCCGTGACGCGAAAGAGGTGTTCAGACCAGACAAGGTTGATTGCATCCTGACAGATATCCGTCTTCCAGATACGACAGGCGTTCAATTGGCGCGCGACCTTAAAGGAATTGCAAAGGTCAAGCGGCCCGACAAGACGATCGCGACCATAGCAGTCACTGCAAACGTAATGCCCGAAGATCTTGATGAATATACGGCAGCAGGCTTCGACGCGGTCGTCTCCAAGCCGTTGGATGAACGTGTTCTGTACGGCGCGATCCGGACGTCGATCGAGAAACACCCCTCGGACGCGCCATACGTGTCCTCTCAGTCAGAAGTCACCAAGGCGCGCCTCAGCAAGTTCTTGAGCGGTGAAGAAATGGAGCAAGTCTTTCTGGCGTTCAGTGAGTCATTGGAAGAGTGCCACTCGCAACTCGAGAAAGCGCAGAAACAGGGTGATCGGGATCGGATTGAGTTTCTGGTTCACCGAGTTTACGGCAGTGTGTCGAGCTTTGGTGAAACTGAACTTGCGAACATGGCAAAATCTGTCGAGACGCTTTTGCAAAGCGGAACTGAAAACTATGGCGTCGAGTTGAAGGAACTGATCGATTCATGTGGGGCCGTGCTAAAGAGCCTTAAAAAGCGAACAGCTTGACTGTTGCGCACAGACAGCCAACCTTCTTCCGTTCGGGCATAGAGCCCCGCCCTACATCAGTTTTGCGAAGCATCGCTTGAACGCGTCCAGACCGACGAACAGGGGTCGGGTCAGCGTCACGGTGGTTCTACAGGGCCTTCACCAAAACTGTCGTCAAAGGAGACGCTCCGCAAGCCCGATAAATGGGGAGCACAACGAACCCAACAAGAAAAATCAGGCTTTAGGCCGGAGATTCGGATGCTCCATACTAAAGCGTTAAAAAATATTCGACTCCTTCCCAGGCATACAATCCTGACAATCCTCGCAATAATTACCATGATTTCAGGTCATTTTGAGCTTTCGAATGCACCTTTGGACCCATGAAAGCGACCAAACACAAAGCCATCAGTTGATCTCAGTTCATTCGTCTCTGAAATTTTGAAATATTGAAAAAGGGGCAAGCCCTGTCAGGTTGCGCTTGCAATCAGGCCTTTCTCAGGACGGAAAACCCCAATGGCACAAGACCTCGTTGCGCAACTGGATGACAAGTTGCGCGCAAAGCGTGAATCCTTCGACAAACTTCCCATAATCGACGTAGCTCCGCTGCTGGACGGCAGCGACAAACTGAAAGTGGCAAAGGAAATTCGCTGGGCACTGTCGAACACCGGCTTCATGTATGTAAAGAACCACGGCGTCGCGCAGGATTTCGTCGATCAGGTCTTCGACGTCACCCGCCGTTTCTTCAATCTGCCGATGAAAGACAAGATGAAGCTGCATGTCAGCAACTCTGACGTGGCGCTGCGCGGCTATATCGAACCCTATGGAGAAAACACCGATCCGACCAAGACCAAAGACCTGAAAGAGTGTTTTGATATCGGGCCCGAGTGTGAAGCTTTGGAGGGCCCGTTTTTCGGACCCAATCAATGGACGGACCGGCTGCCCGAATTTCAGGACTTGGTTTACAGCTATCACCAGAAAATGGTCACACTGTCCAAACAGCTACTGGGTGGCGTCGCGCTGAGTTTGTGCCTGCCTGAAACCCACTTCGAAAACCTGATGAAAAGCCCGATCAGTATTCAGCGTCTGCTGCACTACCCACCGCAAAACGGCATGATAGATGAAAAGATCATCGGCATCGGCGCGCATACCGATTATGGCAACTTGACCATTCTGGCGCAGGATGATGTTGGCGGTCTTCAGGTGATGAACCGCGAAGGCAATTGGGTCGAAGGGTCTCCGATCTCCGGGACCTTCGTGATCAATATCGGAGACCTGATCCAGCGTCTGACCAATGATGTCTATCTGGCCAACATGCACCGCGTCATCAACACCTCGGGTCGTGAACGTTATTCGATCCCATTCTTCATTGATGCCGACTATGAAGCGGTGTTCACGCCCCTGGACTCGTGCATCTCTGAGGACAACCCGCGCCGCTATGAAAGCGTCACGTGCGGAGCACATAAGTTCGGACGTTTCGCGGCCAGCTACGCCCATCTGAAAGAAGCTGTTTAAGCAGATGGCCGGAATAGGCGGGGTTCAGAAGCTTAAATAATTACCCGATGTTCCGGCCTTCACCTTATTTCAGTTCCTGCGACATAATCGACCGCGAATCTGGCAAACCACAGAATTCCGATATTTCATTAATCGCCTCAGACCAGATTTCTGCTCAAAATGAAAGCGCTGCACTCATCCGTCAGTTCCTGGAACCGGGGTTTCTCCTTAACGTACAAATAGACCTGCCGTTTGTCGGGAAGGTCCGGCAGGGCGCGAAAAGCGGTGGTTTCGGGAATAAAACGCGCGACAGTCTGGGGGAGCACGGTCACCCACTTCCCGGTTCTGACCATGGTAATAAGCGAATGCGTGTTGTGAATGGTGACATCGGCATCCGTGATCGCATCGACAAATTTCGGCGTCTGGATAAGATCACACAGGGCATTCCGAACAAACGCAGCCGCCATCACATCATCCAGGGTCGGCGGCGTAGCGCTAGTGATAAGCGGATGGTCAGACGCGCAAACTAGCCCGAATTGATCCTCGAACAGGGGAATGGCCTTGATCCCTTTCAACGGATGAAAGCCCGAAGCAATTCCGATGTCTGCCTTGCCGTCCACAAGCGAATCCAGCACCTGTTGCGTATCCGTATCGCGCAATTCGACCCTCAGCCCGGGAAAGCGGTGGGTCATATGTTCAAGCACCGAAGGAAAGACCAACGCGGCGACCGATGGAACCGACACGATGCGCATCAGGCCGTGGGTGGCATCCGCAGCCGCCTCGATCGACTGCACCGTCTGATCAAACTGGCGAACCTGCTTCAAGGACAATTCGAACACCTGCTCTCCCAGTGCGGACAGATGGGTCTTTCGTTCTCCTTCAAACAGCTTTTTGCCCAAATGGCTCTCGAGTTGCTTTAGTGTCATCGACACGGCCGATTGAGTGCGACCCAGACGGTCTGCCGCCTCGGTCAGGTTGCCCGTTTGCGCAACAGTACAAAAGCAGCGCAGCATTTCGATCTTGATGGCCATACTTCAAGTTTCCTGAATTTTCATTCAATTGTTTGAGTTTGACTGATGTGGATTGCGGAGTCCATTCTCGGCCCGACCAATTATGACGTGGGGCCTGTTGTGACTAAACTGAACCTGATCGCCGGCGAGTGGCTGGCCGGCGAAAGCGAGATCGAAAACCGCAATCCTTCTGATCTGAGCGACCTGATCGGTCATTTCGCCCAGGCCAGTGCGGATCAGCTTGAGGCGACGTTGGATCAGGCCCGTGTCGCGCAGGCAGAGTGGGCCGCCTATGGACTCGAGCGCAAACAGACGGTGCTGATGAACATAGGCACCGAACTGATGACCCGCGCCGAGGAGCTTGGCACCCTGCTTAGCCGGGAAGAGGGTAAACCTCTTGCAGAAGGCAAAGGCGAAGTTTACCGCGCCGGGCAGTTCTTCACCTACTATGCTGCCGAGTGTTTGCGCCAAATCGGCGAGAACGCGGATTCAGTGCGCCCGGATATCGAAATCGACGTGCGCCGCGAGGCGGTCGGTGTTGTTGCCGTCATCAGCCCATGGAATTTTCCCACAGCCACAGCATCGTGGAAAATCGCTCCGGCGCTGTGCTACGGCAATGCGGTGGTCTGGAAACCCGCCAACATCACGCCGGCGTCGGCCGTCGCCCTGACCGAGATCATCAGCCGTCAGGACATCCCCAAGGGTCTGTTCAGCCTTGTCATGGGATCGGGTCGGTCGATCGGACAGCGGCTGGTCGAAAGCCCCAAGGTCAATGCCATCTCGTTCACCGGGTCCGTCCCGGTTGGCAAGGGCATTGCTGCGGCTGCCATTCAGAACGTGACCAAGGTGCAGATGGAAATGGGATCGAAAAATGCGCTGGCTGTCATGGACGATGCCGATCTCGACCTTGCTGTCTCTCTGGCGTTGGGGGGTGCGTTCGGGGGGACCGGTCAGAAATGTACCGCGTCATCACGGCTGGTGGTTCATGCCGCCGTGCACGATGCCTTTGTCGAAAAACTGGTGGCCGGTGCGCAGGCGATGAAAGTCGGCCACGCGCTGGCAGAGGGCACCCAGATGGGTCCGGTGGTCAGCGCACAGCAGCTGGCTGAAAACCTGGCTTATGTCGATCTCGGCAAGTCCGAAGGGGCCGAACTGGCCTGCGGCGGCCAGCGATTGGAGATGCCTCAGGATGGCTATTACATGAGCCCAGGTGTGTTCCTGAACACCACCAATGACATGCGCATCAACCGCGAAGAGATGTTCGCACCGCTGACCTCGGTCATCAAGGTCGGCAGCTATGACGAGGCTCTGGCCACCGTCAACGACACCAATTTCGGCCTGACCTCAGGCATCGTCACTCAGAACCTGGCCCGCGCCACGCATTTCCGCCGCAACGCGCGCACCGGTGTCGTGACCGTGAACCTTCCCACCGCAGGTACTGATTATCACGTGCCCTTTGGCGGACGCGGCGACAGCTCATACGGCCCGCGTGAACAGGGTAAGGCCGCAGCCGAGTTCTACACGACGGTCAAAACCGCTTATATCAGCGCTGGAAAGCCGATTTGATGCGGATCGACGGGCTGCAATACACCAATTGGTCCGAGAAGATCTTTCGGCAATTGCGCGAAGGCGGCGTGGACGCAATCCACGTCACCATCGCCTATCATGAGAATTTCCGCGAAACCGTCCTGAACTTTGAAAAATGGAACCGATGGTTCGAGCAATACCCCGATCTGATCATGAAAGGGTTGTGGGCCAGCGACATAGACAAGGCTCGGGAAGCCGGGCGTACGGCCGTGTTCTTTGGCTTCCAGAACCCGTCTCCCATCGAGGACGATATCGGGTTGGTCGAAATCGTGCACACTCTGGGCGCACGGTTCATGCAACTGACCTACAACAACCAGTCCCTGCTGGCCACGGGCTGTTATGAGGCCGAAGATACCGGCATCACCCGCATGGGCCGTCAGGTCATCAGAGAAATGAACCGGGTCGGGCTTGTGGTGGACATGAGCCACTCGGCCGACCGGTCCACTATTGAAGCCGCCGAGCTTTCCGAGCGTCCGATCGCCATCACCCACGCAAACCCGCACGAATGGTCGCCCGCCCTGCGCAACAAGCGTGACGATGTGATCCGGGCGGTGACGGAAAACGGTGGGATGTTGGGATTTTCGGTCTACCCTCATCACCTGAAAGACAAGTCGGACTGCACATTGGACAGCTTTTGCGAGATGATCGCCCGCACAGCGGATAAATACGGCGCAGAGCACCTCGGGATCGGCACGGATTTGTGTCAGGATCAGCCCGACAGCGTGGTCGAATGGATGCGGGTTGGGCGTTGGTCTAAACAGATCGACTATGGCGAAGGCTCGGCAAGTAATCCGGGCTTCCCTGCGATGCCAGCCTGGTTTCGGGACAACCGCGACTTTGGAAATATCGAACAAGGGTTGCGCGCGACCGGCCTGAACGATGACGAAGTGGTCGGGATAATGGGAGGAAACTGGTACAGGTTCTTTGCCGAGAACTTCGTTGCCCGGGGGTAGCCGAATGGAAACACAGGCGCAAATTCACATTGACCGACGTGACCCCGCCACCGTCATGCGGTTGTCGCGACTGGGATCGCTACACCAGTGTCGGCTGAGCTTCATGCGGCAGCTGACCCGCCGCATGGCGCGGGAGAACTGGTCGTTTTCACGCCCCGTTTTCGCCCTTGATGCCAATGGCGTCGGGACGGCAGTCTACACCGCCCAAGGTCCGGAAAGAGCGTATTCGTTGGTTGCCTTCGCCCATGACCTGCCGTCCGAGAAACGCTCGGACCGTGTGATCGCCGACGCCTGGGACGCTACCTTCGCTTTGTTTGATGGCATCCCGACCGAGGCCGATATTGAGCGTCTTTCGAAAAACGTCCCCCTGCAGGAAGCCGGGCGCGTAAATGAAACCGAGCTGTCCTTATCTCGCGCCAACCGCTCGGTCCGGCTTTGGGAGCATGTCGTTGATGCTCTGGCCGCAGGGCGGCAGCCGGATGTGCAGCAAATCTACCAGGTCGGCTATCTGATGCGAACGACGGCCGTTTATGGCTCGGGCAAGTTTGGGGCGGCGGATCGCGAGAACATCGCCAACCGCTCGGAAACCAGCGCACCTTTTCAGGCCGAAATGCTGTCAGTATTTCTGACCCGGGCCTTCGTACGGGATCTGGTACAACACATGGCCAATGCCAAAGGCGGCAACCAAGCCGCAAAACTGGACCCGGACATCTCGCATTGGTTGGGCATCGGCAATTCCACCGGCCTTGGCATGGCACCGTACATTGTCAATCACCCCATCCTGTTCAACAACTGGGTCATGGCACGGGAAGAGGCAATTGCGCGCGTCCGATCCGTGGAATCCGCGACTGCGGACGAGATCGATCACTTTCGTCAAATATTCGAACGCAGCCAGCTTTCGATTACGTGGTGGCGGTCTGACCATCCCATACAAATCGAAAAACTGGCGGCGTTGAAGACCGACCTCCAGGCGATCTCGGATTATCTTGACCAGGACGGTTTGACCAGCGGCCACCCCTGGAACCGGTTGGTGATCTGGTCTCAAACCGCGCTCAGCGCAGAAGGACAGGAGTATCTCGCCTCGCTGATCCTTGAGCCCTACGCAGATCTTGTGGACGGCTTGGCCTCGTGCATGGCTGACGGTAATGCCGAGGCATTTGTGATCAATGGGGCTATGCCGATCAGCGAAGTACGTGACTTGATTCGAGGCGCGTTTGGTTGGGCGCTGGATCTGGATTGGGCATCCCGTGAAAACTGCGCCCGCGCTTGGTACGTGTCCGAAGAAAAGCTGGAGCCTCGCATGGGTGAACGGTTCGAGGAACCCATCGAGGACTACGAACAGCCACTGGCCCCGGCCCGGGACGCAGCGGCGGCCCATGCGGAGTTGATCGAATGGGACGGCGCCGTGCCAGTTGCAGAGTTCCTGCTGCGTCATCCTGAACATCGCCACACCGTCCGGCGAGCCCAGATGACCCGCACCGCGCCCTATGGCGAAATCCGGGACAACACGATCGGCGCATCGGTTGTGCCTCTCGACATGTTGCGGGCAAAGCTGTCGTTCTTCGGGGCTACTCATTTCGATCCGCGTTCGGATCGCTGGGTTCGCATTTGCATGTATGCCGGTGCACCCTACCCCGAAGAACTGACCATCGAAAACGCCGATCTTTGGGTCTATCCAGAGGTGCCAGCATGAGTTTCTCACTGAACGAGATGGAGGCAACGGCCAAACGCGCAACCCGCGGGGCGGGCTATTCCTGGGGACAGGCCGAAGAGGCGTCAAAAGCAGCACGTTGGCTGTGTGCGCAAGGTCTGGATGGCGCCGGGGCTCTTGCCCGGTTGTTGTCGCTCGGGCTGGCTTCGGACCTTGCCGCGCACCGCCCCCAACAGGTTGATGGCCTGTGGCAAGGCGACAGTGACCTGTGTCCGTTGTCGGCGGGGCCTCTCTTGTCCGACAGCGCTTATCTGCTGAAGGCCGCCCCGGTTGAGATGCGGGACGTTGTTGCACCGGAGATACTGCTGCCCTTTGCCGCCAATGCGGCGCGTGTTCTGAAATGCTGGGTAAGCGTCGAAATCGACGGCACACTTGCAGTCACAGACGGAGATCACCTTGCCGTCCACGATGTTTTGCCCACCGCAGCCCGACGGGTCACCGTTTCACCAGGTGTTGCACCTGAGCTTCTGCGCAAACGGCAAACGCGCGCGCAACCCGCGCTGGATGATTGGGATGCTCTGAACCGAATTGCCCACCGCACATACGCCCCCGCAACCGAAGAATCCCGCCTGCTGGGCGCAGGGGCCGGGCTTTCTGACAACGACTGAAGAGAAATCCAAGTGACCGACACCCGAACCCTAACCCTCGCCGAAATAGAAGATCTTTCCTTCCGCGCGCTGGTCGCGGCTGGCACATCCGAGGCCAATGCCCGCCCGCTGGCGCAAGCAACCGCCGCGACCGAGGCGGACGGCGTCGCAAGTCACGGTCTGGCATATATCCCGATCTATTGTGAGCATGTGCAGTGCGGCAAGGTCGATGGGCTGGCAAAGCCTGTACTGTCGCACCCCCGACCGGGCGTTTTGACCGTTGATGCGGCAACCGGCTTTGCCCATTCCGCCATTGATCTGGGGTTTGACGCTCTGATCGACGCCGCGCGGGAACAAGGCGTTGCGGTTCTGGCCATCAAGAACAGCTACAACTGCGGTGTTCTGGGCTATCACACCTACAGGCTTGCACAGGCCGGACTGGTCGCGCTGGGGTTTACCAACGCGCCGGCCTCGATTGCCCCGTCTGGTGGCTCGAAACCTGTCGTGGGCACCAATCCGTTTTCTGTTGCTGTCCCGGGGACCGACGGGCAACCAGCGTTGCTGATCGACCAGAGCGCCAGCACGATTGCCAAAAGCGAGGTCATGAAACATGCGCGCGAAGGCAAGCCGATCCCGGTTGGCTGGGCACTGGACGCCGAAGGCAACCCGACCACCGATCCCGAGGTTGGCCTCAAGGGATCAATGGCACCATCGGGCGGATACAAAGGCGTTGGCGTCGCGCTGATGGTCGAGGTATTGGCTGCGGCTTTGACCGGAGCCACCTTGGGTATCAATGCCTCGCCGTTTTCAGGAACTGCAGGTGGCCCGCCGAAAACCGGCCAGTTCTTCATAGCGATAGATCCGGGCGCAACAGCAGGAGGATCGTTCGAGACAGGTGTCGCCGGTCTGGTCGAGTCCATCCGGTCTCAGGACGGGGCGCATCTGCCCGGTGACGGTCGCGGGGCTAAACGTCTGGCAGCCCAAAAAGAGGGTGTCGCAGTGAACACGGCAACTCTGTCCAGGATTGAGGCACTTTTGCGCTAGGTGATCGGCACAGTGGCGTTTTCATCTGCCACTTTTCGAGCGCACATGGACCGCGAGAACTTAAGGAACCATGGACCTACCACCAATTGTTCATCCCTTGGCGGCTGAAGCCCACTTGTCCGATTGATGCAGGATCAGAGACCCAAGCCCAGAAAATGCGATCAGCGCGAGGCCAAACAACGAATAGGCATCCGGCCAATCTCCGAAAACGAGAATTCCAAGCACCGTTGCAGAGACCAATTGGCTGTAGACCAATGGCGCGATGAGACTGGCCTCGGCGGATTTGTTTGCGATCACCAACAGGTAATTGCCCGCGGCAGAACCAATTGCGCTTAACAGGACCAACGCAGCGACCGAGAGGTCGGGCGTGTGAAACGTCGCTGTCAGGCCGAGCGGCGTCAATAGCACCGAACCGATCAGAAGTTGGGACATCAGCAGGAACCGGGGCCGGTAGGCACCTGCAAGTGTTCGCGTCATCACCAGATAGGCCCCATAAAATCCACCAGCCGCAAGCGCGAAGATCATACCGGAAGATACGCCAAAGCCCGGCTTCACAACCAGCATTACCCCTGCGAATCCAATTGCCAGCAGAATAGTGCGGCGGCGCGATTGCTTTTCCCCCAGAAACAGGATGGCGAGAACATAGGAAACCACCGGCCCGATGAAAAATGCACCAAAGACATTAGCAATCGGTTCGGTTCGTAACGCCGTCAGGATGCAGCATATTCCGCCGGTGATAAAACACGCCCGCAACAGAACACGCCAGTCTCGGAAACTTGGGAAGTCCTTTGCCGAGAGCCCACTGAATGGCGACAACAGAATTGCGCCCAGGGCAAAGCGCGACCAAGCAACGATGACCGGATCGACACCGCTGCTGGTCAGAAGCTTTCCCGCGGTGTCACCGATCACGACAAAGGTCACCGCGGTGAAGACAAGCAAGGCAAGTTTAACAAGAATTGGCGATGTCATAGTTGATGCGCCTCTGAATACCACGAGAGTTGCTTTGCCACGCCTCGCGCAAAGGCAATGTCCGCCCGCTCGACTACCACCTTCTGATCGATACCTCGGCTAAACCCGGCCGAGATACGCGTGTCGAATGTACGTCGTGCTTCGGCCACCTGTTTCTGGTTCGTCATTTTGCCTCCCTTCTTCTTGCTCATCGCAGTCGACGATCTTGGTGTCCAGGTCGTGAAGACAATCCTTCAAAGTCGAGATTCGGTCTTGCACCGTATCTCGATGGGTTTCCAGCATTGCCTGACGCGGCGGACCGGTGTGATCCCCCTCGACGCGTACAACAGCGAGCTGACGCTTGAAGAGTTCACGAGTTTTCATTGCAGAGAGTTTTCCGCCAAGACGCTTTTTTACCAGTTAGAGCACGCTCAAAGTCCAATCGACGAAAGGAGTTTTCTAGTGCCAAAAACTCGATCCGGTCATGACCTTGCAACAGACCTCGGATAGAGTGTTGAAAAAACGGAGCTTTACCTTGTCTTTCAGCATTGACGTGGCACCATTCGCAGCCAGCAGAAACTCGGACCCTCCACGGCGGCTTGGCCAGCGATACAACACCGAAGAATTCCTTCCCGAGGCCGGCAATACCGTTGTCTGTCATCTTGATTTCGATGACCCGGCTCACAAGGCAGTACTGGACGCCCGCAAAAGAGTGATGGCGTTGCCAGAAGCCGAGTGCTTTCTTTTCACGCCTGTCGAAAGCTTGCACATGACCGTATTCGAAGGGGTTGTAGAAACCCGCCGCACACCCGACACATGGCCCCGTGATCTAGACCGGGATGCATCTGTAAGCAGCATTACCGACGCCATGGCCGATCGCCTCGCCGGTTTTACAGCACCCCCGGATTTTGATGTGCGTGTGGCAGGCTTAAGCCCCACGGGCCTTGCACTCAAAGGTGCCACAGATGAAGACGAGGCGAAGATGCGGGCCTGGCGCGAGGCACTGACCGAACCATTCGCGTATCGTCACGAGAACCACGACGCTTACCGACACCACATGACCTTTGCCTACCCAATCAAGTGGCTGCCGGATTCTGTGCTGCCCATCTGGGAAACTGAACTTAGTGCAATCCTTGCAGATCTTGCAGATGCCGCGCCTGTCATTCCACTCACGGCCCCTGCCTTTTGTCAGTTTGCTGACATGACGCGGTTCGAAGAAATCCAAGTGTTGAATACCTGAGCAGCCAATTCAACGGCACGCGCATAAAAAGCGGTCGGTTTGGGCCGCCAACGTATGCACCTGATTCCTGCGTCTTGCGTCATTCAGCTGTCCACACAGCCAGATGCGCGGGCGCAGGAAATTCCACCGATCCGACCTGGCCAGCAAATTGTCCGAGCCGTTTTTCCGCTTCCGCGACCAATGCCTCGTATCCGGCATCGTCGATGAACTCAGCCAATGTCCACCCGCGGACATCCATCCGAACCCATTCGCGGATTGATGCAAATCGCGCGGCGCCGGTTATGGTGGTCACGGTAGCGTCCTGCAATCCCCCTTCGCCAAGAACATTGGCAAAAGACTGCTTGCGACCAAGGACAAAAGGTGCTCGCAGCGCATTTGCGGCGGTGGCACCGAACATCTCGTCTATCAGCTCGATCATGCGGGCATATCCGAGTGAGTTTTCGGCTTTATCCCAGACGGATACCGCAATCCTTCCACCGGGCCGCAACACGCGCCGCATTTCCTCAAGGGCTCGGCGTCTGTCGTCAAAGAACATCAGCCCGAACTGGCAGAGAACGACATCAAATGAACGGCTCGAAAACGGCAGAGCCTCGGCACGGCCCTCGATCCAGTCGACTTCTGGGGCACGCCTGCGCGCCACGTCAAGCATATCCGGATTTCGGTCCAGACCAACGACGCGGCCTGCCGGACCAACCCGAGCGACGGCGTCACGTGTTGTGGCACCGGTACCGCAGGCAACATCCAGAACGGCATTTTCCGGTGTGATTATGGCACGTTCACATAAGCGCCCTGCCCATTCGCCAAACAGTGCCGGAACAAAGAACTCATCGTAAATCTCAGCTGCGGTTTTTGATACCTGACCCGCAGATGCAGCATCTTTTATCATGATCCACCCGCATCTTTTTTGCATTCTGGCCAATAGTGACACGCTGTGGTTCCAAGGATATAGTCCAAAATCTGTAGTAACGGGACAGGTGGCGCGGGATGAAATCCTATGGCCAATTCTGCCCGGTCGCCAAGGCGGCTGAGCTCTTTTGCGAGCGCTGGAATGCTCTGATCATCCGTGATCTTGCGGCTGGCCCCCGCAGGTATTCCGAATTGAAGCGCGGCGTGCCGTTGATGTCGCCGTCCCTTTTGTCTTCACGGTTGAAATGGCTCATCGAAGAGGGGGTCGTTGCGCGCCAGGAAAATGGCGAAAAGCGCCCGGGCTATGCGCTGACCGACGCTGGACGTGAGTTTATTCCCCTGGTCGAGGCTCTTGGTATCTGGGGGCAACGATGGACAAGGCGCCAACTCAAAGAACATGAGATCGACCTGGGATTGCTTGTTTGGAGCCTTGAAAGCACAACCGACGCCAACGCATTCGGCACGAAACGCTGCCTCATTCGGCTGGAACTGACCGATCAAACGAAAGCTAAACGGTATTGGTGGTTTCTGAACAGGAATGGGCGGTGTGAGCTTTGCGTCGAGGACCCTGGTGGCGGCGTCAACTTATACTTGGCCTGTACACTTCCGGACGCCATCTACATCGTTAGGGGAGATATCACCCCATCCAAGGCAACAGAAACCCAGAGGCTGGAAATTCTTGGTGATGGTTGGGCAAAGCAGGCTTTCATAAAATGGCTTAATCTCAGCCCGCTGACGACCATCAAGTCATGCCGTCAGACTGATTGTTGAGGCTCCAAGCTGTCGTTGTCGGAAATGCAGCAACCTCTCCTACGGTTCACGGCACACTGGGCTACAGACAGAAAAACACGCCGACTAGAATGACGCTCGGCGGGTAAGTAGAGTCGTCAGTCCATTTGCAAATACACATGTGCGCTACAAGCACCAAAACCCAACGCCAGCGGAACACCAAGAGAGGCTGCCAAATGGCTTGTCGCCTCCGCAAATTCAGCTGGAAAGGTTGGGGGCGCGTCAGAAGCTTGGTGGCCATGCTACCCGGAACAAGAGGGTGAATCTTGATCGTACAACCCGCGTCCCCACCAGTGTCATGGAAAACAAGTAGCGCTGGCTTGCTGTAACCGGGAGTACAGTTTTCGCACAGGTGTCAGGCGTATTCCAGAAGAAGCTGCCAAGCCCATACACAACAGGTTTGCCGTCAACCCATTCCAACAGTTGGGCTGAATGGGTCCCGTGGCCCGCAATCACCCTGGCCCCGGCTTAGATGAGTTCATGGGCAAGTTCATGCGCGCCTGCGGTTACATTGGCCTGTGATACCGCCGCACTTTCAATTGCAACATGAACCAATCTCCGCAGTTCGGATGCCGGAGGGACAATCTTTGCGCAAATCTGTCTTGGCACGCCCGGTTCCCGGGTATAACAGGACGCATCCCGGTCGCAGCCTACCCGGGTAACAAAACAAGGGTTCAAAACATGAAGACGATCGTAATCTGCTCAGGCGGACTGGATTCGGTGTCGCTGGCACATATGGTTGCACGCGACCACCAGCTGGCGGGCTTGATTTCCTTTGACTATGGCCAGCGTCATCGCAAAGAGCTGGACTATGCCGCACTCTGCGCACAGCGGCTGGGTGTGTCTCATGGCATCATCGACTTGCGCTCGGTCGGGGCAGTTCTGACCGGGTCGGCGCTGACCGACGATGTGGACGTGCCCGACGGGCATTATGCCGAGGACAGTATGCGCGTGACCGTGGTGCCCAACCGCAACGCTATCATGCTGACCGTGGCCTTTGGGGCCGCCGCAGCACGCGGGGCCGATGCAGTGGCAACAGCGGTGCATGGCGGAGATCACTTTATCTATCCCGACTGCCGCCCAACCTTCACGCAAGCCTTCGAGACGATGCAGAAACACGCGCTGGACGGCTATGCCGACGTGTTGCTGTTCACCCCGTTTGTCCATCGAAGCAAGGCCGACATCGTGACCGAGGGCGCGCGTGTGGACACACCCTTTGCGCAGACATGGTCCTGCTACAAGGGCGGCGAACATCACTGCGGGCGCTGCGGCACCTGCGTTGAACGGCGTGAGGCATTCCATCTGGCCGGTGTTGCAGATCCGACCACCTATGAAGATCCCGATTTCTGGGTCGCAGCAATGGCGCAGAAGGAAACCGCCTAATGTACCGGATCACCAAAGAGTTCCACTTCTCCGCCTCGCACCAGTTGACCCATTTGCCCGATGATCACCAATGCGCGCGGATGCATGGGCACAACTATATTGTCGAGGTCGAACTGGCCGCGCCCGAACTGAACGCCGACGGGTTCGTGCGCGACTATGGCGAGTTGAATCCGCTCAAGACCTATATCGACGAGACCTTCGATCATCGCCACCTGAACGACGTGATGAACATACTGACCACGGCCGAGAACATGGCGCGTCATTTCTATGACTGGTGCGCCGCGCGCTGGCCGGAAACCGCCGCCGTGCGGGTCAGCGAAACGCCAAAGACCTGGGCCGAGTACCGCCCATGACCCGCCTGCGCATTGCCGAGATTTTCGGCCCCACGATCCAGGGCGAAGGTGCACTGATCGGAGAGCCTACCGTTTTCGTGCGCACCGGTGGTTGTGACTATCGCTGTAGCTGGTGCGACAGCCTGCACGCGGTCGATAGAGACTATCGCCATAATTGGGCGGCGATGGACACGGATGCAGTCTGGGAGCGGGTACGCGCCTTGTCGGGCGGGCGGCCCCTGACCGTCTCGCTGTCCGGGGGAAACCCGGCCATTCAGGACTTTGGCCCGCTGATCGCGCGGGGCCAAACCGAAGGATATCGGTTTGCCTGCGAAACCCAGGGCTCGATTGCAAAGCCGTGGTTTGGGGACTTGAACACTCTCGTCCTCAGCCCGAAACCGCCCTCAAGCGGCGAAACCGTGGACTGGGTCGCGTTCGATGCCTGTCTAGACACCGCGCAAGATGGTCCGAAGGTGGTGATGAAAATCGTGATCTTCGACGAGGCTGATTATGATTGGGCCCATGCCGTGGCCGACCGCTATCCGGCGCTGCCTCTTTATCTGCAACCGGGCAACTCGGAAGTCGAGCCCGACCTGCCCGTCGATCCGCAAACCCTGTCGGACCGGTTGCTGTGGCTGGTGGAAAAGGTGACCGCCGATGGCTGGTTCGCCCCACGGGTTCTGCCGCAACTGCACGTCCTGCTATGGGGCAACAAACGCGGGGTCTGACCCTGAAAGGAGCACATGATGGAAACCATTTACAGCGACCTGACCCAGTTGGGCGGGAAAACCGAACTGCCCGCATCGCCCGAGCTGGCAAAGCTTGAGCGAGTGCAGAACCCGCAAGCCGATATCGACTATTGCGTGCGCTTCACCGCGCCCGAGTTCACCTCGCTCTGCCCGATGACCGGGCAGCCGGATTTTGCCCATCTGGTGATCGACTATGTGCCGGACGATTGGCTGGTTGAATCGAAATCCCTGAAACTGTTTTTGGGATCGTTTCGCAACCACGGCGCGTTTCACGAGGATTGCACCGTGTCCATAGCTCGCCGTCTGGTCGAATTCCTGAAACCGCGGTGGCTGCGGATCGGCGGGTACTGGTATCCGCGCGGCGGCATTCCCATCGATGTCTTTTGGCAAACCGGAGCCACACCCGATCACGTCTGGATTCCCGATCAGGGCGTACCACCCTATCGCGGTCGCGGCTAGACAATCACAATAACTACAGAGCGGAACCGCGCCAAAGGTGTATCACCGCGCGGCTCTGTTGCGAACGCATTTCCCGCAGGATTTACCGCTGTCCGACCATCTGACACCCCTTCTCCGGACTTTGATTTGACTTTGAGCCAAGTGCTGTTTGAATGCACGGCATGGCGTCGCGCAGTATCGAGATATTGCCGCGAAACGACAAAGCCACCCGGCTTTGCGGAAAGGGGCGGAGAACATGTGCCAGATTTTTGCCAGGCAGGACCCGGAACGGTACGCAAGTAAGACCCGCAGTTTAAGGTTGAACAGTCAAAGCACCAGCATCCGGCTGGAGAACGCCTTTTGGACAGTCATTGGTGACATCTCGAAAGGCGAAGGGACGAACACGCCAATTTTCATTTCCAAACTGCATTCCGTGGTTCTGGAGCTACAGGGAGAGCCCGAGAACTTTACCTCGCTTCTGCGCTGTGCCCGTCTCAAGTTTCTAGAAATGCAGAGCGCGGACAACGCTACAGACATCGCTGCCGAGTAGCGCCTGCTGACAAAGGTCATGATCGACAGGTAGTAAGTCAATACTACCCCAACCCGGCCATCGCCCCTGTAACCTGTCATAAAACACATGACGGGAGAAACGGCTTGGCCAAGAACATTCATTCCATGATCCGCGTTCTGGATGAAGCGCGATCCATCGGGTTTTACAGGAACGGCTTCGGCATGCACGTTGCCGACCGGCTTGATTTTCCAGACTTCACCCTCGTGTATCTCAGCAATGACGAAAGCGATTTCGAACTTGAACTGACGATCAACAAGGATCGGAGGGAACCTTATGACATTGGCGACGGCTATGGCCATCTGGCCGTGTCCGTTGATGATCTGGTTTCCGAACACGCCCGGTTCGAGGCCGAAGGCCTGCAACTCCGCAAGATCGTTGAATTCGCCCCGGCAGGTGAACTTATCGCGCGCTTCTTCTTCGTCGCAGATCCGGACGGATACCAGATCGAGGTTCTCGAACGCAGCGGGCGTTTCAAGTGACAAGAACAATGGGAGGAGAAACAGAAATGCACGACTTGGACCTGAAGGGACTCACACGGCGTCAGCTATTGTCCCGCGCAACGGCGACGGGGCATCCTTTGTTATCGGCGCAGACTTTCTTGCCTCAAGCACCGCGGCCTGGGCGACCCAGACCCAAGTCTTGAAGCCGGAGACCTTTGCAACCCTCGTCCAGATGGCCCGGGACATCTATTCGCACGACAAGGTCGGCGACGAGTTTTATGTCATTGCGGTCAAAGGCTATGACACGACCGAAGCAGCCGAAGGCATCGAGGCCGGTATTGCCGCGCTGGATGCGGCGGCTCAGGGAAAGGGATATGCCAGCTATCTGGATGTCGGCTGGGAACGCGATCGGATCGACATTCTGCGAAGGATCGAGAACGGCCCGTTCTTTCAGCAAATCCGGGGCGGGCTTGTTACCGGGCTTTATAACCAGAAAGCGGTCTGACCGATCATTAGTTACGAGGGCTCTTCATTCGAATTCGGCGGATAAATCAACCGCGGCTTCGACGACATAAACTGGCTATAAGCGGAGGTAGGCACCATGACGGCACCTTTTGACCGAACCGACGAAAGCGTTGTTGTCGTAATTGGAACCGGCGCCGGTGGCGGCGTTCTGGCAAACGAACTGGCGCAGAAAGGGATTAGCGTCGTAGCTTTGGAAGCAGGCGGCCGATACCTGCCGGATGACTACATCAACGACGAATGGGAAAGCTATGGTCAGCTCGCGTGGTTGGACGCCTGCACCACGTCCGGGGACTGGCGGGTGGCCAAGGACTTCTCGGGCTTGCCAGCCTGGATCGTAAAAGCTGTTGGCGGCACGACGACCCACTGGGCGGGCGCATCGCTGCGGTTCCAGGATCACGAATGGAAGGCGGCAACCACCTATGGCGACGTTCAGGGTGCAAGCCTACTGGACTGGCCCATTGATGCTGCGGAAATGGAGCCCTGGTACATCAAGGCCGAGGACAAGCTGGGCGTGACAAGGACCGGCGATCGCCCTGGGCTGCCCGGCAACAACAACTAAAAAGTGTTCGAGGCGGGCGCCAAGGCACTGGGTTACGAGCAGGTTCACACGGGTCGCATGGCAATAAACTCAGACGAAAACCGCGATCGTCAGATGTGCCAGCAGACAGGTTTCTGCTTCCAGGGGTGCAAGTGGGGTGCCAAATGGTCGGCGGCCTATACCGACATCCCTGAGGGCGAAGCCACGGGCAATCTGGAAGTCCGAGAGAAGGCGCATGTTGCCCGCATTCTGCATGACGAAACCGGAAAAGTCACCGGCGTCGAGTATTTTGACGCCGACGGGAACCTTCAGATGCAAATGGCGCGGGTTGTCTGCGTGGCGGGCAATTCATTCGAAAGCCCTCGATTGCTGCTGAATTCCGCGTCGTCCATGTTTCCGGACGGATTGGCCAACAGCTCTGGTCAGGTCGGGCGCAACTATATGCGGCACATGACGGGGTCCGTCTACGCAGTTTTCGACAAGCCCGTAGGGATGTGGCGCGGTACAACCATGGCTGGCATCATTCAGGATGAATCGCGACACGACCCGAGCCGCGGGTTTGTCGGAGGTTACGAACTTGAAACCCTGTCACTCGGCCTTCCGTTCATGGCAGCGTTCCTTGATCCCGGTGCGTGGGGGCGTGAATTCACCACCGCACTGGACGGGTATGAAAACATGGCCGGTATGTGGATTGTCGGCGAAGACATGCCACAGGAGACAAACCGTGTGACGCTGAACATGGAGGTGAAGGATCAATACGGGTTGCCGGTCGCGAATGTGCATTTTGACGATCACCAAAATGACATCGCCATGCGCAACCACGCCTACAAACAAGGTCAGGCCGTTTACGAGGCCGCGGGTGCGACCCGGACATTCCCCACGCCGCCATATCCGTCTACCCACAACCTGGGCACCAACCGTATGTCCGATAACCCACGCGATGGTGTCGTCAACAAGTGGGGCCAAACCCATGACATCCCGAACCTGTTCATCTCGGACGGTTCGCAGTTCACAACGGGCGCGGCGGAAAATCCGACATTGACCATTGTGGCACTGGCAATCCGCCAGGCCGACCATTTGGCCAATGCAATGAATGCAGGCGACCTTTAGGGTCGAGGCATGTGAAACCCGTATGGCCTGTCGTGCAGTAGATTGGCCATACGGCATGTATCATAGCCAAGTTTATCCGCCGCAAATCAACTCCAAACGGATGCAGGAAACACCGAGAGACCGGGTCAAAACCAGCAACTGACTGAGTCACACATCTCCTTTTAGTTGTGTCTTTTTGTCACAAGATGATACTTGGCCTCAGACCAGCACGAACTGATATTGACGATACGGAACAGTATATTAGACATGACCCAATAGTTTGAGTTTTGGGATATTGGTTTTTATGGACGGCACTTCGTCTTCGCTGGGTACACACCTTATAGCAGATTTCTTCGACTCGAGCGCACTTTACGATCCCGTTCCCGCCGAAGACGCTCTGACACGCGCGGCGATTGCCGCCAAAGCGCGTGTTCTAGGGGTGAATACCCATGATTTCGGGCGACGGGCAGGGTTCACCGGGGTCGCGTTGCTGGCCGAGTCGCATATCTCGGTCCACACCTGGCCCGAACATGGATATGCCGCCATCGATATTTTCATGTGTGGCGACGCAAGACCGCAACTCAGCCTGGACGTTCTGAAATCCTATTTCCGCCCGCAACGCGTGAATGTGCAGTCCATTCGTCGAGGCCTGATTGGCCACGCGACGCATCGGCTTGTGGCGGTGGGCCACTGAAAGGCGAATGGAAGAGCTGCGCAGATGCCCGGTTACGATAGGCCTCATACTAAGCGCGATTGCGGGTTATGCGTTGCTGGGTCCGGTCCGGTATTCAGCGCCTATCGTGAGTTTTTCCGATCATCTGCTGTTCATGTTTCGACACGGCGATCTGAGTCACCTGACGCTCAATTGTCTTCTCATCCTTGTCGGCGGGAGCTTTACCGAACCCATCCTGGGCAGGATTCGAACACTGGGTCTGGTCGCCCTGTTCGCCCTCGCCGGAACAACGGTAGAGATGCTGTTGGTCGGGCCGGGGTTTATCGGCCTGTCCGGTGTTGCATACGGTCTGGTTTCCTATGGCTTGATTGTCGTCAGCCGATCGGAACGGCGCGGCTGGACGCTGGCCCTGATCTGTATCGTTCTCGGGGCCGAGTGGCTGTTCCTGCATTCTCAGATCGCTGTTTTCACCCATATCGCAAGCGCCTTGATCGGCGGAGGATTGGCCATGTTTAACGCCCTTTTCGGCTCGAGTGGGCCCAAGCTCAAACCCATGGAGTGGCGACACGTGTCTTCCGCCATCCAGATCATCGCTCAGACCGATGAGGATGACGCGGCCGAGGCTGAAAGCACGTTCGTGGACGGCGGGACGGACAACATGTTCGTCCTTCAGGAAAAGGGCAACGTGGTTGGGCTGATCGGCTACAGCCTGGACGAAGACGTGCCAGACGTCGCATGGCTGTCCTGGACCTATCTGGATCAGGCCCACACCGGAAAGGGGTTGGGTGCCCTGATGCTGAACGATCTGCTGGGAAAGCTGGCGCAACTGCAGGTACGCAAGATATTCATCGAAACCAGCGACTATGAAGAGTTCGGCAAAAAACTCTATGCCGCTGCACATAAACTCTATGAAGAGTTCGGCGCCTCCATCGAATTGACCGTGCACGGATATCATGGC
The DNA here is from genome assembly GCF_056538665.1 of Ruegeria sp. BF6. Classification (NCBI taxonomy): domain Bacteria; kingdom Pseudomonadati; phylum Pseudomonadota; class Alphaproteobacteria; order Rhodobacterales; family Roseobacteraceae; genus Ruegeria; species Ruegeria sp. BF6. Next base: position 103,023 of record NZ_JBQFTN010000010.1, read on the forward strand.
CCGAACGAAGCCAAGATCGTCTACGGGCTGGATAATCCCGAAGCACCCGAGGCACCGTGCGCGGATCCCTCTGCGAATACCGGCTTATCGATCTTTGAGATTCACAAGGCACCCGAAACTGACGACGTGGCGGGCCTGCGTTGGCGCGAAACCAACGCCGGGCTGAGCGGGCTGGATCAACAGCTTTCGCTGGCACGCAGTCAGAAATACCGCATGGCCGTTCTGGCCGTTCCATCTGACCTCTCCGACGTCAACGCGGCGGATCTGCAGGCGCAGGGCCTGACAAAATGCGGTGAGCTCAAAGAGTTCTACGGCAAAGACCTGCATCAGGTCTGGTGGAGCCGCGATCTTGGAACAACCCAAAAGACAGACTGAAGTTCATAGGAGTATTCAATGTTTGGTAAACTGAAAACGATCGTCATAATTGGCGTTCTGGGCTTTGCGGCCTATTCATATTTCCTGGCACCGAAATCGGAACAGACTGCTGATCTCGGGCAGGTTCTGGACCGCACCGAATTCACCATCATCCAATACCAAGAGTATTTGGACGCCAACAGCATCGCCGAAGCCTCTGACGAGCAGGTAGATGAATTCACCGGCTATCTGACGCAGGTGATGAACTCGGAGCCGCGGTTTTACGACAAACCGCTGGGTCTGGAAATTCTGTCCGACGCCAAGTTCTCGGGCTACGCCGATCCAAATGCCAACGGCATTCGTGATACGGGTGAAGGTGAGGTTTTCACCATCGAGATCGACGAGGCGAATAACCGCCTGATCGCTACCGACACGACCGGTCAATCCGCTGGCCTGCGGTTTTCGGGCGCAGGATTCCTGGCGGGCGCGCTGATCGGCAACCTGATCAGCCGTCAGCGTTCGGCCGGCATCAGCGCCTCCAGTTTCAACAACCGCACCGTTACCCCGCGCACCAGCTACTCGGCCCCGCGCAGCGCCCGCTCCGGCGGTCTGCGCGCAGGTAAGTAAGAACTGCGCAAACACAACACCCATCAAGGCCCGGCGCATCAATCACGCCGGGCTTTCCAGTTTCTCGGATTTTTGTATGACCGACACTATGACACTACGCTACACGGATCTGCCCCGCCGGCAGGCAATGGTGCTGCTTGGCGCAATCCTGGTTGTTGCCCTGTGTGGCATTGTCTACGAACTGATCATCGGGACGGTGTCCAGCTACCTGCTGGGCAATTCGGTCTATCAATTCTCGCTGACTATCGGGTTTTTCATGTTCGCCATGGGCGTCGGGTCTTACGTGTCCCGGTTTTTCCACGGCAACCTGATCCAGACATTCATCTGGGTTGAGCTGATCCTGGCGCTGATCGGTGGTCTGTGCAGCGTGTCGCTGTTCATGCTCTTTCCATATGCACCTTGGTTCTACACGGTCGGCATGTTCACCTTTATCTCGGCCATCGGATTTCTGGTCGGGCTGGAGATTCCCCTGCTGATGCGGGTTTTGTCAGAGAGCAGCACTGCGCGGGAGTCCATCGCCGATGTGCTATCGCTGGACTATATCGGTGCGCTTGGCGGGTCGGTTCTGTTCCCCATTCTGCTGCTGCCGTCCCTTGGGCTGATCTCATCTTCGTTCGCCATTGGCCTGACCAACGCCATGGTTGCCGTCCTGAGCGTTCTGTGTCTGCGCGACCAGCTGGACGCGCCCAAACGGATGCTGGCCTGCGCAATTGGCACCATTGTTCTGCTGTTCGTACTGACCTTGCTGGCCGGGCGTATCACCGCATTTGCGCAAGACCACCTGTATTTTGACCGCATCGTCTGGCGCAAACAGTCGCAATACCAGTCACTTGTTGTCACCAACACCTGGCAAAAGAACGACGTTCGCCTTTTTATCGACGGCCATCTGCAATTCGCCGAAGCGGATGAGTATCGGTATCACGAAGCGCTGGTTCATCCCGTCCTGTCCTGGGGCGAAAAAAACCCCAAATCCGTCTTGTTGCTGGGCGGGGGTGACGGGCTCGCAGTGCGCGAGATCCTGAAATACCCAAGCGTGACGCGCATCGATCTGGTCGACCTTGATCCCGCGATGACCGATCTGGGGCGTAATCTGGCCCCCATCGCCCGTCTGAACGAAAACAGCATGGATGCGTCGTCACTGAACATCCACAACACCGACGCGTTCAACTATGTCAAATCCACGGATCAGACCTATGATCGGATCATCATCGATTTCCCCGATCCCCATAACGAGGCTCTGTCGAAACTCTACTCGGTCGAGTTTTATGCCATGGTTCAGAGCATTCTGACAGCGGACGGTGTGCTGGTCACGCAAAGCAGCTCGCCCTTCTTTTCGCCCCATACCTACTGGACCGTTTCAGAAACCTTGTCCGAGATTTTTCCGAAGGTCGTGAACTATCAGATGTCGATCCCCTCTTTCGGAATCTGGGGATACAATCTTGCTACCAATGATCCAGCATCAACGCTGGGTGACCTGCCCGATACCCTTAAGTTCATTACTCCTGAAGTATTCGCGGCCGCCCAGGTGTTTTCCGATGATCTTCGGCCCAAGCGTGAACTTGCCGTCAACTCGATTTTTGACCCCGGCATCTACCACGAATATTCGCGCGATGTATCCGGCTATTGAGGTACACTGGCAATTGAGTACTTCGGGCACCGTATTCTACGGTTAACAACGTAGAACAGAGTTTAGCCCAGTTTCCGCGATCAGCGTATTCGGCGCTGATTGCTTGCGATGCGCCCTATACATCACCCATCTGGCCAATTGCCCGCAACCCGGCTTCGGCACACAGGATGGGTTTTGTCCCAAGAGTTAAACTGGACGGCAGTGTTTCCGCCAATGTTGATTAACCGGCTAACTTATTAAACTGCTGAAATGGACAGAGCCTGGGGGTGAGTTGACCTTTGCGGATTCTGTTGACCAGTTCGATCCCTGCCAATTTAGACGCCGCAGCCTTGTTCCGACGCTTGGACAGCATGAAACCAAGCGTCTTTCCGGCTTTGTCAACGGCCCGCTACGGGTATTTCCCTTGATCTCAGTTTGGTTCGGTTTCGATCACAGGTCGAAGATCAACTCAATCATTCTGTTTTACACCCTTTGCCCCTCCAGGTTGAAAACAAAGAATCTGGAAGCTGCGATCCTGCTCCAACCGGATGAGGTTTTGCGCTTTCCAATCACGTGTAGTTCAGCGCGGATTGTGTCTCCGACAAAAACCGGTTGTTCGAAGCGCCAGTTCCACCCAGGCGAAGTCAGGTCGCGCCTTGAACTGAGACTACAATCCATCAATCCCTGACGAGATCAAAGGCCCATGCGCCACGCGCCATGCCTCCCAGCAGGGTCAAGACCGCAACACACCCTACCCCATAGGCAGATGCAAGTAGCAGGTTACGAAGGGTTATCACCTTCTGTTCGATGTATTTCATGATGAATGACATGATGCCCTCCCTTTTCTATCAGCACACGGGATGAAAGGCGTTCGGGTTTCCCTCGGATATTTACGGACCCGGTTGAATATCACCATCGCTGCAATCGCCGACTACTACCTGACTCACCGGGTTACCGGATCCTACTTTTTCCAACGCGACATAATGGATGAACAGGTGTTGAATGAGCGCCTGGACTTTAACGACGAAAGCATCATCAGGATTGTTCGCAAGGGTTAGTCACGTCCCAAACTGCGGCCCGGGATGCTTTTCAACACCACCCCCGGCGAATTTTCGCCGATCTCTCTGGCTATCTCGCACCGCCTGCGACCCCGTAAAAAAGCGCAACACCGCCAAGTCACGAACATTTCGCAGAATTTCAAAGATGCGCAGAATTTGGGTGTGACCCGGGCCGTGAATTCAACCCAAGGGCATTACAAGGAAGAGACTTTGTGGTAGAATTGCCGCCTGTGGATTCTAGCAATAACGGGTCATCGGCTCGACTAGTCAATTTCTGGACGTCGGGACTACCAAAAATGATTCATATCCGTACATTTGGCGGTTTATCAATTTATAACGGGCCGCGCTTGGTCTGTAAGAATTTAGGCCCAATTACGCGCGAGTTGTTCAGCTATCTGGCGGTCCATTCGGATGCGTCCCAGCGCCGCGAGCGTATCGCCGAAATCTTCTGGCCAGAGAAAACGCGCTCACGGTCCCGAGCATCACTCAATACTGCGTTGTGGCGGATCAACAGTTCGCTGAAATCTTCCAACATAGACGATCAGGTCTCCATCGTTCGGGCCAGCGAAGCAGCGGTGGTTATGAACATGGGGTCTGAGGTAGCTCTGGATTGTGCAAACCTTGCACGACAGGTCGAAATCTGCACGATTGCGGCTGCAAAAGGACCGCTTGTGCGTGAGATGCGAAACGAGTTGCAGTGCGCGCTAACCCAGTATTGCGACGGGTTTATGGAAGGTGCGGCAAGTGACTGGGTCATGCGGGAACGGGAGCGGTACCGCTGTCTCTTTGAACGGGGCATGACCATTCTCATGCGGGACAACGCATTATCGGGGCGTCTGGACGAGGCACTGGCTTGTGGATCGATCATTTTGGAAAGCGACGCTCTGAAAGAAACTACGCAACGCGCCGTCATGTGGCTTTATGTGATGAACGGTCAGCGCGGCAAGGCGATTGAGCAATACCTGACACTCAGGCGCAGACTGCGCGAAGAAATAGACGTGGACCCGATGGCGGAAACGACCATGCTCTATCGCTACATCCTCGGCAAAGACAGATCGACTGGACCAGACTTCTGCAGGAACGCACGCTCGACTACCGCCGCGTCCAGTATCAATCAGCGGCTGCGAGAAGTAGGCGCGCAGCGCAACGCAGTTCTCGGCACCATTCTTGAACCCGATCTCGGTGAGCTTTGAACCGATAGGGTTATCGAACCGAACGCTTCCTATCCATCCGTTATCAGAAGCTTGTGAAGCAGCGTTTTCGCTGGCGGAGATCACATAGACCAAAACTCAGCGTTTGAGAGTTGTGTGATGGCTGTGTGAGAGTCAGGCAAGAGCTGGCAAACAGCAACGTGGCCCACGTTGGATTATCGAATAATCCGGTCGTTATAGCGTCGCGCTATCATGGGTGGAATTTCATCCGGAAGCGGAGCGTTCGACGTCATGCGACAGATCCGACCCCCCAACGACGAGATTGATCGTGGCCGTTTATCGGCCCGCTTTCGATCGGCTTCGCGCGGTATGCCTCCCCTGTCAAACCGCAATGTCAAAACTCCCATCAAACTTGATTTCCCCAATCGTAAGGAAGCTCAGCCATGCCCGCAGTCCTGACGTATCCCGGCGTCTATATCGAGGAAATTCCCAGCGGTGTCCGCACAATTGCAGGAGTGGCCACGTCGATAACCGCCTTTCTTGGGCGAGCGTCGAAAGGGCCCATCGATACGCCATTTATCATTAACAATTTCGGCGACTTTGAGCGCAATTTCGGCGGCTTGGGCATCGCTTACCCGATGAGTTACGCCGTGCGCGATTTCTTTGCCAATGGCGGCGGTCAAGCCATCATAGTCCGGGCCTACACTACCGCTGCCGGGGGTGGCTCCGATACTGCTCAGATCGACGCCAATGGATTAACACTTGCAGCTGCAAGCCCCGGCGCCTGGGCGAACAATCTGCGGGTGCGGATCGACCACGACGTGCCGACACAGGCCTCCCCGCACCCGCTGCCATGGGTGGATGCCGAAGGCCTGACCAGCGCTGATCTGTTCAATCTGACGGTGCGCGACACGGTCACGGGTGCGCAGGAGGTTTTTGTGAACCTGACGGTTGCCGAGAGCCAGCGTCGCGTCGACCGTGTTCTTGCCGCACAATCGGCGCTCATCCGGGCACCCAGCCCGCTTGCCGGAGCAATCCCGACGGCGGATGACCCCATCGTGGACCCCGCTACCGTCTGGACAGACGACTCATTATCCAGCCCGGTTTCGACAGATGGCGAGGACAGCGCGTTTCTGACATCGACAACCGATTTCACCGGAAGCCGGGCCGGGAAAACCCGGCTCTACGCTTTGGAAGACGCGGACCTGTTCAATATCCTCTGCATACCGCCCGATACGCGTGGCGGGGATACACCGCAGCCTGTCTACGATGAGGCATTGAATTACTGCGTCGAGCGGCGCGCCATGATGATCGTCGATTCCCCTGCGGCCTGGACCAGCGCGTCGGCGGCATCTGGCGGGCTGGCGGCGCTGAATCTCACCGGGGTTCGGGCCCGCAATGCAGCGCTTTATTTTCCCCGTGTAGTCATGTCCGATCCGTTAAGACAGGGTCAGCAGGACACCTTTGCCGCCTGCGGTATCATCGCAGGGGTCTGGTCGCGCACCGATGTCTCTCGTGGTGTGTGGAAAGCCCCCGCCGGTGTCGACGCAGCAACGCGCGGGGTCCAGCGTCTCTCGGTCAAGCTCACCGACGACGAAAACGGGCAGATCAATCCGCTGGGTATCAACTCGCTCCGTGCATTCCCGATTACCGGGCGGGTAGTCTGGGGCGCCCGCACGTTGCGCGGCGCCGATCAACTGGGCGACGAATACAAATATGTTCCGATACGGCGACTTGCACTGTTCATCGAAGAGAGCCTTTACCGTGGCACACAATGGGTCGTCTTTGAACCCAACGACGAACCGCTTTGGGCTCAGATACGTCTGAACGTCGGCGCCTTCATGCGTAACCTGTTTCGGCAGGGCGCTTTCCAGGGCAGTTCACCCCGCGACGCATATTTCGTCAAGGTCGACAGCGAGACCACCACGCAAAACGACATCAATCTCGGCATTGTAAACATCGTCGTGGGCTTTGCGCCTCTGCGTCCGGCTGAATTCGTCGTCCTTAAGATCCAGCAAATGGCCGGCGATATCGAAACCTGATCCGGCAGAAAGGAAATTGCAGGGCAATGGCACAGTTTTCCGTCAATACCGAACGTTTCGACCCCTACAAGAATTTCAAGTTCCGCGTGAAATGGGACGGTCGATATGTTGCAGGCGTCAGCAAGATCAGCGCGCTTGGCAGAACCACCGAGGTCGTCGAACACCGTGAAGGCGGTGATCCGTCTACCGTGCGAAAATCACCGGGCCAGACTAAGTTCGAGGCCATCACTCTGGAACGTGGGGTGACCCACGATACCGAGTTCGAGAAATGGGCGAACAAAGTCTGGAACCTGGGCTCGGGGCTGGGCGCCGAAGTGTCGCTCAGAGATTTTCGCAAGGACATCATCATCGAGCTCTACAACGAAGCCGGGCAGCTTGCGATCAGCTACAACGTGTTGCGCTGCTGGCCTTCGGAATATCAGTCCCTACCCGAGCTTGATGCAACGGCCAACGCAGTCGCGATCCAGACCCTGAAACTGGAAAACGAAGGGTGGGAACGTGATCAGGCCGTAACAGAGCCGACCGAAGAAAGCTTCACAGACCCTGAGGACTAATGCGCAATGTTGCCGCTGACGCCCCGTAAGATTTTGCAGATTTGGGAGGATGGACAAACCGCCGCCCCTTACGCGCGCGCTATGCTGTTACTCGAAGCCGCCGAACCAGACCTGACCCGGCAGGATTTAACCCGGCTGCCCATTGGTGAACGCGACGCCCGGCTTCTGCGGCTTCGGCAGGCGGTATTTGGCAACGCGCTGAGCAGCCTTGCAGACTGCCCCGGATGCGGCGAGCAGCTGGAACTGAGCTTCACGGTTGATGACGTGGCATTACCGCCCCCCGAAACCAGCGGCCCCTGGACGTTTGAGGACGGTGCTTTGGCGGTCAAGTTTAAACTACCAGACACTCATGACCTTGAATCTCTGATACCGGGCGTCGATCCGAGCAAGGCGCTGCTGGCGGCTTGCGTTCGCGACGTGACGGTTGACGGTGCCCGCGCTTCGATTGACGCGCTTGATCACGGGCAGCGGGTTGCACTGATCGAGGCAATCGGCGGGGCAGACCCCCGCGCAGACATGAAAGCCGGGATGATTTGCCCCCACTGTGCGCACCAATGGTCGGCGCAGTTCGACATCCTCGCGTTTTTCTGGGAAGAAATAGGGGCATGGGTACGCCGTTTTCTGTGCGAAGTTCACGTACTGGCCCGGGCCTATGGCTGGTTTGAGAGCGATATCCTCGAGCTCAGCCCCTGGCGACGAAAGCAATATCTGGCGCTGGCAAGATCATGAGTGATTTCCTCGCCTCCCTTGCGGCTCGCAATCTGGGTCCGCCATCCGAAACACCAGCAGCAGAAGGTGGCAGCGTTCGTCCACGCCCGGCGGCGGCCTTTGAGGCCGAAGGCGCCGGTGTTCCGCCGGAACCTTTGGATCAGCACGAGGACATAGCCACCCCGGTTCGGACCGAGAATCTGGTTGTCTCTCCAACCCCGGTCGCACCCGAACGGCCCGCCCAGCCAGAGCGGACATATGCCAATATCGCCGATCGCTCAGACCTCCCGGAGGCAACCCCGATATCGCCGACGGTCGCACCGGATCCACCTGCCGAGCCGCAGATAGTTGCCCCTGAAACGCCGATAGTGCAGCATCCAGAACCGCGCCCGGACACAGAAAAACCCATCCTGCAGCCCAAGGCCACGGAAGCCCCCCTGTCCGCCGTCGCAACAACACCTGAGGCAACGCAAAGCACAGCGGCCGAAAACACCGAAGTTACATCGAAACTCAAACCTGCGACACCGGAGCCGCCAAAGCCTCCTGAACATGATCGCGCTGCGCCGCAAATCGCAACCGAGCCTGCGCCGATGAAACTTTCGAAGCCGGTTCGACGCGTGGATGCACCGCTCGAACGGATCGTCAGGCAGATGGTTCTTACCCCGAGGCGTGAAACGCGAAACACGGACGAACTCGAAGCCCGGTCGAAACACAACGTTTACCCCGACCGGAATTCGAAAAGCGATCTGTCCGAAGAACCTATTGAACCTGTGCCAAAGTCAACTCAGCCGATCCCTGAGCCAGAAGGCGATGCACGAGACATTGCACCGCTTCGCCCGCGCAGGGTTGTCGAAAACCGGACATCGCCGCTGGCGCCCGTGCCGGATCTTCGTGCGCCGCTCGAGCCAAAAGCCGCTGAAACAACGATCCGGATCAGTATCGGGCGTATTGAGGTCAAGACCGGAGTACCGGAACAGCCAGCCACCGACACCCGACCAAAACGCCCGGCGCCCAAGCTGATGAGTCTCGATGAATATCTTGAAACCCGCAGTTCAGGAGGCGGATCATGAGTACGCCCCTTGCCATTGCTGCAACAACGCTGACTCTGCGCAATCTTCTCAACCCTGTTGCAACAGCGGACTACAGTGCAATGCCGATAGATGCGCGACCGCTCAACCAAATCGACATCACAACGCAACCGCCCGATCAGGTCCGGCCTGATGCCACCCGCAACCGCATCAATCTTTTTCTCTACCACACGGAATACAACGCGGCCTGGCGCAATACCGATCTGCCACGTCAGGGTCGTCCGGGCGAGAGGCTCCCGCCGGTGCTGCCGCTAAACCTGTACTATCTGCTCACGATCTATGCCGAGAATGACAATGAGCTGATCGCACAGGTTCTGCTCGGCAATGCCATGCGTATCCTGCACGATCACCCGGTGCTGGGACGGGCCGAAATCGAATCCGCCCTGGAGGATGCCGAACTGGACGAGCAAATCGAGCGTGTCCGCGTGACCGCGTTGACCTATACGCCTGACGAGTTGACAACAATTTGGTCGGGGTTCCAGTCGGAATTTCGACTATCTGCCGGGTACAAGGTTGGCGTTTTGCTGATCGAAAGCGCCCTTCAGCCTTCGGCCGCGCTCCCTGTTCTGCGTCGCGGCGATGCGGATCGTGGTCCGGCCGTTGTCTCAGGTGGTGCACCCAGCCTAAGCCGGATCGACGCCTTTCTGAACCCCGCTTTGCCGACACCACCAGTATTGGCAAAACCGTCCGCAGAACTGGGCGATGTGATCGTGGTCAGGGGCAGCAATTTTTCCGGCGCCACGATGACGGCACGGCTTACCGGCGACAACGGCGTTACTCATAGTCGGCCTCTGATGCCCGAACGCGAAGACAGCACGGTGCGGGTTTCACTGCCTCAAATTACCGAAACCGAAGTATCGCGGGATTGGCCCGCAGGGTTCTATCGGCTCGAGTTTGAGGTCACGCATTCCGATGCGCCCTCGTGGACGACCAACCGCCTGACTTTTGCGCTTGCCCCGCAAGTCAGCAGTCTGGTGCCGGCCAGTCAGCCTGAAGCTGCCCAACCTTTCGCGCTGACAATCACCTGCACGCCTCAACTGCAATCGGACCAGCGTGTTGTGGTTCTTCTGGGCGACCGCGCGCTGACCCCTTCTCCCGGGTCCATCGTGACACCGGCCGATCCGGACGCACCCAGTTCCGTAACCGTGACTGTCGACAATCTGACACCGGGCGACCACGTGGCCCGGCTGCGGGTCGACGGGATTGACAGCCTGCCGGTTGATCCGCTGGCCGTACCACCCGCGTTTGATGCCGCTCAGATATTGACGATAGCGCCATGAGCAACACCGCCGACAAAACCGCCACAAGGCCAACTGCCGTCGCCCCGACGACCGAAGACTGGCATTTGGCTAACGACGCTTATCTGTCCGCCGCAATTGCTCATCTGCGGCTGCTGCTGACGGCCTTTGCGGCAAAACAGCATAAGGTCGCCGAAGCGCCGCGCGGCAGCAACCGTTGGACTGCCATTTTCGGCGACCGCTCCGAGACCGCCCCAAAACCGCCGCCAGCGCCAAGCCAAAGCGATATCGATCGCGCCGCGAGCACCCGCGCCAAGGCCGAAGCGGACATCAATGGCGAGCCTGCCCTGCACCTGTTGGGCGATCGGTTCGATCTGACCGAGTTCGAGCGTGAAATCCTTTTGTTATGCGCAGCTGTCGAGCTCGACACCCGAATGGCCGGGCTTTGTGCAGCAGCGCAAGGAGATGCGGCGCGCGATTACCCGACTTTTGCTTTGGCTTTAGCGTTGTTTGACGATCCCGCCTGGGACGTCCTGTCTCCGCTCCGACCACTGCGCTATTGGCGGTTGCTGGAAATCTCGCAATCCGACAACAGACCATTGACGATCAGCCCGTTGCGCGCCGACGAGAAAGTAACCAATTTCCTCAAGGGCCTGACATACCTCGACGATCGTTTGTCGCCCCTGCTGCTGCCGTTTGATGATATAACGCGCGGGGCCTTACCAGCGTCGCAGGAAGTCGCTGTGACAAGGGCCGTTAATCTGATGCGCCAGAATGGCGAAGGCCGCCCATCCTCGGTTCAACTTGTTGGTTCCGATCCCGCCAGTCAGCAAATGGTCGCGCAGCGCGCGGCGCACGCGCAGGGGCTGACACCCTGCAGAATGCCCGCAGGGCTTCTGCCGCGCAAACCCGATGAGCTGGAACGGCTTGCCCGGCTCTGGCATCGCGAAAGCCTTCTGATGCCGATTTCGCTCTATCTGGACACCCATGTCGATAGCGGTGAGTCCCCACCGTCAAACCCACCGATTGCACAGTTCATTTCGCGCAGTGGGGGCGTTCTGGCGATCGGGGTTCGCGAAGGCAAAGGTGACCTCGGCCCGATGGTCGAAGTCGAGCGTCCCACCGCAACGGAACAAGTCGCGCTTTGGTCCGACGCAATGCCGGATGCGGACCCCGAAGTGATCACACGGATCACGGCCCAGTTTGATCTCAATGCTCCCACAATCCGGCGCATTGCCCGGTCTGCGCAAGCGGGCAACGGGGCATCCGATACGCTTTGGAAGGCTTGCATCGAGGACACGGCCCCTGGCCTGGATCGCCTGGCCGAACGCATCCGACCGGTCGCGCATTGGAATGATATTGTATTGCCGGACGCAGGAATGTCTCTGCTGCGACAGCTGTCGGCACAGGTCGCGCGACGGGCCAAGGTTTACGACGACTGGGGTTTCCGGGAACGCACGAACCGCGGCTTGGGCATAAGTGCGCTTTTTGCAGGTGACAGCGGTACCGGCAAGACGATGGCTGCCGAAGTGATCGCCAATGCGCTCGACCTGCGGCTCTATCGGATCGATCTGTCTGCGGTTGTGTCCAAGTACATCGGCGAGACTGAGAAGAACCTGCGTACACTGTTCGATGCGGCGGAAGGCGGCGGTGCGATCCTCTTCTTCGACGAAGCCGACGCGCTGTTTGGCAAACGATCCGAAGTGCGTGACAGCCATGATCGCTATGCAAATATCGAAACCAGCTATCTGCTCCAGCGGATCGAGAGTTTCAGCGGCTTGGCGATCCTGTCGACAAACATGCGCCGGGCGCTGGATGCCGCGTTTCTGCGCAGGCTGCGTTTCGTGGTCAATTTCCCCTATCCCGGCCCCTTGCACCGCCGCGAAATCTGGCGGCGCGCCTGGCCGTCGAACGTGCCGCTCGGCGACCTCGATTATGACCGGTTGGCTCGCCTGAATCTCTCGGGCGGCAACATCGCGACTGTCGCGATGAACGCCGCCTTCATGGCGGCTGAGACTGAAGAACCGGTCACTATGCCGCTGGTCCTGACTGCTGCACGCGCCGAATACGAGAAACTCGAACGACCGGTGAATGACACGGACTTCACCTGGCGTGAAGCACCGAAGATCAGGGAGGTGCAGGCATGAGGGCCGAGATAACGATTGATCATTTGGTCTTGGACAGCCACGTGAATTTCAGCGACCCGGCATTGCGCGCCGCGCTCGGTGACGCACTGATCGCCGGGATACAATCCTCGAGTCCGCGTCTCATCCACGATCCGGGAGCTCTGGCGCAGACGGTGGACGACCTAGTGGCCCGAATTGCATCCGCCGCCAGTACGAGGCTGAGATGATGAGACGACAGGTTGCATCCCCCATTTTGCGAACGGTCTTTTCCGGGATCGGAGGAGCACACCGTACCCGTCTGGCACCATCCAAGCCGCTGCCAAGACGCGCGCACTTCTCGGGGCACGGCTGGGACATCAGCGCGGTGCCGACACATCAACCTACACTTCAGACCAAGCTTCGGGTCGCGTCTGGTTCCAGCCCGCTCGAGCGCGAGGCAGACGGCGTCGCCCGAACCTTCAATCAATCGCCAAAAACCGGTACGCACCAAGTACCTGACGGGAAAAGCAGTCCTGCTACCGACGCGACGGTGCGTCTGCGAGCGCGCGGAAACGAAAGGCCGGAACACGTAGCGACCAAGGCGCTGGCAACTGTCCAAAGCGTGGTTGCGACGCCCGGACAACCGCTTGGTGCCGCAGATCGCGCCCTGTATGAGTCACGTTTTGGAGCGGATTTCAGCGGCGTGCGCGTGCATTCCGACGACCGCGCGGCGGCGTCCGCCGATCAGATCGGTGCGCGCGCCTATACGGTGGACAACCATATCGTCTTCGGGCGCGGACAATTTTCAAGTGAAACAGCCACGGGCCGCAGCCTGATGGCCCATGAATTGACACATGTCGTACAGCAATCGGACAGTCGCACGGGGCTTGTTCAGCGGGATCTGGCAGTACCGCCAACCACCCCTGGTGGAACCCGCAAGATCCTTAGCCCCGCCGAGATCGCCGACGCGATCACGTTCAATCAATTGACGATCACCGAAGCGACCGAAATCGGGCTTCTTCGCGATATACTCGGAATTTCCGCGTCTCCTGCGAATATAGACGCCGATTTCGTACAGGCAGTCGCCGACTATCAGATCCTTTATGGCCTTACTGCCACGGGCAAGATCGACGGGTTCACACGCAGGCGGCTCAGCCTCGAAATCCTCGGCGAGGCGGATTTTCTCGGCTTCACCGGACTGGGCGGCCTTGCCGCTGGCGTACAGCTTCGCAGCGACCTGGACGGCTTGATGTCGGCCGGCAACACCACCTATGCAGATTGGCGTGCAACCATAGTTGCCGCAACGAGATTGCAGCAGGACGTGATCCTGGCCGAACCATCCTTCCTGACCCGGATGCGGTCGCACCTGTCCACGTGGAACGATTTCGCCCGTTGCGTCGAACTTCTCGGGCGACGTGCGCCGACCCACAATCGCCTTGTCGCCAATGCCACGGTCGCTGCCGCCCTGGCGGCAGCGTGGACAGATTCCGATGTCGGCGTGAACCCACCGCTGGTCAACCAGCACGAAGAGGGTGGATGGGTCTATTTGAACCTGATTACAAATCGCCTATCCGTGCGTCGCCAGGCCGCCGGAGTCACTGCCGGTATCAACCTCGCATCACCACCGATCATCGCCGACAACATCGTCGTGGCCAAGTTCCATACCCACCCTAACCTTGGGGCAAGGTGGACTGCAGGGCCAAGCGCCCGAGACACCACGGTGGACGCGGCACACGGTGTCCCGGACATTGTCGTCGGGTCGAACGACACGGTGACAACAACCTTCGACATATTCTCCAGCGGTCCGAACCGACGGCTGCACCTTGCAGGTAATCAGGGCCTGCCCGGCGCCGGAGGCGGCGTTGCACCCCAAGCTAAAGCGGACGGAACTCACGATGACCAATGAACCCAGATCAGAAGACGTGAAGGTCTTGGCAGATGCCGCGCTTCGGATCGCGATTGACGATGCAAGCCAGAGCATTGCCGATCTGACGCAGTATCGCATCCAGATCGTTCTGCAGGACGTCCAGTGGCAGATCGATTTCGAACCGCAGGATCCGCAAGCACAGGGCGGTGGGCTGCACTACACGATTTCTGCAACATCGGGTGAGGTTCTTTCAGCGCGGTTCGAACAGTGACCCCCGCCGCGCGCCATCCGACGGGCACCCGCCCATATCAGGGGGAAGGAGCATAGCGAATGCGTAAAGGCGCTCTCATAGGTCTTGACCCGTTCAACCCGGTGGCCTCGATCACGGTGTTCCAGTTCAATCCGGAAAAGATAACCCGGACGCTGACACCGCAGACCGCAGGTACGAAGGGTTCGATCTTCGAGACCGAGCGTCTGAAAGGGCCGCCCGAAGAGGTGATCAAGTTCGACCTGAAATTCGATGCCGCCGACGACCTTGATATCGGCGACAGCATCACCGAAGCCTTGGGGCTCTATCCCCAGCTCTCGGCGCTAGAGATGCTGGTCTACCCCAAGAGCGCGCTGGTGATCACCAATACCGTTCTTCTGGCCACCGGCACCATCGAGGTCATTCCGCCCACCGGCCCGCTGACGCTCTTTGTCTGGGGGCCGCAGCGGATTCTCCCGGTGCAAATCAAGGAATTCTCGATCGAAGAGCAGAAATTCGATGGCAACCTCAACCCGATAGAGGCCAAGGCCACCCTTGGCCTGCGGGTCCTGAGTTACAACGACTTGTCCCTGACCCATCCGGGTTACTGGATATTTCTTCTTCATCAGATCGCCAAGGAGGTGTTCGCCACAATCGGCAGCGTCGCCAACATCGACAACCTGGATGAGTTATTTGAGTGAGGTTTAGACATGTTTGAACCCGGCAGTCGATATGCCGACCTTGACGTCCTGACCCACATCAGGCCGGACGGTACCAAGATACGATTTGTTGCGCGCAGATTTCTGCCACGGGCCGGAGCAGGCACCGTGATCCGCGAGCACGTGGTGAAAGAAGGCGATCGGCTGGATCATCTTTCAGCTCTGTACCTCGGCGATCCTGAACTGTTCTGGCAGATCGCGGATGTTAACAATGCCATGCGCGCCGAGGCATTGGTTGAACGGACCGGCACACGCCTGATCGTAGCCCTGCTGCCCGGAGCATCGCCATGATCAACTTCTTCGGCCTTCATCTTCAGCTTCTGCTGGGCGAGACCCTGCCCACACCGGCCCCTCTCAAGGTCAATGAAGCGCTGCAAAGTGTGGAAGTGACGGCCAAGGACAGTGAACGCTCGGGCTTTCAAATGGTGTTCCAAGTCGGCCGCGGGCTTGCTGATCGCAAGGATTTTGCCCTGCTGAAAGAGGCCAAGCTGAAACCCTTCACACGGGTTGTGCTGTCGGTTCTCTTCGGCGTCAAACCACAGCCTATCATGGACGGGATCATTACCACTCATCAGTTGGCACCCAGTGATGAACCCGGCCAGTCGAAACTGACGGTGACCGGTGAAGATGTCAGCGTCATGATGGACCTGAAGAAAGAAGAACGTCCTTACCCGCAGCTGGGCGACAATCTGATCGTCCCGTTTATCCTGCTTCCCTATATCATCGACTACGGGATCGTCCCGCAGGTGATGCCGCCAGACAACGCGCTGACAACTCCAGTTACGGAACAGACGCGGAGTCAGACCACCAGGGAAACGGATCTGGAGTACATCAAAAAGCTCGCGGGAAAACACGGGTTCGTCTTTTATGTAGAACCAGGCCTACTGCCGCTTTCGAACATCGCTTATTGGGGACCGCCACAGCGCCTGAGCGTACCGCAGCCTGCGCTGTCAGTGAATATGGGACCGGGAAGTAATGTCGAGACGATGACGTTTTCCTATGGCGAGTTGTCACCGACTTCGATGACCTACACCAAGACTTCGGGCGGCACCGAAACCATCGACAGCTACAACCGCGGCGTGCCTCTGGCTGCACGCATCCCAAGCCCGCGGAAGAAAGACTTTCTTGGCGATGGGCCAGACGGGGAAAGCGATGCGCAGAAACGCGTGCGGGCGCAGGGCAAGGTCAACACCTCCTATGACAGTGTCGTCACCGCCGAGGGGACACTTGATGCGCTGCGCTATGGCCGCATTCTGAAACCCCGCAGCCTTGTCGATGTCCGCGGCGCCGGAGACAGTTTTGACGGCCGCTTCTACGTCAAGTCTGTTACCCATTCAATCGACATCAAAAAAGGGCAATACAAACAGAAATTCAACCTGTCGCGTGAAGGGCTTGGGACGACCACGCCACTGGTGATGCCATGAGTAACAGTGTTCAGCTCAATGGTCTCTTTCGCGGCGAAGTCACCAACAATATCGACCCGCAGCGGCAGGGGCGTGTGCAATTCAGCCTGCCAAGCGTATTCGGAAGCAACACGCTGACATGGGCCATGCCCTGCGCACCCTATGCCGGGCCAGGGGTCGGTTTCTTTTTCATTCCGCCGGTAGGTGCCAAACTCTGGATTCTATTCGAGCGTGGCGATCCAGAACATCCGGTCTGGATGGGAGGGTTCTGGGACAGTTCCGGCGATGTGCCCGCCAGCCCGCAGATCGCCGAGATGAAAGTACTGAAGACCGACACGGCAACCGTCACCATCGCTGATGGTCCGGGTCCCGCGTCGATCACCATCGAAGCCCAGGGTGGGCTCAAGATCACTATGGGGCCGCAAGGCATCGAGATCACAACCGGACAGGGAGCGACCGTGGCCCTGCAGGGTCCCAAGACTTCGGTCAATGGCACCGCATTGGAGGTGACGTGATGCCGGGATTTGTTCTGCACCAGGGAGCAACCGTGACTTGCCTGCATGGTGGTCAGGCGCAACCGACCAAGCCGGATCTTCGGGTCAGTGTAAGCGGCACTAAGGTCACCGTGCAGCCGGTGCCTTATACGATTGCGGGATGCACTTTGCCACCGCCAACCGCCGGCAACGGGCCCTGTGTGACGGCCCAATGGACCAGCGGAGCCACCCGGGTCATGGCAAGTGGCCAACCGCTCTTGATTCAAAGCTCGCAGGCAATCTGCGCGCCCACAGGGACAGGCGTGATCATCGTGCAGACACAGACAAGGGTGAAGGCGACATGATACAGATCGATTACCCCTTTGACTTCGACGCCCGCGGACGCACCGCATTGACAGACGGAGACGATCATATCCGGGATATGATCGAGCAATTCCTGTTCACGCGCGCCGGGGAACGTGTGAACCGCCCCGATTTCGGCGCCGGGCTGGCCGAAGTTGTGTTCGAGCCCAACAGCGACGCTCTGGCCTCGACCTTGCAGCGCAATGCGCAAGCCGGGTTGCAACAATACCTGGGCGATCTGATCACCGTGCAGGTTCTGGTTGCATCAGCGCAAGACGCCGTGCTGCAGGTCGAGGTTCGTTATCTTGTCAAACGGACAGGTGAAACACGCACAGACAGTTTCCAACGGAGCCTGCCATGAGTTGTGGATGCCATAACAAAACAGGTTTGACCTGCCGTGACGAAGGTCGCCGAGACATGGTGCGGGCTGCTGACATGAACGGACTGGACTACCTTGAGGTCAGCGACGACCAGCGTGAATTGACGGTCTATTTCCTGGGTCCAGCGCCTGAAGATTTGCAGTTGGAGAATTTTGAGATTTGCGGTGGTGCGCGAGAGACCGGGATAACTATCATCGATCTGCGGCTATGTCCTCAAACAGACCCCGAACGCGACAACTGCGTAGTGCTGACGGTGGATCGGCCCGGCGATTTCTCGACATATTGCCTGTGCCTGACCAATCTGGCCGAGGACGCCCCGTTTGACCCGCGCTACCGATGTCTTGAATTCAGTTTCAAGGCCAACTGCGCGTCAGATATCGACTGCAAGGTCGAGCGCACTTGCCCCGAGATCACACCGCCACAGCCCGAAATCGATTATCTCGCCAAAGATTATGCCAGTTTCCGCGCATTGATCCTTGATCGCCTTGCGGTCACCATGCCCGATTGGACCGAGCGCCACATACCAGATATCGGCATCACTCTGGTCGAGCTTCTGGCCTATGCGGGTGACTATCTGAGCTACTATCAGGACGCCGTTGCCACCGAAGCCTATCTGGGCACAGCGCGCCGCCGGGTCTCGGTGAAACGCCATGCACGACTGGTCGATTACCACCTTCACGAAGGGTGTAATGCCCGAACCTGGGTGGCGATTGGTACCAGTCAGGACAGGGACATCCGTGGTGGTAGCCTGTCCTTCACCACCAGCTTTGCCGGCGCACCGGACACCAGCGGTTCGGTTCCGAACTGGGCCGCATTCGATGGTATCGACGAGTCGCTTTACGAGGTTTTCGCGCCGCTTGTCTCCGATCCTGAAACTGTGTTGCAGCTACGCGCGGCTCATAACGAAATCCATGTTTATACTTGGGGCGACCGGTTGTGCTGCCTGCCCAAGGGCGCCACCGGAACTACGTTGGTGGATGGGTCACCGCCCGAACCGGAGCCGGTTCCAGAACCCGGTGAGCAGGACACGACCAATCCTGATAACTCCGATTGCGATCCGACAGACCCAGGAAACGATCAGGATTGGAAAGGGACACGCGCTCTTTATCTGCAACCCGGTGATATTCTGATTTTCGAAGAGCGCCTTGGGCCAGAGACTGGAAACGGTGCTGACGCAGATCCAACGCACCGTCACGCAGTACGACTGACCGCCGTTGAACCGGCAATCGATCCCCTGAACGGCCAGCCTGTGCTGAGCGTGAAATGGGGCGAAGAAGACGCGCTTCCCGTGCCGTTTTGCATCTCAACCGTCGGGCCTCCACCGGAATGCAGACTTCTCGAGAATGTTTCGGTCGTGCGCGGCAATGTCGTTCTTGCAGATCACGGACGCTGGCGGCCATCCGAGGATCTGGGATGCATACCCCTAGCAGATGTTCCACCGGTCTGTCTGGCAGAGGGACGATTAGCCGAGATCACCCCTCGCGCCGGATGCTTCACCCATGTGCCAATTCAGGGTCCGCTGACCTTTGCATCACCTGTTGATCACGCCGTACCGGCGACCCTAAGTCTGCGTCAGGATCCCCGTCAGGCCCTGCCTGGTCTGATCATCGTCAGTGAACCAGACCCTGATTGTGTGCCGTCCGGCACCCCGATCAGCATCCCGCCCGGCCAGGTCTCGCGGAACTGGACGGTGGTCCGCGACTTGCTGACAAGCGGCGCACGAGATGCACATGTGGTTGCGGATATCGACGCCCGGCACCAGGCGATCCTGCGGTTTGGCGACAACCGCACCGGCCGCACCCCGGACCCGTTCCACCGCATCCACGCAAGGCGTCGTATTGGCAGCGGACCGCAGGGCAATGTCGGAGCCGACAAGTTGACGATCCCTGTGCATGATACGTTGATTGACGGGCTGATCCTGACTCCGAGAAATCCGCTGCCTGCCATCGGGGGTTCTGCACCGGAGCCCATCGACGAGGCCAAGCTTTTCGCGCCGCACGGATTTGGACAGCATCTTGCACGCGCCATCACTCCTGCCGACTACGCCGAAATTGCTGAGCGACACCCGAAAGTTCATCGTGCAGCGGCAGTACAGCGCTGGAACGGCAGCTGGTACGAGATACGTGTTGCCGTCGACCCGACAGGGCAGGCCATCGCAGACGAGGGCTTGCTGGATGAGATTCTCAAGGACCTGAACCGGTATCGCCGTATCGGACATGATCTGGCTGTACGTCCAGCCATGCAGGTGCCGATTGATATCTGCATGGTCATTTGTGTCGATCCAACCCATTTGCGGGCTGCGGTCAGGCGCAATCTGGAGGCTGACTTCGGGTCCGAATGCCTGCCGGACGGCAGCCTGGGGCTGTTTCATCCCGACAGGCTGAGTTTTGGTGAGGATGTAGCACTCAGTTCGCTTATGGCTGCAGCGCAAGCGATCGAAGGGGTAGAGAGCGTGACGGTTACGCGTCTCGAGCGCCGGTACGAAGGCCCCAATGGCGAGCTGGCGGCCGGGGTGCTGCCGATAGGCCCGCTTGAAATTGCACGGGCGGACAGCGATCCCAATGCACCCGAAAACGGACGCGTTGTCTTTGACATGAGAGGTGGCAGATGAGTATCGACCCGACATGCGGGTGCTGCGAAGGCGTCGGCCCCATCACACCCCGAACCATCCATAACCGATCCGGCCTGACCGAAGTTGCAACACGGGTCGGTACGCATCCCGAGTTTTTTGCGACAATGATCGCGCGGCTTACGAGTCACGAATTGCCGGGCGGTTCGCGTCCCTTACACCGCCTAACCACGCGCGACATGGACGATCCGTCAATTGCACTGCTGGATGCCTGGGCTGTGGTATCGGACGTGCTGGCCTTCTATCAGGAACGGATCGCCAACGAGGGCTATCTGGCCACCGCAACCGAGCGGCGCTCGATCCTGGAATTGGGACGGCTTGTGGGGTATCGGTTGCGTCCGGGTGTCGCTGCCAGCGTTTATCTCGCCTTCACGTTGGAAGACGGCTACGAAGTGACAATTCCGGCAGGTACACTGGCGCGCAGCCTGCCAGAGCCCGGCGAAAACGCCGAGCCGTTCGAAACCAGCTATGATCTCGAGGCGCGAGACAGATGGGGCACCCTGACGCCCAGATTGTTTCAGCCACAAGCGCTGTTCCCCGCGACGGGTTTTGAGGGTGTCCGAGAAATCTATTTGGATGGTATCGCCACCGGGATCGAGATCGGTCAGGTCATTTTGCTTACAGGTCCGGGGCATCGCCTGCCCTTTGACGTGCGGGCGGTGGAAACCGATGCCGACGCGGGCTGGACTCTGATCAAATATGCGGACAGAGAGGTTCGGCACGTCCCCACTGAGCCCGACATCGAGGTACGAAACCCAACCAGCCCGCTGCAGCAGCTTGATGACGTGCTAACCGCGCTGCGGGAACCGCCATCTGACCAACCGGCCTCGCGGTTCAGGCTCGTCCGCGATTCCGCCCGTGTATATGACGCCACTGCCGATCTGGGGCCGCAGGTCATGGCCGAACTGATGCCCGGCATTCGCCAACCGCTGTTTGCAGCCTATGCAAACGCATCGGTGACTGGCAGCAGACCCGAGGAACGGCTTGGTGCCGAAGCGCTCCGTGTTTCGGCAACACCGTTTGGTGCCACCGCGCCGCTGGATTTTATCTATCGCGATGAAGGCGAGGTTCTGCGACGCGAATGGCCGCTGGCCGAGATGCGCAGCAGTCTCTCGGTCGAAGCGCGGGTAGAGGCCGGTGGCCCGCCCCTATTGGCGGCGGCATTTCTGCAAGAGGTCGATCTGGACGCCGGACAAGCAGCGCCAATAACTCTCTCCCTTCGCATCTGGGACCCGATGGTTTCGTCGCCACAGATTACGATACGCCTGTCCGAACTTTCCAACGCAGACGCGGTGCCAGGCGGTCGTCAACAAAGCCTGAATACCGACATCGACGATGTGCCCATCCGCATCGAGGCGCAGTATGTAGGCCCGCTCGATTCAACAGCGGAATTCAGATTAAGCGCAATTCGCGTCATCTGGGGTGCGGATACTGGCTCTGTCGGCTCGGGGCGTACGATCGCAATTACCGCGACGACTCACGGGCCGGTGTTTGCCGCAGCAGTTGTGCCCAATTCGGGGATCAGCGTAAGCATCGACGGCGTGTCAGAGGGAATCTTCGCCGGACAACCTCCTGTCCAAGTTAACGTTTCTCGGGATCGGCAAGCAACGTTGACGATGGACGCAGCCGGAACGACTTTGACCGTTCAGCGCAACGACACCGGTTTCGCAGGCACGCCAACGGCTGCAAGCGTTCTGTCTCTTGACGCGGAATACGACGGAATAGTCCCCGGCGGCCTGCTTCTGATCGATCACCCTGCCGAGGGCTGGCGCATATTCGATGTGCTGGCAGTCCGGAACGCCGCGCGATCCGACTATGGCATCTCTCAAACTGTGACCCATGTTCTGCTTGATGAACCATGGCTGACCGGGCGCGAGGCGACGCTGGGCGACATTCGCGGGCTGAAGGTTCTGGCTGCAAACGATCCCCTGCCCCTGGCTCAGGAGCCGATCACCACGGATGTATCCAGGGCCGAGATCCAGCTCGACGGATTGTACGAAGGTCTGGAGGCCGGTCGTTGGCTCGCCATCGCCGGACATCGCACGGATGTTCTGACAAGTGATGGTCAGGTCGTTCCAGAAGTGGAAGCCACCGAACTGGCCATGATTGCAGGCATTGCACATCGCCCGGCACAGATCATCGGACCAAACGGCAATGTCATTGACCTGCCCGGCGATACGCTGCACACCCGGATAACCTTGGCTGAACCGCTCGCCTATACGTACAGGCGCGACAGCGTTTTGCTGAACGCCAATGTCGTGCTTGCTACCCATGGCGAGACCGTTTCCGAAACCATCGGCAGCGGTGACAGCGCAGCCCGCCTGCAAACCTTTGCGCTGGCCCATGGCCCTGTGACGCATGTCTCGGCGCCAACGCCCAAAGGGACGAACAGCACGCTTTCGGTCCGGGTAAACGATATTCTCTGGCATCAGAGCGAAACGCTTCTGACACTGGGGCCTGATAATCGGGGTTACCAGACCAGCACCGACAATGACGATAATACCTTTGCCACCTTCGGCGATGGTCTGACGGGCGCAAGATTGCCAAGTGGGTCCGAAAACGTCCGCGCGACTTATCGCATCGGGATCGGCGCACCGGGCAATATCAGCGCTGGCCAGATTTCCACGCTTGGGTCCAAGCCGCTCGGGGTCAAAGAGGTGTTCAATCCTCGGGCCGCCAGCGGTGGCGCCAATCGTGAAACCCGCGATCAGGCCCGAAAGCGCGTGCCGCTTGCCACCCGCGCGCTGGATCGTCTGGTTTCGGTCGAGGATTACACGGATTTCTCGGTTCTCTATGCCGGTATCGACAAGGCCCATGCCGTCCGGCTGTCGGATGGCGGCCGCAATGTTGTGCATGTGACGCTGGCGGGGGCTGATGATGCGCCGATCGACCTGCAATCACAGCTGTGCCGAAACCTGAGGACAGCGCTTGCCGAGTTTGGCGATCCCTCGGTCCCGGTCGTTCTGGCCCCGAGGCAGGCGGCCTATCTTTTCCTGAGCGCAAAAGTTGCGGTTCATCCGGACCACCTGTGGGAACATGTCGAACCGCCCTTGCGTGCTACGCTGCTTGAGCAATTCGGGTTTACCCGGCGCGACCTCGGCCAACCCGTTCGTTTGAGCGAGGTTGTCGCCACCATGCAGCAGGTTCCCGGCGTCGCTTATGTCGATGTAGATCTGTTCGAGGCCCTCCGCGAGAGCGACGCAACCTCGCCTGAAACCCTGGCCGAGCGGCTCGCTGAGTTTACTAAGCGTTCGGCGCACGAACCCGTGCCTTCGTATCTGAGCGCGGGACTTGCCCATCGGGAAAACGGAACGATCAGAGCAGCGCAGCTTGTGTTTCTGAATGCAAACCTGCCCGACACTCTCATCCTGACCGAGGTGACGACATGACACTGCGCGATCCAGACCGGCTGTATAAGCTGTTACCCGCTGTTCACCGCAAGCGCGACGTCGAGCGGGGTGAACCGCTGCGCGCGTTGCTCCAGGTCATCACCGAACAGGTTGATGTGCTTGAGACCGACATTGAACAGCAATACGACAATTGGTTCATCGAAACCTGTGAAGACTGGGTTGTTCCCTACATTGGCGCTTTGATCGGTTATGAAGCGCCCCCACAGGTTCACACCGACGGAGCGCGCGGTGCCGCGCTGTCGTCGGTCCTGACGCCGCGCCGGGCCGTGGCCAACAGCATCCGGGATCGCCGCCGCAAGGGGACGCTGCCCTTGCTGGAACTGATCGCGGCGGATACGGCAGACTGGCCGTCCCGCGCGGTCGAGTTTTATAGATTGCTGGCCTGGATGCAGCCGCTCAATCACCAACGCCTTGGCCGTGGACGCACGGTCGATCTGCGCGATGGGATGGCCCTGGCCCATCTCGGCGGACCTTTCGAGCAGCTTGCACACGGTGTCGATGTCCGCCGGATCACCTCGACCCGTACGCCAGGCAGGCACAACATTCCCAGCGTCGGCCTGTTTGCCTGGCGCCTGAAACCCTACACGATCGAATACGAGCCCGCCTATGCGCGCGAGGATCAGGGATCAGGGTTATATACCTTCAGCGTTCTTGGAAACGACGCGCCTTTGTTCGCATTGCCTGTTCCCGAAACAGGAGAGTACGCCATTGCCGAACCTCGGAATCTACCGATCCAGATCGAACGGCGGCTTTTTGCGGACAACACGGAAACCTACTATGGGCCGGGCAAAAGCCTTGCGATATGGGTCAGCGACTGGCCGGAGACCGGGCAAAGCGGTCTAGTACCTGCAGAACGGATCGTTTCGACGAATCTCAGCGGATGGCATTATCGCCCGGCGCGCGATCAGGTGGCCGTTGATCCCGAGCTCGGTCGCATAGCCTTTCACACACGCCAGATTCCCGGCGGAGATGTGCGTGTGCGCTATCACTACGGGTTCTCGGACAAAACAGGCGGCGGGCCGTACCAGCGCAACCCCACCGAACCTGCGGCGGCATCGCGGTACTTCGTAGGCAAAGAGGCAGAGTTCAGCGAAATCACGGCCGCCCTTGCCAAATGGCGGGAAGAGGATCCCGACGATGCGGTCATCGAAATCACCGACGGCGGCGTCTATACCGAACGGCTGACTGTCGATCTGCGCGAAGGTCAAAGTTTACAATTGCGCAGCCGGGAAGAGAGCCGCGCTGTGTTGCGCCTACTGGATTATCGCTCTGCCCGCGGCGACGCTTTGGTGATCAGAGGTAGCGCAGGCAGTCGTTTTTGCATCGATGGCCTTGTCGTCGCCGGGCGCGGTCTGCAAATCAGGGGACCGCTCGCGGAACTGCGGATACGCCATGTCACGCTGGTGCCCGGCTGGAGCCTAACCTCGGATTGCATCCCGGACCGACCCGGCGAGCCGAGCCTCGATCTGGTTGACGGACCTGTCTCGTTAGTGATCGATCGCTCGATTCTCGGTCCGATCCAGATCAGCCTGGACGAAGTGGGCGCGGACCCGGTCGCCGTTTCAATTCATGACAGCATCATCGATGCCTCTTCGGACACGCGCGAGGTGATTGGTGCGCCATCCTGGCCATTGGCGCACGCGACTCTGGACATCCGCCGCTCGACCCTGATCGGCAAGGTTCAAACCCACGCGATCCTGTTAGCCGAAGACAGCATTTTCACCGGCGATGTACGCGTCGCCCGCCGGCAAATCGGCTGTATCCGGTTTTGTCATGTTCCGGTCGGTTCACGAACACCGCGCCGTTACCGGTGCCAACCGGATCTTGCGATCGAAGCGGCGCTGTCCGCATTGCCCGAATTACCTGTAAGCGGCTCGGTTTCAGTGCCTGTCGAAATTGGTGGCACGGCGACCGGGCCATCCGGCGCTTCACCCGAAACAGCCAATCTGCGACTTCGACTCGATACAACCGAAGCAGCTCCTGGCATCGGTCAACCCTTCACGCTGACGCTCGGCATTGACAATCTTGGACCCAACTCCGCCAAGAACCTCGTGGTCACAATCCTGCCACCCCGAGACGCAGATGATCCGACCGGAAGTGCCTTTGAAAGCGGCTCCGATGTGACCGTCAGCCGAGGTGCCCTGATCGCCGACAGCGATCCGCCTGTGTGGGAGCTGTCAAGTCTGGGCCCTGGTGAATGTGCCGTGCTGACGGCTAATTTGGTTGCCGCTGCTCCGGCCGACCCACCGCATTTGAGCGCAAATATCTCGGCATATGAATTTGAAGGTGACGCCGCCGACTATATAGCAGGGTTGCGCAGTGCGGCGGCTTCCGAAATGCGACCAATATTCACCGCTCGGCGATATGGAAGACCTGCATATTGTCAGCTTGATTTGTGCACTTCGCCTGGCATTCGCGACGGCGCGAGCGATGCTTCTGAGATGGGTGCATTCCATAGTCTTTTCCAACCGCAACGCACGGCTGCGCTGTCTGCGCGGCTTGCTGATTACGTTCCCGCCGGAATATCCGCCGGGCTCATTTTTGCCAATTAGGAGGGTGGAACCATGAAAGCCGACCTCAGCCGCGACAGTTACCACCGACAGCATGGATATGCCCGAGTCCTCATGCAGCAAGGGCGCGTTTTGCTGGACGCCGACTGGAACGAACAGGTGTCCATCCTGCTCGAGCAGACCCGAAATCTGGCCGCCGACCTGATTGGGCCGCACGGCGGGCCGGGTGACGGGTTCAAGATCTCTTGTTCTGACGATCTGTTGTGCGATTTCGAAATCGGCTGGGGGCGCTACTATGTCGATGGCATAGCCTGCGAACTGATGCCCGATCTGCATTGCCCACCGCAGGGTGAAGCGGTGCCGATCCGCTATACGACGCAACCCGACTTCCCGGTCACCGAAGGCGGTAAGGAAGAACTCAGCCCCGGCGGGCGGTATCTTGTATATCTCGACGTATGGGAACGACATCTGAACCACCTGCAGGCCGAAGGCATCCGCGAACTGGCCCTGGGCGGACCGGACACCGCAACACGCGCCAAGATCGTTTGCCAGGTCAAAGTTGCGGCTTTGGGCAAAGAGGGCGACGAAGACCTGGGGTGCGAAGAACTACTGGATGCCCTGGTCCGCAACCCGTTGACCTTGCCGCGCTGCCTTCGGGCACGAGCAAAGGTCGACATGCCATCCGAAGACCCCTGTTTGGTGCCGCCGACAGCTCAGTACCGGGGACCCGAAAACCAGCTGTACCGGGTCGAGATACATGACGCGGGCGCTGTGGGAGGTGCAAAGGGACAAGCAACTTTCAAATGGTCGCGCGACAACGGTTCGGTTGTGTTTGGAATACGCAGCCTTGAGGGCGCTACCGCAACACTAGAAAGCCTCGGACCGGATCAGGCGCGGGGGTTGAAAGAAGGCGACTGGGTCGAAATCCTCGATGACGTATCCGAGCTTACGTCGACCCCTTGGCCCTTGTTCGAAGTGGCTGCAGTCGATCGTGTAAACGCCGAGATAACCTTGTTGGTACCTGAAGGCACAGTGCTGCCGGTTTTCACTGAAACCGCGAACACCCACCCGATACTACGGCGCTGGGATCAGAGATCGGCTGCAATCCCGGTACAGGAAGCCAAATGGATCGAGCTTGAGGACGGTGTGCAGATCTGGTTCGAACAGGGCGGCGACTACAAAACCGGCGACTACTGGCAAATCCCGGCCCGCACCGCGACTGCGGATGTGTTGTGGCCGCAGGAAACCGGCCCGGATGGTTCGCCCTGGCCCAAAGCCCTGTCGCCGCGCGGCATCCGGCACCATCTGGCGCCGCTGCGCCGAATCGATCTGGACGAAAACGGGCGCGTAACCTGTGCGGAAGACGAGTGCCGCTGTGTTTTCCCGTCACTTTGCGCTCTGACATCGCCAAGTGAATCCGAGCCTCCGGAACCGGAACCCGAATTTTCGCGTCAGACGTTGGGCATTATCGAATTCGAAGCCGAAACCGCGACACCACTCGACGCCTCGATCGAGACGCTTTCAGCAAACATTTCTCACCTGCGCAGTTCTATCGAAACCGGCACGTTTCATCAGGTCGAGATTCGCTCGATCTCAATCGAGCCCGAACCGGTCGGATTGGCACTGGGCGCGCGCCGGGCTGAATTGGTCGCGGAATCCTATCTCGAAGCCGGAGTTCCAGCGGCAGGTATTGTCAGGACGGCAGTTCGGATAGCAGACGATGGTGACCCACGGGTTGAAAGTGATCTGATCCGGCGTGTGAAACAGTCGTCACCCGCCCCTTCAGGCTCATCAAACACCTCCATCACACCGGTGAATGACGTTCCGGGGGTCGGCGACATCTCTGCTGAACGGCTAATTGCCGCCGGTATCGAAGATGCGGCAGCGTTGGCCCAGCTGAGTCTTGACAAGCTGGTTGAAATTCTGAGCCCGGCAAGTGGTCGCGCCTTTCCCCGCAGCAGGGCCAGTGAAATCCTTCGGGAAGCAAAACGCTTTGAATGACGGCAGTTGCGACCCGAGCCTGGTTACTACCCGTTCAGGCAATGTTGCACGGATGCGTTTTCAGGTCCGTCCGACCTTGATAGCCCTGATTTGAGTATTGATTTGCAGATGAAAGACAGATCCAACACCCGCCCCAGACAATCGCCACGGTCCGGGTCTTCCTAAGGATAACCTGTGATCGCCGGCTCAGTCTTCCAGGGCGGACTTTTGCCCTCCCAAAAGGCGCAGGACCAGGCTGGCTATCAGGCTCAACCCGTACCAAGTTGCCAGAAAACCGACACATTCCAGCGCGAAAGATCCCCATTTGTAGAACAGATCGGCAATTACGAAGGCAATAAGCAGCCAAGGCCCTTCCTGACGTACAAACGCTGAAACACCTTGTGATTTAATGGCTCTGTGCATGATTTCGGTCCCTGAATTAAATAAAAGATGCAGGATCAGACGATCACAGGCGGTCGACGGCTTGGTGTGTCGTATCGCTGTTGTCCGAACCAGGTCATTGTCGGTTCAATATCGCTCTGATTGCCCCCGCCCTGTAACGTGTACCCTGCCGCCAACCATGTGAATCCGTCATGGGCAACCTCGGAGCAATTGGTATAATCGCCCCATTTCATCAAGGTGGGCGTGTCCGTTCCCCGCCGTGCAAGAAGCAACCGCCATAGCCCGTCGATATCGTCATAGGTTCCGACGACATGGCTTGGATGCAGATTACCTCCGCCAGCAAAGAGCGACAGCCCGACATCTCCGAACCGATTGACCGCGGTGGATGGATAGGCAAACGCGATTTGACTGTTCCAGATATCCGGCTCATCAATCAGGGTCATCGTCGCCTCATCGATACGGACGGTTCGGACAAAGGGGCGCTGCCTGTTGGCCTGACGGTTGGCTGTCCACATAAAGCCTAACGTTCCCCGCCCCAGCCATCCGGCGGTAATACGCGGATCGGTCCGCGACATCCAGTCACCACCACCTGCCGTCAGCGAGGAATAGCTTCCTGCAAACCATGGCGTGACGTCGATATCAAACTCTTCAACATCTGGCGACGTTTCGGGCCACCTGAATACACGTATTTGCGAGTTCGAATTATGGCTGGCAAAGTACATAGCGCCGCGTGCGCCCTGAACACATCTCAGGGAAAAATTGTCCTGCGTCTCGAAAATGTCGAAAGAAAGTCCGGACGCAGCAGCAATTTCATCCAATGAAATCCGCAAGATAATGGATCGTGTAAAGATGTTGGTACCAACTGAAAACACGTTGGTACCAGCGTAGAGATAATTCTCGGACAGCAAAACGTGGTTATAATCGAACCATTCTTCGTCCCAGTCCGGATCAACACCGGACGGTGTAAAATCCCACAGGTTCCACGCATCGTTTCCCAGGGTCCGTCCCTGTTTGGCGGCAAGCCTGAGCGTGTTGCTTCCGTCCCTCTCAACATATTGCAGCAGCCAGATCAGCAAATCACGGCTTGGGTCATATACGGTAGTCTGGTCGCAGCAGAACCCGTTGTCGACCGGAGGGAAAAGCGTGAACGGACTCATATGGGACCAGCTTTGGCCGCCATCCAAAGAGCGGCTTGCATACCAGTTTCCAGTTGCCAGAAGCTGGTTTCCGTTCTGGGAAACCGTAGGTTCGCCAACCGTCGAGGTTTGGCCGTTGGTGTCAAAATCGGTAAGGTTTACTGTATTGAAAATCCTTGGTTGATGAGTCGAGGGCATAGCGACCTCCGTGGATGTATTGCCGTAAAAAATGCGATCATCTGATCAGTAGTCCAAATCGGTTGGGCTTACGTCACTGCCACTGCTCTCGGAGTTGTCCTCCTCAAGAGCCGGGCCACCCGTGCGACGCTTACTTGAAACTTTTTCGTCACGCTCGCTCAGCATTTGAGGGGTCATCAGGCCTGACGCTTCGGCCCGCTCTCCCAGAGCGGACATTGCCGAGGGCTGCGATCTGACCTGAACCTTGCCCTTGCGGGTACTGAGTTTTCTTTTTGCTTGGTTTGCCATTCAAGCCTCCTGTTCGTTCGGGCACCATATGCATCCGAACTGATTAATCTCAGATCATCTTGAATGCGCCGATTTTAAAATATTTCGCGCAGTTTTTCAATTGAATGGATCGGCTGTTCCGCTGGAATCCGTGCCTTGATCAAGCGACGCGAACGAGTCCCGGGGCTCAGACACAAAAAACGATCGAGATTTTTTGAACACTGATTATTCGCGCGGTCTAACAAGTAAGTATTGGTTTTCAGACGCAGATCAAGCTCTCGGCCTTCGCAACTTCGATCAAGGCCGGAAAATATGCTAGACTTCTCGTGTTTTTGAGCGGGGCGTCGGATGAGCCAGCTAAACGATTTCGAGACTGAAACTATTGAACAAGCGGAATTCGAGAAGCGAACTCGGCGTTATTTTCGTGCTGCAAAGCTGATAGCCAGCGCGCGATCCGAACGTGATAGTGACGCGTTACGCAGGGCCGAAGCCTTTGCGATCGGTG
This sequence comes from Ruegeria sp. BF6, assembly GCF_056538665.1. Lineage (NCBI taxonomy): Bacteria > Pseudomonadati > Pseudomonadota > Alphaproteobacteria > Rhodobacterales > Roseobacteraceae > Ruegeria > Ruegeria sp. BF6. Next base: position 134,043 of record NZ_JBQFTN010000010.1, read on the forward strand.
CCGCTGTTGAATATCGCCTGAAAGTCGCTGAGGCTTTGCAGGTCACCCCGCCTCCTGATATTTCCGAAAACCTTCTGACACAGCTCGATTATGCGGTGGAAACTTATCCAACAATTCCTGACCTGTATTGGGACAAAGCAGTCATACAGGGCCGTTTCTTGAGCGATTTCGAAGCAGCACAGATATCGCTTGATCTGGCGCTAGTGCACGGAATGTCCCATCCATTGTTACCTCGCCTCCAATCTTTAATTCACGATGCGGATGGATCAGCCAAGCCCGACGCCACGCCCACCAGAGCATTGCTCAGATTGTTATTCCGTTTGATTCACGCCACAGCAGACGGCGACTTCGGAGGCGTGATCGGACCTACATCAGGTCACAACCTGCCCGTCAACTTCGACGACTACCTGGCGCACGCCAGGAATCTGGCCAAGGAAGGGGCGGACACGAAACCTCTTTTTGATGGGTTTGAGCAACTGTCTTCGGCACGACTCGTCACCGCCGACGCGCTCGATTACGGGCTTGAGTTTGTTTTTCGCGCGACCGAAGCAGGCAGCGACGAAAATGCAGCCCGTCAGGCGTTGTCCGAGCTGGCCAGCTATCTACGGGATTTCTCGTTTCATGAATCCGAAGGCCAACCGTCTGGTCACAGTTTGCGCAAAGCCGTCAGGCTGGCGCGTCGCGGTTTGGATATTGTCGAGACGACGCAAGTTCCGCTCGATCCGGACCTTCACGCGGATTTGTGGCTGGCGCTTGGCCAAGGAACCGGCCGTCCCGGAAATCTGGACGTTGCCCAGACATTTGCGGCCTATACAACCGCACTCCGCCTCAAACGCGCGGCTTCTAACACGGTCGATGAAAACAGGTTAGTCGACCTCTTAAAGAGAATGCTCGACTATGCAGTACAGCTTGGCATTGCGGCGGATACTGGCATCTCGGGCCTGGGCGAAGCGCGGGCGGCGCTGGAAGCTTCATATACTGCTGCAAGGGAAATTGGCGACAAGGATCAGGTTTTTCTGATCGGGCTTCAATACAACAACCTTTTGAGCGCCATCGCGCAACCGGATTTTGCCCTCAAGGTGCTGGATGAGATGCTGCCCGATCTTGAAGGGGAACGACGCGTCGATGTTCTGCTGGAAAAAGCGATGCGGCTTTCCGAGGCACGCAGAAAGCGGGAGGCGCTACTGCTGCACGAAGACCTTGAGCCGCTGATAAAAATGACCGATGCACGGACGCGCTGCATATTCTGGAACTCATTTTCCAACGCGCTACGCGAATTAAAGCTGTTTGACCGGGCGCTTGTTTCAATTGACAAAGCGATCGCGGTGAAACCAGACCCCGGAGAATACATCGATCAACTGGGGCCGATGCTTCATACGAACCGCGGTCGCATTCTGCTGGAGCTATCGCGCCCAGAAGAAGCCGAACATGAGATCGACGAAGCCGCACGTCTGATGGCGGCAAATGCACCAATCGGTGATGAGAAAATTCGATCAGCCGGGCTGCGCACACAGGTTCTGCTGCAGAAAGGTGAATACACCAAAGCACACGACACATGTGAACACGCAATCGACCAATTGTTCGAGCGCCTGACGCATGGGGGTGCAGACCCCATCGTTTGGACCTCGATGCTTCAGGAATGGAGCAGATTTGACGGGCTTGGGATGCTGACAAAGGTCAAAGCAGAACGCCCGCCCGACGAAACATTGGGATTTGCCGAAGCGGCGAAGGGTCGGCTCATGCGGCTGCTCACCCGCGGTGGGGGCGATGACGAAAAGAAGTTGCTAGCACCTATAGGCATGATGCCCGCAGTCGAGGCCGCCAGAGATTGGGTTCGCGCGGAATCCGGACGCCAGATTCTCTCGTTCTTTTGCAGCACCAACGTTCTGGCATTGTTCACTGTTCAAGGCGCAGAGGCCGACGTTACGTATCGCTGGATGGATGGTTGTATCTATGACGAGTTTCGCGATTATGTTTTTTCTCCGTGGCAGAAAGTAACAGATTGGTCACTCGATCGCCGGATTCAGCAGGCGCTTGCATCGCAACGCGCCCCGCCGGACCTGCTTTTGGACGCTGCAGAATCCATGAGCGGTATGGTTCTGGATAAGCTTGGCAGTCTGATCGACGAACTGGCGCCACAGCTGAGACATGGCGGCAGCCAGCTCGTCATTGTGCCTCATCGGGTCCTTCGGTCTATGCCGCTGTGCAATGCACGATTGCCGGATGGTAGGTTTCTGTCCCAACTGTTTGATGAGGTTTCCGTCGCGCATTCGATTGCCGAGTTCCTGAATACCGACACCGACACCGATCTCCGCAGTTCAAAAGCGGGTGTTGGTCCACGTCTGATACTTGATCCGTGCGGCGATCTGCTCTTTGCGCGGCTCGAGGCATGCGACGTTCCTGCCGAACGGGTAGCAATGGGTAAACAGGCGACAAGGCAAGAGTTTTTGAACGCCATTTCAGAAGACGCGCGTGTATTGGTTTCAGCACATGGCGAATTCTGCCCGAACGATCCGTGGTCCTCTCAAATAGCGTTTTCAGATGGTCGTATGGCGCTGTCCGATCTTGTGTCCGAACGTCGGCTGGCGACCCGTCTTATGATCCTATCATGTTGCGAAGCGGGCCTGTCGCAATCCAGCAATTCGGACGAGCCGTTCGGTTTTCCAAGCATTCTTCAGGCCGCCGGTGTTTCCTGCGTTATTGCGCCGACCTGGCGCGTAGACGACCTGGCAACATGTCTGTTGGTGTCACGAATACTGCACGAGCTGGGTAACGGATGCGCTCAGGCGCGTGCGGTAGGATTGGCCAGCCACTGGCTCAGACAGCTCTCGGTCCATGAAACGCTTGATTGTCTTTCCGGGCTAAAATCGGGGGCGGGGACAGGCGCTTCTGGTGACTCTGATGCGGTGCTTAACGCTCTGGCGGAACAGGAGCAGTGGCTGTCGGAGAATTTTGCAGGGCCCGAGAAACCCTTTGACGCGCCGCTCTACTGGGCTGGACTCCAGCATTTTGGTGTTCCGCCTGCAATGTCCTGAAACAAACGGAGTAAACCAATGAAATTCGACAAAGTTGTTATATTCGCTCCTGAACCGCAGAGTTCAACGCTGGGACGTCCCACCTCAGCGCGTGGCGAAACCCGGAGCACACAGCTGGCGAACGCTGTAGAAGTTGGTGTGGATGTGATGGAGCAGAACGTTACCTCTTTCGTTGAAAGTGTCTCGACGATGATCGATGCCGCTGAAAAAGCGGTGGTTGGCGAAGTGAACCTTGATACCGTGGAGATATCCGTTCAGGTCGGCACAGACGGAAAAGTGGGATTCATGGGCATAGGCCTGGGCGCCAATGCAACCTCCAGCATGAAAATCGTGTTCAAAAGAAGAACCAGGGCAAACTAGGATTCGGGTCACCAAGAGATCGATTGATGTTCTGATCGATCGCCTCCGACGCTGACTTGAATGTTCGCGAGCCGAGATCGTTATGGTTCACCGGACAGGCAATCTTTGGGATAAAGGCGCAGACATACCAACCGTTTCCAGTTGAAAAGACGCCAGCCAAAGGGGCTTTTCCGCAGCATGCGTGAGACACAAATCCTGATCGGGAAATGGAAGGAACACTGCAAAACTAAATGACCGCATACTGCTATGGGCTATCATCCACCAGCCACGGAAACCGTCGTCGCGATGGACCAAAGACAAGTCATGCCTGAGCAATCGAACTGGACCACTTGGATGAAGTTGCACCGGAGCCGTAGACCAATCCGTTAAGAGTTTTTTCCAGGCAAATATGCACGCTACACCCCATTTTTTGCAGTTTTGCGAAAACTCCATCAAAAAAAAGCCCCGAGGCTTGTCAAAGGAATGGCCATTCTCTAGGACCGAGCGCGAATTACCTCTAATCGAATGGTTCAGTTATGTTGATTACGCCCATCCTCCTTTGCGGAGGTTCTGGAACCCGTTTGTGGCCCTTGTCGCGTAAGAGCTATCCTAAACAATTTGTGTCTC